>CAMHMV010000037.1:0-3977 GCA_946186345.1 uncultured Prevotellaceae bacterium | reverse complement strand
TAGAGCACGACCTTGCCAAGGTCGGGGTCGCGGGTCCGAGTCCCGTCTTTCGCTCTCTTTTTGTCCAGGTGGCGGAATTGGTAGACGCGCTACTTTGAGGGGGTAGTGCCCAATTGGGCGTGTGAGTTCGACTCTCATCTTGGACACAGGAAAACGGAGGTCGTTGATTTTTCAACGGTCTCTGTTTTTTCTTTATCCCCTACCCTTTTTCCTTTTTACAAATAAAAGCGACTTTTAAGCCTTAGCCGACGTGCAGGGATGCGTTTTCTCCTATTTATATGGCAATAACAGCGAATAAAATACCAAATATTTGGTATTGCGATGAATATCTTTCCCATTGTACATTTGCAGCCAACTAAAAAGCTAAATGATATGGGAATATTAAAAACGTTCTTTACGAATTGTGCACATCCTAGAGGGATGATGGGTAGAATGATGCTGCGGTTCATGAACTTTGGTCATGCACCACTGACAAACTGGGGCCTGGACCTTGTGGAATTCCAGCCTGGTTGGTCAATGCTTGACATCGGCTGCGGTGGCGGTGCGACATTGAAGAGACTGCTCAAGCGCAGCAAGGGAGCACAGGTCTATGGCATAGACATTTCGGAGGAAAGCGTGGCGAAGGCTCGCAAAGTGAATGCCGCCGTGCTTGACAAGCAGGTGTTCGTCTGCCAAGGATCTGCCGAAAAACTCCCCTACGATGACGGGAAATTCGACCTTGTGACAGCCGTCGAGACGGTGTATTTCTGGCCCAACCTGCCTGAGTGCCTGCAGGAGGTGCGGCGCGTGCTGAAACCGGGTGGCCATTTCGCCATCTTGGTAGAGGTCATTGAAGGTGATTCGATGTGGACTAATGTGGTGGAGGGCATGACCGCCTACTCGCCAGAGCAACTGAAGGCGTTGCTTGACGAGGCTGGCTTCATTGATACTGCTATCCACCGCAAGAAACCCTCGTATGCCGCCATCACCGGCCTAAAACAGGCATCGAAGGAATAGTCATGGCCATACTGGTTATCGGTTTACTCATCCCCTTGTTGGGCACCATGATTGGGTCGGCTTTCGTCTTTATGATGAAGGGCGAGATGTCCGTAAGGCTGCAGAAGGCACTGTTGGGCTTTGCTTCGGGTGTAATGGTGGCGGCTTCGGTCTGGTCATTGCTGATTCCCGCAATGGAGATGGAAGCATCAGGGCGTGCATGGGCGGTGGTGCCCGCTGCTGTAGGATTCCTCTTGGGCATCGGGTTCCTGTTGCTGATTGATGAGTTGACCCCGCACCTGCATCTCGGCAGCAGCAAGCCCGAGGGCCTCAGTTCCCACCTATCCCGCACGGCGATGCTGGCCTTGGCGGTGACCATCCACAACCTGCCCGAAGGCATGGCCGTGGGCGTGGTCTTTGCCAGCGCCGACAGCGGCGTCACAAACATCTCGCTTGCCAGCGCAATAGCGGTATCGCTGGGTATTGCCATCCAGAACGTCCCCGAGGGGGCCATTATCTCAATGCCGATGCGTGCGGCGGGAAACAGCCGCTGGCGGTCTTTCCTCATCGGATCGCTGAGCGGTGCCGTTGAGCCCATCGGTGCCCTTGCAGTAATGCTACTGTCATCCCTGGTTTTGCCTGTTCTACCCTATATGCTCGCTTTTGCCGCTGGAGCCATGTTCTACGTGGTCATCGAGGAACTCATACCCGAAGCCTCAAGCGGCCAGCATACCAATGTCAGTACCATAGGCTTCGCCATCGGTTTCGTCCTGATGATGGTGCTCGACGTGGTGATGGGTTAGCGATGTGAGACTCCCGAATCCTTCAATGAGCGGTGGGAACAAGATGATTGCCGCTAGGCGAAGTCGCCCAGCGGTATGTTCTTTTATTTACTGATGGTGATTCAATTGGCTGCCGCTCTTGATGGGGCAAAGCCAAAGCGTTGCTTGAAGATGCGTGAGAAATGGGTGGGATTCTCAAAGCCCAGGGAGTAGCAGACATCGGCCACCGACATTGAGGATGAAGCGAGCATCTCTTTAGCCTTCACGAGGCGGTGCTCCCTTATCCAGCCTGCAGGCGAGCAACCGTAGATGAGGTTGAAATCGCGCTTGAAGCTTGACAGACTGCGGCCGCTCAGGTATGCCAGGTCCTCAAGCGACACGGGCGATGTGTAGTTCTCCTCAACAACCCTGCGGATGTCGGTCTTGACGGGCTGGCGCAGCTGCAACATCTGTCTGAAGATGTTCTTCGAGCAGTCCATGACAAGATAAAGCAGTTCCATCACCTTTAGCCGCAACAAGCCCTGATTGACCTGGGACGGGTCGTTGAAATACGGGGAGAGGCTCCAGCAATAGGCAACGAGTTTCTCGCTCATCGGGCTGACCTGGGTGCCGAATTCCTCGGTCATTGGCGGTACCGTGACACTTTGGGACGTGAGGAAGTCCTTGAGCAGCTCGTCGTTGATGGCAAACAGCAGGCTCTCGAACAGGCCGGTGTCCTCACCACCGCGTTTCTCGTAGTTCACCGACTGTGACTTGCGCAACAGGATCATCTGGTTCTTACGCACGGTCCATTGCCTGCGACCGCAGGTCAGCGTCACCTCGCCTCCCAGCACCACATAGAGCAGATGTTGCTCCAGGAAGAACGTGCCCCGCTCTCCAGCGGTGACGATACACTGGTCAATGACCGCTCCGCCATCAAGCACAAGGGAACTGGCCGTGTAGTCGCCCGACACGAGCGCTGTGGGGAATTTCGTTGTCTTTGCCATATTCAGGTGATTATATAAAAACTGGTGTGCAAAAATACAAATCATTTCGGCACACCAAGTCGTTTTTCAGTAGGTTTTTACTTCACGCTGTAGATCTTGCTCACAATCTTCCACTCGCCGTTCTCCTGCTGTGCGAGGGTGAACATATCGTTGAACGACCCGAGTTTGCTGAACCATGAGTCGATGCGCACAAAGGCGATGTTGCCGGCGATGTTTACGTCAGCGACCTCATAGGTCACTTCTTCTTCACCGGTCTGCTCCAGTCCGTCATAGAGAGCGGTAATGGGCACGGTAGTGATCTTTCCGTTTTCCACCCAACTCATCGTTGCGGCCTCGGTAAACGCCTGCTGACCGATTTCACGGCTGGCTTTGCGGCCTGCCTCAGCATAAAGTTCCACTGCTTTAAGGATTGCAGCCACCTTTTCACTGTGATTTGTCATTGTTGTCATTGTTTGTGCCGTTGCGCTCAATGCCATGAGGCAAAACGCGATGGCGATGAATATCTTTTGCTTGATTGCCATGTTGTTTACTTGGTGATGGTGTTGGAGTTCTGGTTATAGGCCTTGGCCACGCACTTCCACTCGCCGTCGATCTTGAGCAGCAGGAGAACATCAGTAAAGTCGATGGAGCCTCCCCAGCCCTCTTCAAGCACGCGGACGACGGCCAGCGTCTCTTCCAGTTCCAGCACATCGATGCGGGTCTTGAACTCGTCACCGGCACCCACGGTGTCCACGTTGTGGTAGAACTGCTCGATGGATCCACGCTCGAACTTTCCGTTCAGGAAACCGAACAGGCAGGCGTCCTCGGTGAACAGTTCTTTTGCATACTTGCTGTTGCCCTCGGCAACGCTCTGTGTGAACTTGCTTGCAGCCTCAACCACTGCATTGTACTCTTCAATCTTGCTTCTCATCTTGTCGTGATATTATTTAAGTGAATGAATGATGTTTTCTGGTTGCAAAATTACAACTGTCCAGCCAAGAAGACTTTTCTTTTTGGTTCAAAGAATGTTTTTTTTCAGTCCATATTTATCTCCGCCGGGCGAAGTCACCCAGCGGCATGAGGCTGTAGTGGAGCAGCTCAATCCAGCCAGCGCAGCCGGCTGGTTGAGGTGCAGAGCGTGAAGCAGCAGAATACAACCCCGTGACCATAGCGAATGAAATCCCCTGGTGCTTGCGGGCAATGTCGCCAACTACGGTTCCTTGGGTGGCAGGCTTTGGAAGTTTCGTGTTGCCCA
>CAMHMV010000036.1:0-6692 GCA_946186345.1 uncultured Prevotellaceae bacterium | reverse complement strand
AGCGAGTGGACCTCGACAGCCTATACCGAGAGCATCGACCGCATGACCGACGACATCAACCCCGAGTACCGCTACTATGTGGCACAGGAGGATCCCTACAAGATGTCGCGCAAGATCGTGCGTGGCGGTTCCTGGAAGGATGTGGTACACAACCTGCGTTCCGACCTGCGCATGTGGGAATATCAGAACGAGCAGAGGAGCTACATCGGTTTCCGTTGCGTGCGTTCCAAGGTGGGCCTTGTCAAGGGCCGTCGCAAGAACTGCTGCAAGGACTGATCCTTACATTAAACACTAAAACTGAAAAAACTAATCATTCCACTCATTTTTTATAGTTCAAGCAACAATGGGTAAAATCAAGAGATATAAAAAGAAAGCAGGCCGCTTCCTCAAGAGCGACAGCGGACAGCGTTTTTTCAACTTTGCCTACAGTATCGGTGCCGCTATCGTTATCTTGGGTGCCTTGTTCAAGATTCTGCACATGCCGGCCGGTAACGCCCTGCTTTCCATCGGTATGGGTACCGAGGTGCTCATGTTCGTGCTCACAGCATTTGATAAGCCTGAGAAGGAGTACCATTGGGAAGAAGTGTTCCCTGTGCTCGCCAGCCAAAATCCTGAGGACCGTCCCGACTTCAATGGCGGTGGCGGTATCATCATCGGCGGAGCCGGTGGCGAGGGTGGCTATGAAGGCGGCGATATCAACGTCAGCGTCAGCGAGGCCAAGAGTGCCGTCGGCCTGCCACAGGGCGTGAACCTGAGTGAGGAGGACACCCTGTCACTGAGCGAGAGCATTGCCAAGATGGCAGCCGCCAGCGACCAGCTCTCGAGAATGGCTGAACTCACCGACGCCACGCAGCAGTACTTGAGCCAGATGGCCGCCATCAGCCAGCAGATGCAGAAGCTTGAAGCAACTACCACTGCCCTCAACGATGTGAGCCAAACCCTGCTGGGTAGCTACCGTGCCATCACCGAGAACAGCCAGACTATCAGCGACAGCTCCACGGGATATGTCGACCAGATGCAGGCCCTCAACCACAACATCAGTGGCCTGAACACTATCTACGAGATCCAGCTCAAGAGCATCTCTTCGCAGCTCGAGAACATCGATCGTGTGAACCGCGGCTTGAAGGACATCCGCGACATGTACGAGAAGAGCGCCGCCGAGAGTGCCCACTACTGTGACGAGACCGAGAAGATGGCACGTTACATGAAGCAGCTCAACAGCGTCTATGAGAAGATGGTCAAGGCCATGACCGTGAACATGTACCGTCCCATGCCCGGCATGCCTGGCATCGAGCCCGACAACAACGACAATGACGCATAATAGCGCCAGCCGTGTGTAATCATTATTGACATCAATCCTATTTTAACCGATAGAGAGAAACAATAGATGGCAACCTCAAAAAATAAGAGCGTCAACCGCATGTCGCCGCGAGAGAAGATGATTAACCTCATGTATATCGTCTTGACGGCCATGCTTGCCCTGAACGTGTCGAGCGATGTGCTCAACGGTTTCAGTCAGGTGCAGGACGGTTTGACTCGCTCCAACCGCACCATCATGGCGCGTAACCAGGCCCTCTATGCCCAACTCCAGGCCTTCAACGAGAAGAACCCCGAGAAGGGCAAGGTGTGGCTTGACAAGGCAACCAATGTGGTGGGTGAAACCGATAAACTTTACAACTATATAGACTCGCTCAAACTCTTGATCGTCAGGACTGCCGATGGTGAGGATGGCGATGTCAACAACATCCGCAGCCGCGACAACACCGAGGCCGCCAGCATCGTCATGTTGCCTCCCAAAGAGACGGGACGACCCGGTAATGGCAGGATTCTGAGAACACGCATCGACCAGTATCGCCAGTTCGTGACCTCGTTCCTCGAGGATCCCGAGAAACGCAAGAACTTGGAAACAGCCCTCTCGACAGTGCCCCCCAAGGCCCGTGGCGAGGAGATGAGCAAGAAGAACTGGGAAGAGACTATGTTTGATAACATGCCCTGTATCGCTGCCGTCACGCTGCTCACCAAGCTGCAGAACGACGTGCGCTATGCCGAGGGTGAGGTCCTCAACCAGATGTTGACCAACATCGACCTGGGTGACCTGCGCGTGAACCTGGTCAACGCCTTCGTCGTGCCCGACTCGCGTATCGTGATGCGCGGTACCAAATACAAGGCTCAGATTGTCCTCGCCGCTATCGATACCACACAGCGTCCCGTCGTCTATGTCAACGGTGGACGTTTGGGTAACAACACCGGCATCTATGAGGTGGGTACCGGCAAGGCTGGCAATTATGAGTATTCAGGTTGGATCGAGGTGCTGGGACGTGACGGCACGGTGACCAAGCGCGACTTCAAGTCAAGCTACACTGTCATCGACCCGCTGGCAACCATCAGTGCCACGATGATGAATGTGCTCTATGCCGGTATCAACAACCCCATCAGCATCGCTGTGCCTGGTGTGCCTCAAGGTAGCATCAGTGCCACGATGACCAACGGTACGCTCACCAAGAGTGGTGAAGGATGGATTGCCCATCCCACCAAGGTCGGCTCGGAGTGTGTCATTTCGGTGACTGCCGAGATGGACGGACAGCGCACCAATGTGGGTAGCTCCACCTTCCGTGTACGCAAACTGCCCGACCCGACGCCGTTCATCACCTATAAGGACGCCGAGGGTCATCCCAACCGTTATAAGGGTGGTAAGCCCGGTATCACCAAGGCCCTGCTGATCGCTGCTGGAGGACTTGATGCCGCTATCGATGACGAACTGCTCAACATTGACTACAAGGTCGTATCGTTTGACTGCAACTTTGTCGATGCTATGGGCGACTATCACCCCGAGGCAAGTAACGGTTCGCAGTTCACCGAGCGACAGAAGGAGCGCATGCGCCGCCTGCAACACGGCAAGCAGTTCTTTATTACCAATGTCAAGGCCACCGGTCCTGACGGTATCACGCGAACGATTGCGCCCATTCAGGTCATCATCAACTAACATTGAAACAACCATAACATCAATATAAAGAATATGAAAAGTCTTAAATTGATAATCGCTTTGCTGCTCCTGTCGTTCACGCTGGGTAGTAACGCCCAGGTGACAAAACGCTCGGGCGACGATTCCCGCAAGAAGGACAAGAATGACGGCACGCCAACCATCACCGACAGGCAACAGTCGTTCTATGAGGTCAAGGAGCCCAGCGATGCCGACTTGCAGTGGATGAAGATTATCCAGCGAGAGGTGGATCTGGAAAAGGGCAAGAACGCTGCATTGCTCTATCCCGAGTTGCCCAATGAGGATGGTGAGAACCTGTACTTCATCATCATGCGTCTGTTGGCCAAGAACAAGATTACGGCCTATAACTCGATGGATGAAATCTTCACCGATGATCACAAGATCGACGTCGGCCAGATGTTTGACAACTACGGTATCTATTATACCGAGGCCAAGGGTAGCACCGAGAAGAACCGCATCTACGAGTTTGAGGATGCCGATATCCGCTCCAACCAAGTGAAAAGTTATTACATCATCGAGAAGTGGGAGTTTGATACTCGCAGCAACCGCATGAAGGCCAATGTACAGTACATCTGCCCCGTGCTCCATCAGGTGGATGACTGGAGTGGTGAGAATGCCCGCTACCCGATGTTCTGGGTCAAGCTCAACGACATTCGTCCCTACATGGCACAGCAGTATATCTTCACCGACGATGATAACAACCTGGCCCGCTATAGCATCGACGACTTCTTCAAGTTGAACATGTACACCGGCGATATCATCAAGACCAAGAACATGCGCAACCTCTCGCTCAAGCAGATGTTCCCCGACACCGTCGCCTACAAGCACGCTCAGGACAGCATCGAGCGTCGCCTGCGCAGCTTCAACCAGGATCTGTGGGTACCGCCTCTCGAGGTGCTCCAGGCTCGTGCCGAAGCCGAGGAGAAAGCCCGTGCCGAGGCCGAGGGTGAACTTGAGGAAGGCGAAGAAGGCGCCGAAGTGGCTGAGGGCGAACCCGCTGCCGCCGAGGAGGAGAAGACTGTGACCCGCAGCACCAAGCGTGGCAGCAAGTCCAAGTCCAAGGCAAAGGATACCTCCAAGTCTAAGAAAGCCAAAGAGAAGGAGAAAAAGACCAAGATTAAGGAGCGTAAGCCCAAGTCCAGCACCCAGAGTGTCAACACAGGTGTTCGCTCGGTGCGCAACAGAAAGAAATAAAGAGAAAGAGATAGTAGTTTTTTTTCATAAGAGGGGAACGCTGTATGGGATCAGTCTCATACAGTGTTCTTTTTTGGGAGGGGACGCATCTCAACGATGCCCTCCCTTTTAAATGGCTTAAATGAAAAAAAACTTAAAAAAGGTTTGTCGGTTGAGGAAAGTTTGTGTAACTTTGCGGCGCTAAAAATGGAAAGGGGGTTGTTGATACTGCCTTAAGAAATTGATAATCAGCACATATCGACCATAATGACATCGCTTGGCCCGTGGCTCGCCAGCGATGTGCTATCCATGTAGAGCTGCAAACCAAAGGAGAAAATCCAAATATTTACAAACAAACATAACAACATTTAAAACAAAACAAACTCATTATGATTATTGTTCCCGTTAAGGAAGGCGACAACATCGAGCGCGCCCTCAAGAAATTCAAGCGTAAAACTGAAAAGACTGGTGTCATCAAGGAACTCCGCACCCGTCAGGCATTCCAGAAGCCCTCTATCACCAACCGTAGGAAGATGATGAAGGCTGTCTATGTTCAGCAGCTCCGCAACCGCGAGGAGTAATACCGCTCGACGCAATTATAGGACAGGAACCGGCAAATTTGTCGGTTCCTGTCATTTTTTTGGCCTAAAATTTGCATTTCATTGAAAAAGTTGCTAATTTTAGCACCGAAAAATCAGCCCCTATCGCCCCAAGACGGCTTTGAGGCGCTTGTCACACACGTTGTTGTATGCCTATGAACGCTACAGTAGAGAGTTTCCTGAAATACCTGCGCTTTGAGCGCAACCTGTCCTGGAGAACGGTGGACCTTTACCGCCGCGACCTTGCCCAGTGGGAGCGTTATGTGGCTGACGGCGGACGTGAGCTGGATTTGGCATCGGTAACTGCCGGTGACATCCGCGAGTGGCTCATGAAGCGTTCGGCTGCGGGGGATGTCCCTGGTACATTGCGGCACAAGGTGCAGGCCTTGCGTGCCCTGTACCGCTATCTGTTGCGCCGTGGCATGGTGAAATCAAATCCTGCTGCCCAGGTGGACCTTGCCAAGTTGCCCAAGCCTTTGCCCAAGTTCGTTCGTGAAAAGACCGTCGATGCCGTCCTGGATGCCGACATCGACACCGATGACTTTACCCAGGTGCGTGATCGCCTCGTGGTGATGCTCTTCTACGAGACCGGCATCCGCTTGAGTGAACTCATCGGCCTGCAGGACGCTGCCGTCGATACTGCCAAGCGGGAACTCAAGGTGCGGGGCAAGCGTGACAAGGACCGCATAGTCCCCTTCGGCGACGAGCTGGCGCAGTGGGTGGAGCGCTACCGCAACCTGCGCTCAACGGTCAAGCCCGAATGTGACAACCTGCTGGTCACGGTCAAGGGCAAACCCTTGTACCCCTCGCTCGTCTATCACGTCGTCCACGACGGGCTGGCGATGGCTGGCGGTACGGGCAAACTCAGTCCCCACGTGCTCAGGCACACCTTTGCCAGCGTGATGCTTAACAGCGGGGCGCAGCTTAACAGTGTGAAAGAATTATTGGGCCACGAGAGCCTGGCAGCGACCCAGGTCTATACACATGTGACCCTAAGCGAATTACAACATAATTATGAACTTGCCCACCCTCGGGCACTTAAAAAAGGAGGTTAATATGGATATTAAGATCAATGCTATCCACTTTGAAGCAACCGAGAAGCTCAACGATTTCATCAACAAGAAAGTGGACAAACTTGTGAAGTACAACGAGGAGATCTCTAATGCCGAGGTCATCCTGAAGGTCGTTAAGCCTGAAACTGCCATGAACAAGGAGGCATCAGTGCGCCTCAAGGTACCCCGCAACGACGACATGTTTGCCAGCAAGGTGGCCGATACCTTTGAGGAAGCTATCGATAACTGCGTGGACGCACTCAAGCGTCAGCTCGAAAAAGGCCGTAAAGACAAATAACGCACTCGTCTAAACATTTTTGAATAAAGGAAACAACGCTCCCCCTGATGGTCCATCACGGCCGTCGGGGGGATTTTGTGTTCCTCAAGGCCAGTTGTTGCATGTGTATGAACAAATATTAAAGCTGGAGGATGAATGTTTTATACTCTAGATGATGTGACTTTGCAAAATGGCGAGAAGCCTGAGGTGGGGTAACGAGCTTTTTTTGCCTTTGGTGGCTCTTTTGAGGTGGGGTAACCATAGCACTCTCTTGGCCTGCTTCATCATCAACCAGGTAACTTTATTAATGCGGTCTTCTATTATATATAATGTATGTTGGGGTAGATGGCTCAAAAGCTGTTAATACTTTTTGTTTTCTTGTAATATTTTGAGTTTCAAGTGATTGAATGGTTTTCTGGCGGATTGTGCGGATTTTTTTTGAAAAAAAAGTGCGAAAAAGTTTGTCAGTTTAAAAAATGGCAGTACCTTTGCATCCGCAAACGAGAACGCCCCGTATCTCAATGCGCGAAGATAGACGCCTCTTTAGCTCAGTTGGCCAGAGCACGTGATTTGTAATCTCGGGGTCGTTG
>CAMHMV010000035.1:0-9541 GCA_946186345.1 uncultured Prevotellaceae bacterium | reverse complement strand
CAATTATAATGGTAGATAGCCCAATTCTTTGCGTTGGCTTGGCTGACCTGGGCGGCAGTGATGACATTCCCCTCGTCGGTTGAACCACTATCGGGATCAGGATCAACGATAGCAAACACATTCCCCGTATTCCCGCTGCGTGTGGGCAGCCCGGCAATCAGATTTCCCATCGCAGTACCCGTGAGGTGGTTGTAATAAATAGTCAAACTATTAAGATTCGGGCAATTGCTCACATTCATGCTTGCAATCTGATTGTCTATAGCATCTACTGTTTCAAGGCTGGTACAACCACTCAGGTCGAGGCTTGAGAGATTGTTCATTCCGCACCACAGGTTTTTAAGATTCTCGTGGTTAGCAAGCTGCAAGCTTGAAATCTGGTTGCTGGTACAAGCCAGTTGGTAAAGATTAGTAAACCTGCCGACATCAAGACTCGAGAGCTGGTTATATGAGCAGTCAATCGATAGCAAATTATTACTATTACAGGGGCTCAAGTCGAGCGAGGTCAACTGGTTACTTCTACACCAAACGAATCGAAGGCCTGTGCAGCCACTGAGGTCCAAGTCGGTTAATTGGTTATAGTTGCAGTCGAGAAAAGAGAGTGCAGTGCAGTCGGTCACATCAAGGCTGGTCAAGTTGCATTCACTGCAGTAGAGCGATGTCAGGCTTGTGTTGCCCGAGACCCTGAGTTTATTCAACTGGCTCAGGTTACTGACGTCGAGGCTGCCCGTCAGCTTGTTATTGCGGCACCACAGAGTCTGCAGGTTGGTCATGTTGGCCAGACCGGGCAACTCGGTGATGGCACAGTCCTCACAGTCCAGATAGGTCAATGCGGTGCAATCGGCCAGACCCGTGATTGCCTCCAGTTCATCATTGTAGTAGCACCAGAGTTTGTTTAACGCCGTGCAGCCCCCCACAATGAGCTGGACCAGGTCACACGAACTGCAATTGAGTTCAGTTAACCGATCGTTGCCCCTGACGTTTATATTCAGCAGCTTAGACAATCCCACCGCATCGAGCGTGGTCAGTTGGTTTCTGGCTGCTAACAGGTTTTCCAGATTCACCAAGTTTGTTACGTTCAGGCTGGTGATGGCGCAGTCCTCACAATTGATTAAGGTCAAGGCGGTGCAGGTCTCCAGGCCCTGGATGACGTTCAGGCTGCTGTTGTAGAAACACTTGAGGTCCTCTAACGCGGTACAATTATAGATATCAAGATTGGTGATATTGTTGTGGGCGCAATAGAGTTTTGTCAGGTTGGGGTTGTTGCGTATCCACAGCGTACGCAGGGCACTTTTCTGATATACTGTTAGGACGGTCAGCTGGTTGTTCTGGAGATACAATTGCTCCAGAGCTGTATTGTTGTTCACTATGACTGACGTCAGCTTGTTATATCCAAGATTCAGATATTTCAACTTGGTGAGGGGACTCGCGTCGAACGAAGTCAGATTGTTATAATATAGCTGAAGCTTCGTCAATTGGGTGAAATACTGCACACCCGTCATGTCGGAGATGCCCTTGTTTTCCAAGATCAGTTCGGTGCGGGCATTGAGCTGCGCCGTGGTGATGGTGCCGCTGGGATACTCGCTCAGCAGATAGGAACGGAAGTTCGCGTCAGGGAAGTTGGTGGCGTTGATCGCCACGTCGGCTCGGGCTGCCAGCGCCGATAACAGCACTACCAGTGTAAAGAGTAAAACCTTTTTCATAATCGTTATTTTTTTATTAGTTAGTAAATATGAATTCCAATTCTTTAGTAATGCCGCAAATATAATAATAATCTTTTACATATCCAACAAAAATCTTACTTATGCGAGCATTGATGCTCGCGTTGCTCGCAGTTTAAAGTTTAGTGTTTAAAGTTTAGAGAGGGCATCCGCGTTCTTTTTTTTAAACGCGAATTACGCTAATTCGACTAATTCCGCGAAATCTTATATATAATAATTCGTGCAATCCGTACAATTCGTGAAATTCGCGTTAAAAAATAGCATCCGCGCTCCTGGGGCTCACGCAAAGCCGCAAAGTCGCAAAGTTGATTGCTCGCAAGAGGCTCGCAAAAGGTTTTTATTTCTTTGCGAGCTCTTGCGAGCAATCTTTAATATAGCTTAGCGCCTTAGCGGCTTAGCGTGCTATCCGGAGCGCGGATGCCAACTCCTAACTCCTAACTTCTAACTTCTAACTTACCAGGTTCCGCTGAGCAGGTAGCTGATCAGGGCTGTCACGTCGCTGATGTTGACGTTGCTGTCCTGGTTGCAGTCGGCAGCCTGATTGCTGATGGTGCCGTTGCCCAATAGCAGGCTGATCAGGTCCGTCACGTCAGAAATGTTGACAATGCCGTTGCCGTTCACGTCACCACGCAAACCGCCGTTCTTATCGGTGAAGTAGCCTGGGTTGCTGGGGCCATAGTCGATGTGGGCATAAGTCTTGTCCATTGGATTTGAGAGACTATAGCGCGTGCCCCTGCCACCCGACAGCCTGATACAGTTCAAGAACATATCGCTGGATTTTGTGACGGCTGCCGTGGTCCATCCGCTACCGACATAGATGAGCATCAGATTTTCGCATCCTTGGAACATATTTCTCATATAGGTCACCTTAGACGTGTTGAAGTTGCTCAAGTCAAGACTCGTTAGATTGTCGCAAGCCATGAACATATCGTCCATGTCAGTCACCTTCGACGTGTTAAAGTTAATCGACCCTAAGAACGACAATTTGCTACAGAAGGCGAACATGCCTTTCATGTTCGTCACCTCACTGGTGTTCAAATAACTTATGTTCACGTTCGGGATGTTTGTAAGGTTCCGCATTTCATAGAACCAATGGTAGGTGGTCGTCGGGCGGGCGCCAGCAAACGAGTAGTCAACGATTATGTTGGTCACACTCTGATTGGTGCCGTCGGTTTCCCAACCGGGAGTGTTGTAGCCTGTGTTCAGGTCGTAGGTCGTTCCGGGGCGGGAATAGCGCTTGTTGTCGTAGTAGAACGTCAGCGTCGTGTTCGACGGCGTGTAGCAGGCGTAGGCCGTTAGGACATAGGGATCGGTCAGGTAGCCCGGGTTGCTCGTGCCGCCGTCGATGTGGGCATAGTCTTTGTCCACATGGCTGCTGTTGTAGGTCGTGCCAGCGCCGCCCACCAGCTCGTAGCAGAGATGGAACATATCAGATGAGTTCGTCACGCTTGTCGTGCTCCACCAGCTGCTGGCATAGATGGTACGCAGATTTCTGCAGCCTTCGAACATATATTTCATATCGGTCACCTTTGCGGTGTTGAAGTAGCGCAAGTCAAGGCTCGTCAAGCTAGAGCAGGCATGGAACATTAATGCCATATTGGTCACGTTGGCCGTGTTGAAGCTGCTCAAGTCAAGGCTCGTCAAATTAACGCATTCCCAGAACATCTTGGACATACTGGTTACCTTGGCCGTGTTGAAGTTGCTCAAGTCGAGGCTCGTCAAACCTTCGCATTCATAGAACATGGATGACATGCTTGTCACATTAGCCGTGTTGAAACTGCTCACGTCAAGGCTCGTCAAACTGCGGCATAACAAGAACATGTCGTGCATTTCTGTCACCTTGGCCGTGTTGAAGCTGCTCACGTTAAGGCTTGTCAAACTAGTGCAGCTATAGAACATTAATGCCATATTGGTCACCTTGGCCGTGTTGAAGTTGCTCAAGTCAAGGCTCGTCAAGCTAGAACAATCAGAGAACATGCCGTACATGCTTGTCACATTGGCCGTGTTGAAACTGCTCAAGTTAAGGCTCGTCAGTCTAGGGCAATTATAGAACATGTAACTCATGTCAGTCACCTCATCGGTCTTGAGGTAAGATATGCCAGTAATGTTCGTCAAGTTTGTCATTCCTCTGAACCAACAATAGGTAGACGTGGGTCGGGCATTGGCGAACGAGGGGTAAAAGACCACCTTGGTGACATTGGCATTGGTGCCGTCAATGTACCAACCGGGGCCGTAGCCCGTGTTCAGGTCATAGGTCGTGCCCGTGCGGGAATAGCGCTGGTTGTCGTAGTAGAACGTCAGCGTCGTGTTCGACGGCGTGTAGCAGGCGTAGGCCGTTAGGACATTGGGATCGGTCAGGTAGCCCGGGTTGGAGGTGCCGCCGTCGATGTGGGCATAGGCTTTGTCCACATGGCTGCTGTTGTAGGTCGTGCCCTTGCCGCCCACCAGGCTGGTGCAGTTCTCGAACATGCTGTTAGAAGAAGTCACAGCCGCTGTGCTCCACCCGCTGCCGACATAAATGGTCGTCAACATGTTACAGCTAGAGAACATGCCTCGCATGTCAGTCACCTTGGCCGTGTTGAAGCCGCTCAAGTCAATGGTTGTCAACTTTGTACTTTCACTAAACATCCAAGCCATATTAGTCACCGCACTGGTCTTCAGGTATTCTTTCATGCCCGTGATGGATTGAAGATTCCCCATGCCGTAGAACCAACTATAGGTAGTCGTCGGGCGGGCGTTGGCAAATGAGGAG
Organism: uncultured Prevotellaceae bacterium; assembly: GCA_946186345.1. Classification (GTDB taxonomy): domain Bacteria; phylum Bacteroidota; class Bacteroidia; order Bacteroidales; family Muribaculaceae; genus Sodaliphilus. The sequence goes on along the minus strand of CAMHMV010000035.1, from coordinate 5,071 downwards.
TTAAAGACAACCTTGGTCACATTGGCATTGGTACCGCTGGTTTCCCAACCGGTAATGTTGCTGCCCGTGTTCAGGTCGTAGGTCGTGCCCGTACGGCTGCTGCGCAGGTTGTCGTAGTAGAACGTCAGTGTCGTGTTCGACGACGTGTAGCAAGCGTAGGCCTCAGGGGAATTGGGATCTCTAGTGAAGTAGCCCGGGTTGCTCGTGCCGCCATCGATGTGGGCGTAGGCCTTGTCTACATGGCTGCTGTTGTAGGTCGTTCCCATGCCGCCCACTAAGCTGGTGCAGTCATTGAACATATTAAAGGAATCTGTCACGACCGCGGTACTCCAACTGCTGCTGGCATAGATGGTCGTCAACTTGTTACAGCGAGTGAACATGCCTCGCATGTCGGTCACATTGGCCGTATTGAAGCCGCTCAAGTCAAGGCTCGTCAAATTTTCACATTGCCCGAACATCCAAGCCATATTAGTCACCTCACTGGTGTTCAGGTAGCTGATGCCCGTGATGGATTGAAGATTCCCCATGCCGTAGAACCAAGCATAGGTAATCGTCGGGCGGGCGTTGGCGAACGAGGGGTCAAAGACCACCTTGGTCACATTGGCATTGGTACCGTCGGTTTCCCAATCGGTATCGGTGTAGTCCGTGTTCAGGTCGTAGGTCGTGCCCGTGCGGCTGCTGCGCAGGTTGTCGTAGTAGAACGTCAGCGTCGTGTTCGACGATGTGTAGCAGGCGTAGGCCTCAGCAGCCCTCGTGGCCAGTGACGAGAGCATCACCAGCATCAGCGCCATGAGCCAACGGCCCATGGATCGCGAGAAAAGTCTAGTAGATTGTGCCATATTACTCAAGTATTAATACGTTGAAAATGTTATTTGTTATTTTGTCGCAAAAATAGTAAAATAATTTACAAAATCAAAGAAAAACCGAGGAAAAAGTATGCGGGCGATGCCCGCAGTTTAGAGTTTAGTGTTTAGAGTTTAGAGAAGCATCCGCGTTCCTGGGGCTCACGCTAAGCCGCAAAGTCGCTAAGTTTTTTTGAAGACAATAAAGACAAGAAAAACAATATTTTAATCATCAACAAAATAATTGTCATTATTGTCTTTCTTGTCTTCCCAAATAAAGTATCCGCGGTGATGCTCGCGTTGCTCGCAGTTTAGAGTTTAGAGTTTAGAGAAGCATCCGCGTTCCTGGGGCTCACGCTAAGCCGCAAAGTCGCTAAGTTTTTTTGAAGACAATAAAGACAAGAAAAACAATATATTAATCATCAACAAAATAATTGTCATTTTTGTCTTTCTTGTCTTCCCAAATAAAGTATCCGCGGTGATGCTCGCTGCGCTCGCAGTTTAGAGTTTAGAGTTTAGAGAAGCATCCGCATTTTTGTTGTCTGTTGCTTTTTGACATGGTGTAGTGCAGCGACCGGGTATTACTTTTGCCGCACGAAGAAAAACTCAAAAACCATCAGTAAACCCCTTTTTGAAATGAAAAAGACGCTTAACATAGACATTGACCCCGCGATGATGATGACGGTGTCAACCTCGCTCAAGCATAGCGAGCTGGGACGGCTGTTCAGCGCTCTGGCTGCGCGCATGGCAGGCGAGGATGCCGAGGTGTATCTCAACAACTCGGGCCTGAGGCTCGCCTTTGCCCTGTTGTCTCCTGCTATCGACGACAGCCTGCAACGCCTGGCCTTGAACCGTGCCAACGGCGCCAAGGGCGGTCGTCCCCGCAAACACCCCGTCGAGCCAGTCATGACGCAAAATCCTTCCTCTCCCGAAGGGAAAAACCATGAAGAAACCTCCAAAAAAAGCAAAAAAGAAGACCTTTCCCCCACACCCCCTATAGAAGAAAAAAATAAAAAAAACAAGATAATAACTCCCTCCCATAGCGCGTGCGCGGGTGAGGAAAAATGGTACAAAAGAACCGTCCCCGTGTACCAAACGGTGGTGCTGGAGTGGGAGGAACTGCACGAGCAGATGCTGCACGAGCAGCCGTGGCTCGACGAGTTGTGTATGAGCCGTGGCATCGGCCGCGAGGACATGGAACACTATATCGCCGACTTTATCAAATACCTGCGGGAACGTGACCTGCGCGAGACCTTGCCGCATGCCAAGGGCCACTTTGTCAATCAGTTACCCTATATCATCAAAATCTATAAAACCAATCAAGACAACCATGAAAACAATCAACGATTTATTGCCGACCCTGTCGCCCGTCGACAATCTGAGCGCGAATCCCGCCGTCAAGCAGTCTGTCGTGCTATCGCCGGCCTTGCAGCACAAGGTGAACAGCCTGCTGTCAACCCATTCTGACTTGCAGTCGTTCATGCGGGTGATGAATCCCACGTTGCAGCAATACAGTGCCGAACACGTCGAGCGGGCGTTCTTTGGTACGGCGCCCACGCTGTTTACCCTCCGCCATGCCTACCACGACGATGCCGCCACCATCTGGATGCTGCCCCAGCTCTATGACCTGAACGAGTATTGCGGTTGCAAAGAGAAGCTCGACGAGGCCCAGATGACGCAGCTGGCGCGCATTATCGTCAACGAGTTCGGTTACCTGAAGGTGAGCGAGATCATGCTTTTCCTGCACCGCTTCAAGTCGGGGCGTTATGGCCGCTTCTACGGAACCGTCGATCCGCTAGTCATCGTCACCGCCCTGCGCTACAACTTCATGAACGAACGCGCCGACGCCATTGATGAGCGTGAGCGCGCCCAGGAGCGTACCGAGTGGGAGGCCCATTGCCGCGAGGTGGCTCGGGAACGTGCCGAGGCGCATGCCGCTGGTCGCCCCATGTATCCTCGCATGGTCACCGCGCCCAAACAGGAATAAAAAAGTGGGAGGCACGGTGGATTGCCACTGTGCCTCCTCTTTACATGAAACAAATCTTCTTTTGTTTGGTTATGCTAAATGATATCAGAAGTTGTTTTTGGTAGACTTTAGACTTTAGATTTTAGATTTTAGACCTTAGATTTTAGACCTTAGATATTGGCTTTCGCTTTCTGACGTCTAATGTCTAATGTCTAGCGTCTAACATCTAGCGTCTAACATCTAGCGTCTAATGTCTAGCGTCTAACGTCTAGCGTCTAACGTCTAATGTCTAGCGTCTAACGTCTAACGTCTCTCACTGGACGGCATTGAACATTGCGCTGATGGCTTCTACCGAGCCGTTGATGTAGGCATAGATGCATGAGATCAGGCCAATGAGGATCACGCCAGCCACACACAGGATGAGTCCTGCACGCTCGGTCCAGTGGCTCTTGATGGTGGGGATGACGCAGTCGTCCTGACGCAGGAACATGGCCTTAACGACGAGCAGGTAGTAGTACAGCGAGATAATCGTGTTGACCAGCGCGATGAGTACCAGTGCGTAGATGGCTACTGAACCCTGATGGCAGGCACCCACGAAGATGAAGAACTTGCTGAAGAAGCCTGCAAACGGGGGAATACCACCGAGCGAGAACATGGCAAGCATCATCGTGAAGGCGAGCCAGGGGTTGGTCCTGAACAGGCCGTTGTAGTCGTCCATGGTGACGCGACCCGTCTGGCGCTCGATAGCGGCAATCACGCCGAAGGCGGCGAGGTTGCTGAAGATGTAAACCAGTACGTAGTAGATCATCGAGGACATACCCATCACGTTGACGGCAATCACACCGAGCATGATGTAACCGGCCTGGGAGATCGACGAGAAGGCCAGGAAGCGCTTCAGGTTGCGCTGGCGGATGGCGAACAGGTTACCCAGCGTGATGGTGAGAATGATGATGGCATAGAGCATCCATTCCCACACACGGCTATAGGCAGCACCGAAGACCTGCACCAGGATCACCAGGAAGGCGAATGCGGCGGCACCCTTGCTGATGACCGACAGATAGCTGGTCACAGCCGTGGGCGAGCCCTGGTAAACGTCGGCAGTCCACTGGTGGAAGGGAACAAGCGAGAGCTTGAAGCCCACACCGGCGATGACAAACGCCAGGGCGGCGATCAGCAGTGCCGACTGGTTGCCCAGCAGCATCGTGGCGATCTCCTTGAAGTAGAGCGAGCCGCTCATGCCATAGACGAAGGAGATACCCAGCAGGAAAATCGCCGACGAGAAGATGGCAGTGAAGATGTACTTGGCTGCCGCCTCGTGGGACTCATAGTGGCGCTTCTCAAAGGCTGCCAGCGCTGCGATGGGCAGCGAGGCGGTCTCCAGACCGATGACAAACAGCAGGAAGTGGCGTGCCGACACCATCAGGAACATACCGAACAGCGTCAACAGAATCAACTCGTAGAACTCGCCGCGGCGAACGCTCACAAAGTCGCTGTTGGTCCACTTCACGGCCTGCAGGAGCACCAGCACGACGCCCACGTTGAGGATGTTCTTCATCACCCAGGTGGGAGCGTTGGACTCAAACATGCCGCCGAAGGCTTCTCCCACAGCAGCGGGTACACAGAAACAGTATATCGTGTAGAGCGCCATCATGATGACCGAGAAGACGGGCATGTAACGCTGAGCGCGCTCAGGCATGAAAGTGTCGTAGATGAAAACGAGCAGGAAAACCAGCAACAGGCCTATCTCCTGCGGCATCAATAAGAACTGTGAATAATCCATCATATCTTTATTTTTGCTTTATTATCAGGTTAAACACTTTCAATTACAAGGGCAGGGCAGCCTGCAGGGCCTCGACAACGGGGTTGAAGCTGCTCTTGATGATGTCAACAAAGAAGTTGGGGAAGCAACCGATGGCTGCCACAGCGAGAATCAGCGTCGCGGTGGACAGGCGCTCCTCCCACGAGGCGTCGGTCAACGTGCGGTGGTGCTCATCCTGTACCTCGCCAAAGAGCAACTTGGCGACAACGCGCAGGATGTAAACCGCCGTCACAACGATCGAGGTGGTGGCCATGATGGTCAGCACGCGGTGGAAGGTGTCGGTGTGCTGGAATGAGCCGAAGAAGATGGTCATCTCGGCTGCGAAACCGCTCAGGTAAGGCAGACCCAACGATGCCAGACCGGCAATCACATAACCTACACCCAGATAGGGCATGATGTGCATCATACCGCCCATGTCGCGGATGTCACGCGTGTGGGTGCGGC
>CAMHMV010000034.1:0-11053 GCA_946186345.1 uncultured Prevotellaceae bacterium | reverse complement strand
GCAACAAGCTCGTGGGCGAGCGCCTGTCCATTATCACCAGCAAGGCACAGACCACACGTCACCGCATCATGGGCATCGTCAACGGAGACGACTACCAGATCGTCTTCAGCGACACGCCCGGCGTGCTCAAGCCCAAGTTCCGTCTCCAGCAGAGCATGCTGGAATACTCTACCGGCGCACTCGTCGATGCCGACGTGCTGCTCTATGTCACCGACGTCATCGAGTCCCCGACCAAGAACCAGGACTTCCTCGACAAGGTCGCCCGTGAAAAGATTCCCATCCTGCTGGTCATTAACAAGATTGACCTGCTGAAGGGCAACGATGACCTGCTGCGCATCATCGACCAGTGGAAACAGCTGCTGCCCGATGCCGAGGTCTTCCCGACCAGTGCGCTCGAGAACTTCAATGTGGACAACATCATGAAGCGCATCATCGAGTTGCTGCCCGAGAGCCCGCCCTACTTCGGCAAGGACGCATTGACCGACCGCAGCAGCCGCTTCTTTGTCACCGAGATCGTGAGGGAAAAAATCCTGCTCACCTATGACAAGGAGGTTCCCTATGCCACCCAGGTCATCGTCGAGAAGTTTGACGAGAGCGACACCGCCATCCACATCATGGCAGTCATCTATGTCGAGCGCGACACTCAGAAGGGCATCATCATCGGCCACCAGGGCCGCAAACTCAAGCATGTGGGCACCGAGGCTCGCAAGGACATCGAGAAATTCTTTGAGAAGAAGGTCTTCCTTGAACTCTATGTCAAAGTAGAGAAAGACTGGCGCAACCAGGAGAACAAGCTCCGCGCCTTCGGCTATATCGAGTAAAGCCGACACATCTGACAACTAAAAACTGACAACTGACAACTAAAAACTGAATAATATGGGACGTTTAGTAGCAATCGTGGGAAGGCCCAACGTGGGCAAGTCAACCCTGTTCAACCGCCTGACCCAAACACGCGCCGCCATCGTCAACGACACCAGCGGCACGACACGCGACCGCCAGTATGGCAAGATGGAATGGAACGGCATGGAAATGTCGGTCGTCGATACCGGTGGATGGGTCGTCAACAGTGAGGACATCTTTGAGGAAGAAATCAACAAGCAGGTACAGCTCGCCATCGAGGAGGCCGACGTCATCCTCTTTGTCGTGGACATCAAGAACGGCATCACCGACCTCGATGACCACGTTGCCGACATCCTGCGCCGCACCTCCAAGCCGGTGATTGTCGTCGCCAACAAGGACGACAACAACCAGAGCATGTATGCCGAGGCCGAGTTCTACGCCCTCGGACTGGGACAGCCGTTCTCCATCTCGGCAGCCAACGGCAACGGCACCGGAGACCTGCTCGACGAGGTCGTCAAGCAGATGCCCGACAAGGCCGATGAAGCCCTCGAAGAGGAACTGCCGCGATTTGCCATCGTCGGTCGCCCCAACGCCGGCAAGTCGTCGCTGGTCAACTCGCTCATGGACGAGGAGCGCAACATCGTCACCGACATCGCCGGAACCACGCGCGACAGCATCTACTCACGCTACAACAAGTTCGGCTTTGACTTCTACCTCGTGGACACCGCCGGTATCCGCAAGAAGAACAAGGTGAACGAGGACATCGAGTACTACTCGGTGCTGCGTTCCATCCGCGCCATCGAGAACAGTGACGTGTGCATCCTGCTCATCGACGCCACCCGCGGCATCGAGTCCCAGGACGTGAACATCTTCTCCATCATCCAGAAGAACCGCAAGGGTCTGGTCGTGCTCGTCAACAAGTGGGACATCGCCCTCGACAAGTCACAGAAGGCCTTTGACCACTTCGAGGCCACCATCCGTGACCGCTTCGCACCGTTCACCGACTTCCCCATCATCTTTGGCTCGGCGCTCACCAAGCAGCGCATCCACAAGGTGCTGCAGACCGCCATTGACGTCCACAACAACCGCCGTCTCACCATCCCCACCTCCCAGCTCAACAACGTGCTGCAAGCCGACATCCAGGCCTACCCGCCCCCTGCTGTCAAGGGCAAGTATGTCAAGATCAAGTACATCACCATGTTGAAGGGAGCCCATGTGCCCACGTTCATCTTCTTCTGCAACCTGCCGCAATGGGTCAAGGACCCCTACAAGCGCTACCTGGAGAACAAGATCCGCGAGCATTGGGACCTGCACGGCACCCCCATCAACATATTTTTCAGGGAGAAATAAGCCGAAATCCAAAAAATCTTGCAAACGCAAAAAGGCACATCTTACAATCAATCAAAGATTTAAGGTGTGCCTTGCTTAAAAAATCTGGAATTTATATTCTAAAACATATAAAAATATTTGGTTCGTTTAAAACTTTCTTATTAACTTTGCAACCAGAAAAGAAAAAGGAATATCATAACTTATGAGATAAAGCTAACAAGAACAGAACAAATATATACTTGAATTTTGGTTATGAAGATGGTGTGCTTTTGTGAAAAAGTACACTTTCGCTTTTTATATACCCCATCATTGACAAAAAACTGAAACCCAGAAACTGAAATCTGAAAACAAATTACTATCTTTGCCCTCACAATTCAACTTTTATAATACGAATAGCAATGAAAAGAATTAAACTGATGGTCATCACACTGACCTTAATGACTATGGCTGCCATGACACCCAACGCCATGGCTCAGCAGACGACGCCCGACGTTCAGCAACTCGAAAAGGACATCGAGCAGCACGAGAAAAACATCCAGGAGAAGGAAGCCGCCATCAAGGACCTGGAGACCCGCATCGACGACCTCAAGTCACAACTCAAGGAACTCGAGAACAAGAAGAAAGAGTTGGAAAAGGACATCAAAGCCGAGACCAAGACCCGCAAGGAGAAATTCGCCAAACGCGACGACATGGTCTATGACCAGGAAATCGTCGACGTGTTGTACAACCCCTTCAACAAGGAGGACGTCGATGACGCGCTCGCCAGCTTCGAGGGCATGGAGACCAAAGAGGTGCTCAAGAAGAAAGAACTGATCGAGAAATACGGCGAATACACCAAGGACCTCAGAGACTGCCTTGAGAAGCAGAAGACCGCTCTCGCCAAGACCAAGTGGGCTTACCAGTCTTCGGCCACCGATGTTTACAAGAAGTTTGAAAAAGCCATCAAGGGCACCAAGTACTGGAAGGTCTACAACAAGAAGGAGAAGAACGAGAGCATCGACTACCTGAACCGCGTCATGGACAAGATCATGCTCTTCAAGAACGACGGCCTCAAGGACGAGCGCAAACTCAACGAAGCCATCAACATGCTCTACGCCAACTAAACAAGAAGACCTACAGTAGAGCAAGAAAGACAATCAGTACAACAGGCACAATCGCTTCTCACTAGACAGCCTTGTGTTTGTTGTACTTTTTGTTTTCATCCGTTCGTCCGTTTGTTCGTTTTGTACCAGTAGTTTTAATTTTTTATAGTACCTTTGTGGTTCAATGCTATAATACCAGGCCAATGATTACAGGAGAAATCAAAAATAGAATAGACAGTATTTGGGACACCTTTTGGACCGGTGGTATCACCAACTCCATCACCATTCTCGAGCAGATGACCTATCTGTTCTTCATGAAGATGCTCGATGACGCTCAGCGCACCAAGGAGGCCAATGCCAACGCTATGGGAGTGGCGGTGTCGGAGCCGACCATCGGCTACGGGTCATGGCACAATCCTGAGACTGACCGCAACGTGCCCTACGAAGACTTGCGGTGGAGCACGTTCAAAAACTATGACCCCGAGACGATGTACCGCATCGTCAGCAAGGACGTGTTTGTGTTCATCAAGAACCTGAGTAGCGGCAAGGAATCGGCTTACAGCCGTTTCATGGAGAATGCGACATTCTTGATTCAAAGCCCAAGAACCCTCACCAAGATTGTTGAGGGTATCGACCACCTCGACATGAACAACCGTGACACGATGGGCGATGTCTATGAGTATGTGCTCAGCAAGATGGCGGCTTCGGGCAACAACGGTCAGTTCCGCACACCTCGACACATCATCCGTATGATGGTTGAAATCATGCAGCCCACCTTGAAGGACACCATCTGCGACCCCGCTATGGGCAGTGCAGGATTCATCGTCGAGAGTGCCAAGTATGTGCGTGAGCATTACAAATCCGAACTGTTGAAGAAGGAGAATGCCCACCATTACAAGAACGAGATGCTGCACGGCTTTGACACCGATTTCACGATGCTTCGCATTGGAGCGATGAACCTGATGCTGCACGGTGTCGATAACCCTGACATCCAATACCGAGACAGCCTCTCCACCGACAACACCGACGAGAACCGTTACACCCTGTGCTTGGCAAATCCGCCCTTCACAGGCAGCCTTGACAATGAGGCGGTGAGCAAGTCGCTGCTTGCCATCACCAAGACCAAGAAAACCGAGTTGCTGTTTGTCAGCCTGTTCATCCGTATGCTGCAAATGGGTGGCCGTTGTGCTTCCATCGTGCCTGATGGTGTGCTGTTCGGCAACAGTACCGCCCACAAGGCGTTGAGACGGGAACTCATCGACAACCAACGGCTGCAAGCGGTGATTTCGATGCCATCAGGTGTGTTCCAACCCTATTCAGGAGTCTCCACTGCTGTGCTTGTCTTCACCAAGACCAATGCGGGCGGCACGGACAAGGTGTGGTTCTACGACATGAAAGCCGATGGCTATACCCTCGACCAAAAGCGCACCGAGTGCCCTGAGAATGACATCCCCGACGTGATTGCCCGTTTCAAGAACATGGATGCCGAGGCGACAAGGACACGCAAGGAGCAGTCCTTCCTCGTTCCCGTCGAGGAAATCCGCAATAACGACTACGACCTGAGCATCAACAAGTACAAGGAAGTGGAGCGTGTCAAGGTCGAATACGAGGCTCCCGAGGTCATCTTCGGCAAGATAGCCACCCTGCAACAGGACATCAACAACGCCATGGCAGAGTTCAAGGAGAAGTACCTATAGCCATGATACAGACGTCCTATCGTCCCCGCAATCCAGGCCATGACTACTACGGTAGGGGGACCTACCTCATCACCCTGGTGGTGAGCGGGAGGGCACCGTTGCTTGGACGGCTGGGCGATGATGTCAGACATCCCAGTGTCGCGTTGTCACCGCTGGGCGAAGCGGTAAAGCAGGCGTGGGAAACCATCCCCGAGAAACAGGCGACTCACGGCAATCGCGTGACAGTACACGCCAGCGTCTGCATGCCCGATCATTTCCACGGCGTGCTTGAAGTGCTGGAGCCCATGCAGTGGAGCCTGGGCGATATCATGCAGGCCTTCAAGGCCGCCTGCACCAGCCACTGGCAGCGGCAACAGGGGCACGGCCCTTCCATCAATCGCCCGATATCGGACCATTGCCATAGCCCGCAAGCACCGGCATGGCTGCGCGAGAAGACCCGCCTCTACGACAACGAGGGCGCCCTCATCCGTGCCATGTCCAAACGGCAGCGGCAGGAATATTACGCACTGGTGGGCAGGGAGCAACGACCGCTGTTCGACGACAATTACGACGACACGGTGTGCCTCGACCAGCGGCACCGCGAGGCGATGATCGCCTACGTTCACGACAACCCGCGACGCGCCATCCTGCGACGTGTCTTGCCCCAGTTGATGCAGCGCAGCCTCCATGTCCAAATCGGAGGGCGCGACTATGGCACCTTCGGCAATCTCTTCCTGCTGCGACGGCCTTGCAAGGTGCAGGTGCAATGCCACCGCCTGCATCCTGTCACCAGGGAGCCCTACGAGACCACGCCCGACTATGCCCGCCAGCATCAGCAATGGGTGGATGCCATCATGCAAGGAGCCACCGTCATTGTCACCCCCGGCATCTCAAAAGGCGAACTGATGATGAAAAACGAATGCCTCAACAACGGTTACCCTCTCATCCATATCCAGAAAGAACCCATCACTGCCTATTGGAAGCCCGAGCGGAAGCGATTTGAGGCCTGTGCCAACGGCAGCCTGCTCATTCTCGCACCATGGGGACTCAATGCCATGGCGGCGGTCAACGGGGTGCCTGCCGATAGCGACTATAGCCGTTTCCATAACATGAACCACCTTGCTGCCGAAATCTGCGCCTTCGACGGCAACGCCTTAATCTTGAGATAACCATCCCCGATAGGCCTTGAAAAGACTACCGATAACGGTAGCCTTTTGGTATTATGCAAATATTTCCTGCCTTTTTTCTTGTATAATATGGTATTTTTACCTTATCTTTGCAGTGCGAATTGTGAAAGTCATAATTCATTCATTAATTTTTAAATTTTTTTTACCATGAAAGACACGCTACAGCCACTCATGTGGCAAGAACGCCTCCTTGAAGAGAAGAAGGAGGTAAAAGAATTCTCCAACATCAAGGAGAAGTATGTCATCGACGGCAACGTCGATTACCCCGAGCCCGAGTACCTCATCCGCATCGGGGACGTCCCCACCCTGCCCAAGGGTAACCTGGTTGCCGTCAGTGCCAAGTGGAAAAACGGCAAGACCTTCTTCTGCGACATCCTGGCGGCCATCTTCCTGGGGTCCAACACTTTTACCAACTGTGAGAACGTGATCAAGCACGGCAAGGTGCGGTTCATCGACACCGAGCAGGCGAGGAACGACTCGGCGCGCATCCTCAAGACCATCTGGTCCATTACCCCCGAGGAGAGGCATGGCGACATCGAGGTTTCCTGCCTGCGGGATGCCAACATCGACAGCAACAACGCCTGCAATGAGATTTCCCGCTATGAGTTTGTGAAGCGCTCCATCGAGATTGAGCACCCCGACCTGGTCATCATTGACGGTATTGCCGACCTCATCTACAACTACAACGACGTGATCGAGAGCCAGATTATGGTCAACCAACTCGCAGCCCTCGCCAACAAGCACAACTGCTGCATCGTTGTGGTCATGCACCAGAACAAGGGCAGCCATGACAGGATGATGAAGGGGCACATCGGCACCATGCTCTATCAGAAGTGCAGCGACGTGTTCCAGGTTGAGAAGCACGGCGAGATATTTCTCGTCAGCCATCCCGTGTCGCGTCACCGCCAAAGCGGAGGACTGGTTTTCAAACTCGACGAGAACGCCATCCCCAAGGACGGCGCTGCCGACCGCAAGCGACAGATGCTACTCGAGAAACGAGAGAGCGAGCAGCAACTGCGTGACATGCTTGCCGACATCATTCCCCAGGACGGCAGTCCCATCACGCGCAGCGACATCGTTGAGCAACTGGCCAAGAAGCATCCCTACCAGCGAACACGTTGCTACGAGATCATCAAGCAAGCCCTGGCAATGGGGTTGCTCGTCGAGGTGGACAGGTCGAAGGTAAGGCTCAAGACAGCAGCCGAAGTTTCGTCCGTTCGTCCGTTATAATATATATAAATTGAACGAACGAATGAACGGATGAAATTGTGTCATCGATAGTTTTGACACAACAATTTCATTTCTGTCATTAAACTATACAATACCTACCTTTTCATCCGTTCATTCGTTCGTTCGCATGTACACATTTTATTCACTATTTAAATTATTATTTACCATGAAAAAGAAAATCAATTTAACCAAACTCGTTGACCTGCTTGCCGACTACATTGTCAACGGCATTCACATCAACATCGACAGCGAAAGTGAGGTGAAGACCATCTCGGTTCGCAATTCCCGTGACGGCAAGACGATAAAATTCACTTTCAAGGTGCCTGTCACTGGTGTTTGCCAAATTGGTGACTGGGAGGAAACGACCGAGCCTGTAAACAAGCCTAAAGATTAATCCCCACACACGTCCGTATGAACGAATGAACGGACGACCAGCATGGGCGGTGCTCTCACTAAAACGGGCACCGCCTTTTTTATTTCGCATTATTCCCTGCCATTCAATCAGAAATTTGTAACTTTGCACCAAACGACAAACGACCAATGAACAAACAAGACTGGACATATAAGAAACTGGGAGATCTATTTGATATAGGGTCAAGTAAACGAGTCTATGAATCTCAGTGGAAAAATGCAGGGGTTCCTTTTTATCGTGCCCGTGAAATAGTAAAACTGTCACGTGATGGATATGTAGATAATGACTTGTTTATTGATGAGGAATTATATGAAAAATACGCAAATAAGTATGGCATACCCAAATGTGGGGATTTGATGGTTACAGGTGTTGGAACATTAGGTGTGTGCTACATTGTCAGGGAAAATGATAAATTCTATTTTAAAGATGGTAACATCCTGTGGTTTAAGTCAAAAGAAGGAACCAATCCTTTCTATGTAAACTATGCTTTCAAATCAAACTACTTAAGGCAACAGATTGAGAATTGTAATGGCGCTACTGTAGGCACTTTCACAATCGTTAGGGCTAAAAAAACAACAATTCCTGTGCCGCCCGTTGCGGAGCAGGAGCGGATTGTTGCGGAACTTGACTTGCTTTCGGGCATCATCGAGAAGAAGAAAGAACAACTCAAAGCCTACGACCAACTCGCACAGTCCATCTTCTACACCATGTTTGGCGACCCCATCGACAATCCTAAAGGATGGGAAGTCAAGTGTATGGTTGAATTATTTGATATTGGTTCAAGTAAAAGAGTTTTTGAATCTCAATGGCAAAACGAAGGTATTCCTTTTTATAGAGCAAGAGAAATTGTGAAATTCGCCAAAAATGAGCCAATTGATTCACCTATATTCGTTTCGGAAGAATTGTATAGCGAATATGCAGGAAAATATGGTGTTCCGTCAAAAGGAGATATTATGGTTACAGCGGTAGGAACACTTGGTGTTTGCTATATAGTTAAGGCCGAGGATAGGTTCTACTTCAAAGATGGTAATATATTGTGGTTCAAAAGTAAGGGTCTTTGTGAATCAAGATTTATTAAAGACCAATATGCAACACCGTTTGTTATGGACCAAATACAGGGCAATGCAAATGCAGCCGTAGTAGGAACTTACACAATCACCAATGCTAAAAAAACTAAGGTGATCGTACCACCGTTGCAACTTCAAAAAGACTATGTTCAAAAGATAGAGGCGATAGAGCGGCAAAAGGCACTTGTTCAACAGTCCATTGAGGAGACACAAACGATGTTTGACTGCACAATGGATAAATACTTCGGATAAAAAACATAGGTGAACATGGAAAGTTTCTTACCCAATCAAGGCAATTATCAATCGCTCATCGTTTTTCAAAAGGCTGAGTGCATCTATGATATTACCTATTACTTTGCCCACAAGTTCCTGTCAAAAGGTGATCGCACGATTGACCAGATGATTCAAGCGGCACGAAGCGGCAAGCAAAACATTGCCGAGGGGAGTGCGGCATCATCAACATCAAGTGAAACGGAACTTAAACTCACCAATGTAGCGAAAGCCAGCCTGCATGAACTGCTCATTGACTATGAGGACTACCTGAGGGTGAGGAAACTGCAGCAATGGGCCACCGATGACCCGCGCAGCGTTCAGACCCGCAGGGTCTGCGCCAAGCATAACGACAGCGCCTTTTACCGAGATGCAATAGAAACGCGCAGTGCCGAGACGATAGCCAATATCGCCATCACGCTCATTCATCAAGAGGACTACATGCTGCGCAAGCTCATTAACCGTTTGCAAGATGACTTTGTGAAAAACGGCGGCATCAAGGAACGGATGTATCAAGCGAGAATCAATTACCGCAATAACCCAGGAGGCAAGAAAGAGGAATAGAGAACTTATATGGCTAATAGGCCTTATAGGCCTTATAAGCCCTATCACTAAAGAAAAATGACTATGAGGAACTTCGACTATCTACAAGAATTGGGGTTGAGTGACCTGCACAACTTCTGCTCAGCGGCCGAGGAGATGCAGGTGAGTAATCCTGACCTGAGTGCCGTTAGCGCCAGGAAAGCCTTGGAGTATATCGTCAGGGCACTCTATGTGATGAAGCACATCGACGCACCCGAGCGGGTGTCCCTGTTTGAACTTGTGGATGGCGAGGTGTTCCGAGAGTTCATCGGCGACCAGCGGGTAATGAATGCGGTCCACTATGTGCGTAAGGTGGGCAACAACGGTGCCCATGGCAGGCATGTGTCACGGAGCGAGTCGTTCTTCTGCTTGCTTAACCTCTACAATGTCATCGCCGCCATCCTGCACAAGCTCACCTTTATCAAGGAGATAGTTCCCTTCGACAAAACCCTCATTCCAGGCAGCCCGCAAGCACCGGTCATCACCCCTGCCAAGGTAACGGTAACACCCACCTCAACCATCGTCGAGGCAGCCGACAAGGAGGCCGTCGAGGACAAGACTCCTGTCGAGGAAGTCGCATTGCCCGACATCAGCGAGGCCGAGACACGGAAACTCTACATCGACCTGATGCTGAAAGAGGCAGGATGGGATGTGCTGGACACCGAGGGAGCGATTCAGCCCTCAAAGGCTTGCATAGAAGTCGAGGTAGAAGGAATGCCCAATGCCGAGGGCAAGGGCTATTGTGACTATGTCCTGTTCGGCAGCAATGGTCTGCCCCTTGCTGTGATTGAGGCTAAAAAGACGAGCGTTTCTCCCGTCAAGGGCAAGCACCAGGCTGAACTGTATGCCGATTGCCTTGAAAAGCGATATGGGGTGAAGCCTGTCATCTACTATAGCAACGGCTTTGAGACCAATATCATCGACGGACTGGGCTATCCGCCCCGTCGCCTCTACGCTTTCCACACCGAGGCTGACCTGGAATTGCTCATACAGAAAAGAAAACGGCACGACATCACCGACTTCAGCGTGAAGGACAGCATCACCGACCGCCATTACCAGAAGATGGCGATTAAATCGGTGTGTGAACACTTCAATACCAAGCATCGTCGAGGCTTGTTGGTGATGGCGACAGGAACGGGCAAGACGAGGGTCGCCATCTCATTGGTTGACGTGCTGACCCGCAACGGATGGGTAAAGAACGTCCTGTTCCTTGCCGACAGGATTCCGTTGGTCAGTCAGGCGCACAAGAACTTCGTGAAACTGCTGCCCCACATGACCACCTCCATCCTGAGCGAGGATAAAGACCCCGACACCAATGCCCGTATCACCTTCTCGACCTATCAGACGATGATCAACTACATCGACACCGACGAGAAAG
>CAMHMV010000033.1:0-11934 GCA_946186345.1 uncultured Prevotellaceae bacterium | reverse complement strand
GTCGTCATCGTGCCGGGTGACTTGGGGGTGAAACGTTCACCTTCCTGTAGCAGTGCATTGAATTCTTTGATAAAGGTAGGATATAGTTCGAGGAATGCTTTGTCAAAATTGTGAAGGAATGTCGAAGCGTCCTCTTCCGATAAGCGGTTTGATGTTATGGTATGAAGCAATTCTTGGGGTTGGTTGGCCTTGATCTTGCGTTTCACCAGCGTCTGATAGTTATTGAGTTTCTCGATATACTTTGCACACAGTTTGATACACACCGATGCCAGCGTCTCACGGTGCTTGTTGGTATCCAAGAGTTGCTGATTCAGTTCATGTAGCTGGCTGTTCAGGGCTTGATGCTCGTGGTTGCTTGCCGACAATTGTCCATTGAGTTCCTTCAATTGCAGGTTGTTAGCAGCCAACTCGCTACGGCGGGCAGCGAGCAGTTTGTTCTGACGGTGGATGTAAAAAGACGTCAGTAACAATCCTAAAACCAGCAGCGATATAAAGATGACAGAATTGCGCAGGTTCCTGTTCTGACCTTTAATCATAGTTTCATAGGCTGTGACGATTTGGGGCATGGTGCGAGAGATTTCAAGGATGCGCAAACGGTTGTTGTAGAATTGAGCGTCTTCGAGTGATGAGCTGATGTAATTCTGAGCACGGGCTAGATCATGATTATCATTTTCAAATAGTGATAAGGCAAGCTGTTGCAGTGCCACATTTTCCATTGTGCAGCCTTTCACATCGGCCAGAGCTGCCTTGATGAGATGATCGACATAACCTTTTTCATCGCCAGCCATTCTGTATTGTCCTGCCAGGGCAAAAGCAGCCATGGCATAGGGCCTTGAATCGGGGGCAGCCGTCAACAGCACCTGCTTGTAATGGCTTTGCGCGAGACTGTCGTTCTTGTTGACATACACATATCGCTCGCCTTGAAAAAAGTCATATAAAGGGTCTCCGGCATTCAGATATGCTAATGCCTGACTCAGAAATTGATGAGAGCGTTCACGGTATCGAGGTGCGTACATCTGGTCGTTACAATAATCAGCCCAATAAGAATAGACGGTGAATAGGGTATAGTAATACTTAAACCGGATCTTTTCATCGATTTGTTGCTCGTTCAGCCCTTTTAGACATTCTTCTGCTTCAGCAAACAAGCCTCCGATGGCGAGAATCTCAGCCTTGTGGCATGTGAACAGGCATGTGTAATGAATGTCCTGCAGTGCACGCGCCAGTGTCAAGCCTCGCTCGGCATAGACCAGCGCCGAGTCAAACTTGAAGACGTGATATTCGTTATAGAGGTCATCGAGCGTCTGTAAATCCTGCTTATTGCTTAAAGTGGTGCTAAGTCTTTTTTTCAGGACCGAGATTTTTGCCTCCTTGGCCTTGATGACTTTCCCCTTGTGAAGGATGGCGTCATCAAGCTGACTGAGCAACTCCTCCTGGGCGGCAAATGCCCCAAAGCAAACAAGGATGGCGGACAGTATTAATAGCAATCTATTCATAATTCAAGAGATTTTCGGCAAAAATAATGCTTTTTTCTGAATTTAGAGAATTTACTATATGATTTTTAGCCCATTTTATAACTTTCGGATTTTCAATTAGATAAACTGTTGAAAATTTCCGATGAGTTTACCGTTGCTTTACTGAGGTGTACATTGCATTATAATGGACAATAAATTTGCGATAGTTTTCAAACCGTTTAATATCGATTAATATGAACAAAATGAAGCAACTTCTATCAAAACGCTTGGTCATCGGCTTGCTGACGCTGCTGATGCCCATGATCGTGCTTGCGCAGGACATTACCGTGCAAGGCACTGTGACTGATGAAGCTGGAGAGACTCTGATCGGGGCTACTGTCCAGCAGAAGGGAACGAGTAACGGAACTGTGACCGATTTCGATGGCAATTTCACGCTGACCGTTCCCACGAATGCCATTCTCTCAGTTTCCTATATCGGTTATACACCGAAGGAAATTGCAGTCAACGGACAGACCAATCTCACTATTGTATTGTCCAACGATGACCAGATGCTAAATGAGGTCGTGGTTATCGGTTACGGAACGATGGACAAGAAGGAACTTACCTCGGCCATCTCGCATGTGAGCGAAAAGGACTTCTTGACGGTCAGCTCCCTTGATCCGTCAATGATGATTCAGGGCAAGGTGGCCGGTGTCTCGATTACCAATACCGGTACCGGCGACCCCAACAACCAGGCAAGCATCCAGATTCGTGGCGTCTCGTCGCGTTCGGCGGGCTTGGGCCCGCTCATCGTTATTGACGGTGTGCCAGGAGGCAACCTGACCAACATCAACCCCAATGACATCGCCTCGTTTGACGTGTTGAAGGACGGTGCCGCTTCGGCTATTTATGGTACGCGCGGTTCTAATGGTGTGATTGTTGTCACGACCAAGAAAGGCAGCAAAGATGGCCAAACCCACACTTCCTATTCGGGGCAGTATTCCTGGGACTTCATCAACAAGGAATTACAGATGATGAACGCTCAAGAATACCGTGACGTCCGTCTTGGATGGGGTGACACTGGCGTGGACCTGGGCGGCAACATCGATTGGCTCGATGAGACCAGCCGCACAGGCGGAGCCATGCAGCACACGCTGACGTTGAGCGGCGGTAATGACAAGAGCAACTACCGCGTGAGCGCTGACTACCGCAATGCCCATGGTATCGACTTGAGGTCAAAGCGTGAGGAATATGGCGCCCGTGCCGCAGTCATGCACACGACCAAGAACGGCCTGTTCACCCTGACCGCCAACATCGCTCCGCGCATTATCTACCGCGACAATGCCGACTGGAGCGTGTTCAAGGATGCTATCGAGGCCAACCCGACCACTCCGCTGATGAATCCCGACGATCCTTCCCTGTATTATAATTTCCAAGGGCAGGTCGTTGGCTCTAATCCTGTTGAGCGCCAGCGCATCGAGAAAGACCATGCAATCACCAAGCTTCTGGACTGGGATGGCACGGTGAAACTGAATCTATTGCCCCTGCTGGCCAAAAACGAAGATTCTCCCCACAACTTGTCAACCCAGGTGATGTTTGCCGACCACCAGTACAGTAACGACAACAGTTGGTTCCGTCCCTCAACGAGCACCATCGCCATCAACAATGGCCGCGAGGGTGAAGCCAGTCGTTCCTACGGCAAGGAAAGCCAGTATGTTTTCGAATGGTTGACTAACTATTCCGGCAAGTTCGGCCTGCATTATATCAAGGGTATGGCGGGCTATTCCTACCAATATTCCAAGTATTCCGGTTTCAATGCCGAGAACAAGGATTTCCCCAACGACGGCCTGACCTCCGACAATCTGGGCTCGGGCGAGTATGCCAAGGAAGAGGGTGAAGTCATGATGGGCAGCTATCAGAATGATGCCAAGCTGATTGCCTTCTTTGGCCGCGTGAGCTACAACTACGATGACCGCTACATGCTGACGGCATCGCTGCGCCATGAGGGTTCGTCAAAATTCGGTATCGACAACAAGTGGGGTAACTTCCCCGCCATTTCGGCCGGTTGGCGCATTTCGTCCGAGAACTTCATGAAGGACATCACATGGATCAACGACCTGAAGCTGCGTGCTGACTTCGGTGTGACGGGCAACCAGGACTTCGGTAGCTATCTGTCGCTCAACACAATGACAGGCTTTGGCTACTATTTCTACAATGGCAAGTACTTCCAGGTTTGGGGCCCCTCCAAGAATGTGAATCCCGACCTCAAGTGGGAGAAGGGCAAGAACTGGAACGTTGGCCTTGACTTCTCCTTGTTTAATAACCGCCTGTACGGTTCGCTCAACTACTTCAGCCGCCGCCAGCAGGATCTGCTCGGTAACTACAAGGTATCGGTTCCTCCTTACCTGTTTGACGAGACCTTTGTCAACGTGGGTACGATGAAGAATACCGGTTTTGAGTTCGATCTGAACTTTAGGGCTGTGGACACCCCGACCTTTGGTTATGACATCAACCTTGTGGGAACCACAATGAGCAATAAGTTCTTGGATTTCAGCAACTCGCAGTATGTCGGACAGGACTACTACGACGTGTGCGGCACCGAGGATCCCTATCCTTTCTATAACCTGCAGCGCATCCAGAAGGGCGAGTCCTTGGGCAACTTCTTCATGTGGAAGTATGCCGGTCACTCCACCGAGGGCGAGTGGCTTGTCTATGACCGCGACGGCGACATCATCCGCGCCTCCCAGGCCAGCGACGCCGACCGCCAGCAGGTGGGCAACGGTATGCCTAAATTCACGATGTCGATGAGCCACACCTTCCGCTATCGCAACTTCGACTTGTCGCTCTTCTTCCGTGGAGCATTCTTCTTCGATATTTTCAATATCCATGATTTCTACTACGGCACCCGCAACTTCACCGGCAACCGCCTGAAGAAAGCCTATGCCAAGAATTTTGAGATTTCATCGTCGGCCAACCCCGTGGTTTGTGATTACTTCCTCGAGCGTGGTGATTATCTGAAACTCGACATGGTGACCCTGGGCTACACGTTCAGGCCCAACAATTGGCGATTCCTGGACCGCGTGCGCGTGTTCACGACAGCCAAGAATCTGTTCACTCTGACCAAGTTCAGCGGTGTTGATCCCTCGACCTATCAAGTGAATGGTTTGACTCCCGGTGGACAGGGTTCACGCACCTATTTCCCCTCTACTCGACAACTTATCGTCGGTGTGCAAGTTGATTTCTGATAATCCTATTAAATCATGAAGACAATGAAACGTATCCATTTATATATGATGATGGCAGCCCTGTGCCTCGGTACACTGGCAAGCTGCACCGACCTGGACGAGACACTGTATGACCAGGTGGGAACCCAGAACTATTATAACACCAAGAATGACGTGGTAAGGGCTACCTTCCGTCCTTTTGAACACGCCTTCTGGAGCATCCAGAGCCGTCATGTGCTCAACGAGCTGACTGCCGACCAGTTGATTACCCCAACCCGCGACGGCTGGTGGGACGATGGTGGCAAGTGGCGTCGCCTGCACTATCACGAGTGGAATGTGGAAGACGGCGGTGATGCCCAGAGCGAATGGAACGGCTGTTTCCAGGGTATCATGCAATGCAACTATGTGATTGAGGACCTGGAGAAACTCACGCCGAAGAATTATGGTTTCTCGGATGCCGAGTTTGACAACCTCAAGGCCCAGTGCCGGGTGCTGCGTGCATGGTTCTACCTGCGCCTGCTTGATGGCTTCCGCAATGTGCCTCTGGCAGTGAGCTATAGTGATATCTCCCAAAATACCGAGACCCAGGTTGAGCCCAAGGTCATCTTTGACCTCATCGAGAGCGACCTCAAGGAGTGCATCCCCATGCTTGCCGAGAAGACTTCGCTCGGTTCCAATGCCGGCATTCAGGGCCAGTGGACCAAAGCCGGCGCTGCAGCACTGCTGGTGCGCCTGTATCTGAATGCCGAGGTTTACATCGGCGAGGCTCGCTATAATGAGTGTGAGCAAGTGGCCCAAGCCATCCTTGACGGTCAATACGGCCAATATGAAGTAGCCGACCGCTGGGATGCAGCCTTTGACTGGAACAACGACGAGTGCGACGAGGTCATCTTCGGCTTCCCTGGCGCTCCCGGTTACAGTTTCTGGCACTATCAGGGCGACACCTACTGGTGGACCGTTCCCGCGCGTGCACGTTACTATCTCAACGATTCCAAGAGCAAGGGTGGCGACCACAACACCAAGTATGCCGCTTCGCCTAGTTTTGCTCCCAATGGTGAGAAATATAACTATCAGCTGGGTATGCCCATCGAGAAGTTCCGCAAGTATGATGGCGATGAGCGCATGAAACTTTACCGCAACCTGGGCAATAGCACCCGCGAGGGAATGTTCATCTATGGCTATCTGGAGTACAAGGACGAGAATGGCGCCACCAAGCGCGTCCAAGCTCCCGAGGTGGCCTATGACCTGTACATCCGTGATGCCGTGGGCAAATTCCAGGGTCTTGCTCCTGACAGGTGGCTTTCTGCTTCTAGCAGCACGCTGCGTGACGGTGACCACAACTCGGGCTGGCACTTTGCCAAATACCCCTTCTATAGCGACGATGATGCCCACCAGATGGAGAGTGACTACACCGAAATCCGTTTGCCCGAGATTATCTATTCACTGGCTGAATGCAAACTGCGCTCAGGTAAAAAGGCCGAGGCCGGACGGCTGCTCAACAGTGTGCGCCGCCGCAACTATCCCGAGGCCAATCTTTCAACGGTGCTCTATGCCCCCGAGGGTGCAGCCGTTCTTGACATGGACGAGATGCTCGACGAGTGGGGCCGTGAGTTCTTCGCCGAGAGCCGTCGCCGCATCGACCTGATCCGTTTTGGCAAGTTCACTTCTGGCTCATGGTGGGACAAGAATCCTGATGCCGATGATCACACCAAGATTTTCCCCATCATGCGTCCCATCCTCAACGCCAATCCTGCACTGGTGCAGAATCCCGGTTATAACAAATAATGTTTGTCACCCATCTAAATCAATAAAAAGATATGAAACTGAAATATATAATGTTCGTTCTTGCCGGCATCATGCTGGGTATGGGCCTGACAGCCTGTGAGGACGAGAAAGACCTGATTATCATTGAGGGCGACCTGCCCATCAAGACCTCTACACTCTACATGGTGGGTGATGCTACGCCCAATGGTTGGGACATCGGCAATCCCACGCCGCTGACGGCTACCGAGGCCGACCCCTTGATTTTCACTTGGGAGGGTTCTCTAAACAAGGGTGAAATAAAGCTTTGTCTGACGACTGGCAGTTGGGATGCTCCCTTCATCCGTCCCCTCGTGAACGGTACCGAGATTTCCCGCACGGCCATCACTAACGCGAAGTTTGGTATGCATGCCGGTGACCCCGACGACAAGTGGCGCGTTATGGATGCAGGCAAGTATCGCTTGACATTTGACTTGAGGAACTGGACCATGTCCACCGAGTACACTGGTGAGCCCGACGCTCCTGTTATCGAGCCTATCGTGACCGATGTGGTCTACATGGTAGGTGATGCAACACCCAACGGCTGGAACATTGATGCTCCCACCCAGCTCGAGAAGAAGTCCACTTATATCTTCGAGTATGAAGGTCCGCTCAATGTGGGTGAAATGAAGGCCTGCATCGCTTCAGGTGACTGGGGTGTGCCCTTCATCCGTCCCACGTTTGCAGAGTGCAAGATTAACAAAGATGGCGTTGAGAGTCCTGAATTCATCTTCGTAGCCAATCCTGATGACAAGTGGAAGGTCGAAGAGGCTGGTAAGTACCGACTGACCTTTGACTTGGAGAACTACACGTTGAAGGCGGAATACCTGGGTGAACTTGACCCCGTTGGACCTGAACCCATATCAGCGGAGGCCGTTTATATCGTCGGTGATGCCACCCCCAACGGCTGGAGTATCGATGCCCCGACACAGTTGACCAAGGTGTCGCAGTATATCTTCAAGTATGAGGGCACTCTCGTCCCCGGCGAGATGAAGGCCTGCATCGCTACCGGCAGCTGGGATGTGCCCTTTATCCGTCCCACCTTTGCCGACTGCAAGATCAACAAGACTGGAGTTGAAAACCCCAACTTCGTCTTCACCAACGGTCCTGACGACAAGTGGCGTGTTGAAGAATCGGCCAACTACCGCATCACCTTTGATCTGGAGCACTGGACGATTCAAGTGGAAGAAATCACCAATGACTAATTAAATACATAAGATATGAAAAAGAGCATATTATTATCCATCGCGTTGGCTGCCCTTACCATGCTGGGCGCATGTAACGATGATATCGAAATGCGTTATCCGCCTAAGGCCGAATTGCCCGATCTGCCAGTCGTTGAGGGTATTCACGACGGCGTAAAGGCTCCCCTGTACTGGAGCGTGTATGAGTACTGCATCGAACAGGAACATGCGGGAGTCAGCAACAGCGATATGGACCTGACCGAGGCCCAGTGGGACGAAATCATCAATTGGGTAGCCACCGACCTGAAGCCTTACGGCTATGACATGGTGTGCACCGACGGTTTCATCCCCATGCAGGCCAAAGATGCCTCGGGATACATGACACATTACGGCTCAATGTCACTTGCCGATCTCGTGGCCAAGTGTAAATCCCGTGGCCTCAAATTGGGCGTCTATGACAACCCGTTGTGGATTCACGGTCCGCTGAACACCAAGGTTCAGGGGACAAATTACACCTTTGGGGACCTTGTGTATAATGGCAAACAGGCCGTTCAGAATCCTAATGCCCAAGACATGTGGTTCACGTGGGTAGTGAGCGAGCAACCCGGTGCACAGGAGTATATCGATGGGTTCTTCAAGCACTACAAGGAACTGGGCGTGGAATTCATCCGCATGGACTTCCTGTCATGGTATGAGGACGGCAAGGACCGCTATACCGGTACGGTGGGCCGCGGTTACGGCCGTGAGAGTTACGCTCGCGCCCTTGCTTACATTGCCCAGGCTGCCAAAAAGTATGGTGTCTTCACCTCGTTGGTGATGCCCCATCTCTTTAATGATGCCGAGGTCGAGGCAAAATACGGTAACATGGTGCGCATCGTAGCCGATACTGGTGATGGCGGGTGGAGGCACACTTCATCGCATGACAAGGGCAAGTCCTATTCCAATTGGCCCAACAGCATGAACCAGTTTGACGGATTCAGTTATTGGGCACACATCACCGGCCGCAACCAGGTCATTCTCGATGGTGACTTCCTGCGCCTGAACAAGTATGACACCGATGCCGAGCGCCAGACTGCCATCTCGTTGCAGCTCATGGCTGGTGGTCCTGTTGCAGTGGCCGACCAACCGTCCACGATCGGCAACAACGTGTCGTTCTATACCAATAGCGAACTGCTTGCACTGCGTGTCGATGGCTTTGTAGGCAAGCCTCTCAACGACCAGTTGGGTCTGAATAATGTGATATGGTATGGCACTATGCAGAATGGTGACTACGTTGTTGGCTTGTTCAACCGCAGCGACCAGAACGCTACCGTCAGCGTGGACTTCAGCCAACTGGGCGCCAGTGGCGAGTGGAAAGTGCGTGACCTGTGGCTGCATGCCGACGAGGGCACAGCAAGTTCACTCTCGGCATCCATTCCCGCTCATGGCTGCAAGATTGTTCGACTGAGCAAATAAGTTTGTTTTTAAGGATAATAATAGATATGTTACACTGCTTCAAAAAACAATACCTGACCCTGTGTCTCGCCATGGCCTGCATGGCCGTGGCGGCACAGACCGTCACCTCGCCCGATGGCCAGATACAAGTGAACTTCTCGCTCACAGCAAGTGGCCAGCCGACTTATGGCGTGACCTATAAGCAGGAGCCCGTGGTCTTGCCGTCACACCTTGGTTTTGATCTTGCCAATGCCGAAGATCTGCTCGAGGGCTTTGTCCTCAAGGGACAGGAGACTTCGACCTTCGACGAGACGTGGCAACCTGTTTGGGGCGAATATAAAAACATCCGCAATCACTATAACGAGTTGCTGGTGCGTTTGGCTCAGCCCAAGACAGAGCGGTTGATGAATATCCGCTTCCGCGTCTATGACGATGGTGTCGGCCTGCGTTATGAGTTCCCTCAAGAGGGCAAGCTGAACTACTTCACTGTCAAGGAAGAACGCACCGAGTTCGCCATGACTGGCGACCACACTGCATGGTGGATTGCTGGCGACTACGACACGCAGGAGTATGAGTACACACGTTCCCGCCTGAGCGAAATCAGCAGCCTGTTGCGCGGCACCATTACCGGCAACCTGTCACAGACCGTTTTCTCGGACAGCGGTGTGCAGACCTCGCTGCAACTCAAGACCGACGACGGCGTCTACCTGAACCTGCATGAGGCTGCATTAGTGGATTATCCTGCCATGCACCTTGAACTCGTGGGTAACAGCAACACCTTCGTTTCCCACCTTACTCCCGATGCCAAGGGCATGAAAGGCTATCTGCAGACGCCTTGCCACACTCCCTGGCGCACAATCCTCATCACTGATGATGCACGCAAGGTGCTCGCTTCTAGTCTCATTCTTAATCTGAATGAGCCCTGCAAAATCAAGGATACCAGTTGGATCCATCCCACCAAGTACGTTGGCGTGTGGTGGGAAATGATTTCTGGCAAGGGCGATTGGCACTATACCAATGACTATCCCTCGGTAAAACTGGGACAGACCGACTATAGCCGTGCCCGTCCTTCGGGACGTCATTCGGCCAACAATGCCAATGTGCGCCGTTATATCGACTTTGCTGCCGACCATGGCTTTGACCAGGTTCTCGTTGAGGGCTGGAACATCGGCTGGGAAGACTGGAGTGGTAACATGAAGGAAAAAGTCTTTGACTTCCTGACTCCTTATCCCGACTTTGATATCAAGGCCCTGAACGATTATGCCCATTCACGTGGTGTTAAAATCATGATGCATCACGAGACATCGTCGTCGGTGATGAATTACGAGAAGTACATGGATCGTGCTTACCAGCTCATGAAGGATTACGGCTATGATGCTGTCAAGACCGGCTATGTAGGCAATATCATCCCTCGTGGTGAACATCACTACAGTCAGCTCGAAATCAACCATTACCAGCATGCCGTCGAGCGGGCAGCCGACTATCACATCATGGTCAATGCCCATGAGGCCGTACGTCCCACTGGACTGTGCCGCACGTGGCCCAACCTCGTCGGTAACGAGAGTGCACGCGGTACCGAGTATCAGGCCTTTGAGGGCACTCGACCCGGCCACACCGCCATCTTGCCCTTTACACGTCTGCAGGGAGGCCCGATGGACTACACCCCGGGTATCTTTGAGATGAACACCTACAATGGCAACCATTGCAACAGCACCATCTGCGGCCAGTTGGCACTCTATGTGACCCTGTACAGTCCGTTGCAGATGGCAGCAGACTTCCCCGAGAACTACGAGCGTTTCATGGATGCCTTCCAGTTCATCAAGGACGTGCCCTGTGATTGGGATGAGTCGCTCTACCTCGAGGCAGAGCCCATGGAGTATATCACAGCAGCCCGCAAGGAAAAAGGTACCGGCAACTGGTTCGTGGGATGTGTGACAGGAGAGCAGGCACACACGTCTAATCTCAAGTTCAACTTCCTGGAGCCAGGCAAAAAGTACATTGCTACGGTCTATGCTGACGCCATGGATGCTGACTATAAGACCAACTCGCAGGCTTATGTCATCCGCAAGGGCATCGTGACCACCAAAAGCGCTGTGAACCTTACAGCCGTGCCAGGAGGTGGCTATGCCATCAGCATTTTCGAAGCTGCCGCCACCGACCTCAAGGGCTTGAAATCATTGCCCAAAAAAGTTCAAAAGTGATGACTTGGTAGAATAGCTTCTCAATATTACCTGCTGTAAGGGGGCGCGGTTGCGATAGCCGCGTCCTCTTTGTCTTAGTATGAGGGTCTAGTCATTCGTATTGGACTCTTAAGACAATAAACGGGGGAATAAAGCGGCGATAGAAATACATAAATCACTGAAAACCAATAACTTGAAAATAAATCTATTGGAGCTATCTGCTCCAATAAAAACAGACGAGTAAGTATCTGTATATCAGATAGTTACTCGCATTTTGTGGAGCTGGAGGTATTTTTTCGCTCCACGAATAGAAAATCCCTCACGCCCTGGATGAGCATGAGGGAAATACTTTAGGTTTTGCTGAAGTTTTAATTCCAGGTACCAGACAACAGGTAGTCAATAAGGGAGGTGACGTCGCTGATGTTCACGCTGTTGTCCTGGTTGCAGTCGGCACCGCTCAGGCTGATACCCGAAGCATTGCCGCTAAGCAGGTAGTCGATCAGGGCGGTCACGTCGCTGATGTTGACGCTGCCGTCGCCGTTCACGTCGCCTCGCAGGGCCGCGTTCTTGGCGGTGAAGTAGCCCGGGTTGCTGGGGCCGCCGTCGATGTGGGCGTAGGTCTTGTCCACATGGTTGGCATCATAGGTCGTGCCCTTGCCGC
>CAMHMV010000032.1:0-14170 GCA_946186345.1 uncultured Prevotellaceae bacterium | reverse complement strand
TGCAACCCGTGGGGCACGAGCATGATTGTGGAACTGCCCCGAGGCGGCACCTACCCCCACGCGACGCACAGCAACTTCGTCATGGAGCGGGTGGGTATGCCCACGGGGGGCTTGGTTGACGGTCCGGTGTATGCCACCATCTTCAACAGCCTCAAGGGCGTGAACCTCGCCGACGATATGCTGAACATCGAGGGTAACACCTATGACCTGTTCCAGCCCGGTGACGTGGTCTATCACGACAATACCCACGACTACAGCACCAACGAGCCCACGATGGACGGCACCGCCTCGCTGACCTTCCCGTTCTCGTTCTACGAGATGGAGGGCAAGAATGCAAGCGGCAAGTTCATGTGGGACGAGGGCGCCATCGTGCGTGGTGACACGACCAAGAAGCAGATTTGCCTCGTCTTTACTGCCGATGACCGTGCCGACGGCGCCGAGCGCATCATCACTACGCTCAAGAAACAGGGCATCAAGGGGGCTTTCTTCTTTACAGGGCGTTTCTTTGACATGTACCCCGACGTGGTGCAACGCCTGGTCGATGGCGGCCACTACGTGGGCAGCCACAGCTACGGCCACCTGGTGTATTGCGCCTGGGAGAAACGCGACTCGCTGCTGGTGACACGTGAGGAGTTCCGCGAGGACATGATCAAGAGTTTTGAGAAACTGGCACAGTTTGGCATCACGCCGCAGGAGGCCCCTTACTTCATCCCGCCCTACGAGTGGCACAACGCCACCATCGCCGCCTGGGCCCGCGAGATGGGGCTGCAGCTGGTAAATTTCTCGCCAGGCACGTTGAGCAGCATGGACTATACCTATCCCGGCATCACGGGCGGTAACCCCTATCGCGACAACAAGTGGCTGTGGGACCGCATCATGCGCTGCGAGCGCGAGCACACGCTGAACGGCCAGCTGCTGATGATCCACTTCGGGACCGATGAGCGTAGGACAGAGAAATTCTACGACCGCCTGCCCGCGCTCATCAAGGAACTGAAACGTAAAGGCTACACCTTCGTTTCTCTCCCCACCCTACTACAATGATCGGTCTGGCGGGCGAGAAATTAAACAGAATTATTAAACACCTTCAAACCTTGTGAGGGACTAACTTACCGATAAACTTTATAAAATTGTACTAAGTGAAACGAAATAATACTACACTGTCGATCTGCAAGGCGATAGCGATTATCCTGATGTGTGCCGGGCATGCCGAGGGTCCGACGCTGCTCGTGACGTTCATCTACCTGTTCCACATGCCGGTGTTCTTTATCGCGGCGGGTTACTTTTTTGACAAGAAGTACCTGAGCGACCCGTGGAGTTTCTGCGTGAAGCGGTTCAAGGGGCTGTATGTGCCGTTTGTCAAGTGGAGCCTGTTCTTCCTGGTGTTCCACAACCTGTTTTTCAAGATCGGGTTGATGAACGAGCAGTTCGGCAACTGGACGGGCGGCGTTACCCACCCCTACACGTGGCACCAGTTCTGCCAACGCCTGGTGCACATCGTGTTCTCGATGGCAGGCTATGACGAATTCCTGGCGGGGGCGTTTTGGTTCTTCAGGGCACTCTTTGTCGCCAGCATCGTGTTCCTGGTGCTGTATCTGCTGCTCCACAACCGCCACAAGTGGCTGAACCACGACACGGTTCCCATCGTGATTGCCGTGTTGGCCTTGGGGTTCGCTTGGTTCAAGGTGGCTAACCACCTGAGTATCGTTACCCTCGTGCAGGGCGGCATCCGTGACACTTGGGGCGTGCTGTTCTTCAGCCTGGGTGTGCTGTATCGGCGCCACGAGAGCCGTATTCCTGAGCACTGGGCATTGACATTGCTATACCTGGGGCTGCTGATAGTCGGCGCCGTCCTGGGCTTCCAGGGTATGGCACTGAAGGTGGAACTGCGCACTGTCGCAACCCTACCCGTCACTGGCGTCATCGGTTTCCTGATGGTGCATCACATCGCCTCATGGCTCAACCGCCACGAGGGCATCGTGAAGCGTTTTCTGGTCTATTGCGGCAACAACACGCTGTATATCTTTGTGTTCCACATCATCTCGTTCAAGCTGGTGTCGGCACTCAAGATCTGGTACTACGGGCTGGACTGGGGACAAATCGGCTGCCACATGGTCATCCACGAGCACAGCACGACGGACCTGTTCTGGGTGCTGTACACTATCGTGGGCACTGCGGTACCGTTGTGTGCTCGATATGCTCGCGATGCTCGCAGATTAAAGTTTAGAGTTTAGAGTTTAGAGAGGCATCCGCGCTCTGGATAGAACGATGAGTCGCGAAGACGCGAAGTTTTTTGCTCGCAAGAGATCGCAAAAGATTAAATTCACTTTGATTTTTTGCGAGTCCCTTGCGAGCAAATTCTTAAATCAACTTAGCAGCTTAGCGTGAGGCCAAAGGATGCGGATGTCCCAAAAGCCTAATTTCCTGATCCCAGGAGCTGGTTGATCAGCAGGGATACGTCGGCAATGGTGACTCGGCCGTCGCCGTTGATGTCGCCGCTGCCAGCCGTCGGTTCACCGCTCAATAAGGAGCTGATCAAGGCTGTCACGTCGGCGATGGTCGTCTTGCCGTCACCGTTCACGTCGCCGGGTTCGAAGGCCAGTTTCGCCGTGAAGTAGCCCGGATTGGAGGGACCGCCGTCGATGTGGGCATAGTCGGAATTAATATGACTGGAATCATAGGTCGTACCATTGCCTCCAACCAGTTTGGTGCAACGATAGAACATCATATCAGAATTAGTGACTGCGGCAGTACTCCAACCATTACCAACGTAGATAGTGGTCAAATTGTTGCAGTAATAGAACATGTAACGCATATTATTCACAGTTTCGGTAGTGAAATTGCTCAAATCGAGGCTCGTCAAACCTCGGCAGTTACCGAACATGTTATTCATATCTGTTACATTCTCAGTATTGAAGTTGCTCACGTCAAGGCTTGTCAAGCCGATACAACTGATGAACATACCGTTCATGTCTGTCACTTTATCGGTGTTGAAATGGCTTACATCAAGGCTTGTTAGAGCACTACATTCCGTGAACATGCTAGCCATAATTGTCACATCTTCAGTATTAAGGTAATTTATACCCGCAATAGAAACGAGGTTGGACATGCTTTCGAACCATGAGAAGGTCGTAGTGGGGCGCGCTTCAGCAAAAGACGCATCAAACACTACATGGGAAACAGACGTGCCAAGCTGTTGCCAATCTGGTTGAACAAAACCCGTGTTCAAGTCATAGGTCGTACCTGAGCGAAAACATCGTCTAGAGTCGAAGTAGAACGTCAGCGTTGAGTCAGACTGAGTAAAGCAAGCATAAGCCTCTGGTTCTGATGGCGCAGCTGAATCAGTGAAATAGCCCGGGTCGCTGGGACCGCCGTCGATATGGGCGTAGGTCTTGTCCCTCGGGTTCGATGAGTTGTAGGTCGTTCCCATGCCGCCGATCAGGCTCATGCAGTCGGTGAACATATCCGCTGATTGAGTAACTGCATCCGTGCTCCATCCGTCGCCGACATAGATCGTTTCCAGGCTGTTGCACTCCAGGAACA
Source organism: uncultured Prevotellaceae bacterium (assembly GCA_946186345.1). Taxonomy (GTDB): domain Bacteria; phylum Bacteroidota; class Bacteroidia; order Bacteroidales; family Muribaculaceae; genus Sodaliphilus. Next base: position 10,630 of record CAMHMV010000032.1, on the reverse strand, counting down.
TGCCGCTCATTTTCGTCACGCTCGACGTGTTGAAATTGCTCAGGTCAAGGCTTGTCAAACTTCTACTGTCATAGAACATATATCCCATGTCGGTCACATTGGCCGTATTGAAGCTGCTCAGGTCAACGCTCGTTAAACCATAGCAGTGATTGAACATGTCATTCATGTTAGTCACGTTTGCAGTGTTGAAGTTGCTCAAGTCAAGGTTCGTCAAACCAGAGCAGTTTCTGAACATGCCATTCATGATAGTCACGTTCGCAGTGTTGAAATTGCTCAGGTCAAGGCTTGTCAAACTTCTACAGTCATTGAACATATATCCCATGTCGGTCACGTTAGCGGTGTTGAAGTTGCTCAGGTCAAGACTCGTCAACCCATAGCAGTTACTGAACATGTCATTCATGTTAGTCACGTTTGCAGTGTTGAAGTTGCTCAAGTCAAGGTTCGTCAATGATTGGCAGTACGTGAACATGGAATTCATGTCTGTCACATTCGAGGTGTTGAAACTGCCCAAGTCAAGGCTCGTCAAAAATTCGCTGCCATGGAACATATTACTCATGTTTGTTACCTTAGCGGTGTTGAAGTGGCTCACGTCAAGGCTTTCTAGACTAATGCCAGTGAACATGTAAGACATGTCTGTCACTTCGCTGGTGTTGAGGTATTCCATGCCCGTGATTGATCCGACTGCAATCCTATAAAACCAAGCTTTGGTTGATGTGGGACGGGCATCGGCAAACGACGGGTCAAACACCGCCTTGGTGCATTTGTTGTCCAAGAGCTGGACATACCACTCAGGGAGATCACCTGCAGTGTTCAGGTGATAGATCGTTCCCGGCCGGTTATTAATCTGGTCGTCGTAGTAGAACGTCATCGTCCTGTTGTCTGCCGTGAAGCAGAGGTAGGCCTCCTTGTGCCCGCTGAGGTAGCCCGGGTCGCTGGGGCCGCCGTCGATGTGGGCGTACTCGCCATCCTTGTGGTTGGGATCGTAACTCGTGCCCATGCTGCCCACTAGACTGGTGCAGTCCTGGAACATGCCCTCGGAATAAGCATCGGCTGGCAGGTTCCATCCGCTGCCGGCATAAATGGTGGTCAGATTGCTGCATCTATAGAACATGTACGGTATGAAACTGGCTCGGGCGGTGTTGAAACTGCTCAGGTCAAGGCTCGTCAAGGCAGTGCAGTCCTCGAACATGTCGCTCATGTCGCCCACATTGGCGGTGTTGAAACTGCTCAGGTCAATGCTCGTCAAGCCAGAGCAGCGAAGGAACATACTCTCCATATAAGCCACATTGGCAGTGTTGAAACTGCTCAGGTCAAGGCTCGTCAAGCCACTGCAGTTATTAAACATGGAAGTCATGTTTGTTACCTCAGACGTGTTCAGGTAACTGAGGCCCGAGAAGCTTTGCAGATTTCTCATACCGAGGAACCAATATGCGGTTGATATGGGACGGGCGTCGGCAAACGACGGGTCAAAGACGACCTGTGTAGCCGGGTGAAGATTGTTTTCAAGGTCTAACCAGTCCATGATCCACCCCGGTAATTCAAATTCTCCATTCAGGTCATAGGTAGTGCCCGGGCGGGTGCTGCGCTGGTTGTCGTAGTAGAACGTCAGCGTCGTGTTATCAGGCGTGTAGCAGGCATAGGCTCTGGGCGCATTCGCGTCACTGAAGTAGCCCGGGTCGCTGGGACCGCCGTCAAGATGGGCGTAGCCATAATGCGCGTTGTTGTAATTGTAGGTCGTGCCCTTGCCACCCACCAGACTGAAGCAATCAACGAACACATCATTACCAGAAGTAACTGATTGTGTGGTCCACAAGTCACTGGCATAGATTGTCGTCAGATGGTTGCAGCCATAGAACATGTTATCCATGATTTGCAACTTGGGCGTATAGAAGGTGCTCAAGTCAAGACTTGTCAAGGCACTACAGTCTCTGAACATGTTTTTCATGTTTGTCACATCTTCGGTGTTGAGATATTCCATGCCTGACAAGGAACTGAGGTGATTCATCCCATAAAACCAACCAAAGGTCGATGTGGGACGGACTTCGGCAAACGAGGGGTCAAACACCACCTGAGTGGCATACTTGGCGTTGACGTCCACATACCAGTCAGGATTATAAGTAAACCAAACTGGATAATATACGGTTCCTTGTCGCGTATTTGCCAGATAATCATAGTAAAAGGTCAATGTCGTGTTGTCTGGATCAATAATTACATAGCACTTACCGGTCATGTAACCTGGCATTCCCGCTGAAGGGTTATCGGCAACAGCATAGATATTATCCATCGAGGAAGGGTTATTGTTGTAATGCGTACCCTGTCCGCCCACTAGGCTCGTGCAACCATAGAACATATTGCTGGTGTCAACATTGTACGTACCATCACCCAAGAACCAACCGCCACCCACATAGATGGTAGCCAAGTTACTGCAGCCACGGAAAATGTTAGACAAGTTTTCTACCTTGTTGATGTTGAAGCTGCCCAGGTCAAGCATCGTCAGGCCAGAGCAATTCTGGAACATGGAGCCCATAGTAATGACCTTGGAGGTGTTGAAGTGACTCACGTCAAGCGTAGTCAGACCAGAGCAATCCTGGAACATGCCGTACATATTAGTGACCTTGGAGGTGTTGAAGTTACTCACGTCAAGGCTTGACACACCGCTGCAGCCATAGAACATGCCGCCCATATTCACAGAATTAGCGGTATTGAAGTGTCCCACGTCAATACTGGTCAAGCTTCTACAGTAAGCAAACATGCCGTTCATGTTGGTCATGTTCTCGGTGTTGAGGTAATTGAGGCCCTCGATGGTCGTGAGATTTGTCATCTCATAAAACCAGTAGAAGCCCGATGTGGGACGGGCATCGGCAAATGTCGGGTCAAATACTACCTTTGTGACCGATGTCCTGATATCATACCAAGGAGCATTACCGATCAAAAGATAGGTCGTGCCCGTGCGGGTACTGCGCTGGTCGTCGTAGTAGAACGTCAGCGTCGTGTTCGATGACGTGTAGCAGGCATAGGCCTCTGCGGCCCTTGTCGCCAGTGACGAGAGCATCACCAACAGCAGCGCCATGAGCCACCGGCCCATGGATCGCGAGAGATGTCTTGATTTATCCATGATTTTTCAATTTTTAAAAGGTTAATATTCTTAGAATGTTATTCGGCCACAAATATAGTAAAAAGATATTAGATTTTTGTTAATAGGTATTAGATATTAGACGTTAGACGTTAGACTTTAGATTTTAGACTTTAGATTTTAGACTTTAGATTTTAGACTTTAGGCGTTAGGCGTTAGATGGCATCCGCGTACTTTTTTAAGGGGGGAGGGGTTTTTGTTCTGATGGAATATCATAAAAATGATGAGTTTTTTGTTATGTGTGATAAATCTATTACCTTTGCGACAGATAAATGGTATTACAAGAATTATCAACTATTTTAAAAAAACAATACCTATGATGAAGAATTTGATGAGTTTGACAGTCCTGCTCGCTGCGTTGTTACTTGCTGGATGCGGTCAGAAAGTACAGGAGGAGCAAGCTGCAGAGGAAGCGCCAGTTGAAGAGGTTGCCGTGAAATCGGCAGCGATGGAGCAGCCCGTTGAGGCGGGAGAGGTTGGCCGATGTGTGTTTTTCTTCTCCTACAAGGATGGTGAGAAGCAATTGAATGTCTATCAGGAGCCTTCTACTTCTTCTCCTGTTGCCACTACCTTAAAGAATGAGAGCATCGATGATGCTTATATCTACATCACCCCGTGTGACAACAAGGATTGGTATCATGTGAGCAAATCAGCAAAGGGTCCGTACATCGGCTACATGCACTGGGAGAGGGCTTTTCTTGATGGTGAACTTGCTGAAAACACCTGTGAGTGCACCGTCACCGACCCCGACGGGCAAGTCAACGTCCGCCAATATGCCACGACCAAGTCAAAGATCGTCAAGACTTTGCCCAAAGACAGTCACTTTATTGGAGTTCTTGCCGATGACATCAACAATTGGATGGGCGTGCTCGAAAAGAGAGTCGGTGCTGACAAATCAGAGTATTACCAACTGATTGGCTTTGTACACGTGAGCAAAATCAAATACAGCGATAACGGCGAATAAAACCACCTTAAAGGTAAGAAAACAGAGGTAACTCTCTGGAATGTATCAACGCCCCCTACCCTCTCATTGATGAGGTTAGGGGGCGTTGAGTAGGTTTTACACTCAAAGCACTTCCTCTTGGGACATCAACGCCCCCTAGCCCCCTCTAATCTTAGAGGGGGAGTTGCTAACGCGCTGATTGACAATCAATAATTTCGTTGAACTCACGGGGGAACGAATGTTGGGCTGGAGACGCAAAATTTTGCGTCTCTACATAGCGAACGAGCTGAGCATCAATGCTGTCGCTAAGCTAAGACTTGGACTTGGCTGTAGCGGGCTTGGCGGGGCGAGGTTTGCTGATGATGTAACAGAAGCCAAGGATAACGACGATGAAAACGAGGGCGATGGGGACATTGAGGAAATAGCTCCGGGCATCTACGCTTTGACCCAAGCGCAGGAGATGGATGCCATAGTTGGCATTCAACAGGACAGACCATGAGGTGTAGGCACACACGAAGGTCATCACCAAGCGCCATAAGGTTCCCCACACGCCGTAGCCAAACAGTTGCTTATAAGTGAAGAACAGCAGCAGTTGGGCAAAAATGAACACGAGCCATCCCATCGATGTGATGTCATAGAACATGTTCAAGATCAAAAACACGACCGTACTGAACACTTGGATGAAGAAGCCCTGCGGAATGGTGTGGCGCGTGTTGCGCGGAGCAAAGCGGAATATAAAATAGTTGGGGATAATCAAGAAGGAGAGCATAATCAAGGACAAGATGTCAGGATGGGTGTTGAGCCACTTCAACATATCGTCCAAGAAATCGCTCGGAGGGGGGAAGGCTCCCTTGAGATGAATGTTCAACCAGGAGAACACATTAGTGATATAGGACATCTTTTCTTCGGGGTTGACGCGGATCATACCGTGGATGGCACCCGTGAGAAAATCGACAATCACACCAAGCAGGGCGATGATAGCCAGCATCTTGACAGGCGGGAAACTCACCTGGCGCTTGCCGCTGATGTAATCGCTCATGAAGTAGCCAGGGCGCAGGAACAACTGTACCACCGAATAGAGCAACGAGCGGTTGTGCATACCCCAGACCTCGGCGATACTGCGCCACACACTGTGCCACGTGATGGGTCCCAGCCCCGACTTTTGGGAGCAATAGGGACAGAAGTTGCCCACGAAGTCATGGCCGCAGTTGTGGCAATGCTGCGTGTCGAGTGAGGTAAACTCGTTGTCATGCGGATTATGCTGCCACTGCCTGAATCGTCGATATGCTGACTTGAAATCCATTGAGTTTATTAAGGATTTAGGTGTCAGGTTTTAGGCTTTAGCGAGCATCCGCGACCTAATACCTAAATTCTAAAGCCTATACAAGATTAATCGTCGTAGTCGGTGTCGATAACCTGGAAATTGCGGTTGAACTCAATCTCCATGCCGTTGTTGAGCTTCACCTCATAGACGCTGCGGTGACGCTCAATCTTAATGATTGACTTGCCAGGGAAGGTGTTGGTGACATAGGTGCTGATTTGTGCGGGGACAGCAGCAGCGGGCACCTTGCCGTTATAGCACTCGATGTCCTTCCAGTTGCCGGAACGGTCAAACTCCACCTTCTCACCACTCTCGTAGCGGATGGTATAATCATCCCAGTCGGCGGTCACCAACAGGGGCGCCTTAGTGGCGAAATGGGCTTTATGGAAAGCCTGTGCGGTCTGCGGCAGCTGATCGAAGGTGATCACGCGGTCATCATCATCGGCACTCATCGTGAGGCTCATGGTCATGACCATAGCCATCAACAGTAAAAATTTGATTTTCTTCATTTTTTTATTCAGTTTTCAGTTGTTAGTTGTCAGTTTTCAGTTGTCAGTTTTCAGTTGTTAGGAGGGGGATGCTTCACTAATCAGCGAGCAATTAATCATCCATCTCCATGAGGGCACCCTGCTGGTTGAACTTGAGTTCAAGACCATTGGCGAGTTCAATCTCATAGCCATAACGCTCCTTGTCAATCTTGAGTATCATGGCTTGCGGGAATTGGGCCTGGATTTGTGCCACGATCGGTGCAGGGATCAATGCCGTGGGAACAGGGTTGGTCAATGTACTCTGAATCTTGTCCCACACTTGGTCGGTGTCAAATTCAATCTGGGTACCGTCGGCAAGCACGACGTCGTACTGCCATCCAGTAATCTCAAGATCCTTCTGGGCAAACGAGATGGTCTGTCCAGGGAAGTTCTGCTGGATGAATGACGTAATGGGCATGGGCAGCTGGGCGGGCAAAACGGGTTTGTCGGTACACCCAGTCAGGAACATCAAAAAGGCGAAAATGCAACAAGCAAATAAATTTTTCATATAAATATCACTTTAGTCACTGCAAAAATACTCTTTTTTTCTATTATTGCTAATCATCTTCTATAAAAAACGCGTGCTTGGGTATCCTCATGCCATTTGGCAAGGGCTGAAAAACCGGAGTTTTCTGCGGCTGACGCAATGGCCATGCAGGGCTAATTATAGTAAGGAAATGAATTGAATATATACTTGGGAACGCGTGCTTCAATGGTTTGAACTGTGAACGTCCTTAATCAGGAAAAACGTTAATAAATCCCAATCGGCTAGATTATTAGGCAGAACTATTGATTTTTCCAAAAATATTGTACCTTTGCCGCGAAAAAAAAAGTTTATTCATTCAAATCTATTGACTAAGATGAAAAGAAGTATTCAAGCTATCGTTCTGTTGGTCGCTATGCTGGTGAGCTTCAACGCCAGAGCCGACCATGACCAAGTGATCACCTACGACCAGCTGCCTGAGGTTGCCCAAGCGTTTCTCAAGCAGTATTTTGCCGACAAGGTGCCCCTGGTGGTGACCGTCGATTGGGATGACTACGCCATCCGTTACAGCAGCGGTGAGAAGGTGGAGTTTGACAAGCAAGGCAACTGGAAAGAGATTGACTGCCGTTCATCGCTTGTCCCCGCAGAACTGATTCCCGAGGAAATCAAGACGAACATCAATGCCACGTTCCCTGGTGCCATTATCCTCAAACTTGACCGCAATCGTCGCGGCTATGAGGTGAAGCTCAACAATGGCCTTGAAGTGGAGTACAGCCCCACATTCCAAGTCATCGATATTGACGACTAATCAAGGACATAAACCACTAATAACCAAACAGATGAACAAAATGAATTTTAAGGTATTATCTATCGGCGTAGTTCTGTTTACGCTTGCTTCCTGCACCGGTAACAATAACGATGCTGCTTATCAGCAACAGCAAGTCGCTGTGCCTGCCCAACAGCAACCGGCTCAAGCCGCTCCTGTTGATTCAACCATGGCTCAGGCTCCCGCCCAAGCCCAAGCAGCTGCTACTGCTGCCGCCCAGTCATTGCCCGACCCCATCACCACTTTCATCAAGCAGAATTTCCCCAATGCTTCGATAGTGGGTGTTGAGCCCGATCACGATCATGGCGGCATGGAGTATGACGTCTATCTGAACGACGGCACCGAACTCGACTTTGATGCCAATAACCAGTGGGAAACGATTGAATCGAGAGGAAAAGGCGTTCCCGCTGCCTTCATCCCGAAGGCTATCGCCACCTATGTGAGTGGCAACTATCAGATGCCTATCGTCAAGATCCACAAGGAGCACTATGGCTATGAGATCGAGCTCTCCAATGGAATGGAGCTGAGCTTCGACCGCCAGGGCCACTTCATGGGCATGGACGACTAGTGCTCGCGATGCTCGCAGTTTAAAGTTTAGAGTTTAGAGGGGCGTCCGCTTGTAGGGCCTCGCCTTGGCGTGGCCGTCCCACTTCGTCGGGGTAACCCCTCGCAAGACCGCTAAAACCATGATAAGCATCCGCATCACCGCTCTGTCGGTAATGAACTGCACCCCAAAAGTTAGACACAAAACTTTTGGAGTGCAGTTCATGTGTGCGGATGCCTTTGTAAAATTTGCGAAATTCGCATTAGCGCCGCAGGCAACCTGGAAGCCAATGAAATTTTTCAGTGAAAAGATTTGGTCGTTTGGTTGAAATACACTTATCTTTGCGGCCAGAAATTTTAACAACAATCACATGAAAAGGCTGTGTGGCAGCCATACATGGGATTGTTGTGTTTTTTTATATACAACATTCCCAGTGAGTTAACAAACTGACGTTCTTTAACTTATTGAGATTGTTATGGCAAAAGAAAAGCATTTTGTCAAGGTGTGCAGTTGTACACCCCGTGGAGACCTCAGCATCAAGGATCTCCAAGTGTTGAACCAGATTGTCCGTGACGAGGAAGCGTCCATTGCCCATGAGAAAAATGCACGCAGGATGGCGCAGAGGGCGCTGGCACTGGGAGACATCTGTATGGCTTCGGGCTGTCCAGCCAGTGCCATCAGGATATGGCGAACGGCAGCCCGCAAACTGCTGGTGATGGATTACTACTGGGTCGATGTTCCACTTTACTATGAAGCATACACGAGCTTTGATAACATTGTGTCGGAAAAGGAAGGCGTCATGCTGGGGCGACGCATCGACAAAGCCTGGCATCTGCTGGGTCATCGCGAAATGGCTACCTGGGCCCGACACATGCACAAGCGATACTGCGACATGTGGCTCGACAGGTACTATGAGGCGCTGCCGTGAGCATAACCCGCGACCGACTCTTTTAAAAACAACTATAACAACCATCAACAACCTGAACAACAGGATAAAAACAGTGTTGTGCCTGTTGTTTAATGTTGTTATAGTTGTTTGATAAAAGGGGGCGGTTGCTGACTAGAAACTAGGGACTAGAAACTCCCTTTAGTTTTGTATGCGCGTGCGTGAAATCTTCCGTTATTTTTAAGCGAATTAGACTTATTATCAATATTCGCATTTATATTGCCGAGCTTTTTCACAAGATTGGCTGAAAATTTCTTGCACATATCAAGCATTTTGACGAAATTTGCGAACAAGTTGTGCATACGGTGATTTAAATTTTATTGCCCAACAACCACTAAATTACTAGAAATCAGCTATATGCGCATCTTTTTAAACATCCTTTTATTAACTTTAAAATCCCGCCCAGCAGGTAAAACTTTGTTATTATGGAAGAGAAACAATTAGAACAAATCAACAATCTGAGCAAGGATGAACTCGTTGAACGCATCAATAGACACTTTGATACACAGGCAACGAGCAGTTTAGTAATAGCTATTCTATGGGGCATAATTGCCATTTTTTCAATATTGTTTGATCTCTATACATCAGGATATGAAATACTATTGGTATGTGCATGGTTTCTATTATTTCTAATGTACTTCTTTCGGTTTTTGGAATACAGAAAAATGAGCAAGGAAGACAGCGCCAAAGGATTGTTAACCCGCTATGATAAATATAAAAAAATAAGCCGGTCTTTAATCCCTATCATTATCATATTTTTTTGTATCGGCATATATTCTATATTCGCCGAAAATCATTTCGCTCCTAATGCTGTAGACTGGATTTCCTGCATCATACTTGGCCTTTGTATTTTGTTCTTTGCATGGTATTTCTTTTCCACCAAATTCCGCACTAAGATAGAGAGGTCTGGTAGGGGCAACATTAATCAGTACATTGAACGCTTGAGAGAACTCGTCGAGCAGTAAGAAGGGAAAAGCGCAGGGCGGTTATAGCAGTTGAAACCACACCCTGAATTAACAATCTTAGCGCCTTAGCGTGGGCTAGCGCGGACAGAAAACGATAGAAGGGATGAAAAACGAGCGCCGGGGCGTTGGGCCTCGGCGCTTGCTGTTATGTTGTGAGTATATTTCTTACTCGTCGTCGCGACGGTCGTCACGGCGGGGACGACGGGGACCGTTGGGACGGGGACCACGGGAGCCGTTGCCACCGGGACGGGGACCATTGGGACGGGGACCACGGTTGCCACCGTTGCCGCCATTGCCACCGGGACGGGGACCACGGTTGCCACCCTGGCGACGCTCGTCATAACCCTCGGGCTTGTCCTGGAGGGCACGCATCGACAGGCGGAACTTGCCAGTCTTCTTGTCAATCTCGATGAGCTTGACGGTGACCTCATCACCCTCGTGCAGGCCGCTGGCCTCCATGCTCTCGAGACGATCCCAGCTGATTTCGCTGATGTGCAGCAGACCGTCACGGCCAGCCATGAACTCAACGAAAGCACCGAACTCGAGGATGCTGACCACCTTACCGGTATAGACCTGACCCTCCTCGGGGACAGCGGTGATGGCCTTGATGCGAGCCACGGCAGCCTCGATGCTCTCCTTGTTGGCAGCAGCGATCTCGACGATTCCCTTGCCGTCAACCTCCTCGATACTGATGGTGGTACCAGTCTCTTCCTGGAGACCTTGGATAACCTCACCACCCTTACCAATAACAGCACCGATGAATTCCTTGTCGATGACCATAGTAACGATGCGGGGCACGTGGGGCTTGTAGTCCTCACGGGGCTGGGGAATAGCCTCGTTGATGAGGTTGAGGATGTGGAGACGGCCTTCCTTGGCCTGGTGCAGCGCCTGCTCGAGAATCTCGTAGGGCAGACCGTCGCACTTGATATCCATCTGGGTAG
>CAMHMV010000031.1:0-14805 GCA_946186345.1 uncultured Prevotellaceae bacterium | reverse complement strand
AACATTCAAGGGTTTAAATCCTTGATTGTTAGCGTATTACTTTGTTTGAGCGGTAGACGGGACTCGGACCCGCGGCCCTCAGCTTGGGAAGCTTGAAATTCTTAACACAAAGCAGTGTTAATAAATAAGTTAACTATATCAAACTTTTGAAATCGCAAGTCTAGTCGCAAGTGCGATTCTGTTCATTTCTTCAGCAAAGCAATCTCTCGGCGCAACGCGTCAAGCTCCAGTTCCAGCTTCTCGATGCGTGCCTCCCGCTTCTCCAGCAGTTTGAACAGGCGGTCGATCATCATCTTGTCGGTCATTTCCTGCGGAACCTCCTCCTCTGGTTCCTCTGCTGCTCCCGGCATCGGCTCGAAGGACACATATTTATCTATGTCCTGGATTTCCAAGACCTCTTTGACCTTTTCAATAAAAGCCTCGGATGTTGAAACCTTGCCGCTCTCCATTTTGGAGATGAAGCCCTGGGGGAAACCCGTCAGGTGCGCGAGCTCCTTTTGGGTCATTTTTCTCTCTGCCCTAATTGTTTGAATGTCAAGACGTCTTGTTAGCTTACTCATAATTTACCAAAAATTTTTCTCCAAATTTTTGTTATTTACTTGGCAAAAAGTTGGTATATTTGCCGTCACCAAATAGAAAATAACAAATATTTGGTTATTATTTTCACCACAAAGGTAATTATTTTTTCCATCATGGCAAAAATTTTTACCATATATTTTTAAAAATTTAATTTTATGTATCAGACTTTGATCGAACTTTACAACAAGGAAAAGGAGAAGCCCACACCAGCGGAACTCTTCATCAGAGAGGTGGCAAAGGTAAGCCACAGAGCTCTACCGACCGTGTACAAATGGGTCACTGGAAAGACCCAGCCGGACACATACATCAAACAGAAACTATCCAGGCACTTCAATATCCCCGTCGAGAATTTGTTTCCTGGAACAACACCCGAAGAAGATGAACAGCGCTGAACCTAACATCGTCATGTCAAGCAGGTACTCCATAGACGAGACCTGCGCTTTCCTCGGCGTACACCGTCACACGCTTCGCCGCTATACCAAAAGGGGGAAGATCCGTTGCGGCTTCCACCGCATCAACGGCAGGAAGTTCTATCTCGGCAGTGAAATCCTGCGCTTCTGGCGCTCCCAACTCTGAAGGCCATGCTCAACGTCGGGAAAATATTCATTCCACGTCGCATCCGTGACCACTGGCTATGGCACGACGCAAAGAAGTACCTGCGCTGGAACGATCTCGTCATGGAGGCCGCATGGCAACCCATGCCGGCAGTGTTCGGCAACTCCCGCTTCATGCTTCAGCGCGGCCAGCTCGTGACCAGCGTAAGACTGCTCATGCACCGTTGGGGAACCAACAGCCGGTACGTCACCGACTTCCTCACGCTTCTCGAAGCTGAAAGCATGATCTCCTGCGAAAGGACCAGAACCTACACCATCATCACCATCATAGGATATGATGAAGACCAGCGAGGTGCAGACAACGGCAATTACGGTGAAGGCCCTCCGCCTGAAACGGCTGACCCGCAACACAAGCGGTTACGCCAAGAGCAACGCGAAGGGTCACCTTTAAAAGAAGATAATAATATAAATAATAAAACAATAAACTCTTCCTCTATACCCGTGGAGGAGCAAAATCTGAAATTTGCAGAATCAATTAAAGAAAACGATCTTGCCATTGACAGGGCGATGGTCACGCTGAGGTGCGACAAGGAGAAAGTGCTGGAGCTGCTCGAACTGTTCGTCAACGACGTCAACTTCTCTTCAAAGAGACACGCGGACTTCAGCGACTTCAGCGGCCATTTCATCAACTGGTCAAGAGAATTTTTAAGAAAGGAGAAGAAATATGGAAACGGAAAAACCAAACAAACCGGCTCCAGAGGAAATGCCCAAGATAAATATGCGGCTCGTAGAGGAGTTGACGCGAAAGATCACACGGCGGAGGATTACGGTGACACGTTTTAGGTTCAACATGGAATTCAGCCTGGCTTTCCATGTGCTGGCGGCCCACTATTCGCTCGTGGTCAAGAACCGACATGGCAACCCCGTTTTTGACGCGAACACCCAGCAAAACCTGATTGAGCTGGCAAAGTACCTCACGCAGGAAGACCCGAAGTTCGGCGTGATGCTGTGCGGCACGTGCGGCAACGGCAAGACCACCCTGCTCTACACCCTGCAAAGCGCCATCAACGACCTGAACCACAAAGGCCATTTCGACTTTCTCGGCAGTGATTTCCACGTCGGCATCCAGATCATCGACGCCAAGGAGATCGTCCAGATCGCCCGTGACCTCGACAGGCTCCAGTCGCTCAGGACGCAACAGATGCTCGCCATCGACGACCTGGGCAACGAGCCCACAGAGATACTCGACTACGGAAACGTGCTCAGCCCCGTTGTCGATCTGCTGGAGTACCGCTACAACCGCCAGCTGTTCACCGCAGTCACCACCAACCTCACCTCCAAGGAGATCAGGGAGAAGTACGGCGCACGCATCGCCGACCGCTTCAACGAGATGCTGGAGGTCATCAGATTCAAGGATGTCAGTTACAGAAAACTAAACCGCAATGGCTGACGAGAACAAGACACAACCGCAAACCGAGCAGAGGGAGATATTCTACATCTACCTCAAGATGGATCCGTACTTGGCTCAATGGCTCATCTTCAAGCACGGAGGAGAACCCATCGAGTTCCAGAAAAACTCGATCGAGAATGACATCATAGGAATGGGCCTAACCACTCCACCAAAACCAAAGAAGAAGAAAAAGAAGAAAGAGAAAGCTGAGGAACCCGAAGCGACCGATGCAGTCGAAAAAACCGTGAAGACTGTGACGGACAGGGGCACTGAAGGAACCATAGAAACCGAGGAATCTGCGGGCACCGAAGATCCTGTGAAAACCGAGGGAGCTGAGGAATCTGTGGAAACTGAGGCCAGCGAGGAAACTGCGAAACCCGAGGAAACCAAAGAGTCCAAGGAAACCGAGGACGATATGCCCAAAAGGCCAGACGACCTGCCCGGTAAAGGCAAAGTCGCTATAGTCCTGCCGTACTTCAAGTACAAGGATATCCGATTCTATAATTTCCTTCCCATCAGTGCCAGGGATTCCCTTGTGCAATGCCTCAGGGCCCGATTCGCCGTGGAACTGTGGAAAGACCTGTACAAATTCGGCTACATCGGAAAGCAGAAAAAGGATCTCATCTATGCGTGGATGGCATCCCATGGCATTGAAGACACCGAAACCAACTTCTTGGCCATATCCAAGATGTACTACAGGAAAAGGGACGCATTTAGAAAGCAAGTAAAAACTATTCATAAAAAAAGTTAAATCGGCAAAAAATCGCTACAACTTGCTGCACCCCTCAATCCACCACCTTCCACCAGTTTCCACCACCTTCCACCAGTAGGCAAAAATGAACTAAAAACGACAATAAAATGGACAGACAATCACTCCCAGGAATCAGGGCCCTCGGCTATGTACCCGCCGAGAGGCTGCAACGAGAGATCATGTACAAACACCTTGCGGGCTTACCCGTGGGCATCTTCACCGACATCACGCCGATAGCGTTTGTCGGCACTCCCACCTGCGAGGCCGTATCGACGTACAGCAACAACGGCAGGGTCGAACAGACGACCCTGCGCTTCCAGACGCTGGACGAAGTGCCCCTATTCCGGCACATCGCCTTCGTCGTGACCGACTGCAACGGGCAGTCCTACCTCATCGGGCAACGTGAGAAGCCCCGACCCATCATCAAGGAAAGCGGACACACGGGAACGCCCACCGGCGATCCCGCAGTCCGCACCTATGAAGTGACGCTCTATGCGCAGAAGTCACTCATTCCTTGCATAAGAACGTAAGAATAATACTTTTTTCATAATTCAATACGATTTAAAGGTTAATAAATAAGTAAACTCTGATACATGATTCCGAAAGTGCCGCCGCTGTGACAGCGATGGCACTTTTTCAGCTCTTGCCCACGGTGCCGTCGGGCGCAACCGCTTGCGGGAAGAATCTTTCATGTTGCCCCCGAAAAACAAAGCCAAACACACTTTCACTTGTTCCCTTGTCGCCTCCCTTGCCTTTCCGCTGCAAAGGTATTGCGGCTTACCCACACGCAAGGCCATGGCAAGTTGCCTTCGGAAATTCTCCAGCCCCTGCGGGGTAGTAATTCCCGGGCAAGCCTTGCTTTAGTGTGCTCCAGCCGCACTTTGCAGGCATCGTAAAGGCGAAGCGAAAGCGACAACAAGTTCAAAATCGTATGTTTAACTTTTAATATTTTTCAGTTATGGACAACAATTTCAATTCTTTCAATCCTGTAAGCGGTGCTGACAGCGCCAGTGTTCAAGAGCAGTTGGTAAAAGGCTCGCTCAGCTCATCCAATTTCAATATCGTTGATGAGCTTGAGGAGGTTGACCTCGATTTCCACAAGTACGATTACCGCAGCGGCAATCCTGCCGTGTTCGTTTGCAGTTACGCTAAATATGCGGCTGGCAAGCCATTGGCGGGCATGTGGCTTGACCTTACCAGTTTCAGCACCTACGAGGATTTTGTGGCCGCCTGCCGCTGGCTGCACCGTGATGAGGCCGATCCCGAGTTCATGTTCCTCGATTATGAGAATTACCCCGATTCGCTCTACAGCGAGAGCGGCATGAGTGAGGCCACCTTTGAGCTGATTCAGGAGCTGGCCGAGCTCGATGATGATGAGCGCGAGGCCTACGAGGCGTTTATGGATGTCACCTGCGAGAGCGCCCCCTCGATGGAGGCATTCCGTGAGCGCTATTGCGGCGAGTGGGACAGCGAGGAGGCTTTTGCCGAGCACCTGGCCGATGAGCTGTGCATGTTCGACAATGTGCCCGAGAGCATCACCCGATTTTTTGACTTCAAGGCCTTCGCCCGTGAGCTGTTCATGTCGGACTACGATTTCAGCGATGGCCACGTGTTCCGCACCTGCTGAAGCGTAGCAGCACCCGCCGAGAGAAAGGCCGTCCGCAAGGATGGCCTTTCTCGTGCCCGATCGGAACGGAACCACCCACGACCCGGCCCCTGCGATGAGGGAGACCGGGCCCGCCCGCCGCCCTGCAAAGACAATGAAACCGCTGGTTCAATGTCTTTTGCCATAGGAGGTCATCGCAGTAATTTTGCATCGTAAAACATTTACTAAGCCAAAATTCACAACTTTAAATCTATGCCAAGCACACAATACCAACTCCATCTCAAGGGAGTGGTCGGAGGGTACGATTTCGACCGCAACTATGTGGACTACGTGCTGTCCCGCTACGAGGACAAGCCCGTGAACGTCCTGATCGATAGTCTGGGCGGCTCTCTCGCCACGGCGCTGTCGATCGCCTCGGCCTTCAAGCGACATGGTGACGTGACGGTCCACTTCGTGGGCATGAACGCCAGCGCAGCCACCGTCGCATCGCTCGGTGCCAAGCGCATCACCATGGACGCCTCGGCCATGTACCTGGTGCACAAGTGCAGCGCCCAGTTCTTCGAGTGGGGCAACCTCAACGCCGACCAGCTCGCAGCCGTCCGTGACAACTGCGAGGCGGCGATCCGTGACCTGAACAAACTCGACAACAATGTTGCCTCGATGTACGCCGCCAAGTGCAGCAAGCCGCAGGACAAGCTGCTCGACCTGATGAAGGTGGGCGGCTGGCTCAACGCCAAGGAGGCCCATGAGTGGGGCTTCGTGGATGAGATCACCGACCTGGGCGAGACCAAGCCGGTGCTCACCGATGCCGTCGCCTCGGCCCTGGCCGCTGCCGGCATCCCGATCCCCAATGTCCCCGCTGCCGATAAGGAAACGGCCTTCGCCCGGTTCCTCGCCGCCATCTCCTCACTGTTCAAGTCCAGGAGTGAAGAGCATGCCGCTTCTGACAAGACCTGTACCGTTGACACCGCAGCAGGTGCCGACGATGATCAACACACCAACCAATCTGTAATAACCAAAACTCAAGCACTTATGAACCAGTTCCTCCCGCTTTTGGGCAAAGTCCTCAACATCGAGGGCTTTGCCGTGGGCGAGAACGGCTCTAGCCTCACTCTTGACCAGCTCAAGAGCGTGGAGGCCGCGCTGTCCGCAAAGGACAAGCGCATCGCCGAGCTCGCCGATGAACTCGCAGCGGTGAAGAAGTCGCCCGCCGACACCTCCACCGCCGTCGTCAACGAAGGCACGTCCGACAAGCACCAGCCCCAAGACGAGGTGCAGCAGTATGTCGAGACCTGCAACCAGGCCCAGGCCTTGTATAATCTTGTTCCCTAACCACAACTAACAAATCTGTACCATGGCAGGAAAACTCACATTCACGCCGCAGCAATTCCAGGAAGCTGCGACGAAGTACCGCAGGGAACTGCTCATGCTGCCTATCATCGGCTGCTATGAGACCCTGCAGTACATGACTGGCCGCCCGGGCATCCGCTACAAGGAGAACGTGGGCGCCATCAGCGGTGACGCGCAGTTCGCGCCCTACAAGCCCTCGCGCAGCACCGACTTCAACCTCAACGTCGACTACCGCACCCTTGAGACCTTCTTCGGCTCGGTGGTCGCCAAGTTCGAGCCCAACTCGGCCGTATCGACCATCCTCGGTGCCACCGGGGCGACCAAGGGCGACGGGCAGATGCAGGCCCCCACGGCGCTGCATGTGCTCGCCTTGATCGCCAAGGGCCTGTCCTCGCATCTGAACGATGCCCTCTGGAACGGCAAGCGCAACGCCGCTGGCGACACGACCGCCGACCTGTTCGACGGCTTCGATACCATCACCTCGATGGAGATCACCGCAGGCAACATCTCTGCCGCCAAGAAGAACTACATGAAGCTCACCGAGGAGATCACCACGGCCAACGCCGTTGACATCGCCAAGGAGATCCTCTTCTCGCTCGACCCGCGCCTGCGTGCCCAGGATCTGATCATGTACTGCTCGCAGGACTTCGCCGACAAGTACAACGAGGCCTACCTGCTCACGCACGGCGGCATCGTGTACAACAACAAGTACGACCAGACCACGGTGGAAGGCAGCAATGGCCGCCTGACCATCGTTCCCCTGTACAACAAGATGGACAGCAAGTTCATCCATGTCACCGCCAAGAGCAACATGCTCGTGGGCTACGACCAGATGAGCGACGTGGAGTCCATCCTGGTGAAGGAGTACGAGCCCTTCATCCTCTCGTACATCGCCACCATGTTCTTCGGCGTGCAGTTCGAGAGCATCGACTACCGCCGCATGAAGGTCATCGAGCTGGCAGCCTGATGACCGGCAATCATGTTTAACCCTCAACAACGACTAACATAATGGCAACCGTTTGTTCAACCATCCAACAGTCGCTCGCCTGGTGCCAGGGAACTCCCGAGCTCCCCGGCATCAAGCGTCGCATCTACTACATCAGCAAGGACCAGATCGTGTCGTGGCCCACGCTTACCTACGACGCGCTCGGCCGTCTGACCAGCGCAGCCTACTCGGGCAGCTTCGTGCTCGCAGCCGACGCCACCTGGAAGTTCATCGACATCCTGACCGACAAGTCGCAGTTGACCAGCGACCCGCAGGGCGAGTTCCCCAGCCAGACGCAGCTCAACAAGCTCGTGGCCGTCCATCCCAGCGTGGGCCTTGAGGCTTCGGCCCTGTCCGCTTACGTGAACAACAACGACTGCGTTTACCTTGTCGAGACCGTGCGCGGCCAGTTCCGTGTCGTGGGCAGCGACAACTGGCAGGTGAAGTCCACCGTGGCCCAAGACCTGGGTCAGGGCGCGACGGGCACCACCAGCACCACCCTCAACGTGGAGGCCACCGACGTTTGCCCAGCTCCGTTCTACTACGGCGAAATCGTCACCGAGGACGGCGTGATTAACGAGGACACCGGCGGTGACGACTCTGGCGGCGGCAGCGGCACGGGCGGCGGCCAAATCCTCCCCGGCACCGGAGGCGGTACTGTCAAGCCGTTTGACGGCAACGGCGGCACCTCCTTGAATCCCACCACCAACTTCAATAACGAGAACCCGCCTGGAAGTGACGAGGGTGGAGGTGACGATGGCAATGGCGAGGAAGAGAAGCCCGAGGAGGCCATAGTCGCAAAGGCCTACAAGAAGTCCTCAGAGACTGAAACCGAGAATCCCTGATGGTCAATAATGATGATGACATCGGGAGAACATCGGTCGACATGAAAGGGGTCTTGAACGACATCACCTTTCCGATTGCCGACCCGGGTTCTCTCGATGTCTCTTTACCCGACGGATGCACCGCCCCAGGGCAGAAAGACCTGTTCGCGGTGCAGAAGCGCAAGTCATGGGACAAGTCCACCGAAGCGCGGTGCGACTTCTCCTACCGACTGCGCCTCACACGCCGATCGGACATCAACTTCATCTCCATCTGGCAGAAGACCGTCTATGGACGGACGCTCACCGACATCAAGGGCGACCCCGATATGGTGGCGTTCTTTGCCGACAACATCTGCCCTGTGATCAAGGAAATGCTGGGCTACAGCCTCAACCTGGGTGGATGGTGCATCTGCACCTCGCCGAAACGGCGCCACAAGGTGAAGAACTTCGCCACGCTCATCAGCGAGCGTTTAGGCCGGATGCTGGAGATTCCGTTCTATGAAGATGTGGCATTTTGTCACACCAAGCAGCGAGTAAACGCGGTTTTTGAACTCAATGTACTGCCCAAAGAGCCCAACATCATCGTCTATGATGACTTTGTGACAACCGGGCAGACATTGGCGGCCATGAGAAGACTTCTCCAGCCGCTGGGCAAAAACCTTTGTTGGTTTACGAATGTAAACAATAAATTATAGATTGTAAATAGACTATGAACCAAAAGTTTAACGATAAAGTACAGGCATGGCTGGCGCAGGATGCCACCGAGCGCGACTATGCCGAGGGTGCCATGCTGTTGCTCCAGTTGACTGGCAACCAGATCATGTACCGCAACCTGATGGCCAACCCTCGCGGTAAGGCCCCGTTCATTGAGTACCAGCTGAAGAAGCGGCTCTCGTTCCGCCTGCAGCAGGTCACCCATGAGCAGGTCGAGGCGATGCAGGCCGAGGTCAACAAGATTGTGGTCGAGCGCAACCTTGAAGTCGAGCAGCAGCAGCCTGCCAACGAGTTCAAGGCCGGCAAGCGGGCTGACCACGACCAGTTGCCCGACGAGATCCAGGCCCTCTATGTCGAGAACCTGGGCATCGTGCAGCGCATGCGCGAGCTGCATCTGAAACTGCGCTCGCTCTCGCTGGAGAACGCCACCTGCCCCGACAGTGAGCGATACCCGTTCCTGAAGGAACTGATCGCCATGGACAAGAAGCTGCACTCCAACTGGGAGCGCTACGACCACTACACCGGCATGGACGGCGAGCAGCAGCTCACCGCCGATGTCCGTGAAGAGAGCAAGAAGGCCGTGCGGATGATCAACCTGGCCAAAGGCCGATACGCAAAGAAGCCCACCGAGGAACTGAAGGCTCAGATCCTCGACTGGTACGGCAAGATCATCAGCCCGACCGAGAAACTGACCAATGACCTGAAAGAATTGGGGGTATTATAAAAAAAGCCAAGCATTTAACTTGGCTGGAGCGGGACGCGGTCTCTTAAGGTTAATCCGCCTCCCGCACCGCAAAGATAATACAAAAAGATGAAACGCACCGCCGACATACAGGATTTTTTGCAGCCGTTGAGAGATAAACCTTACCAGGCTTATCTCTCCAACGCCCTGCAGGTGGCCGACGTTCTGGAATGGACGCTGCAACAGCTCGGCAAGTCCGAGGTGTGGCAGACATCATTCTCGATCTCAGAAGAGTTCATCCGAAGGCTGTTCTTCATCGAGAAGTCGGGCCTCGTCACCCGCTTCAACCTGGTACTCGACCACAAGGCCACCAACAAGACCCTGAAGCTCTGGGCGTTCATCACCCAGGTCATCAATACCACCTATCTTGCCGACAACCACAGCAAGATCCTGCTCGTGCGCAGCCTCAAGGGTGAGGTCGTCAGTATAGTCACCTCGCAGAACCTCACGCGAGGCAACCGCTCGGAGAGTGCCTTCGTCACCACCGACCTCGATATCTTCCGCACGCTGCACGCGCAGGTAGAAGACTTGATCACAAACCACTCAGTACCGCTCAATGACCTATTCAGAAGAAGAATTGCAGCAGATTGAGCAATACGCCTCGATCTACCTGAAGATTAGTGACATGGCGGTGATCCTCGGCATACCTGCCGAAGTTCTCCGCTCGGACATCGCCGACCGCACCACCGAGGTCAGCCAGCGCTACCTCCGTGGCAAAGCGGCGTCGAAAGTGAAACTGCACCATCAGGAGATGATGCTGGCACAGGTAGGCTCGCCGCTGGCCATCGAAAATGCCCACCGCAATCTGCTCGATATGGAGGACGACGAGTAACCATGGCCCAACACAACACACTGGAAGTCTGCCGCGTTGACCTGTTCACGGCACGCGAGGAACTGGAGCAGCGATACCCCCTGGTCATCGTTGCCGCAGTCCTGCGCATCCGTGAGGAGTACAACTGGTTCCTCTCCAACCCCGACGCCAAGGACCGCCAGTTTGTCGAGGCCTCCGTCTCGCGCCACGGCATCAGCAAGATGCAGGCATACAACGACCTTGCCGTGGTCAAGGCGCTGCTGCCGCACCTGGCCCAGGCCAGCCGGGACTTCCACCGCTACCGCTTCAACGAGATGATCCTGGAGACCTACCAGATGGCCAAGAAGCGCAAGGACACCAAGACCATGGAGAAGGCCTCATCGTCCTACGCCAAATACAACCGTGTCGATCTGGAGGACGAGCAGGCGGTGCCTTACGACCTCATCGTGGTGCAGCCCTTCACCGCCACGGGCGACCCGACGGTGCTGGGCATCAAGCCCATCCCGCACATCAATCAGCGCATCGCCGCCATGATCCAGAAGTACACCGCCGAGAACATCGACATCCAGGATGTCGAGTTCGAGGAGGCCGACCTTGAAGAGAACACGCTTTTCCCCGAACAGAAGCCAGATGGAACGACCCAAGAAGGAAATCTACTTTAACACGCCGCAGCGCCTCACTCAACTCATAGGGGCGAACACCACCGTCATCGTGGCGGGCCGTCGAACCGGCAAAACCGATTCGATCGCCTCGCCCTTCGTGCTGCGCAACATGCAGCGCATGGCGGGCAGCACGGGCGGCATCGTCGTGCCTACCTACAAGCACGGCCTGACCAACACCATCCCGGGACTGCTGGCGGCGTGGAAACGCTGGGGCTACATCCAGGGCGTGCACTACGTCATCGGTCGGAGACCTCCCAAATCCTTCGGCAAGCCCATCATCGAGCCCGCCGAGTACGAGCACGTGATTTCCTTCTACAACGGCTCATGCGCCATCATCATCTCCCAGGACAGGCCCGGCAGCAGCAACTCGCTCACGCTTTCGTGGCTCCTGATCGATGAGGCCAAGTTCATCGACTACGAGCGGCTCAAGGACGAAACGCTGCCTGCCAACGGCGGCATCAAGTCCTACTTCGGCCACCACTCGTTCAACCACTCGGTGATGATCCTCTCCGATATGCCGCAGACCCAGAAGGGCTCCTGGTTCCTGCACTATCAGGACAAGATGGACACCGAGCTCATCGAGACGATCAAGGGCACCATCTATGAGATATGGCACCTGAAGCAGCGCATCCGTTCCTTGAGGGAACGCGGCATCAAGGTGCCACGCTACCTAAAGACCTACCTGCGCCGCCTGGACACGAACCTCAACAAGATGCGGTCCGTGGCCGTCTATTACAAGGAATACTCCTCGATCGAGAACCTCCAGCTTCTCGGCGAGTCGTACATCAAGCAGATGAAGCGCGACCTCACGCCCAAGACGTTCCAGACCTCCATCCTCTGCCAGCGCATAGGCATCGCAAAGGACGGATTCTATTCGTCGATGAAGGAGGGCCACAAGTACAACGCCAGCGACTTCGACTATCTCGACAGCCTGGGCTACGATTTCAGCGAGTCGCAACTGGACAGCCGGGCAGACAAGGACGTGAACCCCTACGCCCCCATCTGCATCGGCATGGACTATAACGCCAACATCAACTGGATCGTGGCGGGCCAGCCCACAGGGCGCCGCCTGAATGTCATCAAGAGCTTCTACACGAAATTCGAGCGCAAGATCCCCGCGCTCATCGACGACTTCTGCCGCTACTATGCCCACCACGAGACCAAGATAGTCGTCTATTATTACGACAGTACCGCCCTGGGCGGCAACTATGCCGTGAACGAACAGGACTTCCACTGGGTGGTGTGCCACGAGTTCGAGCGGCACGGCTGGCAGGTCGAGGACATCAACCTGGGCAACCCCATGCGCCATGATGAGAAGTACCTGCTCATCAACCAGGGTTTTGCCGGCAAACAACGGCTCATGCCGATGTTCAACCGCCAGAACAACGATGACCTCATCCTGGCCATCCAGACCGCCGGTGTCGTGCGCGGCCGCAACGGCTTCCGCAAGGACAAGGGTGGCGAGAAACTCGCCGAGACCGAAGAAGACCTGCTCCAGCACCGCACCGACGGCACGGACGCTTTCGACACGCTCTACATCGGCTGTGAGAAGTTCCCATTCAGGGACACTTTCGGCTTCAATTCAAGCGGCGTGCTGTGAAATGGCATGATTTTTGCCGTTCTATTTCAAGACTCTTTTTCCAGGATATTTACCCCGACATTTTGAATTGCCCCGTTTTTTAAGGTTTCTTAAAAATCTTGGGCCTGTTTTTGGCACGCCCTGTCTGTAAATTTGCTGGCTATTTGTGGTTAGCTGCTCTGCAGCGCGTTTTTATCAACACTATTAACCACAAAAAACTTCTGTAACAATGAAGTACATTAAACTACCACAGCCCTATGCAACAGCGCTTTGCTACGGGTATTTTGACGGGGTGCATCTCGATGAGGCGCCCGAGTCGGTTATTGAAACTTTTGCTGTTATCGCCACAGCACCATGTGAAGACACTGAAACGCCGATTGAACTGCTCATGGCGACCCGCAACGAGCAACTCTATGGCAACGTCCCGCCCACGGAGGAACTGCCGGTCAACGAAGTCATCGGATTCATCTCAGTAATGAAAGAAGAGCCCTACGAACCGAACGTATGGACAAGGTGTTTACCCGTGCCTGCTTACCGCATTCTGTCAGCCAGGGTATTTGACAACCCGTTTCAGAGTTACCGTTTCCGTGAAGATTTAGAGTATAGCAAGTTTTTGCCATATCACATCTGGATGCGGCGAGAGTGCCCTACTTGCCACGGCTCGCTATATCTTCCCGTGAACAAAGATGTATTCTATACAGCGGTCGCCGGAGGCTCTATTCTCGTTGACCTCACGGAGGAAATACGACGATTGATCCTCAAGGATCCCGAGAACGAGAACGAGCTCAAAACAATCGATGACGTTAATCTTATCTGCGAACACCGCATGAAGACTTTTGAAGTCGTTCGCCCCATGGAGATCATCTACGAAATGGATGCCGAAGGCAACCCGGTTCTCTATCCGAGCATCGACCCCGATAAACAACACTTGCGCGTTTCGCTGAAGATCGACTTCAGCCTGCTCATCGAGTAACCGCATCACAATCAAGGCGCACCATGCAACAATTCCAAAAATTGTTGTATCTTTGCACCCGTCAGCCCTCCGAGGCTGACAAGACATCGAGGAAACAAACATCATTATACTCCTGCCTTTTGAAAACCTAGGAACTTTTCACAACAAATGATCAGCAGGGTCGTATAGTGGTTCTCGTCGCATAGACGTGAGCCGCTCTTGCGCCGCTGGTCAGCCGCCGTTCCTAGGGGCTTCAAAAGGGTCGTATTCGGTTCACGTCTTTCTATTCGCACCACTACACTCTAAACCAAACTGCTTTTTGCGTTTGAACCTTTTACCATGACTTGCCGTGTATGAATCTTATTTTATTTTTAACCAACATCTAGTGGGATTACAAAAAAAATGAGTACATTTGTCAAGTAATAATGATATAAACACATTATTTGTATGGCGACACAAAGCGAAGCGGCATTGGAACAAGGACTGATTAAGGCCCTGCAGGATATGAGTTATGAATACGTGAAGATTTCTGAGGAAACGAATCTTCACGCCAACTTCAAAGCTCAGTTGGAAAAACACAACCGAAAAGAACTGGCGAAATTCGGACGCGAACATTTCACGGATACAGAGTTTGACCGAATCCTCATTTACCTTGAGGGTGGCTCGCGTTTCGACAAAGCGAAGAAACTGCGTGACCTGTTCCCACTCGACACCGAGGACGGCAAACGCATCTGGGTCGAGTTCCTCAATCGCCAGCAGTGGTGCCAGAACGAGTTCCAGGTGAGCAACCAGATAACGGTTGAGGGCCGCAAGAAATGCCGATATGATGTCACCATCCTCATCAATGGATTGCCGCTTGTCCAAATTGAATTGAAGAAACGCGGCATTGAGTTGAAACAAGCCTACAACCAGATACAGCGTTATCACAAGACTTCGTTCCACGGCTTGTTTGACTATATCCAGATCTTTGTGATTTCGAATGGCGTTAACACCCGTTACTTCGCAAACAACCCGAACCAAGGTTACAAGTTCACGTTTAACTGGACAGACAAGGATAATAATGCATTCAATGACCTGAACCTCTTCGCCGCGATGTTCTTTGATCGCTGTACCATCGGCAAGATGATCAGCAAGTACATCGTGCTGCATGAGGGCGACAAGTGCCTGATGGTGCTGCGCCCCTATCAGTATTATGCTGTGGAGGAAATCCTTGACAGGGTGCAGAACACGAACAAGAACGGTTACA
>CAMHMV010000030.1:0-16090 GCA_946186345.1 uncultured Prevotellaceae bacterium | reverse complement strand
CAACGGTGAATCTTCAAACAGATCTTTCTCATCGTTCGTCCTCCTATTTGCTCTGATTGAACAGCCAGTCGCGTACTGCGGCAATCTTATAGCCATAGTCGAACGATGCCATGTGCTCCATGCCCTTGCCCGATTCGGGGAGCACACTGCCTGCCTCCCAACGGATGAAATTGATGTTGCCGCCACGGGCAATCAGCTCTTCTGCCAGCTTCTCCTGTTCTGATGACGGCAGTTTTGCACTCCAGCTTGCGGAGTCAACCCTTGCACTGTTCTCCTTCAGCACTTTTGCCAGGTCTCTCATGCCACCAGAAGCCTTCTTGTCACCACCAGCCACGATGTAGAAGAAATGCTTCTTGCCGAAATCCTGCATCTTCGAGGTGTCCCACTGGCTGCTGACGAACAACGAGGCGGCAAAGAGGTCGGGATGCGTGATGTTGAAGTAGAACGACATCATGCCTCCCATCGACTGACCTGTAGTGTAGAGACGGTTGGTGTCAACATTATATTCCTTGCAAACAGACTGTAGCAGTCGGATAGTCATTTCCACTTCGTCAGTCGTACTCCAGTCATCCTGGACGGCCCATTCCGTGTATTGGGGTACCAACACGAACGACGGATGCAACTGTTGGTCACGGTCTGAGGCAAACTCCAACGCACCATATCCCTGAGTGAGTGGAGTCGTCACGTCCTTGCCTACGGTGCTGGCATCAGCCATAAACAGCACCAGCGGGTAACTCGACTTTCCATCATAGCCTTCAGGAACAAGCAGGTTATAGGCCATCGTCTTACCCGTCTTGACATCCTCGAAAGTAAGTTGTTTGAACTTCTTCAACGTCTCGTTCTTCAAGGCAACAAACGTGCTGTCAGAATCCTTGTTGATACTCATGCCGCCACCTTGGCGCGGCCCTCTTTCTCCGCCCTTCTGGGCACAGGCAGTCAGAAACATTATTCCTACTGCCAATAAAAACATTACTTTCTTCATATTTTCATGGAGTGTTTCGAGTCGCGGCTCTGGTCTCTACCAAGACCTTTCAAGTGAATATTATACTGTTCTTGTTTGTTAAATCGGAATTTATTGTTCGATAAGGTCTTTTACCGTCTGGCAAAAATCTGCATCAATCATTGTGATCTGCTCACCACTTCGAGTAAACGCATCAATGTAGTTATGATTGTCGAGCTTCAAAGATTCTATAGTACAGCCTGTGTCGTACAACCTCCTTTCGATGGTAGAGGCGTGATTCCTTATCTCATCGATATGAGCTTCAATGTAGGCATCCGACATTGCAAGGCAAATAAACCTTATTGACTGCACATATTGCTCACTGAAATCATTGCGCCAACCAGAAGGGATATAACAGCCCTCAACGATGAGATTCTGCTGATTCTCAATGGCTGTCTTCACTATTTCACGCACAATAGGCCAAAGCTCATCAGTGAGGAAATCGTCGTCTTCTGGAGTGAGGTTGGTCTTGCCGCTTCGAATCAAGCCCATTTTCAGATGGTCTATAGACAGATAAGGATACTTGTACTTTTCAAGCATCTGCTGGGCCAGTAGCGTTTTACCCGTATGTGATGCACCTGTTATCAGTATAACCATGGATGAGAAACTATTGATTAATCGTCCTTATCAACGACAAATCACCACTTGACAAGGCTTCAAAATTTGCCTCAATCCATCTCTTGCAGCCAATCGGTAAGCACCTCGCAATACTCCTCATGAGCATCCACGAAACACATATGGCGGGAATGGCGGAACAGATGCCAACGGCTGTGAGGAATGTGCTCGTAGAGCGAGGCGGCGACAACGGGCGTACAGATATCCTGCGTACCACTACAAATCAGTGTCGGCTGGGATATCTGGCTCAGCTGGTCGGTATATTCAAAATCTTTCAGGCTGCCAAGCGGCTGATACTCATTGGGGCCCCAACCATAGAGGTAAGCCTCTGAACCAGCACGCTTCGGACGTCTGAGACACTCTGGCGAGTGTTCATCGACGCTGGTCACGTAAAGCTCAAAATAGTGCTCGTTGGCACGCAAGTAGTCTGGATCATCCCATTTCCCTGTAGCTTCTGCCCGTCTGATGGCCTCCTGATCTTCGGCCGACATATACTTGATGAGCCGATGCTGTTCACTGGCCCACAGCGAACTGGAAGCATGACCAGACGAGAGAATCAGCGACTTGATGCCAGCAGGCTTCTGATCTATCGCATACGCAATAGCCTGCATGGCGCCCCACGACTGTCCGAGGATGTGAACGGCGTCCAGATGAAGATGTTCGCGGATGGCGATGAGTTCGTCAATCCATGTCTTCAATGTCCACAGTTCTGGATGCCCGTCGAGATAAGAATTGCCGCAGCCGATCTGGTCGTATGAGATGACTTGCCGACCTGTATCGGCGATGCAGTCGAGCACCTCGAAATAGTTGTGTGTACTGCCCGGACCGCCGTGAAGCAGCAACAAGGGAGCCTTCTCTGAAGGTTCGCCTACGATACGATAGTAGGTCTGGTAACCCATAAAGGGCATATAGCCCTCAGTGATGCGATTGTTCATATAAATATTCAACGTTTTAGTTATCTTCTGTTTTAGGATGCAAAGATAGCAATTTCTCGCGACAAAAACTTGTTTTACAACTCTATCTCCTGCCATCAGTTGATGGCGAGCAGTTCGATGTCGAAGATGAGGGTGGAGCCGCCAGGGATGCCTGGCTGCGAGAACTTGCCGTAGCCCATTTCGGCGGGGATATAGACCTCCCATCGGTCGCCGATGTGCATCTGCTGCATGGCGATGATCCAGCCCTCAATGAGGTCGCGCAGTCGGCACGCCAAGGGCACGTCGCCACGGCTGCTGTCAAATGTCGCCCCATCGATGGTCTTGCCCGTGTAATGGGCGGTGATCACGCTGCTGGGCGTGGGAGTCGCACTCGTCGCGTCTCCCTCGGCCAGCACCTTGTAATATACGCCCTTAGGCAGCGCCTTCACGCCGTCTTCTTGTGATTTCGCCACCAGCCAATCCTTATTGGCCTGCACGTATTGATTCTTGTTCTTCTTCATAATTCAATCTCTTTAAATTGGTATTCATCTCTTTCTTGCTACAATAATCGGTTGATAGAAGCCTGTCTCTTCTGGCATCTTCCAATGTACTTCTCTGCAACCATTAGCCAGAAAAAGGGAAGTCAGTTCCTCCCTGCGGACCGCCCTATATTCGCATTCATACTTACTTATCTGCAATGAGCCCTCGTCCTCAATGATATATTGCACAAGATGGTAGATGTCCTTTTCCCAAACCCATGTTTGAAAGGAAACACGCTGTCCTTTTTCTGTTTTATGTATATAGGGAGGGGAATATGACGGTTTCTCAGCCAAGAGGTTATCATAATCCCGAATGCTAGCGACAATGATTCCATTCGGCTTAGTTTGTCCGGTTATGCTCTTTATTGCGGCTTCCAAATCCTTGTTTGAAAGCATGTGAGGTAACGCGTTGTCCATGGCAATCACGATGTCAAATTGCTCGGAATAAGTATCAGCCAAAGCACGGAAGTCTGCAAGTTCATATCGAATGTCCACTCCGTTTTTCTTTGCCCTATCCTTTGCTTCGGAAATCTCTCCAGCGCTTATGTCTGACGCAGACACTAGATAGCCGAGGGAAGCCAGGCCTATGGACTGGGTTCCTATTCCACAAGCACAATCAAGGACATGCGCGGTAGTGTCAAAGCCATTTTCATTGAATATCCTATTCAGTATGACTGCCTGTTCACGAGTCGTGGACTGCCAATCCTGAAAAAGCTTGTCATATTGAGACGCCAAGTTATTATAAAAGTCCTGCGTGATATCCATACACTTCAATGTTTGATTCTATTCTAGAAAAACGGACGCTACTTTGCCAATGCATAGCCGATGGCAACGGCAACTATGCCTAGGGCCACACTGCCCAGAGCGTACAAGGCGAATGTGAAATAGTTACCAGCCTGCAACAGGCTCAGGCTTTCCTTTGAGAATGTGGAAAATGTGGTGAAGCCTCCACAGAATCCCACAATCAACAGCAGATTCAGCTGCGACGAGGCATTAACGCGATTGAAGGCCGCCCAGAGCAAACCGATGAGCAGGCAACCGACAATGTTGGCGGTCATCGTCGCCCACGGAAATGCGGAGCCCATGCCCTTCATCGCCAACGATATCAGGTATCGAGCAATGCCGCCGAAAAAACCGCCCGCACCTACAAGAAGAATGTCCTTAAAGATGTTCATACATCAAACCACAATTGATATACCTAAAGTGCAAAGGTAACATTTTCTCGCAACACAACTTGTGCTGTTACAATTATTTTGCCTTTTGTCAAGACTGCAGTTCCAAAAAGGCTGTTTATCAAAAAGAGCGGTCATTCCTATTTCGCTTACTCCAATAAGCGAAAATCACAATAATTACTTATTGTGATAAGCAAAATGTTCTATAACCACCGGGAGTTTAGCACGTTCTTGACAGTCGTTCTGCGGACAAATCTACATAAAAGAGAGAATACATAGATTTTTTATTAAATAATAGTTGGTTTTTTAACTATTATATGTATTTTTGCGCCATAAAAGTTAAATCCGCAACTATTATGGACGATATTTACATGCTGGCGGACCCGATTATCCTAGAGAGAATTGGAAGTCATTTGAAGCAGAATCGCATTAAGCAGGACATCACCCAGCAAAGCCTTGCTGAGGCTGCTGGTGTATCGCTATCCTCGGTAAAGAATATAGAGAAGGGGGAGATTCGTTCGTTTGACGCATTGCTGAGGGTGCTTCGCACACTGGGCAAACTCGATGTGCTTCAGCCCTTAGTCGATGAAGAACAGATGTCTCCAAGTGAATACTATGAGTTTGTACATTCCCAAAGAAGACATCAACGCAAACGTGCTTCGGGACGATTGAATCATAAAAAGAATGAGGAGGAATCGGAATGGTAGATGTAGCAAGAGTCAACATGTTTGGCATCCCTGTCGGGACATTTCGTTGGGATGAACGATATGAGGTTGTACGGTTTGAATATGACCATGACTTCGGCGGTCGTGGTCTGGAACCGTCACCCTTGATGATGCCGGTGCGATTGGGACGAGTCTATTCTTTCCCTAATTTGGACAGGGGTACTTTTCAAGGTCTGCCTGGCATGTTGGCGGATTCTCTCCCCGACACCTACGGCCGTGCCTTGTTCGACAAGTGGCTTGCGCTGACGGGGCAAACAAGCAGCAATCCTATTGAAACGCTGTGCTTCTTGGGCAAACGCTGTATGGGTGCTCTGGAGTTTGAACCAGCTATGGATGCGCCTTATGACACGCAGGCGAAATTTGAGATCGATACATTGGTGGATGTGGCCAGGGATGCCCTTAACGAGAAGTCAACCTTCGGAGTGAACCTGAATGACGACAGGAAAGCTGCTATTGCCGAAATCCTGCGATTGGGAACTTCGGCTGGAGGTCAGCGCGCAAAGGCCATTATTGCCTACAACAAGGCAACGGGCGAAGTGCGGTCTGGCCAAGTTGAAGCACCAGCTGGATTTGACTATTATCTGATTAAACTGGATGGCGTGACAGCCAAAGCCGGTTTTAAAGAAACCGAAAACTATGGCAGGTTGGAATACTCTTTCTATAAGCTTGCCAAAGCATGTGGCATAGAAATGACTGAATGCTCGTTGATCGAGGAAAACGGGAGGGCTCATTTCCTTACAAAACGTTTTGACCGAAACAACGGAAGGAAAGTTCACATGCAGACATTATGCGGCATCGCTCATTTTGACTATAGGCTGCATCGGGCCTACTCCTACGAACAATCCTTTAACGTGATGCGTTCATTGCGATTGCCTTTCCCCGATGCACTGGAACTGTACCGACGCATGGTCTTTAACGTGGTTGTGCGCAATCAGGACGACCACACCAAGAATATTTCTTTCTTGATGGATGAAGACGGCAAGTGGAGGCTGTCGCCTGCCTATGACATGGGTTTTGCCTATAATCCCCAGGGCGGTTGGACCGCCACTCATCAGATGTCAATGAATGGTAAATTTGATGACATCACTCGAGGTGACCTATTGGCAGTTGCTGCACTCAATAACATCAAAAATGGGACACAAATTATTGAAGAAGTCTGCGATGCTGCGTCTCAGTGGCCAAGAATTGCCCGCGAATGCGAAGTGCCCACAGCTATGATAGATGCCATCACACCAAATCTGCTGTTGGGGAATCATCACTTCAAGTAGCTCTTGTTTCCCCAGAAAGCGATTGACATTTTGGCGAAGCTTGACCATTAACACATAGGCTTTCCACAAAGAATAAGCCACCTTGCAGTGACTCCTTCTAGCAGAGTGCGCTGCGGCTTAGCAGGTGCGGAACATGTGACCGCCATCGCCCATTATTGATTGTCTTCGGCATTATGGGCATTGAAGAGCATGAGACCTTTTGGCGTGAGCAGATAGCGCTGGCGGGGATGTCGAGGACTATTTGGGTAAAGCATCGTCACGAAGCCACCTTCAATGGCTGGGGTCAAGTAATTAGCCAGAAACGTGGGACGGTGCTTGAGTCCTATGGCAGCCATTGCTTCAGTTCCCTTGAGTTGCTGCCTGCCAATGGCTTTAATCAAGGCTGCTACACTGGAAGATGGCTCATCAAACTTGTTCGGTACTTGTTCGGTACTTGTTCGGTACTTGTTCGGTACTTGTTCGGTGTGGTTTCCTCAGCACCAATGAGCATGTAACGGTTGCGCAATTCCCATTGCTCACCCAGCAGCAAGTTTCGAAAGAAACGCTCCAGGAAGACCGGCTCATAATCGACCTGGGCACTCTTGTTGTTGGCGCGAACCAGCGCATTGCGGAAGTACCAGGAATGGAGTGCGAACATCTCGTTATCCACATCAAAACCTAGCGACCGCAAGTACTGGATAGCAAAAACGGCGGTAGTGCGGGTATTTCCTTCACCGAAGGGGTGAATCTGCCACAGCCCAGCCACGAAACGGGTGATATGCTGTACAATCTCATCATTGGAGAGCCTGGTGTAACTAAATTGGCGTTCCTGCTCAATGTCATAATCCAGGGCACGTTGAAGGTCGGCATTGCCTAGAAAGAGTACCGAAGCGCCCCGAAGCACCCATTCCCGTTTAGAAATATCATAATCTCTAAACTCACCGGCATGCTTAAAAACACCCTTGAAAATCTGGCGGTGCAACATCTTGAAGCCGTGGGTGGTGAAGTCAAGGGTCGCAGTGGACAGTATATGTGCTATATTGGCAGCGGCACGGTCGGCCTCCTCAGTTTCATGCAATTCACTTTGTTGTCTTCTCGACAGTTGTTCATAATAGGACGATATCAGTTGCTGACCCTCGGCAGTCGTGATCTCGTCTTCGATATTACGGCGAGCCACATCCCTCAGGTACTCTGATGTCTGCAAACCGTCAACTTGCTGCAAGCCAATCAAGGTGGCCCAGGTCAAAGCCTTCTTTCGTCTTGATGGCTCGCCTTGACGCAGGTACTGCTCGTACTCGTTCAATATGTTCTTTTTTTCGCTGTCCATAGACTTATTAAAGTCCACAAAGTTACAAAAAGTCCACAAATTCACTCACAATCATTCCATATTTTTTGAATTCCTACAAGCGCTAAGGTACAGTCTTTTAGATGCTTATTTTTTTAAATTCGGCTTGTAAACCATTGAGGAAATGCGCTGCTTCTAAACCATCCATCTGCGCATGATGGAACTGGAACGAAATGGGGAGCACTGTCTTGAAGAGTCTATGCCGGTACTTGCCCCAAGCGAGAAATGGGGTATTAAAAACCTCAGCATAGATGCTCACCACAGTGTCAATCTCACAGTCAGGCAAAGCCGATGTGCTGATAACCATGTAATCGTCGCTCAAATTGTGAGGTTCACCTGTTTCATGGGCCGTCTGAGTGAGACGCAGATAATCATCATTGAACTGCTTGAGGTCATCCAAGAACGGGATGTCACAGAGTGTGACCCCTCCATTCTTGACAGGCACCACCACATTCTTTATTAAGCGCAGGCTTGGAATACCGGGTTCGAGAAAATCTCATTTGTAGTGGGCCTATAATCCATAAATGCCGTTTTACCGTTACAACTGAATGCAAAGGTAGTTATTTTTGCTCTACTATCGCATGTTTTTCGGACTCTTAAATGCATCATACTAAAAATGCCCCGGCTTCATCGATAAGTTGCCCGTAGCCTTCCTCTGTCGCGAAAGGCTACGGGTTAGCTAGCTTGCTCGGGAATCTCGGCAAAGTTCATACAAGCATGACTTTGCGCTCGCTGCTCCATCGGTTGAAGTCGGGGCATCGTTCTATCCGTAGTTCAAGAGGTGTGGAACACGTGACCGCCATCGCCCATGTCATAGTCAGACATGAACAGCTCACGGGTTTACCAGTGTCCGCCGCCTCCGGGTTGGGTGTTGGTGAATTTATAGGTGGTGATCATGTTGCTTAGCGTGAGTGAGGCAAGCGTTGAGCCGCCAGTGACGCTAGCGCCGGTCACCAAGCCGTCAAAATTGCTGCCACCGCTGACGATTGCTCCCGTCGTCATGGTGCACTTGCCGCCCTTGGTCATGCCTGGTGCGCTCACCAGCAGTGTGTAACTGCTGTAGCTGCGTGGCACGGCAAAAGCAAAGATGTTGCTGCCGTCATTGCCGGCAAGGGCGATGTAGGCGCCACTTGTCAGGCTGCTGCCGCCGACAATGGCCACGGGCTGGGTCGTGCCACTCGTGCTGGGCGTTGAGGTCGTTCCTCCGATGCCCAGGACGGTGCCGCCTGTAATGGTAAAGGTGTTCTGGTCACAGTCGATGCCTTCCTCGGGCGAGGTGGTGCCGCAAGCGACAACCGTGCCGCCGCTGATGACGATGTTACCGTTGCTGTCGATGCCGTCGTTGTTGATGGCATAGGCAAACACCTGGCCGCCACTGATGGCGATGTTGCCTTTGGCATTGATGGCGTCGTCGTAGGCATAGACCTGCGCCTTGCCATCAGTGATGTAGAGTTTGCCTTTGCTCTCGATGCCCTCGCTGTTTTCTCCTCCTGTCGTCCGCACCATGAT
Source organism: uncultured Prevotellaceae bacterium (assembly GCA_946186345.1). Lineage (GTDB taxonomy): Bacteria > Bacteroidota > Bacteroidia > Bacteroidales > Muribaculaceae > Sodaliphilus. The sequence continues at coordinate 7,024 of CAMHMV010000030.1, read as the reverse complement.
GTCGCCGCCCGCCAGATAGATGTCTCCGTCGCCCTTGATGCCCTTGGGCGACGTGCTGTAGCGTCCATAGCTATAGACCGTGCCTGTGGTGATGACCTTAACAGTGCCGCCATCGAAGTGCATGGCCTGGTCGCAACTGATTCCCTTGCCACCCTGGCCGGTGCTCTCCAGGCACAGCGTTCCGCCGCTGATGGTGAAGGTGCTGTCGCACTTGATGCCGGCACTGCCGTTTACGTCATTATCGTCGCTGTCCCACTCGCCGGTGCCCGTGGTGATGACCGTGAAGCGTCCCCCATCAATCTGGATGATGCCCTCACTTTTCATGCCCTTGGCTGCCACACCGCTACACTCCACGTTGATGACGCCGCCTCGCATCAGGATGGCGTCATTGGCCTTGATGCCGTTGCTGGCAGTGTTCTTGACGTAGATGTTGTTGCCCGGTCGGAACAGGATATAGTCATCGCTGGTGATGCCGCCCTTGCAGTTGGCCAGCACCTTGAGATGGCCACTGCCGCTGAAGAGCAGTTTGCCCTCGCTGAAGAGCGTCGCCTTCATGTCCTCGTCGGCCGGGGTGTCATAGCTGCTGCCGTCCTGCAGCGTGTTCCTTGTGCCGTCGGCCAGCTGGATATAACCACGCTTCTTGCATTGGCTGTTGATGGCAGCACCCGTGGGATTGGTGATACTCACCCCGTTGAGCTGCAAGGCATACTTGTTCTCGCCATAGAGCTTGAATGAGCCGTCGCCTGTCGTGCCGCTCAGGGTATAGCGCACACCCTTGACCGTTGATACCACTGTGACGTGGCCGCCGCTGACGGCAACGCTCACGCCTGTCACCTCGCCGCTGACCGTGGCATCCTGGGTGCCGTTGTAGCGGATTTGAATCTCATTGCCGAATGTGTTGTTCTCGATGTAGTCTTCGTCGCTGGAGTCTATGGTCTCGCTCTCAGAGAGTGCGGTGCTGTCTACTGCAATCGTGAATGAGGTCAGTTCCCCTATAGAAGCAGTGGAGCCTCCACCCGGTGAGGAAGGGACCTCGCCATTCGGGTTAAAATCGGGTTCAAATGGGGATTCCTCCGCGCACGACAGGAGACCTGCGACCAGCAATGCCGTGATTAAATACCTTGTTGTCTTCATCATTTTGCCCTTTCTTGAAATATATAAGTAAAACCTGAAACTATATGCGCCTATCGGCGGATGTCTATCTATTTAACGAAACAAAATACGATATCTGTGTGTTACCCTACTGGCTTTTCAACATACACCACATTTCCTTCAGCGAAACACCCATCCATATGCAAAAAAGGCGAATCAAGCGCACCCTGCCTGGAGGGTTGCGCCCAACGCCAGCACCAGTTCCGATCGGTGGGCAAAAACCGTCCATAATATCAAAACCTCACTCAATGATGACTATCGCCTTGAGTCATAGTCATCATTGAGTGAATTCCCTGTATTACAGGCCGTGCCGCGTTTATCTATATTATAGAGCCATTCGTTGAAAAACCATTTGATTCTTATGTCTCAGTCAGAATAATGGCTTAACTTTACGAGAATTAAGAAAACGACTAATTCGGTTATTATGAAACAATTTAGACACTATTACAGGATGGTGACCCTATTCGTGGTCTTGATTACAGCCCTTGAGGCCATGTGCTTTGACTTTGAGGCTGGCGGTATTTACTACAGTATTAATGCCGACGAGGTGACCGTCAGTGTAGCGGCCCCCACATACAGTTGGCAGTATAAAGACGCTGTGACCATTCCCGCCAAGGTGGACTATAACGGTGTGACCTTTACGGTCGTGGCCATCGGTGAAAAAGCATTCTACAGTTGCACCAGCTTGACTAGTGTTGAAATGCCGTCTACAGTAACTGCCATCAGAGCCAATGCCTTCGGTCGCAGCTACAATCTGAAGAGTGTCAGCATTCCTGATGGTGTGACGACCATTGGAGAGAGCGCATTTGAAGGCGACAGAAGCCTGGCGTCCGTCTCTCTTGGTTCTCAATTATCGCTTATCGGGAAAAATGCCTTCAATGGCTGTTCAGGATTAACAAGCCTCATGGTTGACGAGGACAATCCCGTGTATGACTCTCGCGAGGGCTGCAACGCGGTCGTTGAACGCGCAACCAACACGCTTGTGGTGGGTTGCAAAAACGCCACGATACCATCAACTGTCTCAGCCATCGGCGAACGGGCGTTTGCCTTGTGTGCCGCACCAGCCGCGTTGACCATCCCTGGCTCGGTAAGCTCAATTGGTGACGGGGCATTTTTGTACTGCAATGGATTGGCGACCCTAACGCTTTCTGATGGTGTGAGAGACATTGGAGCCCAAGCCTTTTCACATTGCACGTCATTGACCGATATCATTATATCTTCATCGGTCACGCACATAGGCGAAGAAGCTTTTGCCGGGTGCTGGAGTCTGGCAAGCCTCATGGTTGACGAGGACAATCCCGTGTATGATTCCCGTGAGGGCAGCAACACATTGATTGAGACAGCCTCAGGCAGGTTGTTGCTAGGCTGCAAGAATTCTTTTATTCCCCAAGGAGTCATCACCATCGGGCGGTCATCGTTTGCATGGAGTAAAGTGACCACAGTCAATATTCCTGAAGGAGTAACCGCTATCGAGGACTATGCGTTTGACCACTGCTATTACGTCTCTGAACTCTCATTGCCGAGCACATTAGTTTCCATCGGCTACAGCGCTTTCAACGGCTCCTGTGATTTTACCAGCCTGAGATTACCCGATTCGCTGGTTTCTATCGGAGGGTATGGTTTTGCCTGCTGCGGTTTTGAGCAGATTGATTTCGGGCATGGGCTGCGGCACATTGGCGATAACGCTTTTTTCAGCTGCGGTCTGACTGAGCTTGCCTTGCCCAATTCCCTTGTAAGTATCGGCGACGATGCTTTCCTGGGCTGTACCGGGCTCACTCATATCAACATTCCGGCTTCGGTAACTCACATCGGATGTGCCGCTTTTCAGGCGTGCGAGAACTTGACCCGCCTCACCGTCGATCCCGCCAGTCAGACATTCGACTCACGTGATGACTGCAACGCGGTCATTACCACCGCAACTAACACTTTGGTCGCTGGCTGTATTGCTTCAGTCATTCCCAGCACTGTGACAGCTTTGGACAATGGAGCCTTCTGTGAGTGCATCGGACTGCACACCATCAATATACCGCCCTCGGTTAAACACATCGGCGACCACACGTTTGACTGTTGTTATGACTTGGACACAATCACACTGCCGCCTCATCTTCTCACCATCGGCAAGAGTGCATTTGCCGGATGTGAGTCACTCACCTACATGATGATCCCCAACACGGTGACGAGCATAGGCGACAGTGCTTTCTACGACTGCCCAGGCCTTAACTATATTACTCTTGGAACCGACTTGATATCTATCGGTGCTATGGCTTTCTATGGATGCAATTTCATCACTGTGTCCAGCAAATCCATGACTCCGCCAGTGATTGCTGGAGAAGACAGCTTCTGGCATTACGGCAGTTTCAGTAACGCGACACTCAAGGTGCCAGGCCCCTCTATCAACAAATATCAGAATGCAGAATACTGGAGCCTTTTTCCAAGGATAACGAGCTTTGGTGACGTTGATGAAGATGGTAAGGTCAGCATCAGTGATGTCACTTTCTTGATTGATATCTTATTAAGAGGCGCAGCGACCGACTCACAGATGATAGCAGCCGACGTGAATAGTGACTTTCAGGTATCTATCAGCGATGTTACTTGGCTGATAGACCTGTTGCTCAACGGACCAAGAGGACACGCGCCACACTCCTTACATATCAGCATGTTATAGACGGCCTTCAAAATCACTGCGCCAGTGCGCTTGCGCAGGATGAACGAAGCGCCTTCTGCGGGTCGGGAAAGTAGAACTCACCACTCATAAGTTAGCAGTGATGACCATCCGATGATTGCGACTCAATTGTGGGCAGAACGACCATTAGTGAAGCGGTGGTCGCTTCTGTAAAAGCATGTTTAATAATTGTCTCGGGTTCCATTTCTCTCTACCTGCAAAGAAAAAGCCACCTACGGTGGCCGCTTTTCGCTGGGTGCGCTGCGGCTCAGCAGGTACGGAACACGTGACCGCCATCGCCCATGTCATAGTCAGACAAGAACAGCTCACGGGCAAAAGACACAACAATTATCAAAAAAGAATTTGTTTCTTGTAGTTTTTTGACGGGTCCATGCGTCTAAAGAGTGAAATTAATAACTATTAAATACGGGACATTATGGAACCACAAGGATTGACCGTCGAGAAAAATGAGCTATTTGAGAGTCTCATGAGGTGGTACTCGTCGCGGAGCAAAGTAAGCACAATAACTTTTGTCGTTTGTTGTCTGCTTGCTGGATTGTGCATATTCAGTGCAGTTATCGGATATATGGACTGGACAATCGGTATTGCAGGTTGTATTATTTTATTAGCTGCAGGGTGTCACGACATAATCTGGTATCACAAGCTTGCCAAAGCGAACGATGCACAAGAATTCTTAACCATCTACGACAAGAAGAGAAAGATTGATAACTGGACAACTCTTATTTGTGCACTACCCTTAATTGCTTTCATTATTTGGCTGGTAATAGGTAAAGTAGATATATCAAAAGTCATTTTTTGTGGCGGATTATTGCTTTTAAGTTTATTTGAAGTGCTTGGGGATGAGCCCAAGAAGAAAGATATCAATCGGTTGCGTGAATTGGTGCAACAATCCTGATTAGTATATGCAGGAAACAAAGCCGGGCGCTCCCCTATCGATGGAGGGCGCCCGGCGCTGATTCCGGTCGGCAGACAATCGCTCACCCACCAGTGGAACAGGAGGCTTAAACCTCGTGCTCAATGTACTCATCTTCCTTGAACACCTTGCCGCTGTCGGTCTTGAAAGCCGCCGATGCGTTGAGCACCAGGATAGTTTCAACAGAGTTGAATGTCAGCGGCGCCTTAGCATAGTCAAGCGAGCTTGCCTCTGCATTCGGCTTGCTTGACATTTCTACACTATTAAAAAAACTCCATAATCTCGCGGTATTAAGTTTCCGCAAAATTATGGAGCTATGCTCGGATGTCAAAAGACAGCAATCATGTTATATATCCATCACTAAAATACTCGAACAATAGGAACACGGTAATTAACAATACTATAAAAAGTGTGAATACCAACAACACCTTACCAAAGCAGATAAGTGTGGAATTCTTTTTGTCCTTCATCAGAAAGCGTCGAACTAGAAAAGCATTTATTGTAACCAATAAAGTAATAACAAATGTCGGAACAAATGTGAATAAAAATCTTCCGATGATTACTTTAACTGGTGACGCGTTCCAAGCGGAAAGAGCTAGTTCTTCTGTACCCAAATAAAAGATAAAAAAAGGGAATGCAGTACAAATTATTGCTGGCAATACCACCAATAACAGGCCCCAATAATATTTGAATAACCATTTCAACATGTCGCAAAGATACAACTATTTCCTATTGATCGCACTCTAAATGCGACAAAAATAAGAGGTGCATTTGAATACCGTTAATCTCAAAGATAAGGGTGTGTCATAATTCATTCGTTGCATTTTATGTCGCGCTTCGCGCGAGAACCTGAACAAAATTATTAATAGAATAAATATAAATATTGTTTTTTACGGAAAAAGACACTACCTTTGCCTTATCAACAACCCATTTCTATAAATATTGATGACGATGAGAATGAATGCTAAAGTGTTGGTGACGGTAATCGCTTTTGTCGCCATGGGGTTAACAAGTGCCATTGCACAGATCACACGGGAGCAGTTGCGAGCCGGAAGTGACGAACAGCTGCTGAGGGAATGGACAAAGGTGATTTCCAGTGATGAGTTTGGCGGAAGAAAGCCCATGACACCCTTTGAGGACAAGACGGTGGAGTATCTTGCCAAACAGTTGGAGGTGATGGGTTTGGAGCCGGCCTTCGACGGCAGTTGGTTCCAGCCCTTTGAAATGATTGCTGTCACGGCCAAACCCGTGGGCGGCAGGCTCGCGGTGAGCGGGAAAAAGAAATCGGTGCTCCGCTATCCCGATGATATGATCATCTGGATGACTCGCGCCACCAAGAAAATCGACCTGAAGAAGGCAGAGTATGTGTTCTGCGGTTTTGGCATTAACGCGCCTGAATACGGCTGGAACGACTACGAGGGCATAGATGTAAAAGGCAAGATCGTGGTGGTCATGGTCAACGACCCCGGCTTTTATGACAGTCAGCTCTTCAGGGGACGCAATATGACCTACTACGGTCGTTGGTTATATAAGTTTGAAGAGGCACAGCGCCAGGGCGCTGCCGGTTGTCTGGTGCTCCATCATACCGAAGCCGCCAGTTACGGGTGGCATGTCTGTGTGAATGGCCACCTGAGTGACAATCTCGCCATCTATGATCCCGATACCCGCAATGCTGGCGAATTGGCCGTCAGGGGGTGGCTGCACGAGGACGGTTGCCGGAAGCTGTTTCTTGCAGCAGGCATGGATATGGACAAGGCGCTGGCTGCTGCCAAAAAGCCAGGCTTCAAGAGTTTTCCCCTGAATGTGAGAGGCGATGTGAAGATGAATGTGACTTATGGCATTCAACAGACGCGCAATGTGGGCGGCATCCTGCGAGGAAGCGATCAGAATGGTGAGGCCGTCGTGTTCTGTGCTCACTGGGACCACCTGGGCATCGGGAAACCCGATGAACACGGCGATACGATATACAACGGTGCTGCCGACAATGCATCGGGCATGGCTGGAGCGTTGCTCGTCGCCAAGAAGTTCAAGGAGATGTCCCAGACGCGACGGGACCTGCTGTTCATCTTCCCCTCTTCTGAAGAGAGCGGACTGTTCGGCTCGGCATATTACTGCGATCACCCTGCAGTACCGATGGCGAAGACTGTCGCCTGCCTTAATTTTGAGAGCATAGGCCCTGCCGAGCTCACGCACGATGTCGTGATATTGGGTGGCGGGGAAAGCGACCTGGACAATTATTATGTGGCTGCCGCTGCTGCTCAGGGCAGGTATATCTA
>CAMHMV010000029.1:0-18022 GCA_946186345.1 uncultured Prevotellaceae bacterium | reverse complement strand
TGCTCAGGAACTTATAAATAAAGTTAAATTATAGTGTTGCGGAATTAAGGTTTAAGGGATCTTTTCTGAAGTATTCTAATCGCGACAATGTGATTACTGAACGGCTGCAAGAGCTCATCGAGACGAAATAATGCGAGGCTGTTGTGCACACGGCACGGCACGCCCAACACAAAATACTATAAATCAGCATTCACGAGCATTATCATACACGTTTTTATAAACCATTAAAACTTGTTAGAACATGAAGAAATTTTTACTTTTTGTGACACTATGCGTGTCAATGACAGCTACAGTGTCAGCCGAGATCATCACTGAACAGCCTGAGGGTGAGGCCGTGCTTTATTCCCGCACCGGTCAAGCGCTGTACAGCCTGTCTGAAACCTACATTGGCGAGCAGAACGACTTGATAAAAGTAGTATATGATGCCGATGGCGAGACCGTGTATTTCCAGAACATCCTCTACCGCATGGACCAGTACTACGACGAGTTCTGGACCAAGGGCAAGATGAATGCCGATGGCACAAAAATCACCATTGACCTGGGCGAGGCCGTTTGCCATGATTCATTTTCCGACATGGACATATACCTGGCCCTTGCCGTCTCCACTCCCCTAGAGTACGGGGCTGAAATCACTGAAGACGAAAACTCGATGCAGGCCACCTTTACCGTTGACCCCGCTACCGGAGTGATCACTATCGATGGCACCCAGGGCGACATGTATCAGGGTACCGGCTATGAGGGCTGGGCCGCTACGGGCTTGGCAGGCTTCCTGTTTGATGGATCATGGGCCGGATATATGAGCTGGGGCACCACACTGACCCCGATGTCCGCCCCCGCGCCTGCTGTTCCAGCAGCCCCCTATGAGCTCACCTGGGAGAACGGCAGCGATTGGGAGAATGCAAGTTTCCACTTCCATGTCAACCCCTATGACATCGACGGCAATCGCCTCTACGAAGAGAACTTCAGCTACCGCATCTACATGGATGACGACCAACTGTTCACCTTCACTAACGAGGAATTTGGTCCCAGCGACCTGTTTGCAGAGGGTGACCTCACCGAGATTCCCCTGGATTACAGCGACTACGATCACTTCTTCAGTTGGGACGGCACACGCGTTTACTTCAACAAGGGCAATCTTGGCGAGGACCGTCTGTTCCAGCGCCGCATCGGTGTTCAGACCGTCTATACCGTGGACGGCGTGAGCAACGAGTCTGAAATCGTCTATGTGGGAGTGCTTGCGATCAATGGCGTTGTCGTTGACAGGGCTGGAACTCCTCTTGAGAACGTGACGGTGGTCATCTCGCCCAAGCCCTCACAGAATCCTGCAGGCCAACGCGAAGCGACCATCATGCCCATCTACCTGGACACTGATATGAACGGAGAATTTGCCACCGAAATCATTGCCAATGGCGAGTATACCGTTGAATATATGGTCAACTGGGAAACCATGCGCACCGACAATATGACCGTTGGCGAGGATGATGTCAACTTGGGCGAGATTGAACTGCCCATTGGCGAACCGTCGGGCATCGACGAAATCAATGCCGATGTTAAGGACGACGCTGTCATTTACAACCTGGCAGGCCAGCGCGTGCTGGGCGACCTCAGCACCTTGCCCCGCGGCATCTACATTGTCGACGGCAAGAAAGTTGTGAAGTAACGGCAGGCTCTAATGATAAATGATTTATTATGACAAAAGGTTTACGAATTTTGTGGTGTGGAGTGCTGGCTGCGCTAGTGCTGACTTTGCCGACATTGGCCCAGGCTCCACAAGGTAGCGACCCGTCGATTGGGTCGCAGAAGGGTCGGATTGCGTACACTCAATTGAGTCCTTTGCGTTTGGTTCCGGCACTAGTGAACAACCTGAAGGCTCCTAGCCGCGTTGCGGGCGAGGTGGTTGACGAGCATGGCATCATCATTCAGCCCGCCGAGGGTGAGTTGAAGACTTACGAGCGTACTGGCCAGGGAATGCTTGGTGAGGATTATGGTGACGGCATGTTCTTGTACTATGAGGCCCAGGACGGCACGATTGAGGTTGTGGAGTGCAGCGACGGAACGGTGTACTTCAAAGACCTCATCTACGGCTATCAGCGAGGCTATTGGGTGAAGGGCACAAAGGTCGGCAACGAGATTAAAGTCGCTGCCAATCAGCCTGTGTCTTATTCCGAGGATTACAATGCCTCTATCAATCTGCGTTGGGCTCACGGCATTGGTGACAGCACCATTGAGCCTGCCGACAGTCATGCCGACGGCTTTACCTTCACCATCGGCGACGATGGCAGCCTGACGCTAGAAGGCACGACAGAGTTCAAGATGGGGGCTGAGAACTACTTTATCGGCCTGTTTTGGAGTGACAACAATGAGTATGCCATCTACGGCGATGCCCTGACGGTGTATAAGCCCATTAACATCGTCACACAGGTAGATGTGCTCCCCTATGTCAACAACTTCACAACGATGGGCGACCAGCAGTCATTCACCATTGTCGATGGTAATGAAGACAACAGCACATGGTATCCATTTGACGGGAAATTCTCACACTTCGGCAGCTATGACTATGATGCCGACGACTGGTTGATCTCGCCCGCCATCAAGCTGGAGGCCGGCAAGAACTACTATGTGTCCATCGACACGTGGAAGAACACCGATGATGCCGAAAAGACCATCGAACTCAAGATGGGCACGAGCGCCTATCCCGCAGCGTTGACCCAGGATGCCATCGCTGCTGCAACAGTCGAGTCATTGGGTGCCGTCACGTTTGAGAACGATAGGCTGACCGTTGATGAGACTGGCTATTACTACTTTGGCATCCACGACATCAGTGTGGCCGGAGGCTATTCGTTATATGTTGATAACTTCGTCATTGAGGAAGGCGCAGCCAACAATGCCCCTGCTGCCATTACAGACTTGCAGGTGGTTCAGGATGCCGATGCGCTGAAGGCTACCGTCAGCCTCACCGCTCCTGTCAATGCCTTTGACGGCTCAGCACTGACAACGAACCTGACGAAGATTGAGGTGTTGCGCGACGGTGAGGTGGTGAACACTATGGAGGATATCGCCCCTGGTGCTGCCCTGCAGTTTGAGGATGAAGGCATGACCATCGGTAATCATACCTATACAGCCATTGCCTACAACGAGAACGGAAAAGGACAGAAGTCACCATCACTCACCCTGTTCTTCTTTGAGGCTCAGGATATTCCCTATACCGTTGACTTTACTGACCCGAGCGTGCTCAACGTGCTGAACATCATTGATGCCAATGGTGATGGCAATACATGGGAATGGAATGATTTTGAGAACGCGTTGATTTATCCTCCCGGCTACAATGACGATGCTGACGACTATCTGGTAGTGATGCCTGTTAGGGCTGAGGCCGGCAATAATTATAAAGTGACGTTTACGGCTCGCACCGGATATGCAGCAGAACGCTTTGAGATCCTGGCTGGTCGTCAGGGCAAACCTGATGCCCTCACCATGACCGTTATACCTGCAACGGCGTTCCAGGCTGACGAAGCCACAGACTTTGAAGGCAGTTTCACGGCCGATGCAAGCGGACTGTATTTTGTCGCTATCCATTGCATCAGCGATATGTATTCTAATGACTTGTTCCCTGTCAAGCTGGTCATTGAGAAGGGTGCAGAGCCTACAGCTCCCGCCGCTGTCAGCGACCTGGCTGTTGCTGCAGGCGAGCAGGGTGCCAAACTGGCCGTGGTGACATTTACTGCACCGTCATTGGCCATCGATGGCACGGAATTAACTGAGAATCTGACGAAGATTGAGCTGCTGTGTGACGGCGTGGTTGTAGAAACCGTAGAGAATGTTGCGCCCGGAGCTGCTGTCGAGATAACCACCACAGTCGAGACCCCCAACTACTACACCTATCAAGTGCTGGCTTATAATGCCTCGGGCGTAGGTCTCCCGAGCGACAAGGTAAGAGTGTGGATCGGTCAGGACGCACCTGGCAACTTCTACGGTGTGCAGGCTGCTGACAACGGCACCAGCGTCGAGTTCAGCTGGGCTATGGTCACCGAGGGCGCCAATGGCTACTATCTGAATCCCGATGATGTGGAGTATCAGATCCTGGCCACTGAGTTCAACGGTTGGAGTTATGACTTTACCGATGTCCTTGGCAGCGTGAAGGGTGCTGACCACTATACCCTCCAGTACAACACCGACGAGGGCGAGCAACAGTTCACTACCTGGGGCGTCAAGCCTGTTAACGAGGCTGGTGAGGGCTATCCCTTAAGCGTGACGCTTCTCACAGGTGCACCCTACACTTTGCCCTTCGAGGAGAACTTTGCCGATGGCGATGTTTCCTACTTGTGGGAAAAGGACAGCAATGCGTCCCTGTATGTTGTGGACCAGGCATCGGACGATGACGGTTACGGTTTGGCCATGACCACAACGTGGTTTACGGGAGACTTCACTCTGTTATCAGGCAAGTTGGCATTGCAGAACGCAGCCAATCCGGTGCTCTATATCGACGTGAAAGGTAATGGCGTTGAGAAGCTTCAGATCAAGGGCGCCACACTTGCTGGCGATCCCGTCCTGTTGCAAGAGGTGGCGCTCAGCGATGAGTGGAACACCATAATTTTACCGCTCAACGATATTAAGGATGGTCGCTACTCGAGACTGGCCTTTACTGCATCGTTCGTTAATCCGTCGACCGAGGACTGGATGAGCGGCACCATCGTCACGTGGGGCGATGCCGTGTTCTTCGACAACATACGTATAGTTGATGAAAACGATAGTGGAATCGTTAGTGTGCAGAGTGACGAGGCTGCCACTCAGAACGGCATCTTCACGCTCGACGGCCGCCGCGTGAGCAACACTTCGGATCTTAAGGGCTTCTATATCGTTAACGGCAAGAAGATCTTCATCAAGTAAGAGCCACAAGAAGCTTATTATCAAAGGGAGGGAGAAGTCCACCGTGGCTTCTCCTTTTTTTTGGGGTGATGTGCTTTTACTCATCTCTGCCCTATAGCCATAACGTTTCATTCACAACAAGTCCTCTCCCCATCTTGGGAATTTTCCATCCTCAACGATGAGTTGTAATAAATTCAAAATAGTATTGTATCTTTGCAGAAATGTAAAATGGGGACGGTTTGATGTACTCAAGATTTGGCAGGAGCAGATCACGCTGCTCGGTGTCATTGACACGGGCGCACTGCTGGCATCGCCCAAGGCGCTGCCGGTGCGCGCCGATGGCCGCTTCTTCGAGGTCGGATTGTCCCAGTCCTTCCTCGAATACGGCCTGTGGCAGGACTACGGCACGAGTCGCGAGACGCCCCGTGGCAACCTCGGCGATCTTGGCAGAGCCAAGCGTCGCAAACGCCGCCGCTGGTTCTCCCGCAAATACTACGCTTCCGTCATGAATTTGCGTGAGTTCCTTGAAGAGAACTTAGGCCGTGAATTCTGCGGCATCCTGTCATCGGCTTTGTCGAAAGATTTTAGACAACATCGCTAGAAAAGCGAAGCCAGTGGCCTCGCTTTTCTATTCGCTAAATTGGAATTTACTTACTTTCTATTTTATCTGCCTTCTCTAAGTAATCAAGCAAATCTATTGTTCCTACCTCATTTTCAATATTAAGGACAGGTTCTTTCTCTATCATCCTTGTGTTACCAGTTTTCTTGTCAACGTAAAAATGAACCGTTGCTCCAGTATAACTTCGGAATACCACTTCATACGAAGAATCCGATTCTGTCCCCATCTCGACACTCATAATGGAGGGATTTTCCTCAGCGGCACTCCAGTCATAGACATCATGACAGTATTTGTTTACTCCCTCGTAAGCGTTTTCTGCCGTGACCCTTATGTCGGGATGGCCTGAGCCGCACGAAAAGAAAAACATAAGTGACAAAGGAAATATGACAGCAAGTGTTTTCATTTCTCTATTCGCTAAATTCCGATTTATTGTTCTGTAAACTCACGCAAAGGTAGATTTTTTTCGTCAAAAACCGTGTCTTTTGTCGCAAAATCCAATCAAAGTAGTTTTGCGTAACAAATCGCAAAACTATTTTGATTTATGATCGACATCACCCAACTCACAGCCCTGATCTCCGCATTCCGCGTCGAGACCGAGAAAGAATCCATCTCGCCTGAGACCGTCGGCAAGATCCTCCAGGATATCACCGACCTGCTGGCCACCGCCATCGGCGAGACCGAGTACAACATCATCCGTGTCTGGAAGGAGACCCTCCAGCAGTTCCGCTTCCTGTATGACATACAGCAGCGCAGCGTGGAGGATCATAACTTCGTCATGCTCTCGCTCATGACCCGAAGCCTGCTCGACGGTGCGGCCTCGTCACTCACGCTGGCCATCGCCCCTGCAGACCGCAACCACGCCGGCGTGCTCACCGCTGAGGACTTCATCAAGCTGCAGAACCTCGGCTCGTACACCGACGACCTGGTGGACTCCTTCCTGGAGCTGCAGACCACAGTTGACACGAACTCTGCTGCCATCACACGCATCAAGGCTGCGGGCTTCGTGCTGCAGAGTTTCCAGGCGGGCAGCGCCGATGCCGCGCGTGTCACCTTCGCCGCCAGCCGCTACAACCTGTCCACAGGTGCAGCGGCCATGCTCAACAACGCCCTGGTGATCGAGGCGGCCACCGACCAGAAGGCCGGTGTGATGACCGCCGCCCAGGTCATCGCCCTCAGTGCCGCCAAGACCGACATCAACGCCCTGAAGGCTGCCATGCAGAAGGTGCAGGGCAGCGGCGCACTGGTAGACGACATCCGCCAGTATTACACCGGGGCCGACCGCCTCGGCTTCGAGGTGGTCGGCTACAATGTGGCCACGGGCGAGCAGAACGTCAGCCTCAAGCGCATCCTGCTCTCGGGCGCCGACACCCAGACGGCGGGCCTGATGACCTTGGCCATGGTCGCCCAGCTCAACCAGTTGCGCCAGGCCGTCTTCGGCAGCGGCGGCTCCACCGCCCAATCAAGAAGTTTCTACAACATCGGCATCGAGATCAACAAGGCCACGGGTGCCCTGTATGTGCGGGGAGCCAAGACCCTTGTAGCCGCAGGCTACACGCCTTACCTGTTCCGCTACACCAAGAAGCGCAACCGCATCAACGTGGGCAACGTGAAGCGCCACGGCCCCGTCCGCAAGGGCTGGAACGTGCTGGGCAAGGCCGACACCGTTTCCATCGGCGACAACGAGCAGGTACTCATCGATGCCAGCGTGATCGACCGCACCTATGATGGCGACCAGCAGTACCGCCACGAGGCACGCTACTTCGTCAAGGACGCAGCAGACAAGAACGGCAGCCGTCACGCCAGCTTCGGCAAAATCAGGATCATGGTTTCGGAGAAACAGGGCAAACTGATGGTGCCCAGGAAGGTGCGCCTCCAGTACGGCATCGCCTTCTCGTCGGCCAAGGCCGACAACCGCAAGCTGCTGGACAAGGCGAGCCTGGTGACGCCGATCATCCCGTTCCACGTCAGTACCCGCATCAAGGAGGGCTCCTACACGTGGATCTTCGAGAGGTGAAGCCCCCAAAAAGCAAAAGGTGAGCCGAAGCACACCCAAATAACAGACGATGAGCCGAAGCACATCATAATAGCAACAAGTGAGCCGAAGCACACCAGAAGTCTTGCTTTACAGCTACAAAGATACACCGAAAATCACTAACAACCAAAGAAAAACGAGAAAAATGCAGACCCTGATCGACATAATAAGACACCTCGCCCTGCACGACACCGCCGTATGGCTGGCGCTGACCTACATCGCCGTGGTGCTGGCCATGGCCGTGGACTTCGTGGCCGGAGTCCGCAAGGCACACCAGGCGGGAGTGGCCACTACCTCGCGCGGCTTCAAGATGACCACCGAGAAGGCCACCAAATACTTCCTGCCGATGCTCTGCCTGTCGTGCATCGACATCATCACATCGGTCGTCCTGCCAGCACCGTTCTTCACGATCCTGATGGGCGGCTTCAACATCTTCTGCGAATGGAAGTCCGTCCTGGAATCGACCCATGACAAGCAGGAACTGCGCGACAAGGCGCACACCTTCAACGTCATCGTCAAGAACAAGGACGACATCGCCGCCATCGTCATGCAGGCCATGGAACTGATGGAGCGCAAAAAACAGATCGAGAGTAACAACGAACCATATACTAATCCAAACCCGCAAGATTATGAAGACTAAGAAAGTATTGAACATCAAACCACAAGAGGTTTGCGAGGGCGGCGAGCACTACGTCCGCTACAAAGGCTGTGACGGCCGCATGCACGAGTTGCCCACCCACACCGTCACCCACAACGAGCGCGTCAAGGAGATGTTCATCTCCTCGATCGACGTGCATCACTCCGTGACCATGGATACTGAGTTGACAAGCCATGAAGCCAGGGCGGTGTTCCAGGCCTCGTTCCCCAACGCCATCGAGGTCAAGGACATCCTGGTGTCCGAATGCCGCCTGCGCGGCGACTCGCAGCAGAGCGAGCTGCGCTTTGATGCGCCCGTCTATGGTGTGCCGCATCAGCGTTTCCCGCACTACTACGCCATCGATGGCGAGGGCATCATCCGCTTCATCAGCAACGGCGAGCCCGTTGATGAATCGGACATCAACCTGGCCGAAGACAGCGAGACGGCTCCCGAACTGGTCGCCTTTTTCCAACGCACGCTCGACAGCATCGCCGACGAGCTCACGCCGAAACTGTGGCTGTTCTTCGTCACCCACGTCACCAGGCTGGACTTCCATCTGGAGTTCACGATGGTCGAGAAACACCTTTGCGTCATCGACCGAGGCAAGCAGATCTACGACGCAGGCGTTCTCACCCCGGTATCCGCAAGCATGGTTTAACCATCTAATTCATAGACCTATGCGCAGGATAGATTCATTGATAATCCACTGTTCAGCCACTCCCGAGGGCCGGCCTGTCACCGTCCAACAGATCCGCCAGTGGCACCTTGAACGTAAGTTCGCGGACATCGGCTATCACTTCGTGATCTACCTCGATGGCAGCGTCCATACAGGCCGACCCATCGAGCGTGCCGGTGCCCACTGCAAGGGCCACAATGCCCATTCCATAGGCATCTGTTATGTCGGAGGGCTTGACCGAAACGGCAAGCCCAAGGACACCCGCACCCCTGCCCAGAAGGCAGCCCTGCTGTCCCTCATCCGTGAATTGCGGCAACGCTTTCCGCGAGCCACAGTTCACGGCCATCGGGAGTTCGCCGCCAAAGCCTGTCCGTGCTTTGACGCCAAGAAAGAATATTCACAAGTTTAACTTAAAACCAGACCGTTATGAACGATTCATTCAAGAACTTGTTCAAGGGCATCATCGCCTTTCTGCTGGCCGTTGTGCTGCTGCTCGTCCTGTCTATCGCATTCCATTCATGCCGTAGCCAGAAGGAGAGCAACGTCACCACGAAGGAGAACGTCGAGGTCGCCAAGGCCGCTTCAAGCACCACCGAGACCGCTGCGCGGTCACAGTGGTCACGCAGCCTGAGCATCGACCTCGACAGCTTCGAGATGATCATGCCCCTGCCGTATGTAGATACGGCCATCTCACACCCGGAATTGGGCCCATACTCGCCAGAGGCCAAACCCCACGCCGCGGGCAGCGCCCGCTATGCCGTCCTGCGCGGCAAGCGTGCCACCATCGGCAAATCCGACCTGGCCGAGCGCAACGCTTCGCGCTGCGCCCGCCAGATCGACAGCGTCGCTTCGCACCGCACGATGGACACAGCCGAGCAGCACGCCAGCGACACCGTGGCCGTTTACAAGCCCCCTGATGTCACCTGGTGGCCGCTGATGATCCTCGCTGCGCTCGCCATCATCGCGGCTGTCCGCCATTTGATGCGCTCAAAGTGGTGAATTTTGAGGGCAACTCACTACGTTCGTTGACCTCAAAAATGTAATCACCATGTAACAGGAATTAACCACCGAAATCAGACCAGTTAACCATTTTGATAGTTAAACCGCTGATAATCGGAAATCTAAAAAATCAAATAATTAACCACCGTTTTCGGTGGAATTAACCACGATGTAACACCCGCCTGAGAAAGCCCGCTTTTTTGAGACCCTCAAAAAAGTGGACTTTTTGCAAAGTCCAGGATCAAAAAAAGACAAGTCCGGGATGGCAGAAAAGTTTAGATTTTTTTTGCCCGAAATTATGCACCAAAAATAACAGTACACATTTTTCGTTGCAATAGGCTGAAAAACAAGCATCTGCAAAATTTGTTGGTCATCACGGAAATTTTTCGTTATTCAAACAACTAGATTTCCCCACGTTTTTCCACCGCACGAACCGGCTGCACAGGTTCCTGAGGTGGAAAAAGGGGAAAATGGTACACATTCACACGCCAAAGATATAGGCCATTTCCCGACTCGCTGCGCTCGTCGAGAAACGGCCTTTGTATTACCGAAAACAGTGAATGTGTAAAATCGGCCAAATTTTCCGTTATAACCGCTTGATTTTCAGTACACATTTTTGGCGATGTGTATTTTGGCGTTTTGTTGTAGTATTTTGCCCCCGTTTACAGGTGCCAAAAAATCACCGCACATCGGGCCCGTCACGGGCTGATGCACGGCCTAAGAAAGCAGCTGCTCAGAACTCTTTCTCCAAATCTAAATTTATGAAAAAATCAACGTTGAATTCAAAAGCCCACAATACACCCTGTCATGAAAATGACTGTATCTATATCGTGGTTTTGTTGAAATCTCGTTGATCGGAAAGGGCACTCTCAAGCCGTGTGCCAGGCTTGTTGCCCCAAAAAGGCGGCACAAAAATACATTTTTTCCTGAAAGCATGGTGATGATCCAGCCCGAAAAAGTTATCAACATCACCCACCGCGCCAATGAGTTTATCACGGTATCTTACTTCGTCTCCGTAGTCTTCCTCCGTTCCGCTGCTTTCCTGTTGTCCTCCGCGATTTCCTCATTGGTTGGAACATCCTGTGACTTATGGAGCCAAGCCTCGCCCAACATCGTGTCCTTTGTTATTACTATCTTCTTGGCCATTTTTGAAATAGTATTGAATTGCAGCCGCTAAATTAGCTACTTTTTCATCAACTGCAATAGATAAATTCAAAAATCCTTCGACACTCCAGCCACTGCGTTCGGCCTCCCTCCGCGCGGATGAATGGGCATCACAAGCCACAACGTCAGCCTGCGGCTGCCGGGTGCGCCTTGTCAAGTTCCCTCCCCATGACCTCAAACACCAGGGATGTCATTCGCTGCGCTTCACGGGGTTCTGTTCGGCTGCTTCACGCTCCGCGGCTCAACGCCAAGCTGCGCCCTGGCGTATTCGCCGCTGTGCTACAGCCTCACGGCCACTGGGCGACCTCGCCCGGTGGCCATGTCACCCTGTTCGCTGCGCTCATCGATGGCGCTGCCGCCGTGCCGCCGTGTCCGGATCACTCCGTTACCCAGAGTGCCTCTGTCGGCTGTCTATCCGCATCGACACCCCGCACGCACGGCTCGTTTCGTCGCTCACGCATCAGGTCTCGCTGCGCTCGATTTGATGCACGCTCCTCAATCAAGCCCAGCGTTCTCGCTGCGCTCGGGGGTATCGATGCTGACAGCCCCCAGGCACACTCGTCCACTGCGTCCATCCTGCCACGGCGGCACAGGCTTCACGGGGACGAACCCGTGCCCTGGTCAAACCTCACTGCGTTCGGTCGCCCAGGGCGAAGCCTGCGGCAGTGCCATCGATCCCGTGGTAAGGCCTTCGGCCATCGGTCATCAGGTCGGTCACCGCCCATTCCCCGCCACTTCGGTCGGCACGCCTGCGGCTCTCACTGCGTGGTGCAATTGCACCAATGGTGAAGTTCACCTTCGCATTGCACCATTGGTGAAAACATGAAAAAAGCACTCCGTTTCGCAACGAGGTGCCTAGGAAAAAATAGTATGAATAAACTTAGATTTAAGGTTATTGGTCAATGCAAAGGTAGCCAAAATCCGTTACATTTGGCCTATTATTTGCTTAATAATCTAATAACGGCTAAATTTGTAATCCAAATCCATCACGATTATGAAAGAAGAGGAAGACAGGGAAAACAAGTGGGACGATTTCAGTGATAAAGCCTTTGATTGGTGGGATAATATCTTGCTGATAATTCTTATTATCACAGTAATCATGGCAGTGATCTTCACAGTAAAGCACAATGATGAAGGTCAAATCATTTGTGCAGTCGTTCTTGGTATCACCATAGCTTTAAAAGCCGGTAATCCTTTCGATCGTGGTGGAAAGCCATTTGGAGGCTGGTTCTAATCTTCAATTATCATCGCTCACGCGAAATGCCCGCCCCGGCCCCCGCTGCCGCCGGACGGTTGAGGGCTGAAGCCCGGCGTCCGCTGCGGACAGCTGCGCCGCAAGAGAGTGCCGGACGGGCTCGCTATCCGCGCCGACACCCCGCGCAGCCGGCTGCTGCGGTCATTGCGTTGCGGCCCGAGCTACGCTCCTTCAGCGAGAGTGCGTCACCTGCGGTCAGGGCCTTCGACTGACGGCGTGTGCGGGTGCGCATCCAGCTCGCTCCGCTGGTATCGGGCTCGTCCTCCGTCCTCAACCCGATCCTGCGCTACGGCAAGCACGATGCTCACTGCGTGCCCCGCAACGCCTGTCTCCAGCCCGGGCACACTCGCTGACTCCGCTACGCTCGGCACTCCACTTCATTCCCTTTGCGCCCCGCTGCTCTCGCCGTTGGCTCGGGGGTATCACCGCTGCTCGCCCTGGCACACTCTTGCTCACGGCTACGCTGTCCTCCGCTCCCGCAAATCACCGCCCATCGACAGCGCCAGAGCACAAAATCGCCGCAAAATCGAGATTTCGCCGCAATTTTGTCGAAAAATCTTCTACACTCGTGTAGAACATAAAAGCAGTAGGCCAAAGTGAAATGCCGAAACCGATACTGCGTGTCGGTTCGTCATTCCACATTGGCGATTTTACCGCCCATCCGCTGGGGCTATCCTGCATATTCCGCTAAATCGAAAAGCGGTTTTCGGTTTGCGCTCCGTAGGGCAGTCGGGGGGTCCTGTCAGACAGACCAAAGGGAAAATTTCCCTTTTGAAACCCTAAGAGGCTGTAAAACAGCCTTTTAATTTTTTCAATCCTTTACAAAATGTAATTTCTCGTTAATCGGTTGATTTCCAAGAAATTACGCAAAATCGACGGAATTTGGTCTATTTTGTATAGATATTCACAAACACAGTGGCAAGTTTGTCTATTTTTCTTGACAATTTAGGGCAGAAGCGGCGCAAATTCGGCACCGACAGCCGCCGAATTTGCACGGACAAAGACACCGACGACAGCCGATGTCTTTTGTTTCCCCGGGCATCCGCAGTAATTTTGACCCAAAAACACGATACTATGAGCGACATCAACACCACAGCAACGGTCAACCTATCGGTCAACGGCGTGCAGGCCCAGCAGGTCCTGCAGCAACTCAAGCAGCGGGCCATGGAACTGGAGAACGCCATCGCCAAGGCAGCCGCCAGCGGAAACAAGATCGAACTCCGCAAGCTGAGAAGGGAACTGGCCGACACCAAGCGCCAGATCCGTGAAATAGAGTCCTCGACCCAGCAGGTCGAGGCCGTGATGCGACGCCTGGACAAGGCGACACCCAAGGAACTGAACAAGACCCTGCAGACCCTCAACCGACAGCTGGACTACATGGAGCGCGGCAGCGCGGCCTGGAACTCGCACGTGGCCAAGATCCAGGCCGTGAAGGCCGAACTCTCCAAGGTCAACGCCGAGCTCAGGACCCAGGAGAGTTTCTGGCAGCGCTTCAACCGCACCGTCAACGACTGGCAGACGACCCTGATGGGCGCGGCAGCCGCCATGACGGGCCTGGTGATGGCGGGCAAGGCCGCCGTGCAGGTCTATGCCGAGATAGACGCCGAGATGGCCAGTGTCCGCAAGTTCACGGGCATGACAGCCGAGGAGGTGGAACACCTCAACGAGCAGTTCAAGAAGATCGACACCCGGACAAGCCGTGAGGATCTTAACAAACTCGCCCAGGAGGCGGGCCGACTGGGCCTCTCGTCAGAGAAGGACGTGCTGGGCTTCGTCAAGGCCGCCAACCAGATCAACGTCGCCCTCGATGACCTGGGCGAGGGCGCTACGCTGACCCTCTCCAAACTCACGGACATCTTCGGCGACAAGCAGCGACTAGGCGTGGAGCAGTCCCTGCTTGCCGTGGGCTCCGTCATCAACGAGCTGTCGCAGAACTGCACCGCCGCCGCCCCCTACCTGGCCAACTTCGCCAAGCGCATGGCCGGTGTGGGCGCCCAGGCCCGCATGACCATCCCCGAGATCATGGGCTTCGCCGCCGTGCTCGACAGCCAGGGCCAGGCAGCCGAGATGTCGGCAACGGCAGTCTCGAAGCTGATCATGGACATGTTCAAGCAGCAGGACAAGGTGATCAAGGCCACGGGCATCAACGCCAAGAAGTTCAAGGAGGCCCTGACACGCTCGACCAACGAGGGCCTGCTCATGCTGCTCGAACGCCTGAAGGAACTGGGCAACATCGACGTGTTGGCTCCCGTGTTCAAGGACATGGGCGAGAACGGTGCCCGTGCCGCGCAGGTGATCTCTGCCCTGGCGGGCAACCTGGACACGCTGAAGTGGCAGCAGAAGGAGGCCGCCAAGGCCTTCGAGGAGGCCACCTCAGTCACCAAGGAGTACGAGGTGCAGAACACCACCGTACAGGCCCAGCTGGACAAGGCCCGCAAGGGCTTCACCGAGATGGCGGCGACCCTCGGCCAGAAGCTCATGCCCGTGATGCGTTACTTCATCAGCAGCACCTCGGCCATGATGCGCGGCATGTCCATCGCCGTGGATTTCGTCATCAAGTACAAGGGGGCGCTCATCACGCTTGCCGCCACGTGGGCAGCCTACACGGTGGCCGCCAACGCCAGCAACATCGCCCTGAAGATACACTACGGATGGCTCGTGCTGGTGGAGAAGGCCCAGGCCATCGGCAGGGTCGCCACGCTGGCCTGCTCAGCGGCCTATAACCGTCTGACGGGCAACATCACCCGTGCCGACGCCGCCCAGAAGATGCTCAACACGACGATGAAGATGAACCCCTGGGGCCTGGCGGCAGCGGCCATCGCCGCCGTCATCGTCGGCCTGGTGGCCTTCGCCAAGCGGACGAAGGAAGCCACGAAGGCCGAGAAAGAGATGGCCGACATGGACCGCGAGCTGGCCAAGGCCCGGGAAGACCACATGCAGAAGCTCGATGCCGAGAAGGGCAGAATCGAGCGTCTGGTGGCCATCGCCAAGGACGAGACCGTTTCCAAGCAGAAGCGCAAGGAGGCCATAGATGCCCTCAACGCGCAGATCCCGAACTACTGTGCCAGCCTGGACGCGGAGACGGGCAAGTACCGGGAGAACAAGCAGGCACTCGATGATTACCTGCTCTCGCTGGAGAAGAAAATCAGATTGGAGGCCAACCGCGAGGAATACGAGCGCCTGATCCGCGAGGACGAGAAACTCAAGCGTGAGATCCACGACCAGGAGCAGGCCGAGAGGGAGTCCTTCGACCGCAAGACCAAGGGCTCCCGCCAGCAGCGCGAGGCCCTGGCCCACGCCTACGGCTACTCGACGAACCCGCAGGGCGAGCTGACCCAGCTGCCCGGCATCGCCTACGACAAGAAGGCCAAGCGCAAACTGATCAAGCAGCGCATCGACAAACTGATGGAATACTCCAAGGAAGAGGATCTTGTGATTATCGATGAAGCCGAGACCGATAACACCCCAGTTCCCACGCCAACGGCAACCACCGATAAAAAGACCGGCACGGCCAAGACCAAGACCGAGGACAAGTTCAAGGCCGAAAAGGAATGGAAGGAACAACAGGAGGCCATCAACCGCATCGCCTACGCCACCGGCGAGAAGAACTACGAGGCCTACACCACACGGATGCTGGAGATCGCCACCGAATACGAGGCCAAGAGATTAAAGCACACCAACCTCACTACAACGGAGCGCCTGACCATCGAGGCACAGCATCTGGAGGCGCAGCGCAAGCAGACCGAGCAGGCCAACAAGTTCACCATCGAGGAAGAGCAGGAGTCCTACCGGGACATCAAAGCCTTGATGCAGCAACGCTACATCGACGGCAAGATCACCATGGAGCAGTACACTCAGAACATGGAGCTCATCGACATGCAGCACCTGCAGACCGTGGAACGAATCTACAAAGAACAGGCAGAAGCCCCGATCAAGGCATGGGAGGAGGCTAAACGCCAGGCAGAGGAAAACGGCGAGACCTTCGACATGCCCAAGCCCAACGTCGATGAGAAGGCATGGCAGGACTACCTCAAGGCCCACGACACCTACCTGGCCGCCCTGGTCAAGGACCAGCAGAAGCGGCAGAAGGAGTACGAGGCCCAGCAGAAGAAGCACCAGGCCGAGTTGCAGAAACTCAAGGACGAGTATTTCGGCAACAATGCGGCAGAAAACCTCGCCCAATACAACGAGGCTTCGGCCAACCTCGATGCCGTCTATCAGGCGGAACTCAAGGCCGCTGGCGACAACGCCAAGGAGAAACTCCGCATCGAGGAGGCCTACGAAAAGGCTAAACTCGCCCTGAAGAAGAAGTACAACCAGCTCGGGGCGGACGATGACCGCAACGCCCTGCAGAAGATGAACGACGACCTGGCCGACTGGCTCAACGGCGACGGCGGCCAGGCCCTGACCAAGAGCGTCGATGCGCTCACACAGGGCATGGCCTCCATCTTCTCGCAGATCTCCTCGCTGGTGCAGAGCGAGATGGAACTGGAGACAGCCGCCATCGAGAAACGCTACGAGCGCGAGATCTCGATGGCCGAGGGCAACAAGTTCAAGACCAAACGCCTTGAGCAGCAGAAGCAGAAAGAGGTGGCCCAGGTCAAGAACGAGGCGAATAGAAAACTGTTCGCCATGCAGGTCATCCAGGCCGTGGCCCAGACGGCGACCGCCGCCCTGAACGCCTACTCCAGTGCCGCAGCCATTCCTGTCGTGGGCTACATCATCGCCCCTATAGCCGCTGCCATGGCAGTGGCTGCAGGTGCCATGCAGGTGGCCGCCATCAAAAAGCAGCAGCAGGCGAGCCAGGCCCAGGGCTACGGCGAGGGCGGCTTCACCCGCAAGGGCCGTGCCGACGAGGTGGCTGGCGTGGTCCATGCCGGGGAATGGGTGGCGAGTCAGAAACTGGTCGCTTCACCCGTTGCCCGTCCTCTGATCGAGGCCCTGGACTACGCGCAGCGCACCAACACGATCGGCTCTCTGAAGGGAGCCGACGTGTCCAGGTCAATCACCGCGCCGATGGCTTTGGCACAGAGCCAGCCGCAGGTGATAGTCCAGGAGAGCAAAGACTTGAGAGAGACCATCGCCCGTCTCAACGAGCGATTGGACGAGCCCTTCGTCACCGTCAACACCGTGACCGGCGACAAGGGCATAAAGCAGGCGCAGGACGAGTACCAGCGCCTCATGAACAATAAATCACCGAAATCTAAAAGAAAATGAGTGTTTAGAGCGATAAAATCGCTACCTTTGCCTACGTTTACTGAAAGATAAATCGGAATTTAGGTGCAAGCCGAATGCAGAGCCAAGCTTGCTTGAGCTATGCTGAAGCGAAGCCCTAAATGCCATGAAATTGGAATTTAGGTGCAAGCCGAAGGCAGAGCCAAGTTTACTTGATGTATGCTGAGGCGAAGCCCTAAATGCCATAAAATCGGGATTTATGAACATGATTAAAGATATCGTCTTAGTTGGAATAGGTAGTGGCCTTGGAGGAATCTGCCGCTACCTGATATCACTTTTGATGAGTCAAGTACGAAGTGGATTCCCATGGGGGACATTTGTGGTTAATGTTGCAGGTTGTCTTCTCATTGGTTTATTGTGGGGAGTCACGAGCCGCACCCATAACTTATCTCCATCTTTCTCTTTGTTCCTTATGGTCGGCTTTTGTGGTGGATTCACTACATTCTCAACATTCTCTAAAGAAGGATTGAGTCTGCTACAAGCCGATAACTATCTGCTCTTCACGTTATATGTATTAGGGAGCGTGGTGTTAGGTTTGG
>CAMHMV010000028.1:0-19824 GCA_946186345.1 uncultured Prevotellaceae bacterium | reverse complement strand
GCCATCCTTGGGCTGCATGCCGTAGATCTTGCTGGCATAGTGCACGTTGTAGCGGAAGAAGTCGATGGTCTCGCAAGCCGAGTCGATTTCGGCCTGGTAGAAGTTCTTGCTCTGGCCGAGCATCGTGGCGGCATTCATGATGGGACGATACTTGGTGGCGAGCAGCTCAGCCATCTTCATGACGATAGCGGCGCGGGTGGTCCAGGGAGTGCGGCTCCACTCTTTCCAAGCCTTCATGGCAGCGTCGATGGCCATCTTGATCTCCTTCTTGGTCACCTTGTGGTAGGTGGCGAGAACGTGCTTGTGGTCGTGGGGGCAGGTAACCTGGCCCGTGTCACCGGTGCGGATTTCCTTGCCGCCGATGATGATGGGGATGTCCACGACGATATTGCTCTGGCGCTCGAGTTCAGCCTCGAGGGCAACGCGCTCGGGCGAACCGGGCATATAGGCCTTCACCGGCTCATTGGCGGGAAGGGGGAAATTGATAACAGCGTTATTCATTTTTTAGTTGTCAGTTTTTAGTTTTTAGTTGTCAGTTTTTAGTTGTCAGTTTGGGAGTATAGATCTCTATAAACATCAAGTGCCGCAAGCCACATGGGCGTGCGACACTTGAATATGGAATTATCCGAACATCTGTTCGAAGGTCTTCTTGATGATTGCGATGGCTTCCATGAGCTCTTCCTTGGTGATGCACAAGGGGGGAGCGAAGCGGATGATGTGGTCGTGGGTGGGCTTGGCGAGCAGGCCATTGTCACGCAGCTTGAGGCAGATGTCCCAAGCGGTCTTGCCCTCGACGGGCTTGGTGACGATAGCGTTCAACAGACCACGGCCGCGCACTTGCACGATGAACGGAGAGTGAATCTTCTCGATCTCCTCGCGGAAGATCTTACCCATCTTCTCGGCGTTTTGGACGAGCTTCTCGTCCTTAACCACCTTAAGAGCCTCAACAGCCACGCGTGCAGCGAGGGGGAAGCCGCCGAAGGTCGAGCCGTGCTCGCCGGGCTTCACGTTGAGCATGATATCGTCGTCGGCCAAGCAAGCCGAAACGGGCAATACACCACCACCGAGGGCTTTACCTAGGATCACGATGTCGGGGCGGATGCCGTCGTGCTGTGAGCACAGCATCTTACCCGTACGGGCGATACCAGTCTGTACCTCATCGGCGATGAAGAGCACGTTGTGCTGGTGGCAGAGGTCGAAGCATTTCTTCAGGTAGCCGTCATCGGGAACGAAGACACCAGCCTCGCCCTGGATAGGCTCGGCGATGAAGGCGGCAACTTCCTTGCCATGCTCCTTGAGAGCCTTCTCGAGTGCGTCAGCATCATTGTAGGGGATACGGATGAAACCGGGGGTCAGGGGACCGTAGTTGGCATAGCTGTCGGGGTCGTTGCTCATGGTGATCACGGTCACGGTGCGTCCGTGGAAGTTGCCCTCGCAGCAGATGATCTTTACCTTGTCGTTGTCGATGCCTTTCTTGACAACACCCCAGCGGCGGGCGAGCTTCAGGGCGGTCTCAACGCCCTCGGCACCAGTATTCATGGGCAGCACTTTGTCATAGCCAAAGTAGGAGTGCATGAACTTCTCATACTCGCAGAAAGCCTCGTTGTAGAAAGCGCGTGAGGTCAGACACAGCTTGTTGGTCTGATCCTTGAGAGCCTTGACGATGCGGGGATGGCAGTGACCCTGGTTGACTGCGGAGTAGGCTGAGAGGAAGTCGAAGTACTTCTTGCCCTCCACGTCCCAGACGTAGATGCCCTTACCCTTCTTCAATACGACGGGCAGCGGATGATAGTTATGGGCGCCGTAGCGCTCTTCCATTGCGATGTAACTCTTGGTTTTTGCGCCCAGAGGATTGGGCTTGCTCATGTCCTTCTTAGCTGTTTTAGCTGTTGGTTTCTTCATTGGTTAAGTTGATTGTAATTAAGTTGTTAATGTTAAAGTAGAATTTTGGTTGCAAATATAATTTATAAATATGAAAAACGGTTGTGTTTCACATAATTTAACGCAAATATGTTATTAACAAAAGACCGCCCTGCCGGTATTGTGCAGGGCGGTCATGATGTCGGTGTCAAGCGATGACACTATAAGGTCATTGCTGGCTTTCTTCTTCTTCAGCGTCGGCAGCTGCAGCGCGGTGTTTGGAGCGTCGTTCTTTCTTTGACGTCTCGCTGCTACTGGTGTCTTTTTCTTCTTTAAGGTCAATTTCGTTACGGTCTTTGTCGATGACCTTGTACTGGAGGTAGTTGAGTGACTGGTCGGGCAGGATGCGGAATTTGCGCTTGAATTCCCTGCGCCATTTCCAGTATTCGCTCACAATCCCTTTCTTGAGATAGGCATCGACAAACGGATGGACATACATAATGAAGCTGTTCACTTTGAGCGTGTTGACAAGGTAATCAATCTTGTCTTTCAGCATATCGGTAAAAAGCAGTGAAGGTTGAACTTCTCCTTTTCCTCCGCAGGAGGGGCAGGTCTCGGCGGTTGCAATGTCGAGGGCAGGGCGTACTCGTTGTCTTGTGATCTGCATCAGTCCGAATTTGCTCAGTGGCAGGATGTTGTGTCGTGCACGGTCTTTCTGCATCACTTCTCGCATGTGCTTGTAGAGTTCGGTACGATGCTCGGCCTTAGCCATATCGATGAAGTCAATCACGATGATGCCGCCCATATCTCTCAGGCGTAGTTGCCTGGCAATCTCGTCGGCTGCGAGCAGGTTCACGTTCAATGCGTTGCTCTCCTGGTCGGTACTGGTTCTCGACCTGTTGCCCGAGTTGACATCGATGACATGAAGAGCTTCGGTGCTTTCTACGATTATGTATGCGCCCGATTTGAAGGATACCGTCTTTCCGAACGACGATTTAATCTGCTTGGTGATGCCGAACTTGTCAAAAATCGGCATGTCGTCGCTGTAAAGTTTGACGATATCGCTGCGCTCGGGGGCTATCTGGGTCACATAGTCACTGATTTGCTCATACACCTCGGCATTGTTGACTTGTATGCTCTCGAACTCGGGATTGAAGATGTCCCGGATTTCGCCGACGGCACGGCTTTCTTCCTCATAGACGAGTGAGGGTGGTGTGGCCTGTTGCAGTTTTGCTATGGTGTCGTCCCATGCTTTGAGCAGAACACGAAGCTCGTTGTTGAGTTCGGCGGCCCGTTTGTTTTCGGCAGAAGTGCGCACGATGACCCCGAAGTTCTTGGGTTTCATGCTCTCGATGAGTCGGCGCAATCTTGTTTTCTCGGCGTGGTCCTTGATTTTTTGTGAAACCGAGATGCGGTCATTGAATGGGCTGAGCACGAGGAAACGTCCTGTGAAGGTGATTTCGGTGGTCAACCTGGGCCCCTTGGTCGAGATGGGCTCTTTAGCGATCTGCACCAGCAGTTCCTGTCCCTGAGTGAGCACGTCTGAAACACTGCCGTGTTTGTTTGTGTCGGGCTGGTTCTTGACTTTGCTGATGCTTATTGGCCGTTTGTTGGGATTCTCCCGTACCGTCTTGATGTATTGAGCGAAGGTGTTGAACTGTGACCCCAAATCAAGGTAATGAAGGAAAGCGTCCTTGGGATGTCCGACGTTAACAAACGCGGCGTTGAGTCCCGGCATGAGTTTCTTTACCTTGGCGAGGTAGATGTTGCCCACAGCATAGGAGGCATCTCTTGTCTCCCGCTGCAAAGACACGAGTCGGCCATCTTCGAGTAAAGCCGTTGTCATGTCTTTGGGCGTAACGTCAACTACTAATTCACTTCTCATCGTAGAATGGTGAGTGAAAAAACAATAAAAAGAAATGGTTTATATATTATTATTAAAATGTGATATATAAAACTGCAGTGTGCTGGCGGCTGGTTGTTGTGTGTCCCGCTGGACACGTTGCCGCACGGCATTGCGAGGATAGGGGAGCAAGTGAGGGATGGCAGCTTGGCTGTAGCCCTCTTGAATAAAACAGGAGCAAACCAATTGACGTGATGAGGCTTCCTGATGCGGATCCAGTCCGCAATCGTCAGGTCACTCATCGAGCGCGCCAATTCGTTTGTTCCTGCTATTCACAGTCGTCACTGGTTGACTACGCGATTACTTCTTGTTTTTGTGACGGTTCTTGCGCAGTCTTTTTTTGCGCTTGTGCGTTGCCATCTTGTGGCCTTTGCGTTTCTTTCCGTTAGGCATATCAGTAAAATGTTAATTGTGAATTATGTGATGCTGTCAACAACGTGAGGTTTACTTCACCTGGTCCATGAACACCTTAGCGGGCTTGAAAGCCGGGATCTTGTGCTCGGGGATGATGATGACAGTGTTCTTGCTGATATTGCGGGCGGTCTTCTGCGAGCGGGTCTTCACGATGAAGCTGCCAAAACCACGCAGGTAAACATTCTCGCCATTAGCGAGAGAATCCTTAACGGCGTCCATGAATTTTTCAACAGTTTCCAAAACCGATGCTTTGTCAAGTCCGGTGGAACTAGCAATCTCTCTTACGATTTCTGCTTTAGTCATTGTAGTATCTTTTTAATTTAATGTTTTGAAAAAATTAAATAATATGTTTCTCTAAATGTTTGAAAGATAGGTACTTGCCGAGCGCGTTTTGACTTGTGCAGACAAATAAAAAGCGCCCAGAAAATGAGCCCCTATCAATTTTGCGCCTGCAAAAATAGTCCTTTTTTTTCAATTAGGCACTAATAATCAGCATTTTTTATAAAATTTTTTGTTTTTCACCAGTTTTGATATTTTTGTGCACTTGAGAAAAAAAAGTTGCCCTCAGGTTGATTTTTATTTTTAGATGATTAGTGGTGATGTTTTGGAGAAAATGGATTAATTTTGCGGCCAGTTATGGAACAAGAACAGAAATTGAAGATTGAAGAAGACATCGTCAAGATGTTGAAGACGGTCTATGACCCTGAGTTGCCCGTTGACGTTTACAGCCTGGGCCTGATCTACAAGATAGACCTTAACGATGATGGTCATGTGGACATCGACATGACGCTGACTGCTCCG
Organism: uncultured Prevotellaceae bacterium; assembly: GCA_946186345.1. GTDB lineage: Bacteria > Bacteroidota > Bacteroidia > Bacteroidales > Muribaculaceae > Sodaliphilus. The sequence continues at coordinate 14,846 of CAMHMV010000028.1, read as the reverse complement.
AACTGCCCGATTGCCGACTTTATCTTTGAGGACGTGAGGCAGAAGGTGGAGAGCGTTGACGGCGTGACTAGCGCTACGGTCAACCTGGTGTTTGAGCCGGAGTGGGACCCGCGTATGATGACCGATGAGGCTAAGCTTGAGCTTGGCATGATGTGATTTTTAAGTTAGGAGTTAGAAGTTAGGAGTGAGGAGTTGGCATCCGCTTACATCTGGCGGCTAACGTCTTGATAATGAAGGGCAAGAATACATATTTTATATCAGACCTGCACCTGGGGGCGAAGTACATGAACGACCCGCTTGAGCGTGAGCGTCGCGTGTGCCGTTTTCTGGAGAGCATCAGGGAGGATGTCGCTGAGCTGTATCTGCTGGGCGATATTCTGGACTACTGGTACGAATATAAGTATGTGGTGCCGAGGGGCTACATCCGTTTCCTGGGCAAACTTGCCGAACTTGCCGATGACGGTGTGAAAATCACGTGGGTGGTGGGCAATCATGACGTATGGCTGTTTGACTACCTGCGCGACCAGATCGGGCTGACGGTTCTCACGGGCTGCACCGAGGTGGTGGCCCAGGGGAAGCGCATCGTGATTTCGCATGGCGACGATGTGGGCGTGCAGCCGGTGATGTATCGCTTCACGCGCTGGTGTTTCCATAATCGGGTGTGCCAGTGGTTGTATGCCTCGATACATCCCCGCTGGACTTATCCCATCGCCACGGGGTGGTCGAACGAGAACCGCACGAAGCGTTCCCCTGACAAGTTAAGGGCCATCTCGCATCGTGCTGCCGAGCGCCTGCTGGACTTCTCGCGGGAATATCATGTGTCGCATCCTGATGTTGAAGCCTTTGTCTATGGTCACCTCCACATCGCTCGAATCAACGAGCAGGACCGTGTGCCTCCTGTGATATTTCTTGGTGACTGGATCACGCTGTGCACCTATGTCGTGCTGGGTGCTGACGGCAATTTTGAGCTTCGGCATTATAAGGAATGAAGCCTGGATAGGCGATTAGAATTGTTTAACGGTTATTCTTAATAAAGTTTAAATAGGCTATTTATCTCGCTGAATGATAGCTATTTCAGTTGCCAAGAAAACTGTGAAAAATCTGATGAAATCAGTGTGCATTTGAAAAAGTATGCTGTAAAACATAAAAGAATTGTGTTCATGGTTCAAAAAATGGCTATACATTTGCGCCATAAACCTGAAACAATCTTTTTTACCTTAGAAATTTTACCTATTTGAAACCTAAAAAGGAATTTTAAGCCGAGGCTTAAGGTTCCTTTTTAAATTTCTCACTAACTTTGTGGCCTCAAATGAGATGACTTAGATGAAGACGGTAGTGATCATAGTGGCTGGCGGCAGTGGGACGCGTTTTGGGGCAGAGGTTCCCAAGCAGTTCCTCGTGCTGGGTGGCAAGCCGATCTTGATGCGCACCATTGCGGCCTTTGAAGAGGCCTTGTGTGGTGTGGATCATGAGCTTGTCGTGACCCTTCCTGCCGACCAGTTTGGGCTGTGGCACGAACTGTGTGACCAATATGCCTTCGCGGTGCAACATCGTGTGGTGGCGGGTGGAAAGACGCGGTGGCATAGCGTGAAGAATGCGCTTGACATCATCGACGATCCTGCTGGCATTGACGTGATTGCCGTGCACGACGGCGTGAGGCCGTTGGCTTCGCTGGGTCTCATCGGCCGAGTCCTTGATGAGGCACGGCACAGCGGTGCCGCTATCCCTGTCGTTATGCTGAATGACTCTGTGCGACAGGTCATGGGCGAGACGAGCCATGCAATGGACCGCTCGTCGCTGCGTGCTGTGCAGACGCCGCAGGCGTTTGGCGCACGGTTGTTGCTGGAGGCTTATTCTCAGCCTTTTGAGCCGACGTTTACCGATGACGCCTCGGTTGTTGAGCGTGCCGGGCACAGTGTTGCCCTTGTGGAGGGTGACCCGAAGAATCTGAAAATTACCCGTCCCATGGATTTGGCCCTTGCCGAATATCTGCTGAATCAAGATGCCTGACCTGCGTCATACTGACATACAGTACCTGCACGGCGTGGGACCGAAGCGTGCCGAGTTGCTCAAGAAGGAATTGGGCATCTCGACCTACTATGACCTGCTGTATTATTTCCCCTTCCGTTACATCGACCGTAGCATCGTCAATCAGGTGCGAGACCTGCGTGGTGACGAGGCTGCCGTTCAGTTGCGGGGCCGATTCTTGACGTTCACCACAGCGGGCGAGGGACGCAAACGCCGTCTGCAAGCGTTGTTCACCGATGGAACGGGGACGATTGAGGTCGTCTGGTTCAACCGAGTTGCCTCGATTCAAAAGACCTATAACACGTCAACCCAATACATCCTCTACGGCAAGCCGTCGATGTTCAATAACCATCTGAACATCGTCCATCCCGAGATTGATATTGCCGGTCAAGAGAACGTGATGCAGGGTCTGCAAGGCGTGTATAACCTGACCGAGGTGCTGCGCAACCGCTCCTTTACCTCAAGGGCGATCCACAAGCTCGTGGTCAATCTGCTCAACACACCTGGCGTGCTGCACATCGATGAGACGTTGCCACCCGAACTGATGCAACGTTATCACCTGATGCCCCTTGCCGAGGCATTGCGCAACATCCATCTGCCCGTTGACCAACATTCGTTGCAGCAGGCGCAGTTCCGCCTTAAGTTTGAGGAACTGTTCTTTCTGGAACTCAATATCCTGCATTATATCAAGGGAAGCACCCGCCGCCTGGTGGGACACGTGTTCAGTCGCGTGGGTGCCTATTTCCATGACTTCTACAATAATGTTTTGCAATTCCCGCTCACCGGGGCCCAGAAACGCGTTATCCGCGAGATGCGGCAAGACATGGGCAGCGGCAAGCAGATGAACCGCCTCTTGCAGGGCGACGTGGGCAGCGGCAAGACGATTGTCGCCTTTATGACGGCATTGATAGCGCTGGACAACGGCTATCAGGCATGTATCATGGCGCCCACCGAGATTCTTGCAGGGCAGCACTTGGAAACCATCAAACCGATGGCCGATGCCATCGGCGTGAAGGTGGCGCTGTTGACCGGCTCGACGCGCAAGAAGGAGCGCTCCGTCATCCATGAGGCGTTGTTGAGTGGTGAGTTGCAGATCCTCATCGGCACTCATGCCCTGATTGAGGACACGGTGCAGTTCCACAACCTGGGACTTGCCGTCATTGACGAGCAGCACCGCTTCGGTGTAGCCCAACGTGCCCGCCTGTGGAGCAAGAACCGCACTGCTCCTCCTCATGTGCTGGTGATGACGGCGACGCCCATCCCCAGAACGCTGGCGATGACGGTCTATGGTGACCTTGACGTGTCGATTATCGACGAGTTGCCGCCGGGCCGCAAACCCGTGACCACGGTGCTCAAGCATGAGCCCGACCGTTTCAAGATGTATCAGTTCGTCGGGTCTCAACTGCGAGAGGGGCGTCAGGCCTATATCGTCTATCCCCTCATTGAGGAGAATGAGAAACTTGACCTGCATGCGCTGGAACAGGGCTATGAGCAGGTGTGTGACGTTTTCCCGCATTATAACGTGGCGATGGTGCATGGCCGCATGAAGCCTGCCGAGAAAGATCATCAGATGATGCTGTTCGCAACGGGTAAGGCCCATATCCTCGTAGCAACCACCGTCATTGAAGTGGGTGTAAATGTGCCCAATGCGTCGGTCATGGTCATCGAGGATGCCGAGCGCTTTGGCCTGTCCCAGCTGCATCAGTTGCGCGGCAGGGTGGGGCGTGGCGCCGACCAGAGTTACTGTATCCTCATGGCTCGCAGCGACCTGGGGCGTGATACGCGTCACCGCTTGCAGGTGATGACCCAGACCAACGACGGCTTTGTTGTCGCCGAGGAGGACATGAAACTGCGCGGACCCGGTGACATGGAGGGAACCCAGCAGAGCGGCATCGCCTTCAATCTGCACATTGCCAACCTTGCCCAGGACGGCCAGATTGTCCAAATGGCCCGCATCGCTGCCGAGGATTACCTGCGTGTCGATCCGCGCCTGGAAACGCCTTGGGGCGTCAAGATGGCTGCTCACATCAAGGAAATCTTTGACAAGCAGGTTAATTGGGGTCTCATCAGTTAAATGATTGGAATTATCAATAAGTATAATAGTATCATGTTTTTTTATTGTAAAAATTAGTCAATATGAATAATCAATTTTTGAAATGGGGCATTTTTGCATGCATTATAGCAATTATGTTACCGTCCTATACTGCTGAAGCGCAGAGCGTTTATCCCGATGTGAATGGTGACGGGAAGGCTGCCATCTCGGATGTATCGAGCCTGATCAGCTACTTGCTGTCCAACGAGGGGTCGGCCGAGGGCTTTGACCTGTCGAGCCGCGGTCGCATTTCTGCCAAGGACTATGGTGCAGTGGGTGACGGCGTTACCGATGATACCGAGGCACTGGAGAAAGCCTTTGACGCTGCGGCAGAGATGCACGTGTCGCTCTACATTCCCGCGGGTACCTATCTGATCCGCCGTCCGATGCCCTTGAAGAGTGGTATGGAGGTCTATGGTGACGGCGTATCGACGATTATCAGGAAGAAAGCTGCCGCGTGGCACAAACTGACTGAGGTGCTCACCGTTGATACCAATGTCGCCACCCTTGACGGTATTGATGGCTATGAGGTGGGCGACGCAATGTACGTCAGTGATTACTACAATAATTACACGAATGGTAACGGGTCGGCCCGTGACTGCTCCTATGGCGTGATTACTGCCATTGACTCGGTCAACAACAAAGTCACCTTTGAGAGTTCGTTGAATCATGTTGGTAACCATTACGGTGCAGTGAAGAATCATCCGGTCAATTGTGTGTTGAGTACCTCCTATGCTGTTTTCCGTTCCTGGTCCAAGGATGAGTGCATCGGTGTCTATATCCATGACCTTTGTATCGACGGAAACCGTCAGACCAATGAGCCGATGAGCTGGTGCAACGGTTGCATCCATTTTGACCCGTACTCGAATTCTGCCAGGTTGAATGTGGCTTATAATTCGCATACCTATAACCACATCATTACAAACTGCAAGATCATCAATTCCTCGTTTGACGGCATCAGTGACCAGGGCGAGGGCAACCTCATCGTGAAGGATTGCGTGATCGAGAACAGTGCGATGCACGGTATCCACATGGGAACCTTCTTTAGCAATGCGATTCTTGCCACCAATACTTTGACGGGAAACACCGTGCGTGGTGCAGGTATCTTCTTCTGCCAGGGCGTTAACAATGTCATTGTTGACGGCAACAAGGTCAACCTGTTTCATCATGGATGCAGTGACGAGGAGTTTGGCACAGCCGGAACTTACAATATCATCAGGAACAACCAGTTCAGCAATATCACGAGCTATGTATTTGATTTCCTGAAGGCTACGTCAAGTGATAAAGGCGGCGGCCTGATGATTTCGAACAACAAAGTTTCTGGACTGAAGTCTTCTTTGTTTGCTGGCAAGTATCTTGATGACGTGGTGCTTACCAAGAATACGGTCTCAAGCGTGACCTCAACGCCGAGTGAATTGATCAAGGTGACCAGTTCCAATGATGTGATTATCGTGGGCAATACGCTGCCGTCGGGCATCAGCGTCACGACTCCTGTGAACTCGACCGGCACGACCAACCTGATCAGCGTTTCCAATTCCTGGGATTGATCACAGTTGATACTGGTCAATCATGCCATGATCATGAAGATGTAATTATGGCATCACATATAAGGAGTGTTGATGCTATTGGCAAAAACCTTCAATAGCATCAACACTTCCTCTTTTAAGTAAGGAGAAGGCATCATGGGAGTAATCCTCAAAAGGCAAATTTTGGAATTGAAACTGTTTGCATTTGTGAATTTTTTATTTCTCTGAATTTCAGCGCATTGTGTCGCTTCGTTTAGGATTAGAAACCAAACTTTACACTTTTTAGCACAATTATTGCCTCCCCTTATAAAATAAAAGTGTAATTTTGGGCGTTCTTAAAAACAAATAGACTTAGAAAATTACCAGAAATGAATATAAAACGATTATATTTCGCCTTGACGGCGATAACCCTTTTTGCGCTTAGCATATCGGCTCAGAATATGCAATCGGCTTCAAACTTCAGCAGGATGCATAGCGACTTGCTCGCTAAGCAGAACCGCGTAAAGGACCAGATCCGTGTCCAGGAAGCCCAGAAATATGCCGCTGACCTGTATGAGGAATGTGAGCCCGAACCTGATATCTACACCGAAGGCTGGGAGAGCAACCTCGTCAACTGCTATAAGGACGCTAACGTACCTAACTCCAAGGTGCTTGACGTTCGTCATTATGTTATGCCCATCAAGGGTAACTATGTGACCAGCCACTACGGCTATCGTCCCCAGTTCGGCCGCACCCACAAGGGTATTGACCTGCGTGCTGCCGTGGGTGACACCGTTTACTCTGCCTTCTCGGGCCGCGTTCGTCTGACCCGCTTTGAGCGTGGTGGATACGGTTTTTATGTGATTGTACGTCACGAGAACGGCCTGGAGACAGTTTATGGCCACCTTTCCCGTTTCCTTGTGAAGCCTGACCAGTATGTCAAGGCAGGACAGCCCATTGCACTGAGTGGCAATACCGGTCGCAGCACGGGTCCTCACCTGCACTTCGAGACTCGCTTTATGGGTTATGCTATCAACCCGGAGGCCATCTTTGACTTTGCAAACCGTTGCACCCACACCGACAGCTATACCTTCTCCAAGAGCAATTACACCAAGGCTCGCGACTATGCGCCCAGCAAGCGTTATGCCGCCGCTAAGAAAAGTGTAGCTTCTGAAGAGAAAGAGACTGCCAACAAGGGCCGCCACAACAAGAAGGAGCAGCCTCAAGTGACTGCCAGCACCCGCAAGTCCACTAAGGAGAGCCGCGAGAAGAGCCGTTCGACCTACAAGGTGCAGAAAGGTGACAACCTGGGTAAGATCGCATCCCGCAACGGTACGACTGTAGAGCAACTTAAGAAACTCAACGGCTTGACCAGCAATACCATCGAAGAGGGCAAGGTCCTGAAGGTGAAATAAAACGTCAATAACACATACACGATAAGTTAAAACGACAAGCTCAACAATTTTGTTGCGCTTGTCGTTTTATTCTTATTATGGTTGCTGTCTTATCGTTTTGGCTCCATCAGGTAGCGGTAAACGGCAGTAAACTGTCGCTTGAAGCGGTCCTGGAACTTGTTGAGTTTCCTATCGAAGGTGAGTTTGTCGGTCTGGGAAGATATTTTTGTCACTCGGTTGCGGGTGATGCGCTGGATGTCATAGGTGCTCATTGAGTAATGGCATGTCACATAGTACTCGTTGCGGTCGCGGAAGTGGCGCTTGGCAATGTCATCACGCGTGAGGTCTCGGTCGGTTTTCAGCACAACGCGATCCCCACCGCGCAATACGAGCGTCAGACTATCGCCCTGCGAGACATGAAGCAAACCTTCCTGATAGGTGACCTCGAGCGAAAACGTCACCATCCCGATGTCGTTGACAGTAGCCGAAACGGCAAAAAGTGCGGCATGAAAATAGTCATCGTACATCACTTCCTGTTTGGAACACACATAGCGAGAGCCGTCGCTCCGATAATGGTCAACGCTCACTTGTGCCGCAAGGGGTGTCACACCCGCTAACAGCATCACTAAGGCAATCCAGATGACTTTCCTGTCAATCACGCCTCAGGGCTTGTTACCCCAGCCTTTGCTTAACAAATTCGACGATGAACTGGGCGGTGCCCTCAATGCCTAACAGGCTGGAATCGATACACAGGTCATAACTGTCGGCATGGCCCCATAACTTGTCGGTATAGAAATTATAGTACTCGGCGCGCAGCTTGTTGACCTTGTCGCTGCGCTTCTCGGCAGCTTCCCGTGTGTCACAGTCACCCCGTGCTATGATGCGCTTGGTGCGGTCGTCGATTGGGGCATGGAGGAACACGCTGATTACAGGGCAATAGTCTCGTAGCACATAGTCGGCCGTACGTCCCACAATGACGCAAGACTTGCGGTCAACAAGGTCTCTCATGACTTGGCATTGGGCTTTATAGATGGAATCATCGCTCATGGGAATCTCACCTCCAAAAGTAGAGCCCGCCATGGCCAGGTTCAGGGGCCACAGGCTGGGGAAGAACTTGGGGGTGCGCTCGTCGGCAGCCTCAAACATCTCGGGGTGGATGCCGCTGGCCTTGGATGCTTCGAGCAGCAACTGCTTGTCAAAGTAATTGATGTCGAGCAGCTGGGCTACACGCTGGCCCACCTCACGGCCACCGCAGCCAAACTGGCGTCCGATGGCGATTACATAATTCCGGTTGTTTTTAGGGTTCTCGTCCATTGTTTTATTGTGGTTTAGTTTCTGCTCTGGGTTATGGGAATGCTTCGCGGTCCTCGTCGGGGTTCTCGTTGATGATGACCGTGAGCCACTTCAGCCCCATGTCGGGTCGCCAGCTGCCGATAACGTTGGTGGGGTAGTTGGGTGTCTTGAAGTCCACAAACTCGAACTCCTGCACGAACTTCACCTTGCCCTGACGCTTGAAGGTCTGATCCAGTAATGCGCCGTTGGTCTTGCCCGTGAGCACAACAAAGTGGTAGCGATTGTGGTCAATGACCCCATAGTAGATGGAAGCGTCTTGTCTGCCACGTGTGACGATATCATCGCTCTGCACTGCGATAGCCACCTCACCATCGTTCCTGGGTTCCATCATCAGCACAAAAGTGCGGTTCTGGTAATCCTCCTGGGCGATGGTGTCCATCATGCTGGTGATGGCGTCGGTAAGTCCGGCGTCGGCCTTCTTGTTGAATACCAGCCGCTTGGTCTCGACGGATATGGTTTTCTCGGGCAGACTGTTGCGCTGTCCCGTGGTAAGCTGTCGGGTGACGATAATCTCGTCATCCTTGGCCCACATGCTTTCTGCCGTGAGCAAGACGGCAGCCAATGCTATGAGTACACGTTTCATTTTCATTGTTTCAACCTGCTAAATTACACATATTTTTAGACAAGCAAGCAAGTAAATCGTTTATTTTAAAAAAAGTTTAAAATCGTTATTCTTGGTGTTAGGAATATTTTCTATATTTGCGGGTATAAAGATGGTCGCTGCCGAGGAGGGTGGCCATAACCAAAATGATGATAGATAACAGATTAATTACCAACTAATTGTTTAGGCTTATGAAAAAGATTTACACATTAATGACTTTGGCCTTGTTGTCATCGCTGGGCTTGATGGCCCAGGGGTGGCCTTCGGAGTATGGAGGCGTCGTGCTACAGGGCTTTTTCTGGGATAGTTTCCGTCCTGCTGAAGGTCATTCAAACCAGACGATGGCCACCATGTATGGTGCTGGATGGGGTGAAAATGATGAGTGGTATGTACCCGTCACTAACTGGGTCGAGTTGCTGAACCAGAAGGACAATATCGCTCCCTATATCGACCTGCTGTGGCTGCCGCAAAGCGGTGCCACCGTGTGCTCGGACAAGACTGTTTTCACCACCGAAGGCGAAGCCTGGCGTGCCGGGCATAACGGTTCGTGGGTGTGCACCCGATGGGGTGATATCATCAACAACCCGGATTGCATGGGCTTTGTTCCCGTGTTCTACCTTGACCATAACCGTGGAGAGACCTATGAAGTCAACGGCACGACATGGGAACCCAAGAGCTACTTCGGTACCGAGAGTGAGCTCATCAACCTCATCAGTGCCTACAAGGCTGCAGGAACAGGTGCCATGGAGGATGTGGTCGCTAACCACAAGGGTGGATTGAGCACCTGGAGTGGAGAGGAATTTGCTGCCGACTTCGTCGATGAGGTCAACGTCATCGGTCCTACAACAGGCAAGACCTACAGCATACAATGGGAATGGGACGAGAACGGCAAATGTGTTGACCTGTGCTGCGATGATGAGAGTGGATTGGGTAGTGGTAACTATGACTGCGGCGGTGATGCCGGCAAGGGACCATGGGCCCGTGACATTGACCACCACAATCCCGCTACGCAACAGAAGGTGCTTACCTACCTGCGCTACCTGAAGGATGAGTTGGGTTATGTCGGTTTCCGCTACGATTACGCACGTGGCTTTGAACCGAAACACTTCGCTTACTATAATGCCCAGGTTCGTCCCACGTTCTCGGTGGGTGAATTCTGGGGTACCTCCGGTGATATCATGTCGTGGATTAAGGGTGTGTATGACGAGGGTGGTTTCCAGAGTGCCGCATTTGACTTCCCCTTGCAGGAGCAGATCCGTCAGGCTTTCAATGACGATAGTGGCCACAGTTTCCGCGCGCTCAAGTATGAAGGCCTCATCTGGGACTACCGTTTCAAACGCTATGCGGTGACCTTCATCGATAACCACGATACATTCAAAGACCTGCCGACCGATGCCAGCAACAGCAACTATATGCATCGTGTCAATCATCAGATTATCGAGGCCAACTGCTTTATTCTGGCGATGCCGGGCACGCCGTGCCTGTTCTATCCCCATTTCATGCACCCCCAGTGGCATGACATCATCGTGCGCCTCATCAAGGCCCGCCGCACTGCCGGCATCACCAACGAGAGCACCGTCTGGTCACCTGAGGACATCGGTTCCTACAGTATCGCTTGGCGTGTGACCGGCGAGAATGGTGAACTGTACCTGCAGTTGGGTGATGAAGCCGTGAATATGGGCGTTCCCAGCGGCTTTACCCAGGTGTGGTGTAATGATCAGGGAACATGCCGCTTGAGCATCACTTCCTCGCTTGCCGATCAGGTTGACAGTAACGTCAAGCAGGATCTTGTTTATGGCTATCCCGTCATCAATAAGAGCAGTGGCAACTTTAGCGCCCCTGTCGAGGTGAAAGTGAAGCCGTCATCAGAGGGCACCGTGCTGGTTTATACTACCGACGGCAAGACGCCTGGTGCCTACAGCGCACAAATTACCGATACGGCAGGCATTGAACTGTCGTTTGACCAGACTACTACCCTCAAGGTGGGTGTGCTGGCCAACGGTCAGGTGCGTCCCAACAGCATTGTGACCCGTGACTATCTGGTGGACAATGCAGCCGATGATGGTAAGATCAGGATCTATGTGAAATATGACGGTGGCAACCGTCCCTATCTGTATGCCTTTGATGATCAGGGGAACTCTTTCACGGGCCCCTTCCCCGGATGGCAGCTTGACGAGGCCAACAGTGTGATTGTGGGCGGTGTGAGATGGCTGCATGCTACGGTTGATGCCAGCAAGATCAATATCATCTTGAGTTACGGCAGCGGTGCGACCCAGACCGCCGACATCAATGGTATCACGAGCGATGCCTTCTTCAGCTTCTCGGATGGCATAGCCTATGATCTGACATCGACCTATATGCCTGCACTCTATAACCCGACGGTTTCGGTTGACTTGGCAACGGGAGATTATACGGGCGCTACTGCCGCTCACCTCACCGCCAGCAACAGTGAGGCAGTGATTGTCTATACTCTTGACGGCACTGAGCCCTCGGCAACCAATGGCACTCAAGTCACCTATCAGGGTACAGTGATATTCTCAACTGGTGGCAAGCATGTGTTGCGTGCCGGTATCCTTCGCGATGGTCGTGTGATTAATCAGGTGGCCCGTACTTACTATATCACCGAGAACGATGTGGTTAATATCTATGTTGCATCCGATATTGAACCTTACGTCTATGCATGGGAGGTGATCAATGGTGAAAATGTCGCTGCTGCAGAATGGCCCGGCGTTAGACTGACCGAGAAGAATGAAGGGGGCTGGTACCACTATTCACAGGAGGCTCCGTCGCTCAACGTTATCTTCAACAACGGCAACGGATCACAGACATCGAATATTGAAGGCTTGACACCCGGTGACCATTACTTCACCTATGACGGCTACTCGGGCTATACAAAGGTTGGAACAGTTGAGACGACGTTGCCATCGTGTGCCATCAGCCTGGGTGATGATGTGTTCTACTGCTACTTTGAGAACAGTACACACTATGCCAACCCGTGTGCATGGGTCACTGACAATACGTCTATCTATACCGGCAGCAGTTGGCCTGGCGTAACGCTGGCTACGCCTGTCGGGGTGGCTGCAAACGGTAATCAGGTTTATCATTGGGTTTATGATGGCAATCTCACCACGATGCCTTCGACCGTGATCTTCAGCGATAACGGTAACCAAGCTACACAGACTGCCGACTTTGAATTCGTCAACGGTGGCTACTATAATGCTGGCGGCCTGCTTGGCGTTGTCAAGGATAATGTGATGACGCTTGCCGATATCGTTAGCAAGGGCGAGGTAGGTAAGGAGTATGTTGTTGCCAACGACTTGACTGGTGTCTGGCTAAATCCTAAGGGTCAGTGGCTGTGGGTAAAAGACGATAATGGCGATGCCGTTAATCCCAGCTGCAACACGCAGTCGCTGCCAGTACCCTCGACCGCAGGCGTGGATTATGACCAGAGCAACTGGGCGCAGTTGATTCTTAAAGAACCTGTCGCATCGAGTGATGCTATCCAGGGCAGCCTGTTGATGGGGCAGACCCTGATGGGTGTACTCACTGACCGTGACAATCCCACGATTGAGTTGCGTGCTAATCCCGTTCCTGCAGCGACAGCATCCTATGCGCCCAACACATTCATGCCTGCCAACTTTGTGGAGCAGCCCGAGTACTTCATGGTCGAGCCCAAGCCGCAGGAGTATGTGAACATCGAGTGGGCCATCTGCCGTGAACAGCTCAATGACAGCACCTTTGTAATGGCTATGCCCAAGAGCGGTGATGACGTCAATGTCGAGAATCTGTCTGGAGCATTCCTGGCGACTATCAAGAAGGGCTTTTGGGAGAACACGCCGACCTTCGATCTTGAAAGCTCAATCCGTGTGAATTATGGATACGCCATGACGGGTGTCGTCAGGGCAGTCGGCGGAAATCAGTGTCTGCTGGCAGGCTTGAGTCCCGATGATCCTGCTCATTCGCCAGTGAGCGACAAGTGGGAGCTTTACATCATCAGCGCAACCGAGACGATGGCTCCCTTCGAGCTCGGTGATGTGAACCATGATGGAAAGGTCAACATTGCCGACGTGTCGGCACTGATCAACTATCTGCTGACCGACGGCAGCCTTGCTCCCGTTGAGGCCGACGTGAATATTGACGGCAAGGTCAACATAGCAGATGTATCAGTTCTGATTAACCTTCTGCTGAAGGGCGAATGAAACCGTAATTGAATTAATTATCCAGGCAGGCGACCCCAAACGGGTCGCCTGTCCTGCTTCTATGGGCCTGTCAAATGCGAAAACCGACATTATATTATATATATTGTGGCGAATAAGCCTAAAATAACTTGATGTGCGGTTTTCTTGATTGACTTTTTTTGTACTTTTGTACTCTGAACCAACTAAAAAAAAGTCAACGATGAAAAAGATATTCTTCATGCTTGTCCTGCTGCTGGTAGCGTGCACCCCACGTCAGACCTCGCAACAAGTGGCACATGCCGCAACAACCGTACAGATGCGTTTCCACTGTGATGGCGATACTGCGCTCGTCAACGAACTGCTGATGAAAGGACACGTGAGCGGCATTAACGATGCCAATGGCCTGGTGGAGTTCTATGCGCGCCAGTTGCTCGGGACGCCCTATGTGGCCCACACGCTTGAAGCCGACAAGGAAGTGCTCACCATCAATATCCACGAGCTTGACTGCCTCACCTTTATCGAGACCCTCTATGCTCTGACACGTGCCACGCTCAATCAGCGGTACTCTTGGCGCGACTATGCTTCCTATATTGAGAACGTGCGTTACCGTGGTGGCGAGATGGGGGATTATTCCAGCCGCATCCATTACATCAGCGAGTGGATTATCGACAACAACGTGCGCGGTAATCTTGTTGAGATCACCCCAGAGTTGCCTCATGCCGACTATATGATCAAGAACATTGACTACATGTCGCACCATCCTGAACAATACCAGCAGCTGAAGAATGATAGCGCTATGGTTGAAAAGATCAGGCGTTACGAGTTGCGCCAACACCGTTTCCCGTACCTCAAGCGCTCGTGGCTCAACGACAAGGGCGTGAAGTCGATGCTGCGCTCGGGCGATTTTATCACGCTGGTGACAAAGATTGAAGGTCTTGATGTCTCACACAACGGTATCGTCGTTGTTGACGAGAAGGGTGACCCGTATCTGCTGGACGCATCCATGTCGGGAGGCAAGGTGATGCTTGAGCCCCAACCGTTGTTCAAGTTTCTGGAACGCTCCAAGACCAACATCGGCGTGCGCGTCTTCCGCATGTTGCCGTAATTGCATCAATTTTTAATGACTACAGGAGTGATGACAGCGGGTTTGTTGTCACTCCCTGTTTTTTGCTCAATTTTTTGCCCTGTTTTTCGTTGGCTCAATCATCGGTTTTTATCTCAAAAATCGCCAAAAATTGGCTTTTCAAAGAAAAAGTTGAAATTTTTTCAAAAAATTTTTATTTTCTTATCTTGTTGTTATTCAGTTTGTTGCGTTGAATTTTGGCAAAACTGTTAATAACTTCAATGAAAAAAAGTTGCTAAAAAATTTGCCAGTTTCAAAAATGGCAGTACCTTTGCACCGCTTTTCGCCACTGGTGTGGCGCTAAACAATAGCTCTTTGACATGTTTGCAGCAACGAGTAGTACAAGAGAACAAGGGACAATGTAACAGTTGTCTCCGTCGATTCCAAGTCATTTAAGACGATGTACAACAGGCAGTAAGATACGAGATTCAACCTGAATTTAGAGGCCGGGAAATAAACTGGTGACTTCGGTCAACTTCGGTCAAGTGTTGCGTTTTCATTTTAATTCTTGCAAAAGAGAAAAACGATAATACAACAACGAAGAGTTTGATCCTGGCTCAGGATGAACGCTA
>CAMHMV010000027.1:0-22166 GCA_946186345.1 uncultured Prevotellaceae bacterium | reverse complement strand
GTCAGCAATGATGTTGCCTCTCGTTTTTTTATTGGCTGGGAGCAATGGGAGTGACTGGGAGTAACTGGGAGTAACTGGGGACTAATAGGGAGTGATGGGGTGTTATAGGGGGTGATAGGGAGTAATAGGGGGATGATGGGGGATGAGGAGGGATTTTGGGTTGGTTGGAAGTGTTAGTTTACCTTTATGGCTCTGAATTATTGTTAAATTGATGGGGTTGGGAGGGGTGTTGACGAAAATTATTTCAGAAATTGACGTCTAAACTCGTGAAGTATCACTAACTTTGCAGGTCTTTTTGCAAAAGGTGTAAATGATGGCAACGTTATTATTGACATTGGCAATTGTGGGTCTGGCAGTGGTGCTGCTGGGTGTGAAGATCTTCTTTGTAAAAGGTGGTCGTTTCCCTAATACCCATATCCATGACAACCCCGAAATGAGGAAACGTGGCATCAAATGCGCTCGAGATAAGGAATTCTACAACTAATAACAATACAACAAAAAAGTCAAAAACATCGTTTGAAATGAACTTCATTAAACATTACACCAAGCTTGCTTTGTTTGCCGCTGCCGTGCTGATGATGTCGGCTACCTCATGTAATGACAAGCCCGCAGAGGCCCCCAAGGCTGCTGGCGGTGCTGCTCTTGAAAATCTCAAGATCCGTTACATTGACGAGGATTCCATCATGGCCAACTATAATCTTGCCAAGGACATCAACGAAGCCATGTTGCGCCGTCAGAACCAGTTTGACGCTGCGCAGAAACAGCGTGGTAACGAGATCAGCAAGTTTGGCAACGCCATGCAGCAGAAATACCAGAACAACCAATATCTCACTGAGGAGGCCTTCAATGCTGACCAGGCAAAGCTGCAGAAGATGCAGGCCGATGCCGAGAACTACCTTGCCGGTCTCCAGCAGAGCATCCAGAATGAGCTCAACCAGAGCCAGATTCAGCTGCTCGATTCTATTGACAACTTCATGAAGGACTATGCCAAGAAGAAAGGCTTTGACATGGTGCTTCGCAAGAGCGCTACATTGTTCATCGATGAGAAGTATGACGTGACCAACGAGGTCATCGAGGGACTGAATAAGCGTTATAACAAGGTGGGCGGCAAGACCGCTGCTCCCGTCAAGGCTCCCGAGGCTGCTGCCAAGACCAGCAAGGCTCCCACTGTGAGCGCCGAGAAGCCTGCTACTCCCGGACAAGTCGATCTGAAGAAGGATTGATTTTTTCATAATTCATTTTTTAAGGGTGATGACTGTCCGTGTACATGACTTGTCATGTTGCGGACAGTCTATTTGTTTATCGTTTTATCAACATTTATTTCAGTCATGAAGAAGTTAACCGTATTGTTTGCAGTCGCATTTGCCTTGATGCTGGGTTCTTGCCAGAGCTCAAGCCAGAAGAATGAAGGCGAGGAAACCGCTACTGACAGTGTAAAGACTACGCTCGTCGCCTATTTCTCGGCTAGTGAAGTGCGTGCTACCGAGCGCGTTGCCACCAACCTTGCCAAGGCTGTTGATGCCGACTTGTTTGAGATCGTCCCTGAGTTGGCCTATACGACCGAAGACCTGGACTGGAATGATGAGCAGAGCCGTTCGACCATCGAGATGAAGGACAGCACCGCACGTCCCGGTGTAGCCAGCAAGGTTGAGAACATGGCGCAGTACAACACCATCTATGTGGGCTTCCCCATCTGGTGGTACAAAGCACCTCGCATCATCAACACCTTCCTGGAGCAGTATGACCTGACCGGCAAGACCATCATCCCGTTTGCCACCTCGGGCGGCAGCGACATGGGCAAGAGCGGTGAGGACCTGAAGAAGGCCAGCGCTCCCAATGCCAACTGGATTCTCCCCGGTAAGGTGCTCAACGGCAATCCTCCCGTTGACAGCCTCAAGGTGTGGGCTGAGAGCCTGAAATAAGGCTCTTGGGTTACCGAGGCTGAGCCTCGGTCCACGTGACAAGACACGGTGAGACATAAAATACAGCGGGTGGCTCCATTTGGGGCCACCCGCTGTTGCTGTAGGGTAACTCGGAGATTACCCGAAGTTGTCGTAATGGATGGATGAGGGATCGACGCCGAGTGAGTCGAGGACCTCGTTGACGGTCTGGCTCATCATGCCGGGACCGCACATGTAGTACTCGCAGTCCTCGGGTGCCTCGTGGTTGGCCAGGTAGGTGTCGCGCATCACGGGAGCGACAAAGCCTGCCGTGTACTTCACGCCAGCCTCATCGGCCACGGGATCGGGACGGTCCAGAGCAAGGTGGAAGTGGAAGTTGGGGAAGTCCTTTTCCAGCTGCAGGAAGTCCTCGAGGTAGAATACCTCGCTGAGCGAGCGTGCTCCATAGAAGTAGTGCATCTCGCGGTCACGGCAGTTGAGGGTGCGCGTCATGTGCAGGATCTGTGCACGCAGGGGAGCCATACCGGCACCACCGCCGACCCAGATCATCTCCTTCTTGCTGTCGAAGATGGGGTGGAAGTCGCCATAAGGTCCGCTCATGATCACCTTGTCGCCCGGCTTCAAGGTAAAGATATAGCTTGAAGCGATACCAGGCATCACGTCCATGAAACCGGTAGCGGGTTTGGGTTTGAACGGCGGAGTGGCGATGCGGACGGTGAGCATGAAGCGGTCGCCCTCGGCGGGATAGTTGGCCATGGAGTAGGCACGCACGGTGGCCTCATCGTTGCGGCACTTGAGTGAGAACAAGCCGAATTTTTCCCAAGTGGGCAGGTACTCGCCCAGTGACTCCTTGTCGATGTCCTTGTCGTAGTCCATCTCGTACTCGGGAATCCTGATCTGTGCATAGCTGCCAGGGATGAAGTCCATGTGCTCGCCCGGGGGCAGAGCCACGATGAACTCCTTGATGAATGACGAGACGAGCTTGTTGCTGACTACCGTACATTCATATTCCTTGACCGACAGCACACTGTCAGGCACCTGGATGGACATACTGTCCTTGACCTTGACCTGGCACCCCAGACGCCAGTGGTCCATCTGCTCCTTGCGGGAGAAATGCGGGGTCTCGGTGGGCAGAATCTGTCCGCCGCCCTCGGTCACTTGTACCTTGCACTGTCCGCAGCTGCCCTTACCACCACATGCACTTGAGAGCATGACGCCATTCTCGTGCAGGGTATTGAGCAGGGTGTTGCCGCTGTCAACCTCAAGCTCCTTGGTACCATTATTGATGTTGATTTTCACTTTGCCCGACGGCACGAGGTAGTGCTTAGCGACGAGCAGCAGGATGACGAGCATCAGGGTGAGCACCAGGAACACCAGTGCACTCGCCAATACCGTAGTTGAAATGCTTGATGATATCAGTATCATAGTGTTGTGTCCTCCTTATCCTAATCTAATGCCCAGGAAACTCATGAAGGCGATGCCCATGAGACCAGTAATGATGAAAGCGATACCCACGCCACGCAAAGGCTTGGGGATGTCACTGTAGGCCAGCTTCTCGCGGATGGCAGCGATGCCCACGATGGCAACGAGCCAACCGATGCCCGAGCCTGCACCATAGACGGTAGCGGTCCAAGCATTGGGGAAGTCGCGCTGCTGCATGAACAGTGATGCACCCAGGATGGCGCAGTTCACAGCGATCAGCGGCAAGAAAATGCCCAGCGAAGCGTACAGCGAAGGAGAGAATTTCTCTACTGCCATCTCGACCAGCTGGGTAGCCGATGCGATCACGGCGATGAACAGGATGAGGCCTAAGAAACTCAGGTCCACACCTGCCAGTTCAGGGCTGATCCACGCGAGCGCGCCTTCTTGCAGGACATACTTGTTGAGCATGAAGTTGATGGGCTGTGTCACCACCAGCATGAAGGTGACTGCGATGCCCAAGCCGAAGGCCGTCTTCACGTTCTTGGAAACGGCGAGGAACGAGCACATGCCCAGGAAGTAGGCAAATATCATGTTGTCGATAAAAATCGACTTGATAAACAGATTAAGTTCTTCCATTGTCTTACTTGTTTTTAATGGTTAAACATGCCCGTTAATCCTCCTGAAGCTCCTTGTTGTGAGCCCGGTGATACCAAATGATGCATCCCACGGTGATCAGCGCCATGGGTGCAAGAATCATCAGACCGTTGTTCTCGTAGCCATGGTCGTAGCACCACTGCGGAATCACCTTGAAACCGAAGAGTGTGCCCGAACCGAGCAGCTCACGGAAGAAGGCCACAATCAACAGGACGATGGTGTAGCCCAGTCCGTTGCCGATGCCGTCGAGGAACGAAGGCCAGGGACTGTTGTGCATCGCAAACGCCTCGAGACGTCCCATGAGGATACAGTTGGTAATGATCAGTCCGATGAAGACCGACAACTGCTTGCTCACGTCATAGTTGTAGGCGATGAGGATCTGTTGCACAATGATTACCAGCGTGGCGACCACCACCAGCTGCACGATGATGCGGATGTTGGTGGGAATGGTCTTGCGCAGGAACGAAATGATCACGTTGCTGAACGCCAGCACACAAATCACCGAAATGCCCATCACGATGGCGGGCTCCAGACTGGCGGTGACGGCAAGCGCGGAGCAGATACCCAGGATCTGTACCAAGACAGGATTGTCCTTGGACAGCGGGTTGAACAATGCTTCTTTGTTTTTCTTTGATAACATAGTCGTGATAGGGTTTATTCGGGTTGATTGTCGTTGATTTCACTCTCGTTGGCGGCAGGGGCAGGAGTGCCTTCATCGCCCTGCAGCTTCTTGAGGAAGGCCTCGTAGGGAGCCAGACAGTCCTCCAGCATGGCACTCACGCCAAGGCTCGTGATGGTCGCGCCGGTCAAAGCATCAATCTGCTCGGCACCGGTGACAGACTTCATGCCCTTCTTGAGCACTACCACGCCCTTGTACTCACCATCCTTGAACAAGTTCTTGCCCACGAACTTCTCCTGGAAGTCCAGGTCGGCAATGCGGGCGCCCAATCCCGGCGTCTCACCCTCATGTGAGAAGTTGGCGCCAAAGATGGAGTTGCCGTCATCGTTCATGGCAATGTAGCCCCAGATGGGTCCCCATAGTCCAGCACCGTACAGGGGCAGGACGTACTTGACACTGCCGTCGTCCATGACGCACTTCATCACTGGCAGCTGGCGTTCGGACAACTTGACGTTTTTCTTCATGTCCACTTCAAACGCCACGTTCTTGGTGCTGTCCACGATGTTACCGTCGCGGTCCACGAGCAGGTCCTGGACGATGTATTTCTCGTAAGTTTCCTTCACCTGTGCATCGTCGGGGGCGGCGATGTGCAGGGCACTGAGTATCTGCTTGCGCGTGTCGTTGGCGATGTTCTCGTTCTGCTTGGGCTTGAGCGCCATGTAGATGAACGCCAGCACCGTGCCCACGATGAGCACCATCACGGCAGCATACAGGATCTGATAAGTGTTACTGTTCTTATTCATCGCTTATCCCTCCTATTTTTTAACGGCGGCGCGGCGAGCGCGACGCTTGATGTTAGACGATACCACGCAGTGGTCGATGAGGGGCGCGAATGCGTTCATCAGCAGGATGGCGAGCATCATGCCCTCGGGGTAACCACTGTTGTAAACACGGATGAGGATGGCGAACACACCGATGAGCAGGCCGTAGATGTACTGGCCCACGGTGGTGCGAGCACCGGTTACGGGGTCGGTCGCCATGAATACGGCACCGAATGCGAAGCCGCCCAGGCACAACTGCGTCATGGGATCAAGCATCGATGCGGGGTAGGTAGCGCTGGGCAATGCATGTGCCAGGGCTGCCATGCCCAGACCGCCGACAAATACCGAGCACATGATGCGCCACGAGGCAATGCCCGTGAGCAACAGGATAGCGGCACCAATCAGGATGGCGATCATTGAGGTCTCGCCCGGCGAGCCAGGAATGTAGCCGATAAAGGCATCCAGGCAACTGATGGGCTCACCCACGATGTTGGTCATCGTCGGGTCACCGACACTGGTGGCTACCTGTCCCAGCGGTGTTGCACCGGTGAAACTGTCCACCACTGTACCGCCGCCCATGCCGAAGGCGCTGTCCACCTTGACAAAAGCCTCGTCACCGCTCATGCGTGAGGGGTAGGCAAAGAAGAGGAACGCGCGGGTGATTAAGGCGACGTTGAAGATGTTCATGCCGGTTCCGCCAAAGATTTCCTTGGCAAAGATGACTGCAAACGCAGTAGCGACAGCCGTCATCCACAGCGGCGTGTTGATGGGAACAATCAGGGGGATGAGAATACCCGTAACGAGGAAACCCTCCTGAATCTCCTTGTGATGAATCTGTGCGCTGATAAACTCGATGCCCAGTCCCACACCATAGCTGACGACGATGACGGGCAGCAATGCCAGCAGACCATAGAGGAACATCGTGAACCAGCCCATGTGAGCCTGACCGATGGCCAGGTAATGCTGGTAGCCGATGTTGTACATGCCGAACAGCAACGCGGGGATGAGGGCCGCCACCACAGTGATCATGGTGCGCTTCAAGTCGTTGCCGTCGTGGATGTGAACGCCCGCCTTGGATGTGGTGTTGGGCGTGAACAAGAAGGTCTCCATGCCGTCATAGACCGACTCCAGCTTCTCGAGCTTGCCGCCGGGACGGAACGTTGGCTCTATCTTGTTCATGAAATTCCTTAATGCTTTCATATCAATGATATTGTTGAATAGCGATATTGGTTATTGACTCTAGTAAAAATGTGCGGTTATTATACTTAACACATTTCGGCACGCAACTTGTCCAGCCCCTGGCGCACGATGCGCTGCAGTTCCAGCTTGCTGGTGTCGGCAAACTCGGCCAGTGCGAAGTCTTCGGGTGCGATCTCATAGATGCCCAGCTGCTCCATCTTGTCGATGTCGCCACTGATGATGGCCTTGATGAGGAATTCACCGTAGATGTCCATCGGCAGCATCGCGTCATATTCACCGGTGCGTACGATGGCTCGCTCACCGCCCTTGATGCGGCTGTCGAAACTCCGGGCCTTACCCAGTCCTCCGAGCCATGTGGTGAACGTGCGGTAGATCGAGAACCTGTTAGGGCTGAACGACGCCCATCCCATGAACTCATCAGGGTGATTGTTCTCGGGGATGATGGTGATGTGGCGGTAGGGTGCGCGGAGCCATTGGTCGGCTTCGACCTTCAAGCCGGTGAGCACGTTGCCACAGATGATGCGGCTTTGAGCCACATTGGTCGTCTCATGCTTGAGAACCGTCTGCAGGTCAGCGCCCATCACCGTCTTGACGTAGCGCGGTTGCTGTACCATCTCACCGGTAATGGCGACAACGGTCTGGTGGTTCACCTTGCCGGTCGTGAACAGCTCGCCGATGCGTGCCAGCGTCACGATGTCCATGGTCCACACCACGTCGCCCTTGTTCACGGGGGCTGTGTTGGCGGCCTGAACGCCGACGTTGCCGGCAGGGTGGGGACCCTCAAAGGTCGTCACCACGGCACCGGGTGCCTCGATTGATTGTCCGTCACGCACACCGATGTACACCTTGCCATCGGTCAATCCGCTGAGCACATCCACGCCCTTAGCGATGAACTGTCGCTTGTCGCCCATGACGACGTCAAGGTCGGGAGCCAGAGGAGCAGAGTCAAAGGCTGTCACGAACACGTCCCTGGGACGCACGCCCGGTGAAGGCACTACATCGTAGGGGCGCTGCCGCATCATCACCCAGAGTCCCGATTGCATCAGAACCTGCTCGGCATCACCCATGATGTTGTGGGATACCGAGTCACCATTGCCGTCGGGGGCGATGATGATGGCGTCGATGTGGCGTCGCTCGCCGCGGCGCACCTCCTTGATGGTTCCGCTCACGGGTGCAACAACCTTGATGGCCTCATGATTCTTGTCATGATAGATGGGCTCGCCGGCAGCGACGTGCTCACCCTCTTTCTTTTCCATGCGGGGAATGATCCCGTGGAAATCGTCAGGAACGACAGCCACGCTCTGCGGTGCGGCGGTGTCACCGACGGTGTTGTCGGTAATGCCACCCAGCAGGCTGATGTCGAAACCTTTCTTGAGTCTTACAGTAGCCATGATATTTATTATATAATGTTTTATTATATTTAATAATGTGGGCACAAAGATACAAAAAATTGTTAATCTTCTATTGTAATGTCAATAAAATCTATCGCAAGAGCCAAGAATTATACTGTGGAGTTCATTGTTGTGGTTCAACAAAACCGGTCTATTGGCGTTTTTCGGCATCTTAGGATTTCCTTGTTTTGGGTGTCAAACTGCGCCTTTGCCCTTGTGACAAAACGTCATTGTTAATAAAAAACGTGAAAAAAAGTGCCGCAAAGTGTGGCCTTTTCAAATATTTGTGATATATTTGCGTTAATTTTTTGGGCAAAAAGGCTTGTGTTAAGTGCTTTGTAGGCCGCCTTATGTGATGAAATTTGTTGTGTTTCAACTGCTTGCGATTGTGACCTGTCGTGCAGTAGGTACACAAAACACACCATTGGAACAACAGAACTTTAATAACTAAATAACTAATTTTATTAATTCATTTTTTAAAACATTTTAAAATTATGGCTGAACAAACAAACATTCAGAAGCCACAGACCGCTGCCAAGAAAGAGGTAAGCAGCAATGTTGGTGGTATCAAGAGCGCATTTCCTGTGATTGTTGTGTGCTTTCTCGTTGCATTAGCAATCTTCTTCTTCCTGCTGGGTAATCCCGGAAACTTCAAGGTTTCTCCGGGTTTCTGGAGCTTGGATAAGGAAGGTCCCCAGAACCTGGCTGGTACCGTATTTAAGGGCGGTGTGGTTGTGCCCGTGCTGATCACCTGCTTCTTGACTGTAATCGTGCTTGTTGTTGAGCGCTGGATTGCTCTTGCTAAGGCTAAGGGTAAAGGCAGCACCACTAAGTTTGTCGAGGACGTGAAGGCTGCTCTGCGCAACCATGACATGGCTAAGGCCGAGGATCTGTGCCGCAAGCAGAGTGGTACTGTAGGTGCCGTAGTTTATGCAACCCTTCAGAAGTACAAAGAGATGGAGAAGGATACCGTTCTGAGCAAGGAGCAGAAGCTTGCTTCGATCCAGGCAACCCTCGAGGAGGCTACCGCTCTGGAGATGCCCGCCCTGCAGCAGAACCTGCCCGTGCTGGCAACCCTGACCACCCTGGGTACCCTGATCGGTCTGTTCGGAACTGTGTTGGGTATGATCAAGTCGTTCCAGGCTCTGTCCAATTCAGGTGCTCCTGACTCAACCGAGCTGTCAACCGGTATTTCTGAGGCACTTGTGAACACCGCTCTCGGTATCGCAACCGCTGCCCTCGCCCTGATCGGTTACAACTTCTACACCAACAAGATCGATAACATGACCTATGCTATCGACGAGCTTGGCTTCGCAACTGTTTCTACCTTCTCAGCTACTCACTAATTACTGGGTTAGCAACTGTTTAACTAATCGTTTTTAAACAAACAGATTAAGGTAATTTAGAAATATGGGAAAAGTCAAAATTAAAAAGAAAGAGACGCGCATCGACATGACCGCTATGTCCGATGTGACGGTGCTTCTGTTGACTTTCTTCATGTTGACTTCTACATTCCTTCAGAAGGAACCCGTGACAGTGATCACGCCTCCCTCGGTAGCCGAGGAGAAAGTTCCTGATGCTAACCTGTTGTCAGTTCTTGTAAGCCCCGAGGGCAAGGTATTCCTTGAGGTACTCGGTAGCAAGGACTCGACAATGAAGAGCGAGACGGTTCGCGCCGACCTGCTTAAGAATATGGTAGCCGAGTACAAGAAGACTCATCCCAGTGCAAACCTTGCGTTTACCAACAAGGAGATTGAGACCTTCTCAAGGCTGAATGCTTTCGGTGTACCTATCACAAAGATGAAAGAATGGTTGAACCTGGAACCCGACCAGAGGGACAAGTTCCTCGAATCAGAACAGAACCCCGGTGTTCCAATCAACATGAATGAAGATCCAAACAACCCCAATGAATTCCAGATGTGGATCAGGGCCGCCTATAACTCGGTGAACCCCGAACTGCAGGAAGCAATGGTGAAAGGACGTGGTATTGCAATCAAGGCCGATCAGACAACGCCTTACAGCGTTGTGAACGTGGTGATGGATAACCTCCAGACCATGAAGATGAACAAGTTCTCACTGATGACGGCCCTTAAAACTTCGGAGGAATAAGATATGGCAATTAAAACGAAAAGTCGTCAGAAAAAGTTCGATACCCGTATCGACTTCACTCCTATGGTTGACATGAACATGCTGTTGATCACCTTCTTTATGTTGTGTACCACCATGATCAAGAGCCAGACGCTCCAGATCGCGTTGCCTACCAACGAGAAGGTTGAGAAAGAACAGCAGAATAAGGTAAAGCAGTCCGAGGCTGTTACCATCATCATCGATGGTAAGCTCGACGAGAAGGGTCTGTCAGACCCCAACGAGGGAATGCTTTTCTACTACGACGGTATGCCCGAGACCGATAAGCTTGCAACTACTGGCGAAAGCAACATGAAGCAGATCGAGTTCGGTAACAATACCGGCGGTGCCTATCCCGCAATTCGCGAGATTCTACAAGAGCGCAACAAGGAGGTTTGCCTCAAGATTGCTGACCTGAAGAAGGAATGGAAGGAAATGAAGTTCTCCAAGAACGAGGAACTCAATGACTCCATCTACAATGAGAAGGCCAAAGCAATCCGTAACGACTCCACCCTGAAGCGCCCGGTTGTGATTATTAAGGCTACGCCTAACGCCAGCTACGCCCACGTTGTGAGCGTGCTCGACGAGATGCAGATCAACAACATCAGCCGTTACCAGATCGACCGCATCAATGAGGTTGACTCGGCTATGATGATCTTGCTCCAGGGCAAGAACCTTAACAAGTGATGTCAGATTAATGGATTTGTTTAATCTTTAAAAAGAAATCAATTATGGCAAAAGAAGTTGATCTTTCATCGCGTGAATGGTGTGACCTCGTGTTTGAAGGGAAGAATAAGGACTTTGGTGCTTATGTCATCCGTACTGAATCAACCAAGCGTCACAATAAGGCTGTGATTTACACCATTATTGGTGCTTTCGTATTTGCTCTTCTCGCCTGGGGTCTTGCTAAGGCTAATGCTTACTTAGAGGAGAAAAGGCTCAAAGAGTTGGCCCAACAGGAGGAAGTGCTCATCGACATGTCTCAGGAAGCCGAAGAGCCCGAACCCGAGCAGGAACGTCTCGAACAACCCAAGCCCGAGGTACTCCCCGAGGAGGTCTTGAAGTCGGTTAAGGTAACCGAGCTGCAGATCGTCGAGGACGACAAGGTGAAGAAGGAGGACGAGATCAAGACTCAGGACGAGCTGAAGGAGACCGAGACCGCCTTCGGTCAGAAGGATAACGAGAAAGGTACTGAGGACCGTAACGTTACCCGTACTCTGAAGGAAGAGGTTGTCGTTGAGAAGCCCGTAGAGAAACCCAAGGAGGTTAAGGAGGAAGTCTTCCGCTCAGTAGAGCAGATGCCCCAGTTCCCTGGTGGCGAGGCTGCTCTGATGAAGTACCTCCAGTCTCACATCAACTACCCGCCCATGGCTGCTGAGAACAATGTTCAAGGTAAGGTCGTTGTGCAGTTCGTTGTTGACAAGACTGGTAAGGTCGGAGAAGTTAAGGTTGTCCGTTCGGTGGATAAGGACCTCGACCGTGAGGCCGTTCGCGTCTGCAAGTCGCTGCCCAAGTTCACCCCGGGTCGTCAGAATGGTCAGGCTGTGTCCGTATGGTACACGCTGCCCGTTACCTTCAAACTCCAGGGTACCAACTAATCGACATTCGGTTAATCCCGTATAGTTAAAAGAGGGTGTGTCAAATTTTGACATACCCTCTTTTTCGTAATATGCAGTAAAACATATAACAAAGCCTCTGCTTGGGAAAGCAGAGGCTTTGTCCTGCAAAAAATACTGGCTCAGCGGATAAAAGGTGGGGACTGCGGGCGTGGTCGTAGACCACAGCAAGGCCAGCGGCCTTGAATTGAGGTAACCCCACGGCGCACAGGCCGTAGGCCTTGTGTGGCGTGGGGAGATTAGCCGCCCATGAACGGGCCTCGAACAAGGGCCAATCACGTCAGGCGGTATTCATTCCATTCTATCCCGGCATTCTGCAAGTGTTTGCGGTTTTCATCTCACGCCCGCGGGTGTTGCTGACGATGTGATAGATGATTGTGACAGCACTCATGATATAACAGTTTTAGACGGCAAAAAATACGATGAAACCGGCACAACAGCAAACGGTGGTCGCCTAAAGATATTGGCCCTCTACGAGGCCCATTCGCTTATTGTCATCGTTCCCCAGGCCACACTGACCTTCGGCCAGTGCGCCCTGGGGTTCGCTCAAGTCAAGGCCGCTGGCCTTGTTGAGGCCTTCGACCTCATAGTCCCCACCTTTTATCAGCTGAGGCTTTGTCCTGAAAAGTAATACTATCGAGTGTCAATAGACTATCGTTGTTGTCCACTATAGTAAGCCAGGTTGAATGATAAGCGCGACGCCGCGACATTCACTACATCTGTCTGACGGGCTACGAGACGCCAGAAACGTCACATCAATCGCTTCCTCTACTTCGTTAAAAGACATGGTCAACATGGACTTTTCCTTCTTAGAAATTAATGTCGACATCAATAAAAAGCCACCATCATCGATACCCAAAATTCCGAATTACCCCCAAATGACTTTTTTATTTTATAAAGCATTGAATATCAGTATATTGTGTTTGAAAGTATGACCATTGAATGCTCGCTGTTTTTTTGTAATCTATAGTAACTTTGCAAGCGAGAGTTAGTCCGTTTTATTAACCTAAATCATGTTTTGATTTCTTATGGTTACAGTTGGTGAAATCGATTTTAAAACAGATTAGCGTGAGTATCTGAAAAAGGTATCACGACTGAATAAATACTGGTTAATGGACATTTGTTTAATCTTTTAAAAGGTAATTATTATGGCACAATCAGTTAATTTATCATCGCGCGAATGGTGCGATCTCGTGTTTGAAGGGAAGAATAAGGACTTTGGTGCTTATGTTATCCGTACAGAATCTTCCAAGCGACACAACAAAGCTGTCCTGTGGACCCTTATCGGCTCCATCATCTTCGGTCTGCTTGTCTTCGGTTACACGAAGGCCAACCAGTACTTTGAGGAGAGAAAGCTCATTGGGTCAAATGAACAGGAGAATGTAATCGTCGACATGCCTCCAAAAGCCGAAGAGCCCGTGCAGGAACGCCTCGAACAGGAGAAACCTGAGGTTCTCCCCGAGGAGGTCCTGAATACGATTAAGGTAACCGAACTCGCCATCGTCGAGGACGATGAGGTGAATAAGGAGGACGAAATCAAGACTCAACAAGAACAGCTGGAATCATTGCATTCGGCTGGTAGTGTTGATTTCGATCAAGGAACGGATAACAAGGCCGTCATTCGAGAGTTCAAGAACGAGGTCGTGGTAGAAGAAAAGGTTGAGAAACCCAAGGAGGTTGTGGAGGAAGTCTTCACCGTAGTGGAGCAGATGCCCCAGTTCCCTGGTGGCGAGGCTGCTCTGATGAAGTACCTCCAGTCTCACATCAACTATCCGCCCATGGCTGCAGAGAACAATGTTCAAGGTAAGGTCGTAGTGCAGTTCGTTGTTGACAAGACGGGTAGGGTAGGTGAAGTAAAGGTAGTCCGCTCGGTGGACAAGGACCTCGACCGTGAGGCCGCACGCGTCTGCAAGTCGCTGCCCAAGTTCACCCCTGGTCGCCAGAATGGTCATCCCGTGTCGGTATGGTACACGCTGCCCGTTTTCTTCAAACTCCAGGGTACCAACTGATCGTTTTCTCGATTAGAACCTAACAACAAAAACGGCATCGCATTGTGCGGTGCCGTTTTTGTGCCTAAATGAATATGGTTCCCTCGTCCCACCCTCGGTCGTGGCCAGTGGTCAACTGGCGGTAGTGCTATGTGCTGGACAATGCGCTGTGCAACGTACTGGCGTGCTGGACATGCTCCGTGAAGTCCCGCATCCGGGAATACTGCAGTCCCTTGCAGTGCCTCAATGATAGTTTTCAGTTCGCCCCACTATCCACAACCTACAATTCCTGATAGATGTCGTGCAACTGGATTAACGCGGGTTTTGATGAAATTAGAGCGTTGATGCTCAGTGATTCTGATATGTAGAGACGCAAAATTTTGCGTCTCATGGACAGCATTTTGGTAACGCCTCGCGATTGGAGACGCAAAATTTTGCGTCTCTACAAGGCTTTTCTACCCGCTGAACATCATTCATCCAGTTTACGCTAGATTAATTCGGTAGAGAAGTTGATGGACTGGATCTCGATGTCCAGTTGACGCAGTTGGCTCGACAGCTTGTCGATTTGCTTGCGCATGGCTTTGACATCAACGGTTGTCACATATTTGATCTCGCTGCGGGAGTAGCGTTCGCTAGATGATGATGAAGCCTGCCTGAAGACTTCCTGCATCACGCTCACGCGCTTGGTGAGCACGTCGCGCTCGGCCATCAGTTGGGTGAGCGTCTTCTTGCCGCACATGGTGCGCATGTTGGTCACATTGATGCGGTAGATGTATTCCTCGAGTTGCTTCAGGCAACTGTCCAGTTCCTTGAGCAGGTCTTTGGGGTCCTCGGCGGGCTCATCACCTTCCTGTATCTTTACATTGTTCACCAGACGCGCTGTCAGTTCACTGATGCGTGTCTGCAGATCCTTGCGGATGCTTAATGCTTCGGCTAGTTTCATGTCTTCTTCAATTTAATGGGTTATCTGTTGCAAAGATAAGGATTAATTGGAATTCCGTCCAAATATCCATAGAAAAACCTGTGGCCCGAAATTTGGACCACAGGTTTATTATTTCAGCAGTATCTAAAATGCTTACTTGTTAACCTGGAAGCGGTTCCAGCCGTCCTTGAGGTGAGCTACCACCTGGTTGGCTGCTGCCAGACCGGCGTTGATGTTGGCCTCGGCGGTCTGAGCACCCATCTTCTTGGGGGTGAAGAGCACGCGTTCGGGATACTTGGCCTCGAGTTCGTCAGCGTTGGCGGGCTTCACGTCAGCGACATAGCGGAAGTCGGGACGTGCCTCCATGGCCTCGGCCAGACCAGCCTCGTCAATGACCTCCTTGCGGGCAGCATTGATGAGCACACCGTTCTTGGGCAGCATCTCGATGAGACGCTTGCCTACCGAACCGCGGGTCTCGTCGGTAGCGGGGATGTGGAGGCTCACGTACTGGTTCTCGCTGTAGAGCTCATCTACACTGTGAACGGGACGGATACCGTCGGCTTCCATCACTTCGTCCTTCACCCAGGGGTCGAGGGCGCTGATCTTCATGCCGAAGCCCTTGGCGATGCGTGCTACGCAGCGACCAACGGCGCCATAGGCATGGATACCCAGCGTCTTGCCCAGCAACTCGGTGCCCGAGGTGCCGTTATAGCGGTTGCGGATCAAGGTAACGAGCATACCCATTACCAGCTCGGCAACGGCGTTGCTGTTCTGTCCGGGGGTGTTCATTACGCATACGCCGTGGGCGGTAGCCTCGGCCAGGTCGATGTTGTCATAACCTGCACCGGCGCGAACAACCACCTTCAACTGGGGAGCAGCGTCAAACACTTCCTTGTCCACCTTATCGCTGCGGACGATCAGACCAGCGCAGTCGGCGATGGCTTTAATCATGTCCTCACGGGTTCCTTTCTCGACGAGTACCAGCTCGTGGCCAGCACCTTCAATCACCTCACGGATGCCCTGAACTGCTACGGGAGCAAAGGGCTTCTCGGTTGCAACTAAAATCTTCATGATTCTCGGCTGTTGTGTGATATATTATATAATGTGGAATTAATGTTTGTTCTCAAACTCCTTCATGGCGTCAACAAGCACCTTCACGCTCTCGAGGGGGAGTGCGTTGTAGAGAGATGCGCGGTAACCGCCTACTGAGCGGTGACCCTTGATGCCGACGATGCCCTTGGTACCGGCGAAGTCCAGGAAGTCCTTCTCCAGTTCCTTGTACTCGGGCTTCATCACGAAGCAGACGTTCATGATCGAACGGTCCTCGGGCTTCACGGTGCCGACGAACATCTTGCTCGAGTCGATGGCGTCATACAGATAGGCGGCCTTCTCCTCGTCGATGCGCTGTAACTCCTTCACGCCACCGAGCTCTTTGTACCACTTCAGGGTCTGCAGAGCAGCGTAGATGGGGAATACGGGAGGCGTGTTGAACATCGAACCCTTGTCAACGTGGGTCTTGTAGTTCACCATGGTGGGGAGAACGCGGTCAACCTGGCCAAGGACGTCTTCCTTAACGATAACGAAGGTAACGCCGGCGGGAGCGATGTTCTTCTGAGCACCACCGTAGATGAGGTCATACTTGGACACGTCAACGGGACGTGAGAAGATATCGGATGACATATCGGCTACCATGCGAACGGGCACGTCATAGTCCTCGCGGATCTCGGTACCGTAGATGGTGTTGTTGGTCGTGATGTGGAAGTAGTCAACATCGGTGGGAACCTTGTAGCCCTTGGGGATGTAGGTGTAGTTGTCCTCCTTGGAAGAACCAACAACCTCAACGTCACCAAACAGCTTGGCCTCCTTGATGGCCTTGTTAGCCCACGTACCTGTGTCGAGGTAAGCAGCCTTGGTCTTCAACAGGTTCATGGGAACCATATAGAACTGAGTGCTGGCACCACCACCCAGGAACAGTACCTTGTAGCCCTCGGGGATGTCGAGCAGCTCCTTGAACAGAGCCTCGGCCTCGTCAACGACAGCCTGGAACTCCTTGCTGCGATGAGAAATCTCAAGAATGGACAGGCCAGTGCCTGCAAAGTCACGAATAGCGTCAACGCACTTGTCCAGCGTGTACTGGCTCAGGATTGACGGTCCAGCATAAAAATTATGTTTCTTCATAATGTTAATTGAAATTAGAAGTTATAATATAAAAAATGTATTGTTGTCGTTTAGTAGGTCTTTATTTTGACTGTGACAAAGTTACTGCTTTTTTTTCATTGACACAATACCTGGCAAAAAAACGAGTTTTTTGGCATTTTGTCAATTTGTAGCCTAAGCAGGCGGTTTTATGACGAATTCAGTCCCGAAAATCGGGGGTTCGGTGTCAATTTGTCCGTTCTCAAGATTTTTTGTGGCAAAAATAATTTTAGGCGTTTTTTGCTTTTTTCACAGTCGGTGAAAAAAAACTGAAAATACTTGCAAAAATTATTGGGGATTGGAAAAATTGCAGTAAATTTGTGACGCTTTTGGAAGATGTGTTGAACGCATGAGCACATCCGAAAAATGAACAGATTATTAATTAACTTTATAGTTTTTTCTAATTAACAACTATTTGTATTATTATCATGAACGTTGAGAAAATTATGGCCGACCTGGAGGCTAAACACCCAGGCGAATCCGAGTATCTGCAGGCTGTACGTGAGGTCCTTGAGTCCATCGAGGAGGTTTATAACCAGCATCCTGAGTTTGAGAAAGCCAAGATCGTTGAGCGCATGGTAGAACCCGAGCGCATCTTCACTTTCCGTGTAACCTGGATCGACGATAAGGGTGAGGTTCAGACCAACCTCGGTTATCGTGTACAGTTCAACAGCGCTATTGGCCCGTACAAGGGTGGTTTGCGCTTCCACAAGGCCGTTACTCCCTCAATGCTGAAGTTCTTAGGTTTCGAGCAGACCTTCAAGAATGCCCTCACCACTCTGCCCATGGGCGGTGGCAAGGGTGGCTCTGACTTCGACCCCGTTGGCAAGAGCGATGCCGAGATCATGCGTTTCTGTCAGGCCTTCATGCTTGAGCTCCGTCACAACATCGGTCCCGACCAGGATATTCCTGCTGGTGACGTTGGTGTTGGTGGCCGTGAGATTGGCTTCCTTAATGGTATGTACCAGAAGCTGGCTCGTCAGTATCACACTGGCGTTCTCACTGGCAAGGGTATGACTTGGGGTGGTTCTATCCTCCGTCCCGAGGCAACCGGTTTCGGTGCTCTCTACTTCACCGAGCACGTGCTCCGCACTGCCGGTAAGGACATCAAGGGCAAGAAGGTGACTCTCTCTGGCTTCGGTAACGTAGCTTGGGGTGCTGCTACCAAGGCTCTCGAACTCGGCGCTAAGGTCGTTGCCATCTCTGGCCCCGACGGCGTTTGCGAGATCCCCGAGGGTATCACTCCCGAGATGATCGACTACATGCTCGACATGCGTGCTTCTAACCGCAACAAGGTTCAGGATATGGCCGACAAGTTCCCCGAACAGGCCAAGTTCACCGCCGGCAAGAAGGCTTGGAGCATTCCTTGCGACATCGCACTGCCCTGCGCATTCCAGAATGAGCTGAGCGAGGACGATGCTAAGGAGCTGAAGGCTAACGGTTGCTGGTGCTGCTGCGAGGTATCCAACATGGGTTGCCAGCCTGGTGCTATCCACTACTTCCAGAAGAACGGTGTTCTCTTTGCTCCCGGTAAGGCTGTTAACGCTGGTGGCGTAGCTACCTCTGGTCTCGAGATGACCCAGAACGCTGCTCACCTCAGCTGGTCAGCTAAGGAAGTTGATGAGAAGCTCCACTGGATCATGGAGAACATCCACGAGCAGTGCGTGAAGTTCGGTACTCAGGCCGACGGCACTATCGACTACGTGAAGGGCGCTAACATCGCTGGCTTCATGAAGGTCGCTCAGGCTATGCTCGAGCAGGGTGTCATCTAATCCCTCTTGAAGAGATTGCTTAACTAACCGACTAACAAACATCAGGCAGGTCGTCATCAAGGCAACCTGCCTGATTATTTTCTACCCCTTTCAACCATTGTCGCCCATTTAAAAAATATTACCACTTTTCGCGCTTGAATGTCTGAAACTTTGACTACCTTTGCAGATTGGAATAATATCTTAATATATGAACGAAAGCGAAAAACTGATTCAAACTATCATCGAAGCAATTCAGGAAAAGAAGGGACGCAACATCGTCCATGTTGACCTCAACGGTATTGAGACTGCGGCAGCTCAAGGATTTGTCATTGCGACGGGTAACACCCCGATGCAGGTCGAGACCATTGCCGACAGTGTGCGCGAGTATGTCGAGAAGCACGCCGGACAGCGTCCGTTCAACTATGATGGCTATCAGAATGCCCAGTGGATTATCATTGACTACGGCAACATCTTTGTCCACGTGTTCGTGCCCGACTTCCGTGAGCGCTACAACCTGGAGAACCTCTGGGCCGATGCGCAAATCAACACGATACCCGATCTGGATTGATTCCGCCCCGTCATAACACAACAGTTAGCGTAAAACAGTACTATGGCAGACAATAATCAGCGCAAAGTACCCAAGTTCAACTTCTACTGGATGTATGGACTGATGATCCTCATCCTGCTCTCCATCTTCTGGATGAACGATGACGGGAGTGCGGCTCAGGAAGTGAACTGGACAAAGTTTGAAAACATCGTCAAGAGCCGAAAAGGCGGTGTCAAATACATTACTGTCTATACCAACAAGAATGTTGTCGAGGCGGTGATGGACGACACGTTGGCCATGGAGGTGAGCAAGGACAAGACCATTGTCCCTGCCAATCAGCCGATGTTCGGACAGTCAGGCAAGCACTCCAACGTGATCTCGACCCAGATCTCAAGTCCTGATAAGTTTGACGATAGGGTAGAGCAGTGGAAAACCGAGGGGTATTTCACTGGAGAGGTCAAGTATGAGAAGACCAGTGACTACTCGTCGATGATATGGTACCTCGGTTCGACGGTGATCTTCATCGCGGTCATGTTGTTCATGTTCCGCGGTATGGGTGCCGGAGGAGCCGGTGGCGGTATCTTCAGCGTCGGCAAATCCAAGGCAAGGCTCTTTGATAAAGACAACGACAAGAAGGTCACCTTCAAGGACGTCGCTGGACTCGCCGAGGCGAAAGTGGAAATCGCCGAAATTGTGGACTTCCTCAAGAACCCGAAGCATTATACTGCCCTCGGCGGCAAGATTCCTAAGGGCGCTTTGCTCGTGGGACCTCCGGGAACCGGTAAGACCTTGCTGGCCAAGGCTGTCGCTGGTGAGGCCGATGTGCCCTTCTTCTCGATGTCGGGTTCCGACTTCGTCGAGATGTTCGTCGGAGTCGGTGCATCGCGCGTCCGAGACCTCTTCCGTCAGGCCAAGGAGAAGGCTCCTTGCATCGTGTTTATCGATGAGATTGACGCCGTGGGTCGCGCTCGTGGCAACAAGGCCAACATGGGCGGTAACGACGAGCGTGAGAGTACGCTTAACCAGCTGCTCACCGAGATGGACGGCTTTGGCAGCAATAGTGGTGTCATTATCCTGGCAGCCACCAACCGTGCCGATATCCTTGACAAGGCGCTGCTGCGTGCCGGACGTTTTGACCGCCAGATTTATGTGGAGCTGCCCGAATTGAGCGACCGCAAGGAAATCTTCCAGGTTCACCTGCGCGATGTCAAGATTGACGGGTCGGTGGATTTGGATCTGCTCTCAAGACAGACCCCGGGCTTCTCGGGTGCTGATATCGCCAATGTCTGCAACGAGGCAGCCCTTATCGCGGCACGTCACAAGAAGCAGGCCGTTCAGCGCCAAGACTTCATGGATGCTATTGACCGCATCGTCGGTGGATTGGAGAAGCGCTCCAAGGTCATCACCGACGAGGAGCGGCACTCCATTGCCGTCCATGAGGCTGGCCATGCTACCGTGAGCTGGCATCTGCGCTACGGTGATCCGCTGATCAAGGTTACCATTGTGCCCCGTGGCAAGGCCCTGGGTGCCGCATGGTACCTCCCCGAGGAGCGCCAGATTGAGCCCAAGCAGGCCCTGCTTGATAAGATCTGTTCGCTCATGGCAGGCCGTGTGGCCGAGGACATGTTCCTTGGCTTCATCGACACCGGCGCCCTCAATGACTTGGAGCGTGCCACCAAGATAGCCTATGCAATGGTTACCTATTACGGCATGAGCGAAAAGTTGCCCAACATCTCCTACTATGACACGTCGGGTGAGAGCTATGGCTTTACCAAGCCCTATAGCGAGAGCCGTGCACAGGCTATTGACGAGGAGGTGCAGGCCATCATTGACGGCCAGTATGAGCGTGCTCGTCAGATACTTCATCAGTATGAGCGCGGTCACCACGAGTTGGCCGACCTATTGCAGCAGCGCGAGGTCATCTATACCGAGGACGCTGAGCGTATCTTCGGTCCCCGCCAGTGGCAGTCACGCACCGAGGCTATTCTTAACGACGCTACGGCCCAGGACGCTGACGCCGATGCCGGCAATGTGACCGTGACACCGCCTCCATTTGAGCAAGATGAGAATCAATAAGGTATTCAATTGCTATGATAGACATTGGATTTAACGAGACGCAAAAGGCGGCTTTGGTCAGTCTGCTTATTGAGATGATCAATGCCGATCATGTGGTTGACCCTAATGAGTGTGTGGTGTTCGACACGATCTGTGTGGAATACGGTATCTGTGACGAGACCTTCAAGCTGGGTCGTGCACTCGACAGCATGGTGGCCGTCGATATCATGAAACGGATGAGCGATGTGCAGAAGATCGCCACCGCCCAGTTGCTCACGCGTGTCATCGATGCCGACACCAACGACGATGACAAGGAGATTCAATTGTTTAATGTAATCTGTAAAGCCACGGGCGTGGATGTGCTCATCAATGCCAGGGGTGAAGAAGAGTAATTCTATATCATTATATATATAGATAGAGAAATTGCAAATCGGGCGGCTCGTTGATGGTACTCAGCGAGCCGCCTGAATGATGATCTCAAAAGCATCATTTTTGGGCGTTTTTAGCGCTTGTGGCTCATTTCGTCAAAAAATTATCAAAAAAAATTACAAAAAATTTTCTGATCTTATTTTATTGATAATCAGCAAGTAAACTACGTTTTTAACAGCAAAAATGGCCACCTGTTAATAACTTTGATTGAAAAAAGTTCCAAAAAAATTTGGTCAGTATCAAAAACGGCTGTAATTTTGCACCGCTTTTCGCCTCAAATGGGGCGTGAAAGTGACTCAAAAAAAGAGTTCTTTGACATGTTTGCAACGATATAACGTAGTACAAGAGAAAGGGAAATTTAATGTTCCCGTTGATTCTAAAACATAGTACACAATAAAGCAGGAATCATCACGAGTCGGACGAACAAACTTCGGTCAAGTGTTGCGTTTTCATTTAATTCTTGCAAAAGAAAAATACGAAATACAACAACGAAGAGTTTGATCCTGGCTCAGGATGAACGCTAGCGACAG
>CAMHMV010000026.1:0-23019 GCA_946186345.1 uncultured Prevotellaceae bacterium | reverse complement strand
TATAACCCTTCACAACTGTTCCAAAATCCCATGAAGTTGGATCAGCGGTGATGGTCGCTGCGACCTGGGCATCCATAGTGACCCTAGCGGTAGCGCCACTCTTGGCATCATTGATGTTAATGACGCCGCTGTAATTTCCTGCATCAGACGACATGAATTTCACAGTGTGGGAACCAGCTCCTGTCACAGACGGAACGGTGAACACGCCGCTAACCGTTTCGGAGTAGGACGAACTCAAGGCTCCCGGCACATTGGTTGTTACAGTAAACGACTTGGAATAGGTTTTGCTTGGGATGAGACCATTTCCAAAGCTCAAAGCTGTGGGTGTGACAGTGATATATCCATTTTCACACTTACCGCTTACGGGTACAGTTTTGGTCGTACCACCACCACTGATGGTGATAGTTGCACTGTGTGAGCCTGCTGCACTGGGCTGATAGGTCACATTAAAGGATCCGCCGCTGGCATTCAAAGACGTCTTGCTGACTTTGAAGTTGCTGCTGTTGGAAGACACCGTCATATTACTGGTCAAGCCTTTGCCAGTGATAGTGAAAGCCTTTACTGAAGTATAACCCTTCACAACTGTTCCAAAATCCCATGAAGTTGGATCAGCGGTGATGGTTGCTGCAACCTGGGCATCCATAGTGACCCTAGCGGTAGCGCCACTCTTGGGGTCATTGATGTTGATGACGCCGCTGTAACTTCCTGCATCGGATGACATAAATTTCACGGTGTTGCTTCCGGCTTTTATCGGAGACGGTACAGTGAACACGCCGCTAACCGTTTCGGAGTAGGACGAATTCAAGATACCCGGCACATTGGTGGTCAGAGTAAACGACTTGGAATAGGTTTTGCTTGGAATAAGACTATTTCCAAAGCTCAAAGTTGTGGGATTGACGTTGATGTACCCCTCTTCACACGTACCACTCAAGGCTACTCTTACTCTTTCGACCCCATCACTATAAATGTTGATGTATCCGCCATTGTTTACTGCTTCGTCGGGTTCGTAAGTCACCGTCACCGTTGCGCTAACAGTTCCATTTGAGGGCGTGAGTGTTGTCTTGTTAATCTTGAACACATGGTTGGAGGATGACAATGTTATATCTCCTGTCAGATTACTTCCTGTAACGGTAAAGGTCTTCATTGCCGTGTAGCCCTTCACAACAGTGCCGAAGTCCAACGTCTCTGGATTGACTGTGATTACTGGGGGTTGGTTAGTATTATTTACAGTAACACTGGTAGTGGCTTTTTGGTTGGAACGCTTATCTGTTACGGTGATTGTTGCACTGCCATTTTTAAGGCCGGTCAATTTCACCTTCGGAGTTTGATTTGAGTAGCCGGAACCCGTTGTCGGAGGCCATGTCGTACCGACGTCGGTGCCGTTTGAAACGAAGGTAGCTGAGCATACACTTGCTGCGCTATTGGTAAGGGTATAATTGCCCCAGCCGCCATTGATGTCAATCATTTGCGATTCACCGTTTTTAACGGTAATAGCATCAGGAGCAGACAAGGAGGCAGGAATAGTCACTGTTGAAGTGGGATATGCTT
Source organism: uncultured Prevotellaceae bacterium (assembly GCA_946186345.1). GTDB lineage: Bacteria > Bacteroidota > Bacteroidia > Bacteroidales > Muribaculaceae > Sodaliphilus. The sequence continues at coordinate 21,471 of CAMHMV010000026.1, read as the reverse complement.
CTACTGTTTTGTTGAAGATTTTGAAAATGGGTTTTGCGATGTAAGTATCGGATGCGTACTGCTGCAATTCCATTTGAAGATCTGTGTCTTTCCAATCAACCTTGCGCTTGTACGTTTTATTTGAAAAGCGGGTGTATTTCAGTTGGCCGTTTTTGTAGAGACCAATGCCTGGTGTCACAGAGAACAAGAGGTTTCTGGAAATGTCGGTTGTCAGTGCTGTGAGAGAAAAGCCAGACTCATTCAAGCTGGGTAATGACGGTGCAGTGAATTGAGGGAACATATACAATTCTCTGGCTCCAAAAACAGGGAACCACGAAGAAATGGGCAGTTCCCATAGGTTCCAATCCTTACTGAAGGTGAAAATGTTGACACCACCACTAAGTCTTGCCGTTAACGGTTCAAATGTAAGATGACTTTCATTGAAATCATACCAGGATGGGTCTTGGGCCAAATCAGTATTGAATTCGATGTCTCCTGATACTCGAGGACCTGCTTTCAGTGTTAGATTGGCACCAGCAATTTTATCAGAAATGAGACATACGCCAACCTGAAACGCCAATCCAGCAGAAAGCGACGTGTTCAGTTTGGCACTGCCAGTTGGAGAATCAAACCCTGTTCCATCAAATCCGAACACAAGACCGTTACGGCCGTTGTTACTCTCCTTTGAGTCATATCCGAAATGTGACACCAGTTTGAAGTGTTGTGTCAGGTCGAGTGTAGCACTACCGCTGAAGTCTAAATAACCACCAATATTTACATATGCATTAAGACCTGTCACAGGAGTGTGGATGATCAGAGCATCGCTGGGGAAAATTACTGTATCAACGTCAATAGACTTTTCCCAGTTATAATTGAAATCACAATCCAGCTCTTTCTTGACGATAAACTTGAAACGGTTGTTGGCATTGTCAAACAACTTATAACGAATAACGTAGTCAAGCGTTATTTTAGGGCTAACATTTAATGTTACCTGTTCTGATCCCTTATTATAAAGATCCAAAGAGAAACTACCAAATGAAATGGGTATTTCACCCTGTTCGTTGATGAGCCTTCTTGGAGCTCGAGGCGTTGGTGAATTATCATTATAGGTGACTACTTTACCAACGCAGACCAACTCGTTATAAATGTCTTCAATGGTAACTTCTTCACACTCAATACGGACTGTGCCACCAGTAGCGACAATACGAGTGACCCTACCAGCAAAGCCGTTGACAAAGGGTTCTTCGTAAGCGATGTCACTGATGACTACCTGCCCAACACTTGGGAGCGAATCAGACGGAATAGATGCATCAAACGTCACTGCCGTTTCGGTGACATCAGTCACATACGGGAAATGGAACTCAGTAATGTGAAATATGTCCTCCTTAAAGACAGGATCGGGCACATTAAAAGTGACGCTGTCGATAGTGGTGAGAGGAATGCGATATACGCTATCGGATGTCCATATCTCCTGAACGACGACGTTCGGGTGTCTGCGGCCATTGAGATCGATCTTACTGTAGGTGATGCTGTCAACGTCATCGTTAAGGAATGCGTTGAACTCCCCGTTGTTTTGCCAATAAAGCATGGCATATTGATTGTCGGGCTGCTGTGCGAGTGCCGTTGTCGGGAGCATGGTGGTGAAAAGGGTCACCAGCAGACTGAATAAAATAATGTGCTTTTTCATGGCTTCACGATTTTAATGGTTTGACTGTCTGCCTTAATCACATATTCACCAGCAGGTTGGTTGCAGAGAGATACCTTGACGTTGTCGTTGCCTCGCTGGCTCATGACTACGTTGCCTTGGGCGTTTACTACTTCGGTCAATGCGTTCTCTTTCAGGTCATGAAAGAAGAATGTGCCAGCAGTCGGTACATCAAGTCCTTTCAGCATGTCCAAATTAGTAACGATCTGCTTTTGACCGTAACGTAATTGTGCCATGTATCCAAGTTCGTAGGACACAACCATGCCGTCAGTCTCGATAATAAAAGCAGGCTTTTCAATCTTGATCTTGCTGTTTTCATCAAGCAGGTACTCGATGGTCATACCGTCGGTTGAGGTTACAAGAATTGTCGAGTAGAGTTGGGTGGACGGGACACCAAGGATCATGTCAATCAACCTGGTAACGTCCATAATGTTAACGATGCCATTACCATCCACGTCGCCAATGAGTGATCCATCGTCGCCATCAACGGATAAAACAACGTTGATGAGCAGTGTGACGTCATTGATGTTTACTTTGCCGTCACCATTCAAGTCTCCTGGCAGTTCAGGGGCTTCGCTGTCAAGAGAAACGTTGGAGGTAAAATCAACCCTCTCAATTTCCATTGTGTTAGTAGCCGTTTGTCCTACACTAGCGGAGAACTGTTCTGGCTGTGGTGTAGTGAGCATCGCTCTGGAATCTGTTTCGGCCGCAACCCCTCGGACAAGAGAGAGGGCAAGTGCTAGGAGAAGCAATAATTTCTGTCTCATAACTGTTTAGATTTTAAATGAAATAACATGATACTAATTAATACTATTGAAATAGGTAGTGCCTATCTTACATGGCAAAAGTAATGTGGTGAAAACAACGGGTCAATGAAAAAATGCTGATTTTTTAAAAAATGTAAAATTTTTTGACACAAATGTGTAAAAAAAATTGACAACCGTTATTATTTGCGATAGGTCTTTTATACTATGCAGCATGATTTAAATGAAAAAATCCCGCCGGGCCCTTCACGGGTGCGGCGGGATTGTTTTGATAGGAAAAAATTGATGTCAATAAAAGTATATGCTGAATGGTAGTCTGAGATCAATTCTTGTATTTCCTTAGAACGTGAACTGTACACGGGCCTGTGCCACGTGGAGGTTCTTGTCGTAGGGGAGGAAGGGCTTGTCAATCTTGTGCCAGGTGTAGTCAAACATGCAGAGCACATAGCGGTTGAAGCTGTAGTTCAAGCCCAGGGTCATGCTGTGAACATCACCACCACCAACGCTGGTAGCACCGGTGCCGGGCCAATCCTCCATGTAACCGTTGGCATAGTAGTGGCCACGGCCGGCGTTGTAGTACTCACCGTCGGTGAGGTTGTTCAAGCCGGTGTAGTTGTAGCGTGCCACTACCTCGAGTGACTTGCCGTCAAGACCGCCGAGAATACCCTCCTGGTGGTTGTACTTGTAGCCGTTGCCAAGGATCTGGAAACCAGCCTCTACGTAACCGCCGAAGAACTTGTTGGTCTTGAGCTTGTTGGCGTTCTCCCACCAGTCGATGTCACCCCAACCGTCGATGTTGTTCTGGGCGTCGATGTAGAGAGAGTAGCTGTCGCGCTTCTTGCTCACGCTCTTGAAGAAGAACTCACCACGGGCAAAGAACTTGTTGTTCTGATACAGTGCCTCAGCACCCAGGTTAACCACGTTGTTGGCCCAATCGAGGTCGGCGTTAACAAACTGCTCGTCTTCGTCAACGAGGGTCTCCATAGCCTGACCGAGGTGGAGGGTCTTCTTGAGGACGTTGTTGGTCACCACGCCACCGCCCAGGTGTGCAAAGCGTGCGCTCACGCCCACGTGCATGGTCTGGGCCTCATCGGCGATGGGGCGGAACAAGTAACGACCGGCTACGGTGAGGCCGTTGAAGCCAGCGTCGATCTTGTTGTAGGCGTTCTCGGTGAACACACCCTGATAAGCCATGAAGCGCTTGGTGTTGAACTTGTAGCTGATACCGAGCTCACGGCCCTCACCCAGTGCATAGGATGAACCGGGACGGCTGATGAAGTGGTAGCTACCCAGCGAGGTGTTGCGTGCCATCGAACCGGCGGGGTCGTTGTAGTAACCCACCTTAACGGCATGGGTGTTGTCGTTGTTGTCGAGGTGGCTGTACTGCAGGAAGATGTTCTTCTGCGCGAACTTGCCGCCGCCGAAACCGAAGTCGGCATAGAAGTACCAGTCCTTATAGGTCATCGAGGTGCGGATGCGTGCATCGGTGATTGAGGCACCGCTCTGCAGAGGGGTGAAGTCGCTGCGATAATAGGCGGCGTCGGCCATCATGCGTGCACCAACGGTGAACTTCACTTGCTTCTCAGCGTTCTCGAGCTCCAAGGTGGGGTCGGTGTCGAAGTCCTGGGCTGCGCTAGTCAGTGCGAAGACTGCCAAAAGAGGCATCAAAATATATTTTTTCATATTAAATTGTGTCGATTTAATGTTGTTAATATGTTATTACACCAGTTGTGTATTAGTAACCCAGACGCTCGAGGGTAGCAACGGCATCGGGAACGATGACGTTGGCCTGTGAGTTGTCATACTCCTGATTGGGGTGGAAGGGGTTGGGCAACTGGGCGTTGCCACGGAAACCGTTCTCGACCATGTAACGCAGCGACATCTCGGTGCGGTTGGTGAAGAAGCCGTCCATGTAAACGGGTACACTGTGGGGATAGCTGGTGGTGCAGTAGGGAGTAACGGGAATCTCCAGACGGAGCAGGTCGTCGAACTCGGTCTCCCACTCATAGTTGTAGTAGCCCATATACTTGCACATCTGTGCCCAGCTGTCGAAGCTGTAGGGGTGGTTGATCATACCAGCACGGCGAATCATGTAGGCCTGCCAGGGTGCGTTCATCTCGGGATAGTTGTTAGGTGCGCCGCTGATGGCCGGACCGATGATGTGTGCGCCATTGTCCTGAGCCCACTTGATGAAGGCTGCATAGCCGGTGGGGGTGTCATAGGCGATGTCGGTAGCATAGGCGGGATCGCTGATCCAGAGCAGGTAGCACATGGGGATGCGGCCCTTGAAGACGTCGTTGGCACGACGCAGAGCGTCGAACGAGAAGGTCTGCAGGATAACGCGACCGCGGGTGTTGCCCACGTTCACCTTACCGTTCTTGTAGAAAGGCTGATCGCCGGGATCGTTGGTGATGATGTTCCAACCCTGCTGGGCGAGCACGTCATACACGCGCTGCTCCATGTTGCCGGGGTTGAGCCAGCTCTCCTTGAACTCGACATAGATGCCGGGACGGTTGCCGGTGTCCTCGGGGTCAGGCTCGTAAGCGTTGGCGAAGTCGTACTCGATGAAGTCCATATACTTGGCATTGTACTCACCCTTGGCCTTGATGGCATCGTAGATCTGCTGCAGGGTCTTGCCCTTGTACTCGTCCTTGATCTTGTAGGTGAGCACGCGGCGGCCCTCGGCGTCACGAATCAGTCGCTTGCCCTGGGCATAAGCGATCTGGTCCTGAATGGCGCTGATGTAAAGGCCATTGCTGTAAACGATCTTGCCATTCTCAAAGCGACCGTTCTCGGAAGCCTTGAAGGTGGGACGGGCCTGCTCCAGCGAGCTCTCGTTGAACCAGCTACCGGCGTCGAGCATGAGCAGCTCGGCATAGTAGTAGCTCAAGGTGTAGAACGGGCGGAAGGCGGCCATGTCACGGCCATACTGTGCCTCGGCGTCATCGCGTGAGAAACCCAGGCTCATGTAGAAGTCAACACGGCTGGCGGGAATGTTCTCGCTGAAGACGTTCTCGATGTTGGTGGTGCGCTTCAGGTTCTCATCGTGGTTAGCAAGCACGATACCGTCCTTGGTGCACTGTACGTCACTCTCCAGGTAGTCGGCACCCATTTCGCGGGCCCAACGCCAGGAAGCCTCGGTCTCCTCGGGAGCCCAGAAGGTAGAACCACGGTGGGCGATAACGGCATACAGAGGCACGTAGTCACGAACCTTGGCCAGCTCAGCGTTCAGTACTTGTACCTCTACGCGTTTGGCGTCAAGCTTCTCATTGGTGAACTGCTGTTCTTCCTCACATGAGGTGAAGGCTGCAAGCACAACGGTGCTCAACAAACCTACTCTAACGAGATTTTTAAACATAAGTAATTTGGTTTTAAATGAATAAATTATTGTAATTGGTCTTTATTTCTTTTCGATCTTCTCGCCCTTGCGGTCGGCAACGAGATACTGTTCCTCCTTGTAGGTCAGGGCCATGAAGAAGATGGCGCCTACACAACCCACGATGAGCAGGATGAACGGCATGTCCCAACCACCGGTGCTCTCGGCAACATAACCGAGGACGGAGTTGGCGAGGATAGCGGTACCCAGCACATAGCCCATGAAACCGGTGAGACCGGCGGCGGTGCCTGCTGCATTCTTGGGTGCGAGGTCAAGGGCCTGCACGCCGATGAGCATCACGGGACCGTAGATGAGGAAGCCGATGGCGATGAGGCAGCCGATGACTACACTCAGGTTGGTCATGTTCTGCCAGTAGATGACGATAGCGACAATGATGAGCGCCATGAAGATCATGGTGGGCAACGCGCGACGGCCGTTGAAGACCTTATCGCTCAGCCAGCCGCAGAAGATGGTGCCGGGGATGGCAGCGATCTCATAGGCAAAGTAAGCCCAACCGGCGTTCTTGATGTCCACGCCCTGCTCGCTCAGGATGGTGGGAGCCCAGTCCAGACAACCGTAGCGCACCATGTAGATGAATGAGTTGGCCAGTGCGATGTACCACAGGAACTTGTTGGAGAGGACGGTCTTGAAAATCTCACCGATGCTGAGCGACTGTTCGCTCTTCTTCTCGTCATAGTTCTTGGAGGCACTGCCGCTCCACTTCTCGATGGAGGGAAGACCACAGGACTGAGGGGTGTCACGGATCATCACATAGGCGATAATCGCAATCAGGATAGCCACTGCAGCGGGGAAGGCATAGGTACCGATGAGGAAGTACATCTTCTCATCGTTGCCGTAGAACCATGAGCCGAACCACATGGCACCATAGGCAGCCATGGGGCCGACGAGGGCGCCACCCACGTTGTGGGCGCAGTTCCACACGCTCATCCAGGTGCCGCGCTCCTTAATGGAGAACCAGCGCGTCATGACGCGTCCGCACGGAGGCCAGCCCATACCCTGGAACCAACCCACGAGGAAATTGAAGGCACCCATCAGGAAGACGGCGAGGCCCTTGCGCTCGGGATGACCGATGGGGTCGAGCATGGTGATGGGAACCATCATGAACAACATAGCGATGGCCGACAGGATTAGACCCAGCGGCAGGAAGCGGCGCGCATTGCTGCGGTCGCTGATGCTGGCCATGACGAACTTGGAGAAGCCATAGGCCACGGCATTCATCGCCAGGGCAGTACCCAGCATACCCTTGGTGAAGCCGAAGGGCTCGAGCATGGGAATTGCCATGGAGAAATTCTTTCTCACCAGATAGAAGCCGGCATAGCCAATGAAGATGCCGATAAAGACTTGCCAACGCAGTCTCTTGTACTTGGCATCGGCCTCGGGACCGGTCTGTTCCGGCTTATAGGCCGGGGGAGCTAAAAAACTTGCCATAATTTCTAATGTTTAAAGTTTAAAGCTTAATGTTGAATGAATATTTGTTGTTTACTTAACTTCGTTGGCTTGGCGGGTGGCTTCAACGTCCAGGGCATCGGCGAGGACACTGATGGGATTCTCGACGGGCAGCCCCGTGGACATCTCAATCTGCCACTTGCAGGTCTCGCAGTCGGTGGTCACGGCTTCGACATGGGCCTGCTCAATGTCCTTGAACAGGGTGGAGCCGATGGCCTGGCTGCGCTCGTAGTTCTCCTTCTTGAAACCATAGGTGCCAGAGATGCCGCAGCAGTTCTGCTCGAGTTCCACGAGATCGAGACCGGGAATCATGCGCAGCAGCTCCATGCTGAACAACTGCCAGCCCATGCGTTGCATGTGACAGGCGGTGTGATAAGCAAGGCGACGCTTATAGTTTTGCTTGAAGATTAACTTGATTTCTCCTTCATCCACAAGGTTGTAGATAAAACGAGTTGCGAGATTGATGCTGTCGCGCACGTCGGCATTGTCGATGCCGAGCATCGAGGGATACTCGTCGCGCATATTGAAGGTACAGCTCGAGCTGGTGGTTAGCACTGGGCGATGGTCGCGGCTGACCGACTTGCGGATGCTGTCGATGTTGGTGCGGCCCTGGCGCTTGGCTTGCTTGTAGAGGCCGTTGGCGATGAGGGCGACGCCGCAGCACTGCTCCTTGTCGAGCAGGTGTACGCCGTAACCCACTGCGTTCAACAGCTTCACGAGATCTTGTCCTAACTTGGGGAAGTTGTAGTTGACATAGCAGCCGTGGAAGTAGCTCACGTGGTGGGCATAGCTGTTCTGATCCTTGGCGGCATGGCGCTTGAACCAGGTGGTAAACTTCTGGCGGCTATAGGCGGGGAAGGTGCGGTGCTTGTCGATAGCCATCACGCTGTGCATCACCATTTTGGTGGGCGACAGGCCCAGGGTGGCATTGGCGATGGGAGCCACGCGGTTGGCGACGGTTCCCAGCAGATCGGTGTTGGCGAGCATCGTGTCGCGCAGGCTGGCTCTCTTGCCCTCGGTGGCACGCATGCGGGCGTGCTGGATGACGTCGGCGATGTGTACACCGCTGGGGCAAGCCACCTCACAGCGCTTGCAGTTGAGGCATAGCTTCAAAGCTTTGTCAAAATAGGCGGGGTCCTTCAAGCGGTAGCGCTCCCCGTCGGGGCCTGCCTGCTTGGGACCGGGATAATCGGTAGTCACAGCGGCAACCGGGCAGACCGTGGTGCAGATGCTGCACTTGGTGCACTGCTCAAAGTTGTTCTCGCTGAGGTTGCAGACTTGCATTCTTTCAGCCATAATATCCCTCTAAAAAATCATCAATCAAATCGTTATATATCTAACTCTAAATCTTTACTTGAAGCGCACTTCAAGGTCCGCATGGTTATGGATGCGGTTATTTTGTCTCCATGATGTGATCCACAACAGCGAGTGCCGTCAGCATCGATACGCCGTTGGCGTCGCCCATCTTTACGGCATCGTGTCCGCTGAGGATCGAGCCGATGGCATGGAGGTTGGAAATCGTTTTGCCCTGCTTGAGGCATCGCAGCTGGTCGTCGGTGGCGACGCCGAAGCGCGAGTAAGCTTGCGGCTGCAGCACGCCGAAGGTGGTCCAGCGGTTGGGATCGCTGTCGGCATCTACGTCAACGCCAAGCACGGGCTCATAGACGCGCTCGTAGTCGGCTACCAGGCCGCGGCTGATGAACGAGCCGGAAGCCAGGACGAACTGGTCGGCCTTCAGGGGCATGTCGGCGAGCTTGGCGGTGGTGATGGCCGTCAGGCGGTCGCCATCGAAGGTGCCGCTCACGGCGGTGTCGCCCATGAGGTAGTTGCCGCCCAGCATCCTGAAGTAGTGGCGCAGTTGGGCCATCATCCTCATGCCTGCTACTGCCGGAGGAAGCGTGGCGACGAGTCGCAGCGGCTTCTTCACCATCGACTGGAGCATCTGGAAGTCGGCATCGTCATTCTGTCCCAATACGCTGGGCAACAGCACGATGTCGGCCTCGGTGGCGAGGCTGTTCATTTGGTCGGCGACGCGTTGGAGCGCGTTTTTGCTCACCAGGCGTTTGGCGAGGCTGGTGGCGCGCATCTCGCTCGGACTGCGGCGCAGGGCGGTGATGTCGTCGGTGGTAAACTCAATCACATCAACCTCAAATCCCAGGTCGCGCAGACCCTGTGCCAGCATGGCATTGGGCTGGTCCAGGTAACCGCGGATGCTCATCAGCGCCAATCGCTTGGCGGGAAGGTTGGAGAGGTCGTCGATGCGCAGGTGATCGTTCAGGGTGAGCCATGCGGGCTTGGCGACGCCCATCGGGGTGATACGCCAGTGGTTGGCGGCAACGTTGCCCTCCATCTTGATGCCCGAATCGTTGAGCAGCAACTTGGCACGGCCGGCAAGCGACTCGATGCGGTCGGCGCCGATTTTGCTGTAGGGATGGTCCTGGGGCAGGGTGGCGATGGCCTCGAGCGGTGCCGTGACGGCCTTGCCGTCGATATTACCCAGCAGCTCCATTGAGCCGCCGTTGAACAGCATGGTGCTCTGTCCGCTTGACACAATGGCTACACGCTTGCCGCGCTTGGCGAGCGCGATGCCGCATGAGAGGCCGCTGAGGCCTCCGCCGATGATGACGGTATCCATTCTCATTGCACGTCCTCCTTTCCTTCGATATTCACTGCCATATCCAGTCCGCACAGGCCCTCATAGATGGCTGCCGTGAGCTGTGCCTCACGCAGGGTGTCGCCCCATGCGACGGGCCTCATGCCCTTCCATCGCTCGTCGAGGAAGGCGGCGAGGTCCTCTTGGGCGCCCTTGACGTCCTGCCTGAACTCGCCCATCAGCGATGCGGAGCGGCAGGAACAGAGTTTGCCCTGGCAGGTTCCCATGCCCACGCGGGTGCGTCGGCGCAGGTTCACCAGGTTGTGGACGTGCAGCTGGTGCACGGCATATTTGATTTCGCCCACGGTGACGCCTTCACACTCGCACACCAGGGCGTTGTCGATGTCGTTTTCCTTCTCGATGCGTGCTGCGAGAGAGCCGTGGCGGCCGATGGCAGCGCGCTGTCCGAAGCTGTAACGCTTCGTCGTGTCCTTCTGGTCGGGACCGTCGGCTTCTGAACCGGGCAGCACTTGGGTTGCAGTGACACAGGGAGCCGTGTTGCCCAACTTGGCGCAAACCGCGTTGGTGGCGATCTCGCCCATCAGGCGGTAGGTCATCATCTTGCCGCCCGTGATGGTGATGAAGCCTTCCAGACCGTCGCGCTGGGCGTGGTCCAGACACACGATGCCGCGGCTGATGCTGCGTCCGCTGGGGTCGTCATCGCTGGCAACCAAGGGGCGTACGCCGGCATAGGCGCGGATGATACGTGTGGTGGCCAGCGACGGGGCGATTTTTACGCCCTCCTTGAGCAGCACGTCCACTTCCTCGCGTGTCACGCGCATGTCGTCAACCGTCTCGATGGGGATGCGGTCGCTGGTGGTGCCGATGACGCAGACCGTGTCGTCAGGCACGAGGATGTCGGCGTTGGCGGGCTTGCGGCAGCGGTTGATGACCATGTTGTTCACGCGGTGGCCGAAGATGAGCAGGGCGCCCCTTGCGGGGAACATCGAGATGTTGACGCCTGCCATCTGGGCGATGCGCTGGCCCCAGATGCCTGCTGCGTTGACCACGACCTTGCCGCGCACCTCCACGTGCTCACCGTTGAGCTTGTTGAAAAGTTTCAGGCCCTCGACGCGGCTGCCGTTGATGATGACGCCCTCCACCTCGTGGTAGTTGAGCGTCTCGGCGCCATGCATGCGGGCGTCGAGCAGGTTGGCCACGGTGAGGCGGAACGGGTCGATGGCGGCATCGGGAACGCGGACGGCACCGATGAGGTCAGGATTCACTGCCGGCTCGATGCGGCGGGCCTCCTCGGGGTCGATGACGTCGGCGCGGATGCCGGCACGCTGGCAGGCCTCAACGAAGGTCTTCTGGTAGTCCAGGTCGTCCTCGGGCAGCGTGATGAACAGGCCGTCGGTCTCCTCGACACAGTGTCGCGCGATGCGCCTCAGGATCATGTTCTCGCTGATGCACTCGCTGGCACTCTCGCCGTCGGTAACGGCATAGCGTGCGCCACTATGCATCAGGCCGTGGTTGCGACCCGTGGCACCCGTGCTATAGTCGTTGCGCTCGACGAGCAGCACGCTCAGTCCGCGCAGGGCGCAATCCCTCGCGGTGCCGCCGCCTGTCGCGCCGCCGCCCACGATGATCACGTCATATTCTTTCTTGTAAATGTCGCTTGTTACCATAAACGTCGTTTTTGAGGTAGCAAAACCAATTGCGGGAATTAGTTTCGGTGCAAAGTTATATATTGTTTTTGGATTGACAAAATAATTTCGTATTTATTTTTTCATATATTTTCAATAGTTAATTGTATTATACTGAAAATCAATATAATATAAATATTATAAAATGGTTGAATTATTGTTATTGGTATTTCGTTTCCTTGTTAATGTGGTTTCGTTTTGAAACAAAATAAAGTCAAAAATGTTTTGATGGTGTTTCAAAAATTGTTTCGTTTAGATAAAAAATGAAAGATTTTTGCGATTTTTTTTGGTCGGTATTTATCTTTTCTCTACTTTTGTCGCATCATAAAGAAAAACATCTGCTATCATGACGAAAGAACAACGACACGAAGTCATTATGGAAGAGCTCATCAAGCACGGCTCAGTGCTTGTGGCTGACCTGGTGCGACAGCTTGACGTGTCGGCGGTGACGATTCGCAAGGATCTTACCGAACTTGAAAAGAGCGACAAGCTCTATCGCAACCACGGAAAAGCCGTGCTCATCAATCCTTACATCAACAACCGTTCTGTAAACGAGAAGGAGAAGTTTGCTACCGACGAGAAACATGCCATCGGCCGTGAGGCCGCTCGCCTGATCACGCGCAACGACAGCATCTGCATCGCATCGGGAACGACGGTTCATGCCCTGGCGCGCAACATCGTGCCCATCCACAAGCTGACCGTTGTGTCGGCGTCGTTGCCTGTGAGCAACATCCTGTCGGAGCATGAGAACATTGACATTATCCAGTTGGGTGGCATGTTGCGTCACAGCAGCCTGTCGGTAGTGGGGGAATACAGCGCCCGCATTCTCCATGACTGCTCGTTCAGCAAGCTGTACATGGGTGTTGACGGCATTGATTTTGACTTCGGTATCACGACGACCGAGATGCGTGAGGCGGCGTTGAACCAGAAGATGATGGCAGCAGCCCAGAAGACGATTGTCCTGGCCGACAGCACCAAGTTCGGGCGACGTGGCTTCGCTAAAATCGCCGACATGGATGCCGTGGACATCATTATCACCGACGCAGGCGTGTCGCCCAAGGTCGTCAAGCGGATCGAGGACCTGGGCATCGAGCTCATTATCGCAAAATAAAACTACAGGGTGATTATAGACGCTATAGTTGCTATAGCGGCTATAGAGATAGGTGCTCTTGAGTTGAGGGGCGCTACTGGGTCTTGACTTTCTCGGCGAAGGGGGCGTTGCTCCAGACGATGAGGGCGTCGTTGATGGTATCGGCGCTGATGGTCATCACGCCGAGGTCGCGCCGGTTCTGCATTACTTTTTTCACTTGGTTTTCTCCCATCACCATGCATGCGGTCGCCCAGGCGTCGGCTGTCATGCAGTCGTTGGCGATGACGGTGACGCTGAGCAGGGTCCCTGCCTGGCTGTCGCCGGTGTGCGGGTCGATGATGTGTGACAGTTTGTGTCCGCCCTCCATGCGCCACTTGCGGTAGTTGCCGCTGGTAGCGACCGCTCCGCTGTCGATGGCGAGCGTCAAGGCGCTCTCATGGCTGTTTTCGTACACGGGGACGGTTCTTTTGTACGAAAAATCCGATTTTTCGTACAAAAGAACCGTCCCCGTGTACGAAATTGGCATATCTACTGAGACGTGCCATGACGTGCCGCGGCTGTTGTGGCCGCTTGCCATCACCTCGCCGCCGATTTCGACGAGCCAGTTGACGGCACCGTTGCGGGCGAGCATACGGCCGATTTCGTCACACGCCATCCCCTTGGCAATGGAAGAGAAGTCGAGCATCACGCGCGGGTCACTCTTGATGATGGTGTCGCCATGGAGGACGATTTTGTCCATCCCGATGAACTGCAAGATGCTGTCGAGCTGAGCGCGGGAGGGCAGGGTGCCGTTCTTGTAGCCGAAGCCCCATGCGTTGACCAGCGGCATCACCGTGGGGTCGAAGGCGCCGTCGCTCTCACGGTTGACGATGCGCGAGGCATCGATGAGGCGTTTGAGGTAGGCATCGGCAAGAGATGACGTGTTGCCGTTGATGGCGCTGATGAGAGAAGCCTTGTTGTAGGGCGATACGCTCATATCCAGCTTGTTGAAGATGAGCTGGATGCTGTCGCCCAAGTCGCGGTCGGCCTCGTATGTGATGTGGTAGTCGGTGGTCCAGACGACGCCCTCGTTAGTGAAATAACGCTTACGGTCCCGCGAGCAGAACATCATCACGATGGCTATCGCGAGGGCAAACAAAACAGCGATATAACTCTTACTTCTCATGACTCGTGGAGGCCGTGACGGGAGTCACGGCACAGGACAACACTGACGCGGTAATTATAAAATGCTGACGTCTAACGTCTAATAGCTAAAGCCTAAGACCTTATTTCAGGAACCAGGTGACATTGAAGTACCAGGTGCGGTTCTTGGCGACATTGTCGTCAAGGAGCTTAGTGTGGAAAGTCTGGCCGATCGAGAAGTTGTAGCCGGCGCGCAGCTGGAGTCGTTCCTTGATTTCGATGCCGGCACCCATGTCGAGATAGACGCTCACGGGGGAGTAGGCATTGATGTTGCGGTTGTTGCCGCCGACGAGGAACGAGAACTGTGGTCCCGCATATACCAGCGGCATTAAGGAGGTCTCGAAGCCTCCCAGGCGGTGCCACTTGAGTTTGAGGTGCAGAGGCACATCGAGGTAATGCATCGACACGGTCTCGTTGCCGGCGCCGATGGCATCCCAGATCGTGCGGTTGCCGTAGTTGACCTTGCCCTGCTTGAGGGTGTAGAGCAAGCCGCCGTCCACGCCGAATCCCACACCGCTGAAGTTCATCTCACCCGTGACACCCACTTGTGGTCCCCAAGCGCGCTTGGAGGGGACGATGTCGGTCTGCTTGAAGTGAACCTCGTTGAAGTTAGCGCCGGCGGTGATACCCCAGCGTGATGTGGTCTGTGCCATGGCGGCAGATGCGGTGAGCAGCAGGGCTGCAATCAGTAGAAATGTCTTTTTCATTATATTGTGTCGTTGTTAATGTTCATTCTGGTGGGCCACCACGGGAGTGGTGGCATGGATTGACCCGTAGCCTGAAGGGTGTTTAGAAGAGATAGGCGGCATTGATGGTCCAGTGGCGGTCCTTGCCCTCGATGCGTTGCCCGTCATATTCCTTGTCGATATATTCCATCGCCTTGGAAATGCCGATATCGTAGGACGCCGACAGCCTCAGGTGCCTGAAAAGCTCCACGCCGGCTCCCACATCCCACGACAGGTAGGTCTTGGAGTTCTTGTAGTTGGTGGGAGCATTCTCATTGAAGAGAATGGAAAAGCTGGGGCCCGTGAAGATGTAAGGGGCGAAGATGCGCTCCAGTGACGTCAAGGAAAGACGGTAACGGGCATAGACCGGTATCTCGAAGTAGTGGCGCTTGAAATAGATTTGGCCGTCGGTGAGGCGGTCTTTGCGGTGGGCGTACATTACACCGACCTCGGCTCCGAGGCCGATGACGGGAATATTCAAGTCGAGCAGCAGGCCGCCGGTATAACCCACGCGGTTGTCGCTGTTGATCACGTCGCGGTCAAAGCGCATCTCACCCAGGGTGAGGCCGCCGCGCACACCGAGTCTCACCTGGGCTGTCGCGGGAATCGCCAGCAAGGCTGTCAGCAGGAATGCGAGCAGGAAATGTCTGTTCATCTTTGTGCAATTATTGTTTCAAAACTACAAAGTTACACAGGATTTTTGAAATTCGGGCCGGTTTAAGGTTTTTTTTGATGAAGCGGCGATGGGCTAGTGGCAATGAGGGTAGGGAAATAACAACAAAAATCCCGCACCGGAATGGTGCGGGACCTCTGTTGGTGGGCAGTGAGGGATTCGAACCCCCGACCCTCTGCTTGTAAGGCAGATGCTCTGAACCAACTGCGCTAACTGCCCGTTGCTCTCAAAAGCGATGCAAAGGTACTGCTATTTTTTAAACCACCAAAAAAAATCGCAGTTTTTTTTCAAAAAAAGTGCTTTTTTTTCAAAAAATGGGGTTTTTCTCGGGAAAAAGGGGTAATTTTGAGACGATATAAGGATAATTTTGGCGGTCTCGCCACAGCGGGGCCCCACAAAAGTTTTACAACGAAAAAATGAAGACGAGTTTTATTTTTCTGGCCGACGGCTTTGAGGAAGTGGAGGCCATGACGAGTGTGGATGTAATGCGTCGCGCGGGCATGCCCGTCGTGACCGTGTCGATTAACGAGGGCGTTGCCGTGACCGGTGCCCATGGTGTGACGGTGATGGCCGACAGCGTGTTCGGTGATAACGATTACAGCGACGCCGAGTGGCTGGTATTGCCCGGTGGAATGCCCGGAGCCACCAATCTTGCCGCCCACGAGGGGCTGTCAGCGTTGTTGGATGCCCAAGACGAGCGCGGAGGCAAGTTCAGTGCCATCTGTGCTTCGCCCGCTATTGTGCTCGCACCGAAGGGCCTGCTGCAAGACCGTGACGCTGTGTGCTATCCCGGCATGGAAGCCGATGTAGAAGGCGTGCGCTGGGGTGATGCCCAAGTTGCCGTATCGGGCAACGTCGTGACGGGTAACGGACCGGCAGCCGCTGCTCCATTTGCACTGGCAATGGTGGCCGAGAGCCTGGGCCAGGATGCCGCCGACCAGGTAGCCAGTGGCATGCTGCTCTAGACCGTTTTTGTGTGTATGCACTATTTTGGTTAATTATGTTAGTGAATCGGAGTTTTTTGTTGAAAAAAGTTGCTGAGTTAAAATATAAGATGTATATTTGCCACATCTTTGAGAAATAAGGTGTCAACCATGATACTTTTTTCCACAAGAAAAACCGCAGAAAAAAAGTTATACACATTTTTTATTAACTCATATTTTATTATTAACATTAAATCATTACTTAGATTTATGAAGAAATTTTTTGCATTACTCTTTGTGTGTGCAGGCCTGACCGCAATGGCTGGTGCACCCCAGTTCAACAAGGCTGACATGATGAAGTCAACCAAGGGCCAGATGGTAATGAAGGCTAACACCTTGAGCCAGGATCTGACCGCTCCCGTGATGAAGACGATGACTGGTGCCAAGGCTCCCTCTTCGATGAAGTTCATCAACAGCATGCGTCCCAGCATTGCCAACAACAAGATGGTTCGCAAGGGCGCTCCCCGTCGCCTGAGTAACGAGGATCTGATCAACCAGGACAAGTATATGGACTTCAAGTATGCTTGGGACCTCAACGAGGCTGGTACTGGCTTTGAGTGGTCATATTATCACTTCCGTGCTGGTGAAGGCGTTCACTTCCAGGAGGATGGTGGCGTTCTTTACTGCGTTGGTCTTTTCTGGGATGATGATCCTCAGAGTCCTTCTTTCGGTTCAGGCTGGTGGCTTGACCTTAACATTGATTACACCACTGGTGCCATCGAGCTCCCGACCGGTTATGCACTCGTAGATAGCACTATTGTTGGTACTTATGCCAACGGCTATCGCATTGACAAGGAGATCTACAGAATGCTTGTTGATGGTAACTATTACTTCGGTGATGCTGAGGCTCCCGGTTCTGTTCCCGGTACCCTCTATGAGGATGGCTCCATTGAGTTCAATGACTCAATCCCCTATGTATATGCCGGTTATAATATCCAGCACTACTACACCCGCACTGGTAACGCTTGGACTGGCTATACCTATAAGCTGGACCACAGCGATACCACCTTTGTACAGGACGTTTATCTGGGCACCCAGTTCCTTGTTGGTAACGGTACCCAGGACTATGACTTCCTGAACGAAGGCGCTATTGCTGGCCACATCACCGACACCATTTACATGATGCAGCCCGACTACAGCACCCTCTATGTGTTCAACATGTGCGGTGACGGTATGCCCGGTGCAGTGATCAACCTCACTCCGGAGGGTGTTGCCACTTATCCCACCAATTGGCCCCTTGCTGAGGCTGGCAATTATCTGAGAGACCTGTACTCTCAGCAATATCAGGGTTATGATTTCTCTGAGATGCATTATGGCTGGCCCTATGCTATGGATGAGAACTACAATGTAACCGAGGACACCGTGATTATCGGTACCGTTACTCCCGAACTGCTCACTCTGCCTGGTATCCACTCAGAGTTAGGCCCCATCTATGCAAGCAGTGACACTCAGCACACCACTGGCTATGCCTTGGTTAGCAATCTGATCAACCACGAGTTCAGGTTCATGAATGGCGGTCAGTTCGTTCTTAAGGAGCCCACCACCTACCTGCGTGGTGATGTTGACAACGATGGCGAAGTTAAGATTGCTGACGTTACCGTCCTGATCAACCACCTGCTCAATGGTGACCTTGATGATTCTGACACCTTCAGCGGTGACAATGCCGACTGCGACCTTGATGGTGAGCTGAAGATTCCCGATGTAACCTCTCTGATCAACTATCTGTTGGCTGGCGCTTGGCCCGAGGAGTAATCCTTGTTCCCACTTGATTAATCACAATTAATCAATAAACCTAAAGGACAGGCATCCCACAGCGGGGTGCCTGTCCTGCTTGTTGGTGGACGTTAATTATTTAGAATGATTTTCATGGTGGGACAGTGGCTTGGCGTGAGGTTCAAGTGAGTTAATTGCCTAGTTATAGGGAAGTAGTGTAAAAAGTGGTTAAATGTGAGTGCAGATAGGAAATATTTCAGTACTTTTGTCATTGCTAAGCGCGACAAGCGGCTGCCCGTACCGGATAGTTTTCGGTATGGTGTTTGTATGTTGTTGCTTATCAGTTCATTGCGAATTATTACTCACATTATTTATATTATTGATCAAGATGAAGAAGATAATTGCAATCCTGTGCATGTGTGCAGGAATCGGCATGACAATGAATGCGGCTCAGAGCCTCGGTGCCAACGAGTCAACATTGCTTGGACCACGCGTTTGCCTGATGCAAGAGTATCAGTGGAATGAAGGTGCAAGTACTACCGTAACCGAAAGTGACCCCTTATACTGCGGTGGTTGGACTTCTACGGTCGTTGCCGGCGAGGGCAATACAGTAATCGTAGAAGGCGGTTTTACACCTTATCGCCTGACCCAGCCCATGACCGTTGACATGGCAGCCGGTCGTGTCACCCTGGAAGTCAATGAAGAGGAGCCGTTTGCTACGGTTACCACTACAGAGACCACAGTTAACGCTGGTGTGACCACCCAAGTTGACAGCACGAAAAGCTACTACTTGGTGAACGAGGCTTGGTTTGTTGACGGTGCCGATCTTGCCGACGTGACGGGTGAGATACTTGCTGACGGTTCCATTCACATTGCCGACGGCTTTGCCTATTTTGTCGAGATTACCATTACGACCACTATCACCTACCAGAACGGTACGAGCACCACCTATACTGATAAAACCGATGCCATGTCCCCGATTTATCGTGACACCTGGCTGCTGGTTGCCAACGGCAAGCATGAGTTCTATAGTGTTGAAGACGGCACTACCTACACTGTTGACGTGAACATCCGTCAAGACGGTGATACCGTATGGGTAACCAACCTGTATGGCTTTGGTGCCCCCGAGGTGTACATGGTGTTGAGTGAGGACGGCTCGATGTCCTTCCCCAGCCAGATGCTGCGTGACATCCCCGCATCGTTGTCGCCCAACGGCAGCGGCGTGTGGGTCAATATGGGTGGCAACACGGGAACCGTGACAGCCGAGGCTATCACTTGGGGCCAGACGACTCCCACCGACAATGTTCAGACTTGGGCGGGTTGGAACAATAACCGCCTGTACTTTACCGACGGCAACCACTTTGTTGTCCCTGGTACCGAAGTGGGCATGCGTGGTGACGTGAACAAGGATGGTGCTATCACTATCGCTGACGTGACTGCCTTGATCAATGGCCTGCTGACTGGCCCTGATGTGGAGACTGACAACTACAGCCCCTCGAATGCTGACTGTAACCTGAGCGGTAGTGCCACCATCGCCGACGTGACCGTACTGATTAACTACCTGCTGTCCGGTAACTGGTAAGCAGTAAGCCACTTCAGTGGAAAATATAACCGGTTGGACCAATGATGGTCCGGCCGGTTTTTTTGTACGACGGGCATGTCATACATCTGTGGTGAAAGTCCACACGGGGCGTAGTCACCGACGAACCCTATAGCGACTTGCAAGCTTCAATCGGCGACGGTTGGGGGAGAGGAAGCAATAGCGAAATCGTGGCTTGACGAACAGGAATCAGATACTAGGCGTATCAAGCGGACAAGTTGGCGAAAGGCAACGAAGTTCCCAAAGGTGACCGTAACCTTGATGCGTAAATCTGGCGAGTAAACGATGAAAGATGTATGGTTTATCCCGTGAGGTCTCGGCATCGGCCAATGGCCGTAGTAACAACGAATGCCGAGAAGTCAGCAGAGGCCGAAGTAGCGGACTGCGAGCCAGTCGAAGCGAAGGGCCGAATAATTTGTAACGTTAATCAAGAATGTATGTCCCGTGCCGAATAGCCGACGAGTCGGAAAGAGCGAAACGTACATGAGCCGAAGCCGACGCAGGAGATAGGCGGAATCGGTCGGGAGCGGAAATTAAGAAAGACGGAAGATGAAACTAATTGAAGAGATACTCAGCATTGAGAACGTGCGTGCTGCCCTTTGCAAGGTTATTGCCAACAAGGGCGCGGCAGGCATAGACGGCATGGAGGTGACGCAGCTGCGCGACCACATGAACGCCAACTGGTGGAGTATCAAGCAGTCAATCCTTGAGCGGAACTACAAGCCCGCCCCCGTGCGTCGGGTTGAAATCCCGAAGCCGAACGGTGGCGTGCGTAAGTTGGGTATCCCGACAGTAGTCGACCGCACGCTTCAGCAAGCGATAGTGCAGGTGTTGAGTCCCATCTTCGAGCAGGAGTTCCAGGAGTGCAGCTACGGCTTTCGCCCCGGCAGGAGCTGTGAGCAGGCCGTGCTGAAACTATTGGAATACCTCAACGAGGGTTATGAGTGGATAGTTGACATAGACTTGGAGAAGTTCTTTGACAACGTCCCTCAGGACAAGCTGATGAGCTATGTCGGTCGCGTGATTCAAGATCCGGACACCGAGTCACTGATACGGAAGTATCTCAAATCGGGTGTGATGGAGAACGGGATGTACCACCCGACAGAGCTCGGCACCCCGCAGGGCGGGAACCTGTCCCCGTTGCTGAGCAACGTGATGCTGAACGAGCTAGACAAGGAACTGGTCAACCGTGGACTGCGCTATGTTCGTTATGCCGACGACTGCGTGATAGCGGTCGGCAGCAGCGCGAGCGCCAACCGAGTGATGCACACTATCACCACATGGATAGAGCGGAAACTCGGCTTGAAGGTGAACGCGACCAAGTCCCATGTCAGTCGCCCGAGCAGGTTGAAATACCTCGGCTTCGGTTTCTACAAGAACCCTCAGACGGGCAAATGGGCATCCCGCCCTCACGAAAGTTCGGTCGAGAAGTTCACCCGCAGGCTCAAGAAGTTGTGCAAACGCTCATGGAGCATCTCCATGGCAAAGCGCATATCCTTGCTCAACCCCGTGATACGCGGGTGGGTAAACTATTTTGCCATCGGCTCAATGAAAGGCAAGCTGGCAGACATCGACGCCCACCTTCGCACGATGCTGCGCAAAGTGATATGGAAGCAATGGAAAACCCCGAACAAACGGGCATGGGGACTTCGGAAATTAGGTGTTGACAACGACCTGGCACGACTCACATCCAATTGTGGCGACCGCTACGAATGGGTAGTGAGGCGTACCTGCGTTGCCAAGTACATATCCAAAGAAGTCCTTTCGTGCAAAGGCTTGGTGAGTTGCCTTGACTACTATTTGATTAGACACTCTTTGAAAACAAATTAAACCGCCGTATGCCGAACGGCACGTACGGTGGTGTGAGAGGAAAGGGAGCGAAAGCCAAAACTCTCGCTCCCCGACCTACTCGATT
>CAMHMV010000025.1:0-24706 GCA_946186345.1 uncultured Prevotellaceae bacterium | reverse complement strand
CGGTGATCAGACCCATAGCGATACCGGCAACGGGCTTCTTGAGCTTGATACCGGCATCGAGCAATGCCATGCAACCAGCGCAGACGGTAGCCATCGATGACGAGCCGTTACTGCTGAGGATGTCGCTGACAATGCGGATGCAATAGGGGTTATCCTCGGGGATCATGCGCTTGAGGGCGCGATGAGCCAGATTGCCATGACCAATCTCGCGGCGGCTCACGCCACGGGGTGCGCGTGCCTCACCAGTCGAGAAGGCGGGGAAGTTGTAGTGCAACAAGAAGCGCTCGTTCTCGTGACGCAGCACGTCGTCGATGAGCTTCTCGTCGTCCTTGGTACCGAGGGTTACGGTAGCCAGTGCCTGGGTCTCGCCACGCTTGAACAGGGCCGAGCCGTGGGGATAAGGCAGATAGTCGGGCTCGCAGAAGATGGGACGGATCTCGTCGGTCTTGCGACCGTCGAGGCGGATGTGCTCGTCAAGAATGCAACGGCGAACGGCATCGCGCTGCACTTCCTCGTAGTAGCGCTTGATCATCGGTTCCTTCTCCTCTCGCTCCTCCTCGGGGATGGTCTCCATGAAGTCGTCGTAAGCCTTCTGGAAGGTCTCGTTGCGCCACTGCTTGTCAGCCTTACCGGCCTGAGCTACAGCGTAGCACTTGGGATAAATTTCCTTGCGCACGCGCTCGTGGAGTTCCTCGTCGTCGGTCTCATGGCAGTACTCACGCTTGGCAACGCCCAGCTCCTTGGCCCACTCCTTCTGGATCAGGCACATGGGCTTGATCGCCTCGTGTGCAGCCTTCAAGGCGGCAATCAGGTCATCCTCGCTCACTTCGTCCATTTCGCCCTCGACCATCATAATATTATCGTAAGTCGCACCTACCATCAATTCCATGTCAGCCTTCTCAATCTGCTCAAACGTCGGGTCGATAACGAATTCACCGTCGATGCGTGCTACGCGCACCTCGGCAATGGGCTCTTCAAAAGGCACATCGCTCACTGCGATGGCTGCCGATGCGGCAAGACCTGCCAGTGCATCGGGGGCGTCAACACCATCGCTCGAGAACATCAGGATGTGAACGATAGTGTTAGCGTGATAATTGGAGGGGAACAGCGGCCTGAGGACACGGTCCACGAGGCGGGCGGTCAAAATCTCATAGTCGCTAGCGCGGCCCTCACGACGGGTGAAACCGCCGGGAAAACGTCCATAAGCGGAGAACTTCTCCTTGTATTCAACAGTAAGGGGCATGAAGTCCACGCCCTCGTCGGCCTCCTTGGCCGAGCATACGGTGGCCAACAACATCGTGTTGTTGAACCTCAATTCAACAGCTCCATCGGCTTGCTCAGCAAGCTTTCCAGTCTGCAGAGTGATCTCACGTCCGTCACTCAGTACGATGGTTTTTGTAGTAGGTGTCATAAAAAATTACTATAATAGATGTAAAAAATCGCGCAAAGGTACAAAAAATATCCCACATAGCCGCCACATTTTCAAAGAATTAACCACTATTCACACATTAATAAAAAGAAGACAAGATGAAAAATAATTACAAATCACTCATTTACAGGATGTTATTAACACGAATAACCACGAATGGTCATGAATAATTCTTAGCAATGATTATCAGTAGGGTTTTATCGACACTCGCTTATTTAACGAGGTGACTATATTGGGATGAACAGGCATGGCTGATGCTCATCGTGCGACGTGGTAACCGTCGGGAGAAAAGCAAGGCGCCATCATGAATAAAGAGTCACCTCTTGGACCAAGAGTTCGTAATCGTCTAATTTTTTTACACTTTAGTGTCTAAAAAATTTACAATATTCATTTTAGTCAAGAAAATGCTTGTTATGGCGCCCATTGAGGGCATATTTTTGCCATGCCGATAATTGTAAAGGCACAGCTATAGGCTATCAAACAACAAACATTCACTATTAACAAATAAACTACAATGATTATGAAAAACTTCATCAAAACGACACTGCTGGTTCTAGCATTGATGTTACCAGCCACAGCAACAGCCCATGACTTTGAGGCCGATGGCATCTACTATAAAATAGCGGGCACTGGGGTCATCGTAACCTATAAAGGAGACAGTTACTCTTCCTATAAAGAGTATTCAGATACTGTCGTAATCCCGGAGTCGGTTACTCATGATGATGTGACCTATCAAGTAAAGCTTATTGATTGGTATGCATTTCGAGATTGCAGTGAATTGACACACGTGATCCTTCCAAACACAATTACCCGAATTTGTTTGGAGGCCTTCAACGGATGCACTAGTCTCGTGAGTGTTGTCATTCCAAATTCGTTAACCACTCTTGATAGTGGTGCGTTCAGAGGTTGCAGCAGCCTAGAGAGCATAACGCTTCCAAATACTATAAAAACCATTGAGAGCAGTGTGTTTGATGGTTGCAGCAGCCTGACCAACTTGACTATCCCCAACTCAGTGACCAGTATTAAAAGTTTTGCGTTTGCCCGTTGCTCACAGCTCACAGACGTAACTATCCCCACTTCAGTGACAAGCATTGAACAATACGCGTTCCATCAATGTATAAGTCTGACGAGCATGGTGATTCCCAGTTCAGTCACCTCTATCGGCTGTGCGGTTTTCTCGGGATGTGATAAGCTTGAAAGTTTGAGAGTTGATGCAGATAATCCCATCTATGATTCACGTGAAAACTGCAACGCCATTATCGAGACATCAACCAACAAACTGGTAGCAGGCAGCAACATAGCATTTATACCCAACACAGTCGTCAGCATCAACAACTTAGCATTCTACTTCTGCCGTAATATTAGAAGTATCAATATACCGAACTCGGTCACCTTCATTGGTGCTGAGGCATTTGGTTGCTGCTACGAACTGGAGAGCGTAACCCTTCCTGACTCCATCACAACGATATATGAAGAAACATTCAGCAATTGTAGGTCACTGAAGGAAATTGTGATTCCCAGTACTGTAACAAGCATCCGCAGCATGGCATTTGAGCATTGTGACAGTCTGGAATACCTAATTATCCCCAAATCGGTAACGGGGATTGGTGATTATCCATTTAGGGGGTGCGGCAGCCTGACAAGCATAACGGTTGAGGAAGGTAATCCCACCTTTGATTCACGTGAAAACTGCAATGCCATCATCAAAACGTCAACAAACGCATTAATCCTGGGCTGCATGAATACTGTGATTCCGAACTCGATAACCCTTATAGGCAAATACGCTTTTCAGGGTTGCAAACACTTGACCAGCATCACCATCCCAGATCTTGTAACCAGAATCAATGATGGCGCATTCATGGGTTGCTCATCACTGGAAAGCATCACCTTGCCAGGACGACTCTCGTATATTGCTGAGGCAACATTCTATAATTGCAAAGCCCTAAAAAGCATCACCTGCCTTGCAATCAACCCACCGTATATTGACGTCAGCCAATATTGCCCTACCTTTGATTCCTCGGTTTACAGAAAAACAAAAGTGTACGTTCCCAACGCATCTATAACAGCCTATAAAGAAGCCAAGGAGTGGAAGAGGTTCTATCTGTATTACGGCATAATGAATGTGGTTTTCGGAGACTTTAACGGAGACGGTAAAGTCAGTATCAGCGATATCACAACGATGATTGATCTTTTGCTGAGGGGCGGTGAATTTCCCGACTACGCCGACTTGAACAACGACGGAACTGTAACCATCAGCGACCTGACAGTACTCATTGACTTGTTGCTGAACTCGAATTAAGGCGAGAAAAAGAGATTATTCAATACCAAGGGATTAAATGGTCATGAATCATTCTTAGCAGTGATTATCAGTAGGGTTTTATCGGCACTTGCTTATTTAACGAGGTGACTATATCGGGATGAACATGCATGGCTGACGGTCATCGCGCGATATGGAAACCGTCGGGAGAAAAGCAAGGCGCCATCATGAATAAAGAGTCACCTCTTGAACCAAGAGCTCGTAATCGTCTAATTTTTTTACATTTTTGCCGAAACCGCCAGTTAAATTATGTTAACCGGCGGTTTTCCTCTTGACATATATATGCCATTTAAAGTTAATTTGTATTTGATTTTTGAATTGATTTCATCTGCAAATTTTATAAAAGTATCATTATGAAACGTATCATTTTAACCCTCGTATGCGCTTGTATAGTACTCGCGGTTTTGGCTGGAATACCCAAAGCAGATGCCACAACCTCCAGTCATGCATCAAGAGCCAATTCGTGTACTGTCTCTTCCCCCTCCAATGCTGAAAAGACGGCACAGAGGACCCTACATCAGTTCTTGAAGAAACACCAGCTCACTCCAAGTGACAACCGCCTCACCAACAGGGCTCCGCAACGTCTTTCTCCAAAAGAAATGACGGGCTCCCGCATAGTCGTCATGGAGGCTCAGGGTGTTGAAGACTTTGATGACAACGGGAATCCCATCATGAGTGATATGGTTTATAGCTTGGGATGGGGAAATGATGTATTCTCATGGGCGAAAGGAGAATATGATAATGACAGCCTCAAATACTACGGCATTGACGGCTTCTATGGAAAATATCAGTTGCCTTTTGAATGGAATGAGGAGACTGGCGAGCCCACGTTATACTCTAATTATTTGGTATATGGGGATACGATAGAAGGGTATTTCAATTTCAGAACCAGAGTTGATACCGTCAGAACTGCCATCTTCTACACGATGAGTGACTTCTTTGAAGATGGTAATAATGAGGAGTGTCCGGGAACCGTTTTTGACGACGGCTCGATGATTTTTGAAGGGCAGTATCTCATTTATACCGAGGAGGAACATTTGAAATATCAGCGTTTGCCAATAAGTGGAACAGTCATCCTTACCTCAAGGGACACCGTGGCATACATCAGTCCCATTATCTCCAACATCTATCTACTTTATCCTAACGGCATTCATGAGTATAACGATACGACTTCCTCATCATCGGGCAACCCCTACTATGCCCGCATGGATGACATTCAGTTGCAGTCAATCTACTATGGGCAGTGTTTTAGTCAAGATGACACTGTCCACTATACTATTGTCGGTGGTAATGGCGGACTGGTTCCCAAGCCAATTAAACCAGGCAGACCAGGCTTTATCAGTCCGGTGCCAATCATCCCCATCGAGCCCGTCAATCCAGGCAATGTCGATTCAACAACTCCTTCTAACTTGTCCTCAAACGCTGACAGCAGCTCGCTTTTAAACAACGAGATGAGGCAAAGCAGAAGTGGAAAAGTCGGTGAATATGTGCATGGAGGCGGGAGACGTGTAAATAAGCCAATTGGTTTAGGGGGAAAAAACATCATGCCATTACATATTCCTGGGACTGCCCACAACCCCATCAAGACGGCTGCCCCAGTTAAATCCAGTACCCCGATGAACAAGACCGTTTCACAAAAACCAAAACCTAAAAAGAAGTTAGCTGCTCAAGCAGATGTTGATAAAAAGGCCAAGATTTCATCAAACAGTATGGCGTCTGAATTGTTTGGCAACACTGCAAAATTAAACCGACCACGTGTTATAGAAGATATAATTAATGGAGGTGGTGGACGTCAACCCAAACCCGTTCGTCCGAGAGATTTTCTGGTTCCGACCTTAGTTGAGTCATACAGTCCCCACTCGTCACTGTACAAGGCCTCCAATGGTCTTCATCAGGCTCCTGTCTATATGTTCCAGTATGATGACTCAACTGTCATTGTTTTCAACCTCTTTGGCCTCGGTTCAACGTATAACGCCTTATACATTAACGAAGATAGCACCATGAACCTACCGGGGCAGGCGTTGTACTATGACCAAGACCTGAATGATGACTTCTGCAACTATTCGCTCGTGAACGACACCCTCGTGCTTGGAAACACCGGGGTTGCCACGCCCGATGTCATCACCTGGGATCTCACCGTGCCTCACGGATTAGACAATAGTTATCCTGGCTATTTCGAAAACAACCGTCTCTACTTCACCGACGGCAACCAGTTTATCTTACCCGTGCCTTTCCTGCGGGGCGACGTAAACCGCGACCGTAAGGTTTCGATTACCGATGTAACCATTCTAATCAACAGCCTCTTGACGGATGTTTATGACTATGGTGCCCACTTCTCTACCGAAGCAGCTGATGTGAACCATGACGGCAGAATCTCTATCAGTGATGTGTCAGCGCTGACCAATTACCTCCTGTCCGGCATTTGGCACTCTGATCAATAAATGCCCTTTACTCACATTTATTGACAGGTGTGTCATCATTCGCCTCGCGGTTTTTAATTGGCCTGACGGCTGAGAACCTTTAGCTTGGCGAAGCCAAATTAAACAAAATTATTAATAAAATTAAAATAAAAATTTGTTTTGTTTGATTTCTCGCGCGAAGCGCGACTCCATTGGCAACGAAGGAATTATGACACACCGCCTTTTATAAGATGGCCACGTTGAGGCGTTAGGTTTTAGGTTTTAATAAGGTGCATTTCAAGGATGTGGATGCTTACTAGCATCTTTGTGGCTTTGCGTGAGGAACGGGCGGCAATGCCAAGGCGAGGCCTTGCTGGCAAGTATTCATCTTATCTGTGCTCTATTATCCAAAAGATTAGTATCTTTGCAACCTGAAAACCAACAATAAACCATTAATAACATTAATAACCGATTGGAATGAAGAAATTATTCATGATGATGCTGGCCGCCCTGACGTGTCTGGGCATGGCCGCACAGAAGCCTGTAGCGACGTCGGTCCCTGGTGACCCGATGGCTACGCAGTGCTACACGCTGAGCAATGGCTTGAAGGTGTTCCTCAGCGTCAACCACCAGAGTCCGCGTATCTCGGCGCACATCGCTGTGCGTACCGGTTCGCGTAACGACCCCGCCGAGACCACCGGCCTCGCCCACTATCTGGAGCACTTGATGTTCAAGGGCACCCAGCAGTACGGCACAAGCAACTATGCTGCCGAGAAGCCCCTGCTTGACACCATCGAAGCCCGCTACGAGCAGTATCGCCTGGTGAAGGATCCCGAGCGTCGCCGCGTGCTGTATCACGAGATTGACAGCATCTCGCAGCTTGCCGCCCAGTACAACATCCCCAACGAGTATGACAAGCTGATGGCCGGTATCGGTGGCCAGGGCACCAACGCCTATACCAGCACCGACGTGACCTGCTATACCGAGGACATCCCCGCCAACGAGGTGGACCGCTGGGCCCGCATTCAGGCCGACCGTTTCCAGAACATGGTCATCCGCGGTTTCCACACCGAGCTGGAGGCTGTGTATGAGGAGTACAACATCGGTATCGCCCAGGATCAGCGCAAGCTGTTTGAGGCCATCAGCGCCAAGATGTTCCCCACCCACCCCTACGGTACGCAGACGACCATCGGTACCCAGGAGCACCTGAAGAACCCGTCGATCACCAACATCAAGAACTACTTCCACAACTACTACTGCCCGAACAACGTGGCCATCTGTATGGCCGGTGACTTTGACCCTGCTGAGGTCATCACCATCCTGGAGCGCCACTTCGGCAGCTGGAAGCCCAACAAGAACCTTTATCGTCCCGAGTTCGCTCCCCTGAAGCCCATCACTGCTCCCATCGACACCACCGTTATTGGTCAGGAGGCAGAGTTTGTCGCCCTCGGATGGCGCTTTAACGCTGCAAACTCGCTGCAGTGCGACACGATGGACGTCGTTGCCGAGATGCTCTCTAACGGCACGGCAGGTCTTATCGACCTGAACCTGAACCAGCCCCTCAAGGTGATGAGTGCCGGTGCTTTCAGTGATGAGATGACCGACTACTCGATGCTCATGCTGCTGGGCTATCCCAACGAGGGCCAGACGCTTGAGGAAGTGCGTGCGCTGCTGCTGGGCGAACTTGCCAAGCTGCGCGCCGGCAACTTTGACGACGACCTGCTGGTGAGCGTGGTGAACAACAACAAGCTGCAGTACCTGCGCGCCCTGGACAACAACGGTGCCCGTACCCGCCAGCTTGTCAACGCCTTCATCAACCATGTGGACTGGGCCCAGGAAGTGGGCAAGCTGGACCGCATGGCCGGCATGACCAAGCAACAGATTGTGGACTTTGCCAACCGCTACCTGCTGGACAACAACTTTGTGTGCGTCTATAAGCGCATGGGTGTTGACACCACCGAGAAGAAGATTGACAAGCCCGCTATCACCCCGATTCCCACCAACCGCGACATGCAGAGCAACTTCGTTCGCAACATCCTGAGCGAAATTGTCGAGCCCATCCAGCCGCAGTTTGTGGACTACAAGAAAGAGATGACCGTAGGCCAGACCAGCAAGAAGCTGCCGTTGCTCTACAAGCACAATGACCTGGACGACCTGTTCAGCTTGACCTACAAGTATGACTTCGGCGGCACCGCCGACAACCGCTATGAGACGGCATTGAGCTATATGGACTTCCTGGGCACCAAGAAGATGAGTGCCACCGAGTTCAAGCAGCGCATGTACAAGCTGGCCTGCAACATCTCGATGAACGTTGGCGACAATGAGACCTATCTGACCTTGAGCGGTCTGAGCGAGAACATGCCCGAGGCCCTCAAGCTTGCCGAGGACCTGATGCAGAACGCTCAAGTCGATGAGGAGGCCTACAAGAACATGGTCGATGTTATCCTCAAGAGCCGCAACGACGCCAAGCAGAGCCAGGACGAGTGCTTCAGCCGCCTGAACGAATATGGCATGTACGGTCCCCGCAACTCTTACACCAACATCATGAGCGCCCAGCAGTTGCGTGACACCAAGCCCGCCGAGCTCATCAACCTCGTGAAGGGCCTGCGCGACATGCAGCACACCGTAGTTTACTACGGTCCCATGACCGAGAAGGAACTGAACAAGTGCCTGAGCAAGGTGCACAAGACCAAGAAGAACCTCGCCGCCGTTCCCGTGGGCACTCCCTACATGGAGCAGACCACCCCGAGGACCGAAATCCTGATGGCTCCCTACGAGGCCAAGAACATCTACATGGTACAGTACCACAACGAGGGCACCCAGTGGGCTCCCGAGCACGCTGCCGTGATCAACCTGTTCAACGAGTACTTTGGCGGTGGCATGAACGGCATCGTCTTCCAGGAGCTGCGTGAGGCACGCGGTCTGGCCTATTCGGCAGCCGCCTACTACCGCCAGCCGAGCCGTTTGCCCCATCCCGAGTATGCCATGACCTACATCATCACCCAGAACGACAAGATGATGGACTGCGTGCGCGAGTTCAACAACATCGTGGGCACGATTCCCCAGAGCGAGGCTGCCTTTGCCCTTGCCAAGGAGTCGCTGATGAAGAAGCTTGCTAGCCGTAGAACCGTTCGCGGTGCCGTGCTGAACAGTTACATGAATGCTCAGCGCCTGGGTCTGGACTATGACATCAACTCGGTAGTATTCAACCAGTTGCCTAGCCTCAAGCTCAGCGACATCGTGAAGTTTGAGCAGCAGTCGATGGCCAATAAGCCTTATCGCTACCTCATCCTGGGTGACGAGAAGGAACTGGATATCAAGGGTCTGGAGAAGATCGCTCCCATCCGTCACCTGACGCTGGAGGAGATTTTCGGGTACTAGGCTTTAGATAATAGATAATAGACGTTAGATTTTAGACGTTAGATTTTAGACGTTAGATTTTAGACGTTAGATTTTTAAGGGTCCTTAAGGTCGTTAATGACTTTAGGGACCTTTTCTTTACAAT
Source organism: uncultured Prevotellaceae bacterium (assembly GCA_946186345.1). Lineage (GTDB taxonomy): Bacteria > Bacteroidota > Bacteroidia > Bacteroidales > Muribaculaceae > Sodaliphilus. The sequence continues at coordinate 15,056 of CAMHMV010000025.1, read as the reverse complement.
TGAGGTTGCAATGACCACTGGCTAAAATGGTCACATCAGAAGAAACGTCCCTTTATTACCCCAAACTGTAAAATAATTAGACATTTTTGGGAAAAACATGGCAGAATCGGATTATTTATGTTTGATATCGTTTGATTAGAAGATTTGTTGCTTTAACTTTGCGGAAAAAGCGACAGGCATGCGACCTGTTGCCGATGATATAGCATTAATAATTATTAAACGATACATTTTATGAGAAAGCTACTATTTACTTGTTTCCTATTGCTGGCGGCCGCCTTGCCGTCGGTAGCCAATACCCAGAACATCCATGGTGACGTGAATGATGACAGCGAGGTGAATATTGCCGACGTGAACGCAGTTATTGATGTAATTTTGGGCAATGGCAGCAATGCGGCTGCCGATGTGAACAGTGATGGCGAAATCAGCGTCGCCGATGTGAATGTGCTCATCGACATCATTCTGGGCATTGGTAAGGAACCAGAACAGCACGAGTGGGTCGACCTGGGCCTGCCCAGCGGCACGCTGTGGGCGACATGCAACGTGGGTGCCGATGCTCCTGAGGAATATGGCGGCCACTTCGCCTGGGGCGAGACCGAGACCAAGGATTTCTACGCATGGACCACCTACAAGTGGTGCAACGGCTCCAAAGACTCGTTGACAAAGTATTGCCTCGACAGCAACTCTGGCACGATTGACGGCAAGACCGAGTTGGACCTTGAGGACGATGCTGCCTGGGTGAACTGGGGACCCTCGTGGCGCATGCCGACTCATGCACAGCAGGTAGAGCTGCAAGAGTATTGCTCCTGGAGAAAGACGTCAAGAAACGGCGTGGACGGCTATTTGTTGACAGGTCGCAACGGTAATACTCTATTCATACCTATGGCGGGCCAATTCTGCTACAATTCAGTCTCGGAGGGCATTGACGGAGCCTACTGGTCACGCACGCTCAACACCAGCGGCTCGACTGGAGCTTACTATATGTACTTCTTACAGGGGAGCAGCACCAACCACGTCACCCGCCGTGACTACGGGTATTCGGTACGTGCCGTGCGTGTGTCTCCCGCCGACAGCCATGGCATCCACATCGAGCAGCAGAGCCTTGACTTGGGTGGGTTAACCATCGGGAACACAAGCACGCGCACGCTCACCATCGTCAATAATACCATGCAGGCCGTGACCTTGACGGCAACGGCCGATGAGCCGTTCTCGTTCAGACAGCAGGATGGCGACAGTGCCTCGAGCTTGACCGTCAAGGTGCCAAGGCAATCCATCATTCCTGTAACGGTGACGTTCACGGCAAGCACTCCGGGCGATTTCAACGGCCTGGTGACCTTCCATAGTTCAGCACTCGAGGGGGGTCAGAGCGTTGTTCCGGTCCATGCGTTTGTCATCAGCGACGAATATCTACAGCAGGAATATGTCGACCTGGGCCTGCCCAGCGGCACGCTGTGGGCCACGAGGAACTTGGGAGCAAGCAGTCCCATGGACTTTGGCTCTTACTTCGCTTGGGGCGAGACTGAGCCCAAGACAAGTTTCTACCAGAACAACTACACGTGCACAGGGTATAATGCCGAAGACAACAAGATAGAGCTGGAGCCTGAGGACGATGCCGCCTGGGTGAACTGGGGTCCATCGTGGCGCATGCCCTCTCTGGAACAAATCAGAGAGTTAAATGATAACTGCAGTAGTCAGTGGACGTCGCTAAACAACATTAACGGTTGCCTGATTACCGGCACCAATGGCAACATCATCTTTTTGCCTGCCGCTGGCTATGGCACTGGCCCTTCGGCTATGTATAGCAGTATGCAGGGCAACTATTGGACACGCACAGTCCGTTATATTATGGAATATGACGATTATAGCCAAGCCTATTGCTTGGGCGTCTCGTCATTTGGTTCATACACCAACATCTCGGGCCGCGATTCTGGTGCCAACGTGCGTGCCGTGCGTGTATCACAGAACAATGTCTACATCGAGCAGCAGAGCCTTAACTTGGGTATCGTGAAGGTCGGGGATACCAGTACTGGTGAACTGACAATCATCAATAGCTCCAATGAGCCCATCACGCTGACGGCCACGACTGGCGAGCCGTTCTCATTCATACAGCAGGATGGCAGCATTTTGTCGAGCATGGCCGTTGAGGTGCCAGGCAGTTCCTACGCCCATGTGACGGTAATGTTCACGGCAAGCCAGCCTGGGGAATTCAACGGCGAGGTAAGCATTCAGCACCCGTCACTCGACGGGGGCTATTGCACGATTCCTGTCCACGCGCGAGCCTATGCCGACTCGGAGCAGGACTACGTTGACCTGGGCCTGCCCAGCGGCACGCTGTGGGCCACGAGGAACATCGGAGCCAATACCCCGGAAGAACCCGGTGACTTTTTCGCTTGGGGCGAGACTGAGCCCAAGGAAGAGTATTACATGAGTAACTATAAGTGGTACGACTATGACAATGAGCTGTACACCAAGTATTGCACCGATAGCGACTACGGCATGATCGACGACAAGGAGTTGGAGCCCAGAGACGATGCTGCCTGGGCTAACTGGGGGCCGTCGTGGCGCATGCCTTCCTTGGAGCAGTTGCGGGAGCTGAGAGAAAAATGCTCATGGGAGTGGATAGAAAGGAACGGCACATCCGGTTATCTGGTTACAGGCCCCAACGGAAACGCCATATTCCTGCCCGCTGCCGGTAATTCACACACCTCTCCCAACAGGCAAGGCTACTATTGGGCACGCTCGCTCATGCGCTCCGATGAACCGACCCATGCCTACTGTTTGAAATTCACCCAGCAGGGGGCAAACCTTTCAAGTGATAGACGCAGTTACGGGAATCCCGTTCGCGCTGTGCGCATGTCGCTCAATGAGGTCTATATCGATCAGCAGAGCCTCGACTTTGTGGCGAGCGTCGGAGATACATGCACAAGCCTTCTGACCATCGTCAACTGCACCAATGTCCCCTTACCTGTGATGGGCTCGGTCGATGAACCGTTCTACTTCAACTATGGAGGGGGTTTGGTCTCGAGCGTAACCTTTGATGTGCCTGACAAGTTATATGTCATTCTTGCGGTATCGTTCATAGCGACCACACCCGGACAATACAACACTAAGGTGACCTTCCGTTCAATGTTTGGCACTGTGATTGAAGTTCCGGTCTCGGCCTATGTCTTCCCTGATGTAAATCCGCAACAGGATGCTGTCGACCTGGGCCTGCCCAGCGGCACGCTATGGGCGACGTGCAACGTGGGGGCCAGCAGTCCCGAGGAATTAGGCGACAGTTTCGCGTGGGGCGAGACCGAGCCCATTGGTGAACCTGATTGGCTCCACCCCTGGGGCAACTACAAGTGGTGCAACGGCAGCGAAGACACAATGACCAAATATTGCACCGATAGCGAATATGGCACGGTTGACAACCTGACGGAACTGGAGCCTGAAGACGATGCCGCCTGGGTGAACTGGGGACCGATGTGGCGCATGCCAAGCGAAGAACAACTCACAGAACTGGACGAAAACTGCACCTGGAAGATTGTGACGAAAAACGGTGTTGAGGGGCGTTTGGTCATCGGTCCCAACGGCAACTACATCTTCTTGCCCACCGCCGAGGACTATTGGTCACGCACTCTCAGTCCTGGTTTCCCGTTCTACGCCTTAGGCCGGAACTTTGAACCAGAAGACGCCATCTGGTGGCCCATGGCGTCACCCCGTAACAATGGCCATCATGTCCGCGCCGTGCGTTAGGGTTTAGGGGTTAAAGAATAGATATTAGACGTTGGATATTTAAGGGTCCTTAAGGTCGTTAATGACTTTAAGGACCTTTTTATATAGCAGTTTATGGCGAAAAGTAAATAAAAATGCTTATCTTTGCCACATTGAATAGAACTCTAATCAACCACTAAAAATACAACACTATGAAAAAGATCATCTTATTATTGACATGTCTTCTTGCGGTTTTGAGCGCCGGCGCCGAGATTTCGGTCTGTAATGTGGCCCCCGACGCAAACGGTCATTTCAACAGCCCTTACATCAAGAGCGGTAGCATCACCTGGGACAATACCAGCAAAACTCTTACCCTAGACAATGCCGTCGTTGAATACTACACCGATAACAAGTATGATTTCGTGTATCCCCTCACTGTCACCGAGGACGCGACCATCGTGGTCCACGGGGAGTGCAAATTGCTCACTAACGGATTCTCGGCGATTGATACTCACAGCTATAGCATGAAATACATCACCATTACCGGCGATGGCAGTCTGTCCACCTCCAGCACGTGGATTGATATTTACCTGTATTGCGCACGGCTCACCATCAAGGATATCTATCTGGAGACCGTCAACGGCATTGCCGAGAACGGGAATGGCGTTAACGTCGCTCTCACGTTCGACAATGTGCGGGCCTATATCAAAGGGCGTGTTGAACGCATCGGTGAGGGCATCACCTTCAAGAATTGCTCCATTACCTACCCCGCCGACGCCTACATCGCTGAATATGTAGGCTATGGCTATGCCATCTATTATGGTGACGGTGACATTCCTGACCACATCATCATCTCGCGCGATGGCGACAACCCCGGCGACGTGAACGGTGACGGCGAGGTCAACATCGCCGATGTCAATGCCCTTATCGACATGATCCTGAGCGGCAACCATAGCGCAAAGGGCGATGTCAACGAGGACAACGAAGTCAACATCGCCGACGTCAATGCCCTTATTGACATGATTCTTAACCACTAATAATAACGATATTGAACTATGAAGAAATCTTTACAATTTACCCGCTTGGCGCTGCTGGCGCTGACTGTGTTGATTGCCGCTTCGTCGGCCATGGCCTATGACTTTGAGGTAGGCGGCATCTACTATCGCAAAGGGAGACCCAATGAGGTCGATGTCACCTACAAAGATGATACCTACAACTCCTACTCCGGTAATGTCACCATCCCGTCGACCGTGACATACAAAGGAACGACCTACACAGTGGTAGGCCTCGGCATGTCTACTTTTTATCGTTGCACCGGGTTGACCAGCGTGACACTGCCCAACACGATTCAGATAATCGGCAGTTCAGCCTTTTGGGGCTGTACCGCATTGACCGGCATCACGATTCCCAACTCGGTCACCGAAATCGATTATGACGCCTTCAACAACTGCTCTGCTTTGAAAAAGGTAGTTATACCTAACTCTGTTACTAAGTTGGGCTACTATGCATTTGAGAGATGCTTCTCACTTGAAGAGGTGACCCTGAGCAATCAACTCGAAGCTATCGAGTCACTGACCTTCTATGGCTGCACCAGCCTGAAATCAATCACCATTCCCGCATCGGTCAAGACTATTGGACATCAAGCTTTTGAGCTATGCTCAAGCCTTGAAAGTATCACTTTATCACGAGGTCTCAATACTATCCTGGATAATGCCTTCTGCTCTTGTGAAAGTTTGAGACAGATCACCCTTCCCAACACAGTTACCAGAATAGGCGACTACGCCTTTAACAAATGCTACAACTTGAAGAGTGCGACGCTGTCATCATCTTTGGAGGCCATCGGATCAGGCGCCTTCCGTGAAAGCGGCCTGGAGAGCATCACCATCCCTAACTCGGTAAAGTCCATTGGCGCGTATGCTTTTTATGAGTGCCCAGCTCTTAAACAGGCCAAGATCGGTGACGGCGTAAAAGAAATCGGAGAGTATGCCTTCTTCAGGTGCCTCGAGATGACGACGCTCACACTGGGCAATCACTTGGAAACGATCCACAACAATGCCTTCAAAGGCTGTTCCAAACTGGCCGCGTTGAACATCCCTAACTCGGTCACCACATTAGGGGACGATGCTTTCTCCTTCTGCCATGCCTTACAAAGCGTGGTCATCGGCAACGGTGTGAAGACTATCGGTAATTTCGCTTTCCATGAATGTGAGAACATGTCAAATCTGGTCATTGGCAACAATGTCACCTCTATCGGCACCAATGCTTTTTACGGATGTCAAGCGCTCAAGAGAGTGAATATCCCCAACTCGGTGGAAACCATCGGCAACTGTGCGTTCTTGCAATGCCAAGGTTTAACCCAAATCAACATCGGCAGCGGCGTCAAGACCATAGGCTATGGTGCCTTTGCTGGTGTATGGAGACTAACCTCCGTGATCTGCCATGCCGCGACACCGCCGACATTCGTCATCGATGACAGTTGGAGCACATTCAACGAGAACGTCTATGAGCAGGCGACCCTTTATGTGCCAGAGGCATCCATCTCCAAATACAAGAAGGCCGAAATTTGGAAAAACTTCACCAACATCACAGCCATTGTTGACCGCATTCCCGGTGACGTGAACATTGACGGCGAGGTGAATATTGCCGACGTGAACACTGTCATCGACGTCATCTTGAGCAACGGTCACAACATGGACGCAGACGTCAATGGCGACCATGAGGTGAATATCGCCGACGTCAATGCCGAGATTGACATGATCCTCAACAAGTAAACAGGAGGATAGACGGAGATAACGGAGATAACGGGAGTAACGGAAATTAGGGTCCTTAAGGTCATTTACGACCTTAGGGACCCTAATGTATCAAGAGGACAATGATTTATTCCATTGTTCCTAACTTTTCCAGGGCTTTCTTGCAGATGCCCTCGTGGCGGCAGACCATGTAAATCAACAGGATGTTGAGTACCACGATCTCGAAAACGAAATACAACCAGGGCACATTGCAGATCACTGCGATAAAGCAGGCGATGATGCGGGTGTTGAAGGTGAGAATGTTGGTGTACTTCATCAACGGCAGGCTGAGCTGGCGGAAGTAATCGCGGAATTCCTGGCTGGGCACGCCGTCCTCACCGTATTTCTTATTCAAGGCGGCACGCAGGCGCTGCATCTTGGGCGTCAGGCGCTCCTGGTTGGCGGTATAGCCACTATAGAAGAACAACGGCAACTTGCTCCAGAAGTTCCTGCCCCACTCCAGTTGATGATACTGCTCCTTGAGCTTGGCAGCGCTGTCGAGCTCACTGCCCTGTTGTCCCTTGAGGAAGAAGAGGTGGAACTGGCGGTAACAGTCGGCCATGGCAGCCTGCAGTGCATGGCTGATGCCCGAGAGGATGCCCAGGGTCCAGATCAACCACTCATGCTGTGCAAAGAAATGCTCTCCCGTGAGGCTGTCACCGAAGTGCAGTTCCCTGAACACCAGAGCAAAACTGATGGCAGCGAACCAGAAGTCGCCGCTCACGCCGTCGAGGATGCGTCCCATGCGGGAGTATTGCTGCGTGAGGCGTGCCAACTGTCCATCGGCGCTGTCAAAGGTATCGGCCCAGGTGATGAGCAGCATACCCACCCAGTTGAGCCAAGCCAGATAAGGCTGCTGGAAGTAGAGCATGATACCTCCCGCCACACCCATGAAGATGCTAGCGACGGTGATGGCATTGGGGCTTACACCCAATTTCTGAAACAGTTTTGCCCACAGGAAGCCAAGGGGGCGATGGAAGTGGAGGTCAAACCACTCCTCGGTGTCGGTTGACTTGAGCGATGCCTGATATTCTTCTTTTAATGTCATGTTTTTCGGTTTTTCGGTTGTCTGTTTACTGTTCTTCCTTTTATAGTAGCTATAGTTCCTATAGTGGCTATAGTGGCTAGAACGTAGATGATTAACTCCTAACTTCTCACTCCTCATTAATTTACAGTCCCAGGTGGGCCTTGGCGAGGGCGAGGACGGCCTTGGCGATGTGAGGCGCCGACTCGTTGCGGCAGGGCGCGAAGCTGGGCCAGTCGTTGAAGTCGATGATGCGGATAGTGCCGTCGGGATCCACGATGCAGTCACCGCCATAGATGACAACATTCAGCTCCTCGGCAGCCCTAGTGCAGATGCTTTTCAGTTCCTTCAGGTCGATGTCGATGCCCTGGGAATGGCCGTTGACCTCTTCCCAACCGTACTTGCTGTGTCCCTCGTCGAAGGGGTAGAACCAGTAGAAGAACTGGGAGTCCTTGACGCCATAGAACTTCACCAGGTCGCCCTGCAGATGGACGTTGATGACGGCGCGGGTGATGCCGCGGTAGAAGTACTCCTGCAACACCTCCTGTGCCTCCTCGGGGTGACGGACGTAGCTCACGTCCTCCTTGTGCATGGCGTGGAAGTCGCCTCGCTTGATCCAACAGGACTTGAAGCCTGCCTTCTTGAGTTGCGACTTGATGTTCTCGTTGGTGTTGACGATGAGGCTCTCGGGATAAGGAATACCGTTGCCCAGCAGGATGCGCGTCATGCGCTCGCGGGTACAGTTCTCGATACCGTAGCCCGAGTTCACCACCAGCTTGCCTGCGTCCTCAAGCTTCTGCAGCTTGGCGATGCTGGCGCGCTCGCGGCACATGGCGAGGATGACAGGCTCCTCAATGTCCTGCTTGTTGAATTGCTCCTCGCTATAGACGTTGACCTGGCAACCGCGCTTGCGCAGCTGCTCGGCCACGAGGTTAAAAATAGCGGTGTCGTTACCGATGTGGTTGGGCGAATAGGCCCCTGCGCGCATCACGCCCGCAATAGTGATATCTGCCATTGTTATTGACTTTTAAAATGATCATCACGGGCACCCTTGCCCGCAATACGAACTGCAAAGATACTAAATTTTGCAATAGACCATCCAAAATCACCGAAAAAGTTGAAAAACACAAATTTCCATGAATGGACCATGAATAATAGCGGGACTTGCCTTGCGAGAAAAAGAAAAGAAATGCAATTAATTGTAAATCAATGGATTGTATTTATTGTAGTGATTGCCGTTTTAAATAATTTTTGGGGTTGTGCTTTTTGACATGGTGGAGCGTATTGGCAGGGTGGTAATTTTGCAGCGAGAAGTTGAAGCGACTAGATGCTATAGATGCTATAGATGCTATAGATGCTATAGTCACTATAGTTACTATAGATACAATAGATACAATAGTAACGACAACTGACAACTGGAAACTGACAACTGTAAAACCATGAAAACACCAATGAACAATGAACAACACAGCCGCGTGCTACATGCCGCCTATCAGGCATGGATGAATGCGGCGGGACTGCGACAGGCCCGGCTCAGGAACAAGCGGTTCACCTACGGCGACCAGTGGAGCGACCTGGTGAAAGACGAGAACGGGTGTGTGATGACCGAGGGGCAACGCCTGGCATCACAGGGCTGCGAGAATATCACCAACAACCTCATCCGCCAGCTGGTCAAGACAATCGTGGGGCGCTTTAGGAGCCAATACATCAAGCATGAAGACAAGGCAGGGAATTCGCCCTTGTCGCGCGCCAGCCGCGATAACGAGCTTGACGAACTTGACAGCCGTGCCCTGGAGGAATTCCTCATCTCGGGCTGCTGTATCCAGCGCATCGACACCGATCATGAGCCCGGCGACAGTGACCGGGTGATGGTACGGAACGTGAATGTCAACAAGCTGTTTGTCAACGCGATTGAGGACACCCGCTCGTGGGACTGCGAACTCATCGGGCAACTGCATGACCTGAACATCGCCCAACTGTTGCGCCGCGTGGCAGGCGGCAACCAGCGCAAGGCGGCCTGGGTGAGACGGCTCTATACCGACAGTGCCGAAGAGCGCTGTGCCGACTTCACCACCCGCCTGGGTGCCGACACCCAGCTGGGGCGAGACTTCTGGCACTCGCGTGACGGCAAGTGCCGCGCCATCGAGGTATGGACCCTCGAGAGCCGCGAAGTGATCATCTGCCACAACCGCCGTGAGGGCACACTCACCATCGAGCCCGCCAATATGGCACACCGCCTGAAGAACCGCCCTGAGGTGATTACCCGCTGGGACATCGCCACCGTGTGGCACTGCCGGTGGTTCAGTCCGATGGGCGACCTGCTGACGGAGTATGACTCGCCCTGGGCTCACGGGAGCCACCCGTTCAGCATCAAGTTCTACCCACTTACCGATGGCGAGGTGCATGCCGCAGTCGAGGACATCATCGATACCCAGAAACACGTCAACCGCATGATCTCGCTGCTGGACCAGGTGATGCGTTGCAGCGCCAAGGGTGTGCTGCTCTTCCCCGAGACGGCACTGCCCGACGGATGGACCTGGGAACAGGCGAGGGACTGCTGGTCCAAGGCGAACGGCCTGCTGCCCTACAACCCAAGCTACGGTGATGCAAAGCCCGAGCAGATCATCGCCAACGGCAGCAACAGCAGTGCATTCCAGATGATAGAGCTGCAGATGAAGCTGTTTGAAGAAATCAGCGGCGTGAGCGGTGCCCTGCAAGGTAAAAACCCGACCGTGGACAGTGCCAACATCTACCAACTGCAAAGCGAGAACGCCAACATCGCCCTGAGCGACGTGTTTGAGACGTTTGAGGCGTTCAGGCGGCAGCGGGACCGCAAGATTGCCCGCATGATCGATGGCCGCGGCAGGAGCCACGGCACAGAAAAACCCTGACAACACGGCTACGCTATAGCGAGGCCCTACAATTATCAATTTTTAATTATTATTTACCATGAACAGAGAAGAAAATTCTGAGAAGATGAGCGAAACGGTTCAGGTGACGCCACCACCCTTTCGCCCGAGTGAACAACATGAAGAGGCACAGGAGGCGCCCCGGCAGGAGCCGCCCGCCTCCCCTACCCTTGCCGACCGCATTGCGGCACTGGAGCTTGACGAAGAGGCCAGCAGCCTGCTCATTGAGCTGACGAGCAGCCTTGACTCGGAGAGTGTTACCCCAGACATGCTCAACACCCTTGCCCTGGGTGCCACCCACGCCGCCGATGTGCAGAATGCCGACGCGGCAGGCTACCTGCGAGGCCGTAACGAGAAAATCGAAGCGGTACTCCACCCCGAGCCTGAGGACGATAACGAGGCAATTACCACTCCCGTCTTTCCCCGCTATTGCCGCCGCAGCATCTGGGACAAGTGAGGAATGACTCATCTAGATGCTATAGTTACTATAGTCACTATAGATACTATAGAAAAGACAACTGATAACTGAAAACGGATAACTAAAAACTTTAAAACCATTTATTACCATGAACACTGTTAATATTACCAAGGTATTGCGCTGGATGCGCAACCACAAGAAGCTTGTGATCTTTATCATCACCATGATTCTCATCGCTATCCTTGCCTCCTGCACGGGAGGTGACCACAGCCACACGACACTTGCCGTGGGTATGCTCATCGGCGGCATCGAGGACGGCAAACACGTCGTTGACGGCCCGCTCACGACCGACCTGACCCACGAAGGTTCGCCCGAACTGCTGCTCAATGAGATTGACCAGCAAATCGTGAAAATCCGCCCCATGTCCACGCCCATTGACCAGATTTCGCGTTTCGGGGGCAGCAAACATGCCGGCAGCATGGTCGTTGATTTCTACAGCGTTGACACCAAGCCGACTTCGACCCAGCTGATGGATGACATCGCTGCGGTAAACCACGCGAGCAACGGCGCCACGCCCACGGCACTCATCATGTGCGAGAACGACGAGATCTTTGATCCTACCGACACGATCCTCGTTCAGGGAACTCCCGGTTATGAGCCCGGCACCAACATTGAGAGCAATCAGGACCTGATGCTCTATGTCGTGAGTCGCGACAACCACGGTGTCACCGTGATGGCCGTCAACGGCCCCACCGTCAACGGCGTGGACAACTGCATCCCGGCTATCATGGGCGGTGCCACGCTGGTGAGGATGGGACGTGCCGCGAGCGAACTCGACGTCCAGTCGCCGCAGTTTGAGGCCTTGCCCAAGAAGAGCCGCAACCTGTGCCAGATCTTCAAGATGCAGGTGGAACAGTCCACGTTGCAGCGCCTCAGCAACAAGGAGGTGGGCTGGACGATGAGCGACCAGGAAGAGGCTGCCGTCTATGACATGCGCCTGGGTATGGAGAAGTCCTTCCTGTTCGGCTCGGCCCGCAAGGTGTGGGACAACAACAAGAAAGAGTATATCTACTTCACTGGAGGCATCTGGAAACAGGCTGGCAAGGAGTACAATCTGGAGAACGCCACTGAGTTCACTACCGATGAGGTCGTGAAGATCATGCGCGATGCCTTCACGGGCAACAGCGGCAGCAAGCGCAAGATCCTGATTGGCGGCAGCGGACTGATTAGCCGCTTCAGCAAGCTGGACTACAACCGCATCATCACTGCCGGTCAGCACGTGAGCAAATGGGGTATCGATTTTACTGAGATCCGCTCGAAATTCGGTTGCCTGTACCTGATGCTGAGCGAGGTGTTTGACGAGGTGGGTATGCCCGATAACGGCATCATCATCGACCCCGAGTATATCCAGAAATATACCCACATCCCCTTCAGCACCGAGCAACTGAACCTGAAGCAGAGCGGCGTGCGCAACGTTGACGCCCTGGTGATGACCGAGGCCTCGTGCCTGGTACTGCGCTACCCCAAGGCCCACATGCGCATCACGTCACGATGAAATCTTAGCTGCCTGGCAGCTAAGATTGATTAGAGATTAGTGATTAGAGATTAGTGAATTGAAAGAGGGCAAGACATTGACGCCGTTTGCGTCAAGTCTTGCCCTCTCGTGTTATTGGTTGGCGATTATCGCCCGGACATGGTGGGCGACGCGCAGGAGGGTGCCCTCGGGGTCCATCGCCTCTGCAAGGGGGAGGCCGTCGCTCACGGCAACAGCGGCTGTCAGTCCGGCGGCATCGGGGTCAAAATCAGGCGCTATCGCTCCACAGACGGCAGCCACGGGGATACCGCGTTCGCGTGCCATGTGGATGACACAGCCGGGACCCTTGCCCATCAGCGTCTGGGCATCGAGACGCCCTTCGCCCGTGATGACAAGATCGGCGCCCTCGAGGGCATCGGCAAGGCCGTTGCGCTCAAGGACATAAGGAGCGCCGGGCAAGAGACGGCAATCGAGCAGGTGCATCATCAGCGCGGGAATACCTCCAGCGGCGCCACAACCAGGCTGACAAGCGATCTGCTCGCCCACAAGAGCCGCCACATGCATCATGCCACGCTCCAACTGCTCGACCTGCTCGGGCGAGGCCCCTTTCTGAGGCGCGAAAATATGTGCAGTGCCTCGTTCGCCACACAAGGGATTGTCCACATCGGTCAAGAGGGTGAAACGGCAATCGCGGACTGACTGAGGGATGCCCAAAGTCTCTATATGGGTGATTTTCTCCAGGCTCTCGCCACAGGGATACAGATGGCGACGGTCGGCATCGAGGAATTCGGCGCCCAGGGCACATAGGATGCCCATGGCAGCATCGCAGGTCGCCGAGCCCCCCAGGCCCAGCACGATGTCGCGGCATCCACGTTCCATGGCGTCACGCATCAGCAAGCCCGTTCCCAGCGTGCTCGCCCGCATCACGTCACGACCATCGGGCGGCAACAGCGCCAGTCCGCTGGCGGCAGCCACCTCGATGAGCGCGGTATTGTCATCGGTCAGGAAGTAGGATGCGTTGACGGGAGCCCGCTGCAACAAGGGGCCCATCGTGGGCACGGTCACCCACTGGCCCTCGCTTTTAGCCGCCAAGACCGCCGTTGTGCCGTCGCCACCGTCGGCAACAGGGACACAGACGGTTGTCACATCATCAAGGCCGCACAAGTCATCTTGCACGGCCTCGTTAAGCTGCTGGGACGTTACCGATCCCTTGAATTTGTCAAAAGCGAGAACTACCTTCATCTTGCTCCTGATGACGGCCGTGACGGGAGCCACGGCACAGGTTAACGCTGACTGAGGGTGTTGCAAAACTTCATTTGACGCAGTTTTAATCGGCCTATCGGCCGAGAAATTAAACAAAAAATTTTTATTATAATTTTGCTTAATTTCTCGCGCGTAGCGCGATTATTTTTTGAGGCATTAGTTTTGCAACAGCCTCTGACTCATTTAATCCACCTTGACTACCAGGAAATTGGTCTTTTCCCAGAAACGGTTGGCATTGGTGATGTGCAACGTCTTGGTACCGTCACGATCCACGATCTCGTAGGAATCCTTCGGGTGGTTGGTCATCAACTCAGCCTTCTTGCTGTGCAAGGGGATGTCGTTGAGGGTGCGGCGGTCAGCCTTGGTGAAATAGGACATCTCGAAGTCGCCCTCCAGAATCTTGGTCTTGCGCAGGAAACCTGTCTCGATGATCTTGTGGTTCTTGAGTTCCTTCTTTGAGCCGATGACGTAGTAGCAAATGTTCAGGTTGTTCACCTCGTTGGTGAGCTGCTTGGATTCCTCCTGAGCGGCTTCCTTCTCCTTGGTGACGGTCTTGTTGACGGTGTTCAGCGAGTCCACACTCTGGTTGAGGCTCTTGATCTGGATATGGGCAGCCTCGAGTTGCTCGGTCAAGCTGTTGATGCTCTTCTGCTGCTCTTCAAGTTGCTGCTTGAGTCCAGCGATGGTCTTCTCCATCTTGGAATTGTAGTTGGTGGACTGTTTCAAGCGTTTCTCCAGATCGCTGAGGCGCTGTTTCTGCTTGGTGATGGACTGCTGGATGAGTAAGATATCGTCACGCAACTGTTTCTTGCGGTCGGGGGTCTCATTGTGCAGATTCTTCACCGATACGATATCCTGCAACTCCTTGATCTGTTCCATTCCTGAAGCGATATCGGTCATGAGCTCCATGAGGCTGTCACGCTCGGCGTTGGCAGTATTGATAGAGTCCTGTAGTGCGGCATTGATGGAATCCTGTCGCATCGCTTCCTGCTCCAATTGGTTGGCGCGTTTACAGGCAGGCATTAAAGCCAGCCCGATCATCAACCAAACGAAAAAAGAAATCTTTCTCATACCTATACAGATTTGTTTTATTGTCTATTTATGACTATTAAGTGCTTATTTTCAATTCATTATTATACCCGCGCTTTCTTGCCCTTGAAGGCGGCATACTTGTCCACCTTGACCGTCTCGACAGGTGGGCAGCCGGCGACGACGATGACAATCTCGCCACGCGGCTCATTGGCGGTAAAGTATTCGACCAGTTCGCCCAGCGTGCCGTTGTGGGTCGTGTTGTGCAGCTTGCTGATCTCGCGCACCACACTCGCCTCGCGGTCGGGCCCGAAGGCCTCGGCAAACTGCTGCAGGGTCTTTAACAGGCGCAACGGCGACTCATAGAAGACCATCGTCAAGGGCTGCTGCTTGAGTT
>CAMHMV010000024.1:0-25842 GCA_946186345.1 uncultured Prevotellaceae bacterium | reverse complement strand
CCCAGCAGCCAGTCGCGCAGGGCGGCTTCCGTTTCTATGAACTGGCGGTCGCCCGTCAGTTGGCGGTAGAGGATGCACTGCGTGAGCAGCGCGGTCGTCAGGTTGTTGCTGCACCAGATGCCTGGCACGCCCCACAGGAAGGGGTTCCCAGTTTGCTCGGCACGCCCTTTGACGCGCTCGATGCCCGCCTTGATATTGCGGATGAACTCGGCTTCAAGTCGCTTGTTGTCTTTGGCCTCCTGCGCCACGCGCACGTGCCCCATGTTCATGAAGGGGTACCACTGGTAGTGCCGTGCGCTGTCGGCACCCATCCACGGTGTGACGGGTTCGCGACGGCCATATTCCACCGCCTGGGTCAGGAACTTCTCGTCACCCGTCATGCGGTAGAGTTCAATGGCACCCAGTTCCATGTCATCAACCCAGTTGTCTTCTTCATAGATGTAAGGCGACACCACGCTCACCGTCTGCGCATTGCCGGGCTTGTCAATACCTACTTGAAATGCGTCGGCAGCCTTGGCGCGGATTTTGGCGGCAAATTCAGGATAGTAGGGTGCCAACACCTCGGCGCCGAGCGCAAAGTCGCTGGCGAACTTGCCCGCCGTGCTGGCGGCTCCCATCGTCGCGTTCATGAACTTGCCGCGCTGCTGCAGCTTGCCGTCGATGTAATAGACGGGACGCCCGTTGTTAGGTCCCCAACCATAGTCGGCTGGGTCATCCTTGGGCAGTTTCATCCCGATGTGGTCGCGGTCGTCGGCAATCTGGTTGTAGAGTTCCCCCTTGCTGGGATTCATCTTGTCGAGCCACGTCAGCCCCCAGTAAATCTCGTCAATCAGGTCGGGAATGCCGTTGGCGCCCTTCAGGCCGTTAGCCTGATAATGGTCACCGAAGGCGTCTGGGCACTGCTGCCAGGCGAGCATCATCTGGTAGATGGCGTTGGCGCTCGTCGTGGTATATTGCAGCAGGTCGGCAGCATCATGCCAGCCGCCGCGCACGTCGATGTGCTGGCCCTCCTTCTCGGGATGGTAGCGCACGTAGGCATCCTTGACGTGGCAGCTGTCGCGCTGGAACGGGTTGAAGCCGCACCGCTGCTGCCGCATGTAGTTCAGCACAAAGTCGGCTGTGCCGTCCCACACTCGGTTGTTGATGGGAAATACGGGCGATGTGATGTCGCCTGCCACGATGCGGTAGGAGCCCTCGGCCTGGAAGTCGCTGAAGTCCAGCCTGCACGTGGTGCCCATCTGTCCCCACGGTCCCATGTCTCGAGTCTTGGTCGAGCGATAGACTGTTTTCCCCGTATAGACGTCAACGAGTTCAAATCCGGTGACCTGAACGGTTTCTTGACTCATGAGTACAGCCACCTTGGTCGCGTCGGGCAGATAACCCAGCTGGTTGATGCGGATCCAGCCTGCAGCCTGGCTGCTGGTGATGCACGTCAGCAGGATGGCAATGATTGTGATTAGCCTGATTTTCATATTTGTCTAAATGTACTTTCGCGTTGAGCAACAAAGGTAGGACTTTTTTTTCAATGCTGCAATAGGGTGGCGGGTATGTGATGAGGTCATAACCCTACTCTAAATGAGTGGTTTTTAAAAGGTTTTTCAACAAATTGTTGCACAATTTAATAAATGTATATACCTTTGCTGATTGTGTTGAAGTGGGTTGCGATAGGAGGACGTGATGCCCTCCTTACAAGACAATAGAATCAGGTTTCACGATAGCGCGTGATTTGCGATGATTGTTGCCTTCGGTGCCTTCCGGATACATCAGTGATGATGAGTTAATCATGTTTAAACCAAAATATTATTGCTACAAATGATGAAACGTTACTTTTTAGCTGTAGTGTGCTTATTGGTGGCTACTGCTGCTTTCGCGCAGTATACCGAAGCAGGCTTTTACCGTGTGCATAATGTAAACACCGACAGTTACATTTGCATCAAGGGCACAAAGTACAACAAGACTTACCAGCCTGATGCTTTCTGGCCTTGTATCTTGATGATGAACGACTCGGCACAGATCTCTGACCCGGGTTCAATCATCTACATCCCCGGCACCGAGGCTACCAGCCTCCATGCTCAGGGTGTAAGCACCTATTCGCTCACCGGCTTGAAGATGGATGTCGTTCCTTCCGAGGTTTGTGAGAATGACCTGCCCACTTATCTGGCTATCACTACCTATAATAACTATCCTTGCTACTTCCGTGACTTCGGTTTCGGCTTGACGGCTGGATTTGGTGATAAGCCCGAGACCCGCTGGTGGATTGAGCCGGTCAATGCTGGTTCTATCGACACTTCTTTCCTGGGCGTGAAGCCTGTGAACGAGGCTGTTCAGGATGCCGAGGGTTGGTATTGGACTTCGATCTGCTGCGATTATCCCTTCTTGCTGCCTGTTGATGGCGGTGTTGAGGGTGCCTACACAATTACCGAGGTCAAGATGGGTGAAGACGGTCTCTACTATGCCGAGCCGGTCAAGGTCTTCGGTCAGGGTGAGATTGTCACTGCTGCTACTCCCGTGCTGCTCAAGTGTAAGGCTGCTTATGCCAGTGGCAACAAGGTGGTTCCTGTAGGCGATATTGCCAAGCACACCGCCATGCCCATCGTGAACGATCTGCTCATGGGCAACTACTTCAGCAACTTCACCAACCGTTCATCCTACAAGGATGATACCGCTTTCATCGAGTACATCCCCGAGCAGGCAACGCCGGCTACCGACGCTAACCTGGCCCTCGGTGTGGATGCTGACGGCAAGCTGGGCTTCTTCCCCCAGACCGAGAATCCCTACATGGCAGCCAATACCGCTTGGCTCTCGGTAGATCTCATGGGCGAAGAACTGCAGGGTGTGACGGCTATTTACCTGGGTGTACCTCCCACGGCAGAGCCCGACCCCGAAATCGTCAGTGGTGACGTGAACGGTGATGGTGACGTTACTATCAAGGACGTATCCGATCTTATTGCACTGCTGTTGGAAGATTCCGCTGAGGAGGATACCAGAAGCATGAATGCCAAGTTTATTGCTGCCGACCTCAATGGCGACGGCAGACTGACTGTCAAGGATGTGACTCTGCTCATCGAGATGTTGCTGGGTTCAGAAATAACCGATGGCGACGAGCAATAATCATCCCTAAGGGTTAGACAATCTAATTCTAAGAGAATAAACAACGAGGCTTCGCTGGGCTAAATGCTCAGCGAAGCCAATTTTTTATATCACCCTTCCATCTTAGTGGTCCTGCCTGTCCCGTGGGCGGCGGCTTTGCCGCCGTGCCTCTCAAGAGGACGGCAATTCACTGTCAGTCATCAACTTGCCACCTGTCAAAAGACGAGCAGTCCCGTGATACCTGCAAGGATGATGACCAGGATAGGGTGGACGCGTGTGAAATAGACAATGCAGAACGAGGCGACACAGATTGCGATGGTGATCATGCGCTCACTGTTCAGGTAGCCGAAGTTCTCGCTGTTCATCAGCAGCAAGGCAGCCGAAGCGATCAGCCCCACTACGACGGGCCTGAGGCCCATAAAGGCGCCCTTGATAAACGGACTCTGGCGGTGACGCTCGATGTAGTGGCTGGCGATGAGTGTGAGGATGAACGGTGGCAGCACAACCGTGAGCGTGGTGACCAGCGATCCTAGCACACTGCCTGTCACCACATAGCCGATGTAGGTCGCACTGTTGATGCCGATAGGCCCAGGCGTCATCTGCGAGATGGCGACGATATCGGTAAACATCTGGCTCGTGATCCATCCCGAGTCAACGACTTCGCGCTGGATGAGCGACAGCATCGCATAGCCGCCACCAAAGCCGAACAGACCGATTTTCAGATAGGCCCAAATCAGTTTTAGATAGGTCTCAAGCATGGCCGTCCACCTCCTCTCTGTTTACTCCGTCGCTTCCGTTCTTTCCGTTGCTCTCCTTCATCAGCGACCTCAGATAATAGATGTATCCTCCGATGGCGCCCAGCACGATATAGATGATGGGGTTGGAGACATAGGGCAGCTTGCTGTAGATGAGCAGAGCCACTGCCACGGGGATGATGATGGTTTTCCAGTTGATGCCGGCACTCTTGGCGGTAGTGAGCACGGGCGCGATAATCAGGGCGACCACAGCAGGTCGTATGCCCTTGAAGATGCGGCTCACAACGGCATTGTTCTTGATGGTCTCGGGCGTGAGGAAGATGGCGATGGCAAGAATCATCAGGAACGACGGCAGGATGGTGCCGATGGCGGCACAGATACTGCCTTTCACTCCCTTCAGGCGGTCGCCGACAACGACACTGATGTTCACCGCCAGGATACCCGGCATGGACTGGGCCACTGCCAGCAAGTCAAGAAAATTCTCGAGGTCGATCCACTTGTGTTTCTCCACAATCTCGCGCTGGATGATGCTGATCATCGCCCAGCCGCCACCAAAGGTGAAAGCACCGATTTTGCAGAATGTCAGAAACAGTTGCAGATACAACCCGCTGTTTGATTCATGCTTCTCACTCAATTGCACAACCTCCTAAAAATAAAGAAAAAAAATCCCTAAAGTCTAACCCCTAAAGTCTAAGGTCTAAAGTCTAAGGTCTAAAGCCTAAAGCCTAAATCCTACTTCCTCCTCTCCAGCGTGCGCTGAACGTGAATCAACCCATAATTGCTCTTGTTGATTCTGGTGCGCATGAGCGACAGACTGTCAACATACGCCACGCGTCCACGCTTCATGTCATAGCTCACGTAGCCGTAGATGCGGCGAACGAGGCGTGTGGTGTCGCTCTGGATGTCAAGGCTCACCCAACCGTCACTGTTGGTGCCACGCGTGATTTGGACGGTGCCACCATCGCTGTAGTCTATATTCAGGCTCACCTTGAAGTCATTGCCGCCGCGCAGCAGTTTGTAGGACAGCTGGTAGCGGTCGCCGGGCTGTTTGTTGGCATCGGGTGGAATGTCAAAGGCAATGAAGCCGCGGCGGAAACCAGCAGTGAGCATATAGTCATGTTGCCCTTTCCACAGCTCTACACTATCGCCGCTGATG
Organism: uncultured Prevotellaceae bacterium; assembly: GCA_946186345.1. Classification (GTDB taxonomy): domain Bacteria; phylum Bacteroidota; class Bacteroidia; order Bacteroidales; family Muribaculaceae; genus Sodaliphilus. Next base: position 20,841 of record CAMHMV010000024.1, on the reverse strand, counting down.
TCGGTTTTCAGGTGCTTCAGGTGCTTGCCGTTGGGACCGCCCGCTCTGGGAGTGGTGTTATGGGTCGGTGCTCCGGCGGGACCCGCCATGATGTCCGTGGGCTGGCTGTTGTCCTTCGGGTCAAGCTTGTCATAGCGTTCCTTGAGCTTGTTGACGGCTTTATCGTAGGCCTTGTTATAGTCCTCCATGTTGTGGGCATACCACACCAGCGACGAGTCATAATCCTCTTGAGTGATGCCGTGCTTCTTGAAGATAGATTGTTTGATGACCATCATACTGGAGTCACTCTCATATTCCATCGAGTGGCTGTCGATATAAGCATCGGCGAGTTGCAGGTCAACAATCAAGTCGGCCATCTCGTTGATACTAAGGACTCCGCCGGGCGTTCTGCCACAGGAAGGCAGAACCAGCGTCAACGCCAATAAGAGTGATATGTGGAGCAGAATGTTGCGCATCAAGTAACTCTCTTTATTCTTCCTCAGGGCTTACTTCATCAATAGCCTGATCGGTAGTCGCCGTCAGTTCCTCTCCGTTTTCTCCGTCTTTTCCGTTTTCTCCGTTTTCTCCGTCCTCTCCGTTTTCTCCGCTCTTCTCGTTACTGGTGCCGCTGGCCAGCCAGCGGGTATAGAACAGGATGAGCACGATGACGCTCACGCTCAGCGACGCGTCAGCAACGTTAAAGATGGGTTGGAAGAACACAAAGTGGTTCCCGCCGATCCAGGGCATCCAGTCGGGCCAGTTCCACTCACACAGCGGGAAATAGAACATATCCACGACACGGCCGTTAAACAGGCTGGCATAGCCGCCTTCGGGCGGTAAGAACTGCGCCACTTGAGGCGGCATGGGACTGTTGAATATCAGACCATAGGCAATACAGTCGATGACATTGCCCAGCGCGCCGGCGGTAATCAGCGCGATGCAGGCAACATAACCCTTCGGGATATCAGTGCGGCTTCTCAGTTTCCACAGGTAGTAGATGAAGGCCACCGACGCGATGATACGGAACAAGGTGAGCAGCAGTTTGCTGCCCAGTTCCATACCGAAAGCCATTCCGTTATTCTCGATAAACAGCAGCCTGAACCAGGAGGTAATCATCAATTCCTCGCCGTAGTAGAAGTGGGTCTTGACCCAGATCTTCACAGCTTGGTCGATGACGATAACCAGCGCGATGAGCAGCGCTGCAAGTTTGCCGTTAGACAGTTTCATGTGTCAATAACGTCAATATTTCTTTTTGTTCTTGGCTTCGATCTCCTTGCCCTCAATCGATAGGGTGGTGTGGGGAACAGCCTGCAGGCGCTCCTTGGGAATGAGCTTTCCCGTGATGCGGCAGACGCCATAGGTCTTGTTCTCGATACGCACCAGGGCGCCCTGCAGCTTGCGGATAAACTCCAGCTGACGTTGCAGCTGTTGGCTTGAGATCTCCTTCTGCTGGGTCGAGGCGCCTTCCTCCATCATCTTGAAGGTGGGATTGGACTCATCCACCATGATGTCGTTCTTGAGCTGCTCGTAGTTCTCTTGGGCCTGTTTGAGCTTGGCCAGGATAAGTTCTTTGAACTCTTGCAGTTCAGCGTCGCTGTATCTTACTTTCTCTTGTTTGTTGTCCATATTCGGGATATGATTGGTGATAATCTGTAATCTTCGGGATTAAGCCTTCTCGACCTTCACGGGAAGCGTCCAGCCGTCCATGTCGAGCTCGACAGCGTCAGCGCTGCCAACCTCACCGATGGTGATGCTGTTGGCGAGCACCTGGTGGGCGATATAGTCGCCGTAGGTCTTCACTGCCTCATCGGTGCGCTCGTCAGGAGCGATGGTGACGTTGATCTTGTCGGTGATGTCAAAGTCTTTGCTCTTGCGCACGTTCTGGATGCGGTTCACCAGTTCGCGGGCGATACCTTCGAGGCGCAACGCGTCGGTGACGGTGATGTCGAGGGCGACGGTCAGGTTGCCTTCGTTGGCGACGAGCCAGCCGGGGATGTCCTCGCTGATGATTTCCACATCGGCAAGTTCGACAACGGCCTGCTGTCCGTCGAGGTCAACGGTGAATTGGCCGTCTTTCTCAAACTGGGAGATTTCGGCCTGCGACATGCCGGTGATCTTGGCTGCAAGGGCCTTCATCACCTTACCGTACTTCGGGCCTAACTTCTTGAAGTCGGGCTTCACACGCTTGACAAGGATGCCGGCGTCATTGCCCACGAGCTTGATTTCCTTGACGTTCACCTCGCCCTTGATGAGGTCGGCAACGGCCTCGATGTCGGCACGCTGTTGCTCGTCGAGAACGGGCACCATGATAGCCTGCAGCGGCTGGCGAACCTTCAGGTTCTGCTTGCGGCGCAGCGACAGCACCATCGAGGTGATGTCTTGGGTAGTCTGCATGCGCTGCTCGAGCTGCTTGTCGATGGCACTCTCGTCACACTTGGGGAAGTTGGCAAGATGTACCGAGTTCTCACTGTGCGTCAGGTCGCGGTACAGACGGTCGCTGTAGAAGGGGGCCACGGGAGCCATGAGCAGGGCTACGGTCTTCAGACACTGGTACAGCGTCTGATAGGCAGCCAGCTTGTCGGTGGTCATCTCTCCGCCCCAGTAGCGCTTGCGGTTCAGGCGAACATACCAGTTGCTCAGGTGGTCACCTACAAAGGTGCTGATGGCACGGGCTGCCTTGGTGGGCTCGTAGTCTTCCAGGTCGGCCTGTACCTCGGCAATGAGGGAGTTGAGCGACGAGATGATCCAGCGGTCGATCTCGGGACGTTCGTTCAGGGGCACCTGAGGAGCCTCGGGATCAAAGTTGTCCACGTTGGCATACAGGGCAAAGAACGAGTAGGTATTGTAGAGCGTACCGAAGAACTTGCGGGCTACCTCGGTCACACCTGCCTCGTCAAACTTCAGGTTGTCCCATGGCGAAGAGTTGCTGATCATGTACCAGCGCAGCGGGTCGCTGCCGTACTTCTCAATGGCGCCGAACGGGTCAACGGCGTTGCCCAGGCGCTTACTCATCTTGTTGCCGTTCTTGTCGAGCACAAGACCGTTACTGATGACGTTCTTGTAAGCCACGCTGTCAAATACCATCGTGGCGATGGCGTGCAACGTGAAGAACCAGCCACGGGTCTGGTCAACACCCTCGGCGATAAAGTCGGCAGGGAAGTAGCGACGGCTGTCCACGGCTTCCTTGTTCTCAAACGGGTAGTGCAACTGGGCATAGGGCATCGCACCGCTGTCGAACCATACGTCGATCAGGTCAAGCTCACGTTTCATGGGCTTGCCGGTCTCGCTCACCAGCATGATGTCGTCAACGTAGGGGCGATGGATGTCGATCTTATTGTAGTTCTCCTCGCTGTAGTCACCGGGAACGAAGCCTTTGTCCTTGTAGGGATTGCTCTTCATCACGCCGGCGACGACAGCCTTCTCAATCTCGTTGTACAGCTCCTCAATGCTGCCGATGCACTTCTCCTCGCCGTCCTCGTTGCGCCAGATGGGCAGCGGGGTGCCCCAGTAGCGGCTGCGGCTCAGGTTCCAGTCGTTCAGGTTCTCCAACCACTTGCCGAAGCGGCCCGTACCGGTGTGCTCGGGCTTCCAGTTGATGGTGTGGTTGAGCTCGATCATGCGGTCGCGGCTGGCAGTGTCGCGGATGAACCAGCTGTCCAGCGGGTAGTACAGCACGGGCTTGTCGGTGCGCCAGCAGTGGGGATAGTTGTGGACGTGCTTCTCCATCTTGAAGGCGGTGCCTTCCTGTTTCATGCGGATGCAGATGTAGATATTCAGGTCCTCGGCCTTATTGGCTGCGGCCTCGTCAAACTTGCCCCCGACGGTATATTGCGGGTCGTAGGCGTTCTTCACCCAGCGGCCTGCATACTCCTTGTAGAGGTCCTCGTTGACGAAGTTCTTCACGAATTCCTCGTCAAGGTCCTCAATGAGGTAGTATTTACCCGTGAGATCCACCATCGGGCGGGTCTCCAGCTTTTTGTTGATCATGTACAGGGCGGGGATGCCGGCTGCCTTGGCTACGCGGGCATCGTCGGCACCAAAGGTGGGCGCGATGTGAACGATACCGGTACCGTCCTCGGTGGTAACATAGTCACCGGGAATGACGCGGAAACCGTTGTCGTTGCCCACAACAGCGCCGTCAACCTTGTCAACGGGCTTCACCCAGGGGAACAGCTGGGCATAGCGCATCTCCAGCAGGTCCTGACCCTTGAACTGGGCAATCACCTTCCAGGGAACAACCTTGGCGCCTTCCTTGAATTCCAGTGGCTGGTCCTTGCCGTCGGCCTTGAAGTAGGCATCGACGCGGGCATCGGCGAGCAGGTAGATGGCGGGCTTGCCGTTATAGGGGTTGAAACTCTCGACGGCGACATAGTCGATCTTGCTGCCAACGCACAGGGCAGTGTTGCTGGGCAACGTCCACGGGGTGGTCGTCCAGGCCAGCACATAGGTGTCGTTGAAACCCTCATCGGCAACCTCGTGGATCTTTTTGATCACGGGATGCTCGTCACCGCTCAGCACGTTGAACTGGGCAGTCACGGTCTGGTCCTTCACGTCGCGGTAGCAGCCCGGCAGGTTCAGCTCGTGGGAGCTCAGGCCGGTGCCGGCAGCGGGAGAGTAGGGCTGGATGGTGTAACCCTTGTACAGCAGACCCTTGTTGTAGAGCTGCTTCAGCAGCCACCACAGGCTCTCGATGTAGCTGTTTTTGAACGTGATGTAGGGGTTCTGCATGTCAACCCAGTAACCCATGCGGTGGGTCAGGTCTTCCCACTCGCGGGTGTATTTCATCACCTCCTTGCGGCAGGTGGCGTTATACTCGTCAACCGAGATTTTCTTGCCGATATCTTCTTTGGTGATGCCCAGGGCCTTCTCGACGCCAAGCTCTACGGGCAGACCGTGGGTGTCCCAACCAGCCTTGCGCAGCACCTGGTAGCCCTGCATCGTCTTGTAGCGGCAGAAGATGTCCTTGATGGTCCTAGCCATCACGTGGTGGATGCCCGGCATGCCGTTGGCACTGGGAGGACCCTCATAGAATACATACGACTGCGCGCCGTCGCGCTCACTGATGCTGCGACCAAACACATCTTCCTTGTCCCACTGCTGCAGGACTTCCTTGTTGATATCTGACAGGTTAAAACCGTTGTACTCGTTGAATTTTTTCATTTTTAAATAATGTAACTTCTCAAATTTGGGTGCAAAGGTACAACAATTTTGTGCAAGTAGAGCACAAAAGCACATAATTTTGACTCATGACCTTTATGCTAAGCAGCGAAGGCGCTAAGAAAATGAAAAATCTTAGCGCCTTCGCTGCTTGGTGTGAGCTATTCCGTCAGGATGTCAACGGCTGTTGATCAGTTCTTTAGGATTTTCTTTCCGTCTTGGATGATAATGCCGCGGGTGTCCTCGGTAGCCATGATGCCGTCAATACGATAGGCCTGGCTGCTGGTGGCAAGCATTGAAGGCACGACCTCGGTAACATTCACGGACTGGCCGGTCTTCTCGCGGTACTCAGCCTGGGCCTTGGCCATCTGCTCGCGGAACTCGGGGCTGCCGTGAAGGGCGCAGACAGCGATGCTGGCGGCTACACGGCTGGCATCCACGTCACTCTGCCAGTGGGCACCAACGATTACACGGCTCTCACCATACATCCAGCCACGGGCAAAGATGGTGTCGGCAGCGGCAGGATTCACCTCGGCAAGCAGCAGGGCGGCAGTCCAGCCGCGCATGGTGTGGCCCGAGGGGTAGGAACCTTCACCGGTCAGCTCAGCCTCCTCGTCGGTGAGCATCTTGTCCTGGAAGCGCTCGAAGGGGCGCTGGCGGTGGTAGTAGGCTTTGGGAGCAACGCGCATGGCGTCAGTCGTGGTCATGCTGGTCACCATCAGTTTCCAGATTTCGGGAGTGTTCTCAGGGCTCATATGCAGGCCGAAAGGCACGTCAAATTCAGCCAGCAGGGCCTCGTAGGACCATACGGCGTCACGCTTGGCGATTTCGGCGCGCTCGGGGTCGAGGCGCTGCTGTTTGCCCCATGAAAAACGCATCATGTCGTTGGCAAACTCAGGACTGTCAAATGCGGGGGGAGCAGGCAGGCACTTGATGAGGTCAGGCAATTCATCTACAGAGAAATAGGGTTGCACCTCGTCCTGTGCATTCAGCATCATGGTGGCCATCAAGGCGGCCATGACAGTAACAAAATACTTTTTCATAATAAAAATCAATTAAAAAATCTTTTGACCCCGCAAAGGTACATCAAAAAAACCTCCCACAAGCCATCAATCAAGAAAAAATGCTCCCTCAGGTTCCCTCTATGCCGCAACTCCCGCCGCCCGCCGCCGCTAGTCCCATCGCCCTCAGCCCCGTCCTCCCGTCACCCCCCGGTCCCGTCCTCCCGCCGCCCGGTCCTCCCGCCTCCGCCCGGTCCCGTCCTCCCGTCGCCCCTCGTCCCGTCCCCCGCCTCCGCCCGGTCCCCCGTGCCGCGACTTTGTCGCGGCCATCTCCAGCCCAGTCCCCCCGTCCTGTCCCGTGGGCGGTGGCTCTGCCACCGTCACCGTCCCCAAGTTTCACCGTCGTTCACGTTATTTAGTGGGATTTTAATCTTTTTTTAGACGGGAAGGTATTACCTTTGTGCCTGAAAAATAGAACAACTATGTTTTTGAACAAGATACTCATGCAGATTCCCGTTGCGTCCCCCGATACCGCAGCGGCCAACAAAATCAAGGAGGCGACCAACGTCGTCACAGCTCACGTGGACTCGCTGGCCAACCAGTTGCACCCCGATTCCATCGCGGCGATGACACCCGATAAGATCGTTGACAAGTTCAAGTACCTCGACCTTGGCAGTCTGGTGACATCGCTTTCCAGCCAGCTGATATCCTTAGGATTACGCATCCTTGCCGCCATCGTGATTTTCTACATCGGCAAGTTCATCATCAACAAGATTTACAGCGTGGTGCGTGCCATCATGATACGCAAGGACTTCGACCGCTCGTTGATTTCGTTCCTGCTGTCTTTCATCAGGATTACGCTCCTGTTCCTGCTCATCATCACCGTCATCGGTGTGCTCGGCATTGAGACCAGCTCGTTCATCGCCATCTTCGCCAGTGCCGGTGTTGCCATCGGTATGGCATTGAGCGGCACCCTCCAGAACTTCGCCGGTGGAGTCCTCATCCTCCTGTTGAAGCCCTACAAGGTGGGCGACTACATCGAGTTCGGCGAACTGAAGGGCACCGTGCGCGAAATCCAGATTTTCAACACGGTCATCAACACCTACAACAACGACCGCATCGTCATCCCCAACGGCGGACTTGCCACAGGCTCGCTCAAGAACTTCAGCGCCGAGCCCTACCACCGCGTGGAGTGGCGTGTCGGCATCAGCTATGGTGACAACGTGGACACGGCACGCAAGGTCGCCCTCGACATCCTCGCCGCCGACGCCCGCATCGTCCATACCGATGCCGACGTCAAGGAGGATGAGCAGCAGTCCGAAGAGACTCACGAGGAAATCGTCGATGCTCCCATGCCCTGGTGGAAACGCCTGTTCCACTGGCAGCGACGCCGCGCCGAAGAACTGCGCGAGGAGCACGAGGCCAAACTCGCCGCCCTCATCCCCAAGCCCAATTACTCACCCAGCGTCAACGTCGAGAGCCTGGACGACAGCCAGGTGACCCTCATCGTCCGCGCTTGGACCGAAATCCCCAACTACTGGCAGGTCCTCTATGACGTCAATGAGCAGATCTACAAGCAGTTCCCCCAGCATGGCATCCACTTCCCCTTCCCCCAGATGGATGTCCACGTCAATAATTAGTAACGAGTCACCCGTTCTATCCGTTATTTCCGTTCTATCCGTCCACTCCGTTATTCCCTTGGCAAGAATGAAGAAGATATCCAGGTTATTGCTCGCCGTCATCTTGCTGTCACTGGCATGGCAGCAGGGTGGGGCACAGGTCATTAACTCCATCGGCGACGAGAACATGAAGGTACCCCAGGGCATGAAGCCCAAAGAGAAAAAGGCCGAGAGCCCCTACATCGCCGATATCGACACCGATACCCCGTATTACCAGTGCATCGACTCGGCGGACAACTATATCCATAACCATCAATGGGACATCGCCGAACAATGGCTCCTCAAGGCCTTCATGACCGACCCCGACAACCCCGGCAATTCATTGGTACTCAGCAATATCGCCACCCTGCAACGCTATCAGGGCAAGAGGGTCGAGGCGATTAAGAACTACTCCCTCGCCCTTGACATGACGCCCCATGCCGTCACCTTGCTGCTCAACCGTGCCGCCCTTTATGTTGAGATGGACAGCATACAGCGCGCCATCGACGACTATGAGCGCGTCTGCGAACTCGACCTCTATGACACCGAGGCTCGCTACTCCCTCGGCGTCATAGCCTTGGATCGAGGCGACACACGTCATGCCGAGGACTACTTCAACGAGATCAAGCGCATCAACCCCAACTCAGGCCTCTATCACGAGGGCATGGGGCTGCTGCACAAGAAGGCCGGCAACCACGCCCGCGCTGCCGAGTTTTTCACCCAGGTCATCAAGGTTCAGCCCAGCGTTCAGCTCTTAGCCCATCGGGCCGACTGTTACCTCGCTATGAAGCGCCTCAACGACGCCGAGGCCGACATCCGCACTGCCCTCGAAATGGCCCCCGATGATGCCTATCTCTACCTCCTCCGTGCCAAGTTGCACAAGCTCCGTTTCCAGCGTGACGAGATGAATCGCGACATCGACACCGCCGTCACCCTAGGCCTCCCCCGCGACATCATCAACACCGCCCTCAACGAGTAGTTCCCTCCTCTCCATCCCGCGACGGGAGTCACGTCCCCATCGTGTCCCCGCCCCCCTCCTCGTCCCGTCAGTGTCCCTCTATGCCGCGACTCCCGTCGCGGCCCCCCGCTTCTCGCCCTCCGCGTTCAGTCAGTGTCCCTCTATGCCGCGACTCCCGTCGCGGCCCCTCCGCTTCTCGCCCCCGCGTTCCGTCAGTGTCCCTCTATGCCGCGACTCCTGTCGCGGCCCCTCCGCATCATCCCCCGCCCGTTAATTGTCTAATTTTTTGACACTTTTCTCCAAATCGCCCGTTAAATTATGTTAACTGCAACTTTTCCTCTTGATATGGAATGGAAAACAAAGTTATTTTGTAGTGCTATCCAAGCAGCACAAGCAGCATTTAACAATATACGATAAAACCATACCCTCATCATGAGACGATTCATTATAACCCTCATAGGCGCCTGCATGACGCTCTCTATCCTGGCGGCAACGCCGCGTCTGACCCGTTCCCAGCTCAAGCAGGTCCAGATGACCAAGGACCATAAACTCCAGCCCTCAACGGTAGCAGGCAAGCACAATTCACTGTCACTCAAGCAGGTCTTGAAGCAGCGCAACCTCACCCTCGATGACAACAAACTCACCAGCGCCGCCCCGTCTCGCCTATTGACAGTTCATTCGGGTGATAAATTCGCCTCGGTTGACGTCTACGACTTTGACTGGAACGAGAGCACTGCCACCGCCACCGTCATTGACTCTACCATCGCCATGATTGGTAAGAAATGCCACCTTACTTATCAATATGGAGAAACGAGCGGTTGGTTCCTCCAGGATCTGTATGGTGATTATCAAATCCCCATAAATGTTGATGCTTCATCTGGTGTCGTGTCGATTTCGGCTGGCGTAGCATTGGCTCAGTTGATTACTACTGATTATGTTGATACTAAAGACTGGGTCCCGCAACAATACGTATGGACCATATATGCCATGCCGCTCTCTTGGCTGGAAGGCGGTAATGACTATCATGATATTCAGGGCGTAATACATGCCGATGGCTCCATTGAGTTTACCGATGATTTCGGCTTCTTAGTGGAAAAAAGAGATCTGAATTCTGATGGTAGCCCATCTTCATCTTTTTCATGGGGCCTCTCTCCGATTTTCAAAAACCTCATGCTGTATAACCCCAATGCAACCCATTTTTACGAAACAAATGCTTACGAAGTATTCTTAAATGAACTTGTGGTACTCTCTACTGGTTATAGTATTTCTCCTATGGGCAGTGGTGGCTCAGTGCCCAAGCCTATAAAGCCTCGACCTGTCAGCATTAGTAATACAGGTACAACTAAGCCCGTTACTCCGCGTGATTTTACTCCGGCGGGAGGAAACAAACTTGCCAATCAAGATAATAACGATGCTCAAGTGGTACGCAATGAATCTTCCAATCTCAGGGCTGATCTTAATCCGGTAATTCATGATCATGCCGTACCAATTTATATGTATCAGTTCGATGACACAACTTACATGGTTTATAACCTATTTAATAAGGATTACTGCTGGAATTACATGAATATCTACCCCGATAGCACTGTCTTGATCCCTGCTCAACCGATGGGTATTGACAACTATGGCAGGGTGCTCTATAACTGCTCGGGATTCCATGCCGAGGCTGATACCTTATTATGGGGCAACAAGGGCACATTCTCTCAGAACAGCATCACGTGGGGAAATACTTACTTCTGCTACGAAACTAGCACCGAGGACCGTTATAGTATCCAAAGGAAATACCACAATAATAAGATAGAAATAGGCACTGTTTTGAGTGTAGTAGAACTGTTGCCAGCTCCAGAGAACCTGACCGTGACCCCCTCAGCCAAGACTGCCGAAGTGGCTTGGCAAGATTCTCTCAATACGTCATGGAAACTACGCTACAGGCGTTGCCTGGATACCTCTCTTCTTGATTATAATTGTGACTTGAATGGTGACTATGACGATGTCTTTGCTGAAATATATCAGGATTGGATCATTTTGGATGAGGACGGTGATAGTTTGACATGGTCTATCAATCCGGTTGATGGTGAAGATCATTGCTTCATGTCTGAATCGTGGGATCAAGAGACAGGATTTGGTCTTGATCCTGACAACTGGTTGATTTCGCCCCTTGTGAACCTGCAGGGAAAACTACGGTTCACGGTTTGGGGAGATGATAATTATCCTGATAAACTGATGCCATACGTTTGCATTGATGACCCTGAGACTCTTGACGATTTCACTCCTCTTGCCATGGACGATATTGTCATGACATCTGAAAAAACCGAATGCACCTTCGACCTGTTAGCTTATACTGGCTTGAAAGGGCACATCGCTTTCCGCCACTATAACAGTCTTGGTCAATCCTGTGTTTGTATCGATGATATCATTTTAGCTGATTGCCCTCTACCCGAATGGAGGTATATCACTGACCTCAGCACGACCAACTGCGCCATCACTGGCTTGATACCCGAGACTCTCTACGAGGTCCAGGTGCAGGCCTTCGGTGATGATGCAATAAGTGCCTGGACGCAGCCTGTCACCTTCACCACCCTCGCTGACATACAAACAGGTGACGTGAACGGCGATGGACAAGTGAAGATCAACGACGTCTCTGCTCTCATCAGCTACCTGCTCAACGATGACACCACGGGAATCAACCTCACTGCCGCCGACTGCAACCACGATGGAGAGATCAAGATCAACGACGTTTCTGCCCTCATCAGTTACCTCCTCTCCAGCTCCTGGTAATCATGCAGGTTCCCTCTTGAGTGTAGAACTCCACCCGTTTCATCAGGGTTCCTCTATGCCGCGACTCCCGTCGCGGCCCCCAGTAAGGAGAAGAGGAAACTTAATGTCGTTGATTGTTTTCCTCATCAATAGGTGTTGTGTGTTTTCACGGGTTTTACTACCTTTGCACCCACGATGAGAAAGAAAAAAGATATTCCGGTAATTGAGAATTTTGAGATAACGGGCGTGGCAGCCGAGGGCAAGAGCCTCGGCCGCTGGAACGACCTTGTAGTGTTTGTCCCCTTCGGCGCGCCTGGCGACGTCATCGACCTGAAGATCGACCGCAAAAAGCACAGCTTTGCCGAGGGACATATCGACCGTATGGTCAAGCCCAGCTCCCTACGTGTGGAGCCCATGTGTGAGCACTTCGGCCTGTGTGGCGGCTGCAAGTGGCAGCACCTGCCCTACGAATACCAGCTGCAGTGCAAACAGCAGCAGGTCGTGGACGCCATGGAGCGCATTGCCAAGGTCCCCATCCCCGCCATCAACCCCATCCTGGGCTCGGCGGTGACAACCCATTATCGCAACAAGCTGGAATTCACTTTCTCCAACAAGTGCTGGCTCACCCGTGAGCAGCTCGACAGTGGGGTAGACTTCCCCGACCGCAACGCCGCTGGATTCCACATCCCTGGCGCCTTCGACAAGGTGCTCGATATCAAGCGATGCTGGCTCCAGGACGACATCAGCAACGAGATGCGTCTGTTCATTCGTGGGCTTTGTGTCGAGCGCGGTTACTCCTTCTATGACATCCGTGGTCAGCAGGGATTCATCCGCATGACCATGACGCGCACCGCCAGCACTGGCGAGGTGATGGAGGTCATCGTTTTCGGTCAGGACAATCAGGCTGCCATCGACGATGTGATGACTGCCGTGCGTGACCGTTTCCCGCAGATTACCTCCCTCCTTTACGTCGTCAACCTCAAGGTCAACGACTCACTCGCCGACCAGGAATTCATCACCTTCAGCGGACGCGATTATATCGAGGAAGAAATGGAAGGTCTGCGTTTCCGTGTAGGTCCCAAGTCCTTCTACCAGACCAATTCCCGTCAGGCCTACGAGCTTTACAAGGTCGCACGACGCATGGCAGGCCTCACGGGCGATGAACTCGTCTATGACCTCTACACCGGCACGGGAACCATTGCCAACTTTGTCGCTCGCCAGGCACGTCAGGTCATCGGCATCGAGTATGTCCCCGAGGCCATCGAGGACGCCAAACTCAACTCCCGCGTCAACAACATCGACAACACTCTCTTCTATGCCGGAGACATGAAAGACGTCCTCACCGACGCCTTCATTGCCGAGCACTGCCGTCCTGAGGTTATGATCATCGACCCGCCCCGTGCCGGTATGCACGAGGACGTCGTCAAGGTTATCCTCAACGCTGAGCCCCAGCGACTTGTCTATGTAAGTTGCAATCCTGCTACCCAGGCCCGTGACATCGCCATGCTCGACGAGAAATACCGTGTTCTGGAAATCCAGCCCGTGGACATGTTCCCACACACCCACCACGTCGAGAACGTCACCCTCCTGGAATTAAAATAAATAGGAACCTAAAGCCTAACGCCTAAAACCTAAAGCCTAACCTACATCTCATTCTTCTCCACGAGGAAGCCGTCGAGCATATTGATCACCCGTTGTGCGTAGGAAGCGTCACGTTGCGAGTGCGTCACCATCACGATGGTCGTGCCCTCATCGTTCAGTTCTGCCAGCAGTTCCATCACTTCCTTGCCGTTCTTCGTGTCCAGGTTACCCGTCGGCTCATCGGCAAGAATCAGGTCCGGGTCGCAGACCACAGCCCTCGCGATAGCAACGCGCTGCTGCTGACCGCCCGACAGCTGGTTCGGGAAATGGTTCATACGGTGGGACATGTTCACCCTTCGCAGCACTTCCACCACCTTGGCGTGGCGTTTGTCGGCACGCACACCCATATACTTCAACGGCAATTCCACGTTCTGCTCCACGTTCAGCTCATCAATCAGGTTAAAACTCTGGAACACAAAGCCGATTTTGCCTTTTCGCAGTGCAGTACGCTCGCTCTCTTTCATGTTGGCGACTTCCACACCATTCAGCAGGTAGCTCCCCTCGGTGGGATTGTCGAGCAGTCCCATGATATTGAGCAACGTCGTCTTGCCGCAGCCCGACGGGCCCATAATGGCGACAAACTCACCCCGCTCAATCTTCATGTTGATGCTCCCCAGCGCAACAGAATTGATATCGGCATAGCTGAACACTCTCTTAATATTACTGAGTTCTATCATAATCATCTCTTTTAATTTCTAACCTCCTAAAAACCTAACGCCTAAAGTCTAAAGTCTAACGCCTACTCACTCCTAATACTATTGGACGGATTTTCTCGCGCCGAGCGCCAGCTCTTGATTAACATCGTCCCGAGCATAAGACCGCCCACCAGCACCAGCGCCAGCGGGAACAGCCACCAGAAGTTAGTCGTGTGCTGCGGAAAATGTCTCAGCGTCAACTCACCGAGCAACCATGCCACAGGAGCCGCAATGGCAAAACTGATGAGGATATATAGCGCATAGCGCCGGCACAGCATATCCACAATCTCGCGCGTCGTTGCACCCATTGCCTTGCGGATGCCAAGTTCCTTGCGGCGGTACTCGGTCTCAAACATCGTCAGGCAGAAGATTCCAATCAGCGTGATAATCAGGCAGATGATGCAGATCATCACCATCAGGTTCATATAACGGAATTCGCTGCTATAAGTTTCAGTTAATACTTGATTGAAGAACTTCGACGGTTTGATCTTATTGCCATAGCGGGCCTTGAGCAGGTTGTCAATATGAGCTTTGACAGAATCACGGTTGGCATCGTCCTGAAGGCGCACAATCATATTGCCATTGTACGGATATCCCTCTTTATAAACCAAGAAGAATGGCTGGTGCCTGTCGATGCGGGTCGTGCCGTAACGGATGTCATTACAGATGCCCACAACCACTGCGCTGTCGGGCTCCTCATCACTGTATCCAGTGGAAATGACGGAGCCAAGTTTGATCCAGCCAAAACGCTTTTGTGTCGCTTCATTAATGATGATGGCAGCGGTGTCTTCGGCTGTAAAGTTACGACCCTCAATAATGCGGATTCCCATAGCCGTTGGCATGTTGTGGCTGCAGTGGATGAGGGTGTATTTGAATACGCTGCTGTCGGCTTCCGAACGTGTCCACACGGTGCCATGACCGTCGGTTTTCCCCATCAGGTTGTCCGAGAAGGCAACATCGGCAACTCCGGGCACTTGCTGCTTCAATAAGTGGTACAGCGTATCGTTGTCCGAGTAGCTGTAATCAACTGGAGGCAATTCCGTGGCAAGAACCTTATCCTTGTCATAACCGTATTCCGAGTTGATGATATAGCGGCTCTGCATGAACAGGATGCCCACGTAGATGAACATCAGCATTGAGATGAACAATTGGAAACAGGTCAGCAAGCGGCGCAGTTTTTGACCGCGTGGCGTCAGCCCGAAACTGCTTTTCAGCACCATCGCAATCGGGAACGACGTGGCATGGACACTGGGATAATAGCATGCTACAATACCGATAATGGTGGCAATGACCAACATCAGCACCAACAGGGGCCAGTGGCCCAGCAGCGAGAGTCCACCATCGGCAAGTTTCTGGGACACGGGCAACATTTGTAGCACGCCGCACAGCAATATAGCCACCAGGCACGCAAGGAGCGAGAGGATAATGCCTTCAGCTACCATGATGCGTCTCAATGAGCGGCGCGAAGCGCCCAGCACGAGGCGGGTGTTCAAGCTACGCACGCGTATCGGGCTCTCGGCAAGCGTGAAATTCAGGAAGTTGATGGCGGCAATCAGGATGACAAGCAGGCATGCCAGTATCATGATGTCTTTTAGGCTTCTGAAGCCTTTCCTGCCCGATGAGGTGAAAGATGTGCTCTCAAAATAACTGTCTTTCAAGGGAACGAATTTGAATTTCGTTTGATTGATCTCTTGGACAGTAGTCTCTATCTTATCTTCAAGTCCCTTCTCTTTCAATCCCTGACTCAGGTGGGCAATGACCGTGTCCTTGTATGCTTCTGCAAACGCTTTGATGTCCTTGGGAACGCTCTTGAACTTGACAATGCACCTGTAGCTGGCGCCAAGGTCGAGCGTGTCATAATCGTAGTTGCTATAATAGATGCGGTTATACAGTTCACTATTATCGGGAAAATCCTCAAACACGCCAACTATTTTGAAAGTATTAACATAATCGTTATCAACAAGTGTCATCTCTTTACCTGCTGCCTTTACGGTGCCGAAAAAATCAATGGCTATTCGTGCAGGAATGATAAAACCATCTCTGTTCTTATTGTTCCATTCAATCTCGCCGTCGAGGACTTTTGGAGAAAAGGTACTCAATGCCGTGTTGTTGCCCGGGGTAACAGGAAAGGCGTAGTCCTTAGTGTCCCCTTCTTTTTTAAAATGGCTGGTGTAGGAACTCTCGTTTGAACTGCCGCCGTGGGTCAGCGAGTAGCTCTCAACGACATCAGGAAAACGCAACAGCGCATCGGCAAACGGCCGGCACACAATGTCACTATATTCGCTCTCGTTATATACAAAGTCGCTCTCCAGGCGGTAAAGCCTGTCGTAGTCCTTGATGCCATGGTTATAGGTTGTCTGGTAGATAATCTGTGTCATCAGCAGGTAAAAAGCGGCGAACGACACAACCAGTCCTATCAGGTTAAGGGCACTCGCCAGCTTAAACCGCCGTGCCATATAGAAGATATTTCTGAAAACCTCTCTCATCTCTCTATCCTTGATTGTCCGTTAAAACAAGACCCTCCACTGCACACCCGAGGGACTCTAAAAATCGCGCCACAAATATAATCAACATTTCCAAGATATTCAAGCCAACCGCTTTTTAAAATTCAAGTCTCCCTCCCCATCAGTCCTCCCTCATCCCCGTGTTGTCAGTCATCTCTCCCTCAAGGTCCCCCGTGCCGTGACTTTGTCACGGCCCCCTCCGTCATCCCCGTCATCCCCGTGTTGTCCGTTATCTCCGTTCCCTCCGTGCTGTCAATGTATTACGAGCTGTCAGCTCGTAATACCCCTCGTCACCTGTTAAAAAACATTAATCCATCCCGTTCTGTTGCTAAATTAAGATAATGTTTGTAATTTTGACGCAATTATGTTAAAACCCTTGAGGGTAGGCAACTTTTCTCTTTATCTTTTAAGTTGCATGGTGCCTCTTTCAGGGAAACAAAGTATCATGGGTATTACTCAATTATTTAACTCTAAACATATTAAAAAATTAAAGGAATGAAGAATCTGTTTTTAACTATCGTGTTTGCTTGCATGGCGCTAGCCCTCTTGGCTGCAGCACCCAAGCCCGACGTCGCCTCTTCCTCCAAACCGGCGTCATTGCATCAGTTCTTGCGGCAACGCAACCTCACCCCTAACGACAACCGCCTCACCCAAAAGGCACCAAGTCGCACTCTTGAGGACGATTTGTTGGGCACTCGCATCGTCGTCATGGAGGCCCAGGCCCTCGAGGACATTGACGAGAATAATAGTCCTATCCTGAGCGACACTGTTTACAGCCTCGGCTGGAATAACGAGGTCTTCTCGTGGGAGAATGGCGCCTTTGATGACGAGAATTACAGATACTTCGGTATCGAAGGCTTCTACGGCAGGTATCAGCTCCCTCTCGGCGTCAATGAGGAAACAGGCGATCCCTTTCTCACCTCTTGCTTCTTGTCCAGCGATACAACTGAGGGTGTTTTTAGAAAAGTATCTGCGACCATGTATCAACGGATAGACACTATTATCAATGTCTGTTTCTACACATTAGACGGTTTCTTCAATGATGATTTTACCGATCTCGTCGGTACTGTCTATGACGATGGGTCAATATTGTTTGATGGACAAGGCCTTTTCTACACCGAGCAAGAGTATATCACTTATCAGAGAAGAGGAGCTAATGGTACTCCCAGCCTCTATTCAAGAGACACTATCGCTCATGTCTCACCTGTGTTAAGCAACATTTATCTGCTTCAGCCCAACGGCATCCATGAGTGTGATATGCAGGAGATTCCGCCATCTTCCTCATCCGATCCTTATCATTTTGTTTTTGATGCTTCCACATTCCACGTCGTTTATTGGGATGATGTGCCTGGCGGCGGCCACGGTGGCGGCGGCACAAGTACCTGTGGTAATGGCGGAATGAAAGATAGACCCATTGGCCCTCGCAACCCGACCAGGTCTTCATTATCCATGCTGCCACAGGGCGATAACGATGGCGCCCCCGCTGTCACAAGGACTAAAATTGTCAACTTTCACCGATGGAATAAAAATGCCAACAGTTATATCGAAGAACTCGGTGTCTGGAACGAACCTTTTGGCGGTGGGGGAAGTAATCCTGGTCGGCCCATCGGCCCAGGCCGCCCCCAGGGCTTCGAGCCTGGCAGCGTTATTAACCGCACGCTTCCCCAGGGCAGTATCAGCACGACAAATGATGATGCATACTCTTGCCAGAATCCCGTCTATATGTTCCAGGTCAATGACTCAACCGTTTTCGTGTACAATCTTTTCGGATTTGGTTCGACCATCAATGCCCTGTTCATTCACGAGGACGGCACCATGACCTTACCTGGTCAGGCTTTGTATTATGACCCTGTCAAGGACGACGATATCTGCAACTACACGCTCGAGGGCGACACGTTGACGTTTGGCAATAGTGGACTGGCAACCTCCGACACCATCTCTTGGGGAAGAACAGTTCCCCGTGGTTTAAGCAGTGATTTTTCCAAGGCCTATGATTACAACCGCCTGTTCTTCATTGACGGCAGCAAGTTCATCTTGCCGGGAACTCCAGGAACTCTCCTGCGTGGCGACGTGAACAACGACGGCCTCATCAAGGTCAATGACATCACGACCTTGATTGGTCATCTCTTGTCCCAGGACTTAGATGACAGTTTTGAGTTCAACTCCCACAACAGCGATACCACCGGCGACGGACAATTAGGCATCAACGATGTCTCAGTCCTGATCAATTATCTGCTAACCAACACCTGGCCCTAATAACCAACAATCAACACGCCGCCAATTCCCCCTCTAAGATTAGAGGGGGTTAGGGGGCGTTGACCACCAGAGCATTGTTGAAGAATAACAGGCAGGCGCTTCTAGCGGGAAGCGCCTGCCTCTTGTTGCAGTATAGCAAGCCTCAGCCTTGCACAAGTCCTCCGTCACCGCCAGTTCTCGCGTCAGGGTCCATCTATGCCGTGACTCCCGTCACGGCCCCTTGTGTCGTTGCCAGTCGTTGTAGTATTGCCAGCCTCAGGCTTGCAATACCGTCCTAAACACCCCGTTTTAATCCCCCTCAGTCACTTTTTCCCGTTTTTTGATGGAGGTCTCAGGAATTGTTTGTATCTTCGCTGCCACTATGCAGAACTACGGAACAATTTTGGTTATTGACGACAACGAGGCAATTCTCACCGCGTTGAGATACTGCCTGGCTGGTACGTTTGAAAAAGTGATGACGCTCACTTCACCCGAGACTGTTATCTCGTTGTTGAATCAGGAAGAGGTGAATATCATCTTGTTGGATATGAACTTCACGCTCGGCGTCAACAGCGGCCAGGACGGACTGCTCTGGCTGCAGGCCATACGCAAGCACCATCCCGAAATCCCTGTCGTACTCATCACTGCCTATGCCGACGTCTCTCTCGCCGTGCGTGGACTCAAACGTGGTGCCGCCGACTTCATCACCAAGCCCTGGGACAATGAGGAGCTGGTGCGCAAGTTGAAGGATGTGCTCGATGCAGCCGACGAGGTCGCAACCCTCGATGAATTGGAAGCCGAACACATTCGCAAGGCGATAGACCGTTTCCATGGAAATCTCACGCAAGCCGCTGAGGTCCTGGGTATTACGCGTCAAACGTTATATAACAAGATGAAGAAACTGCAATGAACAGTCTGTGGACTGCTGTCATTGTCGCTGTCGCGATTGTGGTGCTGCTGGGACTATGGTTCTGGCTGCATCAGCGTTCTCTTGTGAGGCGTGCTCGCATCATGCAGGAGGCGATACGTAACCATGACCTGACCTTCCAGCTGCCCACCAAGTACATGTTCAGCGGCGAAAAGGCGCTTCAGGAAACCCTCAACCAGCTCGGGGAGCACATTCGCGAGCAGGTCAATCTCGGTGAGGTCGAGTCCTGGGAAAAACTCACCCGTGTACTCACCCACGAGATCATGAACGCCACCGCACCCATCGCCAGCATCAGCCAGTCGATGCTTCATCATCCCGCAGTAAAGGACTCCGACCTCGAAGAGGGCATCAACGCCATTCACAACACCGTGGTGCACCTCAACTCCTTCGTGGATGGATACCGCAAGTATTCCGCCCTCCAGAAACCCGTGCCGCAGCAGGTGGATTTGACGGCCGTCGTTGGCGAGGTCGAGAAGCTCTTCCAGGACGTGAAATGGCAGAATACCATGCCCGACAGCGTCATCATCAAGACTGATCCCAACCTCTTGAGGCAGATCCTGATTAACCTGGTCAAGAACGCCATCGAAGCCGGAGCCAAGACCATGGGAATCAGCTGTGAACGAGGACCCGAAGGCAAGGTGATGTTCTATATCAGCAACGACGGCGAGATGATTCCTCCCGAGGCACGCTCATCAATCTTTATCCCATTCTTCACCACCAAGCGCAAGGGCAACGGCATCGGCTTGTCCCTCAGCCGCCGTCTGCTCACCATCCAGGGCGGCATGATGTCCCTGCTCGACAACCCCCTCACCACCTTCCACACCACCTTCCTCCTCGAGTTCCCCGCCTGACAATCAACCCCACCTCTTTTCATCCCCCTCACTCTCAAGGCCCCCACCGTCCCCTCTCTCACGGTCCCCCTCCGTCCCTCCCTCAAGGTCCCCCGTGCCGTGACTTTGTCACGGCCCCTCCGTCATCTCCGTCATCTCCGTCCCGTCGCCCCCTGTTGATAACTATTTCCCTATATCTGCTCGCCTTTTAAAATAATTGCAGTAAATTTGCTCGTTAAAACATAACCATAGGTAAAATGAAAGGTAAAAAACGTTTGTTGGCGCTGGCTGTGAGCGCGTTAGCGTTAACAGCAGTAGCAGCCCCCGACTGGCAACCCCAAGTCGATCAGTTGATAGCACAAGGCGAGTTCGCACGTGCCGAGAAATTGATGAAGTCCCTGCCTAAGAAGGTGCGTGTGGCAGATGCCGTACGCATCGACTCCTTGCGCACCATCATGCAGCGCATCCGCACCGACTTCCGCATCACCCCCGAGGAGG
>CAMHMV010000023.1:0-29251 GCA_946186345.1 uncultured Prevotellaceae bacterium | reverse complement strand
AACGGCAAGCGGCTACAGGGTTTCAAACTCAAGCATCAAGACATCATGGCGGGCGGAACGCTGGAATTTGTCATGAGTGAGAAGCGCCCTTAGGTCCTTGTAGCCCTTAGTTTTTATACTGTGGGGATGGAGATGCCGTCGAGCTGACGGTAGAGGTTGAGGGCATACACATCGGTCATCGCACTGATGTGGTCAAGCACAGCCTGCACCTGCTCAAAACGTGTCGGGGCATGGACGTCATATTGCTGCGGGAACTTGTTCATCAACAGTTGTGAATAGTTGCGCTCGGGGTGCATGACGGCCTCGATGAGCTTTTCAAGCAGCAGGTTGATGATGCGGTTACCTGCCAAGTCCACATCAACGACATAGCTGGCGCGGTAGAGCCTTTCCTGAGCCAAGGCGCTGCAGGCCTGATAGGCTGCTGCAGGCAAGGGGTCGATACAATCGATGAGACTGCTCTCAAAACGGCCCTCCATGATTTCATCCTCATGCTGTGCAAAGGCGGCGGCGCACTGCTCGACCAGCAAGCCGACGATGCAAGAGCGCAGGTAGGCAATCTTCTCGTTGGGGTCGGCAACGCGCGCCATGTGCTCACGCAGGTGGGCTTGACGCTCTGCGGTAAAGAAGCCCAACAACAGGTCAATGGTCTCGTCGGTACTGATGATCCTAAGCTTGTGGCCATCCTCAATGTCCATAATCTGGTAACAGATGTCGTCGGCAGCCTCAACGATATAGACTAGTGGATGACGGCAGTAGCGGTCTTCCTCCAGACGGATGAGGCCCAACTCGTCGGCAATGCGCTTGAAAATGTCCTTCTCGGTAGTGAAGAAGCCAAACTTGCCCTTCTCTCCGGCATGCATCGATGAGTAAGGGTATTTGACTATCGCAGCCAGCGTCGAGTAAGTCATGGCAAAGCCGCCGGGACGGCGCCCCTTGAACTGGTGGACAAGCGTGCGCAGGGAGTTGGCGTTGCCCTCAAAGTGGATGAGGTCGTTCCATTGCTCGACGGTGAACTTGTCCTTAAACTCCAAGCCACGGCCCTCGCTGAAGTAGGCCCCGATGGTTTTCTCGCCCGAATGGCCGAACGGCGGATTACCCAGGTCATGTGCCAGGCATGCAGCAGCGACAATCTCGCTGATATCGCGCAGTTTCTCGACCCATGGCTCGCCAGCATAACGCGGCATGAGGCGTATCGCCACTTCACGCGCCATCGATTTACCCACACTGGAAACTTCCAGGCTGTGGGTCAAACGGTTGTGTACAAAGATGCTGTCGGGCAGCGGAAAAACCTGCGTCTTGTTCTGCAAGCGCCTGAAGGGCGACGAAAACACCAGGCGGTCGTAGTCGCGCTCAAAGTCGCTCCTGACTCCCCCACCCTTATCATCGTGGTAATGTTCCAGTCCAAGCCTCTTATCCGAGATCAATCGATCCCAATTCATTCGTTGAGTGGTCATCTTCTTGATTTTTGCACAAAATTACGTTTTTCTGCTCAAATAGAACACAAAATCTCAAGAATACTGGTAAAATGTGGCAAATTTAGGCATTGCAAACATCATTCACGAGATTTGTTGGAAAACTCTTGCGGGCATCAAGAATTATGACGAAATTTGCCTACCAGTTGTGCATACGGTGATGGAAATTTAATGTTTCACTAACACTAAATTGCTAAAAGTCAATAGTATGCACCACTTTCAACAGCTTTTAATCAACTTATATAGCCCGCCAACGGGCTAATTTAAATCATCATAATAAAATGGAAGTCATACAAAGTTTCACAATCGACCACACCCACCTGAAGCCAGGCATCTACGTATCACGCGAAGATAAAGGTTTTACCACTTATGACCTGCGCATCACCGAACCGAACCAGGAACCCGCTGTAGCTCCTGCCGCCATGCACAGTCTAGAGCATCTCATGGCCACATGGTTCCGTAACAGCGAGGCCAAGGATGACGTAGTTTATGTAGGTCCTATGGGATGCCTCACCGGCATGTATGTCATCATGACGGGTAGTTACACTGTAGAGGACATGCGTCGCCTCACCATCGAGTGCCTCAAGTGGATTCTCACCCAGACAGAGGTACCTGCCACACGTCCCGAGGCCTGCGGAAATTACCTGCTTCATGACCTGCCCATGTGTAAGTGGGAAGCCGCCCGCTATCTCGACCGTCTGCAACATGACTTCCACTGCGAGTACACCAAGCTACAGATCACCCTCGACGACGGCAAGGTATTTGCCGACGCATAGACATCACAAAAAAGATTCACAGAGGTCCAGCCCTCTTGCTACCTAAAATCAGGGGGCTGTGCCATAATTCAATCGTTGCAAATTGTGTCGCGCTTCGCGCGAGAAATAAGCAAAAATTTGTATAAAAATTAAACAAAATAGATTTTTATTTTAATTTTATTTATAATTTTGTTTAATTTCTCGGCCGTCAGGCCGATTAAAAATCGCTAGGCGAAATATGACACACCCTCTTGTTTAGGACAAATAAATATCTTACTTCTCCAGCTGCTCAGCGACCCAGATGACCCACTCGTCAATGTTGTCGGTCAACTTTGCAGGCAGGGGCAAATCAATGCGCACGTCGGGAGCGATGCCGTTCTTGTCAATTGATGTCTCGGGAAGGCCGATTCGGCGTGACATGGGGACTCCAAAGTAACAATCGAAATGCTTGAAGTGTATAAAAGCGAGATTCGAGAAATCAAGGCAGCCGCTCGTATTGTCGCGGCCATAAATTGTGGTGCGATAACTGGTTGCCTTGATTTCTGATACCATTGCTTCGGTATTGCTGCCGTTAGAATTATCAATGATGAGGGCGGCTTTCTTGACTGATTTATCTATCTTCTTGTATTTTTTGATCAGATGATTGCCAAATAAACTTAAGAACTCGCTGTCAGGATTTTGAGAAGACAGTTTCATTAGTTTCTGTGCCCTTCCTCCCTTCAACTTATAGGTTTTTTCCTCTTCGATAATATAAGACAGATTCTGGGGGGTGTTCCGATATTCAATGCCCGGAACAACGCCCTCGTGGTCATAGAGCAATGCCCAATAAGGGGTCCAACGCGGATCACCGCCTCCATTACCGCGAATGTCAATCACGAGGTTCTCGCAACGGGACTTCTTGAATTGCTTAATCGACTCCTTAATCCATTTTGAGTTCGAAATATCGCTATCACAAGACGGGAAACGGATCAAGAAGGTCTTGTCGGTCACCTTGCAGGCGATTGCTGCAGGTTCATAATCCATCATAGCTTCATAATGGAGTCTTTTCCTATTCATATAATGCTCAGTCCAATTGACCCGCTCTCCCTTTTCGTTGTGATAAGACTGCTGAATCTTTAAATGCCTATCATTGAACCATGCCGAATACTCTGCCACAGCATTCCATCCTTGGCGCTCGCCGTTGGCGACCTGGGTGCGGAGGCGGGTTTTCATCGCCTCATATTGGGCACGGGTGGTGGCAACCACCTTGGTCGGGAAACCCGAATAGTTATCCTCGATATACTTTACAGCATAGTCATAATCCTCGAGATGCTGCTCTACAGTCAACTCTTGATTTTGAGCTCCCATTGTCAAGGCGAAAACCAAAGTCATCAAAGAAATCAATACTTTTCTCATGTCATCTATTAATTTAAGGTCCAAATGATTAGTTATTATTTTCAAATTGGGCGGCGACCCAGATGACCCACTCGTCGATGTTGTCGGTTAAGCGGGCAGGCAGCGGCAAGTCAATGCGCACATCGGGAGCGATGCCGTTCTTGTCAATTGAGTTATCAGGAAGGCCGATCGTACGAGACATTGGGACATGCAACGAGAGTTGGCAATGTGGCAACACTATGCTCGACAAATTAGCGAAATCAAGGGCGCCAATGGTATTGTCCTTTCCATAAACGGTAGTTCTTGCACTGCAGGTTTTAACCAATCTCACAATAGATTCACCTGAACTCGCAACATGGTTGTCAATGATTAAAGCTGCCTTGACAACCGACTTATCTATTTTCTTACTTTTTATCAATCCATTACCAGGCGAAATATATTCAGCCTCAGGATTATCAGCAGCCATTTTCAGAATATTAGGAAACCACCCTTTCTTCCTTAAGAAATCCATATTTTGAGGCGTGTTACGGAATTCAATTCCAGGAAGTATGGCTTCGCGATCATATAGAAGTTGAAAATATGGATCAAAAAAACCATCATTGCCTCCCGTGTTTCCCCGTAAATCAATGATCAAGTTCTTGCAATGAGATTTCTTATATTGTTTTATTGATTTCTTTATCCATTTCATATCAGGGTTTCCACCACATGAAGGGAAACGAACCAAAAAGGTTTTATCGGTAACTTTAATGGCAACGGGCTTGGGCTCATACTCTTCCATTAGAGAAGCGTATGAAGTCATGTGCCGTTGATGATAGGAATGCTGATTTAAACCATTATAGTGCACTGATAGAAAGAGGTGAAGATCGTTAAACCAACCTGTAAAGGCAGCAACTGCATCCCATCCTGGGCGTTCACCTCGCTCCACTGCTCCACGCAGGCGGCTTTTGGTCACCTCATAATCTGACCTTGTGCTGTCCGTTACCCAGAATGAAAAACCTGAGTAATTATCCTCGATATACTTTACAGCATAGTCATAATCCTCGAGGTGCTGCTCGACGGTCAACTCGGGCGATTGGGCCATCGCCATCAAGCCCGTCATCAGGCACAAAACTGAATACAATACTCTTTTCATGATCGTTGATTGATTGGTTTTTCTGCTACAAATTTATCTCTACTAACCAACCCTGCCAAACGATTCCCATAAAAAATGACCGTTTTCAGTCAAAAACACCAAAAAGTGTCAAAAGATTAGACAGTTGACAGGAATGTGTCACCACAATTCAAGACACATTTATAGCCATTCCAAGAACATTCACATTTAAAAAAGGTTTCAAATGACGGTCGTAAACGATTTTGATGTATTTTTGCAGTTTGAACCAATCATTCATGTATGGAGAAGATTAATGTGAAGATAGTGAACCGTGGACCACATGAGGTGCCGCAGTACGGAACAGCGTTGAGCGCGGGGATGGACCTGCGCGCATGGCTCGAGGAGCCGCTGACGCTGCAGCCCCTGCAGCGGGCACTGGTGCACACGGGTATCTATATCGCCCTGCCCGAAGGCTATGAATGCCAAATCCGCCCTCGCAGCGGCTTGGCGCTGAAGCGCGGCCTGACGGTGTTGAACACCCCTGGCACGATTGATGCCGATTATCGTGGAGAAATTGGGGTTATCCTGGTGAACCTGAGCAACGAGCCGCAGACCATCGAGAACGGCGAGCGCATCTGCCAGATGGTGGTCGCCCGCCACAGTACTGTGGAATGGACGCTGGTCGAGGACCTTGACGAGACGGAGCGTGGTGCCGGCGGCTTCGGGCATACGGGAACGAAATAAATCACGTTTTCAAATTCTTGAAAACGTGATGATTAGAGATTAGTGATTAGAGATTAGTGAATTGAAATCACATATAACGGTGATTAGAGATTAGTGAAGATATATCATCAATTTTTAAAACGATGAGACGATATATAGCGATATTGGCCATTGCGTTGGTGGGGCTGACTGCGATGGCGGGTAAGAAGGAGACGACCAACAATGTTGTTTCCCTTGCCGACCAACGCAAGGCGGAGTACATCTTCATGGAGGCGCAGAAACAGAAATTGGCCGACAACTTCGATGCCTTCTATGAGCTGCTGGCCCATGCCCACGAGATTGACCCCAACAACACGGCGATCTCGTTCTACATGGGAATGTGCCTACTGAGGATGAACAACACGACCAAAGAGCTTTGCGAGCAAGGCCTGGCACTGATGAAGGAACACTTCGAGAAACAGCCCGAAGACCTGTACGAGACCACCTTCTACAGCGATGCCAACATGCAGCTGGGTCACCCTGACGAGGCGCTGCGTGCCATCAAACTGCTCAACGAACGTAATCCCAACCGCCTGGAGCTGCAGGTACGCCTTGCCGAGGCCTATTCCCGCTCGGGTGACTTTGCCCAGAGCAATGCCACCTACGATAGCATTGAGACACTCTTCGGTAAAGCGATCCAGATCACGTCAAGCAAAATAGAGAACTACATGGCGATGAACGACAGTACAGGAGCCTTACACGAGATGCGCGGCATCCTTGCCACTGCCCCCCAGAACGACTCCTACAACCTTGCCATGAGCGGCCTGTTCCAGCACTACGGAATGAGCGACAGCGCACTCTACTATCTGGACCGCGCCCAGGAATATGCCCCCGACAACGGACTCATCTATCTCACCCGTGCCCAGTATTGCCAGCAGGCAGGAGACAGTGCGGGCTATGAGCAGCAGATCTATAACGCCCTCACCGCCGAACAGCTCGACGTGGACACCAAGCTGGGCGTGCTGTTGACCTACATCCGCGAGAAACTCGCCCAGGAAGACACGACCCAGCGTATCGACAACCTGTTCACCGTCCTCATCCAACAGCATCCCCACGAGGCGAAGATCCATCAGCTCTACAGCGAATACCTTTATACCAAAAAAGATATCAAAGGTGCCATCGAGCAGCTGAGCTACAGCCTTGACGTGAATCCGACCGATGCCGAAGGGTGGCGCAACATGGTCATCCTAAACATGATGGATGACAACTATGCCGATGCCATCAAAGCCTCGGAAAAAGCGCTGGAATACAACCCCGACAACATCGACCTGTATGGCTATGTGGCGGGGTGCTACCACCAGATGAAGGAGTACCCCAAGGCCATTTCGCTGTACGAACAAATCCTGACCATGACCGACTCTACCGACCTGGACCGTAAAGCCGACATCATCACGGCCATGGGCGATATCTACAGCGAGTTGAAAGACTCGGTCAAGACCGTCGAGTGCTATGAGCGGGCATTGGAAATCAATCCCATCAACTCGGGCACACTCAACAACTATGCCTACTACCTTGCCCAGCGCGGCGAAGACTTGGACCGCGCCGAGCGCATGGCAGCCCTCGCCCTCAAGGATCTACCAGACAATGCCAACTTTATCGACACCTACGCTTGGGTCTATTTCGCCAAGAAGGACTACGAAAAGGCCCTGCTCTATATCAAGAGTGCCGTCGAGAAGGACGAGGACAACCACCTGCTGGAACACTACGGCGACATCCTGTGGTTCAACAACGAGCGTGAGGCTGCCGTCGAGCAATGGACCAAGGCCTTGGAGACGGATCCCGACAACGAATTATTGCAACGCAAAGTAAAAGACAAAACCTATTATGAAGAATAACATCGCTATCCTGCTGCTGCTAACGGTTGTGATGACCGCCTGCGGCACATTCAAGAAGGCAGCCAACCTGCCCGACACAACCACAACCACACAGACCACCCCTCAGGTCATCACCACTCCGTGTGACGCCATCATCGCCACGCTTGGCGACTGGCAAACGTTGCAGACCGGCGGCAACATCAAACTGAGTGCCGGCAGCAACTTCTCGTCGGCCATACAGGTGCGTATGGTTCGTGACGAGGCCATCTACATCTCGTTGCGCCCCATGCTGGGCATCGAGGTGGGCAAACTGATCATCAATGCCGACAGTCTATATGCCGTGGACAAGATACACAAGCGCTATATCGCCGAGAAGGTTTCCATCCTCACCTCGGGAATTCCTGTCACCGTGACCGACGTACAGGACATCTTCCTGGGCAGGCCGTTTATCATCGGCAAGGGCACCCTGAGCGAGGCATTGAAGTCACAGGTGACTGCCAGCAACGACAGCCCGATAGTATTGACTGCCAAGGAGTCTTACAAGGGTCACGGCTACAGTTTCTCGTTTGACAAGAACAACCGCATCTCCTCGCTTGACATTGTGCCGGCGGGCAGCAGCGCGGCAGCCTATCAAGTGAAGTATAGCGACGTGCGCGGCACCAAGGCGGGTAACATCGCCCACGCCATCAACGTATCAGCCTCCATCGAGAAAAAGAAGATGGCCTTCTCGCTGTCCTACAAAGACATCGACTGGAACGGTAAGGTCAAAATCGACAAGGACATCCCCAACGGCTACTCCCGCATGAGTGCCAAAGATCTCTTCTCGATGTTCAGCAACTGATACTGCACACTATCGGAGATTTCATAGAGTTTAGAGAATTCCATACAGACAAACCGCAAAATTGTATGATGCTACAATTTCGTGCGGTTTTCTGCGTTATGTATATATAACAAAAGAGGAGACAATGAAATTCCGTTCCCGCATATTGTTGCTGATTGCGTGCCTGCTGTGCACTGCCATCGCATTTTCACAAGTCAAGATTACCGGTAAGGTCGTTGACGCTACCGGTCAACCGATAGAATTTGCCACGGTGCGCCTGTTGGGCACTGCTGTGGGCACCAACACTGATACCAAGGGTGACTATGAGATGACTGTCCCCAAGGCCGACACGCTGATGGTAGAGTTTTCCTGCCTGGGCTATTCGACGGTGACACGCCAGCTCATCAAGCCAGAGGGCACCGTGACCATCAACCCCAAGCTCTATGAGAAGACGCTTGAGCTGGAAGGTGTGGAAATCACCGAGTACAAGAAGCAGACCACCGGCATGCAGGGCATCGACGTGGAAATGTTGAAGCGCACGCCCGATGCTTCGGGCGGCAGCGTCGAAGCGGTGCTGACGACGATGGCAGGTGTGAGCTCCAAGAATGAGATGAGTTCGCAGTATATGGTGCGCGGCGGCTCCTATGACGAGAACAGTGTCTATATCAACGGTATAGAGGTCTATCGCCCGCAGCTCATCAGTTCGGGCCAACAGGAGGGTATGAGTATCATCAACCCCGATATGGTGCGTAAGGTGGACTTCTCGACCGGCGGTTTCAGTGCCGCCTACGGTGACCGCATGTCGTCGGTGCTGGACATCACCTACCGCGAGCCCGAGGCTTTTGAGGGTGCCTTTGCCGCCAGTATGCAGGGCGGCAGCTTGATGCTGGGTCACAGCACGCGCCACTACTCCCAGATGCACGGTGTGCGCTACAAGCGCAACTCTTCGCTCATGGGATCGCTGGAAAGCAAGGGCGAGTATGACCCGCAATACTTCGACTACCAGACCAGCCTCGTCTTCAAACCCATCGACAAGCTGCGCATTGCCCTGCTGGGTAACGTGAGCATCAACGATTACCGTTTCACTCCCGTCAACCGCGAGACCAGTTTCGGCACCAGCGAGGAAGTCAAGCAGTTCACCGTCTATTTTGACGGTTACGAGAAGGATAAGTTCCA
The DNA here is from genome assembly GCA_946186345.1 of uncultured Prevotellaceae bacterium. Taxonomy (GTDB): domain Bacteria; phylum Bacteroidota; class Bacteroidia; order Bacteroidales; family Muribaculaceae; genus Sodaliphilus. Next base: position 19,988 of record CAMHMV010000023.1, on the reverse strand, counting down.
GACCTACTTTGGTGCCGGTGCTGTCACCTATATGTTCAACGACAAGGGTACTGACCTGACGCTGCAGGCCTCGGGCTACCGCACCGACGAGTTGGTGGCCTATGACATCCACGGCGAATACTGGCTGGACCAGGCTGGACAGGAACTGGGCGTGGGCAAATATCACGAGCATGAGCGCACACGCTTGAAGATGAACGTGATGGACCTCACCCTACGCGGCAACGTGGGCATCAACCAAAACAGCATCTCCTATGGCATCTCGATGCGCAAGGAGGACATCTACGATCGCTCCCGCCAGTGGCAGTGGCGCGACAGTGCTGGTTACTCCCTGCCCCACATCCCCGACCAGGTCAACGTCATCTTCACCGAGTCGTCGAGCAATGACCTGAATACCACGCGCATCGCCGGTTGGCTCATGGATACCTGGCGCTTCACCACCAATGTTGGCTACTGGTCACTCAATGCCGGCGTGAGGTTGTCGCACTGGAACTTCAACGGCGAGACGCTCGTGTCGCCGCGCGTGAGCCTGGGATTTGTGCCCGAGCGCAACGGAAACCTGTCACTCAGGTTATCGGGTGGTGTCTATTATCAGGCGCCCTTCTACAAGGAATACCGCCAGCAGCTGCTGGACACCCTTGGCAACCGCACCATCCTGCTGAACAAGGACATCAAGTCGCAGCGCAGTATCCAGGTCATCCTGGGTACCGACTATACCTTCCGCGCTCTGGACCGACCCTTCAAGTTCACCGCCGAGGCCTATTACAAGAACCTGTCCAACCTGATTCCTTACGAGATTGATAACCTGAAGCTCGTCTATAGCGGCATTAACGACTCCAAGGGCTTCATTGCAGGCTTGGACATGAAACTGTTCGGACAGTTTGTCGAGGGTACTGACTCCTGGATCAGCTTCTCACTGATGAAAACGCAGGAAGACCTGTACGGCGTGAAGGTGCCGCGACCCACCGACCAGCGATACAGCATCGCCATGTTCTTTACCGACTACTTCCCCAACATTCCGCGCTTGAAGTTCAGCCTCAAGGGTGTACTCAGCGACGGTCTGCCCACCACGGCACCCCACTTGACGCGTGCCGACTCCTACGTTCGCCAGCCCGCCTACAAGCGTGTTGACGTGGGCCTGAGCTATGAACTCGTCGGCAAGGACAACCGTCCCTACAGCGGAATCTTGAGTCACTTCAAGGAAATCTGGCTCGGTCTGGACTGCTTCAACCTGATGGATATCTCCAACGTGAGCAGCTACTACTGGGTCACCGACGTCAACAACATCCAGTACGCCGTGCCCAACTACCTCACCCGCCGCCAAATCAACGTCCGCCTCTCGGCCAGCTTCTAAGCTTCCTCATTATAGTACCTATAGTTACTATAGTTATTATAGGGGCTATAACAAAAAACATTTACTGTAAAGCGGGGATTGAAAAGTTTTTATTAACTTTGCCCTTTGAGAAAGAAACGATTTAATATTAACCAATAAATTAAAACCAAAATCATGGCAAAACCTTATGTAATCGGAATCGACATGGGCGGCACGAACACTGTATTCGGCATCGTTGACGCTCGTGGCAATGTCATCGCCAGCAGTTCTATCAAGACTGGCAAGCACAGTGACTTCAATGACTATATCGACGAGCTGCACACCGAGCTGTCTCGCCTAATTAAGGACAATGAAGCTGAAGGCAAGATTAACGGTATCGGCATCGGTGCTCCCAACGGCAATTACTACACGGGTATGATTGACCAGGCTCCTAACCTGCCCTGGAAGATGCCCATTCCCCTGGCTAAGATGGTGACTGAGAAGTTTGGCATTCCCTGTCTGATCACCAACGACGCTAACGCTGCCGCCATCGGCGAGATGACCTATGGTGTTGCCCGCGGTATGAAGGATTTCATCATGATTACGCTGGGCACCGGTGTGGGCAGCGGTATCGTGGTGAACGGTCAGATGGTCTATGGCCACGACGGTTTTGCCGGTGAGTTGGGCCACGTGATCGTGAAGAGGACTAATGGCCGCGTGTGCGGTTGCGGTCGCACGGGTTGTCTGGAGGCCTACTGCTCGGCAACGGGTGTGGCACGCACGGCACGTGAGTTCCTGGAGCTGCGCGATGAGCCGTCGAAGCTGCGTGATTATGACATCGAAGCTATCACGAGCAAGGATGTGTATGACTGCGCTGTCGCTGGCGACAAGTTGGCCAAGGACATCTTTGAGTACACGGGTAATATCCTGGGCTCTGCTTTGGCTGATTTCACCAACTTCTCTAGTCCTGAGGCATTTGTGCTGTTCGGTGGCTTGACCAAGAGTGGTGACCTAATCATGAATCCCGTGAAGGAGGCCTTTGAGCGCAACGTGCTGGGCATCTACAAGGGCAAGGTGAAAATCCTCATCAGCGAGCTGAAGGAGAGCGACGCTGCTGTGCTGGGTGCCAGTGCCCTGGGTTGGGAAGTGAAGGAGTAATCGCTAAATGCTGAGAATGATGAAGAAAATCGTTTGTGCCCTGTTGCTTGCTGTGGTGTGCTGTGGTGTGTTCTCGTGCAACGAGAAGCCCAAGAGCTACCGCTTTGTGAAAGTGACCAACGACGGCAAGGAGGAGGTTGAGAACATTGAGGCGAAGAATGACACCGATGCGCTGAACCTGTACTTTGACCGCATGGAGAAAATCATCGTGGAGAACATCGGTAAAGAGACACAACCGTTTAAGTCGATGTTTGTCATCTCACCCGAAGGCGACACGCTGAACACCAACAAGGAGCTCATTGAGGCGATTTCAAAGAATCTGCCCACTGTGGTAAGTCTGCCTAAGGAGGCTTCCAAGGTTGACACGTTGAAGGCACAGTAAATTGCATTTTACCGGGCACATCATCGCCCATTGGTTCCTTCTACCCGTTGAGGGTAAAGGTGACTAAAGCATTTTAGTTGAATCCACGTTATGAAACAAGAAACCCCGCGCCGATATGGTGCGGGGTTTCTTGTAGTATAGTAGAGCAGTAATTACTCTTCGGTCTTGGGAGCCTCGGCGGCAGGAGCCTCTGCTGCGGGAGCAGCGGTTTTCTTACGGCTGCGACGAGTAGACTTCTTGGCAGCTGCCTTCTCCTGGCCCTTAGCCTCGAGCATGGCCTCATTGAAGTCAACGAGCTCGATGAAGCAGGTCTTGGCGTTGTCACCCAGACGGTTACCCAGCTTCAGGATGCGGGTGTAGCCACCGGGACGATCGGCCACCTTAGCGGCAACGGTCGAGAACAACTCCTTAACGGCCTCCTTGTTCTGGAGGTGCTTAAACACGAGGCGACGCGAAGCGGTGGTATCCTCCTTAGTCCTGTTGATCAGGGGCTCGGCATACACGCGCAGGGCCTTAGCCTTGGCGAGGGTCGTGATGATGCGCTTGTGCATGATGAGCGAGATGGTCATGTTGGCCAACATGGCATCACGATGGGCGCTCTTACGGCTCAGATGGTTGAATTTCTTATTGTGTCTCATTGTTTTTTACTCTTTTTCTAATTTGTATTTAGTGATATCCATGCCAAAGTGCAGATTGCGGGTGGCCAGGAGCTCCTCGAGCTCGCTGAGTGACTTCTTACCGAAGTTGCGGAACTTCAGCAGGTCGGTCTTGTTGAAGGCCACCAATTCTCCGAGCGTCTCCACTTCTGCCGACTTGAGGCAGTTGAGCGCGCGTACAGAGAGACCCATGTCAACCAGTTTGGTCTTGAGCATCTGCCTCATCTTGAGTACTTCCTCGTCAAACTCCTCGTTGCCGTTGACCTCGGTGTTATCGAGGACGATTTCACGGTCGGTGAAGAGCTGGAAGTGCTGGATGAGAATCTCGGCGGCACCCTTCAGGGCTTCCTTGGGGTGGATTGAGCCATCGGTCTTGATCTCGATGATGAGCTTCTCGTAGTCGGTCTTCTGCTCGACACGGAAGTTCTCGACGGTGGTCTTCACGTTCAGGATGGGCGTGTAGATAGTGTCGATGGCGATCACGTCGATGGGATCGTTGGCATTCTTGTTTTCCTCAGAGTGCCTGTATCCCCTACCCTTGTTGATCGAGAGCTCGATCTGGAATCCGCAAGAGGGGTCGATGTGGCAAATCTCGAGTTCGGGATTCAGTACCTCGAAGGCGCTGAGAACCTTACCGATATCGCCAGCCTTAAAGACGCTTTGACCTGAAACCTTGACAACGGCCTTCTCGGTGTCGGTATCCTCAACGATGCGTTTGAGGCGCACCTTCTTGAGGTTGAGAATGATGTTGGTGACATCTTCCCTGACTCCCGGGATTGTTGCGAACTCATGCTGCACACCGTCGATGCGGATGCTGCAGATGGCAAAGCCTTCAAGTCCCGACAGGAGGATGCGGCGCAGGGCATTACCGATGGTGACACCGTAACCGGGCTCCAGAGGGCGGAACTCAAATTTGCCGAACGTATTGTCGGCTTCCAACATTAAGACTTTGTCGGGTTTCTGGAATGCTAAAATAGCCATGGATAAGAAAATTTTACTGTTTAGAATACAACTCGACGATCAACTGCTCCTTGATGTTCTCAGGGATGTCTTCACGAACGGGCATGTGCAAGAGCTTACCACCCTTTACACTCTCGTCCCATTCGATCCAGGGATACTTGCTGTGGTTGAAGCCAGCGAGCGCGTCTTGGATTACCTCGAGCGACTTGGACTTCTCACGAACAGCAACTACCTGACCCTCGCTGACGGAGTAGGAAGGAATGTTCACAACCTTGCCATCGACAGTGATGTGACGGTGGAGTACGAGCTGACGAGCAGCAGCGCGTGTGGGGGCGATACCCAGACGATAAACGATGTTATCGAGACGGGCCTCGAGCAGTTGCAGGAGGACTTCACCCGTAACGCCCTTCATGCGCGAAGCCTTGTTGAAGAGGTTGCGGAACTGACGTTCAAGGACACCATAGGTGTACTTAGCTTTCTGTTTTTCGCGAAGCTGGGTACCGTACTCCGACATTTTGCGGCGACGGTTGGTACCATGCTGGCCCGGGGGATAGTTCTTCTTCTCGAAGTACTTGTCTTCACCGAAGATGGGTTCACCCAATTTGCGGGCAATCTTAGTTTTAGGACCGGTGTATCTAGCCATAGTCTTTTTTTAAAAATTGATTAACATTGTGAATTGGAATCGCTTCAGTGCAGCCGCGATTGCAGAGAGGTCGTTAAAAATGCAATCCATTCACTGATAGAGATTCGCGAAAAAGTTTGTTAATAAAAACTGTTAAAACAGATTGTTTTGTGTTGAGGGAAGCGCCTAACTCTCTTAGACCCTTCTTCTCTTGGGAGGACGGCAGCCGTTGTGGGGCAGCGGCGTGACGTCGATGATCTCGGTAACAGCGATGCCTGCGCCATGGATGGTGCGGATAGCGGACTCACGACCGTTACCAGGACCCTTGACATAGGCCTTCACCTTGCGCAAACCGAGGTCATAAGCGACCTTTGCGCAGTCCTCAGCAGCCATCTGAGCGGCGTAGGGAGTGTTCTTCTTAGAACCACGGAAACCCATCTTACCGGCTGATGACCATGAGATGACCTGTCCCTCACCGTTGGCGAGGCACACAATGATGTTGTTGAATGAAGAATGTACGTGCAGTTGACCAACACCGTCAACGCGAACGACTCTCTTCTTAGCTGCGACTGTCTTTTTAGCCATAGTAATTCAATAATGTTATTTAGTAGCTTTCTTCTTGTTAGCAACAGTTTTCTTGCGTCCCTTGCGGGTGCGTGCGTTGTTCTTGGTGCTCTGACCACGCACGGGGAGACCGTTGCGGTGACGGATGCCGCGATAGCAACCGATGTCCATCAATCGCTTGATGTTCATCTGGACCTCGCTGCGCAGGTCACCTTCCACTTTATATTCGTTACCGATCACCTCACGCACTGCGGCTGCCTCGGCATCGGTCCAATCCTTTACACGGGTGTTCTCGTCGACACCAGCCTTCTTGAGGATTGTGGCGGCTGAGCTGCGCCCGATACCGAAGATGTAGGTCAAGGCGATGACGCCGCGCTTGTTTTGGGGAATATCAACCCCGACAATTCTTACTGCCATATATTAAATTCAAAATTTTTTGCAAAGTTAATACTTTTTTTTATCCCTGACGCTGTTTGAACTTGGGATTTTTTTTGTTAATCACATAAAGGCGCCCCTTGCGACGTACAATCTTGCAGTCCTCGTTGCGTTTTTTGATAGATGCTCTAACTTTCATAATTGTATTATTGTGATTTATTTATTTGTATCTGAATGAGATTCTTCCTTTGGTCAAATCGTAGGGGGACATCTCCACTCTCACCTTGTCACCGGGCAGGATCTTGATGTAGTGCATGCGCATCTTGCCGCTGATGTGTGCAGTGATCTGGTGTCCGTTCTCGAGTTCCACACGGAACATCGCGTTGGACAGGGCCTCGACGATTGTACCGTCTAATTCAATTGCAGTCTGTTTAGCCATAAAAAATCGATTTAACGTTATCGGTTGTCTTTATCAGTCTTGTTCAATCTAGATGAACCTTTCACCCAGGACCTCCTTGATACCATCAAAGGAGGAGAGGATGTCGGGCTTGCCATGATGGATGGCAATGGAGTGCTCAAAGTGAGCGCTGGGCTTGCGGTCGCGTGTACGGGTCGTCCAACCGTCGCGCTCGGTGATGATGTTCTTGCTTCCCATGTTGATCATGGGCTCGATTGCAATCGTCATGCCGTTGCGCAGGAGCGGTCCGGTACCGCGTCGTCCGAAGTTGGGCACTTCGGGGTCCTCGTGCAGCTTGCGTCCTACCCCATGTCCGCACATCTCGCGCACGACGCCGTAGTTGTGGCGCTCGCAGTAATGCTGGATGGCGTTGGAGATGTCACCGATGCGGTTGCCGGGCACAGCGTGCTCGATGCCGACATAGAGTGACTCCTTGGTAACGCGAAGCAGTTGCAGGGTCTCCTCGGCGACGTTGCCGACACAGAAGGTGTAGGTGCTGTCGCCGTTGAACCCCTCGGGGGTGACGGCACCGCAGTCACAGGACACGATGTCGCCATCCTCGAGCACGTAGTTCGACGGGATGCCATGCACCACCACCTCGTTGACTGAGGTGCAGAGCGTGGCGGGAAAGCCGTACAGTCCCTTGAAGCCGGGCGTGCAGCCTTGAGAACGGATATACTCTTCAGCGATTTGATCCAAACGCCTGGTGGTCACACCGGGAGCGACCCACTTGGCCACCTCGGCCAGTGTGCCTGCAACGACCAGATTGGCCTTGCGCAGCATCTCGATTTCCTCGTCTGTCTTGAGATATATCATAGCTTGATTGATAATTCTGTTAAAGACGTTAACGTCAATTAGCGGTTACGACCTTTGAGCTTACCAGACTTCATCAGACCATCATAGTGGTGCATCATGAGGTGGGTCTCAATCTGCTGCAGCGTGTCGAGAACGACACCCACGGTAATCAGCAGGGAGGTACCACCGAAGAACTGGGCGAACTGCTGGTTGATGCCGAAGTAGCGGGCGAAAGCCGGCAGGATGGCAACGATACCCAGGAAGATAGAGCCCGGAAGGGTGATGCGCGACATGATCGAGTCAAGATACTCGGCGGTCTTCTTGCCCGGCTTGATACCGGGGATGAAGCCGCTGTTCTTCTTCATCTCCTCGGCCATCTGGGTGGGACGCACGGTGATGGCGGTATAGAAGTAGGTGAAGGCGACGATCATGAGGAAGTAAACCACATTGTAGAGGACACCGTTCATGTCACCGAAGTTGCGGGCGATCCAGCCACCGATACCACCGGCATCCTGACGGGCACCGAAACCGGCAAGGGTGATGGGGATGAACATAAGTGCCTGGGCAAAGATGATGGGCATCACGTTAGCAGCATTCACCTTCAAGGGGATGTACTGACGGGCACCACCATACTGCTTGTTACCCACGATGCGCTTGGCATACTGCACGGGCACCTTGCGAGTACCCTGGGTCAGCATGACTGCACCAGCGGTAACCATGAACAGGACGACGATCTCGACCAAGAACATCACGAGACCACCCTGAGCGGTGTTCAGACGGCTGGTGAACTCTTGGATGATAGCACCAGGGAAGCGAGCGAGGATACCCACCAGAATGATGATGGAGATACCATTGCCGATACCCTTGTCGGTCATCTTTTCACCAAGCCACATGATCATCATGGCACCGGCTGTGAGCACGAGCGACAGGAAGACCAACATCGGTATATTGCCCATAATGTTGGCATGGCCACCGGCTGCGTTCACCTGATACTGGAGGTTAGCCAGATAAGCGGGAGCTTGGAAAATCAGGATGATCACCGTCAAATAGCGGGTGTACTGGTTGAGCTTCATGCGGCCACTCTCACCCTCTTTCTGCATCTTCTGGAAGCTGGGTACTACCATACCCATGAGCTGGATAACGATCGACGCGGTGATGTAGGGCATGATACCCAATGCGAAGATGGAGGCCTGTCCGAATGCACCGCCCGAGAACATGTCGAGCAGCTGCATCAGTCCACTATCGGTGAATTTGCGCATGGCTTCAAGGTCACTCGGGTTGATACCGGGCAGTACCACATGGCATCCAAAGCGATAAATCACGATGAACAGGAATGTGGTGAGAAGGCGATTGCGCAGGTCCTCAATCTTCCAGATGTTCTTTAATGTTTCAATAAGTTTCATCGTCGGGTTAGAGTTTTACGATTGAGCCACCGGCAGCGGTGATGATCTCCTCGGCCTTCTTGGAGAAGGCATGGGCTTCAACTTCAACCTTGTGGTTGAGCTGACCCTGGCCCAAAATTTTAACAAGTTGGTTCTTACGCACCATACCAGCCTGCAACAGGTCGGCAACGGTGATTTTCTCGAGACCGTTCTTCTCGGCGAGTGCCTCCAGGACAGCAACGTTGATGGCCTTGTACTCCACGCGGTTGATGTTCTTGAAACCACCCTTGGGCACGCGACGCTGCAGAGGCATCTGGCCGCCTTCGAAGCCGACCTTCTCCTTGTAACCTGAGCGTGACTTTGCACCCTTGTGACCACGAGTCGATGTACCGCCCTTGCCCGAACCGGGACCGCGGCCAATGCGACGTTTCTTCTTATTTGAACCTACAGCGGGTTTTAAATCATGTAATTCCATAATGTTGTTTTCTTGTTTAGAAATGATAAGAATTAATCAACATTGGTGACTTCCACCAGATGACGTACTGCGTTGACCATACCCAGGATCTGAGGGGTTGCCTCGTGTACCACGGTGTGGTTGAGCTTCTTGAGACCCAGTGCATCGAGGGTCTTCTTTTGACGAGCCGGACGATTGATGCGGCTTTTCACTTGCTTGATCTGTATCTTAGCCATAACTAGTAAACAAAATTTTAACCGTTAAACACCTTGTCCACAGTAATGCCACGATAGTGAGCCACGGTAGCCGGGCTGCGCATCTCGTCGAGAGCCTTGAGCGTGGCCTTCACCAGGTTGTGAGGGTTGCTTGAGCCCTTGGACTTGCAGATAACATCGGTAACACCCACCGTCTCGAAAACGGCACGCATAGCACCACCAGCCTTCACACCGGTACCGGCGCTGGCGGGCTTCATGATGATGCGGCTGCCGCCGAACTTGGCGACTACCTCATGGGGAATGGTGCCCTTGTGAACGGGGACCTTGATCAGGTTCTTCTTGGCCATCTCAGTACCCTTGGAGATTGCCGTGGTGACCTCGTTGGCCTTACCCAAGCCGTAGCCGATAACGCCATTACCGTCACCGACAACCACGATGGCTGCGAAGGTGAACGTGCGACCACCCTTGGTGACCTTGGTGGTGCGGTTGATGGCTACCAGACGCTCTTTGAGTTCGGCGTCGGCAGCGACCTTTACTCTATTATTTTTCTTCAGCATGATGTTGTTTCTTTAGAATTTAAGTCCGCCTTTGCGTGCGCCGTCGGCCAACGATTTAACTCTACCATGGAACAGGAAGCCATTGCGGTCAAACACAACGGTGTTGATGCCAGCCTCGAGGGCTTTCTTGGCAACGGCCTCGCCCACCTTAGCGGCGATTTCGCTCTTGTTGCCCTCGGTGATTCCCTTAGAGGAAGCCGAGCACAGCGTGTTACCAGCGACGTCGTCAATGACCTGGGCATAAATTTGCTTGTTGCTGCGGAAGACACACAGCCTGGGGCGCTCGGGGGTGCCACTGATGCGGCCACGGATACGCGCCTTGATCTTGTTTCTTCTATCGTTCTTGGATATCATATTGTTTCCTTTCTACTTAATTATTTGGCAGCTGCCGTTTTACCAGACTTGCGGCGAATAACCTCGCCAACGAACTTAACACCTTTACCCTTGTAAGGTTCGGGCTTGCGGAAGGAGCGGATCTTGGCACAGATTTGGCCAAGGAGCTGCTTGTCACACGACTCGAGGGTGATGAGCGGGTTCTTGTTACGCTCGGTCTTGGCTTCAACCTTCACCTCGGGCGGCATCTTCAAGTAGATGGCGTGTGAGTAACCGAGTGCGAGTTCCAGCACTTGTCCGTTGCTGGTGGCACGGTAACCGACGCCGACAATTTCCAATTCTTTCTTGAAACCCTCGCTCACGCCGACAACCATGTTGTTGATCAGCGCACGGTACAGACCGTGCTGAGCGCGTGACTCACGCTCGTCGTTGGGGCGGGTCACCTGGATTTGGTTGTTCTCGATCTCGACCGTGATGTTGGGGTTGAGGGTCTGCTTGAGCTCGCCCTTGGGGCCCTTGACGGTGAGAATGTTGTCCTTTTGCTCAACAGTTACGCCAGCGGGGATGGCGATGTGCAATTTACCAATTCTTGACATAGCTAATCTCCTTTATTAATATACGTAACACAATACTTCGCCACCGATCTTCTGGGCCTTGGCCTCCTTGTTGGTCATCACGCCCTTGGAAGTTGAGAGGATGGCAATACCTAAACCGTTGAGCACGCGCGGCATGTCCTTGTAGCCAGTGTACTGGCGCAGGCCGGGCCTGGAAACGCGTGTGAGGCACTTGATGGCGCTAACGTTGTCGACGTTGTCATACTTGAGCGCGATCTTGATGGTGCCACGGGGAGAGTTCTCTTCCTCGACGAACTTGTAGTTCAGGATGTAACCCTGGTCGAAGAGGATCTTGGTGATCTCCTTTTTGAGCTTGGAAGAAGGGATTTCAACGACACGGTGCTGTGCCTTGATCGCATTCCTCAATCTAGTCAGATAATCTGCAATAGGATCTGTCATTATTTTAACTTGTTTAAATTGATTCGACGCGTTGTCGAACAATATTTAATACTTAATGTTTTTTATTGAAAGAAAAGTGGTTGAAAATCACCAGCTGGCCTTGCGGACACCGGGAATGAGACCGTTGGATGCCATCTCGCGGAAGTTGATACGGGAGATGCCAAACTGGCGCATGTAACCCTTGGGACGTCCGGACATCTTGCAGATGTTGTGCAGGCGCACGGGAGATGCGTTGCGGGGCAGTTTCTGCAGTGCCTCATAGTCACCGTCCTTCTTGAGCTGGGCGCGCTTGGCGGCATACTTGGCGACGAGGCGCTCACGCTTGGCCTGGCGGGCTTTCATTGATTCTTTTGCCATAATTTAACTCTCAATTATTTGTTGTTAAACGGGATTCCGAATTCCTTGAGCAGTGCGTAGCCTTCCTCGTCGGTCTTGGCGGTGGTGACGAAGGTGATGTTCATACCGGTCATCTTGGTCACGTTGTCGATGTTGATCTCGGGGAAGATGATCTGCTCGGTCACGCCGACGGTGTAGTTGCCACGGCCGTCAAGCTTGCCGGGAACACCCTTGAAGTCGCGGATACGCGGCAGGGCGATGCGGATGAAACGCTCCATGAACTCGTACATGCGGTCACGGCGCAGGGTAACGCGAACGCCGATGGGCATTTTCTTGCGGACCTTGAAGTTGGAGATATCCTTCTTCGACAGGGTCTGCACAGCCTTCTGGCCGGTGATAGCGGTGAGCTCGTTGATAGCGGTCTCGATGATCTTCTTGTCCTGGGTAGCGTCACCCAGACCCTCGTTGAGGACGATCTTCACCAGACGGGGGATCTGCATCGGGGTGCTGTAGTTGAATTGCTTCATCAAAGCGGGAGCAATCTTCTCGTCATATTGTTTCTTCAGCGTGGTACTCATTACTTGATCTCCTCTCCAGATTTTTTAGAATAACGTACTTTCTTGCCGTTCTCGTCAAACCTGAAACCCACGCGGGTGGGCTTGGCCTCGCGACCGCTCTTGGGGTCAACGACTGCCAGGTTGCTCAGGTTGATGGGGGCTTCTTTCTTGATGATGCCGCCCTGGGGGGCCTTGGCATTGGGCTTAGTGCTCTTAGACACGATGTTGATGCCCTCGACGATGGCCTTGCCTTCCTCGCGCAGGATGTTCAGCACGCGGCCGGTCTTACCCTTGTCGTCTCCAGCGAGAACATAAACGGTGTCGCCCTTCTTGATTTTTAACGTAGCCATATAATGTTTATTGCTATTTTAAAATGATGATTAAAGAACCTCGGGAGCGAGGGAAACGATCTTCATGTTGGTAGCGCGCAGCTCGCGTGCCACGGGACCGAAGATGCGCGTTCCGCGCAGCTCGCCGGTATTAGTGAGCAATACACAGGCGTTGTCGTCGAAGCGGATGTAGGAACCGTCCTGACGGCGGATTTCCTTGCTGGTGCGTACAACGACTGCCTTGGAAACGGTACCCTTCTTCACCTCTGAAGCGGGGATCGCCTTCTTGACGGTGACAACGATGATGTCACCCACCGAAGCATAGCGTCGGCCCGAGCCGCCCAGCACCTTGATGCAGAGGACTTCCTTGGCGCCGCTGTTATCGGCAACGGTCAATCTACTTTCAGTCTGTATCATAATCTGTAATTACTTGGCTTTTTCGATGATTTCAACTAATCTCCACCTCTTGGTCTTGCTCAACGGGCGGGTCTCCATCAGGCGAACGGTGTCGCCTACGTTGCACTCGTTGTTCTCGTCATGAGCGTGGTACTTCTTTGTCTTGTTGACAAACTTGCCATAGATTGGGTGTTTCTCCTTCCACTTGATGGTCACAGTGATGGTCTTGTCACCCTTGTTGCTGGAAACAACCCCAATTCTTTCTTTTCTTAAATTACGTTTTTCTTCCATTGTAGTGGTTGTTGGGATTATTTGTTGTTCTTGAGCTCGCGTTCACGAATCTCGGTCTTCAAGCGCGCGATGAGTTTCCTGTCAAGCGTGATCTTGGCCGGATTATCGAGCGGGGAAATGGTGTGCTGGATCTTCTCCTGAACGTACTCTTTCTGTACCTGGTCGAGGCGGTCCTGCAATTCCTTATCGGTCAGTTCCTTGATATTTTCCTTTTTCATAATCTGGTCAAAAAATTAAACGAGTTGAGTGGGATCATAGTCGCGACGAACGACAAACTTAGTAGCTACGGGGAGCTTCTGTGCGGCGAGGCGCAGGGCTTCCTTGGCGATATCAAAGCTCACACCGTCAACCTCGATGAGGATGCGTCCGGGGTGAACAGGAGCGACGTAACCGGCCACATCACCTTTACCTTTACCCATGCGGACGTCGGCAGGCTTGCGGGTGTAGGGCTTGTCGGGGAAAATGCGCAGCCAGATCTGTCCCTGGCGCTGCATGTAACGTGTCACGGCGACACGGGCGGCCTCAATTTGGCGAGCGGTGATCCACTTGCTCTCCAGAGTCTTGATTCCGAAGGAACCGAAAGCGAGCTGGTTGCCACGCTTGCTGTACTGGCGAGGATGCCCATCACTGGGACGACGGTATCTTAATCTCTTAGGTTGTAACATTTTTAATTTCGTTTTTTATAGTCACACTTCAAGTTACTGGTTGTGACTGGGTTTAACGATTGTTGTTTCTCTTGCCACCGCGGAAACCACGACGCTCGCCGCGCTCTCCACGCTCGCCGCGACCGCCACCACGGCGTTCGCCTGCGTTGCTGGCAAAGTTAGGAGCCAGATCCTTCTTGCCATAGACCTCACCACGGCAGATCCAAACCTTGACACCGATGACACCAACCTTGGTGTGTGCGGGCACGAGTGCGTAGTCAATGTCGGCACGGAGGGTGTGGAGCGGCGTACGGCCTTCCTTGAACATCTCGCTGCGGCGCATCTCGGCACCGTTCAAGCGACCCTTGACCTGGATCTTGATGCCCTCGGCACCCATGCGCATGGTGCTGGCGATAGCCATCTTCACGGCACGGCGATAGGCGATCTTGCCCTCGATCTGGTGAGCGACGTTAGCGGCAACGAGCTGTGCATCGAGCTCGGGGCGCTTAACCTCGTGAATGTTGATTTGAACGTCCTTGTTGGTGAGCTTCATGAGCTCCTGCTTGAGGACCTCAACCTCTGAACCCTGCTTGCCGATGATGATACCGGGGCGGGCGGTGCAGATGGTGACGGTGACAAGCTTGAGCGTGCGCTCGATGACGATGCGTGCTACGCTGGCCTTAGCAAGACGCTCATTGAGATACTTGCGGATCTTGTCGTCCTCAACGAGAGTATCTCCATATTTACGGCCACCGAACCAGTTGGAGTCCCAACCGCGGATGATGCCTAAACGATTGCTGATTGGATTAACTTTCTGTCCCATTTCGTTTTATGCGTCTTTTTCTTTGTTAATAGTGTCCACGTAGATGGTCACGTGGTTGGAACGTTTGCGGATACGGTAGCCGCGACCCTGGGGGGCCGGGCGGAGGCGCTTGAGCATGGGAGCTGCATCAACCATGATGGTCTTGATGTAGAGCTCACCGCTCTCGGCCTTCTTGCCATTCTTCTGTTCCCAGTTGCTGATTGCCGACTTGAGCAGTGTCTCAACGTCGCTGGCAGCCTGCTTGTTGGAGAAATGGAGCAGACCGAGGGCCTTGAAGACCTCGACACCGCGAACCATGTCAGCCACCAGGCGCATCTTGCGAGGGGAGCTGGGAACGTTGCGCAGCTTTGCGAAGGATTCGCTCTTGCGGGCTTCCTTCTTCAACTTAGCTGATTCATGTTTTCTCTTACCCATTGTATTTAATTCTTTTTTGTTCTATTAAATATAACTGATCCCGGGCCCATTATTTCTTGTTGTTGCCGCTGTGGCCACGGAAGGTACGTGTGGGGGCGAACTCGCCGAGCTTGTGACCTACCATGTTCTCGGTAACATAGACGGGAATGAACTTGTTGCCATTGTGAACGGCAAAGGTGTGTCCTACGAACTCGGGGGCGATCATCGAAGCACGTGACCAGGTCTTGATCACACTCTTCTTGCCACTCTCGTTCATGGCGTCAACCTTCTTCTCCAGTTTCACGCTGATGTAAGGGCCTTTTTTAAGTGAACGACTCATAATTAATCGAATTTAATCAAATTACTTCTTTCTTCTTTCAATGATGTACTTCGAAGACTGCTTCTTCGGCGCACGGGTCTTCAAGCCCTTAGCATACAGGCCGTTGCGGTTGCGGGGATGACCACCACTCTGGCGACCTTCACCACCACCCATGGGGTGATCAACGGGGTTCATCACGACGCCACGGTTGTGGGGGCGGCGACCCAGCCAGCGTGAGCGACCGGCCTTACCGGACTGCTCCAGAGCGTGGTCACTGTTGCCAACCACACCAACGGTAGCCTTGCAGGTGGCGAGCACCTTGCGAGTTTCACCCGAAGGTAATTTGATGATTGCGTAGCTGCCCTCGCGGCTGGTGAGCTGGGCGAAGGTGCCGGCTGCACGTGCCATAGCGGCACCCTGACCGGGACGCAACTCGATGTTGTGAATTAAAGTACCAACAGGAATCTTGCTCAGTGGAAGCGCGTTTCCCACTTCGGGGGCCACGTTCTCACCGCTCTCGATCGTTGCACCCACTTCGAGTCCGTTGGGAGCAATGATGTAAGCTTTGTAGCCGTCTGCGTAGTAGAGCAGAGCAATGCGAGCCGAACGGTTGGGATCGTACTCGATGGCTTTCACTACTGCCGGCACACCGTCCTTATTCCTCTTAAAGTCGATCAGGCGGAGTTTGCGCCTGTGACCACCTCCACGATAGCGGGCGGTGAGGTGACCCTCGTTGTTGCGACCGCCGGTGGAACGCTTACCGACCGTAAGAGACTTCTCTGGTGTACGCTTGGTAATGTCGTCAAATACACCAATAATCTTGTGTCTTTGCCCCGGTGTTGTGGGCTTCAATTTTCTTACTGCCATTTCTTATTATAAATTACTATAGAAATCAATAGTTTGTCCTTCGGCAAGGGTTACGATGGCCTTCTTGAAAGCCACGGTGTGGCCCTTGATGATGCCACTCTTGGTGTAACGCTGCTTGTTCTTGCCGTTGTAATTCATCGTGCTCACGTCAACTACCTTCACGTCATAGAGTTTCTCGATGGCGTCCTTGATCTGGTACTTGTTGGCTTCGGGAGACACCTTGAATGTGTAACGGTTACCCTTCTCGGTAATGGCGTTGGCCTTCTCGGTCACAACGGGAATAATCTGAATGTTCTCCATTGTCTGTCCTCCTTATTTTAAGTTGTTGAGCGCGTCAACCGAGCTCTCGGTAACGAGAATCATGCGGTTGTCAAGCACGCGGTAGGTGTTGATGTCGCTGGCGGTAACCACACTTGCGGTGGGCACGTTGCGCAGTGACAGATACAGGTTGGGCTCTTGTCCTGCGAGGACGACGAGCAGCTTCTGACCCTCGAGCTTGAGGTTGCGGGTGATGTTGACAAATTCCTTGGTCTTGGGGGCGTCCATCTTGATGTCCTCGATGACCATGATCTGGTTGTTCTGAGCCTTGTAGGTCAGCGCCGAGCGGCGAGCCAGAGCCTTCACCTTCTTGTTCAGCTTGAAGCCGTAGTTGCGGGGACGGGGTCCGAAGACGCGACCACCACCATGGAACAGCGGAGACTTGATGTCACCGTGACGGGCACCGCCGCCACCCTTCTGGCGACCGAGCTTCTTGGTAGAGCCAGCAATTTCACTTCTCTCTTTTGCCTTGTGGGTACCCTGACGCTTGTTGGCCAGGTATTGCTTAACGTCGAGATAAACGGCATGCTCGTTAGGCTCTGCGATGGCGAAAATCTCATCGTTAAGGGTCACCTTGCGACCGGTGTCCTCACCCTTGATGTTATATACTGCGAGTTCCATTCTTACATTTCAATAATTACGATTGAACCTTTGCTGCCCGGTACTGAGCCTTTCACCATGAGAAGATTGTTCTCGGGCAATACTTTAATCACTTGCAGGTTTTGAGCGGTGCAGCGCTTGTTGCCCATCTGGCCAGCCATGCGCATGCCCTTGAAAACCTTGGCGGGATAGGAGCAGGCACCGATGGAACCGGGAGCGCGCTGACGGTCGTCCTGACCGTGAGTGGTCTGTCCCACGCCTCCGAAGCCGTGACGCTTCACGACGCCCTGGAAGCCCTTACCCTTTGTTGTGCCGATCACATCAACAAATTCAACGTTGCTGAGCATCTCTACGGTGAACTCGTCACCAGCCTTGTGCTCTCCATCAAATCCTTTGAACTCGGCCAAGAATCTTTGCGGTTTCACTCCTGCTTTCTTGAAGTGACCGGCCATGGGCTTGGTGGTGTGCTTGTCCTTCTTCTCGACAAAGCCCAGCTGCAAAGCCTCGTAACCGTCAGTTTCAACAGTCTTCACCTGAGTGACAACGCAAGGACCTACTTCGATAACAGTGCACGGCACGTTCTTGCCGTCGGCACTGAAAACGGATGTCATTCCGATTTTCTTTCCTAATAATCCTGGCATTTCTCTTGAAATTTTAAATACTGTTTGTTAATGCTGTTAATTTAACTCTTTTGTTCAATCTCTTGTACTACACCTTGATCTCGACTTCAACTCCGCTGGGCAACTCAAGCTTCATCAGAGCGTCAACAGTCTTTGCGGTAGAACTGTAGATGTCGATGAGACGCTTGAAGGAAGACAGCTGGAACTGCTCACGGGACTTCTTGTTCACAAAAGTCGAACGGTTCACGGTAAAGATGCGCTTGTGGGTGGGCAGGGGGATAGGACCGCTGACCACGGCGCCAGTGCTCTTCACTGTGCGCACGATCTTCTCAGCCGACTTGTCAACCAAGTTGTGATCGTAGCTCTTCAATTTAATTCTAATCTTCTGGCTCATATTAATATAATGTGAAATTGTATTATTGCAATAATTCGACGTGTCCTAAACATTCACTCAGCACCTTGATGGCGATCGGGGTTGCCACGGGGGCGTAGTGTGAGAACGACATGGTGCTCGTGGCACGGCCGCTGGTGATGTTGCGCAGGGCGGTAACGTAGCCGAACATCTCGGCCAGCGGGGTGCTGGCTTTAACGATGCGGGCACCGCTGCGTGCACTCTCCATACCCTCGACGATGGCGCGACGCCTGTTGAGGTCGGCGATGACATCACCCATGTTCTCTTCGGGGGTCACCACTTCGAGGCTCATCATCGGCTCGAGCAGCACGGGGCGTGCCTTGCGGCAGGCGCTGCGGTAGGCCTGCATGGCACAGAGCTCGAAGCTGAGCGCGTCACTGTCCACGGGATGGTAGCTGCCGTCGAGGATGGTCACCTTGAGGCTCTGCATGGGGAATCCGGCGAGCACACCGCTGCGCATGGCGTTCTTGAAGCCTTTCTCGATGCTGGGCATGTACTCCTTGGGGATATCGCCACCCTTGACCTCGTTGATGAACTGCAGGTTGCCGTCGAAGTCGTCATCGATGGGCTCGACACGGCACTCGATGTCGGCAAACTTGCCGTGGCCACCGGTCTGCTTCTTGAAGACCTCGCG
This sequence comes from uncultured Prevotellaceae bacterium, assembly GCA_946186345.1. GTDB lineage: Bacteria > Bacteroidota > Bacteroidia > Bacteroidales > Muribaculaceae > Sodaliphilus. The sequence continues at coordinate 1,217 of CAMHMV010000023.1, read as the reverse complement.
CACGGTTGCAGCCTGGGAGATGTTCTCCTTGTAGGTCACCTGGGGACGGCCCTGGTTGCACTCTACCTTGAACTCGCGGCGCAGGCGGTCGAGGATGATGTCCAGATGAAGCTCACCCATACCGCGGATAATGGTCTGTCCAGTCTCCTCGTTGCTCTCAACCTGGAAGGTAGGATCCTCCTCAGCAAGCTTTGCCAGACCCACAGCCATGCGGTCGAGGTCGTTCTGCGTCTTGGGCTCAACGGCGATACCGATCACGGGCTCGGGGAAATCCATAGCCTCGAGAGCTATGGCGTCGTTCTGGCTGCTGCACAGGGTGTCACCCGTGTGAACATCCTTGAAACCGACTCCCGCGCCGATGTCACCACAACCGATCACCTCCATGGGGTTCTGACGGTTGCTGTGCATCTGGAACAAGCGGGAAACACGCTCCTTGTGACCGGTGCGCACGTTATAGACCTGGCTGCCGGCATTGAACTGGCCCGAATACACGCGGAAGAACACCAGACGGCCCACATAGGGGTCGGTAGCGATCTTGAAGACCAGGGCGCACAGGGGCTCCTCAAAGAGGGGCTTGCGCGTGATCACCTTCTCGGGGTCATCGACTGCCACACCCTTTACCTCACCGGCATCAGCGGGGCTGGGCAGGTAGGCGCAGACGGCGTCAAGCAGCGTCTGGACACCCTTGTTCTTGAACGAGCTGCCACACAATACGGGAACCACGTCGCGGTTCAGGGTGGCCTTGCGCATAGCGCTCTTGATCTCGTCCACGGTGATCGACTCGGGGTCGTCAAAGTACTTGGTCATGAACTCGTCATCAAACTCGGCGAGCTGCTCAAGCATCTTGTCGCGGTATTCGTTGCACTCGTCGACCATGTCGGCGGGAACCTCAGCGGTCTCGTACTCGGCACCGAGCGTCTCGTCGTGCCAGTACAGGGCCTGCATCGTGATCAGGTCAACGACGCCCTTGAAGTTCTCTTCGGCTCCGATGGGCAGCTGAATGGGACACGGATTGGCACCCAAGACTTCACGGATCTGGCGCACTACATCGAGGTAGTTGCAGCCCACGCGGTCCATCTTGTTCACATAAGCGATGCGAGGCACCTCATACTTGTCGGCCTGACGCCACACGGTCTCGCTCTGGGGCTCAACGCCGCCGACAGCGCAGAAGGTGGCGATAGCGCCATCCAGCACGCGCAGCGAGCGCTCCACCTCGA
>CAMHMV010000022.1:0-29519 GCA_946186345.1 uncultured Prevotellaceae bacterium | reverse complement strand
GTGTGAGAGGAAAGGGAGCGAAAGCCAAAACTCTCGCTCCCCGACCTACTCGATTGGAGTTATGTATGGAGATTAACGTAAGTTTGACGTAGTTCTGTTTTAACGTGAATTCGACGAAAATATACTTTAGATTATTGGTGTCCTAGGGGGAGAGTTTAGCAGGCCTTCAGCCTGCTAAACTTTTCCCCGGACATCAATGATCTAGAGTATATCCTTGTCAAACTCATGTTATTAGTTGGATATTGTCTCTCGTTATAGTAGCCTGTAAAAATGCGGCCAAATGATTAGCCGCATAATGGTGGGATAATGTATGAAATGTTTCTTTACTGAAGCCTGAGTCAATAATAAAATGCTCAGGCGACGGCAAAGATGATGATCAACTCGGCGATGAGGACTCGCATAAACATCGTCAAGGGATAGACCGTGGCATAGGCTACGGCGGGAGCGTCGTTGCCAGCGGTGGTGTTGGCATAGCCCAGGGCGGGGGGATCGGTGGTGGCACCTGCTACAAGGCCCATGATGGTGCAGTAGTTGAGGTGCAGCTTGCCACGAGCCACGACGACGGCGATGAGCAGCGGGATGATGGTGATCAGGAAGCCGTATAGTACCCACAAGGCACCGTTGGCGCTCAGGATAGTGGAGACGAACTTGCCGCCCGCCGCGATGCCCACCGAAGCAAGGAAGAGGCTCAGGCCCAATTCACGCAGCATGAGGCTGGCAGCGGTGCTGGTATAGGTCACCAGTCGGGCTTTGTATCCATAGCGGCCGATGAGGATGGCCACGATGAGCGGTCCACCTGCAAGACCGAGCTTCATGGGCACCGACATGCCCGGAAGCATGATGGGGATGGAGCCGACGATGATACCGAGGAAGATGCCGATGAACATGGTGAACAAGTTGGGGTGCTCCAGGCGCTTGTAGGAATCGCCCATGCGCTTGCCCAGACGGTCCACGTCCTCTTCGCGTCCCACAACGGTGAGGCGGTCACCCACCTGCAGCGACAGGTTGGGGCTAGCCAGCAGCTCGACACCGGCACGATAGACGCGGGTGACATTGACTTTGTAGCCCTCGTGGAGGCGGATGGATCCGATTTTGCGGCCATTGAGTTCGCTATTGGTGATGACGATGCGCTTGCTGACGATGCCCTTGGGCGATGTCTCGATTTGCCAGTCTAGATCCACCTGGGGACCGATGATGGCGTCGAAGATGTCCTGGTCGTGGGCACTCATGACGATGCGCAACACGTCATCCTGATGGATGACAGTCTCGCCCTGCGGAATCTCGATGGTGCCGTCGGCACGCTTGAGTCGCGAGATGGTGAAGTTGCGGTCGATGATGGAGTGCAGGCGCGTCACTGCTTTATCAAAGATGAGCTTGTTGGTCACCTGATAGGTAATGACGTGGGGCTTGAGCTGGCTGTCTTCCTTTTCACGCTCAATCTCATCGATTTCCTTATCGACGTTGATTTTGAAGAAGGCCTTCAACAGCACCATCGACAGAATGATACCGATGACGCCGAGGGGATAGGCTGCGGCATAGCCCAGCGACATGGACTCGTTGAGATCGCTGGCACGATCGCCGACGGTCTCGATGAGTGCCTGCTGGGCGGCACCAAGTCCAGGTGTGTTGGTCACAGCACCGCTCATAACGCCCACCAGATCTGTCATGCTGATGTTGCCGGCAATGAAGTAGATGGCAAGTGCCACCGCCACGTTGAGACCCACGATGAGCATGGCGACACCGTTAAGCTGTATGCCCTCCTGCTTGAAAGAGGAGAAGAAACTGGGACCTACCTGCAGACCGATGGAGAAGATGAACAGGATGAGGCCGAACTCCTGGATGAACTTGAGGGTGGCAGGATCCACCTCAACGCCTAGATGACCGATGAGGATACCGCAGAACAGCACAAACGTCGCCCCCAGTGAGATGCCGAAGATTTTCACTTTCCCCAGCAGGACGCCGATGGCGATGACAATGGCATAGATGAGAAGCGTGTGAGCCACTCCGTTGCCTATCCATAATTCAGTGAACCAGTTCATGATTAAGTTTAATTTTTAGAGGTCAATTGATGTGTCTTCTATGAAATGCGGATGCCGTTCTCGACGATGTCGAGGATATCGACGGGGTTGTTGACGATGGCATCGGCATGGTACTCGACGAGTTCCTTCTTGCTGCGGAAACCCCATGTCACGCCCACCGAGTCGATGCAGGCCCGGCGAGCCGTCTCCATGTCCACGCCGCTGTCACCCACATAGAGCGTGTCGGCCTTGGCCACCTGGGCCTTGGCAAGGATGGCGAACACGACGCTGGGATCGGGCTTGACGTTGACGCCCTCGCGGTGCCCCTCGATGGCGATGAAGGGAATGTCGGGGTAGAAGTGCGGGATGATTTTATCGACCGCCTTCTGGTACTTGTTGCTGGCGACAGCGATGCTCACACCCATGTCGCGCAGGTCTTGCAACAACTCGGGCATGCCGTTGTAGGGCTTGGTGTAGTCGGTGCAGTGCTCGTCATAGTACTCGAGGAAGTCGCCGAGCACACGGTCTACCGTCTCGTCGTCGCGTGCGTCCTCGGGCAGCACACGGGTCATCAGGCGGCGCACGCCGTTGCCCACAAAGTAGGGGTAACTCGCCATGCTGTGGGTAGCATAGCCGTTGCGCTCGAGAGCATAGTTAGCTGCCTGTCCCAAGTCCTCGATGGTGTAGAGCAGCGTGCCGTCCAAGTCAAAAATCACCAGCTTTTTCATCTTGATGTTTCTTAAAATGATGCTGCAAAGTTAATATAAAGTTTTTAGTTTCCCATCACGATACTGGCACTCATCAGGAAAACAAAATTGACAATCAACACAAATCGCTGGTATTCTGCACACTGTTGTGTTGAGTTGAAACAAGATTTATTTACCGATTTCGGTAAAGCGGCAGGTGAAAAAGTGACTTAGGGCATTATTCCCGTGATGTTGTAGTAGGTGCCATCGACCTCTAAGTCTTAGGACGCTGCGGGGAGTGCCAGCATCGGCATAAAGGTGTGGATGAGATGTCTTTAATTCCAGCGTTGCGTTGACAACGCAACAAACTGGACAGGGGATCTTGTTGTTTTCAGGTTAATTCCAGCATGGGTGAAATGTTGCTGATGTGCAATCGTTTGCGTTGAATTTTTGAAACTGATGAAGTAACATTATAAAGTGATGTGGGCGGAAATCAGTAATTTTGGAGACATCAAAGGGGTATAGGACCCGTCACCATCGGAATAACCAAATTATCTATTCATAACTCAAAAATATGTTCAATATGAAAAAATCAATTACACTATTTCTCGCGCTTGTGGTGTCGATGCTGACGCTGCAGGCTGGCGCCCAAATGTATATTGTGGGCGGCGCACCGTTCGGTGACTGGAACCCTGCCGGCGGTGTCAGAATGAATGCCAAGGCCGATGGAACTTACAATTACACGACCACCATCAGTGGCGAGGTGTATTTTGTGTTTGCCGATGGTCTGGCATCGTCATCCTCTGATTGGACAACGTTCAATAACAACTATCGCTATGGCCCTTCCGCTGGTGACCAGCAGGTGCCTGTTAACGGCACTTGGACGGCTACGCAGAAGGCCGGTGACCACGGAGCCTACTTCTTCACGGGCGACGGCTCGGAATATGTGTTCACGTTTGACACGATCAACAAGCGCTTCAAGGTAGCCAAAGAGGGTGGTAGCGGTCCTGTTGATCCCATCACTGGTCACCTTTACATCCTGGGTGAGGCCAACGGCAACAGTTGGGACCCCAGCCATGGTGTGGAGATGAGCACTACCGATGGCTATATCTTTACTGCCCAGGTGACCTTCAACGGTGAATGGTCGGAGGAGGATGCCAACGTGAGCTACTTCTCGTTCACGACCAAGTTGGCTGATGACAGCGAGGACTGGGAGAGCATCAAGCCCTACCGCTTTACTCCTGTGAGCGATGGCAACTTCTGGGTGACCTCGTCGATGCTGGGTCAAACGATTGTCATGAATGCCCTGGGTGAGGATGTTGATATCTCCTTCCGTATTCCTGCCGGTACCTACAATATCACGGTTGACGTGAGTGGCCGCACGACTGTCATCACGCGCGAGAGCGGTGGTGGTCCCGTAGCCGGCAAGGGTTGGCCCGCAATGTATGGCGGTGTGATGCTGCAGGGTTTCTATTGGGATAGCTATGATGCAACCAAGTGGACCCGTTTCACTGAGAAAGCCGAGGAAATCGGCCAGAACTTTGATTTGGTGTGGATACCCAACTCGGGCAGCATTGACGACTTTGGCAATGCCCACAGCATGGGTTATATGCCCGTTTATTGGCTGAAACACAACACTTGCTTCGGTACCGAGACGCAGTTGCGTGAGATGATTCAGACACTGCATGGCCACAATACCAGCGTGATGATGGACATGGTCATCAACCACAAGAGCGGCAAAACCGGCTGGGTGGATTTCCCCGATGAGAGTGTTACCGGTCCTGTTACTGGAGACGAATACAGCATGACGTGGAGCCTTGCCGACATCTGCCGCAACGATGAGTGCACGGCTCAGGGTTATACCCCAACTGGAGCCTATGACGAGGGCGAGAACTTTGACGGCAGCCGCGACCTGGACCATACCAGTGCTAACGTGCAGAAGAATGTCAAGGCCTATCAGAAGTACCTCATGCAGGAGTTGGGCTATGACGGTTTCCGCTACGATATGTGCAAGGGCTTTGCTGGCTACTATGTGGGTCTGTACAATAAGGCCAGTGAGCCGACCTTCTCGGTGGGCGAGTACTGGGACGGCAATGCCGAGACCCTGCGCTGGTGGTTGAACGAGACCAAGCAGGACGACCGCATCCAGAGCGCCGTGTTCGACTTCGCGTTGAAGTATCCGATGCAGAGCGCCTTTGCTGGCGGTAACTGGAGCGCCTTGAATGACAAGGGCCTCGCTGCCGACCAGAACTATCAGCGCTACTCGGTGACCTTCGTCGATAATCATGACACGGGTCAAAATACCAACTATGACTGTCTGAAGACCAACGTGATGGCTGCCAACGCCTTCATTCTGGCTATGCCCGGTACACCGTGTGTGTTCTACAAGCATTATAATGTTTACAAGAACGAGATCAGCGACTGCATCAAGGCCCGCCGTGCCGCTGGTATCCACAACCAGAGTGCAATCCTCACGCAGCAGGAGAGCAGCAACGGTTACATCCTGGAGACGCAGGGCACACGTGGCAACCTGTACCTGCAGTTGGGCGGTGCTGTCTATAATGGTACGCCTGCGGGTTATGAGCTCGTGCAGGATGGTGACGGATACAATCTGTTCATCTCCAGCGGTATTGACTGGAGGCATGTGGGCAAGGATGGCAGCATCCTGGGTTATCCCGTGGTGAGCAAGAAGGCTGGCAATTATGTGGGCAACGTGGCACTGACCGTCGCTCCAAGCAAGCCTGGGACGACTATCGTCTATACCACCGACGGCAGTGTGCCCACCGTGACCAGCGAGTCGCTCACGGCTAGCAAGAGCTTTACCTTCACCGAGAATACTACGCTCAAGGTGGCTGTCCTCAACGGTAACCAGGTGGAGAATGTCGAGAGCTACGTCTATACCATCACCGATGCTGCCACAACGGGCATCAACGTGTATATGAAGAGCTCGATGGCAGGTGCCCACATCTGGGCATGGACGAGCGAAGGCAGCGTGACGGGCAGCAACTGGCCCGGTAAGGCCATCAGCAGCCTGGACAAGGTGACTGTTAACGATATCGAGTGGTATTGTCTGCACGTGGATGCTGACCAGGTTTCGATCATCTTCAACAACGGCGAGAGCGGTTTCGAGAACCAGACGGCGACCATCGATGTGACGCGTGACGCCTTCTTCATCTATCCCAACAGCGAGCTGACGGGACTGAACTATGCTGCCGCCGACACCTATCTTGACGTGACCGAGAAGTATGCTGGAGCAGGTGCTGCCAGCTTCGACAAGGTCTATGTGCTGGGTAACATCAACACGACAGGTTGGGCACCTAACAACGGCTATGAGATGACGACGACCAACGGCGAAAAATATACCGCTACCATCGACTTTGTGGATCCCTACGGCGGTTACAGCTACTTCAGTTTCTCGACGGCCCTGGGTGAGACATGGGATGATATTGCCAGCGACCGCATGGGTGCTACCTCCAACAACTTCCTCATCAACCAGGCACGTCTGGGCACCGAACTGAGTGTTGTTCAAGGCACCAACGCCTTCAGAATTCCCGTGGGCAAGTATAACTTGACGCTGTACCTGTCACGTGGCGTCCTCGTGGTCGATAAGTGGACCGAACCGGTTATCGTTGTTCGTGGTGACGTGAATGCCGACGGCTTTGTCAACATTGCTGACGTGACCGACCTGATTAACGCCCTGCTGTCGGGTAACTACTCACTCATTAATGTTGATAATGCTGATTGCGAGCAGGATGGCAAACTGAACATCACCGATGTGACCGCCCTGATCAACTACCTGCTCCTGAGAACGTGGTAAGGTGTTAGCCCTTAGACGTTAACTAGTACAAACATCCGCATTCCCGTTTATCAGGGAGTGCGGATGCTTTTTATGGTTTTTGTTGGTTGGGTGGGGGAAAAGCACTACCTTTGCGTAGTAGATCGATGGAGAAGCAGTACGAGAATATTATTATCGGCATTGACCCGGGAACTAATGTGATGGGTTATGCTCTGCTGGGGGTGAACGGCAAGAAGCCGGAACTCATCGTCATGGGCGTACTGCAACTGAGTCGCATGGAGGACCACTACATGAGGCTGCGGCATATCTATGAGCGCGTGAGCGGGGTGATTGCCGAGTATCTGCCTGACGAGATGGCTATTGAGGCACCGTTCTATGGCAAGAACGTGCAGTCGATGCTGAAGCTGGGTCGCGCCCAGGGCGTGGCGATGGTGGCTGCACTCAACCGCGAAATCCCCATCGCGGAATATGAGCCGCGCAAGATCAAGATGGCGATTACGGGTAACGGCGCCGCGAGCAAGGAACAGGTGGCGATGATGCTGCAGCGCACACTGGGCATCGACCAGGCTCAGATGCCGGCTCTGCTTGACGCAACTGATGCGCTGGCGGCAGCCCTGTGCCACTTCTACGAGCGCAACAAGCCCTTCACCGGAAAGGGCACCAAATCATGGAAAACATTCATCGCCCAGCACCCCGACCGCGTGAAAAAGAGTTAGGAGTAGGCATCCGCTGTTCTCTATCAGACAACTAGGACAACCTTATTGGACAACTGGGACAAGTTTTTATTATTGGCTTCCGCATGGATACATCTCGCGCTAAGCCGCTAAGTTGTTTTAAATAATTTGCTCGCTAGGGCTCGCAAAGAAATTATTAATGGGTGATTCATGGATATTCGTGTTTTTCATGTACCATGATGATTATTTACCTGATTTTTTGAGGATTATTTTGGATTATTTAGAGGGATGTTGTATCTTTGCAAGACTCCCTATAGGGCTAATACGAATTAAACTAATCATTAACATAATCTATTAACTTTAAAGCTTTTAAGACAATGAAGAAAATTTTCCTCCTGACTGCACTCGCAGTCCTTCTGGGCATAGCCAGTGCTTCCGCCCAACAAATCGCCGTGGTTTCTGAGAGCGGTGAAACAACCGTCTATCAGACCTTCGAGGCTGCCATCAATGGTTCAGAACCCAGCAGTGTCATTTACTTACCTGGAGGTGGCTTTCCTATTTCAGATGACTTGAAGATTACGAAACCTCTAACCATCATTGGTATAGGTCACAAATCAAATAACGACAATGTGGATGGTAATACAAAAATTATAGGAAACCTCTGGTTTAATGAAGGCAGTAGCAGCAGTGCCGTTCTCGGATGTCATATATCTGGTAATGTGATCATCGGCGATGATGGAGCATCTGTAAATTTTGTCATGGTGAAATGTTGCAACTTGAATAGTATCCAAGTCAAGAACAGTACTTGTATGGGCATATTCATAAATCAGAATTATATACGTAGTGCATCGCTTTTCAATCAGTCTAACGCAACTATAACAAATAATATTATTCATTCTATTTATGGTGTTAACAATGGTTCTATAACTTATAATATATTGGCTAGTTATTACTATCATACCTGGGGTGGTGGTCCGGGTGTTACATATTATGAAGCTTATGACTGTATTACTGCGGACAATACACAGATAAAAAACAATATTATTATTCCAAAAGAGAATAAGACTACACATCCTTCAACTTTTAGTCAGGTTATGTATCGGATATTTTGTGGGTCTAATAACGTAATTATTAATAATCTTTTAAAACTTGATTTGGGTGAAGACCCAATGAATATTGGAGATGTTGATTGGAATGATTTTTTTGTAGGTTTTAATAACGGTGCCATTAGTCCAGCCTCAAATTTTCACCTCCAAGAGAATTATTTACAATATGAAAATATTTATGGCATTTATGGGGGTACGTACTTTGATGATCACCAAACAGCATCTGTTCCTTATATCGTTGCGAAAAGAATTGATGAGCAAACTGATGCTTCGGGTCATTTGGGTATCAGAATCAGGGTAAAGGCAGGCGAACATAATTGACGTCATTATGAGAAGGATTATCATACGAGGTCTGCTCTCGTGCTTACTGGCACTATTCCCAACTATAACGTTAGCTCAGACTTTAACTAGCTATGAATATTGGTATGACAATGATTTTGATGGCCGTCATACCGAGATTTTAGGAGGCACATATGAACTTATTGCATCAACTATTGATACGAAATCGTTACCTGATGGTGTTCATACATTTAATTTTCGCGTAAAACAGTCTGATGGACAGTATTCTTCAATTACCAGTTCTTGTTTTTACAAAATGACAATTGAAAATTGTTCACAACTTGAATACTGGATTGACGACGACATCAGCAAGGCTGTCATGATTGAAGGGTCACAAGACACCGACGGTAGCTATGAGTTTATTACCAGTCTGGATATGCGTGCTGTCAGCCCTGGTCTGCACCGCTTGAACCTGCGCGCCCGCAGCAGTAGCGGACGCACCGTGAGTGCTATCACCACAGCTGACTTTATCAAGATTTCAACGGGCACCGTTAGCAAGTTGGAATACTGGATTGACGGTGACCGTAGTACGGCACACGTCATTGAGGGTCAGCAAGACAGTGACGGTAGCTTTGAGTTTATTGCTAATTTGGATTTGGGTGATGTCACGCCCGGTTACCATCGTCTTTACTATCGTGCCATCAGTAGCACCGACTTGACTGCGAGTGCTGTGAGCATGACGCCTATCATCGTCAAGTCGCGCTACTACCACGACCCGAACGAACCCGTGACCGTTGACCAATATGGCATAGCTGTCGATAATGGGACAATGGCCATGTATGATGTGGCGAATCCACGGGATACAATCACACAAACCCATATCCTTGATGCCAGCAAGCTCTCGCCCGGCAACCACACGGTGAAAGCGACGTTCTGGAACTCGTTGAATGCCAGTGTCTCGGTAGAGCAGGCCTTTAATGTAACGGTTCCTGAGATACCCAGCATCACGCTGACTGCTCAGCAGGAGGGCGGCTTAGTAAAGCTGCGCTTCAACTCGATAGCTAATGACAAGGGCTATTGCCTGTATCGAACGCTGAACAATGGCACGCCCAAAATTGTTGACTACAAGTCGGGTAGCATCTATCCGTCCAACGTGAACTACAACGATAACCCTGCGGCAGGGACCTATAAGTATCAAGCCTGGATAACGTACACCGACCGTGATGGCTCCATCAAGTTGCTGAAGTCTAATGAGGTCTCTGTTAATGTCACCAAGGCATTGAGTGAAGAAGAAGTTGCAGCTCAGTATGGCACCATCACAGGGCGCATCATCTGCGACAAGAACACACCTACCAGTGGCCTGATGGTCAGATTCTCGAATGATGACCAGACTGTGCCTGCCCGGGGCGTGCTCTTCTCCCGCGACAAGATGCTGCAAGGTACCGAAGTGACTTTGACCGTCGAGGGCGATGAGACGCACGAGTATGAACCCGTCACCGTGATCGTGGGTGAAGGCGTCACCGACGTGACCATCAACGGCACATTTGTTGATGAATTCCAGCCAAACAATGAGTCTTCAGACCTGGTCATGGCCAGCGATTTGGAGATGATCAATGACTTGGATGCCACTTACTTGAAATTCACGGTCAAGAACCGTTCTCGGGATCACTGGTGGTATGGCAAGGTCCGAGTCCGTGCCATTGACAAGAAAAAGGCCGACAAGGCGCATATGGACCTCAGCGAGATGGAATATGGCTCACACAACATGTATAAAGGAGAATCTGGCGATCTCAGGCTTAAAGGCAATGCCGAAGAGGGTAACGGTAGCGCAACGGCAGAGGTGACCATCACCCTTGAAGGCCTGCAATTAAAGAAAGACAAGGATTTCTACCTGTACTTCGAGTCAGTAGGCTCATGGGGTGGCGAGGGTTATACTGAAGAACTCAAGCCCATCATAGGCAACAGTCACTTTAATGTGAACATGAATCCCATCGTTTGGAACATTCCCAAGACAGATGGTGACATGATTGTTTGGGATAATGAGGCAAAAGAGACGTTTGCTTACCTCGCGCTGGGACTGAGCTGTGTAACACCAGGCATGAGTGGCCTTGTAGGAGATTTGTCGCCTCTTGTAAAAGATGTTCTCAATTATACTGGGGAGAGCGACGCCAAGCAAGCTGCCATTGTGATTACCGACTGGTTCAAGAACAAGACAGCCCTGGAAGCCCTCAACGATCCCAATGTGTTCAATATCACTTCGGCCATTAGAACTGCCATGATCAAGAATGTGTACAACAAGTACAAGAAGCCTCTAATTGAGCGTTTCTGGAGAAAGATTGGCGGAAGTGTGGCTAATTCGCTATCTGCCACCCTGTTGATTTCAGAAATGAGGAATATTGCGACTGTTGTCAATAGTGATGACCTGTTTGAGCAGACTATGGCTTGCGCGAAATTGCTCTATGCCGGTCAATTTATTGGCCAGTCTGCGCCCACATCAAGCATGATATATTCCTATATGGTCGTGGGTAGGTCACTTATTGCGAAGGCTTCATCGTTTGGCGAGATACTCCACGACACTTATCTTCCTAGTAGAGTGCTTGCCAACAGACTGCGAAGCAACATCACAGATGCTGACAACTGCAACACGACTGTCAACTACAAGTTGATTGTGAAAAGTAATGGTAAAGCCATTGATTTCACCAACACGCAAATGCAGGAGCAGATAGACAACATTCTTGTAAAGGCATCCAATATGCCTGATGGCGTGGCTACTTTCCACTTTGACCTCGACTTCAGGAATGATGGAATTGTCCTCAAATGCAAGAGCCAAAACAAGACCGAGAACACTCAATACGTTCAACCCATAGTGGGAGGTGGCACGAGTGACGTGTATGGTCTTACTAAATTTGAGATGGAAATCTATTGGAGTGACGGACGCGTAACTTATATCCCCTTGATTGAAGAGTGTGATGGACTGGAAATCAAGCGGGGTAGTGGTTATTATCCTGACATGGACACGGTTGACACTGAGCATCCGTCATTCTATACTGTGACGCTGACCACTGTTACTGGCAGTGATCACATGGCTGAAGAACTTTACATGGGTAATAATAAGAAAAGAGAATGAAACGATTAGCGATAATATCATGCCTGGTTATTGCCGCACTGGCAATGCAGGCGCAGAAGGTGAACTTTTATTCATCGGAGTTTGCCAATGGGGTTCGCCAGCATTTGGAGTTGGATTCCACCAGCCAGGTGTTACAAAGCCAGATGGACACCATCACAAGCATCAACCTGTCGGGTCTGGGCATCAAGGACATCCGTGATGTCGTTTACCTGCCCTCTGTGAAGCGTTTGGACCTCAGCTATAATAAGTTGACGGATATCAGTCCGCTGTTGGCTCTTGACTCGCTGCGTTTTGTTGACCTGAGTTTCAATTACTTGGAGAACATCAACATGCTGGCATTATCTTGTGCGGACTCGTTGGAGGTGGATGTTGCGAATAACTATCTCAAGGACTTTAGTTATTTCTTCACACCGACGCTGTGCCAGTTCAATCTTGTGGGCATGTATCTGCAATTGGACAGGAGTGCGCTCTATATGGAAGCTAGTTACTTGTATTGTGATGTGGATGATAGGGGGCAGGCGGTGGTTGTCTATCGCGGGTATACCAATGCTGAGGGGGCTGCTGTCATCGGGTGCAACGGCAAGCATGCCGTGGCTCAGCTCGATGGCGCTGGTCACATGGTGAATGTGCCGGGGTGGCCGCAGTCGCCTGCCATGGTGACGCTCACGGTGGGCGAGTTGGGTGACACGACGTGGGTGCTGCCGCCCGTGACGCGTCGCATCGCTGCCGGGGCTAACGTGGCTATCGAGACTGGTCTGCCTGAGGGTTACCGCATCGGTATGGCCAACGCGCTGTATGGCACGGTGACGGTCAACGGCACTGATTTGTCTTACACGGCGCCTGTTAACCTGGATCGTGACACGGTCTATATCAGCTACTATGAGGGTTGGCGGCTGCGGGGCTTCACCGAGTATCGTATGCTCAATGTCGCCAACATCATGGCTGGTGATGTGGATTGTAACGGACGTGTGAGCATCGACGACCTCACGACATTGATCCAGTATCTGCTGGATGGCCAAGCCGAGGGGCTTGACCTGGCAAATGCCGACTGCTATGTTGACGGCAAGGTGACTATCGACGATGTGACGGCGATCATCAACTATCTTTTAAGCGGTACGTGGTGACGTTGTCACCAGCGCCCCGCTGCATAAAGGATAATGATGGCATCCGCGTTCCTGTCAAATGGGGCGCGGATTCCTTTTTGCGTACCCTTTTATGTAGTTCTTAGGTGCTTGGCTTGAGGTCTGTGTTGTGGGAGTGGCGGCCATGGCAAAGCCCAGCGTTGCTACTGCTGTATTGATGTGGTTATCAGGTTGTTACAAATCAAATGTTTTTTTGTTAATAAAATGTTTGGGATGTATTTTGTCGGGTGGGGAAAAATGACTACCTTTGCGGCGAAAATTGAGAGTGTTTTATTATTAAGATGTCAATTACCAACATATTTGGTATACCTTTCAGGATAACTTGTTGCGGAGAGGCTGCTAGCCAATTCTATAACCCGCTGCAAGAGAGCATATCTAGCGACATGCGCGCCACAATAGGAGGGGGAGACCCCGCTAATGTGGCGCGAAACTTTTTTAAAAAAACGAATAAAACAAATCATAATTTTTATAATTCATTATTTTTTCATCATTTTAAACAAGTTTTTTGTATGTTGAGAACAGTTAAGCTTATGGCCTTGGTGGCAATGTTCTTTGTGGCATTGGCATCGAGTGCTCAGGTGACGACCTCGGCACTGTCCGGTGTTGTGACCGATGAAAATCAACAGGCGATGATTGGCGCCACGATTACTGCGTTGCACACGCCCTCGGGCACGAAGTACAACGCTGTGACCAACATGGACGGCCGCTATACCATCCAAGGTATGCGTCCCGGTGGTCCCTACACCGTTACGGTGAGCTACATCGGCTATGAACCGCGCAATGTAGAAGGCGTGATGCTTCAACTTGCCGAGACGTCCAACCTTGACGTTGACATGAGTGTTGATGCCAACACGCTGGGCGAGGTAGTCGTTACCGCAGCCGCTACCAAGTTCCGCGCCGAGAAGACCGGTGCTGCAACCAACATCAACAGCACGCAGATCAGCAACCTGCCCACGGTTACCCGCAGCCTGACTGACGTTACCCGCCTGTCACCTTACGGCGGTAACGGCATGAGCTTCGCCGGTACCGATGGCCGTACTGCCAACTTCACCGTTGACGGTGCCAACTTCAACAACAACTTCGGTCTGAGCGACAACCTGCCTGGTGGCGGTAATCCTATCAGTATCGAGGCTATTGAGGAGTTGCAGGTAGTGATTTCTCCCTATGATGTTCGTCAGACCAACTTCATCGGTGGTGGTGTTAACGCTATCACCAAGAGCGGTACCAACAAGTTCCGTGGTAGTGCCTACGTCTTCCATCGCAATGAGAACATGCGTGGTGATGCCGTACAGCGCACCCAGATCGGTCAGGCCCGCGAGAAGTTCCAGGTGAACACCTATGGTGCCACCATCGGCGGTCCGATCCTTAAGGACAAGCTGTTCTTCTTTGTAAACGGTGAGATGACCAAGCAACCGACTATTGTAAATATGTGGCGTGCTTCGGAAAATGGTGTTGCCGTTCCCGACCAGTACATCTCTCGCACCACGCTCGCCGACCTGGCCCGCGTGAGCGAACACGTGATGAACAAGTATGGTTATGACACCGGTTCCTATACCAACTTCCCCGCCGACGAGAACAACTACAAGATTCTTGCCCGTCTGGACTGGAACATCAACCATGACCACCACCTGGCCCTGCGTTACAACTACACCAAGAACCGCTACTGGAGCAATCCCAATGCTTCGTCGATGGACGGTGGCACGCGTATGGCTAATGCCCGTGTATCGCAGAAGTCCTTCTCCTTTGCCAACTCGATGTATGGCATGGACAACCTGGTACACTCTTTCTCTATTGACTTGAACAGCCGTCTGAGCGACAACCTGTCGAACCAGTTCCTGGCTACCTACTCCAAGCTGGATGACATCCGCGCCAGCAACTCTAGCGAGTTCCCCTTCATCGACATCACGATGACCGATGCCGAGGGCAACAAGGACAACTACATGGCTCTGGGTTATGAGCTGTTCACCTGGAACAACGCCGTTCACAACACCATCTGGAACCTGCGTGACGACGTGACCTGGTACTATGGTAACCACAAGATCATGGGCGGTCTGTCATTTGAGCATCAGATGGCCGACAACCAGTACATGCGTAACGGTACTGGTTACTACCGCTACAACAGCGTTGACGACTTTATCAATGGTGCTACCCCCGAGGTTGTCTGCTTGACCTACGGTTACGGTAGCGAGACCAAGCCTGCTGCCCGCGTGCAGTTCAACAAGGCTGGTATCTATGCTCAGGACGAGTGGAACATGACCAAGAACTTCAAGCTGACTCTGGGCTTGCGCTTCGACGGTCTGTTCTTCAACAACGGTGACCTGATCACCAACAACGCCATCCTGGCCCTCGATTATTATGACAAGAAAGGCAATGTTCGCCACATCGACACTGGCAAGTGGCCGAGCAGCAACCTGATTATCCAACCTCGCTTGGGCTTCAGCTGGGATGTATTCGGCAACAAGAGCCTCAAGGTGCGTGGTGGTTCGGGTCTGTTCTCAGGCCGTCTGCCCCTGGTATTCTTCACCAACATGCCCACCAACGGCGGTCTGGTACAGTATCAGGCTCAGCTCAACGCCAACACCAAGATTGGCGGTATGGTCAAGGATCCTAACACCGGTGAAATGGTCTATAAGCCCAACCGTGGTTTTGAGAACTACAGTGGTGCCTACACTACCGATGCCAACGGTAACCGCTACATTGACATGAGCCAGTTTGCCGGTGGTCTGGTGACCGAGAACGGCCAGGCTTCGATCAATGCCCTGCGCAACAAGCTCATCGGCATGGGTTATCCCGAGAACGTAACCCCCGACATGGGTACTGTTCCCTCATCGATCAGCGCTGTTGATCCCAAGTTCAAGATGCCGATGGTCTGGAAGACCTCGTTGGCTGTTGACTACAGCATCCCCGTATCGTTCCCCTTGAGCGTTACTGTTGAGGGTATCTTCAACAAGAACATCAATGCTGCCAGCATCAGCGACTGGGCTATCCCCAGCGTGGGTGGCTTCGCCCGCTTCAACGGTGCTGACAACCGTCCCATTTATCCCGCCGGTTTCCGCACGGGTACCAAGGCCTTCGTTCTGGAGAACACCAGCCGCGGTTATGGTTGGATTGGCAACATCACCCTGAATGCTGAGCCCACTGATTGGCTGAGCCTGATGGCTGCTTACACCCACACCGTACAGAAGGAAGTTACCGGTATGCCCGGTAGCGCTGCCGAGAGCGCCTTCACCTATGTTCCCACCGTTGAGGGTCCCAACAACATCAAGCTGCACAACTCGCAGTATGTAACTCCTGACCGTTTCGTCCTGTCAGCAACCGGTCACGACAAGAGCGGTAACCACTATGGCCTGATCTATGAGACCTGGCGCGGCGGTTACAACTACTCCTACATGATGGCCAACGACATGAACGGCGACGGTTACAACTACGACGCCCTCTACATCCCCACCGACGAGCAGGTCGCTAACCGCGAGTTCCGCTTCGTGAGCGAGGGTGACAAGACCCGCTTCATGGACTATGTACATGCCAACAACTACCTGAAGAACCATCAGGGCAAGTATGCCGAGGCCTATAGCCTGTACAGCCCTTGGGTTCATCGCATTGACTTGAGCTACAAGCATGACTTCTCACTGAACGTGTGCGGTGCCAAGCACACCCTGCAACTGCTCCTCGACGTGAAGAACGTGCTCAACTTCTTCAACTCGAGCTGGGGCGTGAGCAAGTACCTGAATCCCGAGATTGGTAGCGATCCCCGCATCCTCAAGTATGAGGGCGTTGACGCTCAGGGCTATGCCACCTTCTCGACTCCGGGCTCCATCAGTGGTAGCACCAAGACCTTCGTTCCCAACAAGTCCATCGGTCAGTGCTGGAACGCATCTATCGGTATCAAGTACATCTTCAACTAATTCCTAAAGACTAAGACAATATTATGAAACTCAAATATTTTATTTCGTTTTTTGCACTGGTCGCCCTGCTGTCGGCTTGCTCTGATGACGATGCGATGACTCTGCTCGATGAGATTCAGGTTTCATCTTCCTACGTGAGCATTGACGAGGCCGGTGGTTCCAATACGATTACCTTGAAGGCCAAGGAAGCTTGGACCTTTGACGATGAGGAAATTCCCGCCTGGCTGACCATCACCCCGAAGAACGGCGGTGCTGGCGAGACCAAGGTGACCTTCAGCGCTGACGCTACTCCTGACGGCCGCACCTCTGTACTCCACGTGAAGTGTGCTGACAAGAGCCAGACCATCAACGTGATTCAGGGTCTGTCGGTAGTTAAGCCTGCTACTTGTGCTGAGGTTATTGCCGGTCCCGAGAGCAAGACCTACCGTGTGACTGGTACTGTTAAGTCGATTGTTAACACCACCTATGGTAACTGGTATCTGGAGGATGAGACCGGTGAGGTTTACATCTATGGTACGCTGGACGCTAAGGGTGGTACCAAGAACTTCCTGAGCTGGGGCATGGAGGTCGGTGACATTGTTACCGTCGAGGGTCCCAAGACCGTTTATAACGGTACTGTTGAGCTCGTTGACGTAACCGTCGTCAATATCGAGAAGTCGCTGGTTAAGGTCGAGGGTTATGACCCTGCCGATGCCACTATCCCCGTTGAGGGTGGTACGGTAGCCATCAACCTGTCCTGCAAGACCAACAACGGTGTCTCGGTTGAGATTCCCGAGGAGGCTGAGGACTGGCTGGGCATCGTGTCGGTTACTGGTGGCGCTGAGCCCGTGGTTACCTTCCGCGCTCCCGCCAACAATGGTGGCGACCGCAGTGCTACTGTAGTCTTCAAGACCACCGACAAGGGTAAGGAATATACCGCTCAGGCAACCATCTACCAGAAGGGTTCGATTGTTGCTTGCTCGATCCAGGAGTTCCTCGAGGCTCCCGTCGGCGATACCCAGTATCGCATCACCGGTGTGATCACCAAGGTGGCCAATGCATCCTATGGCAATGTTTACGTGCGTGACTGGTCGGGTGAGACCTACGTCTATGGCATCGGTGCCAAGGGTGACTTTGAGGCTGCTGGCCTGAAGGAAGGTGACGTCGTTACCCTCGTGGGCAAGCGTGGCGAGTACAAGGAGACTCCTCAAATGACCGGAGCCATCCTTGAGGAGAGCATTCCCGTTACCCGCGTGACCATCGACGAGTTCCTTGACAAGGAAGACGATCCCAATACCTATTATATGCTGACTGGTATTATCACTGAGATTGCCAATCCGACCTACGGAAACCTTTATCTCGAGGATGAGACTAACAGCGTCTATGTCTATGGCTGCTATCCCGGTTGGGGTGCTACCGGTGACAACCGCAAGAACCTGCTGGAGAACTTTGGTATCGTTGTCGGTGACCAGTTGAGCGTAATCGGCGTGAAGAGCACCTACAAGGATACTCCTCAGCTGGCTAACGGTATCTACTTCTCTCACGAGAAGGCCCAGTAACTGTAAGAGACTACTATTCTGAGTCCAGTTACTAAGCGCGATTACATTTAAACTTGAATTTGCTAAGGGAGCGACCATCTGTGGCCGCTCCCTATTTTTTGGTACGACGGGCATGTCATACATCTGTGGTGAAAGTCCACACGGGGCGTAGTCACCGACGAACCCTATAGCGACTTGCAAGCTTCAATCGGCGACGGTTGGGGGAGAGGAAGCAATAGCGAAATCGTGGCTTGACGAACAGGAATCAGATACTAGGCGTATCAAGCGGACAAGTTGGCGAAAGGCAACGAAGTTCCCAAAGGTGACCGTAACCTTGATGCGTAAATCTGGCGAGTAAACGATGAAAGATGTATGGTTTATCCCGTGAGGTCTCGGCATCGGCCAATGGCCGTAGTAACAACGAATGCCGAGAAGTCAGCAGAGGCCGAAGTAGCCGTCCTCGCGCAGGACAAGGCGAAGGGCCGAATGGTTTGTAACATCAATCGAAGATGTATGTTCCGGTATGAGTTACTGACGAGGTGCAATGGCAGAAACGTAGATGATGCTACCACCGCAGAGATAGGTACAATCAGTCGGCAGCAGAGATCAAGAACGATGGGAGGTAGCCTGCAAAGACACCTTTGAAAGCAAACCAAACCGCCGTATGCCGAACGGCACGTACGGTGGTGTGAGAGGAAAGGGAGCGAAAGCCAAAACTCTCGCTCCCCGACCTACTCGATTTTTTGTTTCCGAGGCGGAGCCTCGGACTACGGGACAATGCTGGCAGAAGACTTGGTTGGGTGATTATTTTTGGTTACCTTTGCAACATGATAAACGATTAAACCTCTAGATGATGAAAAGATTGTTTTTACTGATGCTTCTGCTGCCGCTCCTGGCGGTTCAGTCATGGGCCGCTGGACGTGACAACTACACGGTGATTATCTCGCTTGATGGTCTGCGTTGGGACTATCTGGACACCTACGACGTGCCGTTCATGAACCAGCTGACGCGTGAGGGCGTCAAGGCGGTGATGCAGCCGTCGTTCCCGAGCAAGACGTTCCCCAACCACTACACGCTGGCAACGGGCCTCACGCCCGACCACCACGGTATCATTGCCAATATCTTCTGGGACCGTGAGAAGGGCGTGGAGTACTCGCTGAGCAATAAGGAGACGCGTGCCGACAGCCGCTACTACGGTGGCGACCCCGTGTGGCTCACGGCAAAACATCAAGGCGTGAAGACTGCCACGGTCTTCTGGGTGGGCAGTGATGTCGCTGTCAAGGGCGAGTATCCCACCTACTGGCGCGATTACCAGACTGAGCAACTTGATTTTGAAAGCCGTGTTGATGAGATTATCCGTCTGCTCAGTCTGCCCGAGCAAGACCGTCCCCACCTGGTGATGGCCTACTTTGAGGAGCCTGACCGTAGCGGCCACGATAATGGTCCCATGCACCGCAATACGCGCCTCGCCGTGGAGAACATGGACTTGCTGTTGAGCAAGCTGTGGGCCCGCATCCAGCTGTTGCCCTTCGCCGACAAGGTGAACTTTATCGTTACCGGTGACCATGGTATGGCCAGCGTCGATCCCAAGCGCTTTGTGGACATCGACGACGTGCTGCCCAAGCGTTGGTATGAGCGTTTCTGCAACGATTATCCCACGCTGATTTATGCCAGTGCCCCGCAGTATATCGACTCCATCTGCGATGCCCTGCAGCATGTGGATCACATCCGCGCGTGGAAACGTGCCGACATACCCGCCTATCTGGGTTACGGCACCGATAAGAACATGGGTGATGTGGTGGTGTTGCCCGATGTGGGCTGGCTCTTTGCCGACAAGCCGTCCAAAAAGCAGCGCGGCAGTCACGGCTTTGACCACACGGCAGCCGACATGCAGGTGGGCTTCCGTGCCATCGGTCCCGATTTCAAGGTGGGCTATGTGAAGGCAGACCGTTTCCGCAACGTTTGCGTCTATCCGCTGTTGTGCTATCTGCTGGGCGTGACCCCGTCGCCCAACGACGGCAGCCTTGAAGAAGTGCGCGACCTGCTCAAGTAATCAAGCAGACCGCACACATATTAATAGGAGTTCTATAAAACTATACTCTTGAACTCAAAACGGCCAGTAGAGACGCAAAATTTTGCGTCTCCAGAGCAGCATTTTGGTAATGCCTAACGCTTGGAGACGCAAAATTTTGCGTCTCTACATGGTGAATAGGTTGAACATCAATGCTTGATTGTTGTTGAACTCACGTGGGTTTAGTGGGGATTATAGCGCGATGCGCAGGCCTAGGTCACGGCGTGCGGTCTCGGGCGAATAGTACTGGCGATAGCTGATGCGGCAGAACCTAACGTGCCCCTCCATGCATCCGCCGCGGCAGACGCGATCGGTGCCGGTCTCAGGTCCAGTGGGATCAACGCAGCTAGCGTTGCTGTACATGCCCCACCAGTCATAGCACCATTCCCACACATTGCCACTCATGTCGTAAATGCCCAGCTCGTTGGCTTTCTTGGTGCCGACAGGCTGTGTCCTGTCGTTGCTGTTCAGTTCGCACCATGCCACTTCATCATAGTTGTTGCTGCCTGAATACTTGTAATGCTTGCTCTTGTTGCCGCCACGGGCTGCAAATTCCCATTCGGCTTCAGTCGGCAGGCGGAATTGGCAACCTGTCAAGGTGTTCAAGTCGCTAATAAACCGCTGGCATTCAAACCACGATACGTTCTCGACGGGGTTCTGCGGGTTGATGACTCCTAAGCTGGGGTTGTAGCCCATCACTGCCTCCCATAGCTCTTGGGTGACCTGAGTCTGACCGATGGTGTAGGTGGAGAGGGTCACCTGGTGCACGGGATACTCATCATAATTGGCTTCGCTGGCTTGCTCGGAGGTGGCACCCATCCTGAAGGTGCCTCCATCGACGATGACCATCGTGAACGGCACGCCATAGGCCACATAGCGTTGGGACGTCTGATTGACATCCAGGACTTGGTCAATGAGCGTGGTGATGTCGTTAATCGTCATTTGGCCATCACCATTGATGTCGATCATCGCGTTAGCGGGACTGTCGACGAGAACGGCGTCAATGATTTCAACCACATCGGTGATGCCGATACGGCCGTCACCGTTCATGTCGCCAACCCTGCCCGAGAGGTTGTCGACAGTCGCAGAACTCGAGAAACACATCAAGCCCGCAACCATCAAGGCCAGGCTCCTGAAAAAGTTGAGTTTAGATTCCATGATGAAAAGAATTTAAAACAGATTAATACGATACTTTAAAAGTTGATAGGACTTTATTTCTCACAAAGTTACAATTAATTTGCAACATGCTGCATGGGCAGTCCGCCTTTTAACAAAGATTAAAGGAATAGGGGAAAATGAGGAGTTGGGGTAGGGGTACAAAAAAAGGGCAAGTGAACTACAGCGCGCCGCTACAACCTCGTTACCCTTGCTTCGGTCAAGACCTGGGGGATTGGGAGGGAGCTGGCCGTGTAGGACTTACCCGGCTGCAAAAGTACTGCTTTTTCCTGAACTGGCAAGGATTTTTCAGGAAAATATTTTCTGCCTGGCGCTAACGGGCTGGGGCAGAGGGGGTATAGATGCTCTAAAGAAACTAGATATACTAGAAAAACTAGAGATTCTAGATGAACTAGAGAAACTAGATGGTCTAGAGGGGGGCGTTAGGGTCGGTGGGGGCGTGGTGGTCGAGGCGGTTGCCGTAGAGGTAATGCTTGGTCTCGCGGGCGATGACGTTGCTCAGCAGGAGCAGGGCAACAAGGTTGGGGATCGCCATAAGGGCGTTCATGCAGTCGGCGGCGTTCCACACGACGTCGAGGCTGATGATGCTGCCCACAAAGACCATGGCAACGAACAGGATGCGGTAAGCCAGCATCCAGCGCTTACCCTTGAGGTACTCAACGGCGCGCTCGCCATAGTAGCACCAACCGAGGATGGTGGTGAAGGCAAACGTCAGCAGGCCGAAGGTCAACAGGGGAGTGCCCACGTAGGGGATCTTGGAGAAGGCGGCCTTGGTGAGGGCGGCACCGTCGCTGGCGCTGATGTCGGGGTGGGCGAGGATAGAGCTGACAATCACCAGTCCCGTGAAGGCGCAGATGACTACCGTGTCCCAGAAGGTGCCCGTAGAGGAGACGAGGGCCTGGCGCACGGGGTTGCGTGTCTGGGCGGCAGCAGCCACGATGGGCGCGGAACCCAGACCGGACTCGTTGCTGAACAGACCGCGGGCGATACCCATACGGGCCGCAATGATGACCGTGGTGCCTATAAAGCCGCCGCCGGCAGCCTGAGGCGTGAATGCCGATTCACAGATGAGTTTGATGGCGGGCCAGACGTACTGCCCGTTGGCAAAGAGGATGTAGATGCAGCCGATGACGTAGAAGAAGGCCATGAAGGGCACCAATGCGCCACAGACGCGGGCGATGCTCTTGATGCCGCCCAGCAGGACGAGCGCCGTCAGCAGGCAGACGCCGGCACCTGTCACCCAGGCGGGGATGCCGTAGGATTCGTTGGCGATGGTCGAGATGGCATTGGCCTGCACCGTGTTGCCGATGCCGAAGGATGCCAGTGCCGTGAACAGGGCGAACAAGATGGCGAGCCATTTCCAACCCAGACCACGCTCCAGGGCATACATGGGTCCGCCCAGCATGCGGCCATCGTCGGCCTTGACGCGGTACTTGATGGCCAACAGGCCCTCGCTGTACTTGGTGGCAATGCCGAACACGCCCGAGAGCCAGCACCACAGCACGGCTCCGGGACCACCCAGGGCGACGGCTGTCGCCACACCGACGATGTTACCCGTGCCGATGGTTGCCGCCAGCGCTGTCGCCAGTGCACCGAACTGTGACACGTCGCCAGTGGAGTCCTTGTCCTTGCTGATGGACAATTTGATGGCTGTCAATAGTTTGCGCTGCGGGAATCCCAAGCGAATGGTCAGGAAAATGTGTGTGCCCAGCAGTAATATGATCATCGGCCACCCCCAGAGGTAGTCGCTCATTGTCGTAAAGAATTGGTTCAAGGTTTCCATCTTATTCAAGGTCAATGTTAAGGTTGAAAGTGCAAATATAGTGAAAATAGTTTTAAGTTGTAAGTTTTTGGTGATAAGATTTAGGTTTTTCGTTCATTTTGATTATTTTTGTGGCGCGGAGTATAGAAAACCATTCATGACCAAATATTAACCAATTTAACCCACTTATCATTATGAAGAAATTATCATTACTTATCTTGAGTGTTGCCGTCGCCGTCAGCGCGATGGCAGGTGTGAATTCCAGGGGCAACGCCTACCGCCCGATGGACAAGATGAAGTCGACCACAGCGCTGAACGCCCCGTCGCGTGTTGACATTATCACCGAGCAGCCCGAGGGCACCGTGGTGAATTACCTGCGCACTGGTGAGTACCTGATGACGAGCCTCTACGGCTATGACACCGACTATCAGACGGGTCGTGTGAAGATCGTCTATGCCGATGACGGCAAGACGGTTTACATCCAGGACATCCTGTGCTATGCCGAGGGTACCGGCGTGTGGGCTGTCGGCGAGTTGAGCGAGGACGGCCAGACGATTTCGGTTCCCCTGGGACAATATGTAGCCTATAACGAGGAATATGGCTATGGTGTGATCCTGTCATGGGGAACGACCGATGTCATTGATCTGGGTGACGACTTCTACTGGCTTGATTTCATTGCCGATGACCGTGCTACCGAGGTGACCTACGCTGTGGATAACGAGAACGGCATCATCACCATGCTGGGCAGCGATGGCAGTCTGGAGAATCCCTTCCCCTACAACTGCGTGGCAACGGGTCTTGCCGGCCTTTGGAGCGACGACGGCAGTGTAGCCACCATCGAGTGGGGCTCGACCTGGACAATGGTGGCCGATGCTACTCCTGCTGTGCCTGCCAACCCCGAGGTGCTGGAGTTCTTTGACAGCGGTGACGAGACCGGTTACACCCGTCTGGACTTCAACATCAACCTGGTTGACGTTGACGGCAACCCGCTGGATCCCGACTGCTTGACCTACAGCATCTTTACCGATGAGGACCAGCTGTTCACGTTCGACTACGCGACCTATGGAGCCAACAACGGTTTTGACACCGACATGACCGAGATTCCCTATGCCTACAGCGGTTATGACTTCTACCTGCGCCGCATCTACTTCTATCGCACCAACGAGGGTGACAATCCCATGTTCACCTGGCGCATCGGTATGCAGCTGAACTACACCGTTGAGGGCGTGACCAACAAGAGTGACATCGTCTATCTCGAGGTTTATCCGCATCCCTCTTCAGTTAATGAGGTCAATGCAGGCAAGAGCGTTTCCGGCGTGCGCTACTTCAACATGGCAGGCCAGGAGATGGCAAAGCCTAGCGGCTTGACCATCCAGGTAACCACCTACAGCGACGGCACCACCAGCGCAGCGAAGGTTCAATTTTGAAGCTGGCTTCAAAATTGAAGTTTAGAGTTTAGAGAGGCGCCAAGCACTGACTCTTGACCGATTCACGACATGAGGCGCAGCCATTCTGTGGCTGCGCCTCGTGTCGCTATAAGTTTGGAAAACTATGAGTTTGTCATTTAGGCCATTTCCCCAGTATCTTTAGATTCTCGATGGCTTTTTTATTACCCTGTTTAGCAGACTTACGGTAGAGTTCTATGGCCTTTTGTAAATCTTTGGATACACCTAGACCCATCTCGTAGCAGTAGCCAAGATTACATAGTGCATCAGCGTATTTTTGTTTGGCTGCTTTCTCGTACCATTTTACAGCTTCATTGTTGTCTTGTAGTATGCCATGACCTTCTTGATAGCATAAGCCAAGATTGTATTGTGCGCAAGCGTCTCCTTGTTCAGCAGCTTTTTGAAACCATTTGACAGCCTCCTCCTTGTCTTGTGGTATACCTTCACCACGGAATAAGCAGAAGCCCAAATTAGATTGTGCACTAGGGTTACCTTGTTCTGCGGACTTTCGGAACCATTTAACTGCCTCGCTGGGATTTTGTTTTACCCCGAGGCCTTTGTAGAAGCAGTGGCCTAGACTGGATTGTGCCTCAGCGTGACCAAGCTCTGCTGCTAATTTAAAATAATGGACAGCATGCAGATAATCATTCTTATCAAAATAGGAATCGCCTAGAAAAAACAGTCTATCAGGTGAAGACTCATCAGGGGTGTGTCCTAATAATCTTGAAATTGTTGATTTAAAAGAATGGGTTTTCTGAGACTGATTATGCGTTTTGTTTTGATCTGTTGTTGCAGGTCGATCCAGGTGTGTGGAATCCCCAAGGTGCCTTTTAATTGCATTATTTAGCTGTTCGTTGGTTGATTTGAAACGATTTGGCTGGTATTGGATGAAATCAATGTCAATTAAGTCAAAGTCGATACTCTCGGCATACTCAGCCTCATCTAGCTTGACGGGAATAATGGTTTTTTCATTTTTAAGGGAATAACTGATTTCTTTGACGGTCCATTTGGAGGCATTGGAGTTTGCCGACGAAAAGAAGACAACGAGTGCCGAGTTTTTGATGGCTCTTACTATTTTGGTCTTGAACTGGTCACCGCCATCGATGCCTTCGCGGTCTATCCATACGCGGTAGCCGGCGTCAGTGAGTTTGGTCACAAATTGATCGACAATCTGTGTGTCCGCTCGTGAGTAACTGATAAAAATATCGTATTCCATTGGCCAGTCAGTTTTTATTCTTGGGCAAAGATATAATATTTTTTTGTTTTATGTGCTATCATGGGCGGGGTAATGTGCTACAGCACTTAGTGTTATTGAGCCAAAAATCTATAAATATTTGTGAATGTGAATGAAAAGGCGTATTTTTGCGATTGCTATTAGCATTTTTAGACCGAAAACTGTTATTAACTTTTTAATGCGATATTGCTTATGAAGAAATATATATATGTTTTGTCGGGTGTCGTTGTGGCGTTTTTTGCTTCGATTGGCATCAATGCGACCACTGTCCCCACCGATATGTATGTTGAGCCAGGAGCTCATTCGTGTTTAGTCACTTGGAACGATGATGACAATAGCGCTTGGAATCTGCGCTACAGGCTGTATGCAGAGGAGCCTGAGGTCGAACTACTTAGCACGGTTTACGGAACCGACTTCACGTACAGTTCTACTGGCTATTATGAGATCGTGTTGCCTGCGCCCTGGGGTGGAACCAACGTGCGCGGTGGCCTCAACTCGATTATCTACTTCAGGAATAACTACAACAATGATGGTTCCTATGGTAACATTACCTACACCGTTCCCGAAGGTTACACCAATGCGGTCTTCACGATGAAGATTACAACGGCCACCACCAGTGATGGTTCTGGTAACCTTGCCGTGTCAACACCTCAAACCGCTGCCGTGAACCACTACTTCAGCATCGGTGAGACCTATGCTTGGGCGGTTGTTGCCAGTACGGGTCAGAAAATCACGATTACCACCACTGATAACAACTTCTCGCCCGACATCGCTGTGCTTGAAGTTTATAAGGGTGATGCTACCGGCATGAAGATGCGGGCTCAGGATTGGACCTATGTGAACAACCTCAACAAGACGGAGTACACCATCGAGGGCCTTGAGCTCGCGACCGAGTACGAGGTGCAGGTGCAGGCTATCGGCAATGACGGCACGCTGAGCGACTGGTGCAGGCCAGATGTGTTTATGACACTTGATGAGGAGCCCTTTGTCCCCACCGTTCACATCATGGGAGAGATTGACGACCAGGCATGGTCGCCTTCGGATGGCACCAAGATGCAGTATGATCCTGAGAACGAGCTGTACACCGCCACCGTTCACATTGAAGCAGACAGGACCTTCGGTTTCTCGACTGAGCTTGATGACAACGGGGATATGGGCGGCTGGAACTATATCTTGCCTTTCCGTTTCGGCCCCGAAAATATTGGTGACGAGGAATTAAGGTTAACTGATGAGCTTATCGGAAAGCCCCTGACTTTGTCCTGGGACAACTTCTCGGATGTCCGCGCTCTGAGGACCGGTGATTATGAGATAACCCTTAGCTTGGAGCAGAATTACGTCATTATCGGAATGCTTGAACCGGCTTATCAGATGGGCGATGTGAACAAGGACGGCGTAGTGAGCATCAGCGACGTTTCCGCCTTGATCAATGCCCTCCTCGCCGGCACCGAGGACGTAGAGACTGACCACTACAACCCCGCTGCTGCCGAAATGAACGGCGACAGCAAAGTCACCATCGCTGACGTCTCCTACCTGATCAGCTACCTCCTCTCAACCACCCCCGAATAACGCCCCACCCAGGTAATAGAAGTTTTAGCATGTAAATCAGTCAGAGAGTTGACAAACAGAAGAGCCCCAAAAGTTCTCGTACAACTTTTGGGGCTTACTTCATTCTTTTAGTTATCTTCCTGATGTAGCGTGTGTTAACAATTAATCTTGCCAATCACAATTATTGTTGAGGAAGATGTGGCTCATACATCTTGTGCGGTCTAATCTGCTTCTTTCATAATGGAACCTGTCTCTTCATCAGTCGGTCCTGATAAGTTGAGTTCTGGCTGTATGATATCATCATTTAAATAACTCAAATAAACAGTCTTGAGAAGTGTCCCGTTATGCCAGATCTCAACTTGCGCGCTCGCATGTGTGAGATTACCTGTTGAGGGACGAGTGAAAGTTACTTTTACCGACGAACCAGTAGATGAGCTTGCTTCAGACTTGCTGATAGTTGTCTTGTTGATGCTGAAATAACCATTAGAGTTATTCTTCAGCACAAGAGATAAATCATTAGTCAAGTTGCTGCCATTTACTTTGAAAAGCTTGCTTCCACTAGCATTGAATTCCACTGATTCTGGGTTGACTGTCACACTGGGTGCAGGGGCAACACAATTAGCCGATACTGAGAAGTTAACAACTAGATTACCACTCTTATACTTGAATGCAGCGCCAGCAGCCCCGGTATATAGTGCGTTATAAGTTACAGTGACAGTACCTCCAGTTGCGGGAAGCGATTTCGGATAAATAGAGAATTCTCCGCCTGTCGTTTCACTGAAAGGCTCTACCAAAGTAATTGGTGTGTTCAGATTGGTTCCTGTGATAGTGAAGGTAGCTGTTGCAATGCCTCCCTTGGTCACCGTTCCTAAAATCTTATTCTGAGGGCTGACGGTGAGTGATGCTGCGACTTTGGCGTCCATAGTAACCCTAGCGGTAGCGCCACTCTTGGGATCATTGATGTTGATGACGCCGCTGTAACTACCCACATTAGATGACATGAATTTTACAGTGTAAGAGCCAGTTCCTGTTACAGACGGAACGGTGAACACACCGCTAACCGTTTCGGAGTAGGACGAACTCAAGGCTCCCGGCACATTGGTTGTTACAGTAAACGACTTGGAATAGGTTTTGCTTGGGATGAGACCATTTCCAAAGCTCAAAGCTGTGGGTGTGACAGTGATATATCCATTTTCACACTTACCGCTTACGGGTACAGTTTTGGTCGTACCACCACCACTGATGGTGATAGTTGCACTGTGTGAGCCTGCTGCACTGGGCTGATAGGTCACATTAAAGGATCCGCCGCTGGCATTCAAAGACGTCTTGCTGACTTTGAAGTTGCTGCTGTTGGAAGACACCGTCATATTACTGGTCAAGCCTTTGCCAGTGATAGTGAAAGCCTTTACTGAAGTATAACCCTTCACAACTGTTCCAAAATCCCATGAAGTTGGATCAGCGGTGATGGTTGCTGCAACCTGGGCATCCATAGTGACCCTAGCGGTAGCGCCACTCTTGGGGTCATTGATGTTGATGACGCCGCTGTAACTTCCTGCATCAGACGACATGAATTTCACAGTGTGGGAGCCAGCTCCTGTCACAGACGGAACGGTGAACACGCCGCTAACCGTTTCGGAGTAGGACGAACTCAAGGCTCCCGGCACATTGGTTGTTACAGTAAACGACTTGGAATAGGTTTTGCTTGGGATGAGACCATTTCCAAAGCTCAAAGCTGTGGGTGTGACAGTGATATATCCATTTTCACACTTACCGCTTACGGGTACAGTTTTGGTCGTACCACCACCACTGATGGTGATAGTTGCACTGTGTGAGCCTGCTGCACTGGGCTGATAGGTCACATTAAAGGATCCGCCGCTGGCATTCAAAGACGTCTTGCTGACTTTGAAGTTGCTGCTGTTGGAAGACACCGTCATATTACTGGTCAAGCCTTTGCCAGTGATAGTGAAAGCCTTTACTGAAGTATAACCCTTCACAACTGTTCCAAAATCCCATGAAGTTGGATCAGCGGTGATGGT
>CAMHMV010000021.1:0-31288 GCA_946186345.1 uncultured Prevotellaceae bacterium | reverse complement strand
GGTCTCCGCTTGCTGTTACCCAACCAGCACCACCCTGTCCAGGGTGATATTTGGTAGCGTGCAGTTTAAAATCCTGCCCTACGGCAGACACAGCAATCACAACAGCAAGCGCTAAAAAAACTCGTCTTAGCATAAGTTGTTAGTAATTGGTTTGTAGTGCAAAAGTACTACAAACTGTTGAATTGACCAAATTTTCAGGCCATAAAGTGAGTCGGCACACCACCATAAAACAAACATAAATAACTATATATCAGTTACTTACAAGAAAACTCATGCAAGTGTAACAACTACCAAAATCGGAGGCATCCACTTCAAGCAGGGAACAAGAAACGGATAATCAATAATAAACCATTGATTATCAAGTAATTAATTTACACTATCCAAGTCTCTTGTTATTTTTTTCTAGAAAGAGTAGTCGAGGATGGTGGGATTGAAGTGGATAGAGCGATTCTCGAAGAGATGATCCATGGCGCCAGCCTTGATGAGGTCGGCGGGAGTGCCGGTGAGAACTTGGCGGTCGGTGGTGATGAGCCAGAGTTCGTCAGCCAGCATGAGGGACTGGGAAATGTCGTGGCTGGAGAGCAGTACAGCCTTGCCGCGGTCGTGGGCAAGGGTCTTCAACAGACGCATCGTCTCGATGCGGCTCGCAACGTCGAGGAAGGCGGTAGGCTCGTCGAGGATGATGATGGGGGTCTGCTGTGCCAGGGCACGGGCAATCATCGCCTTCTGGCGCTCACCGTCGCTCAACGAAGCCATGTATTCCCCTGCTTTGCCGATAATGCCCGAATCGGCCATCGACTGCTTCACAATCTCATGGTCCTCATCATCCAGTCGTCCCAGGAAGCCCGTATGCGGCTGACGTCCCAACCCTACCAGTTCCCTCACGGTGAGGGCACCGGCCTGGATGCGCTCGGTCGAAACAAGACCGATGATGCGCGAGCGTTCCTTCTGGGACATCTCCAGAAGATTCCTGCCATTAATGTCAACTGTTCCACCCAGGGGTCGCTCATCGCAGGTGAGGGCCCGCAACAGGGTCGATTTACCTGCTCCGTTCTGTCCGAGCAGGGCAACGAGTTTGCCTTTCTCCAATGTCAGGTTTAAACCGCTAAGCAAAGTGACTTCTTGCTTGCCATTACGGTAGCCTACAGCAAGGTCACGGGTGGACAATATGGCGTTGTTTTCTTTCATTAGTTAAAATATTGTATTCGGCGACGGTTGATGATGATATACAGGATGATGGGCACACCGATGATGGGCGTGATGGCGTTGATGGGAATGATGCCATGAGGATTGCAGACGCTTGCCAGGGCGCACAGCAGGGCGATATCGGCTCCCGCAAGGATGGTGGCAGGCACCAGGCGGCTGTGGTTGCTCGTACCAAGTGACATGCGTGCGATGTGGGGCACTACCAGTCCGATAAAGCCGATAGGGCCACAGAAGGCAGTCACCACAGCGGTCAAGACGCCCGTAATGAACAACAGGATATTGCGGGAACGCGACACATTGATACCCAAATTGCGGGCATAACGCGTACCCAGCAACATGGCGTTCAAAGGCTTGACCATGAGTGCCGAACCGATAAGTGCCAGGATGATAACACCCGCATAGACCGGCATCTGTGCCGCACTGACGCCCGAGAAATTACCGAAGCCCCAAGCGACATAGTTGTGGACACCCTCCTCGGTTGCCACCGAGTTGAGCAGCTGCACCACACTTGAAGTAAGGTAGCTCACAAGGATACCGATAATGAGCAGCATCGTGTTGCTGCGCACAATCGTCGAGAAAGCAATGAGCACCGCCAACACCACGCCAGCACCCAACAAGGCACCCACGAGGATGGCCAAGTAACTGCCCACGTTCTCACCGAGCAAGCCACCCAGGGAACCACCCAACGCCAAGATGACGATAGCGACACCCAAGCCAGCACCCGACGAGACACCGAGTATCGAGGGCCCCGCCAGCGGGTTGTTGAAGGTCGTCTGCAAGAGCAGACCCGAGATGGAGAGCGCTGCACCAGCCAGTGCCGCCGTGGCGATCATGGGAATGCGCGATTGCAGAATGATGATGTCCCATGCCTTGTTACCGCTGCCCTTGCCCGACAGGATATCCACAATCCTGCCCACGGGAATGTCCACCGATCCAAAGACGAGGCATGCCAGTGCCAACAGCACCAGCAGCACCGTCAAAGCCAGCATCGTGACGGCATAGCGGCGATATGTCATGGGCTTGTCAGTCAATGTGGTGATACATTTGGTTTTGGAAATCGGGGAACAGTTCGGGATGCAGGATGGCAGCAAACTCACGCAGCAGCACATCGGGATGGAAGGGGATGCGGTCAAAGAAGCGGGTCTTGTCGGTATCACAAACATAGACATGCTTATTCTGGAAGGCCGCCATTTCCTTATTCAGGTCATAGGCACCCTGCAGGTCCTTCAACGAATTGATGTTGGTCCACTTGATGAACCAGTAGTCAGCATCCTGTGCCACGGCTAGCACCTGATTGAAATCCAGTGCCAGCGAGCCCGTGTTCTTGTCATCGGCCCACAGGTAATTGCCACCGGCGTCATGCAGGATTCGGGCCATGTAACTCTCGCCGCCGGGCACGTTCCACACGCCGCTGATGACCATTTCGGTCACGACAGTGGGATGGTTCTCGGCACCCGCTGCGGCTTGTTTCACTTCATTATAGGCGGTAACGATAGCATTATACAGGCTATCGGCCTCGGCGCGTTTACCCACCAGTTCGCCATAGAATTTTACCCACTCAGCGCGTCCCAACGGGTCATATTCCAGATAGTCGGCACATTCAATGATAGGAATGTCCAACTTGGCAATCTGGCCATAACTGGCATCCTGATATGGTGATAGCATGATGGCGTCGGGTTGCATGTCAATCACCTTTTCGACGGTGGGATTCATCGAATTGCCGCAGTCGGCTATGGCACCCTTTGCCACCCCGTTGACAATCGTCGAGTCAATAAAGTACTGGCTGTCCACCACACCGCGTACAGCATTGATGGCGCCCAATTCGTCAAGCAGGCTCGTGTGGACCGAAGAATAGACCAGCGCACGCTGGACAGGGGTGCGAACGACAGTCCCTTCGGGCAGATCTTTCGGGAGGTCGGCATCACGTGGCACCAGCACATAACGGTGCAGCACCCCACCCTTCCACGGGTCACCCACGGTAACGAGCGTATAATCAGCCGTGCGCTGCATCGAGAGCAACTTGGCTGCGGTAATCACCGAGTCAGAAGACGTTATTGTATTTCCTGCCGTGTTGCCGTTCCTGAAACATGCGCTTAACAGCAACAGGCTCAGCAGGAGACAGGAGGCGGTAAACAAGTATTGTGTTACAGTCTTATTCATTGGCTTGACATCAATTTATAAAGGCGGCATCATCTTTGACCAAATCAAGGATATCGGGATGCATGAAATCATCGGTAGCCCGCTTGATGTACTTGAAGAAATAATCCTCGATGATATTGCGTTTCTTGTAATCCTTCATGCTCTCATAGCGCATGAGCAGGTCATGATAGTCCCGGAGCAACTCACTCAACACAGTGGGATTAACACGCCGCACCTTGTAATTCACAAAATCAATGTAGTAATAGTCGATGACATCGCTCTCGTCATCAACAGATACATCGTCCATAAAACCGACATTGGCCACCGAGAGCGTATAGGCTATTTTGTCATTGAAGTATAGCGGTACATAGTGACTGAGGTAATTCAAATCGACTTCAAAATTCTTATACAGGTAATTGCTGTTGATGAACCAATAGCCATCACCCACATAGGCCGCAATATATTGCTTATTGATCTTGTCGTTGAGAATCTTTTCATATGTCAGAAAATCCAGTGCATAGGAGTAAACATCGATGAAAGGATCCACAATCATCTCGACGGGCTCATCATATAAAATTTGTTCCCAAGTTTCATAGAAATAGATTGTGTCATGACGCTCCTCCACGGCATGGGCACTTAGGCTAGCCGCAGCGAGCAAAACAAAGATGATATGACTCAACAACCTATTCATGATGAAGTGTATTATTCTACAAGGTCAACAATATAAGGTCGCATGAAGTCCTGAGAAGCCCTATCAACATATTTCATAAAAAACTCCTCGATCATGTATTTTTTCTTGTAGTCCTTCATGCCCTCATAGCGCATCTGCAGGTCGTGGTAGTCCTCGAGCAATTCACTCAACACACTTGAACTGACCTTGCGTAACTCCCGTTTCTTAAAATCAAAATAATAGTAATCCACATCATTGCTTGAGGTCACTTCCATCGGTCCAAACAGGATTTCCTTGATGCCGTAGGTCGGAGCCATCAGATATGCCACCTTCTCGTTGAAAAACAAGGGGACATAAAGAAACCGGCCACCACACGGCTTCTCGCTATCACCCTCGAAATTAGTTTGCAGGTAAGAAGTGCTGACGAGCCATATACTGTCGCCTATTGTTGCTGCCAGGTGATTATAGAGGCGATAATCATCTTGTGTCGTGTAGATATCTACCTCATAGGGGTTTTCCGTCTCAATAATTGGTGATACAATCATTGCCGAGGGCGACATCTCAAGCATTTGCTGCCACGTATCATAGAAATAGACCGTGTCGCGCGGTTCATTGTCAGCGCTAGCACAAAACGCTGTCGCCGCAATCAAAAACAAGACGAGATGTCTAAGCAGGTTTCTTTTCATTTTATTTGATTGTTTAATTGATTAAGTCAACAATACTGGGACGCATTAGATCATCGGATGCGCGTTCGATATACTCTAAAAAGTACTCCTCAATGATTTGATGCTTATTATTACACTTCATTCCCTCATAACGCATCTTCAGGTCGGGATAATCCGTGAGCAAGTCTAACAGATACTTGCGGCACACCTTCTTGACCTTAGCATTCTGGAAATCAATGTAATAAAACTCCAAATCATAATAAGAATCCTCAAAGGGCATGTAAACCGCATAAGCGACTCTTTCATTAAAATATAGAGGCACAAAACCTCTCATCATCCCGCCATCGCCACTGAAGTTATTCTTCAGATATTTACTGTTAATCAACCAGGTGGAGTCGTTCCACAAGGCTGCCATGTGGTCCTCAATATATTTTTCGTCAAAGTCTCCCTCTTCTTTTAAAAAGTAAAGCTCAAAGGGACTCTCCATGATGACCGAACTTTCAAATACATACCCAACAGACTTCAATTCAAAAACCTGATGCCAAGTGTCGAAGAACAACACTTTTCCGTTTGCCGTAGAATTGAATCCGATCAATGCCACAGCAACCATCGAGATGTATTTGAACCAATTCTTCATCGTCGTCGATAGATTAGAACGTCTTCAATAATTGGTACAATTTGCGCGTGGGCAGGCCCATCACGTTATAAAAGTCACCACTGATGCCCGTGATGCCGATGTTGCCAATCCATTCCTGGATGCCATAGGCTCCCGCCTTGTCCAGTGGACGGTAGTGCATGATGTAGTAGTCAATCTCGTCGTCGGTCAGGTCAGCGAAATGGACGATGCTCGTGTCGGCAAACGACTCCGTTCGGTCCACGGTCGTGACACACACACCGCTGATGACCCTGTGGGCTCGGCCCGAGAGGGCACGCAACATGCGGTGGGCATCGGCCTCGCCCGTCGGCTTGCCCAGCACCGATTCATCGAGTACAACGACCGTATCGGCAGTAATCAGCAGCTCGTTTTCCTTGAGAGGATGCCCCTCGGCCTTGATGCGTGCAAGAAAGACGGGGATTTCCTCAACGGGCAGGCTGGCGGGATAGGTCTCGTCAATGCCCTTGATGGCCTCGACACGGAACTTCACACCCATGTCGTTCAACAGTTCCCGTCGTCGGGGCGAGTTACTGCCCAGTACCACATCATATTTATCTAAATTATTTAGCATTGTCGTCAAGCGGGTTACGGTTCATAATGGAATCAGAAAGAAGGCGGTAAATCTCACGCTTGTCGCCATCAAGCATCGCCAAGTGGCTCTCGATGACCTGGTTGTCATGGCGTATGGCGGGGCCTGTCTGGGACTGAGCCGGCGAGAGGCGGTCCAGTTTATCGACAGTGGTGCGGATTAACGGCAGCAGCGCGTCAAAAGGCAATTCAGCCTCACTCAGCACCTCGTCGGCAAGCGACCACATGTGGTTGGCAAAGTTGCAGGAGAAGACTGAGGCGACGTGCAAGCGACGACGCTTGTCGCTGTCAGCCTCAATGACATGACGCGAGAGCATGCGGCCAAGGGCCATCAGATGAGCCAACGTTGCCTCGTCACTCGCCTCGGCAAAGAAGTGCACGTCATCAAGCGCCACGACCATCTCACGCGAGAACGACTGCATGGGCCACAACACGCCATAGTGTGCGCGATGTCCCTTAAACAGGTCTATCCCCTTGCTGCCCGAGGTATGAAGCCACAGGGCACCATTGTCGGGCACAGCAGCCACCACATCGGCAATCACATCATCGCGTACCGCAACCATGTAGGCATCGGCATCAGGAACAAGGGCTAGCAAGTCATCGGTGGCAAGCGGGCAGTTGATGGCATCGGCCAATGCCTGGGCGTGAGGCAACTGGCGGCTATAGATTTGCACCACCTCACAACGTGCCGACAAGCCGTGTGCCAGGCTTGTTGCCACGTTACCAGACCCTATGATGACCACTTTTTCCAATTCTCCTGCAAAATTAATAATTTATTACATTTAAGACTCGAAATAGCCCAGAAAGTTTAAACAATCCATCAAGCTGCAAGCCGAGAAATCACAACAAGCAAAGCCAGGCAAACACTATCAAAATAAATGATGGCAGAAAACTGAAAAAGTGAAAACTATTTCGTAACTTTGCACTCTTGTAGTAAAAAGGAAAGCAATGGAGTATAGACTGCACAGTGAATATGAGCCGACAGGTGACCAGCCACAGGCAATCGCCGAGCTGGCAGGCGGTGTGAACGACGGTGTTCCCTACCAGACGCTGCTGGGCGTAACCGGTTCGGGCAAGACGTTCACGATGGCCAATGTCATCGCACGGACGGGACGTCCCACCCTGGTCTTGTCACACAACAAGACGCTGGCGGCGCAGCTGTACGCCGAGTTCAAGGGCTTTTTCCCTGAGAACGCTGTGCACTACTTCGTCTCCTACTACGACTACTATCAGCCCGAAGCCTATATCCCATCGACCGACAAGTATATTGAGAAAGACCTTGCCATCAACGACGAGATTGAACGCCTGCGCCTCGCGACGGTGACCGCGTTACTTTCAGGCAGGCGCGACATCGTGGTCGTGTCGAGCGTGTCGTGCCTCTACGGCATGGGCAACCCCGAAGACATCACCGCCAACGCCGTTGAACTGAAAGTGGGTCAACAGATCGGACGCGACCAGTTGCTTCACCGTCTGGTGGACGCCCTGTATTCACGCAGTGATGCTGACTTGAGGATGGGTACTTTCCGCGTCAAGGGAGATACCGTTGACATATTCCTGAGCGATGAGGATATCATGCTGCGTGTCATCTTCTGGGGCAACGAGATTGAACGTATCCAGGTGCTTGACAGCGAGACACAACTGCCCACCGAGGACGTCGAGGGCTTCAAGATTTTCCCAGCCAACATCTTTGTGACTACCAAGGAGCGCATGATGGGTGCCTTGGGGCAAATCGACATTGACCGCGAGAACCAGGTGGCTGCCTTTGCCCGCGAAAACCGCTTTGCCGAGGCCAAGCGACTGAACGAGCGCGTGACCTATGACATGGAGATGATGCGCGAGGTGGGCTATTGCTCAGGCATTGAGAACTACAGCCGTTATTTCGACGGCCGCCGACCCGGTATGAGACCGTTCTGCCTGCTGGACTATTTCCCTGACGATTTTCTCACCATCATCGACGAGAGCCATGTCACTATACCTCAGATACGTGCCATGTACGGTGGCGACCAGTCCCGCAAGACCAATCTGGTACACTATGGATTCCGTCTCGAGGCAGCACTGGACAACAGGCCGTTAAGGTTCGAGGAATTTGAGGCGATGACTCATCAGACCATCTATGTGAGTGCCACACCCGCCGATTACGAACTCAACAAGAGCGAAGGTATCATCACCGAACAGTTGATTCGCCCGACAGGACTGCTTGACCCGCAGATTATCGTACGTCCCTCACAGGGGCAGGTCGATGACCTGGTCGAGGAGATACAGTTGCGCATCGAGCGCGGCGAGCGCACCCTGGTCACCACCCTGACCAAACGCATGGCGGAGGAGCTGAGCGACTACCTCAAGCGGCTCGACATCCGCACTGCCTATATGCACAGCGACGTTGAGACACTGGAGCGCATCGAAATCATCGACAACCTGCGTGCCGGAGCCATCGACGTGCTCGTCGGTGTGAACCTGCTGCGCGAGGGCCTTGACCTGCCCGAAGTATCGCTTGTCGCCATTCTCGATGCCGACAAGGAGGGCTTCCTGCGCAGCCGTCGTTCCCTGACCCAGACTGCAGGCCGTGCAGCACGCAACCTGAACGGCACCGTCATCATGTATGCCGACAATATCACTGACTCGATGCGCCAGACCATTGATGAGACCGAGCGCCGCCGCACCTTGCAACTCAAGTACAACGATGAGAACGGCATCACTCCCACTGCCATCATCAAGGCCCGCACAGCGATTATCGGTCAGGATACCGATATGCATCACCCGACAGCACCCAGCCGTCATAACCAGGGCTTGCAACCTGCTGCTCAGGCTGTTCCTAAACCCGAGATGCGTTATGCCGAGGAATTTGACAGTAGTGCCGGCGTTGCCGCCGATCCTGTCGTTGCCTACATGAGCGGCAAGGACATGCAGGCAGCCATTGACCGCCTCAAGACCCAGATGATTGAGGCCGCCAAGCGTATGGACTTCCTTGAGGCCGCCCAGTACCGCGACGAGATTCTGAAACTTGAAGAGATGCTCGAGGGGAGGCTTTAGGTTCTAGATGATCTAGAGATTCTAGATATTCTAGATATTCTAGATATTCTAGAGGTTCTAGAGTACAGGTTCTAGAGTAGATAATAATAACGATGAAAATGAAACAGGATCAACGACATAACGACCACCGCATCAAGGGTCAATGGTTGCCCACTACCCGCAAGGAGATGGAGCACCTGGGATGGGAACAGGCTGATGTCATCCTGTTTACCGGTGATGCCTACATCGACCACCCGTCGATGGGCACAGCCGTCATCGGACGAGTGCTGGAGGCTCACGGCTATAAAGTCGCCATCGTGCCGCAGCCCAACTGGCGCGACGACCTACGCGACTTCAAGAAACTGGGACGGCCACGGCTCTATTTTGGTGTATCGGCAGGAGCGATGGACTCGATGGTCAACCATTACACCGCCGCCCGTCGCAAACGCAGTGACGATGCCTACACGCCCGACGGTCGTGCCGGTGCCCGCCCCGACTATCCCACCATCGTCTATTGCGATATCCTCAAGCGTCTTTTCCCTGACGTGCCTGTTGTAGCAGGCGGTATTGAGGTGTCGTTGAGGCGATTGGCTCACTATGACTACTGGCAGGACAAATTGCGGCCATCCATCCTCGTGGATAGCCCTGCCGACTTGCTCGTCTATGGCATGGGCGAATTGCCCAATATCGCTATTGCCGATGCCCTGGCCGCCGGCAAGCACATTGAGGAATTGACCGACATTCCACAGACCGTGGTGCGTCGCCCATTGAGTGAGTTGCCCACAGCCAATACCGACAGTGATGTGGTGCTGCACGCCTACGAGGAATGCCAGAAATCCAAGAAAGCCCAAGCAGAGAATTTCAAGACAATCGAGGTGGAGAGCAACCTGTGGCATGGACACAATGTGTGGCAAGCCACCGGTGACATCGCCGTAAAAGTCAACCGCACCAATCCACCCATGACCACCCAACAGATTGACGCCTCGTTTGACCTGCCCTATACCCGCCTGCCCCACCCCCGCTATTTGGGAAAACGCATTCCAGCCTATGAGATGATCAGGCACTCGGTGTGCATGCATCGCGGATGCTTCGGCGGCTGCGCCTTCTGCACCATCAGTGCCCATCAGGGCAAATTTATCGCCTCACGCAGTAAAGAATCCATCCTGCGGGAGGTCAAGCAGGTCACCCAGATGGAGGATTTCAAGGGATATATCAGCGACCTGGGCGGTCCCAGTGCCAACATGTACGGGATGCATGGCAAAGACCTGGAACGCTGCCAACGGTGCCAGCGTCCCTCGTGCCTGCACCCGCAACCGTGCAGCAACCTCAACACCGACCACAGCCAGTTGCTTGACATCTACCATGCCGTGGATGCGCTGCCCGAGGTGAAGAAATCATTCATCGGCAGCGGTGTGCGCTACGACCTGTCGATGCACCGCACTGGAGACCCTCGCATCGATAAAGTCAATGCCCAATATAACGAGGAGCTCATCCGCTTCCACGTGTCAGGCCGTCTGAAGGTCGCACCCGAGCATACCAGCG
Organism: uncultured Prevotellaceae bacterium; assembly: GCA_946186345.1. Lineage (GTDB taxonomy): Bacteria > Bacteroidota > Bacteroidia > Bacteroidales > Muribaculaceae > Sodaliphilus. Next base: position 20,814 of record CAMHMV010000021.1, on the reverse strand, counting down.
ACGAGGTGCTGATGTTGATGCGAAAACCGTCTTTTGACCTGTTCCGCCGCTTCAAGGCGCTGTTCGACCGCGTGAACGTGAAGTATAACCTGCGCCAGCAACTCATCCCCTACTTTATCTCCTCACATCCTGGCTGTCACGAGGCCGATATGGCCGAGTTGGCGACCATCACCAAGGAGTTGGACTTCCGTCTTGAGCAGGTGCAGGACTTCACCCCCACACCGATGACCGTTTCGACCGAGACCTATTACACGGGCATGCACCCTTACACGCTCAAGCCCGTCTTTTGTGCCAAGACACCGATGGAGAAACAGGCCCAGCGGCTGTTCTTCTTCTGGTATGACCGTAAGAACCGCGCCGCCATCACGGCTGCGCTGAAACGTATCCATCGCATCGACCTGCTGAGGAAGCTTTATCCTCATTAGGCGTTAGGTTTTAGGCGTTAGGCTTTAGGTGTTAGGTGTTTGACATTTAAGAAACGATGAAAGCCATTCGACAATTCCTGATCATCGCAGTGGTGCTTGCCACCAATTTCAACCTCTGTGCCAGCGACGACGGCTTGAGGCACACGACCGACGTGTTGTGCCTGCTGCCCGACGCCACCGCCCTGGGCGTGACCATTGCCAAACATGACACTGAAGGATTGAAACAGTTGGGGCTGAGCACCGCCACCTGTCTAGCGCTAAATTACGGTCTGGAACTCTGCATCCGCAAGGACCGTCCTGACGGTACTGGGCACCATGCCTTTCCCAGCACCCACACGGCAGTCGCCTTCAATGGCTCGACTTACCTGATGAAACGCTATGGCTGGAAATGGGGGGTACCGGCCTATGTCGTGTCGAGTTTTGTGGCATGGGGACGTGTCAAGACCGACCGCCATGACTGGTGGGACGTGCTGGGCGGTGCCGCCATCGGAGCCGGCAGTGCCTTTATCTTCACCCGCCCCTTCATGGGAAACGTCGATGTAGCCATAAGCCCGACCACCTTCGGTGACCGGGCCTATGGATTGACTGCAAAAATTCAGTTCTGACTATCTCTAGACTATTTATTCAAGATGATGTCCATGAGGGCATTCACATCGGCAATATTTACCTCCATGTCTCCATTGAGGTCGCCCTTAGCATCACTTGATTGAGCCAAGATCATTGCGATCACCTCGTTCACATCAGCGATATTTACCTCACCGTCTTCATTCACGTCGCCCGTGATCTCTCCACTTCCTTCTTTCTTGAACTTGAAGGACTCGGCATTGTTCACATACATGTCGGTGAAGCCTTGACGGTAATTGGTAATCGGACGGTTGACGAAGGCCACAACACGCAGGTTGTTCCACTGCCAATCAGCCGGAATAACAGTCTCGAAGACGTTATTGTAGTGGGTCTCGTCGGTCTTGTTCAGAGGCTGGCCCTTGATTGAACCGAGAGCCTTGCGGAAGACGCCGTTGTGCGTGTAATCATTGATCCAAGTACCGGAATTGAGTTGGGGAGCTACCAGTCCATCTTCAACAATATAGACCGTGAGTCGTGCATCCTCGCCCATCATCTCATAAAAGTCATCGGTCATATCGCCCCAGACCGAAACGGTCGCCATGCGTGTCTCCTCATCGAAGGTGCAATCGGCATTGATACCGACAAAGGTGGGCCTGGTTGCCGTGATGAAGTCAAAGAAGGAACCCAAATACTCGGCAACCTCCTCATGAGCCGACGAACTGTAACCGAGACCGTTCACAATGCTCACATCGTCATTCCATCCCGTAGAGCGGTCGAACGCGCCAGAAGGATAGCTGATACTGCCACCCGTCATGTAGGACATGATGGAGTCGGCCTGATTGGAACGGAAGGGATCAACACCCGAGCCCAGGTTACCGTGGATACCCACCCAGATGATGTCATCACGCTGGGACGTGAGGATGTTGAGCATCGAGTTGCCCAGCGGGCAATAGGTGCAATAGGTAGAGGTGAGCTGCTCGACCAGATGTTTCTGGCGAGGATATACCTGCTCATAGGAGATAAACTCAGCACTCTGAGAGATAGGCTCATCAAGAGGCTGTCCGTCAACCGCTGTCAAGTCCACAGTCAGCACATGGTTACCCGTGCCAATGCCAACGGTAGGAGCACCCGCATGAATCTCGCAGTAGCCATCTACAAACGGCTTATCGTTGGAGATAGTGGCTACCTCATTGCCGTCAATCGACAGCTTCAGTTCGAGTGCGTTGACATCAATCTGCTTGTCACCACGGTTGCTGACGACCATGCTAAAAGGCAACGGCTCGCCCAGGGGAACGATATTGTCGGCTTTCAGCCCATAGGCAGAAATCCTGTAGTCGGGATAACTGTCCTTTTCAACAATGCACTGAAGGCTGAGGTTGCCGTTCTTGGTAGAGTTGATGGCCTTCCACTTGGAGGTAGAGCCCACCTTGGTATAAGTGTAGCAGTCATAAGGCGTTCCCACGTTGACAAACGAAAGCGCATTGACATTCAGCACCTGATCATAGTAAAATCCCACCAGGAGTTTCTCGTCCTCTTCCAAATTAATGTCATAAGGGGTTTCCAGTTGCAAGGTGTTCCATCCTGCATCACCCATGTCGCACTCCCAATCGGTGCGGGTGCCATACTTGGTACCCTTCACAGGGATGACAAACATCCTTGATATCTTGGTCGGTTCGGAAAGGCCGACACGGATCGCTACAATCTTGCCACCCTGGAAAATCTCCAATTCCTCAGGCTCAAGAATGATGGCGATGGAGCGTGTACCTGATGAGGTGACCGAAAAGCCTTCACTGGAGATGCTGTCGTTGACGTAATGACCCATAATCTTCTGAATCGGCTGTGCCATCATCGTCACGGGCAGCAACAATGAGATCAACAAGAAAAGTATTGTCTTTTTCATGTTATTTTAACGGTTAAGAGTATGTGTTTTTTAACTGTTCAGAATCATGTCAATGAGGCTGTTCACATCAGCGATATTGACCTCACTGTCACCATTCACGTCACCACTCTTGTCGATGACCTGTGTCAAAATCATGTCGATGACGGCATTCACGTCAGCGATATTGACCTCGCCATCACCATTCACGTCAGGATTGGGCTGGTTGCCCTTGATGAAATGCAGCGTGATGGTCGGGCCGAAAGCCTTGTGGACATAGCTGGGTGGGAAGAGGCCCTGCTTGGTGAAAAGTTCGATCGTCAGCGTCACAATGCACTCGCCATCGGCTACAGGGAACCACTCGCTATCGATGTTCTGAAGGTCAGCCATGAGCTGGCCAACACCAGTCTGATAGGTGCCTGTTACGGTCTGCATGTTGCAGGTCGAGGGAAAGCAAATCTGGTAGGTACCATTATCAATGCGCTCGATCACGTAGGTCATCTTGATGTAATCGGTTGACCCGCCTACATTCAGCACAGAGATTCCTGAATAGATGACTTCGCTCGCATCGTCATAGGGTTCTGCCACATTGCGAATGACAGTAGCACCATTAGGAATGATTTCACCTTCCTCGTCCATAAAGACAAAGCTCTCGTCAATCTCTTGTGCCTGTAGCGTTCCTATCGACAAGCACAAGCCAAACAATAATGTAAAGAATTTCTTCATAAAGCGGTTATGGTTTTTTAGTTAACGTTCAATTTTGTCTTGGTCACCTGACGGACGCCCTGGTCATCATAGAAGAAGGTGACAAGAGCACAGTGCTTGGGCACCCACGTGGGATCCATAACAAATGTATACATCTTGGTGACCACCTCGCCATGGCCGACGGTCACGTCATCACCCCAGGGGTCGTTGATGCTGGTACGGAACACATGCATGTGGTTATAATGCTCAACTCGGGACCCGTCGGGCATGAGTTGGAAGCTGTCAATGCTGTCCTCGACAAGCCATATCTGCAGCTTGCCGCTGATGCGATTCTCGTCAAGGCCTACGGTCTGCACTTCGAACGAGCCCGTTCTGGTCTCGCTGTCAAAATCTCCGTCAATGAAGAAAGTCACAGGGGCTTCGGATGTGGGCGAATCGGTGAGTTCATAGTTCACGCCACCTCCCCAATCGGTGTAGCCGAAGGGTGTGGAGTCAAACAGCCTGTCCACTAGGCCCACGGGCTGGGATGACAGGTTCCAGCGGGTGAAGTACATATCGCCCAACTCGGTATATAGCGGCGAGGGTTCTCCCTTCTGCTTGGAGAACGGTCCCGAATGGATAGCCACGGCAATGACCACCGAGTCACCATACTGCTCAATGAGGCGTTCAATCTCCTCGGTAGCACGCGGGCAGTTCACGCAATATTGTCCCGTGTAGTCCTCGATCAGGACAGCACGCCCTGCCTCGGGCGGCTCGACATAGGTCAAACGCTCATCGGTGGAAATCTCGTCACAGGCGCTGAGCAGCACCAGTCCTAATGTCACAAGTGTCAGATATATCTTTCTCATCTTTTTTAGAAGCTATAGTTATAGGATAACGTGAAACCACGGGTCGCAGGAACCCAGCGGCAGACACCGCCCGAGCAGTTGAATCCGGCATCGGTCCTGCCATAGCCAGCTTGTATGCGGTGTGACTTAAGACTATAGGTCACCAAGGCTTGATAGAAATGCAGTTTGGTCTCACCACAGTTCCACATGTCGCTGACGGTAAACATCCAGTGCGGCGCCCAAGAGAGTTCAGCCAGGCCAAATGCCCAGTCACCATCGTCACCCTTACAGAACTGGTACTGCAATTCACAACGCAGCGTCAGTTTCGGCGAGAACTTATACTTGCCGTCAGCAATCAGGATATTACTCTTGATCATGCCACCATGGCCCTCGATGACGGTCATGTTATAGCGCTCGTTCATGTACATGAAGATAAGTGAGAAATCACGGGTGAAACGTTTCTCAATCTGTACATCGATGTCCTGATAGTAGGTTTCTCCCATTTTAAAGAAACTGGACTTATAGCCATTGCTACCGATGACACGACCCTCGGCAACAGGATTTTTCACCCCGTCATAGTCCAAGCCGCGCACATGGGAGAGATTGAATTTCAGTTTTGTGCCATACTTGCCACCTAACGTCGTACCCTTCTTGAACGAGTAACCGAACTCGGCCTGGAATGCCCACTCGCCGTTGGGATTGGTGGCGTAGGGATACTGCGCAGCCAAGGCGTAGGTCTGGTCGTGGGTAAAAGCGGGCAAGTGGTTGATGTAACTTGATGTACCGCTCATGCTGCGGCGACTGCGGAAGGACATGCCCTCGCTGCGCTTGGCCTGCAATAAGACGCTCATACCCTTCTGGGAATAGGAGGTGCTGAGCATCGCCACATTGCCCTTGCCAAAATGGTAACCATTGTCAAACGACGGGTCCTGAGTCTTCTGGGCATACTCGGCAAGGACACTGAAGCCCTTGTGCGTCAGATTGATTCGAGCATCCCAAGCGTTGACATACTTGGGCAGGTTCAGTTTGTGGGTTGCATCGACAAAGATGGCGTCGGCATTGGCCTTCTCATGCTTATTGACCCACGAGCCTCCCAAGGTGATGTGGGTATCATGAGCCTCTAACGCTTTGATAAACTGTTCCAGCCCCACCTCGATATCAGCACCGCTAACGAGGGCATCGTTGTGATGCCAATAGCGGCGCTGCTTACCTGTCAGAGCCTTCAATGTCACACCCGACACGGGTTTATAGACGATGCGGCCGCCACGCAGGGCATTGTCAATGCCCAAAGAGCGTTCCTCGTAGGTACGCAGCACGAAACCCGAGCCGAACTGCTCATAGTAGTCACCGGCGGTGAGTTCCACATTCTTGTAGTGACCTTTCACATAGAAGTGCGGTACGCCCCACCCCTTGAAATCAGGCTCGTAGCCTGGCAAGGGATATTTCAGGAACTCAAACCGCGCTCCCGCATCGACATATTTGCTGCCTAAGTTCAGGTCCAGATAGGTATTGGTCAGCACCTTGTCATCACTATGTTCAGTACCGATTTTGTCATCATCTTGCGGAACAAGGATGTCACTCTGGACACTACCACTCAGCGTCACCTGAGCGAAAACAGGCGTTGCTACCAGCAACATAACCGGCAGCAACAAGAGTATCAGTTTCTTAGGATTCATTCTAGAGTTGATGGGAGACTATTGGGCTAGAAGCTTGCGTACTTCCTCAATTAATTCATTTTCGCCACCGTCAGTGTATCCGCTATGCTTCGCCACAATGTTGCCCTTGCCATCCACGACGACGACAAAGGGAATCATCTGTCCACCCAGTGCCTTGAGCAAATCACTGTTGGGGTCAAGCAACACGTCATATTCCCACTCGTTCTGGTCCACAAGGGGTTTTACCTTGTGAATGTTCTGAGCCTGGTCAATGCTCACGGCAAATATCTTCACACCCGTCTCTTGCTGCCAGTCCTCATAGACCTCGGCAATTGCCGAGAGTTCTCGGTTACACGGTTTGCACCACGTGGCAAAGAAGTCGATGATAAACGGTTTACCGTCGTTGCTCAACGTCTCGCTCTGTACCGTGCCACCATCTAAGGTCTTAAGCGTAACAGCAGGCAACTGGGCCTGAGCAACTCCATAACCAGCAAGCAAGCAAACAATCAATGAGACAAAAATCTTTTTCATAATACTCAAATGTTTAGGTTATTTTTTTCAACTCGCAAAGGTAAATAAAATCACATAAAAAGACATTTTACAATAACATTTTAACGTTTTTTTTGACATACTGGTTCAGACAGCTACAGACAAAAAAACCGCCAACCCCACTCGCTTAGACACGCACATGGGATTGACGGTTTAATCGTCAATTGATATTAATGATTAATGGAGCACCTTGGTTGTGGTTACATTGCCATTGGTATCGGTAGTGCGAACGATGTTCACACCATTCTCAAGCCGATCAACACGACGGCCGTCGATGGTGTAAATCTCGGTCGAAGCGACGCCAGCCTCGGTCTTCACCTCAGAAACTGCGGTTGTCTTGCCAGCGATATCAACACACATCACATACATGCCGGCGCTACCGGGAATCTCTTCCCAATTGTCGTCATACTGAGTCTCCTGGGTGTAGAAGATATAGGCATTTTTCTCGTCGTAAACCACCGAGAAACCGCTGGACTTGAAGTTGTCCTCGCAGATCTGCTTTCTCCAAACCTCACCACCGAACTCATCGATCTTGACAACCATGAAGTTGGCACCATTCCAACTGGTGCTATTGCCGTAAAGCACAACCCAGCCATCATTAACAGGAATAACCTTGACGGGGGTAAAGCCCCAATCACTGGTCATCTCAAGCGAAACGCCATAGGTGTTCTCGCCCGTCCAGAAATAGTTGTTGTCCTCGTCGACCACATTGGCATTCATGTGATACTCCGAGCCTGAATAGGCCCATTCCCAAGCGACGAGAGCCCTATTCTCCTTGACACCCATTGCGGCTGCTCCTGCATCACCGTCGATGCCTCCTGTAAGGCTTACAGCCTCATTGGCATATCCACCGTACTCATTCAAGTAGTTGACAACCTGGTAACCATAGAAGTCAGTCAATACCCTGTAAGATATCATCAGCACATCGTCCTCATTAACTGCGGTGAGGGGTGTGGCCATATACATGCCGTTAGACACTTGCCTCTCTTCAATGACTGCGGGATCGCCCCACACATTCTGCAGTTCAGCATTCAAGAGCTGAGCATCAAGACCCAAGTTCTTATTGTCATAGATCAGATATGCATTGCCAGTGGGAGCAGGGTCCATCTTGATCATTCTGGAATTGATCATCAGGGGCTGCTCGCTCGTGAACTCGCCGGCATCATTCATCATCATGATTAACCAGCCTCCGCCATTGACCAATACCGAGTCGGGCATCTGCTGGTTGGGGAACCAGGGTGAGGGTGACCAGTTATCCTCGTTGGCCTCCTCCATGTAATACTCGGTGTGGTTGGCAGCAACAAAGATGTTATCAACACTCACACAGATTTGGGGCGCAATGTCCTCAACGGACAAGGCATTCTCATGCATCTTTCCTGCAGGGAACAGGATGCCGTCGGCAGGCCATACAGGCTGACCCTGCTGGTTGTAGCGATAGATGTAGGTCTCGGCGTTCTCCTCGTTCGGGTCGTTACGGATGTCGGTATATGCCATCAGAATGTCACCGTTAGGCGCAAGGGTCAAGGCATAATCGGTTGTCCAGGTGCGCGTGCGCTTGTCACACACGATGATACCCTCATCGCCGAACATCTCATTGCCATTAGCATCAAAGATCTGCAAGTGGAGTTTGTAGGAGAACACATTATCGGTCCTCTCGCCACGCAACCAAGTCAAGATAATCTTGCCGTCATCGGTACGCAGGGTTTTCATCTGTACCTGGCCACCGGCACCTTCCTTGTCGAGGCGAATAGCCTCGGTGTCACTGGGCTGCCAATTGGCAAACATCGTTCCCATGGCAAAAACTGCCATTACAACTAGAGTAAAAAATTTCTTCATAAACTTGAATATTTAAAAGTTATACAATAAAGAGGATATCGTCATTAGGCACTACAAAAGTACTAATTTGTTTTAAAACAAACAGTAAAATGAAAGAAAATTTGACGATTTCTTGAAAAACAACCTCCAATAGTAGGGAATTGTTACCTGGATGCCCGGTAGTAGAGAACCGCAGCAATGATAATATAGACAAAGTTGGGGATCCACATTGCAATGCGGGGACTGGTATAACCCGACACAGCGAAGGTTGAGGTCACAGTCATGAAGAGGATATAAGAGAAACTGAGCAGCAGACCCAGTCCGATGTTCAATCCGATGCCGCCACGCACCTTGCGCGACGAGAGCGAGAGGCCGATGATGGTGAGGATAAAGGCTGCAGCCGTCATGGCAATGCGGCGCTCGTACTCTATCTCAAAGTTCTTGATATTGGCGACGCCACGGGCCTTCTGCTTATTGATGTAGGCTTTGAGTTCAGGCGATGTCATGGTCTGCTCGTCGTTCTTGGAGATGAGGAAGTCACGCGGGTCGATATTGAGCAAGGTATCCATGACGTTGCCCTTGGTCATGGTCTCCTTCATGCCCTTGAAGTCGCGAATAGTATAGTTGCGAACCGTCCATAGCCCGACTGAGTCATACTTGATGGTCTCGGCAGTGAGACGCGACTTGAGGGTGTTGCCGTCAAACTCCTCGAGCGAAAAGCGGAAACCGCTGCGCGTGGTGTTGTCATAGCGCGACATATAGGCCATCACGCCGGGCTTGACCTGCAGCTGGATATTGTCGCCATAGATGACCTCCTTGTTCTTGACCCACTTGTTGGTATAGGCGATGCGCTCAACATTGGCAGGCGGGATGATATATGCCGCCAGCAGGTAGCTGCCCAAGGCAATCACAGCCGCCGAGAAAATATAAGGCAGCGTCAAGCGATGGAAGCTGATGCCGTTGGAGAGCATGGCGATGATCTCGCTGCGATCGGCAAGGCGCGAGGTGAAGAAGATGACCGAGATAAAGGTAAACAGCGGGCTGAACTGACTGAGCACAAAGGGCAGGAAGTTCATAAAGTACTGAAACACCGTGGCTTTCCACGGGGCGGTGAGCACAGCATCCAGTTTCTCGTTGATGTCAAACATCACCACGATGGCAAACAGCAGCAAAATCGCGAAGAAGAAGGTGCCCAGGAAGTGCTTGATAATATAGCGGTCGAAGCGCTTCACATAGTACCACGGGTAACGCTTCAATGGAGGAGCAGCGGAGTCAACGGGAGGAACGGGGTCGACGGATGGAACGGAGTCAACGGAATTTACGGAATTATCCGATGGGACGGAGTCGGTGGGAGACGCAAGATTTTGCGTCTCTACTGGCTGCTCCATATTTTTGAGTTCCTCTTCCATCTCCTAAATGCCTAAAACCTAACGACTAAAGCCTAACTTGCACATCATGGAGCATCTGGCGCTTCCATGCGGGGAAATCACCGGCGATAATGTGGCGGCGAGCCTCGCCCACGAGCCACAGGTAGAATGCCAGGTTGTGAATGCTGGCAATCTGCATGGCGAGGATTTCCTGGGCGATGAACAAGTGGCGCACATAAGCTTTGCTGTAGATGTGGTCAACGATAGAAGGACCGTCTTCCTGAAGGGGGGTATAATCATCGGCCCACTTCTTGTTGCGCATGTTCATGATGCCATGGCGAGTGAAGAGCATACCGTTGCGGCCGTTGCGCGTGGGCATCACACAATCCATCATATCCACGCCGCGATCAATGGCCTCAAGGATGTTGGCGGGCGTTCCCACACCCATCAGATAGCGGGGGCGATCCTGTGGCAGAATGTCGTTGACAATCTCGATCATCTCATACATCACCTCGGTGGGCTCACCCACGGCGAGGCCTCCGATGGCATTGCCGTCGGCACCCAAGTCGGCGACAAACTTGCTGGATTCCTGCCTCAGGTCCTTATAGACACAACCCTGAACAATGGGGAAATAGGCCTGGCTGTGACCATAACGGGGCCGGGTGTTCTTGAAGTGCTTCCAACCGCGGGCGAGCCAGTTGTGAGTCAGGGTCAACGACTTGCGGGCATAGTTATAGTCGCTCGTACCCGGTGGGCACTCGTCAAGTGCCATCATGATGTCGCTGCCGATGCTGCGCTCGATGTCCACCACCTTCTCGGGCGTGAACAGGTGCTTGCTGCCGTCGATGTGGCTGCGGAAGGTCACACCCTCATCGGTCAACTTGCGGTTGTCGGCAAGTGAGAAAACCTGAAAACCGCCGCTATCGGTCAAGATGGGGCGGTCCCAGCCGTTGAACTTGTGCAGTCCGCCAGCAAGCTCGATGATGTCCATGCCGGGGCGCAAGTAAAGATGGTAGGTATTACCCAGGATGATTTGTGCCTTGATATCTTCACGCAGTTCGGTCATGTGGACGGCCTTGACGGCACCCACTGTGCCCACTGGCATGAAAATAGGGGTCTCGATCTGACCGTGGTCGGTCGTGATGAGTCCTGCGCGGGCATTGGTACCCTCGGGAGTGGCTATAAGTTGATAGTCCATTCGATGTCTATTCTAAAAAAACGTGCAAAGTTAGTGATTTTTTTAGTTTCCAACCGCCAGTTTTCCACATTGGGCACAATAATCGACATGAATTTCGCTAATTTTAACGAATAACACTGAAAATGAGACACTGCAACCAACAGAGCCTCACGCTAAGCCGCCAAGCCGCTAAGATGTTAATGAAGATGAGGCAGAATGGTTAAAATGTTGCCAAAAAGATTAGAGGTGAGCAGGTCGCTCACCTCTAATCCTTTTTATCTTGACTTTTTTCCTAACTAAAGCATATTATTTATTAGAGAGCCGCCTTGCGGGCATCGTCACAGAGATCCAGAGCCTTCTCGTAGTTTCTTGATGCTTCATCAACTGCCTGCTGAGCATCCATCAGCTGCTTTGCGTGTTCGGCACTGAGTGCCTGCACTTCCTGTTCGTGTCTCTTGCTCATTACTTCAGTAAGACCCGCTGCAGCCTCAGCGTTGTGCCTCTCTTGGAGGGCGGCCATTTCCTTCTTCTGCCTGTCGAGCAGTTCAGTGAAAGCTCTCATTGCATCTTCTTTAGCGCTCTGAGCATACGCCAGCTTTCGTTCTGCGGCCTTGACATTATTCTCGCGACTGCGACGCTTGGACTCTCTCTTGTCCTTCTTCTGCTGCTCGCGCATCCTCTTCATATTCTTCTGGTCCCGAGAGTTTTCTGTATTCTGCTTCCTCACCTGGGGCTTGCTGGTAGAAGTACGGTTCACTTTCTCCTGCTCCTTCAGATCTTTCATGTCCTGATCATTCTGCTTGGACACCTTGTCAAGATCGGTCGGTTTCAGACGGGGCTTATCCTTGTTGTTAGTGGATTTCATATACGATGACTGGGCGTTCCTGATCATTGTCTGTTGCTGGGGATCGGGAGTTCTTGGCGTCTGAGCATATACTGTCGATGCGATTGCCAAGAAAAGTGCTGAAATAAATAATACCTTTTTCATAATCGTAAATGTTTAAGAGTTAAACATATTGTTTTTTATTCTTTTCACTATTAAGACTCTGAAAAGCAAAAAAAGTTTAAAGCCAGGGGACATCAATCCACATATACTACCAAAAAGCAGAGGTCGGCTGCCACAAGGGTTACCGACCTCTATTATACTGATTACAAAGCAGTTGCTTTGCAATAAAGATCATTTGTATTTCTCCATTTCCTTCTTAGCCTTCTCGAGGTTCTCCTCGGCCTTGGTCACGTTCTTAACGCTCTTTTCCAAGTTCTGATGGGCCTTGAGGTTCTGCTTGGCATTCTTCTCCTCGAGTTTCTTGCCCTCGGTATTGAGCTTGAGAAGCTGCTCCTCGGTGGGATTAGTTGCCAGCAACTTGGAGTGCTTCTCGGCAAACTTCTGGCTTTCTTTGGCCTGTTTATCGGCAAGCTCGCTCAGCTTTTTCTCGGCATCGGCTTTCTTCTTCTGAGCGTCTTTCAGCTTGTCAACGGCCTTATTGTACTTCTCGGTAGCCTTCTGGCGCTTTTCAATCAGCTGTTGCTGCTTCTTAGCCTCTTTTTCAGCCTTTTTAGCCTCTTTTTCCTTCTTCTCGGCAGCCTTCTTGGCCTCCTTGGCCTTCTTCTCTTGCTCCTTGTAAGCGTCCTTCTGCTTCTTGGCAGCCTCGGCCTGCTTCTTGGCTACCTCGGCGTCCTTGGCATACTGAGCCTGCTGTTGCTCAACATTTTGCGGAGTCTCATAGTTCTGAGCCATTGCGGCGGGTGCTGCAGCAAAGCACATCAGCACTGCCATCAAAAACAATTTCTTCATAATCGTAGAATTTTAATATTAAACTTTGTTTCAATACTGCAAATATATGGCAAAGACTTGAAACAGCCAAAAAAGTTTAAAAAAATGCTTGTGTGCTAACAAGATTAATCAACAAAAATGCCCATGAATGGGACATGAATAATCGGGAAGGAGTTTAGCGGTTATGGGTGTTGAGACTCGCGGCGCTGATAGGTGAACTCGTCGATGCGGGTGATGCCGATCGACTCAAGGTACCGGCGGCTTTGCTGGACGTCTTCATCGGTATTATAGTCGGGGATGTGGGGCACGCGCACGACGATGCGCTCTGCCATGCCGTCATGGCTCAGGAGCCATTGCAGGTTGTCGAGCACGCGCTGATTATCTTGACCGGTGTAACGCTTGTAGATATCGGGGTTAACGTCCTTGATGTCAATGAAGTATTCGTGGATAAGGGGCAGCAGTCGCTCCAAGTGCCGGCGGTCCACATTCAGGGCTGTTTCCATCGTGAAGTGCCACTCGGGCGGCGCCAAGCGGCAGAAGGCCTCAATGAACCCGCTGCGGATGGCCGGTTCACCGCCGCCAAAGGTGATCCCCCCGCCTGTGGCGAGGAAGTAGAGGTTATCAATCATCACCTCGTCGAGCAACTCGGCAGGGGTGGCCGTCCTCGAGAAACCATCGGGCCACAAGCACTGGGCATTCAGGCAGTATTGGCAATGCAACGTGCAGCCATGGAAGGCGACCAGTGTGGTCACCCCCTGCCCGTCCACCGCCAGCCGATGGCGCGCCACCCCGATAATCGGCACCCTATATTCCTCTTCACTCATCTAATGTTTCAACAACCTCACCTTTACGAAAGTCTGTCGTATCAACTATTTCGCCAGATTCAATCCTCTCGTCGACAATTGAATCAGTCGTAGCACAGGAATCCACCACAAGTTCGAGCTCGCCCTGGACATCATCGCCACCCAGTCTTTTAATCTGGTCACACGATGTGGCCGAGAGGGTCATCAGGCCCAGGCTAACGCCAGCAATGAGGGCGGCCTTGCCATTTGAGCGTCGGCGGGCGATTTCACGCTCCAGGTAGCGCATCTCGCTCTCACAAGCCGGACAAGTGCCAGAGCAACCACCCTCGTGGTGACACTCGCGTGGGGCATAGGCAATGCCGTTGGCACGCGCAATGTCAAGGCGAATCGCCTTGAGCGCGTTACAGATATGTTTTCCGTTTCTCACAGTCGTTTACTTTAGTTAGTCTTCAGCTGATTCCAAATCGTTCTTACCTTCGATTTTGAAGGTGATAGGCAGTGTTAACCACATCGCGGCCGCCTTACCTCCAACGCTGCCGGGGAAGAATTTGGGCAATGACTTGCAGACGCGGACGGCTTCGTTGTCAAGCAATTCATGAACAGGGCGAACAACCTTCACCTCGCTGACCGCGCCATTCCTTTCAATGAGCAACTGCACGATTACACGGCCTTGTATGCTATCCTTGGCAGCCTCAGGCGGGTAGTTAATGTGCGACTGCAGGTACTCCATCAACGCACGTTCACCTCCACGGAAATGGGGCATCGTTTCATGGATTTCCCCGAAGACTTCCGCTTTCTTAGTCGTGTCGCACACTTGGCTCTGACAGCTATAACCGGACATTATGGCTTCGCTTGGCGAAGCAATGGTTGCCATAGCCGACAGGCTAGACAATGCCAGGCTCACACCCGTCATTAGGGCGGCTTTGCCCATGGAACGCTTGCGGGCGATTTCCCGCTCCAGGTAGCGCATCTCGCTCTCACAGGCTGGACATGTGCCCGCACACTCGCCCTCATGGTGACACTCGCGGGGTGCGTACTCGATGCCATTGGCACGCGCAATGTCAAGGCGGATTGCCTTGAGCGTGTTACAAATATATTTACCGTGTTTCATCATCACATTCATTATAAGAGATACAAATATAGTGCTTTTTATTATTCCATGAAAATTATTGTCCCTTTCCCTTCATTTTGAAGATCACGGGCAGTGTGTACCAGACTGACACGACCTGACCATTCTGGCGACCCGGGATAAAGTCGGGTAGCGACTTGCAGATGCGGACAGCCTCCTTGTCAAGATTCTCTTCAATCGAGCGAACCACCTTGACTTCACCGACCTTACCAGTCTTGTCAACAACGAACCGCACAATGACGCGACCCTGGGCGCAGCCAGCCTCAGGCGGCCACTGGATGTGACTGTCGATGTACTCCTTCAGCGCTGCCTCACCACCAGGGAATTGAGGCATCTGCTCAACAACCGTGAAGATTTCATCCGAAGAATTATCGTTGCGACCGTGGTTTTCAACCTGTTTTCCTTCTTCGCCGCAATAGGTGCCCATAAAGTAGATTGTACCGGTGCTATTCTCAACGATGTAATATACAAACGGACGTGTGGCATGGAACTCCCTGTACTCAAGACGGCTAGGCACGGCAGATCTTTCACTCATTTCTGCTACGGTGACGGCAGCGGCTTTGGTCCCTTCTTCATTGACCTCGATTTTAGCCATCTGCTTCATCATCGACACAAAGAGCGCTTTATCATGGACCATGTTAGGGAACTCAGCAACTTCTCTTCTGAAAGCCCGTGGCATGCCCATCGACGAAAGTATCGGTGCAAGATTGGTCTCTTTCCCTGCAGTGAAACGGGGTAACAGAATATCGACTCTGGTAGATCTCATCTGCTGCAGTTGCTCCTTCAGGCGCTGTGCCGAAAGGCTATTGATGATGTCACCGACAGTCTTACCCTCGTTGGGAAGCATCACAACCATGCTGTAGCCTTTATTGCCATAGGGCAGTCGTAGCAGTTTGCACAAGTTGTTCTCGCCGTAGGCAGCCGTTGTCAAGAGGTGCATCATAGGAAGTGTGACGGTTGTGCCGTCCCGTTTTGTGAAGTTTCTGTCTCGGGTTTCATTGGGGTCAAATTTCTCGGTCCAGGAAGCCTTGAAATAGACAGCATTCAACAGGTACATCACGCGATTGGGGTTGAGTTCACCCTTCTTCAGGATTTCCGGTATCATACCGTCGGTATTTTTCTTGCACCAGTTGTTGATTCTATCCACGATGCTGCTTTCATCGTAGCCAACCTCATCGGCCAAGGCATTGTAATAGTTTTGCATATCTGCCTTGTACTGCGGGATGAGTTTGTACCCCGAGACAACGAACATGCTGTTGGCGGTTTTCACCGTCACTGTGGGGTCAACATTGGGTGCTTCATCCATCAACTTTTTGAAATACTCGTTGATCTCCTGTACCGAACCTCCCAGTCCAAGTACATTGTTTATCTGCCGACGTGTTTCGCCGTCGGCTCCCTCGTGGAGCATTCCCAGCAGGTAACCCACGCTGATGGGTGACACGATGATACTGCTTTCTCCACCGTTACGCTCATAAATCGTGCGGAACAGATTATAGGCGAAATCATTGTCATTATTAAAGTGTTCATCTTGGGAGTCAGTCGATGTGATGCCATCAGGCATTTCGCTTTGAGAGACGGCCGATGCGTTGCCTTCGTTCACAGGTGACTCTCCAACATTGGGAAAATTGCCATCGCTGGCGTAAACCAAAAGGGCAGTCATCAGTATCACGGTGACCAATGAGCCAAATATCCAGTATGATTTCATATCAGTCAATTTTTAGGTCAATAAAAACGGGTTAACTCTCGCTTGCAAAATTACAACCGTTTTTTTGAAAAAACACTGAAAATGGCCAACATTCAAAGGTCATTTCAAGATACATTTATAACTGATTTTCAGTGATTTACAAAACAAAAAGGTCATTTGATGGTAATTCACCGATTGGGGCACAAAAAAGCCCCCCAAAAATGCACTTTTTGGGGGCGAGGAAACGCAAATATCAACGTTTTTTATTCGGTTTGCTGGATTAGCGGGAAAAGTATTTTCCTGAATTCTGCTCCAGCCGCCGTAAAGGTGGTGATGTCATAGTAGTTCCCACGGTAATATAATGAGTTCTGATCATAATAGGCTACACTTTTCTTGCCATCATTGAAATAAAGGTAGATTTTGCCTCGCGTGTCAAGATGGCCTTGGGAGAGCTTTGCCAAGCCACCCATTGCATTGACCATCTCCTTGATTTTCCATTTACGCTTAATCAATACCGTTTTCCTCATTTGACTGAACTGCCCTGCATCATAGTTGTCGGGCGTTATGGCCATCGGCGTGTCGATATTCAGGTTACAGTAGTCTATCTTGATGGAATCTATCTCATGGATGAAAGACAGCAAATAGGAAATATCGTTGTTGATTACAAAATTCACCGGAAGCGTGTACCACACGTTGACCGGTTTGCCCAATCGAGCTCCTGGTATGAATTTGGGAAGCGTCTGGATGACTCGAACTGCCTCGCGGTCAAGATTGGGATCTACCGAGCGGACCACTTTCACATCCCCCACATAACCTGCTGAATCAACCACAAACTGCACAATGACCTTGCCTTGGATATTCTTCTCTTCAGCTTCAGGCGGATAAGAGATGTTGTCCCGTAAATAGGTCATTAGAGCCGCCTCTCCACCCGGGAAAGCGGGCATCCTGTCAACCGAAAGGTAGACCTCATCGCCATGCCCCGTCGTGCCGCGCACATCGCCAGCAGGAAGATTTCCTGAAGCCGAAGCCACAAGACCCGCCGTTGCCAAAAACGCCAATAGAAGGAGCCTCGCAAGGAAACCATTGTGGAAGACGGCAGGCCATCGATCGCCTATTAATCTAATGTGTTTCATAACAGCCACGATTAAGTTTGTCACTCGTTGCAAAGTTACAAAGGATTTTGAGAAATCGCAAGAATCCACCGAAGTTTCTATGGCCAATTCAGGAAAATGGTCACGTTTGATTATCAGTGGTTTAGAGAGAAAAAAAGACATTAGCGGGTAATTTGTCACCACAGACCACCGAATATGAGCGAAAAAAACTATATTTTTGCAGTGAGAATACCCTCACATCATATCAAATAACATCAACGACAATGGGAACGACATTGACAAGTCATCATAAAATCACCACATTCCTATCCATGGTGGTGCTACTGCTCATGATGGGCGGATGTGGCCATCCTGCCGACAACGAGCAACTCGTTGCCGTGGACACGCTGCTGGCCCAAAACCGAGGCGAGGAAGCGATGCAGATGCTGCAGATGCTCAACACCGCCTCGTTTAATCATCATGACAAGGCCTATCAGGCACTGCTGACCGTCCAGGCCAACCACTCCTGCAACATCGCAGCGACCGATGACAACGCCATCAACGAGGCAGTGAAGTACTTCAAATCGCACGACGACCAGGAGAAACTGGCCCGTTCCCTACTCTATCAGGGTTGCGTCAACAAGGATTTGGGATTGCTGGATAAAGCGATCACCAGCCTGCGCCAAGCCGAGGATGCAGCCAGCCCCGATGACCTGAAGAACCGCGCCATGGCCAAGATGATAATGGGCGAACTGTACCAGAGCCAAATCATCGGCGCCAAGACGTTGGGTGCCAGCAAATACCGCGAGGCCCTCGACCTGTTCAAGCAGCTGGACGACAAGTACAACCAGATCATCTGCCTGAGCGAACTGGGTGGCCTTTATCGCATCAACCAGGAGAAGCAGGACAGTGCCTTGTACTACATCAATGCTGCCATCGACCTTTCCATTCAGGAGATTAAGCCCCAGTATGTGGTGGCCAATTACTTCAGCCGCGCCGAGTACCGTGCCACCCGTGGAGATTACCAGGGTGCCAAGGACGATGCCATCGAGGCCATCAGCTGGAAGGGAAAACTCAAGATACATCCCAGAATTCACTACACCGCCGCATCGGCTTATCTGCACCTGGGCCGCACCGACTCGGCACGCTACTACCTGCAGCACGCCCCCGAGATGACGTCGGTAGCCGACAGCATCATGTACTATCAGCTGCTTGCCGACCTTGCCCGCCGTGAAAACAGGGTGGATGACGCCATCAACTACCTGAACATGACCCACAACCTGGCTGACTCGGTGACAATCAACGGCATGAACGACAAGCTGATAGAGGCTGAGAAAAAATATGACATGCAACATGCTGCACTGGAGAATGCCCTGCTGAGCTCACGCTTCAAGGGCACGTTGCTGGGCCTTGCCCTGCTGGCACTCGTTGCCGGGGCGCTGGCTTTCCTGGTGTGGCGCTATCGCAACCGCCTGAAAATCCAGCAGACGGAATATGAGATGCAAAAGGCCGACCTGGACCATTCCATCAGCAGCCTGAAGCAGATGCAGGCCCTGCTCAACGAGCGGGAATCGACCAAAAAGCAATCCGACGAGCTAAAAACCATTGTGGACAACCAGATACAGGTCGTTCATCAACTGCTGCAGTGGTCCTACGAGTGCAACGAGACGACCTTTGCCAAGCGGTTCAACAAACTGATGACGATGCGTGGACCCGACGAGGTGGGCGCTTCCTACTGGGACAACCTGCAATCGCTTGCCAATGAGCTGTATGACAACGTGTTGGTTAAGGCCCAGCAGGCTGCCGACGGCACATTGCGCGAGGACGAAATCAACCTGATAGCCCTGCAGTGCCACGGCTTCTCAAGGACGGTCATCATGATTTGTATGCGCTATAGGAACCTGAGGACTGTCTCAAACAAAAAAATCCAGATTGCCCACAAACTCGGAGTCAATTCCCTTGACGAATTCCTGCAACCCTACCTAGGAGTGAGGAGTGAGAAGTGAGGAGTTAGGAGTGATGATGAACGAGGCGACGATACAGTTTGTAAGGGAGCACCGCGAGGAGGATGTGAGGTCGTTGGCGCTGCAGACGCGGCGCGACGACGGCATTGACTTGCCATGGGCACTCGACCAGATACAGGGCTGGCAGACGGCACGTCGCAAACTGCCGGCATGGGCTGCCATTGACGGCATCGTCTATCCTCCCCACCTGTCGATGGAGCAATGCTCGAGCCAGCAGACTGCTATATTTAAATGTGGCATCATTGAGCGACTGCCGCAGGCGTGTCGCGAGATGCTGATAGACCTGACTGGAGGGTTCGGCGTGGACTTTGCCTTCATGGCAAAATGCTCCAGGCAAGCCACCTATGTCGAGCGGCAGGAGCACCTGTGCGAGACGGCTCGGCACAATTTTGAGCTATTGGGACTGAATCATGCCCGCGTCATCCATGGTGATGCCGAGAGCATATTGAGTGACTTGAAAACCAATCCCGCCACTACGGTGATTTATCTTGACCCGGCACGTCGTGACAGCAACAGCAGCCGCACCTATGCCATCGCCGACTGCACGCCAAACGTGCTGGAACTAAAAGACCAACTCTTCAATGCCGCTGACCACATCCTGTTGAAACTGTCGCCCATGCTCGACTGGCACAAGGCGGTGAACGACCTGGGCATCCGCGTCGCCGAAATCCATATCGTGAGTACGGGCAACGAGTGCAAGGAACTGTTGATGCTGCTTAGCGCCGAACATGAGGGCGAACCCACCATCTACTGTGTCAATGATGACCAATCGCTCATCTACACGCCGTCACAGGATGTCCTGCCACCCCAGATTGCCGATAGTGAAGACGCTGCTTACCTCTACGAGCCTAATGCCTCGGTCATGAAGGCGGGATGCTTTGGCCTATTGACTGATCGTTTTCCTGTCAAGGCTCTCGCAACAGACAGTCACCTGTTTGTGTCAAGCGACCTCGTTGAGGTTTTTCCTGGCCGCCGTTTCGCCATCGACGCCATCACCACCATGAATAAGAAGGAACTGGGACGCGCACTGAAGGGCATCACCCGCGCCAATATCGCCACACGCAACTTCCCGATGACCGCCCAGCAGCTGCGACAGCGCCTGAAACTGCAGGACGGCGGCGATTGCTATATCTTCGGCACGACCACGGCTATGGGCCAGCGACTGCTGTACCTCTGCAAGAAAGCCTGAAACGGGGCCGCGACTGAGTCGCGGCACAGGCAACCGTGACGAAACGGTCGCAAGCACAAGTACAAACAAAACAAAAGCCCTCAGCCGCAATTGGCTGAAGGCTTCGTTTGGTAGAGAAACAGGGACTCGAACCCTGGTTTCCGCCGTGAGAGGGCGGCGT
>CAMHMV010000020.1:0-31834 GCA_946186345.1 uncultured Prevotellaceae bacterium | reverse complement strand
GAGACCGAATCAATTATGATAAGTTGAAAAACTATCAGATTCGATGGGTCGCTCTCTCGCACGACATGTTTAGCCAACATGGCTTCAAAATGGGCGACGTGATTATTGTTGAGAGTGAGTCCACTCCTGCCATCAATGGCGAGTGGGTAGTGAAGGACAAGATGGGGCCGCGCTTGCGCAAACGCATCGACTTCCTCACTCCGCGAGGTGACAAGTACAACTTCCGCAACGGATCGGTCACCATTCGCAAGAAAACCAGTGCCAAGCATGCACAGTGATGCCTTGCATCAATTGCAATGCGAAGCATGGATGTGAATTATGAACATCAATGAATCCACTTGGGATTCCTTAAAGAAATGATCAGGACGGGACAGATGACCTCTGCCTCGTCCTGGTTGTTTATATCCGATAGGTCTTTACTTGACGATGACCTCATCGGTAAAGATCCAGGAATGGTCGTCGTGGGAAGTGGCCATGATGCGCAGGTAGCGCGTCTTGGCTTTGCCGTTCCATTGCCAGGTGTGGAAGGTGAGCCCTTGGCGCAGGTCTTTCTCGCTGGTCTGCCTGTAGAGTTCCTTCCAATGCTTGTTGTCGTTGCTGCACTCAATCACCATCAGTGCCGGCAGATAGATGTCCGGTCCCGCATTCTGCATGAAGTCCATGCTGATGCTGCCGATGTCGGTGCGCTTGCCCAGATCGATGACCACATTCACGCAGCTGTCGCCGATGAAGCCCTGCCAGCGACCGTCGCTATATTGCCAGCCGCCGCGCAGACCATCGGTCAACGTTGTCACGCCCTCGGCGGGATAGTAGCGGTTATAGTTGCGCAGGTAGGTGACTTGGGCATACTCGGCCTTGTGCGGCCAGGTGACCTTGCTCTCGGGGCGTTCGCCCACTTCCTGGGTCAGGTCAAAGGCGTTGACGCCACGGTCGATGAGCGAGGCGGTAAAACCGGTTGCACGTTCACGTATGTTCTGGCTCGTTGTGCCTCGCCAGGCGACCTCGGCAATGGCAAGCAAGCGAGGGTAAAGGCGGTTCTCAACCGACGGTCCGTCGACGACATGCTCGGTCCACAAGCATGCCTGAACGCCCTTGATGTGTTGTTGTTGGCTGTCATCAAGCGCCGCTAACGGGTCAAATGATGCAACCTGGGCAAAGGGCAGGTAGCTCCAGTCGAGGGCCGTGCCCGTGGGGGCATCCTGATTGCGGTTCAGGTAGCAGTGGCTGTTGGGTGCCATGATTACGTCATAGCCGTTCTCGATGGCCTGACGGGCGTAATCGGCATTGCGCCAGACCATGGCGGTCTTGGTTGGAGATGTGGCATTGCCGTTGGCGATGATCTCGTCCCAACCGATGAGTTTGCGGCCATGCTCATTGAGATAGACGTTCACACGAGAGAAGAGGTCGGCCTGGAGGTCTGCAACCTTGTCGCTGCCCAGCTGCTTGAGGTGGTCCTGACACCGTTGGCATGTTTTCCATGCCGTCATGTTGGCCTCGTCACCGCCGATGTGGATATACTCTGACGGGAACAGTTCCATCACCTCATCAAGGACACCGCACAGGAACTCAAAAGTCTTTTCGTTGCTGGGGCACAGGTCACCGCTGTTCATGCCGCGGATGACGGCATCGTCTGGCGTCTGGCTGAGGGCTCCCGTGTCGGATTGGCATGCCAGCTCGGGATAGACGGCGAGCACTTCCTCGCTGTGTCCGGGCATCTCGATTTCGGGGATAATGGTAATACCGCGTTCAGCGGCATAGCCGATGAGCTCGCGTATCTGGTCCTTGCTGTAGTAGTAGCCGTATGCACCCTGGGTCGGCTTGCCCTTGCGTGTGTCCACAAATGTGCGGTCACGCCGTGTCCACCATTCGGTCCAGTCGTTTTGTGTGCGCCAGGCGGCAATCTGGGTGAGCAACAGGTAACGATCAATCTGCAATCGCCACCCGGCAGCGTCGGTCAGGTGCAAGTGCAGTCGGTTCAGTTTCATGCTCGCCATGATATCAATCTGGCGCTTGAGGCAATCCATGTCAAAGTAGTGCCTGGACACGTCAATCATGCAGCCGCGCCATTCAAAGCGGGGCGCGTCGCTGATGTCGCAGCAGGGCAGTTCCCCGTTGCTTGCCAGCAGTTTGAGCGTTTGTCCGGCATGGATGAAGCCCGCCTTGTCGTTGGCCGAAATCAACAGGGTGTCGGGGCTGACGTGCAGCCGGTAACCCTCGGGGGGCATCTCTTCCTGCCTGATGATGCACACGCGGCTCGCCGCCTCATCGGGCATGGCAGTGAAGTCTTGCAAATAGATGTTCTGCGCCAGTTCGGGGCAGCTGTTCTCGATTCGCTGAGGGATGGCAAAATCATAGCTGCCGTTCTCCCATTGCACCTGTTGAGGCATGGGGATGAGGAACTGTGCTGCCGTGACAGCGCTGGTAAGGATACTCAGGATGCTCATATGTAGTCTTTAATAAGAATAATAATCTTTTCATGAGAATGCCCACAGCTGTGTGAGTGGTCATTCGGTAATCGGGAAGGCGGCCTTGTGATGGTTCAGGGCCTTGAGTGCCGTCTGAACGATATTGTCGTTGCGGCTCACGATGAATGAATATCCCTCAGGGCCGAAGATGTCGTGGGCGATGATTGATTTTATTTTGGTCAAAATTAGATCGCGGGACAAGTTGATGTAGTACCATCGCGGTGCTATGCCGTTGGCTGCGGCAAATTCGGCAAATCCTTTGATGATGTCATTATCAATCGGCGTCGTGCGCAAGAATTGCTTGTAGTCGCTCATCGCTTCAAGGGTCTTGCGGTTCTTCTCGCAATAAGTGAAGGCAAAACGCTGTAACAGACCGTTATTTTCAACATCAACGTAGTACTTGGTGATTCCTGACGTGTCGCGTGCGACAAAATAGTCGGGCACAATGCCGCCACCGCCATAGACCGTGCGGCCATGTAGAGTGGTGAATACTTGGCTCTTGTCAATCCTGATGCTGTCTTGGTTGTAGAGTTCGCCATGCTTGAAGCGCTCCAGTAGTTCGTCATCATAGTAGCGGGCGTCATGATGCTTGTAATCCTTCTGGATGCAACGGCCGCTGGGGGTGTAGTAGCGTGCCACGGCAAGTCGGATGATACTGCTGTCAGGAAGGACAAAGTCATTCTGTACCAATCCCTTGCCAAAGGAGCGACGACCCACGATGAGGGCACGGTCATTATCCTGGAGCGCACCAGCAAAGATCTCACTGGCGCTGGCACTGTACTCATCGATAAGGACAGCAAGTTCGACATTCTGGAATCCCCCTTTTCCATCACTCTTGTAAGGATGGTTATACTGTTTGTGCCTGCCGCGTGTGGAAACGATAGGTTGTCCTGCCGACAAGAACTCGTTGGCCATGAGGACCGCTATTTCCATATAACCGCCACCATTGCCTCTCAGGTCAATGATGAAGCGCTTTGCACCCTGGTTCTGCAGTTGGGTTAAAGCCTGCACAAACTCTTCATAGGTCTTGCGCTCAAACTGGTTGACCTTGACGTATCCCGTGTTCCTGTCAAGCATGTAGTGGGAATCGATGGTTTTCTTTATAATCTTGTTGCGCGTCACGGTGAAGTCAAGAATCTTGGGATAGCCATGGCGTTGTACGCTCAACGTGAGATTGCTCCCGTCGGGTCCGCTCAAGAGTTTGAAGATTTCTCCTGAGTTTTTCTTGATACTGGTGGTTGGTTGCCCGTCAATCTTCACGATACAGTCACCAGGCAGGATGCCGGCTATATCGCTGGGACCAGCGGGAACAATGCATTCGACATGGATTGTGTCGTTGAAGTTGATGAGGACAACGCCGATGTCAGGAATGACCCCGTCAGGCTTGTTTTTGGTGATTCTGGAATATTTGGACTCAAAGTAACTGGTGTGGGGGTCAAGTCCTCTTAGGATGTAAGGGATGTTCCTTTCCATGAGGCTGTCCAGGTCCACATCGTCCACATATTCTTCGGCAATAAGGTCAAGAATGGCTTTTACTTTAGGGTCATCGCCTTCAGGTCTTTCAGCCGAATTCAAGAAATGCCGGTCAATGAAGCACCCCGCCACAAGCGCTATAAGAGCGATGGCAATGGTCAACCAGATGGGTGCGCTTTTTTTCATGCAAACGGTGAGAGAAGGGTAGGGAAGTCAGTCTAGTCGGTGATTGGGAAGGCTGCCTTGTGCTTGTTCATTGCCTTTAGGGCCTCTTGAACCGTTTTGTCATTGCGGTTCAGGATGGGATAGAACGCTTGGTTGCCAAAGATGTCGCGAGCAATCAGGGCCTTCAGGTTGGTCACAATCAGGTCTTGTGACTGATTGATATAATACCAGCGCGGGGCGACTCCGTTGTTGGCGGCATAGTCGGCAAAGTCCTTGATCAGTACTTCGTCACTGGGAGCCATGCGCAGGAACTGCAAGTAGTCGTCCATCTTGTTGAGCGAGGCGCGGTTGTTGTTGCAGTAGTTGAAGGCATAGCGCTGCAGCAGGCCGGCGTTGGCAACTTCGATATAGTAATTGGAGATGCCTGTCGTGTCACGTGCCACAAAGATGTCGGGCACAATGCCGCCACCGCCATAGACCGTGCGGCCATAGGCTGTCTTGAAGACTTGGCTTTTGTCAATCTTCATGCTGTCGCGGCTGTACAACTCGCCATGGGCATAGCGGTCGATAAGTTCCTTTTCATAATCGAGCATGCCCTCCTTGTAATCCTTCTGGATACAACGGCCGCTGGGTGTGTAGTAGCGTGCGGTGGTCAAGCGGATGGCACTGCTGTCGGGCAGAACAAATTCCTTCTGTACGAGACCCTTGCCAAAGGAGCGGCAACCCACGATGAGGCCGCGGTCGTTGTCCTGCATGGCGCCGGCAAAAATCTCGCTGGCACTGGCACTGAACTCGTCGATGAGAACGGTCACCTCGGCATCCTGGAACGAACCGTTGCCGTCGCTCCACACCTCACTGTCGTCACGTTTGTATCGTCCTTTGGTGAAAACGATGAGTTGGTTGGCAGGCAGGAATTCGTTGGCCATGAGCACGGCCATCTCCATGAAACCGCCACCGTTGCCGCGCAGGTCAATCATGTAACGCTTGGCGCCATCTTCCTGCAGGCTTGCCATAGCGGTGATGAATTCGTCATAGGTGTGTCGGCCGAACTGGTTGATCTTGATATAGCCCGTGTTCTTGTCGATCATGTAGTAGGCGTCAACAGTGTTGACTGGGATATCGCCACGCGTCACGGTAAAAGTGAGCATCTTGCTGGTGTTCTGGCGTTTGATGCCCAGCTTCACCTTGCTGCCCTTGTCACCGCGCAGGCGTTTCATGACCTCGCCGTTACTGATCTTGGGACCGGTGGCCACGCTGTCGTCAATCATGACGATTTTGTCACCTGCCATGAGTCCCACTTTCTCGCTGGGGCCGCCAGGAATGACTTCGACAACGCCGATGGTGTCGTTGACCATCACAAAGGAGATGCCGATGCCGCTGAACGAGCCGTTCAGGTCATCGGTCGCAGCCTTCAGGTCCTCGGCACTGAAGTAACTGGTGTGCGGGTCCAGATTACTCAGTATCTCAGGGATGCTCATCTCGATGAGGTCCTTGAGGTTGGTTGTATCGACGTAGTCCTGGGCAATCAGGTTGAGGATGGCATTGAGTTTGCGGTCGTTTTCGGCAACAGGTTTGTTGGCAGTGAAACGGCTGCCGATAAAGATGCCCACCACCACCGCCAGGGCTATGGCGAGGGGTAACCAGATGGGTTGACGTGTGGACTTCTGATTCATCATTTCGTTTTTAGTTTTTCTAGGCGTTAGTTGTCATCTTGCAACTTCTAACTCTTTAGCGACTTCTTGATAGTGGCTCTCGCTGTTGTCGCTGGTAATGGCAACGGGTTCACATTGGTCGCCGTGTTGCCACAGGTGGACGATCTCGATGCCGGCGCGACACAACAGGTCCACGCCGTCGTGCATACGGTAGTACTCACCGAACACGATGCGACGGATGCCTGCCTGGATGATGAGTTTGCTACACTCCATGCAGGGCGATGTGGTGACATAGAGCGTCGCTCCGTCACTGCTGTTGTTGCTGCGGGCGACCTTGGTGATGGCGTTGGCCTCGGCATGCAGGACGTAGGGCTTGGAACGATCACCGCCCTCTTCCTCGCACACGTTCTCAAAGCCTGCAGGCGTGCCGTTGTAGCCGTCGCTGATGATCATTTTGTCCTTGACCAGCAACGCGCCTACCTGACGACGTTTACAGTAGGAATTTTCGGCCCAAATTTGCGTCATGCGCAGGTACCTTAAGTCGAGTAGCAACTGTTTTTTCTCTTGAGCGTCCATTAGCTTCAGTTTTAATCTGCAAAGTTAGTTATTTTTTTGCCTAAAGATGCATCCTCAATCTTTTTTCTCATTAAAAAGACAAATATTTTTTCTTTTTCCTCAACAAGGCACCCAAAACGTCCGAGGCACACCCCTCGGGAGTGTAAAAAAGTGTGACAATACTCAGTTTTTGGTTAAATCATCCAAACGAATGCAACATTTTGCCCTTTTTTACGTCTATATAGGAGTAACGTGTACAAGTGTTGACAAATAATTACGTGACTAAATAGAGAAATATGAAGAAAAGTGTTTTGATGATGACCCTGCTGGCGGGTCTTATGCTCGTGAGCAGCTGTGCCAGCAAGAAGGAGCTGCAGGATTGCCGTGAGCAAAACCAGAAACTGCTCGAGACCGGTAAGGAAATGATCATGAACTATCAGCAGACTAAGGAGCAACTGGCTGCTGCCAATGCACGTGTTTCCTCGCTCGAGGACCAGTTGGCTCGCGCACGCGAGGATTATGCTCAATTGCAGAATTCGCTCGATAAGAGCCTTGTCAACTCCAGTCAGAGCAATGTCTCAATCGAGAAACTCGTGGACCAGATCAACGAGAGCAACCAGTACATCCGTCACTTGACCGACCTGAAGTCCAAGAGCGACTCACTCAACATGGCGCTGACCAACAAGTTGACGCGCTCCCTCTCCAAGGAGGAACTCAAGGATGTTGATGTGCAGGTGCTCAAGGGTGTAGTCTATATCTCGCTGGCCGACAATATGCTCTACAAGAGTGGTTCCTATGAGATCAACGACCGTGCAGCCGAGACGCTCTCCAAGATTGCCAAGATCATCAATGACTACAAGGACTATGACGTGCTCATCGAGGGCAATACCGATGACGTGCCCATCCGTCGCGAGAACATCCGCAACAACTGGGACCTCTCCTGTCTGCGTGCATCGTCGGTGGTACAAGCCCTGCAGAACAATTTCGGTGTCGATCCCAAGCGCTTGACCGCCGGTGGCCGTGGCGAGTACAATCCCGTGGTCAGCAACAGCACGGCAACGGGCAAGCAGCGCAACCGCCGCACCCAGATCATTATCACGCCCAAGCTTGAAGAGTTCCTTGAACTCATCGACGACGCTCCCGAGGATTAATCCCTGTCAAGTGGACCGAGGTCCCACCTCGGTAAGTAATAAAAAGAAGCAAGTCCCTGACTCGACGTCAGGGACTTGTTTTAACTAATTAACCTTCTAATACCATTAACATAAACCTTAAACAATTTGGGGATATCTACTGGTCTCGCGACGCTCGATTCTTCCTCAATACTTGGCTGGCATGAAGCCTTGTTTTAATGGCTAAAGCACAGCCAAACATTCAATCTTAAAAACTAATACCATGAAAACCATTGCAAATATAATGCCGTTTGTTTTTTACTTCCTAATATTTCCGCTAAAAAATGTCAATATTTAACACAAATTAGCAAAAATCACCCCAAAATCACCGAAATAACATAAAAATGCATACAAAAACTACTATCTGAAACCGATTTTTCGCCATCTGATACAAATAGAGCAAAAAAGATGCGAATTACACGAATCTTGTAGCCTAGATTCCGTGTAATTCGCAGTTGCTTTGCTAAATCCGTGTCTTACTTTTCAGACTTGTCGGTGTTGTCTTCGGGGGTGAAGGCGTTCCAGCCTTGGGCACGGATTTCAAGTTCCTGGTCGTCGCGGGTCACCATGTAGGCACCCAGTTCGGGCTTGGTGATGCGACCGATCAGGCGGGCGGTCTTCATGCGTGCCACCTTGTCGTGGTCGGCGAGGGGAACGGTGAACAGCAGTTCGTAGTCCTCGCCGCCGTTCATGGCAGCAGTGACAAGGTTCATGTTCAGTTCCTCGGCCATCAGGGCGGTCTGGTAGTCAATGGGGATGCGGTCCTCATACACGCGGCATCCCACGCCAGAGTCCTTGCAGATGTGCAGCAACTCGCTGGACAGTCCGTCGCTCACGTCCATCATCGCAGTGGGGCGGATTCCCAGTTCACGCAGCTCCTCGATGACGTCACGGCGAGCCTCGGGCTTCAATTGGCGCTCAATGATGTATTCCTTGCCCGAGAAATCGGGTTGGAAATCCTTGTCCTTCATCTCGGCGCTGACGCGTCGTTCACGTTCCAGCAGTTGCAGGCCCATGTAGGCTGCACCCAGGTTACCGCTCACGCAGATCAGGTCGGTATCCCGTGCGCCCGTGCGATAGATGATGTCGTCCTTGGCAGCCTCGCCCAGGCAGGTCACACTGATGAGGAGTCCTGTTACCGAAGCGCTCGTGTCACCGCCGACGAGGTCCACACCGTAGTGCTCACAGGCGATGCGCATGCCCTCATAGAGCTGCTCAATATGCTCCAGCGTGAAACGCTTGCTGATGCCCAACGATACCGTCACCTGGCGCGGTGTGCCGTTCATGGCATACACGTCGCTCAGGTTCACCACAATGGCTTTGTAACCCAGGTGCATCAGTGGCACATAGGTCAGGTCAAAGTGGATGCCTTCAAGCAGCAGGTCGGTAGTAACCAGTGTCTCGCGGTCATTGCCATAGTTGATGACGGCGCAGTCGTCGCCCACACCGCGGCGGGTGGATTCGTTACGCACAGGAAAAGAGCGGGTCAGGTGCTCAATCAGCCCAAACTCGCCCAATGTTGAAATCTCAGTTTCTTTCACAATGCTTATAGTCTTTGGTCTAGATGCTCTGGAATATCAAGAAATTCCAGATATTCCAGAACATCCAGTAATAATAGCAATTTACTCTTTTTTACAGCTCGTCGAAGCGGTTGATCATTTCCCTGACGAGCATTGCCATGATGGGCTGGGCAGCAGCGGCAGCCTTCTGCACCTCCTCGTGGGATGCTTTCTCGACAGCGCCCTCAACACCCAGGTCGGTGATGATCGAGATGCCGAACACCTCCATGTCGCCGTGGCGTGCCACGATGACCTCAGGGACAGTACTCATACCCACGGCGTCGCCGCCGATGCGCCAGAAGTAGCGGTACTCAGCAGGGGTCTCAAACGTGGGACCTTGGGTGCCTACATAGATACCTTCCATCAGGCGGATGTTTTTCTCCTTGGCAATGTCGCGGGCCATCTGGATGAGGCGAGGGCTGTAGGCATCGACCATGGCAGGGAAGCGCGGTCCCAGCTCCTCGATGTTCTTGCCGTGAAGCGGGTGCTCAGGGAATACGTTGATGTGGTCGGTAATAACCATCAGGTCGCCCACCTTGAAATTGGGGTTCATGCCACCAGAGGCGTTGGAAACAAATACGGTCTTGATGCCGATAGCCTTCATCACGCGGATGGGGAAGGTTACCTGTAGCATCGAGTAGCCCTCATAGTAGTGGAAGCGGCCCTGCATCGCCATGATATACTTGTTGCCCAGGGTGCCGAAGATCAGGCGGCCCTTGTGGCCTTGAACCGTCGATACGGGGAAGTTGGGGATTTCGCCGTAGGGGATTTCCACCTCAATGTCGATGTGCTCCACAACTGCGCCAAGTCCGGTACCCAGGATGATAGCGGTTTTTGGCAGTTTTTTATTTACGCGTTGCTTGATAAATTCGCTGGTCTCTTTGATCTTGTCCAGCAAGTTCTTTTCATCTACCATAATAACATTCTTTTTTGTATTATTGGTTATCGTTCATTGTCGTCAGGTTAGCTTCTTCTTCCTGCTCGTCAATCTTTGTTACCAGTTCACTGATAAAGTCGCTACCCTCCATTTCCAGGAACGCCACACGCATGGGAATGTAATAGATGCAGTTGCGCTTGATGGGCGGGTAATAGGGGTTGTTCATGATGCGCACCGCGTCCTTCTCGGTTGTGATGATGAACTTGCGCTTGCCGGTAAGGTTCTTGTACACCTTGAAGATGTCGGTGAAGTCCCTGCGGGTGAAGAAGTGATGGTCGTCAAAGTGCATCACCTTGACCTGGGCAGCATATTGACGCAGGTAGCGCACCAGGGGCTTGGGCGTAGCAATGCCCGTGAGGCACAGCACGGCATCGTCGCTATGCAGCCACTGCAGCGAAGTGAGCTGCGGGGACTGAACAGGGAATACAGGAACAGGCTCGCTGTAGCGGATGGCGCTGAAGAACAACTTCTGGTACGTCAGCAGATTCAGGCGTTGCTTGATGACCCGGCGCTCGGTCGGAGTGATGTCGCCGGGGCACTTGGTCACGACCACCATGTCGCATCGCGAGATGCTGGAAACGGGCTCGCGCAGTTGGCCCAGCGGCATGAGCTTGTCCTCAAACGGCAGACGGTTGTAGTCCAGCAACAGGACGTTCACCTTGGGCGTGACATAGCGGTGCTGGAATCCGTCGTCCAGCAGTATCAGGTTGATCTCGGGGTCGATGCGCAGCAACTCACGGATGCCCTTGCGACGGCTTTCGCACACCGCTAGCGTGATCAGACCGTTGTACTTGCGGTAGATCTGATAGGGCTCGTCACCGATGTCGCGGGGACTCATGTTGTTGCTTGCCAGGATGAAACCCTTGGTCTTGCGCTTGTAGCCACGGCTCAGCACGGCCACATGGTAGCGGCGGTACAAGGCCTCGATGATGTATTCCACATGAGGGGTCTTGCCCGTGCCGCCCACAGTGATGTTTCCCACTGAAACTACGGGCACGTCAAACTCCTCCTGCGGCAACAGCCCGAAGTCAAACGCCTTGTTGCGCAACCACACAGCCCCGCCATATCCCCACGAGAACGGGGTTAACAGGGCGTCCATGATGGATTTGCGCTGCTCCTTGTTCAGTATATTAGACAGGTCGATATTCATATTAGCCTTTAGGTTTTAGGCGTTGGGCTCTAAACTGTTGGGCCTCGCCTCCTAATTCTCGTTCTGTAGAGACGCAGTGTCCTGTGTCTCCAGTTGGCGGTTGCAATAATTATCTGATTTCAATTAAAACTGTATCTCTTCTTCAGGCATCAGGCACAGGATGCGGTCACGGCCCAGGATGCGCTGCAGCTGCTTGTGCCAGTCATAGAGCACACCCATTTCGCCCTTCAGGCGTGATTCATACTTGGTAACCATGTACTTGTCGAGCATGGCCATGAACTGATCCTCGATGGCGGGATAGTTCTGAGTCTTGTAGTCCTTGCCCAGTTTAGCCTTATTGGCTACCCATGAAACGGCCTCACGGATGCCGCCGAACTCGTCCACCAGACCGATCTGCTTGGCGGTGATACCGTCCCATACGCGACCCTCGGCAATCTTCTTGATGGAGTCCTGGGTCACGTGGCGGCCATCAGCACAACGCTTGGTGAACAGCTCATAGCCGCTGTTGACCATGTTCTGCAAGGCTGCGAGCTGGGCAGGTGTCAGCTTCTTGCCCATGGCTGCCATGTCGCCATTCTCGTTGGTCTTGACCGATGCCATGTGTACGCCCAGCTTATTCTCAATAAGGTTGCTATAGCTTGGGATGACACCAAAGATGCCGATGGAACCAGTGAGGGTTGTGCGCTCGGCAAAGATGCGGTCGGCACAGCACGAGATATAGAAACCGCCCGATGCGGCATAGTCACCCATCGATACAGCTACGGGCTTGCCCGAGGCCTTGAAGTCCATGATGGCTTTCCAGATTTGCTCGCTGCCGAAGGCGCTGCCGCCCGGCGAGTTCACGCGGAATACCATGCCCTTGACATTATCATCATCCTTCAGCTTATAGATGGTCTCGCACAGCTTGTCGCTGACGATGCCTTCTTCGGTAGTGGCAAAGCTGCTGCCGCCGTCAATCTCACCGACGGCATAGAGAACGGCGATGTGGTCGCCCGTGGCGCTTGCTTCCAGATCCGAGGCAAGGTCTTCGGGGGCGACGTAGTTCAGGTCATCGCTCTTTTTAACCTGGGTGCGGGCACGCAGGATATCCTCCATTTCGTTTTGGTAAACCAGTTTGTCCACCAGCTTGTTCTGGATAAGCTTTTGGGCATCAAAAGTTATGAGGACGCTGTCACACAGCGAATTCAGAGCGTCATACTGCAATTTGCGGTCAGCAGCGATACTGTCCAGCATCTCTTTCCAGATGGTACCCAGGTAATGCTCCTGCTGCAGTCGGTTGGCGTCGCTCATGTCCTCGAGCATATAAGGCTCAACGGCACTCTTGAAGGTGCCGACGCGTACGATCTGCATCTCCACGCCTACCTTATCCAACATCTTTTTCATGTAAGGGGTCACCGATGCCATACCGTGCAGGTCCACAGCACCCACAGGGTTGAGATAGATGCTGTCGGCAACGCTGGCCAGGTAGTAGTCTGCCTGGTTGATGCCCTCGTGGCCGTAGGCGGCAATCCACTTGCCGCTCTTCTTGAACTCTTTAAGGGCACGGCGCAAAGCCTGTAATGTGGCGGGTGCGGCGCTCACGCCGTTGCACTCGATAAAGATGCCGTCCACCTTGTCGTTATCGGCAGCGTTCTCGATGGCAGAGATGACAGTGTTCAGTCCCAGGCTGCTGGGCATGCCGCCGCCCTGCAGGAGCGACATCATGTCTACAGCGTCATTGCCGCCGCGCTCGCTGATGTCGGTACCCAGATCAATATCCAGGATAGAATGCTTGGAGACTATGGCCGCCGACTTCTTGCCGCCACCCATGCTCATTGATCCCATGATGGCAAAACTCATAATCATGGTAGCAATCATGAAAAACATGAAGGCCAGGAATGCGCCCACAAACGAGCCGCAAACGATAAGGATAAATTTCTTCATCATAACTGTATAGAGTTTTAAAAATTTAGTCTAATGAGTTAATAATTAGTAAATTATATGCATCCAAGCGATACAATGAAGCAAGATCGCTTGACTCTAACCTACAAAATTAGTGTATTTTCCTGATTCATGACAATTTTTCTGGCCTTTTTTATTTCCAATCATTGCTGTCCACTAAAAATTGTGGACGGTTAATAAATCAAATTTTCAAATAAACTCGGTTCACTTGAACCATTGAGCTCTTTGACATTATTGAAATTCTGTTTGTCGAAAAGGTCCCTTAACGGGGTCTTGTCAGTCAGCGAGATGCTCAAAATCTGGAGCGTTTCGTATATGCTGCGTTCAAGTTTCATGTCGTGTTGAACGATTGCAACGAGACAATAAGTGATTATGGCACAGTATATTTGGATGCGGACAGCATTTTCCGTTGTGCCCCAAAACCGCTTGATCTTGAGATGCTGTTTGAGCCATTTGAAGAACAACTCGATGCTCCATCTGTATTTATAGAGCAGCGCGATGGTCAACGCATCGGACTCAAAATCGTTCGTGAGGAAGATGTACACCTTGTCCGTTTCTGGGTCTACATAGACGACTTTTCTTATCTCATCGGGATAGATCCTCGCGCTTTTATAAACGGTGAAGTGCCCGATGGCATCCGACAGAACGTTCTCGGGAAGTCTCCTTTTCCACGTCTCGGCCTTGAATTTGACATTGCGTTTCGCCCTTACCACGAAGAAGGCCTCTATCAGGTGGATCTTGTAGAGGTTCCCGAAATCGTTGTAGCCACGATCGAAGATATAGTGAGCATCCTTCTCGTAAGGTATCTCTGGCATTACCTTGCTGTCAAAAACCGAAGCGGGTGTAATATGCACGTAT
Organism: uncultured Prevotellaceae bacterium; assembly: GCA_946186345.1. GTDB lineage: Bacteria > Bacteroidota > Bacteroidia > Bacteroidales > Muribaculaceae > Sodaliphilus. The sequence continues at coordinate 17,910 of CAMHMV010000020.1, read as the reverse complement.
GCAGGGATTTGCGTCTCAATATCATACAGGGTATGCATCTTGATGCCACCTTTATGTTTGCGGAATTTGGCCCACCAGAACACCTCGAGGCACAAATCGATGGTCGTGGAATCGAAGGCGTAAACGTGGCCGTCCAGGTCGAAAATCTTGGTCGTACGTTTCTTTCGGGCAATCTCAATCATGTGGAAAGCGAACTCCTCGAAGATGCGGTAATCCCGGTTTTCGTTAGCCTTGGAAAGGTTGCTGCGGGTCACGCTTTTCCCCATCCCGAGGTGGTAAAGTTTTCCTTGATGAGCCTCAAGAGCGACGACCAAATCACGTAATCCCTCGCGGTTGCACAGTTGACCGAACATCATAGAAAGCAGCTGATTCCAACAACTGAAGCTTTTTATGTATCTGTCACCCTGATACTTACGGACGAGATAGTTGAAGTGATTTCGGTCAAGGAAAGAAGCTAAAACGCTGAAAACGTATTTGTAATTATTCATAACTGTCTGATTATGACCGCAAAGATAATTTCAAATCCGTTGACTCCAAAAATCGCTGTAACTAACTGAATTTCAATAATTTCAAAGAACTTTTATGATTTTTTAGTGGACACTAATGATTTCCAATAAAAAGACATTTGCTGGAAAGTGGTCGGTCACCAGCATGAAAAGCGGCCTGCACGGGCAGTTTCCATTGCTGTGCAGGCCGCGATTGATGATTCTGTTCGGCGTTGATTAGTAGCCGTTCAAGAGTCTACTGATAAGTATTGAAACGTCATTGATGTTGACATAACCGTTGCCATCAACGTCGGCATAATCAGGCACATCATCCCCTAACAGCAGGCCGATAAGGTAGGAGACGTCGTTGATGCTCACTTTGCCGTCGCCGTCTACGTCACAACTATCCTCATCGTACAACGTTGAGATATTGGCAAAACGTCCCCATTCCTTATGGGTTCTGTACGCATTCAGGCTTTGCTCAGGAACGTAGAGCGTAGCAAAATCATAGGCAGGATAGGTTTCCCAGCTTTGCTCGTTGACCACAAAAATGTCATAGCCTTCGGGAGGCGTCATGCTGTGGCACTTGATTTCCCACAGGCTATTGCAGTCATAGAATGCACAGGTATCAATGAATTCAACACCCTTGCCGATGTCAAGGTAGTTTACGCCAGAGCACATGAATGCCATCTTGCCGATGGTCTTGACTGAATTGGGGATGGTGAAGCAACCCCAGCCGTCAAAACTATAATACTCGACGTATGCAAATGCTGAATCACCGATGGCTTCGATACTGGTGGGTATCCTGCTGTTCTTGCAGCCGGTGTGAAGCGTGTTGGTTGCGGTCTCAATAATCGCATTGCAATTTCCTCTAGAGTCAAAGATCGGGTTATTGTTGTCAACGACGATGCTGTCCACCGAAACAAAGGCTCCCTTGCCGATGTACTCCACATTGGCGGGTATAGTCACTGATGGCAAAGTGCTGAAGGTAAACGCCTCCTTGCCGATATGGGTGAGCGAACTGGGAAGCGTGAGTTGCGGCAGTGTGCTTTCATAGAAAGCAGAGTCATTGATATGGGTGAGCGTGTTAGGCATGGAGATACTTGTGAGGTTACTCTGCCAGAACGTGTCTTCCAGGATTGTTGTGACGGTATAGGTCACGCCCTCATGGGTTGCGGTTTCAGGAATAACAATGTCGCCTGAATACTGGGGCATGAGGTCATACTCTTCGGCGTCGCGATGTCTAGCACAGACTCCAACAGTGCTGTCCGTCAGGATTTTGTAGTACAGGTCACCGACTCTGAAGTCAAACTGATTCAGATAATCATAAGGATCTAAGGCGTCAATGTAAATGGTGCTGCGAGTTATATTGCTCATCAGTTTTCCGGGAGCAATAGCATAGACCTCGAGCGTGTATGTTCCGACCTCAGTGAACTTGATAGGTTCGGTATAGACAGTCCATTCGGTCGAGTCAATCGGCTGGACAGTATAGGGATTCAGTGCGACGTGGTAATAAATCGTAGCATCAGGCTCCTCCGGGCGGTTCTTGTATCCGATAGTAACGTATTCGTAATGTGGTGGATAATAGGTCCAGCCATCCCTGTAAGGCGTGCCGGTTTGTTCCATCGGTTGACCGTCATCACTGAGCGGGAGGATCATCCTGAAGTCTTTCCAGAACTCAGCATTCCTGTAGGCCTCTAATGCCGAGGCTGGCACATGCAGTGTGGCGTCATAATAAACGTTGGTATAGAAGACATTTTTATTCTCAAGCGTCGGCGGTACCGTTGCCTTGCTGATAATCGTCATCAGTTTGCTACATGAACCGAAAGCCTCATGACCGATATAGGTTAGGGTAGAAGGCAACGTGATTTCTGACATGTTGTAGGTGTAGTAAACATTCCCGGGGGCCATGCCATAAAACGAATAGGGTGCTAGTGTGGTAATTCCTTCGGGGATTCGTGTGGAGGGACAGCCATATACCAAAGTGTTGGTTGCGGTCTCTATGATAGCGTTACAACTGTCGCGGGAGTCGAAGACAGGATTGTCGCTGTCAACCTGAATGGTGTTCAGATAATTGCAGTTATCAAATACTTGGGAACCGAAGGATGTAACCGATTTGCCGATGTACACTTCTTCCAGGGAATGGCAACCTGAAAAAGCAGAACTGCCAACGCTGACGACGGATTCGGGTATCGTTATGTGTGTTAGGTTGGACCAATTGAATGCTCCATAACCGATACTTGTGACAGTGTTGGGAATAATCGTCTTGTTTCCACCCCTAATGAGCATATTGGTAGCGGTTTCAATGAGGGCATTGCAATTATCACGGGAGTCATACACGGGATTACCTTCTTCAACGACAATGTCCGACAGCGCTCTACAGTCATTAAATACTACTGACTCGATGATTGTTACTGTCTTCGGTATAAAGATGCTCTTCAAACTTAAGCAACGCTGGAATGCACCAAAACAGATTCTTGTCACTGATTTGGGTATATCAATCTCGGTGATGCCCGTGCTACTGAATACGTTCTGATTGAGGAGGGTCAATGAGTCTGAGAGTTGTACGTGTTTCAGATTGGAACAATAATTGAATGCAGCCCATTGCAATTTGGTCACCGAGTTGGGAATCACAACCTCCTCGAGTCCGGCAGAGAGGAACGCTTGCGGACCGATGGTCTTTAGCGTATTTGGGATCTCAACGCTCTTCATGTGATAACAATCCATGAAAGTGCTGTATTCGAGCTCCTTAACTCCTCGGGGTATCACAAAACTGGTCAGACCAGTGTTGCAGAATGCTCCTCTACCAATTCTTGTCACTCTGTCGGGCAATGTCATCGATGTGATGCCTGTACAGTAGTGGAATGCATATTCGCCTACTGTCGTAATAGAATCGGGTATATCAATGCTCGTGAGTGATGTGCATCGATAGAACGTGGAATCGCCGATAGCGGTGATACTGTCCGGGATAATGATGTTCTTCAGGTTGGTGCACTCCGAGAACATTGACGGGGCAAGCTCTTTGATTGACCCGCGGATGGTGACATTTTCCAGACTGGTACATCCCCTGAAGACGCCTCGGCCATAGCTTTGAACCCGTCCGGGAAGGGTGAGGTGGCTCAATGCTGTGCAACCGCTGAAAACCTCGTTACCCACAGTCTCGATTTGATAAAAGTTGAAAAGATCCACTCTGTTCAATGCTGTGCAACCATAGAAAAGGCTGTCGGGCAAGCTAGTGACATGAACAGAGAAAGACAAACTCTCGAGGGATGTACAACCCATAAATGCCCTGCTGCCAAATGTGAAGCTACGATATGGGATGTTGACGGTCGTCAGGCTCGAGCAGTCGCGGAAAGCACTTGATTTGATGCTCCCGACACTCTGTGGTAGAGTCACACTTGTCAAGTCTGTGCTGCCCCTGAAAGCATTGGGCTCAATTGAACTGACGGTGTAGGAATTACCATCCACTTCAATAGATGAAGGAATGGTGATGTCTCCACTGTAGGAATTGTAGTTGGCATCATGATAAGTGACGCCGACATAGTGCAAACTAGTCTGATTGTAGTACAGACCATCCACCTCAAAGTCATAGGCGGCAATTGACGCTGGCATCAGTAAGGCAAGGAATGATGCCAGCAGGATTTGAATGATACTCTTTTTCATAATTATGGTTTAGAGCTGGGTTCTGGTAACTCATAATGCAGCATGTAAGGGGCGAACCCAATTAATTCCCTAACAAGGCATGTTCTCAAATTGAATCTCGCAAAGTTACAATTATTTATCCAAAAATACAATAATTGTATTTCTTCACGTGGTGGTTCAAGTCAGGATGCAGAACAGATTATATGTACTGTTGATGCGATTCTTCAGCAGGTTTATACTGGTGGTGTGCCCACACAGCGAGGGCGATACTGGCGACGAGGCTGGCGACAGCAAGCAAGGGGATGGCTCCGTCGGCAGGCAAGCCCAAATGGTCGCCGAAGTCCTCGGCGACGATCCCCTTATTGGCGAGGTAGCTCATCACGACGACGGTGCTATTGTTCAGGGTGTGGGCGATGATGGGAACCCACAGGCTTCGGGTCCACACGAGCAGATAGCCCAGCCACACGCCCAGCAGCATGCGGGGGATGAAACCGAAGAACTGAAAGTGGATGGCGCTGAACACAATGGCGACAATCCACACGACAGCGTGGGTGCCCAAGCGACTGTCCTGCATCGTGCGCAGCATCGCACCACGGAACAGCATTTCCTCGCTCAAGCCTGCCATCAGTCCCACAACCAGCACACAGGGCAGCAATTCCCAGATGGTGTGGATGTCGAGCAACGTCTTGGTGGTTTCGGCAGCCGAGTCTTCAAAGGAGCGCATCACCTGCTCCAGACCACTCAACGATGCCGGCAGTGACATGGACTCGTTGAGTGATACGATCCAGTTCATGGCGGGCAGTGACAGGATGTAGAATGCCACAACGATGACGATGGCTTTCCATCCTGGCGCACGGTCAAGACACATGGCGTGCAAGGGCCTGCGGTAAAAGATGGCCATTGCTGCCACTGCGGGCACGATAAATGCCAGCACGTCCTGCACTGTGACCATCGTGAGCAGTCCGCTGTTGACCATGAGAACGCTGATGACCGATGCCACAATCAGTCCCAGTCCCATCATGCATAACAGCACGAGTAAGCGCGTGCTAAGCCTCAAGTTTGTCTTTCGTTCCATGAAAAATTATGTTTTTTTTATTCGCAAAATTAAACATTTTTTCAGAAATCGCGTCTAATAGACAAACAATAATCTTTTTAAATCCGACAAAAATTATGAAAAAGGTTTTATTAACGCTTTGTGCGATAATCGGGATGACCGGCAGCGCGGTTGCACAGACTGTGATCGACGACGTTGTCGATATAGAAACCAGTGATGTAAAACTTGAAGTGATTACGCCTGCCGAGCAAGTCCAGGAATCCAAGCAGGAAATCAAGGAACGCAAGAAACGCATCAGTGAACTCAGCGATGACGTGGCCTATGCCAAAGCCGTCAACTCCCTCAAGCGTGGCTATTTTGTGGTTGTAGCCGACTATATTCAGCTGGGACATGCCGGATTTCGTGACTCTAACATCAACCGCAATTCCAATTTCGTGCTTGTCCAGGGTGAGGATGGCATCATCCAGTTTGCTTTTCTCAATGGCAGTCCCGGCGTAAACGGCCTGGGTGGCAGGACCGACAAGGGCACTGTGTACAACAAGCGCATGAAGTATGAAAAAAATGGCGATGTTCACTTGACGTTCGAGATGTCGAGCCGCTCAATGGTATCAAGAGTCTATGTAGATGTTACCGTCTATCACAACAGCAATCAGGCTTGTGTGCAAGTGTGGGGCAACTATGATATGACTTTCTATGGCGAACTCCTCCCGTACCGAGACAAGGATCACAAATAAAACTGATAAAGATATTATTGAATTTTATAAACGGTAATAGATGATTGCTCCCGTGAGGGAGTCATAAGCCGGACGCCCCGCATGAGTCACAGAATGGCTCAGCGGGGCGTAGATTTTTATCAGTGCTGGTGCTAGGGATGGAAGTAGCATTGGGGTGGCAACAATGGCTTCAGGTCCCGCTCAAAGATGTCGCGTCTCACGATGCGGTAATGAGGGGAGTAGGCGTCGCGGTAGTCGGGAGAGTGGCTGATGGCATATTTCCCCTTTGCCAGCACTTCCTCGATAAACTGCTTGTCTTGTTCGTAGTGGGGTAGGGCGAGTCCCATCCCCTCGATGGCGCTGACCATCTCATGCCATCGTGTGGCCCAACTCTCTACAGTGGGGCGCTCCCCGCCGGCACTGGCGATAAATGCGTTGAGCAAGGCATCTGCCGTGATGATGCCTTCCTTGACGGCCCGCAGACTCACACGCACATAGTTCCCGTTCACACCGCATGGCTCATAGTACCACGCCATCAGGCTGCCGGTATCGGTGGTGGCAAGTTCCTGATCCAGATAAGCCTTGTCCGATGCCGTGTCATTCACTAGGTGCTCGGCACCCATATAGTCTTGGAAGCTCGATTTGTAGATATCCAGCAGTCGTGCCTTGGGGTATTGCTTCAGCAACCCACCGACAAACGTTTCGACATCTTGGGCATGAATTGACATGCAGGTACTGGAAACCATCACCGTCAATAATATGATTAATGTACGTTTCATCACTTATTCAATCATCTCCAGGAATTGGTTTTCGTCGATGATCTCAATGCCCAGTTTGCGGGCTTTTTCCAGCTTGGCTGGCCCCATGTTCTCACCTGCAAGAATAAAGCTGGTGGCACTCGAGATGCTGCTCACGTTCTTGCCGCCGTTCTGCTCGATCATGGCCTTGTATTCTTCGCGGGAGTGCTTGGCAAACACTCCGCTGATAACCACTTTCTTGCCCATCAGTTTGTCGGTCTGACCTGCGGTCTCCTCCTCGGTGAGGGCCATTTGCAGACCGGCAGCCCGCAGGCGCTCGACGATGACACGGTTGCGTTCCTCGGCAAAGAAATCGACAATCGACTGGGCGATTTTAGGCCCGATTTCAGGAATCGCTGCCAACTGCTCGGCGGGCAACGACATCAATGTGTCGATGTCGCGTGTGTGGCGTGCCAGCACCTTGCCGGTCGTCTCGCCGACAAAGGGGATGGACAGGGCAAAGATGACACGGGCATAGGGCACGCTGCGGCTCGCTTCCAGACCGCGCAGGATGCGCTGTGCACTCTTTTCCTGGAAGCGGTCAAGGGCGACAAGTTTCTCTTGCGTCAGGTCATAGAGGTCAGCCACGTCGTTGACCAATCCGCTCTTGTTGAGAATGACGGCGACCTCCTCGCCGATGCCGTCGATGTCCATGGCATGGCGTCCCACAAAGTGCTCAATGCGCCCGCAGATCTGAGGACCGCAACCCCACTTGTTGGGACATACCCATGCCGCCTCTCCCTCGATGCGTTGCAATGGTGTGCCGCATGACGGGCAATGGGTGACAAAGGCGATGGGTTGGCTGTCGGCCTGGCGCCGTTTCTCGTCAACCCCGACGATTTTAGGGATGATCTCGCCGCCTTTTTCCACGTAGAGCATGTCGCCTTCATGGATATCCAGCTGGCTGATGATGTCGGCATTGTGGAGTGAAGCGCGCTTGACGATGGTTCCGCTCAGCAGCACGGGATCAAGGTTAGCCACGGGGGTGATGACGCCCGTGCGTCCCACCTCAAAGGAGACATACTGCAGCTTGGTACATTCGCGCTCGGGAGCGAATTTGTAGGCAATGGCCCAGCGGGGAGACTTGGCTGTGGCTCCCAGGTTAAGCTGCTGGCGCAGGGAATTGATTTTGAACACCAGGCCGTCGGTGGCGACGGGTAGTTTCTTCCTCTCCACATCCCAGTAGCCGATGAAGTCTTTTACTGCGTCGATGCTGGGCAGGATGGTCATTTCTCCCGTCTTGAAGCCCCAGCGCTGCAATGCCTTGATGCTGTCGTAGTGTGTCTCAAAGGGCAGGTTGTCGCCAAGCAGGAAATAGAAGATGGCATCAAGGCCTCGCCGTGATACCTCGGCACTGTTCTGCAACTTGAGCGTGCCGGCGGCAGCGTTGCGTGGGTTGGCAAACAGCGGTTCCTCGTTGAACTGGCGTTCTTCGTTCAATTTCTCAAAACTCTTCCAGGGCAGCAGGATTTCGCCACGCACCTCAAATTTCTCGGGCAGGTCAATAAACCCGGAGATTTCAAGCGGAACGGACTTGATGGTGATGACATTGGCGGTCACATCGTCGCCTTGAACGCCGTCGCCACGGGTGACAGCACGCACCAGTCGCCCTTTTTCATAGGTCACCGAGATGGATGTGCCGTCATACTTCATCTCGCCCACAATCTCACTGGCTTCGCCGCCCAGGCCATCCTGGGCACGTCGCAGGAAATCCTGCACCTCCTCGATGCTGTAACTGTTGGACAGCGACATCATCGGACGCTCGTGCCGCACCTGGGTGAAGCCTTTACTGATGTCGCTGCCGACGCGTTGCGTCGGGGACAGCGGATCCTGGTACTGCGGATAGTCGCGCTCAAGGTCCTGCAGTTCGCGCAGTAGGGCGTCAAATTCCTGGTCGCTGATCGTCGGCGCATTCAGTACATAGTAGTTATGGTTGTGGCGGTTGATGATTTCCCGCAATTCCTTGATTCGTTGTTCAAATAGGTCCATCGGTTGAGTGTTTTGAGTGATTTGAATTTCAAAATTACTGTTTTTTCCAGAAAAAAAACGCTTTATCTCATTTTTTTCTTACATTTGCACTCAATTTATGACATGACCAGTTGAGTATATGATGAAGAAGAATTGCAGAATTATAATCATGATTGCAGCAGTGGCGCTCACCCTGTTAATGTCTACCGGATGCATCAGGCAGAATTACATCATGTTTGAGGACGGTGACTTCGACGGGATGGAGTTCTCGGACTATGACCTGATGCAGAATGCCGAACTCGACATGGATGACGCTGATCGCGACTGAAAAAAGCCGATTTCTATATTTTCACTATTTTTAAAAATTATTAATTGACACGAGAGATTGATAATGAGAGGTTTAGCGTGGCTAGTTTTGGCTGATTTGTCACTTTTTGTGGTTTTTTTAACATCTGCTTAACAATTATTGTTGTATATTTGCAGCCAATTATATAGTAAAGCCTAGATTGACACCACTCATCATAGGCTAATCAAGTATTTAGATTAAAACATATGAACCTATTAGAGAATAAGTTAGCGCGTTATGAAGAGCCGCAGAAGGCTAAAGCTGCCGGCATATACCCTTATTTTCGCGCCATCTCAAGCGAACAGGACACCGAGGTGTTGATGAATGGCAAGAAGGTGCTCATGTTCGGTTCCAACTGCTATTCAGGCCTAGTTAACGATGAGCGCATCAAGCAAGCCGCCATCGAGGCAACCGAGAAATACGGTACCGGATGTGCCGGATCACCCTTCCTGAATGGTACGCTTGACCTCCACAAGCAGCTTGAACGCAAGCTGGCAGAGTATGAGGGAAAGGAAGATGCAATGATCTACAGCACGGGCTTCGGCGTTAACTTGGGTGTGATTTCCACACTCACGGGACGTGAGGACTACATCCTCTGGGATGAGCAGGATCATGCCTCAATCATCGAGGGACGACGTCTCTCGTTCTCCAACTCGCTCAAGTACAAGCACAACGATATGGCATCGCTCGAGGCTCAGCTCAAGAAGTGTGAGCCCGACCGCGTTAAGCTCATTGTCACCGATGGCGTCTTCTCGATGGAAGGCGACGTCTGCAAGCTGCCCGATATCGTTGACCTGGCTCACAAGTATAACGCCAGCATCATGGTTGACGAGGCTCACGGTATCGGTGTCTTCGGCGAGGGCGGTCGCGGCGTTTGCGACCATTTCGGCCTGCGCGACGAGGTGGACCTGATTATGGGTACTTTCTCCAAGTCGATCGCGTCACTGGGCGGCTTTATCGCAACCAGCAGCGTGATTACCAACTACCTGCGCCACCATTCCCGCAGCTACATCTTCACCGCCAGCATCACCCCGGCATCGACCGCTGCAGCGATGAAGGCCATCGATATCCTCATCAGCGAGCCTGAGCGTCAGGAGCACCTCTGGAAGATTACCCACGAGGCACTGCAGGGATTCCGCGATATGGGTTGCGAGATCGGCCACACCGAGACCCCCATCATCCCCCTGTTCATCCGTGACAACAACAAGACGTTTGCCATCACGCGCGACCTCTTGAACGAGGGCATCTTTGTCAACCCCGTCGTTTCGCCCGCCGTGGCTCCCAACGACACCCTCATCCGCTTCAGCCTCATGGCTACCCACACCCACGAGCAGGTGGCATTTGCGCTCGAGAAAATCCAGAAGGTATTCCGTTCCTACAGCCTCGTTCCCTAAGGCAGAGGAATCAGAAAATATACAGAATAAGTGGTGAAACCATGCCTTTTCAGGCGTGGTTTCACTGTTTTATCCACCAATCGCCTCGTTTTTTCAGCACTTTTAGAAAAAAAAACACAAAAACATTTGCCCGTTAAAATTGTATTAGTAATTTCGCAACATCAAACAAGGATAGAAAACGCGATAGCACTATGATTTACAAATTTGTCATCGTCTCGGATGAGGCCGATAATTTTAAATTGCAGATTGCCATTGATTCAACGGCTACTTTCATGCAGTTGCGCAACGTCATTCTGGATTCTGCCGGATACGGAAAGGACCAGATGGACTCATTCTATATCTGTGACGAGGAGTGGGCCAAAGAGAAAGAAGTGACTTGCATGGACATGGGAACAGATACCGACGAGGATATCTGGATCATGGACGATACACAGCTCGACGAACTGCTCGAGGATGAAGGCCAGAGGCTGAAATTTGTCTTTGACTACATGACCGAGCGATTCTTCAAAGTCAAGCTCAAGGAAGTCATCCCTGGCAAGACGCTGCATGACCCCTTGTGCGAGAGCAAGATTGGCAATCCGCCTGCCGAGAATGTCGATATCTCCGATTACATTACCATCCCCAAGATTCCCGATGCCAACAATATTGAGGCCATCGACAAGAGTGAATTCTACGGTGACGAGGAATATGACGAGGACGAGATCTCCGACTTCGACGAGATGGACAGCCTGGATAACGACAATTACAAGTTCTAAACGAGGGCACAATTCCTGTTCCAAATCCGAAAAATCAGCGTTTTTTTTGGCGTCATTAAGATTATTCACTAATTTTGTCGCAGTAAAACAAACTTATTAAGGACATGAAAAAATTGGTATTTGCCTTAGCGGCGCTTTTCGCTATCTCTATGTTCTCCTGTACTGGTGGCCAGCAAGAGAACAATCCATCCGATAATGACACTATCGACACCACCGTTGTGGTAGCTGACACCGCTATCCATGAGGTTACAGGTGTTGCCGTCGACGGTGCAAACAACAGCATCTCGCTGCTTGTCGGCGGAGATACTGTTAGCTTCGAGTATCCCGACCTTGACAGGGACCACAGGGACTCCTGGTATATCAATGATACCGTGACCGTGAGGTATTATGTTACCCATGATGGTGACAGCGTCACCGACGTCGTCAACGAGGTAGAAGCCTGACACCCCTAGCGCCAGGACAAGGTCTTTGAAATATCGTCACCGCTTGCCAAGTGCTGGCACGATGACCGACAATATTGCGGTAGTAGCTCAGTTGGTAGAGCATCAGCTTCCCAAGCTGAGGGCCGCGGGTCCGAGTCCCGTCTACCGCTCAACTTAGGAAAGTGTTGAAAAACAAGAGATTAAGTCTTGATTTTCTTCACTTTTCAGTCTTAAATTTAAGACACAAAGCCAAAAAAAAACCGCATATTTGTACTATTTTGTACAATTTTGGAACATTTTGAAGCACTTGACTTGCGACTACACTTGCGACTACACTTGCGACTTTTAGCAAGTCATTTGTGAAGAAAAAAGCCCTGCCCAAGGTGGTACAATGTGCGTCCGGTTTTTATTATGGCAAACACTAGATTTTATCTGGATGTACGCAAATCGAAGGCTAATCAGCCTTGCGTATTAAAAGTGGCAATCGCCCATAAAGGGTTGACTGCCTTCATTTCGTTGAGTGCAAAGATCCTTCCTAACCAATGGGACGGGAGGAAGTTGCGGATTGTGAACCATCCGAGCGAAATGACTCTGAACGTGTATATCGCTGATACAAAGCAGCGAATAGACACGTTTATCCTGGACTTGGCTCGCCAAGGAGTGCTTGAGGATATGACGGCCTTCGAGATCAAGTCTTATGTTGTTGACAGGCTTTATCCCCAGAAAGCAGAGGCGAAGGCCGCCGCAAAGCGTAAAGAAAATTCGTTTGCGGTTCAGTTTGAGAAGTTTGCCCACAGCAAGAAGCCGAGCACATGCGGCGTTTACATGCACACCATGTCGCGCATGAAAGCGTTTGCAGGAGCAAAGCTCGAAGACCTCGCCTTTGAGGACATCACCAAGGAGTGGCTGACGTCGTTCGATAACTTCCTGGCGCAGACTGCACCGTCGCCGAATGCCCGCAACATCCACCTTCGCAACATCCGTGCCGTGTTCAACGAGGCCATTGACGATGAGATCACTACGTTCTACCCGTTCCGCCGATTCAAGATCCGCCCGGTACCCACGCGTAAGCGTAACCTGAAGTTGGATCAGCTGCGCCTGTTGTTCAACTATCACGGCGATGAGTTTTTGCAGCAGTACATCGACATGTTCAAGCTGATCTTCATGCTCATCGGCATCAATATGGCAGATTTGTGCCGCTTGAAGGAGATTGATGACGGTCGTATCACCTACCATCGCGCCAAGACAGGTGCGCTGCTCTCTGTCAAGGTTGAGCCCGAGGCTCTCGAGATTATCGAGCGTTACCGTGGAAAGGACTGGTTGATCAACATCCTTGACCGCTACAAGGATTACCGTAACTACACGCATAGAATGAATGATACGCTGAAGAAGATTGGCCCTACAAAGCGGGTCGGACTTGGAGGCAAGAAAGTCATAGACCCGCTATTCCCCAATCTTTCAGTGTATTGGGCACGTCACACCTGGGCTACCATTGCGGCCAATGACCTTGATGTTCCGAAGGAGATAGTGGGTCATGCCCTGGGCCATAGCAGCAGTACGGTGACTGATATCTACATTGAGTATGACCAGCGCAAGGTGGATGAAGCGAACCGCAGGGTGCTTGACTACGTGCTTTACGACAAGAAATGAGTCAACATAAATCAGGGATTAGGCTACACCATTTGCGTAACCAAATGTGTAGCCTTTCCCGTCACCAAACTTGCAGCGGGATGTGTAACCATTGGTGTAACCGAAAGTGTTTCATCGGGAACATTTTTCAGCGGATTACGCATTTTTCCGTCACCGAATGAGTGACCAAAGGTGTATCCTTTTTTGCGACTTTTTGAGTTACTCTTTGTGTCACCTTTTATGTCGGTTTGAAAAAAACTCCCCAAGGCCGGAGCCCTGGGGAGTTCAATTTATTATATTAGTGTCCGGGGAAAATTTGCCAAGAATGCATAAGCACCTCGTTATCAATACTATCATGGCGACATGGCATGAAGAGGCTTGATTTTCAGGCGGGCAGGTCGAATGACCTGCTAAACTTTCCACGGACACTAATGGAAATAGCTACAACATCATGGAATTGTTGCCAGCCTAATGACGCATTATTGATGTTTTTTGTGATGTTTTTGGGACAAATTATCACATTCTATGTTTTTTTAGTTAATTTTGTAGGCCGAAATCATAACGGCTGTGTGATTACCCAGGTGATACCGAATCACCAATTCATTATTATCTCGTTGTTTATCAATTAGTTTAATCATATCAACCTATTAATTATATCAAGATTATGAAGAAATCGCTTTTTACCTTGTTGTTGATGCTCTTGTCAGTCATCGCCCTCAATGCCCAGAGCCTGACAGGTAAACGATGGGGCACAAAACTCATCGCCGAAGACGGTGCAGAAGTGCTGGTAGTTTTAATTTTTGATAAAAATGGGACGTGCGAAATGGAAATCGGGTGCGGACAGCAGATTGAAGAGGATGGTGTGCCCATCGACCTCATGGGTTATGTATCTGTTCCCGGCACCTATAGCCACAATGGCGACGACTTGAAGATGGACTTCAACCGTGGCAAGGCCGAAGTTGATTTTGACTACGAAATCAAGGGAATGGATGCCAAGACCAAGAGCAAGATGGACAAGCAGATCAGATCTCAAATCAATGGATTGAAAGGTGAATTCAAAGACCTAATGCTCAACGGCATGCCCAAGATGCATAACACAAAGATTGTTTCGCTCGACAAAAAGAAACTTGTTATCAAGGATGACAAGGGCGACGAAATACCCTTCTACAGCTATTGATGTTTCGCATCCCATAATAACGAAGAGTGCATGCTGACATGGTCTTGCACTCTTTGCATTTTTATCTTGCCACTAACTGGAATTGGGGATTTTCTGATGACAATCGCTAGCTATATTCGGCAAAAAATGCTATATTTGCAGTGTGGATTTGACATTGTTCCGATTGAAGTGCGGTGGTGAGAGAAATCAACCACATTCGATCGATGGGGGGACCAGATTCAAGTAACAAATTGATTGAGAGGTATTTTTTCATGTATAACAAACACTAACTACATTTTTATTGTTATGAACAGAATCAACAGATTTATTTTTGCTACCATCTTTGTTGTGTGTGGCACAATGGTGGTCTTTGCAGGCCAGGACGAGAAAAACGGTCATGCGTATTTCACGCAGGCTGAGTTGCCAAACATGGTGAACTTCCTGCCGCCCCCTCCCGATTTCGAGTCATCACGTTTTGTTGCCGATGAAGTCCAGTACCTGTGGGGCATTCGCCAACGCCAAAATCAAGAGCGTGCCGAGATGGCCATCCGTGATGCCGATTATGGCATGCAGACCATCATCCAGGAGTTTTGTCCCATTTTGGGTCTCGAAATCACTAAGGAAGGTACTCCCGAGCTGTACACACTCTTGCAGGATGTGGGAGCCACATGCGACAGTATCAGCGACCGTGCCAAGAAGTTCTATACCCGCACTCGTCCCTTTGTGTACTACAATCAGCAGACCCTTGTGCCCGAGCAGGAGGAGTCACACATCAACAATGGTTCCTACCCATCGGGGCACACCGTCCTGGGCTGGACGATGGCCTTGCTTCTGTCGGACATCAACCCCGCTGTTGCCGATCAACTGCTGGCTCGCGGCTATGAGTATGGCCAGAGTCGCGTCATTGCTGGTTACCACTGGCAGAGCGACGTGGATGCCGGTCGCCTGGGTGGCTCGGTGCTCTATGCAAAACTGCAGGGAAATGAGCGTTTCCGTGAGCAGTTGGCAAAGGCCCAATTGGAATTCAGGGAGAAGACTGGTGGCTCGACCTATGTGAAAGAGAGCACCATGAGTGCGCCCGTTGGCACCTCGAGGGCCTATACCATCACTGGCATGCCTGCCACGAGCGAGACACGAGGCATCATCATCCAAGATGGCCAAAAGTATTACAGGCCTTGAGCCGTGACCCGTGGTTCGGCACATTGATGCCCCACCACGATATCATTAATCGGTTGGACTACCATTGCGTAATCCAACCGATTTTTTCATCGTGCCGCGAGCCTGATTATTCCCCTATCGGTGTCCGTCCCCTAAAAACTCGATGCAGCTGTAACTGTTACAAAACTCAAGCCACGTGATAAAGACCGCGCTTTGCGCGAGAAATACAAGCAAAAATTTAATTTATTATGGCTGAAACAAGATTACTGGACTTTGAAAAAGTTGCCTTTGATTAAGTGGCTCATGCCGTCTTCGGTGAATACGGCGGTGAGGCGTTCACAGAGGTAGCGCTTGCCGTCGATGTGGAAGAGGGAGCGGACGTTGGGGATTTTGTCGGCAAGGAAGGAGAAGGTGTATTTCTTCTTCTGGTCGACGGAATAGTAGGTGCGGCGCTCCACGCCCTGGCCGTAGGCGGCGTTGTTCAGGCGCAGCGAGCAGGCCTTGCCGCTGTCGGTGCGCTTCCAGGTCACCAGCAGCGTCCCGGCGTTGCTGTTGGGATTGGGGGCCGAATAGCTGTAGTCCACGTCGAAGGTGTCCGTCCATGGATGCGGGAGCCTCGGGGCGAAGCGGCTGTAGTCGCCCCACCAGTAGGCGACAAACAGCTTGTCGAACACGGCGCCGCTCTTCTCGCGCTTGCCTGCGCTGACCGTGGGCAGGGCTCCCCACTGGATGGGCACGTCCTGGTCCACCTTCTCTGACCAGCGGGGCCTTCCCGTGTGGGTCTGGTCGGAATAGGCGCTGTCGCCCTCGCCCGTCTCGCCGCACTCGAGGAACACCAGGTTGCCGATGGTGCCGTCCGTCTCGTCGATCCAGGCGGGCACTATCTTCATCTCGTCGATGTCGTCGGGGTGGTCTTTGTCGATGATCAGCGGGCCAAAGCGGTTGATGGGGACAAGGCGGGTCACGTTGCCCCAGTTGTCCCACTCCTCGCGCCCGCCCGTGCGGTATTTTACCCTTTGCATCACCTCCAGCACGAAGTAGGTGTCCACGTCTTGGGCATAGTGCAGGCCCCAGCAGCCTCCGCTGTCGGGCAGGGCCTCCTGCCTGACGTTGCTGTTGAGCAGTTCATTGAGGGTGGCATAGGAGCGGCACCTTACCGTGCCGTCGGCCTGTGTCATCTGCTCAAGGTACCACGGGCAACTGTAGATGTTGTCAAGGCGGTGGCCACCGGCGGCGTAGCCCTGGTTGAGCATCGCCTTGTAGCCGCTTTTCTCCTCGTCGGTGGTGACCTCCACGGTGAAAGCGTCCACGACCTTTGAGATGTGGATGACACCGGCGGCCTCGATGTTGTCCGCGGTCGCAGTGCAGGCTATCGTGCTGCGGGCGTGGTCAATGTCGAACTCACAGAGCAGGAGTTTCTCCAGCTCGGAGAAGAACTCGTTCACCGTCCAATGCGGCAAAGCACTCGCCCATGTGCGGTTGCTGTTGGCGTATGGCGTGGTGTTCATCAGCAGCAGGTGGCGGTAGTCGCTCTGCTCCCACAGCGAGAAGTCATAGGCGTAGCCCAGGGCTTCGCAGATCTTCTTGGTCAGCCACAGCAGGTACGGCTGGAACGAGAGGCCACGGGAGAAGTCCGTGTCGTCCTCGTCGTCGGGGTTGACCTTCCACTCGTACTTGCTGGCTGATGCGTTCCACTTGGCGCAGTTCTGCAGGTTGCCGCTGGAGTTGTTGACCCACGGCAAGGCGGTGTAGTCCTCCGTCCTGCCCCAGAGCTGCGCCGGAGAGGCGTAGGACACTTCTTCCCCGGGTCGTGGCTGGGCCCCGCCGCCGGTAGGCGAATTGTCGGGGTAGATGCTGGGCCACTTGCCCAGGTCGAGCTCGTCGATGTAGGTCTCATCGAAGCGTGGGAAGAAGTTCTGGTAACTGCGCTTCTCCAGGAACTGCACCTTGACTGATTCCTGCGTGATGCCGGTGATCACGACGGCACCTCGCTTGAAGAAGTTGGTGTCCTGCAGCACCGCATCGAAGAAGATGTCGCCCGCATCTACGTCTTTGCGGGTGATCATCCCGAAGATGTCAAGGTTCTGCGGACAGTCTGCCAGGGGCAGTTCAATCTCCATGCTGTAGTCGTCGGCATCGGTGAAGATGCGGTTCTCCGATACATATTCTATCGAAGACCCCTTCTTCAGCGCTGCCTGTTTTCCGTTTATCGTCAGTATCATAAAGAATAGCGGTTGATTTACTCTGACAAAGGTAAATCAACCGCGTATGCTGTGAAAAGACGTACCGATAAATTGGAATTTACTTGGTTGCAATATATCCTAAACCTACTGCCACCAAACCTAACACCACGCTCCCTAATACATATAACGTGAAGAGCAGATAGTTATC
>CAMHMV010000019.1:0-39925 GCA_946186345.1 uncultured Prevotellaceae bacterium | reverse complement strand
AGACCGTCTATAACATCAACGACGTGCCCAGCACCCGCCAGAGCGCTATCGACTCCTGTCTGCTCATCCTCAAGGACTGGAGCAACGGCCTGCTGCTCACCGACGAGGAGATTGACAAGGAACGTGGCGTGATCCACGAGGAGTGGCGCCTGCGCCGCAGCGCCCAGCAGCGCATGCTCGAGAACCAACTCGAGACGCTGTACCCGGGTTCAAAGTTCGGCAAGCGCATGCCCATCGGCCTGATGAGCGTGGTCGATGGCTTCAAGTATAACGAGTTGCGCGATTACTACCACAAGTGGTATCGTCCCGACAACCAGGCCCTGGTCATCGTGGGTGACGTGGATGTTGACCACATCGAGGCCCAGATCAAGGAACTCTTCAAGGACGCCGTTCTGGATCCCAATGCCGCCCAGGTAACCCCCGAGGCCGTTCCCGACAACGAGCAGCCCATTATCGTCATCGACAAGGACAAGGAGCAGCAGTACAGCCAGGTAACCGTCATGTTCAAGCATGAGACCTTCCCCAAGGAGATGAAGGGCGACCTGGTTTATCTGTTGACCGACTACATGACCAACATGATGGGCAGCATGCTCAACCAGCGTCTGTCCGAGAAGGCCCAGGAGCCCGACTGCCCCTTCCTGCAGGCCTATGCCTATGACGGCAATTACCTGTTTGCCAACACGATGGACGCCTTCACCCTGGGCATCATGCCCAAGGAAGGCATGACCGAGGCCGCTACCCAGGCCGTTGTCACCGAGGCCATGCGCGCCGCCAAGCACGGCTTCACCGCCACCGAGTATGAGCGCGCCAAGGAAGAGTACATCAGCCAACTCGAGCGCCAGTACAACGAGCGCAACAAGATCAGCAACGCCCGTTTGGCCTCTCAGTACTACCGCAACTACCTCGACAACGAGCCCATGCCCTCGATCGAGCAGGAGTACCAGATCATGACCATGATCGCTCCCCAGATTCCCGTTGACTACATCAACCAGATGCTGCCCGAACTTATCACCACCGACGGCAAGAACCTCGTTGTGATGAACTTCAACCAGGAGAAGGACGGCGCCGTCTATCCCACCCCCGAGGGTCTGAAGGCTGCCGTTGACAACGGCTTGAACGCCCAGGTAGAGGCCTTTGTTGACAACGTGAAGCAAGAGCCCCTCATCAGCAAGATGCCCAAGAAGGGTAAAATCAAGAAGGAGAATTACAACAGCCAGTTTGACTACAAGGAACTCGAACTGAGCAACGGTGCTCGCGTCATCCTCAAGAAGACCGACTTCAAGGAGAACGAGATCCGCATGGTTGCCCGCGCCCGCGGTGGCCAGTCGCTCTATGACGAGAAGGACTGGGCCAACACCGGCTTGCTGTCCTACATCACCATGATGAGTGGTTTGGGCAACTTCTCCAACACCGAACTGCAGAAGGCTACTGCCGGCAAGCAGGCCAGCGCCAACCTGAGCATGAACGAGTACACCGACGTGGTCAGCGGCCAGTCCACCGTTAAGGACCTCGAGACCATGTTCCAACTCGCTTACCTCACCTTCACCGACATCCGCAAGGACGAGAAGAGTTACAACCAGTTGATGAACCAACTCGAGACCCTGCTCAAGAACCAGGGCCTGACCCCCGAGTCGGCCTTCAGCGACTCGGTAGAGTACACCCTCAACAACCACAACTGGCGCAACAAGCCCTTCCACGTTGAGGACTTGAAGACCATCAACTATGACCGCGTGCTCCAGATTGCCAAGGAGCGCACCGCCAATGCCGCCAACTACACCTTCTTCTTTGTCGGCAACTTTGACGAGGCCGTTATCCGTCCCCTCATCGAGCAATACATCGCCAGCCTGCCCGGCAAGCGCAGCAAACTCAGCAACTGGGTGAACTTTGACACCCACCCCGAGGGACAGGTTCTCAACCACTTCACCCGCAAGATGGAGACCCCCAAGGCCAATGCCCAGATCTACTGGTATGACACCAAGACGCCCTATAGCCTCGAGAACGACATCAAGGCTAGCATGCTGGGACAAGTGCTGAGCAAGATCTACTTGCAGAAGATCCGTGAGGATGCCGGTGCAGCCTACTCGGCCGGCGCACAGGGCTACAGCACCATCAATGGCGACCGCCCCTTCACCGTAGTGCTGGCAAGTTGCCCGATGAAGCCCGAGATGAGCGAGGTTGCCCTCAAGATCATGAATGAGGAAATCGTTGAGGCCTGCAAGACCATCGACGCCACCTCACTCAAGGAGATCAAGGAACTCATGATCAAGGATCACAACACCGCAATCAAGGAGAACGGTTACTGGATGCAGACGCTCATCAGTTACGTGTGCCGCGGTCTTGACGACCACACCGCCTATGAGCAGATCGTCAACGCCCAGACACCCGAAACCATCGCCGCCTTTGCCCGCCAGATGCTGGCAGCAGGCAACAAGGTAGAGGTTGTCATGCTCCCCGAGGAGTAATCCGCATCCCTGACGACATGTCATCGCCTATCGAGGCCAGGCCGGTTTCCAAGCCGCCTGGCCTCGATTTTTCCTGAAAATCAAATATAATGGCACTAGCCCTGCGGGGCTAATGCTAATTACGCGAATTTAACTGATTGAATACGAATTTATTATAATATCAATTCGTAGATTTTGATGAATTCGTTAAATTCGCATTGAAAAATACCGATGGCCAACCGCCATTTTGGTTCCAAATCAAAGAAATCCGCTCAAAAAAAAAAAAAAAAAATTAATATATATTTGGACAAAACGCGGACAATCCATAACTTTGCAGTCAAGTAATTAAAAATCATCTCAATTTATAGGATTAGTATGAAACACTTTTTCACACTCTTTTTTGCAATGACAATGCTTGCCTTGACGACTCAGGCGGGCTGTTACATCGTGGGCAATGCCCCCTTTGGAGACTGGAATCCCGGCGCAGGCGTCGAGATGACCCAAGCAACTGATGGCACTTTCACTTACACCACGGTCATTAACGGAACGGTCTGGTTTGTGTTTGCCGACGGGCTGGACAGCAACTGGGACACCTTCAACGCCAACTACCGCTTCGGCCCGTCGGGCAACGATGTGGAAGTCGGCGTGGGCGAGTGGATTGACGCGCCTCGCGGCGGCGACAAGTCCTACAAGTTCACGGGATCCAATTGTGAGTACCAGTTCATCTTCAACCCCCACATCAACAAGTTCAAAATCGTTGGTGACGTCACGCCCATTGAAATTGACACCTATACCGTGGCTGGCGTTCCCGCAAGCATATTCGGCACGGAGTGGGATCCCGCCAATGCCGACAACGACATGGTCAAGCAGGAGGACGGCACCTATGTCCTCACCAAGCAGGCCTGCCAACTGGAAGGTGACGAACTGCAATTCAAGGTGGTGGGCAACCGCGACTGGGGCTTTGCCTGGCCCGACCAGAATTATGTTTACACGGTCGAGACTCCTGGCCTCTATGATGTGACCATCACATTCGACCCCGAGACCAAAGAGGTGGGCGTCAACGCCGTTCCGGCAGTCGAGGACATCCACCGCACTGGAGAATTGTACGTCATTGGACAATTAAAAGGAACATGGGATTATTCATCCGGAATAAGCATCAGTAAAGGTCTTAAAATGGAGACCGAGGACGGGAATATCTTTAAGGCTACCGTTGTCGTTAGAGCAGAACCGTCAGGATATAATACTTCCTATTACTATGGCAACTTTGCTTTCACGACCAAACTTGCTGCCAATGAGGACGACTGGGACGGTATTAAGGACTACCGCATCGGCGCAACCGAGCCTGATTTCTACATCGGCAGCGATCGCATGGGCACCACGTTGCCGCTTGAAGGTTTCGGCAGCGAGAACTTTTTCAAGATTCTCACCGGTGTGTATGATGTGACTGTAAATCTTGATGAGAAGACCATGGTCATCACCCAATATGGAAAACCCGATTTTCCCGAAGACGTCAATAATGACGGCCATGTCGATCTCATCGACATCAATGCTGTGGTTGACATGATTCAGGATGCCAATACCAATCTCCAAGGCGATGTGAACGCCGACCAAGAGGTCAACATCAGCGACATCACTGCCATCATCCATGCCATCTTTAACAATGACGTCATTGACCCAGCCTATCGAGAAGGGCACTGGCTCGTCCAGAAAAACGCTGCCGGCGAGTTGATCTATACTCCCTTGTACATGGGCATGAATGGCAATTTGGTAAATGTTGATGATGTGCTTTCCCCCGAATTTGATGGCGAGTGTCCTTTCTACTTCCTGATTAACGGAGTGGCATTTGGCGCCCCCGTGGACATGACCGAAGCCTTCCTAGGTGACCCTGAGATGAACCCTCTCACTCCTGGCAGGAATTGCTACTACGTCGGTAACGGCTATTCCTACACCTTCGGGGTTCATTACACGTGCGACGAAGACACTTACCAATTTATAGGCATAGAAGCCTATGTCGCTAAGGGTATGCCTATAGGCACCACTCCTCAGCAGTAATCTTCACAGCAAGATAGACACCCTGGCGTGCCGCTTCACGTGGGAGCGGCACGTCTGTTTTTTATTTTTTTGCAGGCAAGGAGGTGCCTATCGGCGCGACGCTGACGTGAAATTGTAGAAAAAGTTGTACCTTTGCAGCCGCAAATCAATAGATAATCAATATCATATAATGGATACAACAAGACAACAGAAAATCAGCCGCCTGGTGCAGAAGGAACTCAGCGAAATCTTCCGCCGCGAGACGGCCAAGACCCGTGGCACGCTCGTCACGGTGAGCAGCGTGCGCGTCTCGCCCGACCTGAGCGTGGCCAACGTCAGGCTGAGCATTTTCCCTAGCGAGAATGCCCAGTCCATCATCGACAACATCAACCAGAACGAGCGCGGCATCCGCCACCAACTGGCCCAGCAGACGCGCTACCAGTTGCGCCGTTGCCCGGAACTCAAGTTCCACATCGACGACTCGCTCGACTACATCGAGCACATCGACCAACTCCTGGCCCAGGACAAGCCCTCAGAGAACCCCGAGAGCCCAGAGAAGTAACCATGAGCCTTCCGTTGAAGATAGCGTGGCGCTACCTGGTGTCCAAGAAGGGTCACCAGGCAGTCAACATCATCTCGATTGTCGCCGTGTGCGGCGTCGTGGTGGCAACTGCCGCGCTCATCTGCGTGTTGAGCGTGTTTAACGGCTTCCGCGGGCTCATCATGGGCCGCCTGGCCATGCTTGACCCGCAAGTGGCCATCACGGCCACCGTGGGCAAGACCATCAACGATGCCGACAGTGTCATCGGCGCCGTGGCCGCCATCCCCGGTGTGGAACGCGCCATCCCCGTCATCGAGGACCAGGCGCTGGCCATGTATGCCCAGTTCCAGATGCCCGTGCGGCTCAAGGGTGTCCCCGACGACTACAACACGATGAACGACATGGACTCGGTCATCGTCGACGGCGAGTGGAAACTGCGTGACCAGGTATCCCGGTTTGCCGTCGCAGGGGCGGGACCCGCCATCAGGCTATGCGTCAGGCCCGACTTCATCGGCATGGTGCGCTTGTACGCCCCTCAACGCCAGGGACGCGTCAACATCGCCAACCCGATGGGGGCATTCCGTCAGGACTCGGTGTTTGTGTCGGGCATCTTCCAGTTGCAGCAGAACAGTTATGACACCGACCTCATCTACGTCCCGCTGGACATGGCGCGCGACCTGTTTGACTATGAGACCGAGGCCACCCAGGTCGAGGTGAAACTCGCCCCGGGCGCCAGCGAGGGCCAGGTCATGGCAGCCATCGCCAGGGCGCTGGGCAGCGGCTATCAAGTGGAAAACCGCCTCATGCAGCAGCGCGAGGCCTACCGCCTGGTGAACATCGAGAAGTGGATGGCTTTCCTGTTGCTGGCCTTTATCCTGGTCATCGCCACGTTTAACGTCATCAGCACCCTGTCGCTGCTCATCATCGAGAAGGACAGCAGCATCGCCACGTTGCGCGCCCTAGGCGCCAACGACAGCCAGATTTCCCGCATCTTTGTCCTGCAGGGCTGGCTCATCACCCTGGCAGGAGCCATCACGGGCGTTGCCATCGGCCTGATCCTGTGCCTGTGCCAGCAGCAGTTCGGCTGGCTGCGACTGAGCGGTGATCCCGCTAACATGATCATCAGCGCCTATCCCGTCGAGGTGCAGTGGCCCGACGTGATTATCACCTTTGCCCTGGTGGCCGCCGTCGGGCTGCTGACCAGCATAGTCACGGCTCTGATCATGCGTCGTCGACTCACAGCAAACTCTAACAACTAATAAATTATAATATGCTTACAATCAACTCTTACGAAGAATTTGCATCTCACCTGGGCGAGGAACTCGGTGCCAGCGAGTGGCTCACCGTCGACCAGGACCGTATCAACATGTTTGCCGACGCCACGCTCGACCACCAGTGGATCCACGTGGATGTGGAGCGCGCGCGGGCCGAGAGTGCCTATCACAGCACCATCGCCCACGGCTACCTCACCATGTCGCTGATTCCCCACCTGTGGAACCAAATTATCGACGTGCACAACATCGACATGCAGGTCAACTATGGCATGGACAAGATGCGCTTTGGCCAACCCGTGATCACCGGCAGCCGCGTGCGCCTCGTGACCAAACTGGCCAACATTGCCGACCTGCGCGGCATCTGCAAGGCCGAGATTGACTTCAAGATGGAAATCGAGGGCCAACGCAAGCCTGCCCTGAGCGGCATCGCCTCGTTCCTGTACTACTTCAAGAAATGAACATCCACATCATCAACGGCCCTAACCTGAACCTCGTGGGCCGCCGCGAGCCCGAGGTGTACGGCAACCGCTCGCTCGACCAGTACCTGCAGGAACTGGCCGGGCAGTTCCCGCAGCACTCGATCGACGTCTTCCAGAGCAACATCGAGGGCGAGATTGTGGACCGCCTGCAGGCCGTGGGCTTTGACACCGACTGCGGCATCGTGCTCAACGCGGGCGGCTACACCCACACCTCGGTTGCCATCGCCGATGCCGTGGCCGCCATCACGGCCCCAGTCGTCGAGGTCCACATCAGCAACATCTACGCCCGCGAGCCCTTCCGCCACAAGTCCTTGTTGTCCCCCGTCTGTCGAGGCATTATCGCCGGCTTCGGCCTCGACAGTTACCGCCTCGCCCTCCTCTCCCTCACCCACCCCTCTCAAACAACTTAACACAACGCTGGAAGACAAGAAAGACAAGAAGGACAATTAATTTTTTAATCATACCCGATTCGGGCTTAATATTATGTGGACCAACACCAATCATCTGATTGCCTTTCACTCAGACGACCAAGACAGGTTGGAAGACAAGAAAGACAAGAAAGACAATTATTTATTTTCTATCATTCCCAATTCAGGCTTATGATTAATATCCAAACGCTCATTAAGCACATGTATGAAATTGTCGGCGCCATTTATGAGGTCCATAAGGAACTTGGAGCAGGTCTTAATGAGTATTGCTATCAAGAAGGACTGCAGATGCAACTCAGCGAACAACAGACACCTTACCAGAGGGAGATGACATTTCATCCTTCCTATCATGGAAAACCCATGAATGCGGTCTATCGTGTTGATTTCATCTGCAAGGGAGACATCATAGTGGAATGTAAGGCCGTCGATGAACTGACCAATAACATGCGGGCTCAACTTTACAATTACATGCGGTTATTGAAGCATCCCTGTGGCATCATTGTCAATTTCGCTTCCAAAACGGCCCAAGTGGAGCGGTACTTCTTTGACAAGGAAAGAAATGAGATCATTGCAGTGGATGGTCATGCCATCCACCAGTATCGGATATAATTAAATTGTCCTTCTTGTCTTTCTTGTCTTCAAATACAACAGCAAGAGACGCAGGCGACAAACTATATAAAAACGTATTGTCTTTTATGAGTGACGAGTTAGAGGAATATATATTGGGGCACATCGATGAGGAGCCGGCGGCGCTGGCCCGCATCGACCATGACACCCACGTGCAGAACTACTACTGGCACATGTGCTCGGGACACCTGCAGGGGCGGCTCATCAAGATGCTCACCCGCATGGTGGCACCCCGCCGCGTGCTGGAACTGGGCACCTTCAGCGGTTACTCGGCGCTATGCCTGGCCGAGGGGCTGCCCGACGATGACTGCATCGTCGATACCATCGAGGTCAACGACGAGCAGGAGGACTTCATCCGCGAGCACTTGGCCCTGTCCCCCTATGGCAAGCGCGTGCGCCTGCACATCGGGGATGCCCGCGACATCGTCCCCGCGCTGGGCGAGCGCTACGACCTCGCCTTTATCGATGCCAACAAGCGGCAGTATGTCGAGTACTACGACCTGGTCATGCAGCACCTCAATCCCGGTGGCTACATCATTGCCGACAACACCCTGTGGGCCGGCAAGGTCGTTGACCCCAAGGCGCAGCGCGAGGCCCAGACGCGCGGCATCCTGGCCTTTAACGACCGCGTCAAGCAGGATCCGCGCGTGGAATGCGTCATCATCCCCCTGCGCGACGGCCTAACCCTCATCCACAAATTGCCCGACCGACATTAACGCCCGCCCCCCAGGCCGTAATACACAAAAAAAACACGTCCCGCAAGCGTTTTGACAGCCTGCGGGACGTGATTTTTTCAGAACCGGGATTTTCTCCCGTTAGTCCTCTATTGTGGCAAAGCGGGTGAGCGTCAAGGTGTGCTCGCCATCGTTCATCTCCATCGTGGTCTCGCCCACCGTGACGGTGATGACCTCGGGCTTGCTGAACTGAGCCTTGAATTCCGCGCTATTGAGCATCTGCTTGACCTGTGAGGTGAGCATCGGGTTGCTGGCCACCTGGCCATTCATCGACGCACTGATCAACTCGGCCTTGTAGGTGTCCATGTTGGGCGTCAGCGTCAGTTTGTCGCCCTCGAGGACATAGGTGCCCTTCAATGCGATCGACATGGCGATCTCGACGGCCATCGTGGGAGCAGGCTCCGACGACTCGGTATTCTCGTTCACAAAGGAGTAAGTACCGTCCTCATAGAAAGTGTAAGTGAAACTCTGGGCCGAGAACGAGCCATCCTCGGCGGTTTCCACAACAGGCTGCATCGTGCGCCAGGTTGCGCAGATGGATTGTGCCTGCATGGTCATGACGGCCATCAGGGCAACAAGTGAAAATAAAACTTTCTTCATAGTAATCTTTAATTGGTTGTTATCGCGGCAAAGGTAAGCATATTTTTTAATCCCAAACAAGATTTAATGCTTTTTTTGTAACAATTGATACCTTTTTTCACAATAAAATGTTTAACTTTGTTGCCACTAAACATTCAATATTTCAATATTGATGACCAGAGGAATCCACAGTTATCAAACCTAATAATTTCTTTTCACGACATGAACGAACAGAACCAACCGACTGATTTCCAGTCCAACCAGCAGCCCCCGCAGTATCAAGAGCCGCAGGCCCAGCAACCGTATTACCAGCCCAACTATGCCCAGAGCCAGCAACGTCCTCCCAAGCCCGACAACTACCTGGTTTGGGCCATCTTGAGCACCTTGCTGTGCTGCCTCCCCCTGGGTGTCGTCTCGATCGTGTATGCAGCCAAGGTCGATGGCCTCTACAACTCGGGAGACTATGCTGGAGCGCAGGATGCCTCCAACAAGGCTAAGAACTTTGCCATGTGGGGCGCCATCGCGAGCGCCATCTGCCTTGTCATCTATTTCCTGGCTGTCGTGGTCCTCGGCGTCGCCGGCTCCATGCAATAAGCCCTCATCATGCGCGGCAGGGTTGACAACATAATGGCCTATGCCTTCCCGATCATCCTGATCACCCTGGGCATCGTCTATTATTTTGTCAATCCTGACGGGCAGCAATTTCCCGTCCAGTGCCCCTGGCGCCTGATCACAGGCACACTGTGCCCCGCCTGCGGGTCACAGCGCGCTCTGCATGCGCTCGCCCACGGCCACGTGCTGCAGGCCCTGCGCTACAACTACTTCTTTGTCCTGTCCATTCCCTATGCGTTCATCGCCGTGCTGGTCTCGTGGTATAACCGCGGGCACCGCCTGGACGGCCTCAAGCGCATCGCCTTTCACCCCACAACGCTCAAGGCCTACGTCATCCTCTTCCTCGCCTGGTGGATCGCCCGCAACCTCCTCCACCTGTAACCATAACACAAGGCAATGCTATAGCAGTAGGCCCTGAAATTTTTTTTAATGCGAATTTCGCTAAGATAACGCATTACACGGATAATTATTTAAATCTAATTCGTGTAATTCGCATTAGCCCCGCAGTGTTCGGGCCAAATCTATATCATCGCCTTAAAAAGCGGCCCTGCTATGGATTGGACAGGGCCGTTTTTTTGCATCTCGGTCATACATATAAACCCGCGACAAGGCGTTGTGGTTGAGCCAGCCCCCCTGTCTGACGTGCGTTTTATTCTATAGCAATCGGGACCGCCCACAATGCTGGAGCAGTCCCGATGATGTTTAGTCAATTTCTAATCTTGCTCGGTGAGTGGATTAGATGAGTTTGCGGTAGCCATACTCAGCGGCCTCGTCGAGTTCCTCCTCGATGCGGATGAGTTGGTTGTACTTGGCCATGCGGTCGGTGCGCGAGAGCGAACCGGTCTTGATCTGACCGCTGTTGGTGGCAACGGCGATATCGGCGATGGTGGTGTCCTCGGTCTCACCGCTGCGGTGGCTGGTCACGGTGGTGTAGCCGTGGCGGTGTGCCATCTCGATAGCGTCGAGGGTCTCGGTCAAGGAGCCAATCTGGTTCACCTTGATCAGGATAGAGTTGGCGGCACCCATCTTGATGCCCTTCTCGAGGAACTTCACGTTGGTCACAAACAGGTCGTCACCCACGAGTTGGCAACGGTCGCCGATGGCCTTGGTCAGTTTTACCCAGCCTTCCCAGTCGTTCTCGTCCAGGCCGTCCTCGATCGAGTCAATGGGATACTTGGTGATGAGTTCTTCCAGATACTTGATCTGCTCGTCGTCGCTCAGTTTCTTGCCCTTGGGATCCTTGGGCTGACCGCTCTTGAGTTGACGGTAGTCATAGTAGTACTTGCCATCCTCGATCACGGCGAACTCGCTGGCGGCGCAGTCCATGGCGATCTTCACGTCCTCACCGGGCTTGTAGCCGGCGTCCTTGATGGCTTGAACGATGCTGTCCAGAGCGTCCTCGATGCCATCGAGTGCGGGAGCGAAACCACCCTCGTCACCCACGGCGGTGCTCAGGCCACGCTTCTTGAGCAACTTGGCCAGGGCGTGGAAGACCTCGGCACCCATGCGAACGGCCTCGCGCTCACACTTGGCACCGACGGGACGGATCATGAACTCCTGGAATGCGATGGGAGCGTCGCTGTGCGCGCCACCATTGATGATGTTCATCATGGGCACGGGCAGCACGTGGGCGTTGGTACCGCCGATGTAGCGATACAGGGGCACACCGAAGTAGTTGGCGGCTGCGTGAGCCACGGCGAGCGATACGCCCAGGATGGCGTTGGCGCCCAGTTTGCTCTTGGTGGGGGTGCCGTCGAGTTTCAGCATGGCCATGTCGATAGCGCGCTGGTCAAAGGCATCCATGCCCTCAATCTCGGGGGCGATCACCTCGTTGACGTTCTTGACGGCCTTGAGGACGCCCTTGCCACCGTAACGGCTCTTGTCACCGTCACGCAACTCGAGTGCCTCGTTCTCGCCCGTGGATGCGCCACTGGGAACCGATGCACGGCCCATGTCGCCGCTCTCGAGGGTTACCTCAACTTCTACAGTGGGATTGCCACGCGAATCCAGAATCTCTCTGGCATGAATCTCTTCAATATACATAAAATTTCTTTCTTTTGGTTTGTAATAACGTTGATATCATTTATTTGGCTGCAAAAGTACTCAAAATTGAGCGCAAAACAAAATATATTACCGCTTTTATGGTTTTCGGTGTCATGCAACCGATTGCCATGACACGAGGAAACGTTATAGCAGTTGACCCTAAAAAGTTTTTTAATCCGAATTTCGCTAATGAAAACGTATTTCACGAAAAATATTTAAAACTAATTCGTGTAATTCGCATTAGCCCCGCAGGGTTCGGGCCAATAGATATATCATTGCCTTATTTTAATTGAATTGGCCTCGCCGATCCAAAAGTTCGTGGAGTTCGCATTAGGGAAGCATCACATCACTAGAGCAACGGCCCGACCATGACGCCATGCTCAATTGTCATTAAATGCAAGAATATTCCATTTACAAAAAACCAGCCGTTTCAGAGCCAGCCAATTAGCCATCTAAAAACCGACTATTTTCAATAGCCGCTATCGTAAAATTCACCGATTCATCGACAAAAATGCATCATACGTCTAATTTTATTGTAATCTTTTTACAACAAAATGTAATTTTGGCATCGAGAAAATTAATTGATTTTCCTAATAATGTATAAACTAGAAAAGCAGGAAAGGAAAAGCAAGACATCAGTTACATTTTCATAACCACAAGTTTATAGTTTTTATTGAGACACACAGGGTTACACCGCGGGCATGATGCCTGCGGTGTTCTCTTCATCACGCGACGCGCTTGCACATGTGGGCAGAATCAACTACCTTTGTACAACCAATCATGATATCACAATGCTAAACAAACTCGTCATTTCACTCACGTTGATGCTGTTACCGCTCATCGGCACAGCATGCACCGGCAACAGCAATCAACCCGCCCCAGCAGCCCCCACACGTCAGGCCAGCGCCCCAGCGCCAGCCCCTAGCGCCACCACCCTACCCGAGCCCCCAGCCAAACCTAGCGGCACCGCCTTTATTGTCGTTTCCAAGCGCGACATGAGACTGAGCGTGTATGACCGCAACGGCCACGGCGACACCGTGCTCGTGGCCCAATTCCCCTGCTGTATGGGCAAGAACAAGGGCGACAAGGTCAAGCGAGGCGACATGCGCACCCCCGAGTCGCCTGCCGGCAAGCCTTTCAAGATCACCATGATACAGGACGCATCCACATGGAGGCACGACTTCAAGGACGGCCGCGGCAGCATCCTGGCCTATGGGCACTGGTTCCTGCGCCTTGCCACGCCTGGTCACAAGGGTATCGGCATCCATGGCAGTACCAACAACGAGAACACCGTGCCTGGCCGTGCCAGCGAGGGCTGCATCCGCCTGCTCGACAAGGACATCATCACCCTCAAGGAGCATTTCGCCTATGTCGGCATGCCCGTCACCGTCCAGGGCGAGAACCAAGCCCCCTTCCCTTGGGAATCCCGCACCAGCACCAAGTAAACAATCATTAATAGTAAAAGAAAAAGTGGGTGAACCATAACTGAATTATGACCCACCCACTTTCATTCGCTCTCGCGCCACCAATGAACGTGTTGCGAGTTATGCGGGAACTAAGGTACTAGTTCTGCGAGCCGCGCACAGCACGGACGGTGAAACCGATGATGCGGTTGTCGCCGTCGCAGCCCACGTACCCCGAAGTGAAGTCCAGGTTGTAGGCTAAGACGGAGTAGGAGAAGCACGTGTAGAGCGTGCGCGACCAATAGTAGCCGTACGAACCCACGTAGTAGAGCGACCCGTCCCAGCGGCCGCCAGCGGCGGGCAAGAACAAAGTGTTCCCATTAGGACCGGTGAACAAGCGACCGTTAACGCCGTTCTTTGTCGTCCAGACCGAGGAACAGTTCTCGTAAAGTTCTTGCTGCTGTTCAAAGGTCGGCATGCACCACGACGGACCCCAGTTCACATAAGCGGCATCGTCCACGAGATCCAACTCCGTCTTGTTATCCACAAAGCCATTGTAACCGTATTCGCTATTGGTACAGTACTTTGTAATCGTCGTGTCGCTGCCGTTGCACCACTTGTAGGTGCTCCAGTCATAGACATCCTTAGGTTCGGTCTCGCCCCAGGCGAAGTGATGACCGAACTCCTCGGGGCTGTTGGCGCCCACGTTGCACGTTGCCCACAGGGTGCCACTGGGCAAACCCAGATCAACCCAATCGTGCTCAGGCTCGGGTTCCGCATTACGTCCCAGGATGATATCGATGACAGCATTGATGTCGGCGATGTTGATTTCGCCATCACCGTTCACGTCGGCAGCAGTAGTGCTACCATTTCCGCTCAAGATGATATAGATGACGGCATTGATGTCTGCAATGTTCACCTCAAGGTCGCCATTCACGTCACCCATGAATATATCTTCCACTATCCGCTCAAAATACGGATACCAGTTCTTGTTAGCCCGGTAGGCATCTGCCGTCCCCTGCAGCACATGCAGCGTACGGCCAGAGTAATCACCATTATCCAATTCGAATCGATTATTCCCTGTCGATACGCTCGAGAGGTCAGCAATGTAGCAATACACATCCGTCAACCCAGTGCAGTCAGCGAACGCCCAGTCACCGATCTCAGTTACCGAGTTGGGAATGACGATGCTGGTCAGACCAGTGCAGTACTGGAACGCGTTGTCACCGATAGAAGTTATCGAGTTGGGGATATCGATGCTGGTCAGACCATCGCAGCCAAAGAACGCACAGGGACCAATCTTAGTTACCGAGTTGGGGATAGTCGTGTTCTTGCAGCCAACAATTAACGTATTAGAGGCACTCTCTATAATTGCATTGCAGTTGTTGCGCGAATCATATCTTGGATTGCCACTTTCTACCACGATGCTGGTCAGACCCCAGCAGCCAAGGAACGCAGGGTCGCCAAACGCATCGCAAACGATTTCAGTTACCGAGTTGGGGATGTCAACGCTGGTCAGACCAGTGCAGCCCTGGAACGCTAACTCGCCTATCTTTGTTATTGAGTTGGGGATGACGATGCTGGTCAGACCAGTGCAGTCCATGAACGCCCCGTAACCGATCTCAGTTACCGAGTTGGGGATAATCGTGTTTTTGCAGCCAGCAATTAGCGTATTAGAGGCGGTTTCTATAATTGCATTGCAGTTATTGCGCGAATCATATCTTGGATTGCCACTTTCTACCACGATGCTGGTTAGCGCAGGGCAATCCATGAATGCCAAGACACCGACCTCTGTTACCGACTTGGGGATGACGATGCTGGTCAGACCAGTGCAGTCCATGAACGCGCAGACAGCAATGCCTAATGTTCCTTCTCTTAAAGTCATGTTCGTTCCGCTTGGCATCGTGCCTTTATACTTATAAGCGACCATGCCGGCATAGACCAATCCGTCTGGCTGGTTATCGTACCATGCTGTATTATAGAACGCATAGGAACTGATGGCTGTTACCGAGTTGGGGATGTCGATGCTGGTCAGGCCTGTGCAGTAAGCGAACGCCTGGCGACCGATCTTAGTTACCGAGTTGGGGATGACGATGCTGGTCAGCCCAGGGCATTCCTCGAACGCATAGTCTCCGATAGAAGTCACCGAGTTGGGGATGACGACGCTGGTCAGCCTAGGGCATCTTAAGAACGCCCCTTCACCGATAGAAGTTACCGAGTAGGTAGTTCCATCGTAGGTGACGGCGGCTGGGATAGTCACCGCGCCGTGGTATTGATACCTATGGTCAAAAATTTGCCCATAGGTTACTTCGACTTCATTGTCATTGATTCTATTGTAATAGATACTATCGACCTTGAAGTCGTGGGCGTAGGTGAGTGCGGGCAACAGGAGGGCCAGCAACAGGATGGAAAAGCAGAAAAGTTGTTTCATAATCAAAATGTTTAGAATTTAATAATTAGATAATATAATAATATAATCCTTGATTTAAAGTATCGCCCACAAAGGTAGTAAAGATTTTTCAATTCCTATCATAGGCATGCCTATTTTCAATACATCCAACAAAAAAACGGCCGGCTGCGCGGGCAGTCGGTCGCTTCGTGTTTTTGATGTGGTACCTCCAGTCTCGAACGGATGAGTCAAAATGACCACCAGTTATATCTAATTCTGGGTGCCGCTCAGGATGATGTCGATGACAGCGTTGATGTCGGCGATGTTGATTTCGCCATCACCGTTCGCGTCGGCAGCAGTATTGCTACTGTTTCCGCCCAAGATGATGTCGATGACGGCATTGATGTCTGCAATGTTCAACTCCCCGTCGCCGTTAACGTCGCCATGTACAACAGGCTTCAAATCATCAACAATCTGCCCAAAATAGGGATACCAGTTCTCATCAGCCAGGTAGGCATCAGCCATCCCCTGCAGCACATGCAGCGTACGACCAGAGTAATCAGCATTACCCAATTTGAATTGTCGATTTCCGCTCGATACTCTCGAGAGGTCAGCAATGTAGCAATACACATCCGTCAGGCCCCAACAACCAGAGAACGCTTCTTCACCGATGGAGGTGACGGAGTTTGGAATGGTGATGTCGGTCAGGCCCCAGCAGCCAGCGAACGCTGAAGCGCCGATGTAAGTGACAGAATTCCCCATCGTCACACTTGACAGTATACGGCAAAACCTGAACGCCTCATCACCGATATGAGTGACGGAATTCCCAATCGTCACACTCGTCAGGACATCGCAATCATAGAACGCTCTTTCGCCGATGGAACTGACGGAAGTCCCAATCGTCACGCTTGCCAGGCCGTCGCAGTTCTCGAATGTCGCGGCACCAATTGAAGTGACGGAGTTTGGAATGGTCACACGGGTTAAGCCACTGCAACCTGAGAACGCACTGGAACCAATTGACGTGACGGAATTTGGAATCTCCACGCTCGTAAGCCCACTGCAACCATAGAACGCACTGGAACCAATTGACGTGACGGAATTCCCAATCGTCACGCTCGACAATTTAGTTAAACCGTAAGCAAAATAAGCGGGTATCTTCTGTACGCTATCACCTATGATGATGGTCGAGATATTTAATCTATCAAAAGGTTCTTCATCTCTCGTTGAACTGAAATTGGCACATGAAACAGCATTAAAAATGAGGGTATCCAATAAAGTGCAACGTTGGAATGCATAATTGCCGATGGTAGTGACGGAATTCGGAATCGTCACGCTCGACAGGCCACTGCAACCATAGAAAGCATAATTGCCGATGGAGGTGACGGAATTGCCAATCGTCACGCTTGTCAGGCCACTGCAACCCCAGAACGCACGATCGCCGATGGAAGTGACGGAATTCGGAATCGTCACGCTCGTCAGTCTACTGCAATCAAAGAACGCTTTTTCGCCGATGGAAGTGACGGAATTCCCAATCTCCACGCTTGTCAGGCCGCTGCAGTTATAAAACGTAGTTGATTCAATCGAAGTGACTGAGTTAGGGATGGTCACACTGGTTAAGCCACTGCAACCTGAGAACGCACTGGGACCAATTGACGTGACGGAATTTGGAATCTCCACGCTCGTAAGCCCACTGCAACCCATGCAGGCATATTCGCCGATGGAAATGACGGAATTCGGGATTGTCACGCTCGTCAATTTGGTAAAACCGCATGCAAAATAGGCAGGAATCCTCTGTACACTATTTCCAATATTGACAGTCGAGATATTTTTATAGAAAGGATTTTTTTCGAAAGGATTAGTCTCTTCCGTTGAACCGAAATCAGCGCACTCTACTGCATTGTAATTGAGTGTATCCAATGATGTGCAACCACCGAACGCACCTTCGCCGATGGAAGTGACGGAAGTCCCAATCGTCACGCTTGTCAGGCCAGTGCAACCAGAGAACGCATCATAACTGATATTAGTGACGGAATTCGGGATTGTCACGCTCGTCAGGCCACTGCAGCCAGCAAATACCTCATAGCCAATGGAGGTGACAGAATTCCCAATCGTCACGCTCGTTAGGCCATAGCACCAATAGAACGTATGAGCGCCGATGGAGGTGACGGAGTCCGGAATCGTCACGCTTGTCAGAGCACTGCAACGGCAGAACGCATCTTCGCCGATGGAAATGACGGAATTCGGAATCGTCACGCCCGTCAGTCTACTGCAATCATAGAACGCACCACCTGCGATACCTTTCGTTCCATCAGTTATAATGATATGTGTCCCTTCGGGCATCCTGCCTTGGTACTTATAAGCTACCAACCCAGCGTAAACAAGACCATCGGGTTGATTATCAAACCACTCCGTATCATCAAACGCTTCTCTGCCGATGTAAGTGACGGAATTCGGTATCGACAAGTTCCTCAGACGACTGCAGCCATAGAATGCTAAAGAGCCGATGGAGGTGACGGAATTCCCAATCGTCAGGCTTGTCATACCACTGCAACGACAGAACGCTTCATCACCGATGGAAGTGACAGAATTCCCAATCGTAACGCTCCTCAGGCCAGTGCAACGAGAGAACGCCATTCTGCCGATGGAAGTGACGGAATTCGGTATCGTTATGCTTGTCAGACCGCTGCAAACAAAGAACGCACTACTGCCGATGGAAGTGACGGTATTGGGTATAACAGTCTTTTTACATCCAGCTATCAACGTGTTAGAAGCCGTTTCAACAATGGCATTACAGTTGTCACGGGAATCATATGAGGTATTGTCACTTGCCACAGTTAAACTACTCAGTCCACTGCAATCAGAGAATGCAAGTTCGCCGATGGAAGTGACGGAATTCGGAATCTCTACGCCCGTCAGGCCACTGCAACCATAGAACGCACCATAGCCGATGGAGGTGACAGAGTAGGTGGTTCCGTTGTAAGTAACAGTGGCGGGAATGGTCACGTTACCTGAATAGTCATTTTGATAATCGGATTCATAATATCCTTTATACGTGACAGTGACTTCGTTGCCGTTGATGTTGTAGTAGATGCCGTCGACCTCGAAGTTGTAGGCCGTTGCGGTTGCTGGCAGCAGGAGAGCCAGCAGCAGGAGGGAAAAGCGGAAGATTTGTTTCATTGTCTTATATTTTTGAAGTTAATATCGGTTGATAGAATCCTTGATTTAAATTGACCCACAAAGGTAATCAACTTTTTCCAATTTTCATCACAGGCATGGCCATTTCCCTTATATCCAACAAAAAAACGGCCGGCTGCGCGGGCAGTCGGTCGCTTCGTGTTTTTGATGTGGTACCTCCGGTCTCGCATGGATGAGTCTGAATGAGACCGAATGAGTCGTCGATGCCACTGATATTCAAACAATTAGAATATCCCCTAAGACTCACCATGGTGCATTTAGAATCACCAAGGCTCAATCTCGGTTGCCATTTTGACAACCATTTTTTTGTCTTTAACTTTACAGAGTTCAATGGGGGAAAACGACTTACAAAATCCATAAAAACGCCCCCAACCCACGTCACGCAATCCAAGTAATTTTGCATCGTTTCTTTATCAATTACAATAACAATGGCAAGTACTAAATTTGAACTTTCAAAGAAGGACCGTAACGGCACATCGGAGTTGATGCTTCGGTTCTGTTACGATCGCAAGCATTCATATCGCTTGCACACGAACATCTGGGTTCCCCGGACGGCATGGAACCCCTCCAAAGGCAAACTCATCATCCCGCGCATGCACGGCGAGGAGCAGAGACGACTCTCCCAAGTGCAGGCTGAGGTTGATGAATTGGCCAATTTCCTCAAGTCCAAATGCATTGAGGCACCTCAATCGGCGGACAAGGACTACTGGATCAATAAGATTAATGAGTTCCATAAAGTCGAAACGCCCCAAGCTGATGCATCTAATGGCCACGTTGATGGCAGTCAAGGTCAGAGTGAGGATACTATCGTCGCGTTCAAGGCTTTCATCAAGGCAAAGAGCGCGCACACCAAGTGCGAACCGCATATGGACGTGACCATGCGCACTGTCAAGAGATTCATGCTGTATTTAAAGAGGAATATACGGCTTAATGAGTGGACCAGTGCTGACCTTGAGGACTTCCAGGACTTCCTCCAGATTGAGCACACATTTTTCGATAACGGCGTGTGCAAGAAAAAGTATCAGCACATCTACCAAGATGAGCCCATGTCCAAGCCCCCCAAGGCACGAGGCGGGAACACCATTTACTCTATAATGAAGAGATTTAGGATTATGTTCAATTGGTGTGTCAAGACTGGTTTGCTTGACAAGAGTCCGTTCTCGACATTCCAACTCCAAGGTTGTGTGTACGGGACACCGTTCTACTTGACGCTTGACGAGTTGAACCAGCTCTATCAGTTCGATTTCTCCAAGCGTCCCAAACTAGCCATCCAACGCGACATCTTTGTGCTGCAGAGTAATCTGGGCATGCGAGTCGGCGACTTCTACGGTTTGACAACCTCTAATCTCGTGAATGACGCCATTGAATACATCCCAGGCAAGACCCTCCACGATACCGGGGCCGTAGTGCGCGTGCCGCTCACAAAACGCGCCAAGGAAATCATTAACCGTTACAAGTCCGACAGCAGCATTAGGCTGATGCCGTTCATCTGTGAGCAAAAATACAATGAGGCAATCAAAGAAATGCTCAGGCGTGCTGGCATCAACAGGGTCGTTACCACCTTAAACCCGAGGACTCGCCTTGAGGAACAACATCCCATCTGGGAGAAAGCATCGTCACATATGGCTCGACGCAATTTTATCGGCAACCTCTATGCTACAGTGCAGGATCCCGCACTCATCTCGTCCATGACTGGGCACAGGCCTGGTAGCCGAGCGTTCGAGAGATACCGCGCCATCCATGACGAAATAAAGAAACCCATCCTCAAGATATTTGATTAATACGCTTGCTCATCAATGGGTAATGTTGGGGGAAATCACGCTATCAAACAGGTGATTCTTCCCCCAATTTATTTTTGCAAAATGCACTTCCTTTGCAGCCGGTTTTGGGACGACTTACTGGCTCAATGGCCAAGAAACCAGTTGGGGGAAACAGGACCTCTATAAACCGGAAAAGTCCCCCAATACAGTTTCGCAACCGACTGTAATTTTGCAATCGGATTTGAAACGACCAACCGGCTTGACGGCCAAGGTTCCAAGTGGGGGAAAAGAGACTACAACGAATCAAAAAAGGCCCCCAACCCAGTGTCAGAACCGGTTGTAATTTTGCACCCGATATGAGAAATGACTTCAACATAGCAGACGAGTTCGCCGCCATGGTAGCCGCCAAGGTGGTCGAGATTCTCGAGGAGAAAGGCTTGGTAATGGCTGCTGATGCATCTTGCCCGAAAGAGGTGCAGCCGCAATCCACCACCCTCTACTCGATTGATGAGGTATGCAAGCGTTTGAAAATTACGAAGGCCACGTTCAACCGCCATCGCAGCCGCGGTTACATATCACCTACCTGCTATGTTGGTCGCTCACCGCGCTTCACTGACGCGGATGTACAGGACTATTTGAACAAGTTTAATTCATAGTTATAATTATTGTTTTAATTCTTTTAATATGAATAAGTTAGAATTATTTAGTTGTTTTGCTGGCAATGCCAGTCGTGTGGTGCGCGTAGGTGCAGTGGCTATGGCCCTGTATGTGCTCGCCAAGAGTATATTTGTTTCACTTAAACTGTTTTCTGCGTATGAAGAATAGAAATTCTGCCCAGATCAGTGCCACGGGTGTACTTATCATTCCTGACGGCACCAAGACCATTAAGCAGTATGAGTATCGCGGCAACGACAACATTACGATGGTTGTGATACCACAAGTGTCACAAAAATTTCTCGTGGCGCTTTTGAGAACTGCACCAAACTTAGCCGCATCAAGGGAGGCGACGGTTTGAAGGAAATCGGTATTTGTGCCTTCAAGGGGACAGCCTTAGAGGAAACCGTGCTCCCGAAGTCGCTCAAACGAGTGCGAGAGTATGGCTTCTCGGAATGCAAGAATCTAATCACTGTTGAATTTGAAGGAGATGACACTGTGATAGAGGAAGGTTGCTTCAGCGGCTGTCCTAAACTACATACCGCGATACTCCCAATGGATATGAACGTGATGCCCGATAGCTTGTTCTATGAATGTGCCAATCTAGAGTGCGTGGCCGCGTCTCATAACCTAAAGAGTATTGGTAATAGTGCTTTCAGCTACTGCCACAACCTAAAGCGAATAGAGTTCTATTCGTTCCATGAGTCCGCAGAGCTTATGCTCCCCAGTTCCGTCACTACCATCGGCGACTTCGCATTCTTTGGCTGCAGCAGCCTGACGGGTGTGATTATTCCCAACTCTGTCACTTCCATAGGCATTTCTACGTTCCATAACTGCAGTGGCTTGACGAGCGTGACTATTCCCAGTTCTGTCACCACCATCGGCATTTCTGCGTTCTATAACTGCCGTGGACTGACGAGCGTGACCATCCCCAAATCCGTTACGTCTATTGGTGATGGGGTGTTCTATAACTGCAGTAGCCTGATGTGCGTGACTATTCCCAGTTCCGTCACCACCATCGGCAACTCCGCGTTCTATAGATGCAATAGCCTGACGGGCGTGACTATTCCCAGTTCTGTCACCACCATCGGCGACTGCGCATTCTTTGGCTGCAGTGGCTTGACGAGCGTGACTATTCCCAGTTCTGTCACCACCATCGGCATTTCTGCGTTCTATAACTGCCGTGGACTGACGAGCGTGACCATCCCCAAATCCGTTACGTCTATTGGTGATAATGCATTCTTAGGTTGCGTTGGCCTGACAAGTGTAACTATTCCCAGTTCCGTTACGTCTATTGGTCAAGGGGTGTTCAATAGCTGCATTGGACTGACGGGCATGACTATTCCCAGTTCCGTCACCACCATCGGCGACTTCGCATTCGGTAGCTGCATTGGACTGACAAGCGTGACCATCCCCAAATCTGTCACTACCATCGGTGATAATGCATTCTATGATTGCAGTGGCTTGACGAGCGTGACCATCCCCAAATCCGTCACTACAATCAATGACAACGCCTTCCGTGGCTGCCGTGGTCTGACAAGTGTGATTATTCCCAACTCTGTCACTTCCATTGGCTTTTGTGCCTTCAGTGACTGCAGTGGCTTGACGAGCGTGACTATTCCCAGTTCCGTCACTACCATCGGCGACTACGCCTTCAGTGACTGCAGTGGCTTGACGAGCGTGACCATCCCCAACTCTGTCACTTCCATTGGTTTTTGTGCATTCGAGGGCTGCAGTAATCTGAGTAAAGCCATCATTGGTAGTTCTGTCAAGTCAATTAAAAAAGGTGCATTTGAAGTTTGTATGAAACTCACCGATGTGACGTTCACAAGCTCCGTCATCAAGTACATAGAAGATGGCATCTTCGATAACTGCACGAACCTCAAGCGTATTAACGTGCCTGCCAGTGCGATTGACACCTACAAGCGTCTGTTGCCCAAGTACCTTCACAAGAAGCTGGTGGGATTCTGATAGCCCCTTCGTCTAAGCGTCATTCAGGATGCAGCGGCGACATTATGGGAGCGGCAGTAAGTCGTTCCCTTTTCTATGCCCATAGGAGGCTGTTGGGCGCCGTTAATAGACTGACTGGGTGTCGCTATCGCCCGGGGGTGGCAGCGGGAGTCCACGGCCATTTACGCCGGTCAGGGGGATGTAGCCATCACGCAGCGGGTTGAAATACTCATCGAAGCCATAGAAATAGTGGCCCTGGCGGCATTCATCGACAGCGAGCTTAAACCACTCCACATACTCTGGATCACGGCCCTGAGCGTTGCGGGCGAGGCGTGGGTAGTCTTGGATGATCCTCTCAGCGTTCTCACGTGGAGTCATACCGCTGTCATCCCATGGTAAGGTGCAGTCGGGGGTGTACAGTGCCTGGTCGTCCTCTTGTCTCTCATTGAAGAAGGCACCGCACCTCTTCCACGTGTTTTTCTTTATCGTGAGCCAGCAGCGGTAGCACATGCCGTTGGGGCTGATATAGGGGCACACACGGAATAACTCGTAGCCAATCCTGTGAAGTTCGGCTACCGTCTCATAGTACCTGACGAACCGAGCGTGAATATCTGCTTCCGTCATCATTTCTTGAGGTGCTCGGCATCGTCAAGTGACAGCTGCACGTCTTTTAATAGTCTGAATGATTGACCCGTATCAAAATCATCGAAATCAGGTGGTAACGGATTTCCTCTCTCGTTTTGCAGACAATCAATGTCAATGTCCTTGAATGTAAAGATTACTGGGTCGTGTTGGCCTTCATCGCCAGCAAATTCACGTATAATGTCCATCGACCTAATGATGTCTCTGGAGGGGTTATAGCTCTCAAGTTCCACGCATTCAAGTCCACGAATGTAATAGTATGCCGCATAGCCCAATTCTCCTCCAGCGAATGAACGCAAAGCGTAACTTACTGCCATTCCACGCATTGACGTTACATAAAATGAACCATATTGGTACTGCCCGTTACCTCGATTACGTGCTTGAATCAAGGTGATACTTTTGTGTAAATTACTAAACAACCCTGGTATCTGCTCCAACTTGTCTTTGAATCTTTTATCGAGTTGTCTTTCAGATCCGTATCCCAGTAATAAGCCACCTTTCCAGATTTCAACTTTTTCATATGTAGTCGCTAATTTGTCGTAATACGGGAACAGAAAATCAATCACTTTCTCGCAATGCTCGAAATATTGCCGTCTTTCTTCCGAGGACATCTTGACAATGCGAGCATCAGTACCGTGATATAATTCAGGAAATGTCTTTGGTCTCATGCTGAATTAGTTTTTATGGTTGCAGTGGGGTGCGGAGCAGGATGGTGGCTGCCACGCAGGGGGCCTTCATCACAATGGTTCTGTAACCCTCTTTATAGCCGGGCGTTTTTGAACCGGCGACCTTAACGCGGGTCTTGCCGTCGTGCAGGATCTGGCCGAGGTTGTTCGTGCAGCCGTCATACTCCTTGAACGTGCTTGAGCCATCCTTTTTGTATAGGCAATCGTAGCTCTCGCCGTAGATGATTTGATCGACCTCGGCCTTGGTAATCTTCTCAACACAGACATGGTTGCTGCTCTCGCCCCATGACATTCTAGCTTTTCTTCTTCCTCCTAATGGTACACACATAATGATATGGTTTTATGATTGTTATTGGTTTTGTTGGTCTAATGCTTTAGCGTAGTCGCCGTAGGTGTCGACGATGACGATCTGAGTGAACTTTTTGTTGTAGCGCCGAGCCCATGACTGGACGGCCTTGAGAACGATGGCGGCCCCGGCGACATAGTCGCCATTCAACGCTGCGGAACAATGGAAGCCTATATTCCTGCACCGCTGGTCAACCATGGCCTTGAGGCTTTGCAGCACCTTGCTGCGGATATCATCGGCTTGCAGACATTCTTTGGCAAAATATCGTTCCACCAGCGGCACGTCACCCTTATAGGTGTGGCAGGCAGACTTCAGGTCAGTTTGGTTATAACCTCTGATGACCACCAGCCCGTTGGGGGCGTAGCCTTCGGCCTCAATATCGAAAATGTCGCCCTCACCAATCTTAATTTTCCTGTTGCCGGTGCCGCCTTTCATGATCATGCCCTTGAGGCGGAACGAGATGCGACCGTCACTGCAGTCTGTCCAGTCGCCGATGTCGCTCACATGGGTGAACAAGGGACCCGCGAACTTGATGTCGTCTCTAAAGTAGGCACGACCGTCGTCGTTGGTCGCCACCAGGAAGGCCACGCGGTTAGCGCCAGGGAAAGTGAAGAGGAAACTATCCTGCTCGTAGTGCTCTGCCAAGCGGTACATCTTGCAGAAAAAGTCCTTAATCGGGTCTGAGCCTGATGACGGCACAGTATTGGTGACAAAGAAGCAGTACTCAACATTGGGCTGCTC
The DNA here is from genome assembly GCA_946186345.1 of uncultured Prevotellaceae bacterium. Lineage (GTDB taxonomy): Bacteria > Bacteroidota > Bacteroidia > Bacteroidales > Muribaculaceae > Sodaliphilus. The sequence goes on along the minus strand of CAMHMV010000019.1, from coordinate 14,370 downwards.
CCACTTGGCCTCGCGATAGCAGCCATTCACCGAGCGGAACTGCAGTCCCTGCTCAACCATTTTGCGCTTGAGCTGCTCGTTGCGACCGATATTCCGCTTGAGGTTGTCCTCGGGTGACAGGGTGTCCGAACCACGGAAAGCGGTAAGAATGGCGCAATTCCATCGCATGAAAGCGTCCTCGGTCTCGTCAATGGTGGGCGTGTCGGTTCGCTCCAAGTCATAGTGGCCTGTTATCGTGATGGTGCTAATCCTTTGCCCCGTGAGCGCAATGCCGATGTGCTGGATGCGCAACAGCAGCTCATTATATATCCTGTCAAGTTCCTTTTCGCTCGTCATTTTTTCTTTCTTTTATTCTTGCTCTTATCGGTTCTCCAATGGAATCTGTTAAGCAATAATTCGATTACGAAGTTTTCTTTGGGCAACCCAAAGTAATTAAATACTATATCATCAATCTGTTGATGAATAGGTGATTTAACGGCGGTATCAATATCGGTCGGAACTTTCTCATTTATGCTGGAATTATAAATTTGCTTTAGGCTTTCCAATTCGTCAAAATTGAAGCATAATGGAATTCGTTTAAGATCAGTAGCCTCGGCTTTTAGCATACCACCTCCTAAGTTGCACCTACCAGTGAATTCTCTAAGTACCCAGCATAAAGATGAATTACAAAATGCCCACAGGTTTAATTTTTCCTCTTCAGAAAGCTTTGATTTTTCGTAAATTTCCACATAACTTGCTGTGTATCCATTTACTTCATTCATACAACAGAAATGCGTACCTAATCCTCTGGGCAGAATCAATACGGGCTTCTTGCGAGTTTTGCTTGCTTTTCTATTATCAACAAAATACTGAGATTCAATCCATCTATAGAGTGGGCCATTATCAGAAATATAGTAAGGTGAAGCATCGGGTTCGTTGTGGACTAATATACAATCCTTTGTAATATTTAATCCTTGGCCAATGTCAATCTTATCTCGGAATATCTTATCCTCTTTTTGCGACAGTTTTTCAAGTAACTGTAATAATCGATCATCAATAGAAAACAAAAATCCCCACTTATTGCTCGACAAAATTTCATCATGAGTATTAAAGTATTTCACGGTAATGGTTTTGTCTTTACTGAATGTGTCATCTTGTATGTTATACGGATGTACACTTAAATCGCCATGGCAGTGAACAAATGGGATGGTGTCTAATGAACGAAATCCTTTGTTTTCAAAGAAAGTAATCACAGTATTGATGTCAGCACTATCAAAATACTTGTAATCTGAATCAATAATTCCTAAAGTATTTATATTTCTCAGTATAAACTGTTGAAATTTACATCCATAATCTGTTGATAGCCATGAGTTCTCTGTAATAAATGAGTTAATACCACTAGGTGAAGCTATGTTGAATGATAATTCAAAGAAGAAAATCAACAAATCAGCGCCCCTGGGGAAACACTCGGCATCAGCCTTAATGTATCGTTCCTTTAATTGCTTTTGGATAGCGCTCTTTTGTTTATCGTCAACACTTGAACTTCTCGATTCAACATACGGTGGGTTGCCGATGACTATGTCGAAGCCACCATCTGGCTTGTCGAAGACTTCGGTAAACATCATTCTCCAGTCAAAGAACTGGATGTCAATTTGAGAACGTTTTTCCTCTGGAACTTCTTTGTCCGCTAACTGCGCACGTAGTTTCTTACCCAAATCCACAATGCGGCGGCGTTCTTCGGGGAGTTGACTAATGGCTTGCTGCATCGTCACCTTCTCAGCACCATCAAAGTTGATGGACAATTGTTCCCTGTGGCTATCGGCCCAAGACTGGATTTCATAGCCCAGCTGGAGCGAGATGAGCTGCAGAATATGATCCTTAATCAGGATGTTCAGCTTCATTTTCTCCTCGCCCGATGCGACATAGAAACGCTTCTTGAACTGAAGAATCTTTTGTTTTACCGCTACCATATCCTGTACTTTGGTGTGGTTCTGCTTCTTGGTCGAGAGGTTGATATACTCGCCTCCAAAAGTGGGAATGAGTGAATTGCCCTGCATGAACTTATAGTCGAAGTTCGGCAAGGCCTCTGGCGTCTTCTCGTCGACGATAATACTGAGCCAGAAGCGCAGACGGGCGATGTCGATGGCACCCTTCTCGATGTCGACGCCATAGATGTTGTTGCGGATGATTTCGGCCTTGAGGGCTGCTATGTCACCTACAAGCTCATTGCCATAAGAGTCAACGGCCCAGGCATTGATGAGCGTACGGCAGCGCACCAGTTCGTTGAGCAGGCCCATAGGGAAGGCACCCGAACCGATGGCCGGGTCACAGATCTTCACCTCACGGATATATGTGCCGAAATCCTCAAGATGTTCCTTGGTCATCTTGGGCACGATGGTTTCGGGCTCTGAGAGCAGGCTTCTCACAGCTTTGCGGATGTCTTCTTCAGGTCTGTGGTTCTCACCCTGCTTTTTCATCACACACGTCGTAAGATAAGCAATGAGCGACTCGCGACACATGTATTGCACGATTTCCTTAGGCGTGTAGAAGGCACCCTTCTCCTTGTTGTCCTCCAACAGGTTCTCAAAGATGCGACCCAGCATCTCGGGGTCCACGCCAATTTCCACATCGTCGGGGGCGTTCTCGTCGATAGTGAAGTTATAAGAGGCGAAGAAGTCGAGCAACTTCTGCATAAAGCGAGATGGGAGGGCAAATGTGGTGTCATCGCTCTCGTCAAGTTCAAACAGTCCACCATTGAGATAGGGAACCTTAATGACTTTGTTCTGTGAAACATTTTGATTGGTAACCAAGTCGCCGTGACGTTTGGTATTGAGGTCGTTGAATAGCGGTTCGAGCACATCGTCGATGAATGTATCCTTCTTATCGCTGTTCTTGAACAGGTTCTGCAAGAACTCGGGGTCACCGCCTTCCCAACCGTTGCCATCAGGCACGCCCATCCATTCTTTCTTCTGCAGGAACTGAATGAACACCAGTCGTCCCATCAAGTTCTTGACATAGTCGCGAACAGCTTTCTCGGGATCGGGGAAATCCTTGAATTCCTTCATGATGGCCTCGCAGGGATTGCCGTTATTGCGCTCAATCCATTTGCCATTTTCCTTGACCATGCGCTTGCCTGTGACGAACTCAATGATGTCCTCGTAGTTGGCCTTGTACTTGTTAAAGAAGTCATCGCTAAGAACATCAATTGAGAACGATTTGAACCACCGCTGGTGCAAGTCATCGTAGCTTCTACTGCCCTGGACGTCCTTGGCGATGCGTTCTAGGATTTGCTTGTGGCCCGCATGCAGGTTGCAGCAGTCCATATTACGGAGCATGGTAACCCGCCCCACCTTGTGGCCGTTGCCATCTACTCGATCAGTTAGTTCGCAGGTGGCGAGCGTCAACAATGTGCCCTGCCTCATGATGACCACCACAGGCATGTCGTAGTAGGAATTGACCTGACGCGTGTTGGTGCGGGTAAAAGCCCGCGTGAGGGCAGAGGCTATTCCACGTGGGAAATTAACTTCGGGTTTGATCTCGCAGGCGAAGATGGAAAGGCTTTGGCCACTCTCTTCCGGTTGGTCTACATCACCCTGATGTTTCATTTTGATGGCATAGCCGATATGCCAAATAGTTTCAACGGCAGTTCTTGCTTCTTTGACGTATTGGTAATTGAAGTCGAATACCTTGAAGTAGTCATTCTGAGGCACGCCTTCAACGAATTGCTTTGCCTCAATACCAAACTCAAGGAGCAATTTTTTTGAAGCTTCTTCAAGATTATGTTTAATGAATGACTTAAGCGTTAGCCTCATGTCTATTTTCTTATCTTGGGCATTTTCCATTTCTATATTGAGTTTTATCCTTGTTTAGCAGTTACGTATTCCCACACAATCAAATCGAAGTTCTCGATTTTGAACTTCTGGTCGATAGTGGTGGTGATGTTGCCAGCATTGGCATTCTTGATGAATTCACGCGGATTTTTCAAGATGGCATTGGCGACATCCTTTACCTTTTCCTTCATCCACAGTTTAAGCACGCCAGACAGTTTCTCGATGCGCTCAGTGTCGTTATCGGTGATCCAGCCGGGCACGAGGCGGTCAGCCTTTTTGTTTTGACGCAGGAATTCCAGGACGTCGGCTTTGTTGACCTCTTGGAACATCGGATCAGCGTCCACAGGCTGACACACGAGGTAAAGCTCTGTGTACTGATGGCCTTTCTTGCCCTCGGGCTTCTTGGGATAGCCAACGAGGGCCACGAGGCTTTCAGGCATGTCAGCGAAGGCCTCAGAGCCATTACGGAAGCCCGAGAAGACACCGTTGGGCATCCGGCGATAGAAGTCCTGCTGCCGCTCGTAATACTCGACGAGATCCTGTCTATAGGTTTCAAATGAGAAATCCTTGAGCGACAAGGTGCGCGGCGACTCGATGTCCGAAATGCTGTTCTCAGTCAGTTCCTTGAGCAGACGGTCGGCATTCTTGTCTTGAATGGTATTGTCCTGAACCATTTGCAGATATTTCTCGTTGGGGGGCAGAACCTCGGTCCCAACCAGATTCATGATGGTCATGCGGTTCTGGATGCGGGCTTCGAGCGCCAAATACTCCTCAAATGATGTAGCGGGCCAGAAGTTGACGCAAGAGATGGTCTTGTTGGGGGAGCCGATGCGATCGATACGTCCGAAGCGTTGGATGAGGCGCACCGGGTTCCAGTGAATATCGTAGTTGATCTGCAAGTCGGCATCCTGGAAGTTCTGACCCTCGCTGAGACAGTCGGTGGCGATGAGAATGTCGATGCCGTCGTCGAGCAGCTGAGCGTAGCGGGGGCGATGCTGATGAATCAGTTCCTTCCAGAGGTCGTAAGGTACAACCCAGCGCCGTTTCTCGTCGTTGAAATAGCGCTCCCTGTCAAGATTAGCCTCGTCATAAAGGCTGCTCCAGTCCAGCTCGTTGTACATCTTGCTGAAAGGCGCAAAGCTTTGCAGTACCTCGGTGAAATTGGACTTGGAATGGTTGCCGGTTGTATAAATGTTCTGGCCTGATACCGACGCCATGCGGTCGAAGCCACGGGCCTGAAGCTCGTCGAACAGGAACTTGGCTGTGTCGGCATAGGCCGTGAAGATGACCACCTTTTTGTTGGGCAGGGTCTTCTTCTTGTTGAGTATTTCGGTAAGCTTATCGAGCTTGAGGTCTTGCTCCTGCTGTGAGCGGTACTTCTTCTCAAAGTCCTGAAGAGCCTTGTAAATCTTGGTCAATTGATTCACGTCGTGCTGGAGACCGCGCTTGAAGCCACCCAAGTTCTTGAGGTCTGACAGCTTGATCTCGCCCTTACGCAGCGAGAAGGTGTCGTCGATGATGTCATCATCCTCATCGTTGATATCGTCCTCTGGGTTGGGAAGTGTGCCGTTGGCCTTGTTCTCCTCAAAGGCGAGCACCAGTTGCAACGTCTGCTCGTGGATATCCAGCACCTTCTTGATGGTGGTCATACACGAGTACCATGAACTCTCCAGACGCTTCAGGAACAGGATGCTCATCATTTTAACGAGGAAACGCTCACGGTTGATGTCATCGTTCCATTCAGCAGCGGCTTCCTTGCGTGCTGCCTTGGGGGTCTCATGGAGATACATACTCGGTTGGTAGGCTGTGAGGGCCAAATCCTCGAATGCTTTATATATCTGTTCAGTCGAGGTGAACGGCCCGAAGTGGTCCACGCCTTGATAGACGTTGACGGGTGTAGCCTTCTCGGGGAAGCCCAGATCCTCGCCCAGGGTCTTCTCGATGAGCTTGCGGGTACGGGCGACAATCAGCTTATCAGTCAGGTTGAAGAAACGCTGGGGCAGCATCTTGATGAAGCTGCCGATGGTCCTGTCGGGCACGTCGCACCATTGCTTGTACTTGTACTGCGCGTCTCTGAAGGTGTTGCTCAAGGACTCCACTCCAAACTCGGCGTTGTCAAAGGCCTGATCATCGCCATGGCCGATGAGATTGAACTGACCTTTCACGTCTTTAAGGCCAGTGTTGATGGGAGTAGCAGAGAGCATCAGCACCTTCACGTCACGGCTCTCCTGGCCCGGCTGGTTCTTGATGAGGGACTCCAGCAGCTCGATGTAACGCGAGGATTTCTCGTTACGCAGGTTGTGGCTCTCGTCGATAACCACGAGAATTCGTTTGCGCGTCTGTAGGTAGTCAAGCCTGTAGCGGTTATAGGAGAGCTGCATGCGGTCGTTCTGGAAGTCGGTATGGAAGCGCACCTGATAGTCGAACTCGTCTTTCTCAAATCGGGATTGGGCACCCTTAAGGTATTGTGTCCAGTTGTGCTCTAGTTTCTTAGGGCATAGCAGGACAGTGGTGTAGTTCTGCGTCTCGAAGTACTTGATGACGGCTAGCGCCGAGAAAGTCTTACCGAGACCGACGGCATCGGCAAGAATAGCGCCGTTGTACTTGCGCAGCATCTTGATGAGCGAGATAACGCCCTTCTGCTGATAGTTGAACAGCGTGTTCCAGATGACGCTGGTCTGCAACAGGCTCATGTCCTTCTGGTGCTCAATGCCACCTTCCAGGTCAAGGTCTGCGTTAAACAGCTCGAACAGAATCTTGTAGTAAATCTCCTCGGGCGAGTATTTGCGGAAGTACTCCTTGATCTTGCGGATGAAATACTCCTTCACCGGCACCTTGGGCGAGCGCTTGTTGTCGCTATCCTCGGGGACCTCGGTGCGTGCCTTGGCCCAGATATCCTCGTACCACTTGCGCAGCTCGGTGTAGTCGGCGTTGCTGTTGTTGCAGGTCTCGGCGATATTCAACTCGACGTTGGGCACGGCCTTCAAGCCGATGCCTGCCGGGGTGAGGTTGCTGGAGCCCGTCACGTAATAGTTGGAGTGAGTCGGGTTGCCGTTCCTGAAGATATAGGCCTTGGCGTGGCAGAAGTCGGGTATCTCTGCACGCATATCAACATTATCACGCTCGAGGAACGCGATGGCCTGCCTGGCATGCTTATCGAGGTTGCCGATGTTGGATATGTCCATATCATCGCTCAGCAGGTTGACGATCACATCCTTCTTGTAGTCGTCACCCACCATCTCAGACGAAATGATGCGGTAATAGTTCTCCTCGGGCAGTTCCTCGTATAGCTTGCTAAGGGAGAAGATCGTGAAATAGCCAGTCACGATATCCATCTTGCCTGTTTCCCCGGTGTCTTTACTGGAGTAGGTCTTCAAGAAATCCCACACGGTAACAATGTCTATACCATCATTCGGGTAGCGGTCAACTTTATTGTCTATCAGCATAGTATTATCGGTTATTGCTGTTCATACTTTCAAACCTGCAAAGATAATGATTTTTCTTGAAAAATCCATGTAAAATATCACCTACGGCGCTTGCCACCGGATTTTTTCGCGCTTTTGGATCGGATAGCATAACTGCGCCTGATGGCCTTGACTTGTTTTTGGTGTTGTATCTGCTCGAGCGTTGGGTAATGGGGACGTGGACGGTACGACCGTTGTGATGGGGCATGAGTTTGCTGCTGTGACACGAAGACGGCATGGGGAAACTCGTGAGCCTCGTTGAAGTGAAGCTGGTAACCGGGCCATTGCTTCTGAGTAATGGTGATAGCGTTGAGTTTGTCTTGTTCCGTGAAGCGTAGGCCGAGTATGGGCTCGTCTCCAAAAGGATTGCTGAAACCAACTGCCAGTCCGACAATTCCATCGCTGTTCTCGTTGCGTAGGGCGAAAATACCACGATTCAGGCGCGTTGACTGGCATCGGGGACAGCTCTTATTGAAACACACGTTCACGCTGTCGGGGTATTGAAGTTTTTGCATCAAATTGTTACACTCCTCAGCCGAATGGACAACTATTCGCACCAGTACAATGCCGTTGTCATCATAGAACCTCATGGTGTTATCTTCCACATCATGCGTGAAAACGATCTCAATAGCCACAACCACATTACCGTTCTCGTCGAATAGCGCTACATCAGGACGAGCCACATCCAGGTCTTTCTCCATCTGCACGGACTTAGCCTTCTTGAACAGGTTCGCTTTAAAAATCATACCGCACTCGGGGCAAGTCCATGAAATAAACAGGTCACGATGATTTTCTATCGCTGAATGCAGTATCTCGAAGACGCCTTGTTTGGCGAATTTGTGGATATCTGACTCTGAGGGACCAGTACACTTGGATTTGCTTTTATGGCTGAAATGATCCTGGTGAGCACGAGGTCCATCACCTTTTTTGCGGTACGTCAGGGGTTGATGACAGGTGGGACAGAAGTACTCTTGATTTTTCTGGGCGTGCTCAATGCTGACAAAATTGCCATTTTCATCTAATGCCCAGGGATTTAGCAACATCTTTTCCATATAATTATGATTTAAATTTCTACTGATGACTATTACACGCGCGGCAAAGTTACAGCTAAACAGTGCCATTTTTAGGCGCTATAAATCCTAATAAAGTTAATTTTTGTGAGAATTGAACTGAAACGTGAAAAACGCGCGCCATTTCCATGCAGAACCTTATTCGTGAAATTGAAAAAATGGCGCTGACATCGGCTGGCGCGCTTATACGTGATGAAATTGAAAAAATGGCGGTCAGTTCCCTTGGTCGCCATATAACTGAAAATAATCGAATATGTTTCAACTTTTACAAGCCATGTTTTCGTCGATAGCGGATACATGGCGTGGGCCGACGATGGATGTGCGTGCCGTTATATCCGAGGCTCAAGATGGAAAAAGTATTAAAAGCGCGCCGTCAGCAAGGGATGATGGGCAACCTGAAGACCCTTACGCTGACGACATACACAGGCTGGAGGCGGCTCTCGGGCATCCTCTAGAGAAAGGTGACTGCATAGATTTCAAGTTGCAGGACCTATTACAGATCATCCCGCGAAAGAGAAGGCGCATCGACGCTTACCGCGGGCTAGTGGGTAGGCTCAACAAGATGGGCGTGACACTCACGATTAACTCTCAAAAATCTAAACACAATGATTCAGAACTTAAGAAACGGTGACTTATACAGTAACCGGAAAGAGGCAAAGATGCGACTTGGGGGGCTTGGTGCCTTCAACGCGTCAATGAGAAAAGGAGAATTGCTGTTCATCAATGACAGCAACTCTGTTTATAACCACTTAAATCAGAAGCAATCTTATGCGGAAGAACGGTAAAAAAGGTAAAAAAGGTAAAAAGAGTAAAAAAGACAATGCGATTGTGTATGCGCGTATTTTGAAAGCAGAAAAGGCGAAAGAGACCGGTGACTACAATAAGCCATATATTGGGCAGGCCAAGAACCTGGCGCATCGTAACTCAGATTTTCGCAACCTCAAGAAGGCCTATGCTGGCGAGAAATTGGAGCGGGCCAGGAAGCTATATGGTGTTGATGACAATGATTGGGAGGTAAAAGTCCTATTTAGCGCCAGTTACAAGAAAGAATCCACACGAAAGAAGAAGCTCAACCGCATCGAGACAGAAATGATCATCAAGTTTAATGCCGTCGATGAGGGACTGAACAGCAGCTATGGACATGGGATGCAGGGTGTGCACCATAAGAAGGAAACCAAGTTAAAGATATCACTGGCTTTGAGTGGTGTCCCGAAATCAGAAGACCATAAAAAGGCAATGTCCAAGGGCAGGAAAAAGGCCAAGCGGAAAAGAAACAAGAACAAAAACAAAAAGGCCAAACCCTAGCATTCACAGCGCGGTTGATCGGAGATGATTAGCCCGAAACGTAGTGAAGGGGATGGTATTCACCAAGTTATATGAAAAAATCCTGGTCAAAAATAAGGGTTACACTATAAAAAGTAGTGTTTTGTAGTATAAATTTTTACATAACTAGTGCGTACCATCCCAACCTACTTACGTGGTTGACTCTTCATTTCCAATAAACCGCTTAATTACCAGATTATTAATTCTTAGAGATATGAGGAAAACTAGGATTAACGTACCTGACGGGACCGAGTACCTGTCAGATATATGGGATGACCTGAAACCTCAATTACCGGCAGGCCATTTCATATTTGACAAGAAAATCTGTGGATGCGGTGCCACGGAAGCCTACCTGCGCGATGTAAACCAAAAGACCATCCTGGCGTCACCGAGAAAGCAACTGCTGTATAACAAATACATGCAGCACCTCGATGACAGCCACCTATATCGTTTCGTGGATAAAGAGCAGTTTTTCGGCCAACAGAAGGACACTCCCGCCGAACTACTTGCTAACGACGACCGACTGAAGGCTTATGTCGATAATGGCGGCAACAAGATACTGGTAACCTATGACAGTTTAGCGAAAGTGACCCATGCGCTGCTCACCATGGGACAGTCACTTAAAGATTGGGTTGTGGTTGTGGACGAGATGCAGGCTATATTCTATGATGCCTATTTCAAAGCGACGACTGAATTGGAGTTCACCAACGCCACGTGCTGGTATGAACATGTGGCCTACATGAGCGCGACACCCTACCTGGAAGAGTATCTTGATTGCCTCAGCCAGTTCAAGCATTTACCCTACGTTGAGCTGGTATGGCCGGAAGGGTGTATCAATAAGCCGCGTGTGATTACAACCCAGTGCAGTGATATATATGATGCCGTTGCCAAGATTATAGATGATTACAGGGCAGGAAACGGCGTTACAACGATGGTTAACGGCGAGTCCTTCACATCGACGGAGGCGGTGATATTCGTCAACTCGGTGCAGGCCATCAAGAACATCCTCAAGCGCAACAAGCTGACGCCGGATGAGGTGGATGTTATATGCGCCGGATCAAATAAGGCCGCACTCCAAAAGCTGGGTTACAAGATAGCGACCATCCCCGGTAAAGATGAAGCCAGGAAGATGTTTACGCTATGTACAAGCACCGTCTATCTAGGCGCCGACATGTACAGTCCCAACGCCTATACCTTCATTTTTGCTAATCCCCAGGTCAAATCAATGACCCTCGATGTGGCTACGGATTTGAAACAGATAATAGGAAGGCAGAGACTGGCGTGCAACCCATTCAGGGACACGGCCACCCTTTATTACATGACCAAGGAGTGTGAGGTGTCCAGGAGCGAGTTCAACGAGATGATGCGTGAGAAGGAGCAGCGGTCGTTGGAGAAAATCCAAAATTATAAGTCAGCCCCACACCCAGAGGCACTGCTGAGTGATTATGAAAACACCGTCAAGGTCGAGAGGTATTCCAAGGACTTCTGCTCTATCGTGCCGAACCCTGAGACGGGCAAGCAGGATGTAGTGATTAATGAGCTTATTATCGCTTCAGAGATGCGTTCCTGGCAGATACAACATGATATCTATAACGATGATTTCTCGATGTGTATGGCGCTAAAGAGGAAATTTGACGTTAAACAGGTGATCAACAGCGACGACCCTGACGTTCAAGCCTTTTTCGAGGAGTGGAACCGTGACAGGAACTTCGGCAGGAGAATGCGACTGTTCTGTGATACACCCCAGGACATCATTGAGAAGACATCATTCATCCCGAAGCGCTATTTCACCTATTATGACGCGCTTGGTCCCGAGGGGCTGCAGGCTTTGTCGTGGCGGGAGGATCATGTGAAGGCGGCGCTGGAGAAAAAACCGTTTAACCCCGTGCCCAAGATTAATGTCGCCAAGAGGGTCATCGAAACCTACAAGGAGGGTGCCACGGTCAGCAGGAGGGACGTTAAGACCTTCTTGCAAGGTTTATATGATGAATTCGGCGTCAACAAGAGAGCGACAGCAGAGGACATCAATGACTATATCACCGTCAGGAAAACGATAAATTCAGGCTTCCAGATCGTTTCCCACCAGAGGCGGTTCGTGTCATTGTTCCCGCAGTTAACAGATACGATGAATACACAGCTGTGGGACATCGACAAGCTATTGGACGTGATTAAAACTGATTCATACTATAACCTGCGCTCCAAGGTCGATGCGGTGCGGAAGGCTGTCGGCAAGGATGCTATCGACAGGAAGAAATCGTTTCTGCCGCTGGTATGTTGGAATGGCGCGTTCAAGTGTCGTGGCAGTAACTTGAATAACCTGAACACGTATTCAAGCTATACAGCACTGGACTTCGATCACTTCAACAGTGTCAAGGAGATGGACGCCTTTAAGGAGCAGTTAATGGGCATAGAGTGGGTATATGCTGTCTTTGTAACGCCGTCGGGGAAGGGGCTCAAGGCGATAGTCCAGCACGACAACATCATGCCGGAGTTTCATGCCGAGCTCTATAACGATTTACTGAGCCATTTTGACGTTCCCGAGACCGACCCCCACACCAAGGACCTGGGGCGCGGTAATTATCTTTCCTATGATCCCGGCCTATGGAAGAACCCTACCCCCGTGTCTTATCATTTCGAGCATCGGGACGGTCACCCAGTGGATCATGTGCCTCAGACGTACACTGCGGTCAAGGCTGGTGACGGTGAGGTGATGCTCCATCGCGATGATTCCACTGAGTCGTCAATGCTGCACGCGTTCTGTACCAGCATCATATCTGACAGGTCGGTGCTCAACATTCTCAGGAAACGGTGGGAGAGCCACGACAGGAGCACCGGCAGGAACAACAGGGCCTTCTCCTACCTGGGTATCTTGTGCAAGGCCGGTATCCCCAAAGATGCCGCCATCGAGTTCGTCATATCCTTGTTCCCGGACTGGAGCGACGGCCCGACCGAGATAGCCCATGCTGCTGGCTGGGCATACATGCACAACCCCTTCGGCAGCGAGCGTATGAAGTTCAAGCCGCATAGATGACGCCTTATAGCCGCCGTCAGCACCACAGACACGGGTGCTGGAGGTTTTATCGAATGATATTACACACTAATCAGATACTGATTGTGTGATAGTATAAACTAATGAAAATATTTGGTTATCAATCAGTTGCAGACTGATGATTAATTTGTCGTATCACACGATTAGTATGTTATATCCCAAAAGGGGGGAATACAAAATAGGGGTTATTCCCCCCTTTCTTGCCGAGTTGAAGGCTGCCATTATTCAATGGGATATCACCCCATCTTGCAATTATCCTTGAGAAATGGAACAGCAAAATAATGTTTTAATTCTGATAAAATGTTCCAATCTTGCACATTATTTGCAAATAAACTGTAACTTTGCACATGAAAGTGTGCTGTGATGCCTCGGCATTATCAGTGAAATAGAACAATAGGATATGAGCAAGTATGAGATTCCATTTTTGACAGCCTGCATTCGGGCTTTTGGCCGTCGGTTTGACATGACACGTCAAGCAGCCTTCCGTTATTTGCATGAGCATAAGGGATTGGCGTTCTTGATAGAGTTCTATGATGTGGAACATCTGCAGTCGATGGACGAAACGATAGATGACCTGCTCATTATTTGTCAAAAGAATGGAGGAACCTTGGCATGATACTTTATCACGGAACAAACGCTGACATTGAGTCAATAGACCTTACAAAGGGTTTGCGGTACAAGGATTTTGGCAAGGGCTTCTATTTGACTCCTAATAGGGAAACCGCATGCCGTATGGCGCTAAAAAGAGCGCGACTCTTTGGTGGAACTGCTACGTTGATTACCTACGAATTAAATGACTCTGCCTTGCAATCAGATTTGAAGGTGAAAGTTTTCCCTGAAAAAGCCAGCGTGGAATGGCTCTTATTCGTGGATGCTAACCGCGACAGGAAGAGCCAACAGCCCGTGCATGACTATGATATCGTGATAGGCCCGATAGCTGATGACGGTGTTGTTTTACAGTTGACCAACTACCGAGAGGGAATCTACTCACCAGAAGAAGCTGCCAGGTTGCTTCAGGACAGATATCTTGACCAGCAGTATTATTTTGGAACAGAAAAAGCTCTTAATTACCTTCATAAAATAAACGTAGAGACGATATGATCCAGCCCACACATCAACAAATAGCAACCTATCTGACTGATTACGCTCTGAGCGAATTGGTTAAATATGTCATGGAAGACACTGGATGCACTATCGAGCAGGCAATGGAGCGTGTGTATAACTCACCCTTGATTCCTGCTCTTCAAGACGAAGAAAACGAATTATACGTCCAAAGTCCTGCCTATCTTTACGAACTGATGAACGGCTATTTCGCCGCAAACTAAGGCATTTCATTGGCAATGAGTTTTGGCCAAAACGATTCTATTTTCTTTGTTTTGGATGAAACTCGATAGCGTTGCCTCAAGTTTTGAGGATTATTTATTGCTGGATGATGGTACAGATTTTCATTACATCGTCGTCAAAGGTGTCTTTGTTCAGCGCTTTGTTTTTTGTGACGGAGCGGCAGTTGTAGATGGTCTGGTTGGAAAGAAATAGCAGACCTGCGATGTCGGCAGTGCTCTTCACTCCGAGGCGGATCAATGCGAAGGTGCGCAGTTCTGTCGTCATCGTGCCGGGTGACTTGGGGGTGAAACGTTCACCTTCCTGTAGCAGTG
>CAMHMV010000018.1:0-41472 GCA_946186345.1 uncultured Prevotellaceae bacterium | reverse complement strand
AGGCGGATTTCCTTGACGTATATACCCTTGTCACCCTTGCGGATGATGGTAAACTCCTTGTCGCCAGCCAAGTGCAGAGTGGCACGCTGGAACAGTGGTGTGCCAGTAACATATTCGGCAGCGCCCGCATTGAAGGGGTAGAAGCCTAATGCCGAGAAAATGTACCACGCCGACATCTGTCCGCAGTCATCGTTGCCGGCATAGCCTGCTGGAGTGGCATTATAGAATTCGGAGCGCACTTGGTTGACCAGTTCTTGAGTGCGCCAAGGGCAACCAGCGAAGTTGTAGAAATAGACGGTGTGGTGGCTGGGCTCGTTACCGTGGGCATACTGGCCGATAAACGCCGAGGCATTGCCGTTAGTCTCACGGTTGGCGGTAGTGAGGCTGAAATTTTCATTTAATTTTTTCAGAAAAGCTTTCTTGCCACCCATCAACTCGATGAATTGCTCGGGTGCCTGAGGCACAAACCACAGGTATTGCCATGCGTTTCCCTCAATAAAGCTGTTATCCTCATAGCTGAGCGGGTCAAATGGCTCTGCCCATTGGCCCTTGTCGTCACGTGCTCTGAAGAACCCCGTTTTTTCATCATACAGGTTTTTATAGTAAGTCGCCCTCTGGGCAAAGTGATGATAGTCGTCTTTGTACCCCAGACGCTCAGCAACGGCAGCGACGCACCAGTCGTCAAATGCCTGCTCCAGTGTGATGGAAACCGAAGATCCTTGCCTGTTGCAGGGCATGTAGCCCAGTTTTTCCCACAGGTCAAACGGCGAGTTGGTGTGTGGCCTTGTGCTACTCTCGACCATCGCTCGATAGGCTTTCTCAACATCGATGCCGGGCAGGTCGGCAAGTATGGCATCGGCAATGACCGGGATGGCATGGTTGCCTATCATGCAGTAGTTCTCTTGTCCCCACAGGTCCCAGATGGGCAGGTAGCCATAGGTGTCGTGATGGAGCACCATGTCGTTCACAAACTGTGCCACCAAGTCGGGTTTGAGCAAGAGGTAAAGCGGATGCGCGGCGCGGAAGGTGTCCCACAGCGAGAATGTGGAGTGGTAACTTTGTCCCTTGGGCATCTGACGTATCTCGTAGTTGGTATCCATGTATCGGCCATCGACATCGCTCATGGTGTTGGGCTGCAACAACACATGATAGAGTCCCGTGTAGAAGATCTGCTTTTGCTCATCTGTGCCGTCAATATCGATGCATGAAAGTTGCCGCTGCCACTCGTCGTGAGCTTGACGGACATATTGGTCAAAGTCCCAGCCTGGGGCTTCGGCGGCGAGGTTTCGACGTGCTCCGTCGATATCGACTGCCGAGAGGGCTACCTTGACCGTCAATTGACTGCCACCTGCAGTGTCAAACGACAGGGCGCAGCGCAGCGTGCGTCCGTTGATTACCGTAGCATCACCCACTGTGCGCGTACCGTCCATGAGCAGGTGCCCGGTGATGGGACGGGAAAATTCGGCGCGGAAATAGACTTTGCGCAGCTTGGCCCAGCCAGTGATGACACGGTAGCCTTCCACCGTGTGGTCGTCGACAAGGCGCAGTTGGGCTTGGATGATGTCATAACTGCGGCGCCCGCTATAATAGGCCTGGCCGCGAAAGGTGGAGTGGTCGAGGTCCAGAATGACCTGTTGCGGCTTTCCTTGGGGAAAACTGTAGCGGTGGATGCCAGTACGGGTAGTGGCGCTGAGCTCGGCTTTTACTCCGCTTTCCTGAAGTACAACCCAATAGTATCCTGGAGATGCCGCTTCTTGCTCGTGTGAAAAAGTCTGCCCGAAGTTGCCTGTCGCCAGATACTCTGGAGTCACGTTCCAAGTCACAGGCATGAGCGAGACGTCAAACAGGTCGGTACAGCCCGTGCCGCTCAAGTGGGTATGGGAGATGGCGTAGATGCTGTCACGGTTGAAGTCATAGCCAGAGCAGGGATCCCAGGTCACCATCTGTTCGGTGTCGGGACTCACCTGCACCATTCCCTGTGGCATTGTGGCGCCGGGGAACGTGCTGCCGCTCAATGCGCCGGTGGAATCGGTCTGCGTGCCGATAAACGGATTGACATATTGGGTGTAATCGGTTGTGGTGGCTTGGAGCAGCATGCTCCACAGGGTTAAGAGTAAGATAATTCTTTTCATATATTGATAGCGTAGTGGTTGGTTTATCACATTTCTGGTGACAAAATTAAAAAAAAACCACAGCTTTTTAGTAATTTTGCACCAAAATTTGTGCAAACTGAATACCATGATGCTTGCATCAATGGTTGAAGTGCCGCCAAATTTATCAAAATAATAAAAATGTGACTTTATGGGACTCATTGACGATAGTAAACGTATCAACGAAATAGACATACAAGAGGAGCGCGCCATCCTCGTGGGACTGATCACTCCCCAGCAGGGCGAAGCCAAGACCAAGGAATATCTTGACGAACTTGAATTCCTTGCCGAGACGGCAGGAGCCGTCACGGTGCACACCTTCCTGCAACGTTGTGACGGGCCCAACAGCACCTCCTACGTCGGCAAGGGTAAATTGGAAGAGATTGTCGCCTATGTCGAGGAGAACGACATCAGCCTGGTTATCTTCGATGACGACCTCACGCCCAAGCAGATTGCCTTTATCGAGAAGGCTGTCAAGGTTAAAACGCTTGACCGCACGAGCCTCATCCTCGACATCTTCGCCAAGCGCGCCCAGACCGCCAGCGCCAAGATGCAGGTCGAGTTGGCACAGTACCAGTATCTGCTGCCGCGACTGACGGGTATGTGGACCCACCTTGAGCGTCAGCGAGGAGGTATCGGTATGCGCGGCCCTGGTGAGACCCAGATTGAGACCGACCGCCGTATCGTCAAGACCAAAATCTCCCTGCTCAAGGAGAAACTGGCTCAACTCGACAAGCAGAAGATTACCCAGCGCAAAAACCGCGGCAAGCTCACCCGCATCGCCCTCGTGGGCTATACCAATGTGGGTAAATCCACGTTGATGAACGTGCTGAGCAAAAGTGAGGTGTTCGCCGAGAACAAACTCTTTGCCACGCTTGACACCACCGTGCGTAAGGTCGTTATCTCCAATCTGCCTTTCCTCTTGACCGACACTGTCGGCTTTATCCGCAAGCTGCCTACCCACCTGGTGGAATCTTTCAAGAGTACCCTCGATGAGGTGCGTGACAGCGATATCCTCGTTCATGTTGTAGATATCTCTCATCCCCAGTTCGAGGAACAGATTGAGGTGGTGAACCGTACACTGCAGGAAGTGTGCGACGCTGGCGATAAGGAAATGATTATGGTCTTCAATAAGATTGACCAGTTTACCCATGTGCCCAAGGACGAGGACGACCTCACGCCCCGCCTGCGTGAGAACATCCCCCTTGAGGAACTCCAGGAGACCTGGATGGCACGCATGGGTGAGAATTGCGTCTTTATCAGCGCCAAGAAGCAACAGAACATCGACGCCCTCAAGAAGTTGTTGTATAACAAAGCCAAGGCTGTCCACACCGCCCGCTTCCCCTACAACGACTTCCTTTTCCAGACCTATGAAGACCTAGAAGAAGAGAATAATTAATCAATAAGTGAGCCATACCAGAGGGGTTAAACGGGTTCTGTCCTCTGGAAGGCTATGAGATTTTTAGAACCCATCATAACCAATATGAAAAAATTATCTATTTTAATGCTTGCGCTGGCGATGGCATTTCCCATTAGTGTCAGCGGAACGGTCACGCGTGGCGATGTGAATGGTGATGGCGTGGCTTCCATCTCAGACGTGTCTGAACTAATCAGCTATCTGTTGAGTAATGAATGGCCTACCTCAATCGTTGAAGATTACGTTGATTTGGGTTTGGGTAGCGGTACACTATGGGCAACGCGTAACTTGGGAGCCCAAAACCCCGAGGACTGCGGTGACTACTTCGCTTGGGGCGAGACAGTACCCAACAAAGAAACCTATACGTGGGCAACTACCGCGTGGGTGTACTATGAGAATGGTTCAATGCGTTTAAGTAAGTACAACACCGACAGCCAATATGGCGAAATTGACAACAAGACCGAGTTGGATCCTGAAGACGATGCCGCATACGTTAACTGGGGACCAAACTGGCGCATGCCGTCTGTTGCTCAGATCGATGAGTTGCTTACACAATGCAATTGGCAGTGGACTGAGTTGAACGGTATGAAAGGTCGACTTCTCACCGGCCCCAATGGGAAAACGTTGTTCTTGCCCGCCGCAGGCCAGCGCAGTGGAGCTAACCTTAGCAGCGTGGGCTCAAATGGCAGCTATTGGTCGCGTGAACTCTATTACCTTAATCCGACCAGCTACAGGCCAACCAATGCTTACAAATTATATTTTGGTTCGTCAGCGAAGCAAAAGGTCTCAGCCTCCCGTAACAGCGGTTATCCAGTGCGTCCCGTGTATGTTTCCCAGGAAGCTCCTGCAGATGACATTCTGCGTGGCGACTGCAACTTGGACGGCACGGTTACCATCCAGGACGTGACGGTCCTGATCAGCTACCTGTTGAGTGATGAATGGCCCGATCCCGTTCCCGTTGATGAGTACGTTGACTTGGGCTTGCCTAATGGCACGCTGTGGGCAAGGTGCAACGTGGGCGCCAATAAGCCTGAGGCCTATGGTGGTTATTTCGCTTGGGGTGAGACTGAGCCCAAGGATGAGTATACGGGCAGCACTTACAAGTGGGTTTACGTTGAGAATGGAAAGATGTATTACACCAAGTACAACACCAATAGCGCTAACGGTGTGGTTGACAACAAGACCGAGTTGGATCCTGAAGACGATGCCGCTACTGTCAACATGGGTCCGGAGTGGCGTATGCCGACCAGGGATGAAATCACAGAATTGGTTGAAAACTGCACTTGGGAGTGGACTCAGCTGAATGGCGTGAACGGTTATCAGGTCACCGGTCCTAACGGTAACTCAATCTTCTTCCCCGCAGCTGGAGAAAGTGCAAAGTATAGCATCGGTGTGAAAGGCTACTATTGGTCAAGCTCGATATCATTTGTTGCTCCGAACAATTACTACCCGTCGAACGCCAACAACCTTTATTTTGCTTCAGATTTGGCAAAATTGAATGGCAGCAGCCGCATTATGGGCGCTACAGTTCGCGCCGTGCGTGTTGTTGAGTAATTGAACCCTCTTTTCTAACGAAGAACAAACATATTTTGCCGCTTGTCGCCCTGTATCAGGTACCGACAAGCGGCGTTTTTTTGATGAATGATCTTAAAAGGATACGCCCTAAATTCATTTTGTTGAACAATTCTTTATATATTTGCTGCAATTTATCAAGTATTGTTTAATCATTTAATCCTGATAGTTTTGGCTAACCCTACGACTAAGCAAGAATTGTTGGCATCCATAGCCGATGGATATGCCAAATTGTGCGACCAGATGGCTAAGATGAGCGATGAAGAAAAGGCCGCACCGTTTGATTTTGCCGCCGATCCCAAGAAGTGCGGCGTGCGCTGGCAATATGACCGTTGCCTGCGTGACCTGCTCATTCACCTGCACGAGTGGCAGGTGCTCATGCGCGAGTTTGTGCAGAACATCCGCGATGGCCATCCCAGAGATTACCTGCCCGATGAATACCGTCGCAACTACCATGAGATGGACAAGATGCTGGTCGAGAAGCACCAGGGCACCACTCTTGAGGACGCCCAAACCCGGCTGCAGCAGACGCAAGAAGAAATGCTGCGTCTTGCCGACGGCTTTACTGATGAGGAACTCTTCAAGAAGGGGTATTACAAGAACACCTATACCACTACGATGGCAGCCTATTTTGTGAGTGTCACCACCAGTCCCTACGGTCAGGCGGTTAAACTGCTCAAAACCCACCAGAAGAATTGCCGTAAATAACATGAGCTATTTTGCGGTTGGTTTCTAGTCGATGGCATGAGTTTTGCAGTTCAACTGGTGATATAGTAACTGATAACTAAGAGATGAAGAAACGATTATTGTATGTAGCTATCATTGGTGTGTTGATGGTAGCCTTCACGGGATGTAAGGAGAATTACTCGGTGGGTGAGAAGGTAGGTAACTTGATTGAGTTCACCAAGAAAGGCGTTTTCTGGGACTCATGGGAGGGCCGTATGAACTTGACCCAGACGGGAATGAATACGAGTGGAGAACCATTCCAATTCTCGTTTGACAATGACCGCAACGACCAGGATTCGCTCGTGCAGGTGCTCTACCAGGCACAAGTCGAGGGATGGAAAGTCAAACTCAAGTACCACGCTGTGTGGGGCTTCAAGAACATTTTCAACAACCGTGGTGAGACCGACTATTTCATCGATGATGTAGAGGTGCTTGACAAGGATTTCGCCAATCCCTTACGTCAGATGGGCAGCCGTCAAGGACAAGTGGTTGATACCGTATGGGTTGTCGTTGATAAAGCCGAGATGCTCAAGCACATGAAGCATTGAGCGGCTTAAGGATTGTAGTAGTCCTTGTTGTAGAAGTCAAGGAGTTCCTGCAGGTGGCGGTAGGCCTCGGCGGCGGGACCGTCGGGGTCGAGTTCCATCGATTCAAGGTAGCTGTTAAGGGCCATGCGTATGTTGCCGTTCTGGCGATAGGCGTTGCCGCGCAGGTAGTAAGCCTGGGCTAACGTCTCTTTGGACGTGCCTTTGTTCTCAACAATCTCGTTTGCTGCTTCAAGCGCAGCATCTCCCTCGCTGCGGGAAAGCATAGCTTTGATTTCCTGTATGGTTTTCATATTATTTTTCGCTTTATAGGTGCAAAATTACACCTTCTTCGTGAAAAAACACTATCTTTGCCCAAAATAAATTTTTGTTAGTATGGATTCAAAGAAAGAAAACATCAAGGATCAGCAGCGCCTGGGTCAACTCAAGAACCTGGTGATGCTCGCTACTGCCGATGAGCGTTTTACCGACTCGGAACTTGCCGTGCTGCTTGCCGTGGCATCGCGTGAAAATATTACCCCCGAGGAATTCAACGACGTCATTGAGAACCCCGACAGCGTGTCTATCACCCTGCCCGAGGATGAAGAAACCAAGCTCGCCTACCTGCGTGACATGGTGGCTATGATGATGGTTGACGGCGAACTCGACGAGCATGAGCTCGCCATCTGCAAGCTCTATGCGATGGCATTAGGCTATCGTGGCAGTATTGTGGACGGCATGATTGCCGGAGTGATTGACAGCCTCGATGCCGAGGCGTCACCCTGTTGATGCTGGGGTATGAAAAAGTTAGGCTTTCTGTTACTAGCTATTTTCTTGTGTTTCCCGTTTGTGGGCTCTGCCCAAAATGTGGAAACCGAGGTTTTTGACAGTTTAGTGGCCAAGTATAACGCCGAGTGCCCCATTACTTCAGGAGAGAATTGGGCGTTAACCTCATTTGCGACAGCTGGTGATACCGTTCTGATCGAATTGCAGGTGCCTGCCTCGCTCGGCGGATTTATGTCGTTACTCACCGCAGACACCGACAACGTGAAACGTCTGTGGGTAAGGGAACTGAACGGCTTTGGTGAGCAGTGGAAGACGTTTGTCACTCGTCTGATAGAGGCTGACCGCCCGGTGAGGCTTTACTTCACGCCTAAAGGTGGTGACACTGCGGCCGAGATTGTCTTGAGACCGTCTGATTTCAAAAATCAATAATCCCCATGTGATAACTGGCGAGGGAGAAGACCTGGTATAAGGCTTTTCCACAGTTTTTATGGCTGTGACCCTCTGATTGGGATTTTGGCACAATTCTTGCAAAGGTCTAATTCAGCGGTGTTTATGCCCGTGAATTGTATAACCAAGATAATATTAGATAATAGAGATGAACAAGAAAACGCTCTTTGCGGGTCTGATGGTATCGGCCCTGATGTTGTCAAGCTGCCAGTCAATGGGTCAATTCTATGGCGCAGCCACAGGTGCATCTATCGGCGGTATGTTTGGTTCGGCCATCGGTGGCATTTCCGACGGTCGACGGGGCAGTGACTTGGGTACTGTGGTTGGTATGGCTGTCGGAGGCATCATTGGTGCTGCAGCAACAGCCCCCAAGACGGATGACGGCAACTACCGCTCATCGGACTACTACTATGACTACGACATGAATGATTACCGCCAGAACAACGCCTATAGTCCCTTCGTGAACATCGAGATTGTTGACCTGCGTTTTGTTGATGAGAACAATAACAATGCCCTGGATGCCAACGAACACGCCAAGCTGGTATTCATCATGCGCAACACAGGCCGTGACTACGTCTATGATATCGCTCCGGTAATTACCGTGAGTGGCACCAAGGAGATTTATCTGTCGCCCACAGCCATCGTTAAGGAACTCGCTCCAGGCAAGGCTGTGCGCTACCAGAGCGAACTGATTGCCACCAAGAAACTCAAGAATGGCACTGCCGATTTCTCTATCGGCTTCTCGGATGGCGACAAGATCTATACGATGCGCTCCTTCCAGTTGCGCACCAATCGACGCTAAAAAAATAGACCCGTTTAGGTCTATCTGTGCCGTGGCTCTGCCGCGGCTTTTTTTGTTCATTTCCGGTTAGAGGATGACGCGCTGGGCGTTGACGGGCTCGTTGACAAACACGCTGGCCAGCGGGGAGAAGTGGTCGGGATCCTCGGTCGTGAAATAGCGGCACGTGCCGCCACGGCTGCAATGACGCTCGATTTCGGGATGGCGATGCAGGTAGTCGGCGAGGCTGTCGGCAACGATGGGACCTTGCTGGATGATATTCACACCCTCGGGCCTGAACTGGTTGATCTTGTTGATGAGCAAGGGGTAGTGGGTGCAGCCCAGGATGACCGTGTCGATATCGGGACACTGCGACATGAGCAGGTCGATGTCCTTCTTGACGAAGTAGTCGGCGCCATCGCCGTCACTCTCGCGGTTCTCGACCAGCGGTACCCACATGGGGCAGGCATGGCCGTGAACCTTAAAGTCGGGGTACATCCCTTCAATCTCGATGTTATAGCTGCGACTGGCAATGGTGCCCGGTGTGCCGAACACGCCGATGTGGCCAGTGCGGGTCAGCTCGCCCACTTTCTCCACCGTGGGACGCACGACGCCCAGGACGCGGCGGTCGGGGGCGAGGGTGGGGAGGTCTTGCTGCTGGATGGTGCGCAAGGCCTCGGCCGAGGCGGTGTTGCAGGCCAGGATAATCAGGTGGCAGCCTTGTTTGAACAGGTGCTTCACGGCTTGCAGGGTAAACTCA
Organism: uncultured Prevotellaceae bacterium; assembly: GCA_946186345.1. Classification (GTDB taxonomy): domain Bacteria; phylum Bacteroidota; class Bacteroidia; order Bacteroidales; family Muribaculaceae; genus Sodaliphilus. The sequence goes on along the minus strand of CAMHMV010000018.1, from coordinate 32,312 downwards.
TAGACCAGTTCGCGGGAACGCGTGCCATAAGGAGCCCGTGCATTATCACCCACAAACAGGTAGTCATATTGCGGCAGTACACGCCTGATGTCGCGAAGGATTGTCAGTCCGCCGAAACCCGAGTCAAATACCCCGATGGGCGCTTGCTCTATGCCATCTTTTATCATCATTGCCATATACGTTAAATTCTTGTGCAAAGATAAGCCATTTTTTGTGATTTATTTGTAAATTTGCAAGTTAAAATGTGAGTATAACCAAGATGGAGCCGTTTGAGTCCTATAGCCTGAATCTGAAAGGCCGCCTGGTGACCATCGACCGTCCGTGGGTGATGGGCATCATTAACGTCACGCCCGATTCTTTCTATAGCGGTAGCCGTGTCGCTGATGAACAGACGCTTATCGAGCGTGTGAGAGCGATGGTAGCCGATGGTGCCGACGTGATCGACGTGGGTGCCTGCTCCACGCGTCCCGGCAGCGCATCGGTTGATGCCCGTGGCGAGATGGAACGTCTGCAATGGGCCCTGGCCGCTATCCGTCGCGAGATGCCTGATGTCATCCTCTCGATAGATACCTATCGTGCCGAGGTGGCACGCCGTTTCGTGGAAGAGTGGGGGGCAGACATCATCAACGACATCTCGGGTGGCACAATCGATGACCGGATGTTCGCTACCGTGGCGAGCCTGCGGGTGCCTTATGTGTTGATGCACATGCGCGGCACCCCCGAGACCATGTCGTCGTTGACCGATTATGATGATGTGACTGCCGAAGTTCTTGAATGGATGGCGCGCCGCATCGACGAGCTGCGCCAGATGGGCGTCGCCGACGTGATTGCCGACCCGGGATTCGGCTTTGCCAAGACCCTGGAGCAGAATTACGAGATGCTTGCACGACTCAATGCTTTCCATGCGCTTGACGCTCCGTTGCTGGTTGGCGTTTCCCGCAAGCGCATGATTTATACGCCTCTCGACTGTTCTGCCGATGAAGCCCTCAACGGTACCACCGTCATCAACACCATTGCCTTGCTTCAAGGTGCCCATTTCCTGCGTGTCCATGATGTGCGGGCGGCTGCCGAGGCGGTGAAACTCACCACGATGGTCATGAAGAATGGCCCTGTCAATTCGCATCCAACAACCCTGATATCCTAACACTGTATGTTACTCTTAGGAAGTTCAATATTCTCACTTTTCAGCATTAAGGATTTGCTCGACATCCTGTTGGTGGCAACCCTGCTGTTCTACCTCTACCGCACTATGAAGGACTCGGGCTCGCTTGACATTTTCGTCGGCGTGCTGGCCTTTGTCGTGGCATGGGTAGTGATGTACAAAATGATGGATATGCGCCTCATCGGCACCATCATGGACAAGTTCATCGACATCGGCTTGTTCATCCTGGTTATCCTGTTCCAGGACGAGATCAAGCGTTTCTTGACTGAGTTGGGTTCCAGGAGGGGCCTCAAGATCTTTGAGAAACTGTTCAGGAGCAAGACCGAGGTGGCCGATGCCAAAAAGTGGATTCTCCCCGTGGTCTATTCCTGCATGAACATGTCCAAGTCCAAGACTGGCGCGCTCATCGTGGTGCAGCGCACCATTCCGTTGACCGACTATGAGCGCACGGGTGACATCATCAATGCCGACATCAACTCGCGCTTGATTGAGAACATCTTCTTTAAGAACAGCCCCTTGCACGATGGCGCCCTGATCATCAACGGTGGTAAAATCATGAGTGCAGGTTGCATTCTACCCGTTTCCCATGATACCAACATCCCGCGTTACTTGGGCTTGCGTCATCGCTCTGCCAAGGGCATATCACAGGCTACCGATGCCATCGCTATCGTGGTCAGCGAGGAAACGGGACGCATCTCCTATGCCCACAAGGGCGAATTGCACCTGAACTTGTCAAGCACCGACTTGGAGCACGCCTTGTCAGCCCTTGTTGAGGATGAGTAGGTTGAAAGTAATGGCATTTAGGCGAAAGGTGAATAAAACTGAATGATGAAGCATGTTTGACATTGATGGAACACTGGTGAGTCTGGAGTTGGTCGAGCGGTTCTTCTGCTGCGACTTGGACACGTGCCTCGGTGCCTGCTGCATCGAGGGCGACTCGGGAGCGCCGTTGACCGAGAAAGAGTACCAGATGTTAAAAGAAATATTGCCTGAGGTGTGGGACGACCTGTTGCCACAGGCTCAGGAGCAGATCAAGGAGCATGGCGTGGCATTCTTTGACGTCGAGGGCGAACTCGTGACGCAACTCGTCGGTGGTGCCAATTGTGTGTTCACCACCTATGCCCCTGGCGGGATGTGCTACTGTGCCATCGAGAAGGCTTATCGCGAGGGCCGCATCAAGTGGCGTAAGCCCATGTCATGCTATCTTTATCCCGTGCGCATCAAGCGTTACCCTGGTTATGATGCGGTCAACTATGACCGATGGAAAATCTGCAAATGTGCCGAGGTGTTGGGCCGAAAGGAAGGCATCCGCCTCTATCAATTCCTCAAGGAACCGTTGATTGAACGATATGGCCAGCAGTGGTATGACACACTGGTCGCTAATTGTGAACTTTATATTAAGGAATATTTGTCATGAGATTAGGATGGATATCGGCGACACTGATGTTTTGTGTCGCTTTACCGTCTTTGGCTCAGCTGTCTATCGGTGGCACTACGCCCGTTTATGACAGCCGTACCAAGACGTATATGCTGACCGTTCCCGAGGACGTGTTTGGTGGTGCTTATCAGGCTCCTGTGGTTCTTGACAGTGGCGTGACTTCAGTGACGATTAATGGGCAAGAAGTGACTGATCAGGTGACGTTCCCGCTCATTGATGCCGGAACGAGTTACACCTTTGTGTTCAAGAGGAATAACCAGGTAACTCAATCCACAATCCACTTTACTTATCTGCCCATCATGTGCATCACGGGCTCATTCGGCAATACTTATACGGTGGGGTCCGTTCAGATGATTATGCCCGACGGTCAGGGTGTGCAGAATTACCGTGCCCGCATCAAGCAGGCAGGGGCATCCACCAACCTGCAGTGGATTTATAAGCGCAACTATCATGTCAAGTTCATTGATGAGAACGACGAGAAGATGGATGTCTCCTTCTTCGGTCTGCGCAACGACAATCACTGGCGACTTGACGCGGGCACTCGAGACATGATACGTTTCCGCAACTATGCCGCCAACGGTTTGTGGGCCGCTTTTGCCAACAAGCCCTATTATGCCGACCAGCAATCCAAGGCCCGCTCCTACATTCGTGGCTCCCATGTCGAGGTCTTTATGAACGGCGCTTATCACGGCTTCTACAACTTCCACGAGTTTATGGACCGCAAGCAGTTGAAGCTCAAGAAGTATGACGAGGTCACCGATGAGGACACGGGGCTGTCGTCAGTCCAGTTTCACGGTATGATGTGGAAGGGTGCCAAAAGCACACCTGAGACACTCTTCATGTTACAAGGAAAGGAACCAGACAACACCCTGGACAACTGGTGCGGATTTGAATTGGAGTATCCCGAGATTGATGATGTGTGCCCAACAGACTATAGTGTGCTGCGCAACGCAGTGAAGTTTGTGGCAAGGAGCAACACTGAGACTTTCAACAGTCAGGTTGAAGAGTATTTTGACTTGCCTGTCTTGGTCGATTATTTCATGTTTCTCCATGTAGTGTTCGGCATTGACAATGTTGACAACAACGTGGTGGTGGCTTGTTATGACCAGGCCGTGGACAAGAAAGTTACCTTTGCCGTGTGGGATCTTGACGCTACGGTAGGGCAGCACTATCTGGATATCGATGGCTATTATCATGCCGATGAGATTCAGCCCGAGAGGGAGTTGGAGGATATGCCCAACAACATGTGCTTGTTCAAGTACAACAAACTCTTCATGCAGTTAAAGGAGAAGCCAGGCTTCTACAGGGCAGTGGTGAACAGGTACTGGCAACTGCGGGAGACCGTATTGCATCCCGATAGCCTTGTAGAACGTTATCAGGCGATTTATCGCCGTCTCGACGCTTGTGGCGCTCTTGGCCGTGAGTCCCAGCGTTGGTCCGGGACCGACGAGATAGATTATCGCACCCTGGATTTCCCTGCCGAATTGGATTACCTGTGTGACTGGCTGCGGCGCCGCATCGCCTACCTTGACAACAACACCTTTGCCTGCCTGCGAGGGGACGTGAATGGTGACGGGAAGGTGAATATCGAGGATGTCACCACACTGATCGACTATCTCTTGAGCGGAGCAACGCTAAATGGCTTCAACGATATCAATGCCGATGCTGATGCCGACAACATCGTCAATATTGCTGATGTCACCAGGATCATCAACATCCTTTTAGGGTCTTGAAGACGTTGCAAATGACCTAATTGTGAAAAAAACTGGAAATTTTATTGCCAGTTCAGGAAATTGTAGTACCTTTGCCCCGCTTTTCGTAATCTCTGGCAAGAAATAGAGTGGCTTGTGTATATTGCGAAGTGATTATTAACAGATTAAATGACATAACAATGGACTTGATTAAAGTTGCAGAACAAGCATTTGCTACAAACAAGCAGCACCCGCAGTTTTTCCCGGGTGACACGATCACGGTAGCATACCGCATCAAGGAGGGTAACAAGGAGCGTATCCAGCAGTACCGTGGTGTGGTGATTAAGATCACTGGCGAGGGTGAGAAGAAGCGTTTCACCGTTCGCAAGATTAGTGACAACATCGGTGTTGAGCGCATTTTCCCGCTCGAGTCTCCGTTTATCGACAGCATCGTTATCAACAAGCATGGTAAGGTGCGTCGCGCCAAGTTGTATTACCTGCGTGGTCTCACCGGTAAGAAGGCTCGCATCAAGGAGCGCCGCATCATCAAGAAGGAAGAGGCTTAATCGCCAACCCCCTTCGATAGAATGTCATGAAGGACCGTGGGCATCACTGCCCTCGGCCCTTAATTTTTTTTCAAAAAATCTGCCGATTTCACAAATAATGTGTAACTTTGGGGCAGAGAAAGCCGAAACGCTTGAAAGGGAGTAGGCGATAGTAAAACCTAAAAAATGCAGGATTATCATGGATGAGGAAATGAAGAATGCCGAGCAGGCAGCCAACGAGATGAACAATGAAGGAGGTAACATCTTTGACCAACTGAAGGAAATGCTTGGCGATGCCGCCAACGACGGTGCCGGCATGTTTGATAAGCTTAAAGGCATGTTCGAGAGCAAGGAAGGCGAACCTGGCTTCTTTGACAAAGCCAAGGAATTGCTCGATGGCAAGGACGGCGAGGCAGGTGTGCTTGACCAGCTCAAGGAAATGCTCGACAAGGGTACAACCGCTGCCGGCGAGGTGAGCCAGGACTTCCTGGAGAAGGCCAAGGCCATGTTTGAGACCAAGGAAGGCGAGCCCAGCCTGCTGGACAAGGCTAAAGAAATGTTCGGCGAGGGTGCGACAGCCGCTGGTGAGATGATGGACAAGGCCAAGGACTTTGTGGAGCAGGGCACTGCCGCCGCCACCGAGGTTGCTCAGGACTTGTCACAAAAGGCCAAAGAAGCCTTTGAGCCCAAGGAGGGTGAGCCCAGCGTGATGGACAAAGCCCAAGATGCGCTTGACGATGCCGGCAAGGCAGCCGAGGGCGTGATGAACAAGGTGGAAGACTTCTTGAAGAACGCCTTCGGTGGTCCCAAGGACGAAGGCCAAGCCTAACCATCCTTTTATAAACAACGAATTACGCGAATTCTACGAACTTTGGCAGATGCCATTCGTGAGAATTCGCGTAATTCGTCGTTTTTATATCAGTCCAGGAAACGCTTGTTGAGGTCGCCGTAGCACTCGATGCGGCGGTCGCGCAGGAATGGCCACCAGCGCCTTACCTGCTCGCTGCGTTCCATGTCAACGTCAATGACTTGCAAGTCTTCGGTATCATTGGGGGCACGGTAGATGAGTTCGCCCTGCGGTCCGGCGACAAAGCTGCTGCCCCAGAACTGGATGCCATTGGTCTGACCTGACGGGTCAGGCTCATGCCCCACGCGGTTCACCGTAATGACAGGCAGACCGTTGGCCACAGCGTGTCCGCGTTGCACAGTCGTCCATGCTTCACGCTGACGCTCCTGCTCCTCGGGCGTGTCACTGCTCTCGTAACCGATGGCAGTGGGGTAGATCAACAGTTGGGCTCCGCTCATGGCCATGAGTCGTGCACCCTCGGGGTACCACTGGTCCCAGCATACCATCACGCCCAATCTGCCCAGCGACGTGTCGATGGGAATAAACCCTTGGTCACCCGGTGTGAAATAGAATTTCTCGTAGTAGGCGGGGTCATCGGGGATGTGCATCTTGCGGTATTGTCCTGCCACACTGCCGTCGGTGTCAAACACCACTGCCGTGTTGTGATAAAGGCCCGTCGAACGTTTCTCGAACAAAGAGGTAACGAGCACGATGCCACATTCCTTAGCCACGGCTGAATATTCCTGGGTGACTTCACCGGGAATCTCTACAGCGAGGTCAAAATTGTCCACGCTCTCGACTTGGCAAAAGTAGAGCGAGTCGTGCAACTCGGGCAAGACGACAAGCTGAGCGCCCATGGCGGCGAGTTGTTTGATCTTCTTGATGAGCGCTTGGCGATTAGCCTTGATGTCGCTGCTATTGCGTTGTTGTATGATACCTATTTTCATATAACTCTGTGTTTAGTGATTAGAAATGAGTGATTAGAAATCAGTAAGGGCGCCTTGTGGCAGCTGCATGGTCGCGCAGTGGAGCGAACCATGTTGGCAGATGAGGGCCCGGCAATCGATGCCCATGACTTTGCGGTTCGGGAAGGCCTCGCCGATGAGTCGGCAGGCTAGGTGGTCGTTCTCGGGCTGGCCATAGACGGGTACCAGCACTTGATGGTTGGTTACCAGGAAGTTGGCATAGGTCGCTGGCTGTCGTGAGATTTCGTCATAGATGGGTGACGGTAGCGGCAACTTGATGAGGTGATAGTGGTTGCCGTCAACGTCGGTGAATTGCTTGAGTTGCTCTTCCATCTTCATTAACGGCTCAAAGTGCTCGTCCTCGGGGTCGTCACAGCCCGTATATAGAATTACCCCGCCAGGGGCAAAGCGTGCCAGGGTGTCGATGTGTCCGTCGGTATCGTCTCCCACGAGTTCGCCGTGGTCAAGCCATAGCACCTTCATGCAGTTCAAGCGCTCGAGCAACACCTGCTCCATTTGTTCGCGCGAGAGGGCATCGTTGCGGTTGGGAGCGGTCAGGCAGCAGGTTGTAGTCATTACCGTGCCGTTGCCGTCGGTCTCGATTGATCCGCCCTCAAGGACGATGTCGCGGCAGTTGATGAGTGGCAACTTGAAGACGCCTTGCTCGTTGAGGCGTGATGTGACCAGATTGTCGCAGTCGGCAGCAAACTTCATGCCCCAGGCATTGAAGGTGAAGTCGGTGAGTACCATGCCGCCGTCGCGCCACACGGTGATGGGGCCGTAGTCGCGCACCCAGGTGTCATTGGTAGGTAATTCCACAATGTGGATTCTGTTCCAGTCCATGTCATTGCCCAATGCGTTGTGCACGTCCTCGGCATCGGGGGCGACAATCACCAGATGCTCGTCATCCTCCAGGATGGCGCGTACTATATCTACATAACACGCCGTCACGTCATCGAGCATATAGGCCCAATCAGTGCCGGCGTGTGGCCATGCGATAATTACACCGTCTTGCTGATCCCATTCGGAAGCAAAACTGCGGTTTCTTTTATTGTTAGGGAACATTCTCGCTAAAAAACGATGCTAAATGTTGTTGCCGAATTCCTGATAATTGTCCCAGTAGGAATCTTGGGACTCGATAATATCGTTGATGAAGTCGCGGTATCCGTCCTTGAGGCTGAAACCGTTCTCTTCACACCACACAGTGTATTCTTTCACAAATTCCTCGTCCTCGCGCATCATGCGCTCAAACTCCTGATCCAGTTCAGGCGTATTACTGTAGCGGTCAAGCAGTTCCCGTAGAATATCAGTGATATCGTTCATGTTTTTCTGTCTTTTGGTTACTTAGCTTGCAAATAATGTTGATATTGAATGTTCAAATATAGTGCGTTTTTTTGAATTACGGACCATATTTATCTAAAAAAATGCAGATACTATTGATTATAGTGAATCATAAAAGAAAAGATGCTGTTTTTTTTGCACGTATTATGGCAAACTTATCGTACCTTTGTGCCGTTTTAAGTGGCACAATGCCACGTGAGAAACTTGTCAAACCTAAAATCGCACTCAATGGTCATGCTCAACAGATGGCTGAAAAATTTGATGGCAATGGCGCTTCTGGTACTCCTGATGACAGGCTGTGCCAGCGACGGTCTTGAAAAAATGATACCCGCCGACGCAACAGGCGTGGTGAGTCTTGATGTGCCGCACATCCTTAAAGAGGCAGGAATGCTTGATGACGGCAAGATTGTGCTGCCCAAGTCATTGCGCCAGGCGGTCGATGACAATGACACATCGCCCCTGTGCATCCTGCTCAGTGACTTGCCTCAGATGGGTATCGATACCGATAGTAAGGCTTATGCATTCTTCACCGTCAAGACCTTCGGCAGGGTGGTGATTGCCTCGCTCGAGGATCCCGCCAAGGCCCGCAAGACGCTGGAAATGCGTGTGGGCGGTGACTTTGAGAAGGTCGAGGGCTTGGACTGCATGTATGTCGGCGACAATCTCTATGTCATCGATGGCAAGGTGTTGCTTGTCGGCACCGTGAACAAGGCCATGGAGGTCTCTCGTGCTGCCCGTGCAGCTAAGGGCATCCTCTCCAAAACCGCCACCAGCATCACCGATAACAAGGAAGTGACGGCTGTCCTGCACAACCGTGACGCTGCCATCAATGCATGGATTCAGGGCAAGGGCCTGAAGACCATCCTCAACAAGAGTGAAGTCTATCGCGAACTCTCCCAAAAGATGCCCCTTATCGAAATTTTCACCGAGAGTGACATCGATGCCGTGACCTGTAATATTGACCTTGACGAGGAGAGGGTAGAGATGAATACCCTTATTCACGCTGCCGAGAACAGTGAGTATGCCCAACTGCTGAATTCAACCCTGGGTAAGCCCAGCGACGATGTGCTCAAGGCCATCCCCAACTCGATGGACTACATCTTCACCATGAGCATCAAGGGTGAAAACTTTGTCAAGCTCAAACAAATCCAGCAACTGTTGGGAATGTTCGGTAAGATTCCCTATATCGGTCAGATCGACTTGGCGCGTATCCTCTCCACCGTTGACGGCCCGTTCACCATCGGCCTGGCGCGTGACCCGCACCTTGAGGGTGAGTGGAACATGGTGCTGGCTACCCGCTCGACCGACCCCGACGGCGTTGTCCGCCAGATCAGCACGTTTGCCAACTCCATGGGACAGGCTCCCGAGCTCTATGAGGGTGAGTACATCTATCAATATGACAACAAGATGATACGCATCGGCGTCATCGATGGCATCCTTTACTTGAAGATGCTCGACTATGAGCAGACCGAGGGCTATGCCTATGAGATGAAGCCTGTACGCCAATTCTTTGGCGATGCGTTGATCGGGTTCTTTGCCCAGAACCGTACCGACAGCGTGAGCGGTTACTTCGACTTCGGCCTGGAGGACATCTTCAACGGCAAGGGACATTTCTATACCGACAAGCCCAAGTCCAATGCCACCCTCGAACTGCTGCGCTCCTTATGCTCAATCAAGGTCAAGGACGCCTTCGGCAATGAGGACGAGGAGGATGACGGTATCTCATCGTTTATGTCTGGAGCAATCGATAAACTCCAGCCGATGCAATGATGTGAGAGCGTACAAAAAACGACTGAGGGCTGTGCCAGTGCGGTACAGCCCTCAATCGTTTAAATGGGTGATGTGCCTTTAGAACTTGTAGTTCAGACCCACGCCGAAGATGGCTTGGTCCAAGCCCTTGCGGACGATAGTGTGACGGAACTCGAAGTTTGCGCCAAAGTGTTCATTGAACTCATACTCGAGACCGGCACCCAGGTTAAGACCGACATGGTTTTCCTCATCAGAGCCAACACCGGGGGTGGTCACCTTGGTCATCGTGTAGTTTAAGCCGACTAAGGGGTAGAAATACAATTGCTCATGCAACAGCCCCAGCAGGTAGTGGGCGTTGAGGTTCACGTCCCACCATGTAGTGTGGTTGTGTGCAAAGAAGCCGTTGAAGCCTACCTCGGCACGCAGCTGGTCCAAAATGCCGTATTGGAAACGTGCACCCAGACCCAAGCTTTCGATTTCAGTTCCGTAAACCAGGTTGCCACCGACGGCGGTTTCTCCCTGATGAACCTGTGCTTGGGCAAAGCCCATGCCCAACATCATCACACAGACTAAAGTCAAAATCTTTTTCATGTCTTTTACTCAGTTTAATTGCTTATTGATTAATAATGAATTGCCGCGAATAAAACAGGTGGTAAAATTACAACCAAAATTCCATACTAACAAGAATTTTGCCCATTTTTGACAAATACTGTTACAAAATGCCAGAATTTGTAACAAAAAAAGCTGCCCTTGTGAGGCAGCCTGATTGCTTTTACTTAAAATGTCTTTTATCCTAAATAGGCCTTGAGCAGTTTGCTCTTCTGGCCCTTCAGGCGGCGGATGGCCTTCTCCTTGATCTGGCGCACGCGTTCGCGCGTCAGGTCAAACTTGGCACCAATCTCCTCGAGCGTCATTTCCTGACAGCCGATACCGAAGAACATCTTCAGGATGTCCCTCTCACGCGGGCTGAGCTGATCCAGCGCACGGTTCACTTCCTTGGCCAGCGACTCCTGGTTCAGGGTCGAGTCGGCCATGGGCGAATCGTTGTTGGGCAGCACGTCCAGCAAGCTGTTGTCCTCGCCTTCCACAAAGGGGGCGTCCACCGAGACGTGACGGCCCGATACCTTCATCGTGTCGCTGATCTTGTCAACGGGGATGTCAAGGCGCTCGGCCAGTTCCTCGGCAGAGGGACGACGCTCATGCTCCTGCTCAAACCTTGACTGGGCCTTGCTGATCTTGTTGATCGAACCCACCTGGTTAAGCGGAAGCCTGACGATGCGAGATTGCTCTGCAAGGGCTTGAAGGATGGATTGACGGATCCACCATACAGCATAGGAGATAAACTTGAAGCCACGCGTCTCATCGAATTTCTGCGCTGCCTTGATGAGGCCCAGATTTCCCTCGTCGATCAAGTCGGGAAGACTCAATCCCTGGTTCTGATACTGTTTTGCGACAGAAACGACAAAGCGCAGGTTGGCGCTGACAAGTTTGTCAAGTGCGGCCTGGTCGCCCTGGCGGATGCGCTGTGCCAACTCGACTTCCTCATCAACCGTAATGAGTTCCTTACGGCCGATTTCCTGAAGATATTTGTCGAGGGACGCGCTCTCGCGGTTAGTAATGGATTTTGTAATTTTAAGTTGTCTCATCTATTGAAAATAGAGTTTAAGCGTGCAAAGGTACAACAATTATTCTGATAATCCAAACAATTTTGCAAAAATCGTGCCAAAAATTTTTTCTTTGAAAATTGCTTTTTACAGTAGGGCCTTGACAGTGATGACAATGATGGCAGCGACTCTGGATCGCTGCCACCATTGTCAGTCAGTGCCTTAGTGTTTATGGCACGGTTAGCCTTAGTCCTCCTCGTCGCTCAGGTCAACGGCGTAATAGACTTTCTTACCGGTGGGGTAGAAGCCCGTGATGAACATCACCTTGTCCACATCGCCGCTGCGCATGATCTGGTTGTAGATGTTCTCTACATCGTCGCGCGAGTCAACAGGAATGTTGTTGATGTCGGTGATGATGAAGCCGTCGCGGATACCGGCGTTCTTGAACTTGCCGGCCTTGACGCCGACCACCTTCAGACCCTTTGAGATGGCAAGGTCTTGCTTGTCCTCCTTGCTCAGCTCGGTGAAGGCGCAACCCAGTGACATGACGTCGCTCTGCTTGGTCATCTTGGTGTTGCCCTGGTCGTTCTTGAAGGTGACGGTGGTGCGGCGCAGCTTGTTGTCGCGGTAGTATTCTACCTCGGCCTTGTCGCCAGGACGCAGCTTGTTCATCTCCTCCTGCATCTCACCGCTGTCCTTAACGCGGGCACCGTTGAGCTTGACAATCACATCGCCCTCTTCCAGACCGGCTTCCTTAGCGGCGCCGCGGTCGGTAACCTTGGCGACATAGATACCCTCGGTGGTGGCGGTGATCTTCTCTTCCTTGGCCTTCTCGGCAGTCAGTTCAGTGTATTGGATGCCCAGGACGGCACGCTGTACGGTACCATACTGCTTGATGTCGGTGATGACCTTCTTGACGGTGTTGCTGGGAACGGCAAACGAACAGCCGCTGTAGTTACCGGTCTGGGAATAGATCATCGTGTTGATGCCGATGAGTTCGCCGGCGGTATTTACCAGGGCGCCACCCGAGTTGCCGGGATTGACGGCGGCATCGTGCTGGATGAAGGCCTTGATGCCGTTGTTGCCGCTATTGCTGCTCTCGCTCAGGCCGCGTGCCTTGGCGCTGATGATGCCGGCGGTAACGGTTGAGTTGAAGCCGAAGGGGTTGCCCACTGCGACACACCACTGACCCACCTTGACGGCGTCACTGTTGCCGAAGGTAATGGCGTGAAGGTCCTTGGCGTTGATCTTGATCAGCGCGATATCGGTCTTCTCATCGGTACCTACTACGGTAGCGTTAAAAGTGCGGTTGTCGTTGAGGGTGACTTCCAGCTTCTCGGCACCGTCGATGACGTGGTTGTTGGTCACGATGTAGCCGTCAGGGCTGATAATGACACCCGAACCCATGCCACGGGGCTGAGGCTCGCTCTTCTTGGGCTGTTGCTGCTGGCGTCCTCTCTGGCTGTTGCCACCACCGTAACCGGGGCCGAAGAACCACTCGAACGGATCAAAGAAGTCGCCACCCTGATACTGTTGTGGCGTCGCATAGCTCTTGATGCTAACGACGGTATTGATGGTGCTCTCGGCTACATCAGTGAAATCGCGGCTCATGTCCACGGTTCGTGTCGAGGTGCGCACAAATCCGTTACTGCCGTCGGCATCCTTGCTCTCCTTGTTCAACACGTATGTGTCGGTGATGACACCTTTCTTTTGCAACTCGCTTGTTGCCATCATGGTTACCGTCGAACCCAGGATCGAGGCAGCCACGAGCATGATAGCTAATTTCAAATTCTTGTTCATGTGTTCTTTTAATGTTAAATTATTGTTGATTTTAATTTTTTCAATTGTTAAATTTAACTTTTCAAATCCTGTGCCAAAAGTACAACTAAAAATGACAATAGCAATATTTGTGCCATTTATTTTAAAATAAATTAATAGCAATGCAGGTTGTTTTTAATTAGTTTTACATTGGATGGCCGTGTTATAACAAATGATGACATTTTGACATGATGCATGAAGACGATTTTCTGGCAATAGACAGAGCTGCCCCGCATGGCATCATGCAGGGCAGCGCTATATAATATATATGTGGGTTATGGCAAGGTAATGGCAGTCCGTTAACGGTCGTAGCCCAGATCGGCGAGTAATTCAGCAAGCACATACATGCTGCCGCCGACGTAAATCACGTCTTTTTCGTTGGCATTCTTTCTGGCTGCCTTCAGGGCATCACTCACGTGGGTGTAGGTTGTGCCGTCATATCCCGACTTGCGTGCCTCTTCCAGGAGTTTTTTGGCGGTCAGGGCCCTCTTGGTGTTGGCCTGGGTGAAATATAACTTGGCTTCGGCTGGCAGCATCTTGATCATGGTGGTGATATCTTTGTCTGCCATGAATCCCATGACCATGTGGATTCCGTCATGTGGTTGACGCCGCAACTGTCTCATGGCTTGCTCCATTGCAGGTGGATTGTGCGCCGAGTCACAGATGGTCAGCGGTTTTTCACCGAGTTTCATCCAACGTCCCATCAAACCTGTATTCTCAATGACGTGGGCAAAGCCTTCCTGAACACCATTCAGTTTGATGCGGTAGTTGAGTCGTTTGAGCATGTTTAGTGCGGTCAGCACCGTGTTGGCGTTTTCGACCTGATAGTCTCCGGTCAGTTCGCAGTTGATGGTGCCGTAGCCTTCGGCCGTCAGTTGCAGCATGCCGTTGACGAGGCGTGAATTGGTGACGATGGGATCGTCTTGGGCAAACTTGATTTCGGCATACATGCGCTTGGCTCTGTCTTCAATCACCTCCCTGACGACGCCATCGGCACGACCCACGACAACAGGTCGGCTGTACTTGATGATTCCAGCCTTCTCAAGGGTGATTTCCTCGATGGTGTTGCCCAGGAACTGCTGGTGCTCAAGGCCGATGTTGGTGATAACGCTCAGGTCGGGCGTGATGATGTTGGTACTGTCGAGCCTGCCTCCCAGTCCGGTCTCGATGACAGCGACATTGACATTGCGCCAGGCAAAGTAGTCAAATGCCATGGCAGATGTCAGTTCAAAGAATGACGGTTGCATCTCGCCCAGGTCTTTCTTCCTCAATTCGTTGACCCATCGCATCACAAAGCTGCGGCTGATTTTCTTGCCGTTGACACGGATGCGTTCCCTGAAATCTATCAGGTGGGGGGACGTGAACAGACCGACGCGGTAGCCGCACTGCTGCAGGCACGAGGCCAGCAGGTGGGCGGTTGAACCTTTACCGTTGGTACCTGCGATGTGGATGATGCGGTAGCGGCGGTGAGGTTCATTATAGAGTCTGTCAAGTGCTAATGCGGTATCCAGTCCGGGTTTGTAGCCCTTGCCGCCATCGCGCTCAAATGCGGGCCGCTGGTCAAAGAGGTATTCCAGTGTACGGTCCCACATACGCGCCAATTCTTCTTTTCGTGCCATAAATATACTGATGTGGTTGTTTGGTTCTCTTTTGATGTATCATCCGCGTAACACAAAAAAATGCAGTATGGCTATAAGCCGGGTTTTGTGCCTGCCTGACGGCAGGTGCCTGTCATTTATCTGTCCTGCGCATTACTGCGCCGGTATAGCGTTCTACCCCTCGGCAATGGACGAGCAACCCTTAGATGCCGATATACATGAACTTGCAACTCACAGGTAGTGCGGCGCGCTGTGTCACCACAGTGCCCGGTGGGCTCTTACCCCGCCTTTTCACCCTTACCGCACACCCCACGCGTGGGGGCGCGGCGGTTGTTTTCTGTCACCTTAACCCTACGGTCATCCGCAGCTTCCCGTTAAGAAATGTGATGCTCTGCGTTGCCCGGACTTTCCTCTCGCAACCATGAGATGTTAACGAGCGACAAGCCGCCATACTGCTTTTAGCGGGGACAAAAGTAATATGATTTCTTAAGATGAGCAAATATTTTAACATTTGCCTGGGCGACATTCTATTAGGTTTATTTTGTCATTTTAATTGTACTGCTGGCAATTATTCTGAATGTTTTACGTTAATAATAATATAACCTACTATGAAATAAAAACTATGGGCAAGTTAAAGAATCTCTCCATCGTTGCGCTGTTTAAGCGCTTCGGCCGAAGTATAAGACGTTTTCCGCTAGCGATGCTGTTCACACTGTTGCTGGTGTGTTTCCTTTTTTACATCATTCATGGAGGCAGAGTGGGTGAAAAGGAGGAGTTTTTTCTCGTATTCTATCCCGCTACGGGCGCTTTGCTGGCTACAGCTCTCTCGTTGTTTACCGAGGACTTCAAGAAACGCATTGTGGCAGTGTTGACCCAGGTCGTCATCCATGCCGCATGGTTGGGTATTTCGGTTTATCTGGCTCAGATTGACCGCTTCTCCATACCACAGTTGATTGCTGTGGTGGCCACGGTGTTTGCCATCGGTTTGGCTGTTTTTGTGATCTGTTTCTATCGCAAGAACCAGGACATGCAGTTCTGGAACTTCTCGATACGCACTGCTGGCGCGCTTGTCGTGTCTGTCGCCATTAGCGGCGCATTGACCTTGGGACTGCTTTTGCTAGTGGAATCGTTGAAGATGCTGTTCGACATTGAGATACATGAAGTGGTTTATGCCGATATTTGGACCGTGTGCATGTGCTTGCTTGCTCCTGTGCTGTTCATGATTCTGATTCCCGAGGGTGAAGATAAATATATGAACGAGGCGCCCGAGTTTTCGCGTTTCACTCAGGGTGTAGTGCAATACTTGTTCTTGCCGCTGTTGGGCTTGTACTTGATTACGCTCTATGTCTATGCTGCCAAGATACTGCTCCAGTGGTCATTGCCGGTGGGTGGCGTGAGCTATCTTGTGTCGGGCAGTATGGTGCTCATGGTGCTACTCATTTATGTCACTTTTCCGGTTCAGTACCAGGAGGGTAATAAACTGTTCAAGGGGGTGACCCGTTGGCTGCCCGTTGTGATGTTGCCGCTCTTGGCGTTAATGTCGGTCGCCATTGGTCGCCGACTGAGTGACTACGGCATTACGATAAGCCGCCTCTACCTGCTGGTTTTCAACGTGTGGTGCTATGCCGTCTGCCTGTGGCTGATTTTTACCCGCAACAGGCGCATCTGGCTGATTCCTACCTCGTTTGCAGTCATTCTGTTCCTCATCTCGGTAGGGCCCCAGAGCATTGCCAACATCACCAAGCGCCATCTGTTGAATGAAGCAAGAGACGCCTTCATGGCATCGGGATTCACGAAATTGCCGCTGACTGATGAACAATATAAGCGTTGGGCTGAAGAAGCCGACCCCGATGTCGTTGCGGCTATTGACTCCAAACTTGCCTATTTGTGCCACTATGAAATTACTGATATCCCTGTTTCTGTGTCAATCAATAGTGTAGTCATAAACTCGAATTCAGTGGGCTCTTATAGTCATCATTCTGTAGTCGAAGATGATGATGTCTACGTTGTCTCCTATAGTAATTCCCACTTGATTACTGACATGACGATACCTCAAGGCTATACGAGAATGACTTATCTTCACGAGTTGAATGTAGATCCGGATATGAATCCATATAAGCTTCTTCTTGTTCTGAAAGACGGCGAAAACCCTGAAGAATACCGTTTTTTGATTGATGTGAGCATGTTGAAAAAATTTGATGAGGAGGGAACCTATCAACCTGGCGAGCAGCTGGCTGTAAAGAATGATAGGGCTATGTTGGTGATTGATGATTTCAGATTGTGGGGTCTTACTGGCCACGATGGAGAATGGGACTTTGAAGGGGAAGGTATCCTGTTCATCAAATAAGTGAAATATCAAATAACGGCTGTATTGACCCGAAAAAAGTGCACTTGTTGATAACTTTTTTCGGGCCAATATTGTTTCCGTTACAGTTATTGGCAGTAATTTTGTACCAGAAATTATTAATGTGCACAATGAACCGATTTTTCTCCTTTTTTCTGATGGCCTTTATGGCCTTTTTCGTATTACAGTCTGCCGAGGTGACCTTTGATTTCTCGACGGCCGAGGGTATTACCGCTATGGGCTATGCCGTGCCTGGCCCGAGTGCTGGAACCAACCTTGTCCAGGCTGGTCCTGTAACCGTCGATGGCGTGACCCTGTCGGCAACTGATGGTGCGACCCAGACGCGCATCTGGAACTCCCAGGGCAATTACTCACTGCGTATCTATGTGGACGGCTCGATCACGTTGTCGGTGGCTGAGGGCAGCATCACAGGTGTCACAGTCAATGCCGCCAATACGGCCAACTTCGACCTTTTGGCCGACGTCGGTGATTACAGTGCCACTGATGGTGTGGGCACTTGGACGGGCAAAGCCTCGTCAGTGACCTTCACCCATTTTGGCAGCAAGAACGCCCAGGTGGCAAGCATCGTGGTGACCACCAGCGACGATGGATCGGTTGAACCCGACCCCGAGGATCCCATCGACCCTGATATCTTCAAACTCGACTCTATCCAGAACCTTGCTGCGCTGGAGGAGGGCACCGCCTTCCAGTTTACCAGCGATGTGTATGTCAACTACCAGTGGAACGACCACTTGTGGGTGATGCAACTCGCCAACGATGGCACTGCCTATGCTGGTGTCATCTATGGTGATACTGGCAAGCAGTATCCCATGGGTGCTGTCATCCCTGCTGGCTGGACTGCTGTGAAGCAGACCTACAAAGGTCAGCCCGAGGCGGCAAATCCTGCCCATTTTGCCAATCCCAAGACTATTCTTGAAGAAGATCTCTATTCGCCTTTCGATTGCACGGGTTATCTGTCATTTGTTGCCGACCCCGAGGAAGGTTGGGACAACTATAAGGTGTTCTTTGATGGGGTCCATCTGAGCGAGATCAATGACCGTGGTCTGTTCATGATTTCATGTAACGAGACCGATGAGGATGGACAGGTCTTTGAGGCATCGATGACCGGCTTCAACAAGTTCGGTATTGACTATCCCGAGGCAGACCCCACCGAGTTGTACTCCATCGAGGGAATGGTTGTCATCTACAACGATATCATGGAGCTTTATCCCATCACAATTACCAACGATCCCGGCGTTCGCCTGTGGAAGGTCGTGTATGAGGGCGAGGAGGGTGAGCAATACAAAGTCAATGACGTCCTCTATGTCGCTGCTGTAGTTGATGGCGAGAATGGCAAGCAGGTATTTGTGACCGACAATGTCGATAAGATTTACTATGACACCTACGCCGATTGGGGTTATGCCGAATGGATGGACTGGTATCCTGACTGGATTGCTCTTGACTGCTCGGGCGACGAAGCGTTCTTTGATGCTATTGCCGATGCCCAGGTGCTTGCACCCGGTACGGTAAAGGGCAAGCTTGTGAATAGTGATACCAATCCCCGTCTCGTGCTCAACAGCGCGCCTGCAGCGCTCGATGACGTGGAACTGCCCGAGTTGACGTTGTTCAAGTATGACTTGAACGAGGACTACCTCACCGCCCTGGGCAACGAGGTGGGTCGTGTCGACGGTTACTTCTTCTATCGTGACGGTGTGCCCTGCCTGTGCAGCGATAATGACTCGGTAAGGGTAAAACTCAACTTTGACTATGCGCCCGAACTGGAGGCCGAGATGGCACAGAAGGAAGGCTTCAACTATGGCCTGCTGTGTGTCTTCACCATCGATGAGGCTTGGGAAGAGAATGTAACCCAGATGCGTCGCATCCGCACCACCGACGAGGACTACTATACCAACTACACCATCTATCCGTTGGCTGTCCTCTCGTGTGCCGCCGTTGATGAGACGATGGTCAGCAAGCAGGTTGTTGACGTGAAGTATGTCAACCCCTCGGGTATCGTGAGCAAGACCCCGCAGGACGGTGTCAACATCATCGTCACTACCCACAACGACGGCTCCCGCACCATCACTAAACACCTCAACAAGTAACTCCTGATAAATTAACAACTGATTTATCTGAGATTTCTGAGGCATCCGCTGCTCGTTGGCCTCACGCCAAGCCGCAAAGTTTATTGCATCCGCGCTTTTTCAGAAAGCGAATTAAGCGTATTAAACTAATAAGTTATCCGCATTCCAGCCATTTGTGGGATGCGGATAACTATTTTTTGCGAGCCCCTTGCGAGCAATATTCTTTGCGGCTTTGCGGCTTAGCGTGAGGCCAAAGGACCGCAGTTCAGATCATTCAGTTGTTTTGGTTTGTGGCGTTCCTCAGGATGATGCGTTGTAGCACGATGACGATGTTGCCCTTGTTGTCGAGCAACGCCATCTCTTGCTGATTGATGCGTTTGCAGGACTCGGTGCGTTCCAGTGCCAACAGCAGGTCGGTCTCGCTGTCAATCTCTTCACACTCGTCATTGTCGCCCGAATGTAGGTCTTCAAACTGGATGGCCATGTCCTTGGTGGGGTCGAGCGTGATGATGCCGTTGAAGATGTTGCAGCCCGAGTTGCCATGTATGGTCTGCATCTCGGCATCGATAACGACACGCATATTGAGGTCACTCACATTCTCACTGTCGATTTCCTTGATAAGCCATGCTCCGTTCATCGCGTCAAGGTTGTGACGCTTGAGCACCAGCACTACGTTGCCCTTGCTGTTCATCAGGTTCATGTATTGGGCATTGTATTGTGCTTCCAGCGTGAAGCGTCGCGTGTCGGCAAGGGCGTGCATGATGGTCTTCTCATTGGTGACATTGTGGCAAGATTCGCCGCTCGAGATGAAGTCATTGAACTTCAGGTTGTTACCGCTCAACTGGAAGGTGCCGTTGATTGTATTGCAGCCGTTGTTGCCGTACACCTTGTTGCCTCCGGCAAAGTCAAGGTAGAGGTAGGCGCGTTCTCTCGTATAGACCTTCTTCTTGTTGCGCAACATCACGATGTCCCACTCGCCATAGAGCTGCTTGGCGGGGTCGGTTATGGCAATCTCGCGCATGGGCTGATCCACGTCGGCAATGACGTTCTCAATAGTCACGCCGCGTTTCTCCAGTTTCTTGTCTTTTTTCTTGCGGGCATCCATCGTGGCAGGTGCCAACAGCATGGCGAGTAACAGGCTCAATACAATATATTTTCTCATTACGATAGTCGTCTTTTTTGTTTCAAACTTCAAAATTAGTTCAACTCGGCCGAAATGCCAAATCCTTTAGCCGTTTTTAAGACTTTATGCGATAAAATGTGAAAAAATGGGCATCAATGGGCCGTTTTTTTGCCGTTGGGAAATTTTCGCCTACTTTTGTCGTTAATTTATAGCTGAGATGAGAAAGATTCAAATGACATATAGGCGATTGTTGCTTGTGTTGGCATTGATGGTAACTGTTGGCGTGCAGGCACAGATCAACACCGAGCAGGTGGTGAACATCGGGCGCAATGCACTCTATTTTGAGGATTACATTCTTGCCATCCAGTACTTTAACCAGGCGATTAAGGCCAAGCCCTTCCTTGCCGAGCCTTATTTCTTCCGTTCGGTTGCCAAGATCAGCCTTGAAGACTACCAGGGTGCTGAGCAGGATGCCGGTATGGCCATCGAGCGCAATCCGTTTATTGTCGATGCCTATCAGGTGCGTGGCGTCTCGCGACAGAATCTGGGCAACTATGCCGGAGCCGTCGAGGACTATGACAAGGGATTGAGCCTCATGCCCGAGGACAAAAACCTGCTGTTCAACCGCGCCATCTGCAAGACAGCATTAAAGGACTATGATGAGGCACAGGTGACCTTTGACCGTTTACTGCAGCTCGACCGGCGCAACGACCGCGCCTACATCGGCTTGGCGCAGATGAACCTTGCCCGCAAGGATACCATGGCGGCCCTTGATAACCTGAACCATGGTATCGAGCTGAGTAAGAAGAATGCCAATGCCTATGTCATGCGTGCTGAAATCGCGTCACGTTCCAAGCATGACTTTGAGCACGCGCTTGCCGATATGGACAGTGCCATCCTGCTTGAGCCGCGCTATGCAGGCTATTTCATCAATCGCGCTTTCATGAAGTATAACCTTGATGACTACTTCGGGGCGATGGCCGATTACGATTATGCCATCAGCCTGGAACCTGCCAGCCAGGAAGCGCACTTCAACCGTGGACTGTTGCGTGCCGAGGTAGGGGATAACAACAAGGCTATCAGTGACTTCACCTTTGTGCTCAAGAGCAATCCGTCCAATTTCATGGCGCTTTATAACCGCGCCCTGTTGCACATGCGCACGCGCCAGTTCCGTGAGGCGGTCAGTGACTTTACCGCCATCCTGAAGAAGTATCCCGAGTTTGAGGCAGGCTACATGGCTCGTGGCGAGGCCAAGCGACGCATGGGCGACACGCGTGGCAGCGAGGCTGATATGGAGAAGGCGATGGCCATCTTCCGCCGCAACAAGACCCATGAGTCCACCTTCAACCCGGCTGAAATCGAGGCTACTGCCGCTATCAAGAAGGCCGAACAACGTGCACTCACTGGTGAGGATGAGCCCGAGACCGCCGAGGATATCATGAACCGTTTCAACACCTTGCTCACGGTTCAAGATAATGATGCCGTCAAGCCCGAGTATGCCAACCGCCAACGTGGCCATGTGCAGAATGACAACATCGAGGTGGAACCGATGCCCATGTTCACCTTGACTTATTATGACAAGGATGACCAACTCGGTGGCAAGATCCACTATATCCGTGAAATCAGTGACATCAACGATTCACGCCTGCTGCCAGCCAAGCTCACGCTCATCAGCGGGGATTCTCAACTCAGCGAGGATGACATCAAGCGCCACTTCGCCGACATTGATTACTACAATAGCCTGTTGGCTCACGCCAAGCCTCGCAGCGTGGATCACTTTGCACGAGGATTGGATTACCTGCTTGTCAAGAACCCCGATGCCGCTATTGCCGATGCCGATGCCGCCATTGACTTGAGTCCCCAGTTCATGCTGGCCTATATGCTGCGTGCCGACGCCCACTACATGCAATATCTGATGGCACAGGCACGTGAGCCTGGCGCAACCGAGGCTCTTGCGGCTTTACCTGCCGACAAGTCACAAGCGATGTTGCGCCAGCGTGTGGAAAGCACCATGCTCAATCAGATGGTTTCAGACCTGAACGAGGTCCTCAAACTCTCGCCCAAGAATGTGTATGCCCACTTTAACAAGGGTAATGCCTATATGTTGCAGGGTGATTATACCAGCGCCATCAGTTGCTACAGTGCCGCCATCGACTACAAGCCTGACCTGGGCGAGGCCTACTACAACCGTGGTCTGATGTACCTGCGCATGGGCAACAAGACCTTGGGCGTCGCCGATTTGAGCAAGGCTGGTGAATTGGGTGTACTACCCAGTTACAATGTCCTGAAGCGTATGACCCGATAATCCGGGTTTGTCCGATATGGAAAAAAGCACCTGCCGGTTTCGTCATGAGACCGGCAGGTGTCTTAATTTGCTTTATTTGTAGTAGTTTGTCTTATTGTCCAGGTTAGTTTTGGCCTTTGATGGCATTGGCAGGAACGAAGTTGATGCCCAGCATCTTGCCATCCTCGTCAAAGACGATGACCAGTCCCAATTGTGCCTTTTCAAAATTGACCAGCGAGGTATAGGCTTTCATGCCCTGAATCTCCTGGATGTTCCATGCTTCGTGGCCAGTATATTTACCCATCTGTGCCTCAAGTTGAGTGCGTATGCCATCAAAGGTATTGGGTTGAACCTGACCTTTGACTTTATCGGACAGGTTGTCATACAGCTCCTGGCCCTTGTTGTCAAGCACCAGACCTAACATCTGCTCGCTGCGGGCAGTGAAGGGATCGTCAGCAGGAGCGGGGATGATGGTGGGCTTGGGCCTCTCGGGTTGGACGGCCGGTCTGCTAGGATTGAGGGCTTGCTTGCCGGCAGATGCCTCGGGGGCGGGGGCTGCCTCCTGGGGAGAAGTCAGTTGCTTGAGCATCGCCTCGACCTTGTTCAGGCTGCCCTCGTTCTTGATGAGCACCTTAAAATCCTTGTCCATCAGGTAGAAGCAGGGCAGGGTGGGCAGGTCATACAATTCTCCGTATTCGATGGTGCGGCTCTTGTTCCAGCCGTTGATCATCATCTTGGGATACTTGGCTTTCTTCCACAGTTTCTGGTCATCGTAGGGGTAGATGCCGAGCACGATGAGCTTCTTGTCGTTGACCATTTGGTTGATGGTCTCGTTGCTTTCAAGACGCTGCTTGACGGCCTCGCACGATTCACAGTCGGGATTGTTGAAATAGACGAGGATGTAGTCGGCCTTCAGGTCCTTGAGGTGGTGAACATCTTTATCGTTGGTGGTCACGTAGTCAAAGTCGGCGGCTATGCTGCCAATCATGTTCTTCTTGGCGCCTTCGAGCAGCAGACGCTGTTTCTCCTTCTCGGCATTGCTGAGAACATATTTCTCGGTGGCATGTTTCAGGACCACCATATAGAGATTCTCGTTGTGGATGGGGTCGGCGGCATCGCTGAAACGTCGCTCGGCCAATTCCATCATCTGGCGGTAGCCTTTAGGATTGTCAACCAGGGATTCCATGGTCGCGTTCATCAGGAACTCGGCTCTTTCGGGATCCAGAGCAGCCACTTGTTCAATAAAACTGTTGTATCTTTCGGGAGCGGGCATCGATTGTGCCTGCGTGTTGAACCATGCGACGATGGCCAGGATTGCAGTGAAAATGAATTTTTTCATGAACTTTATTTCGTTTAAATTTTGTTCGTTAACAATCAATAGTCGTGCAAAAGTAGTAACTTTGCAGCATTAAGGCAAAAAACGATGAAAAAAATCGCAAAAACTAATGCTGCACGCCTACTTGATGCAGCATCAATAGAATACGAACTCATCCCCTATGAGGTGGATGAGACCGACCTTGGCGCCCAACACATCGCCGACCAGCTGGGTGAGAATATCGAGCAGGTGTTCAAGACGCTCATTCTTTACGGCGAAAAAACGGGCCATTTTGTGTGCGTCATCCCGGGAGCCGAGGAGGTGGACCTGAAAAAAGCCGCCAAAGTGTCGGGGAACAAGAAGGTGGACCTCATTCCCATGAAGGAATTGCTGCCCACCACGGGCTACATCCGCGGCGGCTGTTCACCCGTGGGCATGAAGAAGCCGTTTCCCACCTATATCGACGAGACCTGCATCCTCTACGATTATATCTATGTGAGCGCGGGGGTGCGGGGACTGCAGTTCAAGATTGACCCTCAGGCGCTTGTCGAATTTGTGGGAGCCGAGACCGTTGACCTGATAGCCGAAAAGACATTATGAACACCATAGGCAAAATATTGACGCTCACTACCTTTGGTGAGTCGCACGGACCCGCAATGGGGGGCGTGCTGGACGGTATGCCCGCTGGCGTGGAAATCGATTTGGAGGAGTTGCAACGCTTTGTGGCGCGTCGTCGCACGGGGCAGACCGTCGGTGCCAGCTCTCGTGACGAGAAGGATAGGGTAGAGGTGCTCTCGGGTATCTGGCAAGGCTGGACGCTGGGCACGCCCATCGGTTTTATTGTCCGTAACACCGATGCCCGTAGCAACGACTATGACGAGATTGCCCGTTGCTACCGTCCTAACCATGCCGACTTCACCTGGGAAGCCAAATATGGCATCCGCGACCCGCGTGGTGGCGGACGTGCTTCGGCCCGCGAGACTGTTGCCCGTGTCGTTGCTGGTGGCATGGCCATCCAGTTGCTCAAGAAGTTGGGTGTTACCATCCAATCCCGTATCGTTCAAGTAGGCCCTCACCGTGATGTGCCCGTTGAGGAGATGGAACGCGTGATTGCCGAGGCCGCCAGTCAAGGTGATACTTTGGGCGGCATCATCTCCTGCACGGTGCATGGCGTTCCCACAGGACTGGGAGAACCGCTATTCGGCAAACTCCAGGCCCAGTTGGCGGCTGCGATGATGAGCATCCCGTCGGTACACGGCTTTGAGTACGGTGACGGCTTTGACATGGCTGCCAAGCGGGGCAGCGAGGTGATGGATACCTTTGAGAAACGTGATGACGGCTCCATCGGTACGGTGACCAATCATTCGGGCGGCATCCAGGGCGGCATCAGCAATGGCGAGGACATCACGATGCGTATTGCCTTCAAGCCCGTTCCCACGATGATGCGCTCTGTGCCTACCATCGACCGTGACGGCAATCCCGTGACATTACAGCCACGTGGCCGTCATGATGCTTGTGTGTTGCCGCGTGCTCTGCCCATTGTCGAGGCGATGGCGGCACTTGTCATTTTAGATAACTGCTTAATCAAGAAAACCAATGTGCTCTGACGATAAGAAACAATTCTACATGGATTATTACCTCGCCGCTGGCGAGTGTAATCCCCAGGGCGAAATGCCCTTGACGTTGTTGATGACACGCATCATCGAGGTGGCGACCTTCCATGCCAACTCTTGGGGTGCCGGCTATGCCCGCCTGATTCAGGACAACCAGGTGTGGGTGCTCTCGCGTGTTACCATCGAGATGAAAGCCTATCCTAAGGTGAACACCAATTATCGCCTCACCACGTGGATTGAGGACTACAACCGTCACTTCTCGCAGCGCAATATGCGCATTGACGATGCTCAAGGCAATCCGTTAGGCTATGTGCGCACCATCTGGATGGTCATCGACATGAGCACCCGTGCCAGCGTGGATATCTCCCAGTTGGGTTACATCAGTGACAAGGTTTCCGACCTGCCTTGTCCCATTGAGCCGATGAGTCGCTTGCGTCCCATCGAGGAGGGTCATGCTGTGGACTACACCTTCGGTTACATGGACTGCGACTTCAACCGCCATGTCAATACCGTGCGCTACTTGTCCCACTTGATGAACCTCTTTGACATGGAGTGCTATGACCAGTACTTCATCCACCGCATGGAGATTTCCTTCATCAAGGAGACGCACTATGGCGAGACATGCCAGTTCGTCATAGATGATACCGACCCCCTGGATTCCCACATGAGCATTACCGATGCCGATGGTGATGATCACGTCCGTGCCCGCTTCCATTGGCAAGAACGGGAATAACAGCTTTTCATCAATCAATAAGGAATAATAGAGCAACTATCCACTCGTCTTTTTGAGGCGAGTCGATGGCTTGTACAATAATGTAAAAAGTTCACTCGATGATGCTGGTGCCGTCTATGTTGGCGAACTGCTCACGCAGTCCTGGCACCTTGTCGGCATCGGCCTCGATGGTCATGGAGCACACGTTGTCAAAGGCCTGCTCAATCACTTTCAGGTCGCTCTTTTTCACGACTTTCATCACATCGTTCATGCTCAGGTAGGGGAAGGTGAACGATAGCCGTGCCTGCTCGTGGCACTCGATGATTTCGCCCGCCTCGATAGCCAATTTCGCCGCTTCGCGATAGGCGACAATCAGCCCCGAGGTACCCAATTTGATACCGCCAAAGTAACGGATGACACAAATTACGATGTTGGTCAGTTCAAACGAGTTGATCTGTCCCAGGATGGGCTTGCCAGCTGTTCCGCTGGGCTCACCGTTATCGCTGCTCAGGTACTCGTTGCGCTCGGTGCCAATCATATAGGCCCAGCAGCAGTGGCGTGCGTCATGGTATTCGTTGGCATAGCGCTTGATGACAGCGCGGGCCTCCTCGGCGCTCGACACGGGCTCGGCAAACGCCAGGAAACGGGACATCTTCTCGCGGTAGATGCCCTGCGAGACGCCCTTCACGGTTTTGAAAAAGTCACTCATTTCAAGTTGTCAGTCTTCAGTTTTCAGTTGTCAGCGGCTCCCGCTGTTGTCTTGTCACTGAATTCTTTTTGACAAAAGTAGTCAAAACTACACACATCACCAAATAATTGAATATCTTTGCAATCAAAAACTAAAAAACTGTCAACTAACAACTGAAAACTGAAAGCTGAACAAAGGTTATGGACAAGCAATCTCTTGAACAGACTAAACGATCCTGCGCCCGTGGCCAGAAACGCGGCTTGCATTTTATCATGGCTTCGGTCATCATTTGGACACTGGTGTTCATTGTCCAACTGACCAAATTGCCCATCGAGACCAAGAACCTGCTCACCTTCTGCTGTACCTGCCCGCTGATGCCGTTGGCATGGATGCTCTCCAAGCCGTTGGGCATCACTTTCAGTGACAAGGAGAATCCGCTCTCGCCATTGGGCATCGTTTTGTCGGTGGCGCAGATTCCTTATCTGTTAATTGTCATGTGGGTCTATGCCGCCGTCCCCGACAAGATGGTGATGACGCTGGCTATGGTCTTTGGCGCCCACTTGCTCCCTTTCGGTTGGCTCTATGACTCCAAGGTTTATTATGCCATGTCGGGCATCGTCACCATCGGTGCTCTGGTGATTGGTCTGATGTTCCCGCCCTACATTCTCGCATTGTGTATGGTGGCTGTGGAAATCATCTTCTGCCTGTTGCTCGTGGCCGAGAACCGCAACCTGAAGCAAGAACCCTGATGGCATCGCCATCAGGGTCCTCTATGGGGCTGTGTTATAAACCATTCAACTTAAATGAATCGCGCTTTGCGCGAGAAATTAAACAAAATTATTAATAAAATTATAATAAAAATCTATGTTGTCTAATTTTTATACAAATTTTTGTTTAATTTCTCGGCCGTTAGGTCGATTAAAAAACAAGATCCCTTTATGACACACCGCCCCAGCCTCAGCTGTTAGAACCCCAGCTTTTTTCTCACATCCTTGCCAACGGCGGCCTTGTTCAGGAAGATATAGGTCGTGTTCAGCGCGATGTAGGCCTTCGACATGTACCAGATGCCGTTATACTCTCCCGTCTTGCCCCACGAGTTCTTCACCATGTAGTACTCACGGCCGTTTTGGTCATGGGCGATGCCGTAGATGAGCATCACGTGATCGTAGGTGGACTGCCAGTTGTCAAAACGCTCCTGGCGCAGTGCTTGGGTGGGAACGAGCTCGGGTGTCTGGGCACCGAGTTTCTTAAGGGATTCGGCTTTCTCGGCTTTGGTCAGTTTCAGCCAGCGTGCGGCATCACTACCCGTCAGGTCGGGAGCATGCTCGATGTCGGCGGCGATGCCCAGTCCTGTGCGGGTGAAGCCGTCTTCGCTCACGTCACCGCCCCAGCACACAGTATAGCCGTTTTTCAAGGCGTTGTCAATCGTTGCCATCATCTCGTCGAGCGTGACGTTCCAGCTGGGACGCGGGCGCCACTTGTAGGGAGCCTCGATGACAAACTGCTCATAGAACGGATGGTGCGTGAAACTCGTGATGCTCACATAGTCCTTCTTGTTGATGCCCAGCATTTGGGCGAACGACTTGGGGGTATATTGCTTGCCTTCATAGGTGAATGTCTCAGGGCATTTCCCCAGGTAGGCATCGAGGATGCCTTGCAGGCCCACCTTCCACTGCGTGGTCAACTGGGTGCTGTTACCCTTGGCGATGGATGCCACATAGGGCTCCAGCGTAGCAAAGAACTCGGTGAAGTTGGCAAGCGTGTCGCCAATCATCGATCCGGGGCGTGCCATCGCATTCTCGGGGCAGATGCCGTGGCGGTCGATGACCTCAAACACGTCATCGGCCGAGCCGCCCTCCGAGAAACGGCTGAACCCGTGCATCCTCACGTTGTACTCTGCACAATCCACATAGTCCTTGCTTGCGACAAACATCTCGCTCAGGTCATACACTTTGCCCTTTGTGCGAAGCAATTCGGCCTCGATGTAACCGATAGTCGCATAGGCCCAGCACGTGCCGCTGCGGTTCTGGTTCTTCACTGGCGTGATGCCGTTCTCCAACACGGTTGTAAACACAATCTCATCGGCTGCCAGCGCGCCAAAAGAACACGCCAGGCACATCAACATGATAAAAGTCTTTTTCATATTCATTATATTTTTCCGCAAATATACCGCTTTTATCTGAATAATCGATATTTCTCAGGCTAAACGCGATTGATAATGGTGGCAATTGTATCATTTGGGCTGCAGACTGGCCCGATAGGCGCTAGGACTCTTCTTCAGGTGCTTCTTGCAGTAGCGACTGAAGTAACTTAAGGATGTGAAATTCATGTGGTCGGCGATTTGGGTGAGCGACAGCCGTTCGTCGCCCAGCAACTCCTTGAGCAAGGGGACCGTGTAACGGTCGATGTAAGAACTGACGCTATGCCCGGTCACACGCTTGACAGTGTTGGACAGATATTTTGTCGAGACGTTTAACCTCTCGGCATAGTAGCCGACGTTGCGCTCGGTACGGCAGATTCCTGTCGAGAGCAACTGCATCAGCTGCTTGACAATAAAAGCGGTGCGGTCGCTGTGGGAGTCTGTAGCTTCGCGCTGGGCGTGAGCCTCAAAGATGTCATACATCATCGTCAGGCACAGGCTGCCCATCAGTTCGCGGTAGAACAACAGGTCACTGTCACCCATGCGTTCT
Organism: uncultured Prevotellaceae bacterium; assembly: GCA_946186345.1. GTDB lineage: Bacteria > Bacteroidota > Bacteroidia > Bacteroidales > Muribaculaceae > Sodaliphilus. Next base: position 2,701 of record CAMHMV010000018.1, on the reverse strand, counting down.
CTCAGACGATGGAAATCCTCGAGCAGCAGGCAGGCCTGTTTATCGCTCAAGTGCATGACAGGGTCATGATTCAAACTGATGCTACCGCCAATGCTGTAATTGTTGGATGGTAGCAGGTTCTGAAGAAATTTGTAGTCGGCGGCAAACCATTCCACTGTCATGTCAGGGTGTGCAGACAGGTTTTTCATGCGGTCGGGCATGGGGATTACCACCAAATCATTCTTTACTATGTGATAACACCGTTCATTGAAGACGAAGCTGCCTTCACCGCCAGTGCATATCATGTGCATGCAGCAGTGCCCCAATTCAGGGGAGTTGATCTGGTGGAAATCGGTGGAAAAAATGAAATCTATCTTCATGTCGCTCAATTGTTTGCTGCAAATTTACACATATTTTTGTAGGAAAAAGCAGGTTTTGAGCAAAAAGTGAAAATCATGGTGTTATCAGTGAAAATGCCGTTGTGTCGAGCGGCAGTCTTGTTCACTCTTTTCAAGGAGAATGACCTCAACAGCATGACCGTCACCCCGTTGCCCATAAAGAAATAATGCTTTTCTTTATCTCAACAGCGTGATATGTCGGGAATTATAACTACATTTGCATTGCATAACAAGAATTTCCAGCAATATGAATGTAAAATTACATACGCCTAAGACTTTAAAGACAGGCAGCGGACTGACATCGGTCAAATAATTCCTGTTGTCAATTGTCGCCACTTCAATATCGATTGCTCTCACCTTCGGAACAGCTGCCGTGGTCGACTATAACAAGAAACAAGCGGCTAAGAAGGAGATGGTGATGATGGTCATCAGTGACTTTGACAAGACCATAGAGCTTGTTGAGAATGTGGATTCCGGGCTGCGTGAGTGCAGGCGCTTGCAGCATGAAATTGCTAAACAACCAGAACTGTTTGATAGCCTTCGTTATCAATTCGCTTCAAGAATGTCATGGATTGATGATGAATATTCTGAAACGGTTGAGAACATTTTCTCTACCAGTATTGAGACTTTCAGGACAATTGGTGACGTCAACTTTGTCAATGAGGTCTCAGAATTCTATTTGGTTCGCCATAAATTCAAGCAGCTCATTGACGAGTTTAGACAGCAGTGGATGGAAAAGGATGTCATGCAATCGTTTGAAACTTTGCTAAGTATCGACTTTCCGGAGTATTGTTTAATGAATCAGGCTTTACTTGAGAGTCTCAAATCAGATCGTGACCGGTGTATGCAGACCGCTGACGTGACCGATAAAGACTTAGCCAATTTCAAGAAGAAACAGTCTAGTAAAGAAGTGAACCAAAAGGAAATTGGCAAAATGAGTGAAACGGAGAAGATGGCTGAAGAATATATGGAATATGAAGCCGCCCTGCAACAAGCCAGAGAAAAACTCAAGAAGTAAAATAAAGACAGTCCCCAGACTGTAAAGATATTTCAACCTCTTTTAAATTTTCTCGATTAATCCGTATATCAGCACTTTTGAGTCTGTGTCATAATTCGCCTCAAATGTATAATCGGCCTAACGGCCGAGAACCTTTAGCTCGGCGAAGCCAAATTAAACAAAAATTTTAATAAAAATTAAATTTGAAAACATTTTTATTTAATTTTATTGATAATTTTGTTTAATTTTTCGCGCGAAGCGCGATTCAATTTGCAACGAAAGAAATATGACACAGCCTCCTATGGGGCGTTGATGTTAAAATGTAAACCGGGAAACTCCATAAATACCCGCGTTTACCGAGTTGAACAACACGCCCCACACCCGTCGGGTGAAGACCGTGTTCCTGGCAAAGCGCCACAAGATTGACGACATGGCGGCACGGACACGCTGCATGGAGACCCTGCGCGAGCTCTTCCGCCAGTACATGTCGCTGCTGATCCTGGAGAAAACCAAGCTGGAGCAGCACTGCATCTACCTCGACCCGAGGATATCGTTCAACGAGATTGACCGATACTTTTTCAGCGGATGCGCCTGCGCATACTTTCAGATAGCTGTAGATGTCTATACTGACCTGAGGTATAATGAAGATGAATGGACAGATGCGCATAGTTGAGAAACGCTCGCTGTTTGCAGCACCGCACTTCGTGCGACTTACTGCGCTCGGTTTCTCGAATGCTTCGCATTTTCAGATAGCCGTAGACGTCTATACCGACCTGAGATACAACGCCGATGAATGGGAAAGTTAAGCGAGGACAAGCCTCGCTGCATAAAGAGTAATGTGTAAAGTGTAAAGGCTTTCACCGTTCATCAACTCATTAAACATTAAACTTTAACCATTAAGCATGAGCGAAGCGAAATTAACAGAGCAATAGGCGCTGCAGGAGCGCCAGAAGTTCGTCACCGCCTTCAACGACACGATGCTTCGCATCTGGCAGGAGCAAATCACCCTGCTTGGCGTCATTGACACCGGGGCATTGCTCGCTTCGCCCAAGGCGTTGCCGCTGCGGGCTGACGGTCGCTTCTTCGAGGTCGGATTGTCCCAGTCCTTCCTCGAATACGGCCTGTGGCAGGACTACGGCACGGGCCGCGAGACGCCCCGTGGTAACTCTGGCGATCTTGGCAGAGCCAAGAGTTCTCGTGCAAGTCGAACGCAGAGTCAAACTGGTTTGAACTCTGCTGAGGCGCAGCCGAGAACAGCGTTTCGCAAACGCCAGCGCCGACGATGGTTCTCCCGCAAGTATTACGCCTCAGTCATGCGACTGAAGGA
>CAMHMV010000017.1:0-43072 GCA_946186345.1 uncultured Prevotellaceae bacterium | reverse complement strand
AAGAAATTGCTGGACAGATCAAATTGCAGATTAAGGGTGGGGCAGCAAACCCCTCTCCTCCCGTTGGTCCCGCTCTGGGTTCCAAGGGTATCAACATCATGGATTTTTGCAAGCAATTCAACGCCCGCACCCAGAACAAGGCCGGTAAGGTGCTGCCCGTAGTGATCTCTTACTACGCAGACAAGAGCTTTGACTTTGTTGTCAAGACTTCTCCCGTGCCCGTACAGCTGCTTGAGGCCGCTAAGGTCAAGGGCGGTTCCGGTGAGCCTAACCGCAAGAAGGTGGCATCGGTGACCTGGGATCAGGTGAAGGAAATTGCCGAAGACAAAATGCCTGATTTGAACTGTTTTACATTAGCCTCGGCTATGCGTATGGTGGCCGGAACAGCAAGAAGTATGGGTATCACTGTAAAGGGTCAATTCCCTGAGAACGTTTAAAAACTTTATTGATTATGAGTAAATTGACGAAAAATCAGAAGTTATACAACGCGAAGGTTGAAACGGGGAAGGCTTACACCCTTGAGGAAGCTGCAGCATTGGTTAAGGAAATCACTTTCACCAAGTTTGATGCTTCCACCGATATCGACGTGCGTCTTGGCGTGGATCCGCGTAAGGCCAACCAGATGGTCCGTGGCGTTGTATCGTTGCCTCACGGCACTGGCAAGCAGGTTCGCGTTCTGGTTCTCTGTGGACCGGAGGCTGAAGCTGCCGCTAAGGAAGCCGGAGCAGATTATGTCGGTCTTGACGAGTACATCGACAAGATTAAAGGTGGATGGACTGACATTGACGTGATTATCACTCAGCCCCAGATCATGGGTAAGGTAGGTCCTCTTGGTCGCATCCTCGGTCCCCGTGGCTTGATGCCTAACCCCAAGAGCGGCACTGTAACTCCTGATGTTGCTAAGGCTGTTAAAGAAGTGAAACAAGGTAAGATCGACTTCAAGGTCGATAAGGGTGGTATTGTACACACCTCGATTGGTAAGGTATCGTTCAGCCCCGAGCAGATCCGCGATAACGCTGCTGCGTTCATCAACACGCTCATCAAGCTGAAACCCGCCGCTGCCAAGGGTACGTACATCAAGAGCATTTATCTTTCGAGCACCATGAGCAAGGGTATCAAGGTTGATCCCAAGTCGATTGAGGCTTAAACATTTTAAAACATTGATTAGACAAAATGAAGAAGGAAGATAAAACCTTAATGATCGATAAGATCAAAGAGACTCTTGACAAGTATAGTGTCGTTTATCTGGCAAACACCACATCGCTGAATGCCGAGAAGACCGTGGACTTGCGCCGCGCTGCCTTCAAGGCTGGCATCAAGATGATGGTTGTCAAGAACACCCTGCTGAAGAAGGCCATGGATGCTTGTGACATCGACTATAGTGGCCTCTATGACTCCCTGGCTGGCCCCACCACCTTGTTGCTCAGCGACACGGGTAACGCGCCTGCTAAACTCATCAAGGAATTCCGCGGTAAGAAGGAGACCATCCCCGCATTCAAGGCTGCTTATGTTGAGGAGACCGTCTATGTTGGCGAGCAGAACCTCGACGCCCTCGTGGCCATCAAGAGCAAGAACGAGCTCATCGCCGATGTTGTGGCATTGCTGCAGTCGCCGGCCAAGAACGTTATCAGCGCTCTCCAGTCGGGTGGCAATAAGCTCCACGGAGTTCTGGAAACCTTATCCAAAAAAGAAAATTAATCAACAACAAAACAACAACATTTTAAATCCATACGATTATGGCAGATTTGAAAGCTTTTGCAGAACAGTTAGTCAACCTTACCGTAAAGGAAGTTAACGAACTTGCTCAGATTTTGAAAGACGAATATGGCATCGAGCCCGCCGCTGCAGCTGTTGCTGTTGCCGCTGGTCCCGCCGCTGGTGCAGCCGCTGAGGCCGAGGAGAAGACCTCCTTTGACGTTGTCCTCAAGGCCGCTGGTGCTCAGAAGCTCCAGGTGATCAAGAAGGTGAAAGAGCTCCTCAGCTTGGGTCTGAAGGACGCTAAGGACCTTGTTGACAAGGCTCCCGCTACCCTCAAGGAGGGTGCTTCCAAGGACGAGGCCGAGGCTCTGAAGGCAGAGATCGAGGGCCTGGGTGCCGAGGTTGAACTGAAATAATAGCACCTGTTTACGGGTGTTTGGGTTAAGAATCACCACACGAAGTGGGTTCTTAACCTTTTTGTGTCAAATTTGACCTGCACAATTCGATTCATCAGCTGTTGACCGCATCACGGCACAGCCCGCGATGCGGCAACAGTGACGATGAATGTTGACCCTCAATTGTTTATGCCCTCTAATGGCGACTCGTCACGGGTATTAAACATGACGATTACCTTGCATATCTATCATCTCACTTTGACTTAACAAAATTTCATTGTCAATGTCAGCTTCAAAAAAAGAACGAGTCAATTTCGCGCGAGTAAAAAATCCGTATCCCTATCCTGATTTCCTCGACGTGCAGTTACAGTCATTCCGTGATTTCCTGCAACTGGATACACCGACTGAGAAAAGAAAAAACGAGGGACTCTATAAAGTTTTTGCCGAGAATTTCCCCATCGAGGATACGCGCAACAACTTTAAGCTTGAATTCCTTGACTATTATATCGACCCGCCTCGCTACTCCATCGATGAGTGTCTTGATATCGGCTTGACCTACAGTGTTCCCTTGAAGGCCAAGCTTAAGCTCTATTGCACCGACCCTGACCACAACTTCCCGACCGAAATCCAGGACGTGTACCTGGGTTCCATCCCTTATATGACCGAGAAGGGTACGTTTGTCATCAATGGTGCTGAGCGTGTTGTCGTTTCACAGCTTCACCGTTCTCCTGGTGTGTTCTTTGGCCAGAGCCTGCATGCCAACGGTACGAAGTTGTATTCGGCACGTATTATCCCCTTCCGCGGGTCGTGGATCGAGTTCGCTACTGACATCAATAACGTGATGTATGCTTACATCGATCGTAAGAAGAAATTACCGGTGACCACGTTGCTGCGTGCCATCGGACTGGAGTCTGACAATGAAATCATTCAGGTCTTCGGACTGGCTGAGGAAATCAAGGTCACCAAGACCAACCTCAAGAAGGCTGTGGGTCGCAAGCTCGCCGCACGCGTGCTGCATTCATGGACCGAGGACTTCGTTGATGAGGACACCGGCGAGGTAGTAAGTATCGAGCGTAACGATATCATCGTTGACCGTGACACCGAGCTCCAGGAGGAGAACATCACCGAGATTCTCGAGTCGGGTGCTACCACCATCCTGCTGCATCGCGAGGATGTCAACACCGGTGACTTCCAGATCATCTTCAATACCCTGAACAAGGATACTTGTAACAGTGGTAAGGAGGCTGTGAACTTCATCTACCGCCAGCTGCGTAACGCTGAGCCGCCCGATGACAACAGTGCTCGCGAGGTGATCACCAACCTGTTCTTCAGTGAGAAGCGCTATGACTTGGGTGAGGTGGGACGTTTCCGCATCAACACCAAGCTGGGTCTCGATACCGAGATTGAGAAGCGCGTCCTCACCAAGGAGGATATCATCGAGATCATTAAGTACCTCATCGGACTGATCAACAGCCGTGAGGACGTCGATGACATCGACCACCTGAGCAACCGTCGTGTACGCACTGTCGGTGAGCAGCTTTACAATCAGTTCGGTGTAGGTTTGGCTCGCATGGCTCGCACCATCCGTGAGCGCATGAACGTCCGCGATACCGAGCAGTTCGCTCCCATCGACCTGATCAACGCCAAGACCATCTCTAGCGTGATCAACACCTTCTTCGGCACCAACGCTCTGTCCCAGTTCATGGATCAGACCAACCCGCTGGCCGAGATTACCCACAAGCGTCGTATGAGCGCCCTGGGTCCTGGCGGTTTGTCTCGTGAGCGTGCCGGTTTCGAGGTGCGTGACGTACACTACACCCACTACGGCCGTCTGTGTCCCATTGAGACCCCTGAGGGCCCCAACATCGGTCTGATTTCGTCGTTGTGCGTGTATGCCAAGATCAATAATCTGGGCTTCATCGAGACTCCTTACCGCAAGGTAAGCGACTGTCAGGTGAACCTGAATAACGATGAGATCGTTTACCTCACCGCCGAGGACGAGGAAGACCGCATCATCGCTCAGGGTAATGCCCCGCTCGATGAGAACGGCAGATTCGTTCGCGACCGTGTGAAGGCCCGCAAGAACGCCGACTTCCCCGTGGTTTCGCCCGAGGAGGTAGAGCTCATGGATGTATCTCCCCAACAGATTGCATCTATCGCAGCTGCCCTCATCCCGTTCCTGGAGCATGACGATGCTAACCGTGCGTTGATGGGTGCAAACATGATGCGCCAGGCTGTGCCCTTGCTGCGCAGCGAGGCTCCCATCGTGGGTACCGGCATCGAGCAGCGCATGGCATACGACAGCCGCACTCAGCTGCAAGCCGAGGGCGACGGTGTCGTTGAGTTTGTTGACGCCAGCGTCATCCGCATCCGCTATGACCGCACCGAGGACGAGGAGTTTGTTTCCTTCGACAGCGCTGTCAAGGAGTACAAGTTGCCTAAGTTCCGCAAGACCAACCAGAGCACGACCATCGACTTGAGGCCCATCTGTGAGGCTGGTGACCGTGTCATCAAGGGTCAGATCCTCACCGAGGGTTATTCAACCCAGAACGGTGAGCTCGCATTGGGTCGCAACCTCAAGGTGGCTTACATGCCCTGGAAGGGTTACAACTATGAGGACGCTATCGTGATCAACGAGCGCCTTGTGCGCGAGGATATCCTCACCAGCGTTCATGTTGATGAGTATACCCTCGAGGTGCGCGAGACCAAGCGCGGTATGGAGGAGTTGACCAACGATATCCCCAACGTGAGCGAGGATGCAACCAAGGACCTCGACGAGCGCGGTATCATCCGTATCGGTGCTCATGTCATTCCCGGTGATATCCTTATCGGTAAGATCACGCCTAAGGGCGAGAGTGATCCCACTCCCGAGGAGAAGTTGCTGCGTGCCATCTTTGGTGACAAGGCCGGTGATGTGAAGGATGCCTCACTGAAGGCTAATCCTTCGCTGAAGGGTGTTGTCATCGGCACCCGCCTCTTCGCCCGTGCCGTCAAGAAACGCACCCGTGGTGTTGATCCCGAGATCGAGGCGCTTGACAATGACTACAAGGCTCGTCTTGAGGAACTGCATGGTATCCTCATCGAGAAGCTCAACACGCTGACCGAGGGTCGCATCTCGCAGGGCGTGAAGAACTACATGGACGAGGAAGTCGTGCCCAAGGGCGAGAAGTTCACCCGTGAAATCCTCATGGGTATCGAGAACTTTGACAGCATCAACCTGAGCCGCTGGACTGCCGATAGCCACCGCAACGAGCTCATCCGTGCTACGGTGATGAACTACCTGCACAAGAGCAAGGCCTATGAGGCCGAGCTCAAGCGCAAGAAGCTTGACATAAGCATCGGTGACGAGCTGCCCTCGGGCATCATGCAGCTGGCCAAGGTCTATATCGCCAAGAAGCGCAAGATCAGCGTCGGCGATAAGATGGCAGGTCGCCACGGTAACAAGGGTATCGTTTCACGCATCGTGCGTCAGGAGGATATGCCTTTCCTTGCCGACGGTACGCCGGTTGACCTGGTACTGAACCCCCTGGGTGTGCCTTCGCGTATGAACCTGGGTCAGATCTTTGAAGCCGTCCTCGGTTGGGCTGGCCGTGAGCTTGATGTCAAGTTCGCTACCCCCATCTTCGACGGTTGCAGCCTTGATGACCTCAACGAGTGGACCGACAAGGCCGGTATCCCGCGTGCCGGTACAACTCAGCTTTATGACGGTGCAACGGGTGAACCGTTCGACCAGAAGGCTACCGTCGGTGTGACCTACTTCTTGAAGCTCGGTCACATGGTTGAGGACAAGATGCACGCCCGCTCAATTGGCCCGTACAGCCTCATCACACAGCAGCCCCTGGGCGGTAAGGCCCAGTTCGGTGGCCAGCGTTTTGGTGAGATGGAGGTTTGGGCTCTGGAGGCCTTCGGCGCCAGCCATGTGCTCCAGGAGATCCTCACCGTCAAGAGTGACGATGTTGTAGGCCGCAGCAAGGCCTATGAAGCCATCGTCAAGGGTGATCCCATGCCCACTCCGGGCATCCCCGAGTCGCTCAATGTGCTCCTGCACGAGCTGCGTGGTCTGTGTCTGAATGTGAAACTCGATTAATAACGCTTTCTACTATGGCTTTCAAGAAAGATACAAAGATAAAGAACAATTTCACCAAGATTTCAATCAGTCTGGCATCGCCCGACGAGATCCTGGAGAATTCACACGGTGAGGTCCTCAAGCCCGAGACTATCAACTACCGTACCTACAAGCCCGAGCGCGACGGCCTGTTCTGTGAGCGCATCTTCGGTCCCGTAAAGGACTACGAGTGCCATTGCGGTAAGTATAAACGCATCCGTTACAAGGGTATCGTGTGTGACCACTGCGGTGTCGAGGTGACCGAGAAGAAGGTTCGCCGCGAGCGTAGCGGACACATCGAGCTGGTTGTGCCTGTGGCTCACATCTGGTACTTCCGTTCGCTGCCCAACAAGATCGGTTATCTGCTGGGTATCCCCACCAAGAAACTGGATTCGATTATCTACTACGAGCGTTATGTCGTCATCAATCCTGCCGGTGTCAAGTACGATAATGGCACCGAGACCAAGGAACTTCAGAAGTATGACCTCCTGACCGAGGATGAGTATGTTGCCATCCTTGAGAAGCTGCCGAAGGATAACCAGTTGCTGGAGAACGACAATCCTGACAAGTTCATCGCTAAGATGGGCGCCGAGGCCATCTATGACCTCCTGGCTGAATTGGATCTTGACTCCCTGGCCAACACCCTGCGTGACCGTGCCTATAAGGAGAACTCACAGCAGCGCAAGACCGACGCCCTCAAGCGTTTGCAGGTCGTTGAGTCCTTCCGTGCCAGCAAGGACGTGAACCGTCCCGAGTGGATGATTCTTAAGGTCCTGCCCGTTATCCCGCCCGAACTGAGGCCTCTGATTCCCCTCGATGGTGGACGCTTTGCCACCAGCGATGTGAACGACCTCTATCGTCGCGTGATCATCCGTAACACCCGTCTGAAACGACTCATCGAGATCAAGGCTCCCGAAGTCATCATGCGCAATGAGAAGCGTATGTTGCAGGAGGCTGTGGATTCACTGCTTGACAACTCACGCAAGTCGAGCGCCGTCAAGAGCGACTCTAACCGTCCCCTCAAGTCGCTTAGCGACAGCTTGAAGGGTAAGCAAGGTCGTTTCCGTCAGAACCTGCTCGGTAAGCGTGTGGACTATTCAGCCCGCTCGGTTATCGTTGTAGGTCCTGAGCTGAAGATGGGTGAGTGCGGTATCCCCAAGGATATGGCTGCCGAGCTCTATAAGCCCTTTGTTATCCGCAAGCTCATCGAGCGCGGTATCGTCAAGACGGTCAAGAGCGCCAAGAAGATTGTGGACCGCAAGGAGCCCGTCGTTTGGGACATCCTCGAGAACGTGATGAAGGGACATCCCGTGCTGCTGAACCGTGCACCGACACTGCACCGTCTGGGTATCCAGGCGTTCCAGCCCAAGCTCATCGAGGGTAAGGCCATTCAGCTGCACCCGCTGGCATGTACGGCATTCAACGCCGACTTCGACGGTGACCAGATGGCAGTCCATCTGCCCCTGGGTAACGAGGCCGTTGTCGAGGCTCAGATGCTCATGCTCGAGCCCCACAATATCTTGAATCCTGCCAATGGTGACCCCGTGACTGTTCCTTCACAGGATATGGTACTCGGTCTGTACTACATCACCAAGACTATCCCCGTGGACGAGGACAAGAGGTATAACTTCTACGGTCCCGAGGAGGCACTGGTAGCTTATCAGCAGGGTAAGGTATCGATGCACGAGGAGATCAACGTCCGCGTTGATGTGCTCAACGAGAACGGTGAGCTCGAGAATACCCTGTTGAAGGGTACCTCAGTGGGCCGACTCATCTTCAACAACACTGTTCCCAAGGAGATGGGTTATATCAATGAGCTGATTTCCAAGAAGTCACTGCGCAATATCATTACCCGTGTAATCCGCAGCTGCGGTGTGCCTCGTTCGGCACAGTTCCTTGATGATGTCAAGAACATGGGTTACTACATGGCGTTCAAGGGTGGTCTGTCATTCAACCTGGATGACGTGCTTATCCCTGACACCAAGGCTAAAATCATCGCCGAGGGTGATGCCAAGGCCGAGCAGGTTAAGATGGACTATGACATGGGTGCCATCACCGACAACGAGCGTTACAACCAGGTAATCGATATCTGGACCAACGTCAATAAGGAACTCACCAAGCAGCTAATGGAGCAGATCGCTGCCGACAAGCAGGGATTCAACTCTGTATTCATGATGCTTGACTCGGGTGCTCGTGGTTCGCGTGACCAGATTCGTCAGCTTTCAGGTATGCGTGGTCTGATGGCCAAGCCCCAGAAGTCTGGTGTTGAAGGTGGTCATCAGATCATCGAGAACCCCATCCTTGCAAACTTCAAGGAGGGTCTGTCAGTGCTCGAGTACTTCATCTCTACCCACGGTGCCCGTAAGGGTCTTGCCGATACCGCATTGAAGACCGCCGACGCCGGTTATCTGACCCGTCGTCTGGTCGACGTCGCTCACGACGTGATCATCAATGAGGAGGATTGCGGCACGTTGCGTGGTCTCGTTTGCCGTGAAGTGCGTCAGGGCGACCGCGTCGTTGCTACCCTGGGCGAGCGCATCCTGGGTCGTGTATCGGTTCACGATGTGCCCGATCCCACGACTGGTGAAATCATCGTTAAGAGCGGTGAAGAGATCACCGATGCCATCGCTGCACGCATTGACAACTCACCCATTGAGTCTGTGGAGATCCGTTCCGTCCTCACTTGTGAGGCTAAGCATGGCGTTTGCGCCAAGTGCTATGGTCGCAACCTGGCATCCCACCGCATGGTACAGCGTGGTGAGGCTGTCGGTGTGATTGCCGCTCAGTCTATCGGTGAGCCCGGTACCCAGCTGACCCTGCGTACCTTCCACTCTGGTGGTGTGGCCAGCAACGCGTCGGCAATTTCTAACATTACGTCAAAATACCACGGTCGCATCGAGATTGAAGACCTGCGCACCGTGAAGGATAAGGACGGCATTGACATCGTTGTTGGACGTATGGCCGAGATGCAAATCAAGGACACCAACACCAACATGGTGCTCACTCACGCCCCCATCGAGTACGGTTCCAAGCTGTTCTTCAAGCCTGGTGATATCGTCGAAGAGAAGGATAAGATCTGTGAGTGGGACGCATTCAATGCAGTCATCGTCAGCGAGGTGAACGGTACCTTGCGTCTCAAGAACCTCATCAAGGATGTTACCTATCGTGAGGAGTATGATGAAATCTCGGGCAATGCCGAAATCTTCATCATCGAGACCAAGGACCACAACCGCATTCCTGAGGCCGAGATTATCGATGCCGAGGGCAATGTTGTGAAGTCCTACTCGCTGCCCGTGCGCGCTCACCTCATGAAGAAGGACGGCGAGGAGATTACCTCTGGTGAGGTATTCGTTAAGATTCCGCGCTCGTTCTCGGGTGGTGCCGGTGATATCACTGGTGGTCTGCCTCGTGTAACTGAGCTCTTTGAGGCCCGCAACCCGTCCAACCCCGCTATCGTCAGCGAGATTGACGGTGAGGTGACCTTCGGCCGCATCAAGCGCGGTAACCGTGAGATCACGGTCAAGAACCGCATCGGTGAGGAGAAGAAGTACCTCGTGCCTCTGTCCAAGCAGATTTTGGTGCAGGAGAACGACTTCGTGCGTGCCGGTACTCCGTTGTCCGACGGTGCTGTAACGCCAGCCGACATTCTCCGCATCAAGGGTCCCACGGCAGTTCAGGACTATATCGTTAACGAGGTTCAGGAAGTTTACCGCACACAGGGTGTGAAGATCAACGACAAGCACTTCGAGGTGATTGTACGCCAGATGATGCGCAAGGTGCGCATTATTGATCCGGGCGACACCCGCTTCCTTGAGGAGCAGACTGTTGACAAGCGTGACTTCATGGAGGAGAACGACCGCATCTGGGGCAAGAAGATTGTCACCAACAAGGGCGACAGCGACGAGGTCCAGAACGGTCAGATTCTCACCGCCCGCAAGCTGCGCGACATCAACTCGTCGCTCAAGCGCCGTGACATGAAGCTCGTCGTCGTACGCGACGCCGTGCCTGCTACCAGTGAGCAGATTCTGCTGGGTATCACCCGCGCTGCATTGCAGACCAGCAGCTTCATGTCGGCAGCCTCCTTCCAGGAGACCACCAAGGTCCTCAACGAGGCCGCCATCAATGGCCGCGTCGATACCCTCGAGGGTATGAAGGAGAACGTTATCTGCGGTCACCTCATCCCCGCCGGTACCGGTCTGCGTGAGTACCAGACTCTCGTTGTTGGCGACAAGAACGAGATGGCACTTGCCGAGCAGGCGCGTCGTGAGCGTGAGCTTGCCGGAGTTGAAGATGATTGACACCTCATCATGCCGTCAAATTCAACTTTGAATGATAATATATTGAAGTAATCATAAGAATTTTCCATAGTTAATTTGTTTATTGAGGCTCCGGCTCGCTGTGAAGCGCACCGGAGTTTTTTTATTTCTTTCACCACCTCAACCTCAGCAATTTGTACTATCTTTGCAGCGAGATTTGGTGCCTGGGGGTGACCCTGGGTGAAAAGGGAACCGGGTGGGAATCCCGGACAGACGGTGCTGCTGTGTGCCCCCAGATTGTAAGACCCTGCACTTGACCACTGTGCAAAGGCCCGATAACAAGGGATTGTGTGGGAAGGGAAAGGTGCAAGAAAGGGTAGGGGCGAGTCAGAAGACCTGCCAAGTCGCAAACATAGAAACCCGTGACAATGCGTAAGACATTTGTAGCTGCACTATTGACTCTTGTGTACTTCCTGTGCGCCCATGCCCAGGAAGGCGTCCTTGCACACCAGGCCGACTCGGTCATGGCCAGCGTTGGTCATGGCAGGCTGGACTCGATGCAGTACATCCAGAATGTCATCATCTATGGTCGTCGCCCCTATGAAGACGTCATTCCCGCTCAGGAACTCACGGGCAAGCAGCTTGAGGGGCTCAACAGCCACTCGGTGGCCGATGCCGTGCGCTATTTCGCGGGAGTCCAGCTCAAGGATTACGGCGGCGTGGGCGGTCTCAAGACGGTCGATATCCGTTCGATGGGTACCAACCACATGGGTGTGTTCTATGACGGTATCCAGATTGGCAATGCCCAGAACGGACAGGTTGACTTGGGCAAATTCTCCCTTGACAACATCGAGGCCATTTCCCTCTACAATGGTCAACGCAGTAACATCTTCCAGAGTGCCAAGGACTACGGCTCGGCAGGCACAATCTACCTGCGCACGCGTCGTCCAAAGTTCAAGGATAGCAAGCGTGACAACCTGAATGTGTCTTTCAAGACGGGCTCTTTCGGGCTCGTCAATCCCAGTGTGCGCTGGGAACACAAGCTGAGCCGTGCGGTGAGCCTGTCCTTCAACAGCGAGTTCACCTATGCCACGGGCAAGTACCGTTTCCGCTACATGCGTCACTATAGTGATGGTTCCATAGCATGGGACACGACTGCGGTGCGCCAGAACGGTGAGGTGCGTTCCTACCGCATCGAGGGTGCCGTCTTCGGCGTGATGCCCAGTGGCAAGTGGCATGCCAAGGCTTACTGGTATGACAGTAGCAAGGGTATTCCAGGTGCCATCGTCAATAACGTGTGGAAACATGCCCAGAAGCAATGGGGCAGCAATTTCTTCCTGCAGGGAGCCTATCAGCGCAAGTTTACCGACCGCTATGAAATGATGTTCAATGCCAAGTACTCGCGCGACTATCTCCACTACCTCAATCCCGACACCACGTTGATGTACATCGACAACAAGTTCTGGCAGGACGAGATTTACCTCTCTACCGCCAACAAATACACCATCCTCACCGATTGGGACGTCAACCTCTCGGTAGATTACCAGTGGAACAGCCTTGACGCCACCTTGACAGGCTTCGGCTATCCCATCCGTCACACCGTGCTCACTGCGCTGGCAACCGCTTGGACATGGCACGGCTTCAAGGCACAAGGCAGCCTGCTCTACACGATGGTCAACGACCGTTCGTCGGCACGCTTCAACGGTCAGGTGGTCGGCAAGATGAGCAAGTATATGAACAAGGTCACTCCTGCCGTCTTCCTCAGTTGGCAGCCATGGCAAGACCGTGAGTTCAACCTCAGGGCCTATTACAAGCGCATCTTCCGTATGCCCACCTTCAATGACCTGTATTATACCGACATGGGCAACATCACACTTGACCCTGAATATGCCACCCAATACAATGTGGGCTTCCTCTATCGCCTGCTCTCTGACCACGGCTTGCTGTCAGGTGTCAAGCTCAGTGCCGACGCCTACTACAACTATATCACCGACAAGATCATTGCTGTCCCCAAGGGAACGGGACAGTACCGATGGATGATGATGAACGTGGGTATCGTGAAAATTCGCGGCATCGACGTGAGTGCCCGCACCACCCTGAGCCTGCCTGCTGACATGATTCTCGACATCAACCTGAGTTATACCTATCAGAAGGCCCAGGACTACACCAACCCCTTGGACAACGGCGATGGCGGCACCTATAAGGGCCAGCTCGCCTATATCCCCTGGCATAGCGGATCGGTGGTAGGACATCTGGGATGGCATGACCTGGACGTGAACTACAGCTTTATCTATGTGGGTGAACGCTACCACACCAGTGCCAACACCCGCGAGAACCACGAGCAGCCCTGGTACACTCACGACCTCTCGGCAGGTTACCTCTTCCACTTGGGCAAGACCACGTTAAAAGTCTCGGGCGAGGTCAACAACCTCTTCAACCAGTACTATGACGTGATTCTCAACTATCCCATGCCCGGCCGCAACTATAAACTCATCTTAAAATTTGACATCTGATGAAGAGAATACAAAATATCACACATGTTTTCGTACAGGGGGACGGTTCTTTTGTACGAAAAACGGATTTTTCGTACAAAAGAACCGTCCCCCTGTACGAAATGCTGGTGACAATGGTGTTGCTGTTGACGGGATGTCGTGAAGAAGTCACGATTTTCCTGCCGGAGCACGTGTCGGTGGCGCAGCCGGAGTTTACCGACATTGAGGGCTTCTATCTGCTGTGCGAGGGCAATATGGGCTGGAACAAGGCGACGCTTGACTACTATGACTACGCCTACGGCGAGTACCTCCGCAACATCTTCTCCTATGCCAACCCCACCGTTCCCAAGGAAATGGGCGATGTGGGCAACGACCTCGGCATCTATGGCAGCAACCTGTACTGTGTCATCAACTGTTCCAACAAGGTTGATGTGCTTGACAAGTACACCTGCAAGAAGAAGTACCAGATCAATATTCCCAACTGCCGTTTCATCCGTTTCTATGGCGGCTATGCCTATGTGACCAGCTATGCCGGCCCCGTGCAGATCAACCCCAATTATGAACAGCGCGGTTATGTCGCCAAAATCGACACCGTGACGATGCAGGTGGTAGATACGTGTCTGGTAGGCTTCCAACCCGATGAACTGGAAATCGTCGAGGGAAAGATATATGTCGCCAACTCGGGCGGCTACATGGTGCCCAACTATGAGAACACCGTGTCGGTCATCGATGTGGCAACCTTCAAGGAGGAGCGCCGCATCCCCATCGCCATCAACTTGTCGTGGGTCAAGAGTGACCGTCATGGCATGCTGTGGGTGGCATCACGTGGCGACTACTACACGCGTCCCAGCAAGATATACGCCTATGATACACGCAAGCAGCAGCTCGTGGACAGCATCGACTGTCGCGTGAGCAACATGTGGCTTGATGGCGACTCGCTCTATGTGGTGAGCACCGAGTGGAGTTATGTCTCGATGAGCAACCATTTTTCCTATGCCATCATCAACACGTTGACGCGCGAGATTGTGACCGACAATTTCATCACCGACGGCTCTGACAAGGATATCGTCATCCCCTATGCTGTCGCGGTCAATCCCATTACCAAGGACATCTATGTAACCGATGCCAAGGACTACGTCTCGCCTGGACGTTTGTTCTGCTTTGACCGTTACGGCAACAAGAAGTGGGACGTGCGCACGGGGGACATTCCTGCACATTTTGCTTTTCTGGGAACCAATATTAACGAGCATTAATTAATACGATATGAAAAAGATAAGAAATATTCTATTGGCCGCGGTGGCCTTGATGACTGTACTGACTACTTGGGGCAATCACCCGTGGCTCTCGCGCGTGTATGAATTCCGTCCAGCACCGGGACAATTTGTCAACACCATGCCCCTGTGCAGGGTTGGGGAACCCATCGACAGTGTCCTGGCACGCTGTCAGGCTGCCATCTGCGGGCGTATTGACACCGTGACCCAGACCTTCCACGGACAGACCATCACAACTATCGACACCGTGTGGGCTGAGGGCATGATTTCCCTTGGCGGCTATGGCGGCTATGTGGTTGTGGGGTTTGATCATCCTGTGGTCAATATGCACACATGGGATTTTGAAATTTGGGGTAATGCGTTCTATAGCGAACTCACCTCGGCTGGCGGCAGTTGCGAGCCGGGTATCGTGATGGTGGGTGTGGACAGTGACGGCGATGGCGTGCCCAGCGATAGCGACAAGTGGTATGAACTCGCTGGCAGTGACTATAACCATCCCATGACTCAGCATGATTACACCATTACCTATTACCGCCCTGACGAGGGCAAGCAGCGCACGCCCAGTCGTGTAAATCCTTTTCTGAACGACACGACCTACATCCGCTGGACCAGCAACGACGTGAACCCCGACAGCACCAGTGGTTACATGAGCCGCAACACCTACCACAACCAGCCTTACTGGCCGTTGTGGCTCCAGGACGAGGAAAGCATGACATTTTCCGGTTCCAAGTTGCATTGCAACGCAGCGAATTATGGCGGCAATGACAGTAGCGCCTATTTTGTGCTCACCTATTTCGATTGGGGTTACGTCGATAACCTGCCGAACAACACTGACCGCTTGCCCGATGTGGAAGGATATAACCCCGGCTTCAAGATTGACTGGGCCGTTGACGAGCATGGCAATCACGTCAACCTCACCCACATCGACTTTATCAAGGTCTATAATGCCGTGAACCAGTATTGTGGATGGCTCGGAGAAACTTCGACCGAGGTTGCTGGTGGTATTGATTTCCACCCCGATGCCGTGATGCCTCAAACACGACCTGGCGATGTCAATGGCGACTGTGAGGTAAACATCAGTGACGTCAACGCCTTGCTTGACCTGATCCTCTCGGGTGAGTCAACTCCCGTGGCCGATGTCAATGCTGATGGCGAGGTGAACATCAGCGACGTGAATACCGTCATTGACCTGATTTTGCAGTGACATGTAGGCGATTCCCCTTAGCTTGGGGAACAGGCATAGAGCACTAGAGATGGATTTCTGTCTCTAGTGCTTTGTTTTTTAAGGCTTTAGCGATTAAGCGATATTTTCTGGGAAAAAGAAGATTGAATTAATTTGCAGATTATATTTTTTTGTATATTTGCAGCGAAGAAAATGTACACTGATGTCTCCGTTTTATCGAAGTCATTTTACTGATGCATGTTTAATTTTTTATTAACCACTAACATTAACTTTAGTTATGATGAAATGTTCTAAACTTTTGTTTGCAGCGTCGATGGCGCTGGCTTCGTTTGTGACTGCACAGGCCGATGTGTTGACAGTGTATGACAACAATGCTTACCTGGATTACAACGAGTATGTGCCTATTTATGGCTACTATTTTGACGCTGCTAATTTTGCTACACAGGTCATCTACCACGAGGCAGATATTCAGGCAATGCAGGGTGCATTGATTACTTCGTTGAAGTTCTACATCGCCAATGAGGAAGGTTGCACGCTCAGTGGCGGTAAGTTGGGCCTCTCTTTGGGCGTTACCGATCTTGAACAGTTCTCGGGTTACCAGCCTGAACTGCTCGAAGGCCTGACCGAGGTTGCTGAGTTCACGATGACACCTGGTGAGACCGAGGTGGTTGTCAATTTTGACCAGCCTTTTGCCTACACTGGTGGTAACCTCGTTGTTAAAACGACGGTTAAAGAAACCAGTGATTACGCAGGTATGTATTTCGTAGGTGAGGCTACTGATTTCAATGCTTCCATGTATAGACTTCCTTCGAGTGGTAGTGCTTACGCTGTAGAGTTTGGCCCCAAGACTACATTTGAGTATGCAGTATCTGATGATTATGCAACCATCAGTACTCAGGCTATTGACTTCGGTAAGATCTATGCTGCTGAGGAATTGACCCAGACCTTTACTGTAAAGAACTTGGGTAATAATGCATTCACTCCTGTCCTCAGCGCTCTTGAGGCTCCCTTCAGCGTTGAGCCCGCTCCTGCTGAGATTGCTACCGGTGCTTCGATGGAGTTTACCGTGAAGTTTGCTCCTACCGAGCTCGGTGAGTATGCCCAGACCTTGACGGTTGATTGTGGTGCTGCCGGTCTGTTCGAGGTAGCCCTTACCGGTGTGATGGCCGATGTGCCTGACGTGATCGATGTTTGCGACGGTGATGCTACTAATGGCTATCTGCCCTTCTATGGATACTACTATGACGATGTGACAAAGGGTCAGATGATTTACACTGCCGACATGCTTTCTATGCTGGCAGGCAAGAAGATTACTTCGGTTACTTTCTATCCGACAACTCCCATGACCTTCAAGGGTGGTAAACTTCAGCTCTCGTTCAAGCCTGTTGAGGAGGATGGTTTCACCACTTATACCGCTTTGACCGACTTCACTGTTGTGGCTACCGTAACTCCTGTCGAGGGTGATACCCAGCTCATCTTCACACTCGATGAACCCTATGAGTACACTGGCGGCAACTTGGCTATTGAGGTCTATAATGTGGTGAAGGGTAACAACTATCCGAAGGTCAATTTCTATGGTGTGAACATGCCGGATTACACCCCCAGTTTCTACATTTATGGCAGCCAGAACGACCGTTCAACCTTCTTGCCCAAGGTTGGTTTCGGTTATGAGAAGAGTGAAGAGCCCGAGTTCATCCGTGGTGACGTGAACGGTGACGGTGAAGTGAAGATTGGTGATGTTTCCAATCTGATCAGCTACCTGCTCAGTGGTGATGCTACCGGTATCAACCTGAAGGGTGCCGACTGTGACCAGAATGGTGAGATCAAGATTGCCGATGTTACCCTCCTGATCAACTATCTGCTGTCAAACAACTGGTAATTAGTCATCGGGGTAGAGGCGGTTCCCAAACCGCATTTTGACCCTTAGAATTCCAGCAATAATAACGGGCAGGAACTATATCGGTTCCTGCCCGTTTTTTCGTGCCTGATGTATGGCAAGGGTTTGATTATTTACTCAACACGATGTCAATCAGGGTGTTGATGTCGGCAATGTTGACTTCACCGTCATGGTTCACATCGGCATCGGGATTGTCGGTTGAACCAGCCAGCACGATGTCGATGAGGGTGTTGATGTCGGCAATGTTGACCTCACCGTCATGGTTCACGTCGCCTTCCAGCACGGTTTCGGGCGTGAGGTCCTGGATGGAGATGCTGTTCACGAGCAGCATGCCCATGTCATAGTGTGAGCAGCAGCACAGGGCGATGAAGCTGACAAACTTCTCACTGTCGCTGCCATAACCGTCATCATCGACCTTGAAGTCAAAGCTGTAGTCACGGAACTCTCCCGGGTGCTTCACCGTGAAGGGCTCGTTGCCAAGGGGTACGGCACCATTCATGTCATAGCCGCTGAATGTGAAGAAACGGAACGATTCTTCGCGATAGCCGGCGATGTCGTCATTGCTCACGTTGGCGGTAATCCTGTACTCGTGGCCTTCCTGGAACTCTATAGGGGGCGAGATGATGAAGTCATAGGCATAGAATACCTCGTTCTTCTGATAAATGAAGAAACACTTGTCGCCACCCTGACCGAACATGTTCATGAAGTCCTTGTACCAAACAAAGGGGTAACCATCCTCGTTGGCGTCAAGCACGGTCCAGTACTGGCCGCTCTCTTCCCACGAGTTGAACGGGGCAACGTAAGGGCATTTCACAGCGGGGCCGTTGACCAGGTCATTGGTTTTGGCGGCATCTCCGGTGCCGTCATCGTTTTTGGCGATAATCTGATAGCTGTAGCGTGTCAGATCATCCAAGAGCTTGATGTCCTCAAAGGTGGTGGCTGTGATGCCCTCGGCGATGGTCCGGTTGTCATTCAGCCGCACTACATCATACTTCAGAGAACTCTTGTCGATATAACCGCCATGGGCTCCCGATGATGGAGCCACCCATGAGAGTTCGTTCACCATCAGTTCCATGCGGTTGAGGTTGGCCTTGGCGTTGGTGACAGCGGCAGGAACATCGTGGCCAATCCAGGCTTCAACAAGTTGTTCCAGGCTGGAACCGGCGTCATTGACAGCAGTGATGGCAAACTCGTACATGCCTGCTTCATCTACTGTTATGGCGTGACTCATCGGTTCACCTGGTTGGCACTCTTTAATGACTGATTTCTCGCCGGTTACACGATTGACAATCTCGATACTGATGGTGCCTTCAAGCGGCGTGCCGCTATAGTCATTGACGGGGTTGACCCATGTCAACAAGGCCTCCAGTTCACCATCCTCATTGGCGGTGATTGTGGCGTCACTCACGCGCTCAGGTGCGCTGCCGCTGGCAGGCTCATAGGGGATACCCAGGGCGACAACGTGTGTGCCGTCACCGATGAGACCTGCCTTGGTGGCCTTGCCGGTAGTGGTATCCAGGGTATAGAGCGATGTCTTCTCGTCACTGCCCCAGGCTGCAAGGTAGAGGGTACCTGTCTCACGGTCAAATTCCATGCTCTGGAAATTCCACCACGAGGCGAAGTCGATACCCGTGTTGCCGACAGGGGAGCACTCGCCGTTGCTCTTGTTGACCTTGAGCAGGATGCCGCTGTTGGTCAACGCAAACATCTGGCCGCGGGCATCAATAGCGATAGCCTTGCAGTAGTAGGCAAGATTGCTGGTGAAAGTGGTTTTGCCGTTCTCCAGGTCCACGGTGCCGATGGCTGATACTCCGTCCACATCCTCACTGTTGGCGATAAAGTACATCGTGTTGGTGGTGTAGTCATAGGTCATGTCGCCAGGACAGGTCACGTCTCCCAGTTTCTTGATGGTCTCACCTTCACCACCAGGGGTGATACTGTAGAACCACATGTTGAAGTCATCGTCAATGCCCATCATGTAGAGGGTGCTGCCCACGATGGCTCCTGAGCGAGGCTCGGCTTTGGAATAAGTGCCCAAACGAGTCGTCGTTGACGGGTCATCGATTGAGAAACTGATCATTGACGGGGTGGTGCATGGCATCATCGTATAGCCGTAGGCTATCTTCTGTGCCGATGCACTCATGCCGATGAATATCAGGCTCATAACGAGCGCAAGGTGGTAGATTCTTTTCATGTTCTTTCTTCTAATGTTAATGTTGATAGATGATTTTTTTTAGCAAAAACGCCTGCAAATTTCGTACTTTTTGCCCAAAGCAGCAAATCTTTTATGCATCTTCTTCTCCTGGAGGACGGTAAGTGATAATTGTTAACCGATATCAGTTGCTATTGTGATAGTTGTTTATTGATAATGTGAAAGTTATGGATTGCCCTGTTTGCTCTTGTATCTTCTTGGTTTCTACTGAAAATCATGATAATGGAAATTTTCCAAATGAATAATTTTGCAGTAATGGGAAAATGAGTTAATTTTGCGCTCAGAATGTAATGGCGCCCTAAACGCTTATTATCCAAAGATAAACATTTTTTAGAACTATAAACTTTTATTATTAACTTAAACCATTTTTATTTTATGAAGAAGTTTTTCGCATTTGCTGCTGCCGCTTTGATGATGTTCTCTGCTTCAGCTAACTCTCTGAGTCTGTACAACTATGAGGCTGAGAGCTATTTCGTGCCCTTTAACTCAATGTGGTATGACGCTGTAGGTAACCAGACTCAAGTTCTCTATCCTGCTGCCGATCTGACTGCTATGGTAGGTCAGGAGATTAAGGCTATCACGTTCTATACCGATGAGGATGGTATTAAGATGAACGGTGGTAAGATGGAAATCTACATGGGCGAGACGAATGAAACTGTAATGACCGAGTACATTCAGAATTTGACTCTGGTTGCTACTATTACTATGGTGGCTGATGGCACAACCGAGTTCACGGTCACGTTTGATACTCCTTACATGTATCAGGGTGGTAATCTCGTGTTTGGTACCCTCGTGAAGGAAGCTGGCAATTGGACCATGACCTACTTCGGTGGTGAGGCTACTAACTACAACAACTGCATCTACGTTGGCAACTATAATGGCAATTTGGAGTACAAGCAGTTCCTCCCCAAGACCACTTTTACCTATGGTGATGACACTCCTCAGCCCCAGTACATCCGTGGCGATGTTGACGGCAATGGTGAGGTGAAGATTGCTGACGTATCAGTCCTGATCAACTACCTGCTCGGCGGTGATCCTACTGGCGTTGACCTGCTGGCTGCTGACTGTGATGAGAATGGTGAGGTGAAGATCGCCGATGTTACCGCTCTGATCAGCTACCTGCTGTCCAACAACTGGTAATTCAAGAAAAATTGACGTTTTCTGCTTTCAGGAAACGATGACCATCGGCCAGGCTCTTCCCTTATTGCAAGGGTGAGAGCCTGGCTGCTTTTTGTAAGTTTGGTGCGTTTTTCCCCATTGTTTTGTGGATTTTTTTGTGAGAATTGATTTGGGTTTTTAGTATTTTGATTACTTTTGTGCCAAAATTCAAACCATTCAAGTTGATATTGCCTTACAATTGGATTTGTTTAGTATAACCCTTTTTTATCAACAATTAAGTTTTTTAAAACAATGAAAAAGTTTTACATGATTCTTGCAGCTATCGCTGCTATGACGATGACGGCTCAGGCTCAGAACTGGGCTACTATCGATGTGGGTGACTGGGACAATGCTACCACCTACAATGGTTCCTACTTTGACATGGCACCGACCACCTTCTATGTGGCTCACACTGGTGTTCAGATGCTCTACACGCCCGATATGCTGGCCGACATGGATGGCAAGCAGAACGTGCGCATCAAGGGTCTGACCTTCATGTTCCATGATGAGACTTTTGAGGATATCGCTCGCAACGTGAAGATTTATGTTCTGGAGACTGATGCTACCGAGTTTGCTGTCAATGAAGAGGGCGTGAAGCAGTTCTTCCCCTTTGGCGAGCAGGTTTGGGAGGAAGATCGTGTCTATGAGATGCTGTATAGCTATGGCGAGGACTATACCACTGCCTTCCGCTTTGATTGTCCCTTTACTCCCGGCAAGAGCTTGCTGGTGACCATGGTCTTTGATGCATTTGACGATGACAACTGCACCATGGGTAGCGACTACGCTCCCTTCTACACCTCTGGCATCCGTAGCAAGGCTATGACCTACACCAACAACTGGACCAGCTTTGTTGACTATGCCGTGAGCCCCGACTTCCCCGATGCAACCGCTGTCCTGGGTTGTGGCACCAACGTTGACCTTCCCCTTACCCGTATCCAGTACACCTATGAGGAAGGCACCGAGCCCACCGAGAAGACTGGTGCTCCCGTCTTCAACGGCTACACCACCGATGGCATCCACGCTTACTTTGTAGAGATCAATCCCACCGATGAGGGCAGTGTGATCTACTATCGCATCCTCTATCCCGGTGAGGAAGAGTACACCGAGTGGGCTGTTTATAACGAGCGCTTGTCCTTCGAGGGTGACGGTAAGCACCGCGTAGAGGCTTATGCCGTAGCTCCCGGTAAGCTCCCCAGTGAGCAGATTGCTTATGAGTTCGTTGTTGAGCCCGAGCCTCCCACGGCTATCAGCGAGATGATGAACGGCAAGACCGTTGCTGGCGTACGCTACTTCAACATGGCTGGCCAGGAGATGACCGAGGCCAACGGCCTGACCATCATGGTTACTACCTACACCGACGGTACCACCAGCGCTGTTAAGGTTGTGAAGTAAGACTTTAGGCTTTAGCTATTAGGCTATAGGCAGTAGTCTTTAGCTGATAGCAGACTGACAAAGTGGAGACGCAATAATCATGCGTCTCCATTTTTTTTGATTTAATCTTTGTTCATTAAGGATTTTTTAAGTATTTTTGTGACGTATATCAATCCGTTTTTAGGGTTTTGTTTACTATTTTGTTGATAATCAATTTGTTTTAATATTTTTATTATTCATTTTTTAAAAACTTAATTTTATTATGAAGAAATTCTTTACTTTAATCGCTGTGGCCGCTATGGCATTTGCTGCTCAGGCCAACGAGTTGACCGTTTGTGAGAACGGTGTGATTGGTGAGGATGCTTGGGGTAGCATTCCCGTTTATGGCTACTGGTTTGATGGTGAAGGCATGGCCCAGCAGATCTATCCCGCTGATATGCTGGCCGAGATGGCTGGTGGCAAGATCTCCGAGCTGAAGTTCTACACCGCTGCTACTTGGGGTGAAGATTATGCTGGTTATACCATCGCTTTCCAGGGTGGAGAGATTTTGCTCGCTCTCAAGGAGGTTGAGCAGACTGCCTTTGCCGATGAGGATCCCATGATTGGCGGCGCTACTGTAGTTGCCACTGTTGAGCCCGAGTATGGTGGCCTTTACCTGACTTTCACCCTGAATGAGCCCTTTGAGTACCATGGTGGCAACCTGCTCGTCGAGTGCTACTGGGACGGTTCTGGTGACTGGGGTTCCACCTACTTCCTCGGTGAAGAGATGGAAGAGAATACCGCTTATGTTGGCTTTGATTACTATGGTCAATGGAACGAAGGCACATTTAATGCTCTGAGCAAGTGCACCTTCACCTATGAGCCCGGCGATGTTCCTCCCGTTGAGCCCACCGAGAAGACTGGTGCTCCCGTATTCAACGGCTACACCACCGACGGTATCCACGCTTACTTTGTAGAGATCAATCCCACCGATGAGGGCAGCGTTATCTACTACCGCGTTCTCTATCCCGGTGCCGAGGACTACACCGAGTGGGCTGTTTATGAGGGCATCCTGAGCTTCGAGGGTGACGGTATGCACCGCGTTGAGGCTTATGCCGTAGCTCCTAACAAGCTCCCCAGCGAGCAGATCGCTTATGAGTTCGTAGTAGCTCCCGAGCCTCCCACGGCTATCAGCGAGATGATGAACGGCAAGACCGTTGCTGGCGTACGCTACTTCAACATGGCTGGTCAGGAGATGACCGAGGCTAATGGTCTGACCATCGTTGTTACCACCTACACCGACGGCACCACCAGCGCTGTTAAGGTTGTGAAGTAAGCCGTTAGGCTTTAGCTATTAGGCTTTAGGCAGTAGTCTTTAGCTGATAGCAAACGAAAAAAGTGGAGACGCAATCATCTGCGTCTCTACTTTTTTTGTTTTGTGTCTTGCATATTGTTATTATTTTGTATTTTTGTACCATATAATAGTTCATCTTTAAGGAATTGAATTGTTATATAGCTGGTAATCAATGAATTTCAACTTATTTATTATTCACTTTAATAACTTATTTTTATCATGAAAAAATTTTTTACTTTAATCTCTGTTGCCGTTTTGGCGTTTGCCGCCCAGGCCAACGTTTTGACCGTTTGTGATGGTGGCGCTGTCAACTACATGATTCCCATTAATGGTTGGTATGTTGATGACGAGGGTACCATGGGTCAGATGATCTATCCCGCCGAGATGCTCACCGAGATGCAGAATGGCAAGATCTCTCAGGTGAAGTTCTATCCCGAGGAGGCCATCGAATTTGAGTATTGCGAATTGCAACTGTCGTTGAAGACCGTTGATCAGAACGGTTTTGAGACGGCTACCGCTATCACTGGCGCTACTGCTGTTTCCACGATGGATGTTATGTATGGCCGCACCGAGCTGACTTTTGACTTGTATCAGCCCTATGAGTACACCGGTGGCAACCTCTTGGTGGAGGTTCTGGTGACCATCGCTGGTGATTACAACTATACTAGCACCTACTTCCTGGGCGTGAATACCGAGAACAATGCTTCTTATTCTCACTACATGTCCTATGGCAGCCCGAGCGATGCTCTCCATAAATTCCTGCCCAAGTGCAGCTTCACCTATGAGCCCGGCACTACTCCCGTTGAGCCCACCGAGAAGACCGGCGCTCCCGTCTTCAACGGCTACACCACCGACGGTATCCACGCTTACTTTGTAGAGATCAATCCCACCGATGAGGGCAGCGTTATCTACTACCGCGTTCTCTATCCCGGTGCCGAGGACTACACCGAGTGGGCTGTTTATGAGGGCATCCTGAGCTTCGAGGGTGACGGTATGCACCGCGTTGAGGCTTATGCCGTAGCTCCTAACAAGCTCCCCAGCGAGCAGATTGCTTATGAGTTCGTTGTTGAGCCCGAGCCTCTCACCGGCATCAGCGAGATGATGAACGGCAAGACCGTTGCTGGCGTACGCTACTTCAACCTGGCTGGCCAGGAGGTAACCGAGGCTAATGGCCTGACCATCGTCGTTACCACCTACACCGACGGCACCACCAGCGCTGTTAAGGTTGTGAAGTAAGGCTTTAGCTATTAGGCTTTAGGTTTCAGCCTTTAGCAGACAGCAAACTAATAAAGGTAGAGATGCATCAAGCATGCGTCTCTATCTTTTTAATTAATATGTATGTTGTAAATTAAAACATTGTTGTATCTTTGCCCCGCTAATAAATACTATTAATATCAACTATCATCAATCTATGAAACAGTACTTTAGTTACGCTCTTGCTGCGTTGCTCATCATCTGTGGCGCAGCTGTCGCTCATGCCGACGACCTGACGGTCTTTGACGGATCCCAGGTTTCTCCCTATGTCCCGCTGCCCACAGCCAATTATAACGCTATGGGTACACGTGGCCAGGTCATTTATCCTGCCGAGGCTCTCACGGCGATGGTGGGCCAGCCCATCAATGGATTTACCCTCTATGTGAACGATGAGGGCTGCAAAATGAATGGCGGTGAACTCAGGGTCTCTGTGGCTGAGGTGGAGCAGCCGGTGTTCTCAAGCACAACATTTTATACCGAGTTGACCACTGTCGCCGTTGTTGGGATGACGGCTGGCTTGCATGAGGTGGATATCGATTTTGACACACCCTATATCTATAACGGCGGTAACCTTATCGTTGATTTCTATGTGCAGAGTGGTGGTGAGTCGGCTGCCTACAATTTCACTTATTTCTATGGTTTGTTCCAGCAGGGTCATGCAGCTTTGACCACCGGTGAAGAAGGTAACGAGTACCGCGAATTTATCCCCAAGACCACGTTCTACTTTGGTGAACTTGCCGATTACTCGGCCAAGACCAGCCCCAGGTATGTAAATTTCAATACTGTGCGTGCCGGCGAACGTGATGCTGCAATGGTGACCTTGAAGAACAACGGCTTGAACGCCTTTATGCCCACGGTGACCGCCGATGCTCCCTTTGCGGCTTCTATTCCCGCTGGTGTGACGTTGCAACCGGGTGAGACCTGCCAGGTTGAGGTCGCATTTGAGCCCGTAGAGGCTGGCGACTTCCAAGGCAATCTCTACATCGACTGCGGCGAGGCTGGCGTCCTCGAGGTGCCCCTCACGGGAACCGCACTCGAGAACGGCCTCGAGTTTACCGTGTGTGACGGTACTGGCGTCAACAACAAGTTGCCGTTTAACGGTGTTTATTTCAGCGATGCCGGCACCTATGGACAGATGATTTATCCTGCCGACATGCTCACCGACATTGCCGGCAGCAAGATTGTCGCCCTCTCGTTCTACACCAACAAGCCCTCCGTCCTCAAGGATGGCACCGTTCAGTTGTCACTCAAGACCACCGATCAGACTGCGTTTACAACAACGACCGCTATTACCGACATGACCGCTGTCGCTTCGATGGCTCTGGTCAAGGGTGTAGAGGTTATCACCTTTGAGTTTGATGCACCGTTTGAATACGATGGGGGTAATCTCGTTGTAGAGGCCCGCATCATGGATTCTAAGGGCAACTATGGCACAACACAGTTCTATGGTGTGACGACCAGTAATCATGCAGGCATGTCGGTTACCCACAGCCAGTGGAGTGGTGACAATGCCGAGTTGGTGGATTTCCTTCCTAAGGTGACCTTCACCTATCAGAAGAATGATACCCCTCAGACGATGCGTGGTGATGCTGACCAGAATGGCGCCGTCAACATCAGTGATGTGACAGCATTGATCAACTATCTGCTCTCTGGCGAGCAGGCTCCCGCCGGGGCCGATTGCGACCTCAGTGGCTCTCTGGCTATCGCCGATGTGACTGTGCTCATCAACTACCTCCTCGCTGGCACCTGGCCCGAGTAAAGGTTGTACATTGTAAGAAAAATGGCAGGGCGGGACCCGTTTGGGGCCCGCTCTGCTTTTATTGTTGTAGCCTGAGTCCAGACAATGTAGAATTATTGGGTTTAAAGGCTTGATTTTGAATTTTTTATCACCTATAAAAACCGAAAAGTTTTCCAAAAATATTTTTAATCACCTGATAATCAGTCATATAAATTTTTACTCAGTCCAAAAAGTTTTCCAAAACAATTTTTTCTATAAAAAATCCGCAAAAAGTGTTTGCCGTTTAACGGGGCTGTATTATCTTTGCAATCCCAAACCGACCTCGTCGGTTTTTTTACGATAGCAATGGTTTTTTCGTTTATTTTTTGATAACCTGATTATGATTCAGACAGTACTGAAGCGTGATGGCCGTGTTGTCGGCTATAATGAAGAAAAGATTAAAGCGGCAATCCGCAAGGCGATGCTCGCCACCGAGGCTGGCGAGGACGAAAGCCTGATCCAGCGTATTGCCGACCGCATAGGCCAGCGTGGCCGCAGCCAGATGAGTGTAGAGGACATTCAGGACCAGGTGGAGCTGGAGCTGATGAAGAGCCCCCGCAAGGAGGTGGCACGATGCTACATCAACTACCGCCAGGCCCGTAGCGTGGCGCGCAAAGCCAAGACACGCGACCTGTTTCTAGAAATCATCAATGCCAAGAATAATGATGTCACGCGCGAGAACGCTAACATGAATGCCGACACGCCCGCCGGCATGATGATGAAGTTCGCCAGCGAGACGACCAAGCCTTTTGTCGATGACTACCTCTTGAGCGAGGAGGCACGCGAGGCTGTGCGTGGCAACTACCTGCACATCCACGATAAGGACTACTATCCTACCAAGAGCCTCACTTGTGTACAGCACCCGCTTGACAAGGTGCTTGAGCAGGGCTACATGGCAGGACATGGTGAGTCGCGTCCCGCTAAGCGCATCGAGACTGCCGGTGTCATCGCGTGCATCACGATGGAGACCGCTCAGAACGAGATGCACGGCGGTCAGGCAATTCCTGCCTTTGACTTCTATCTGGCTCCCTACGTCCGTCGCACGTTTATCGAGGAAGTGAAGAACCTTGAGGAAATCATGGGTCAGGACTATAGCCGCCTCTATGACGTGAAACTTGACGACTTCATTGAGCGCGACCTGGATTTCCTGCAGGGCGACGAGCGCATCCTGCAACATGCCGTCAACAAGACGGTTCGCCGTGTGCACCAGGCGATGGAGGCTTTTATCCACAACATGAACTCTATCCACTCCCGTGGTGGTAATCAGGTGGTATTCAGCTCCATCAACTATGGTACTGATATCAGTGCCGAGGGACGCTGCGTCATCCGCGAGCTGCTCAACTCGACCTATGAGGGCGTGGGCAACGGTTCCACCGCCATCTTCCCCATCCAGATCTGGAAGAAGAAGACGGGCGTGAGCTACAAGCCTGGAGACCGTAACTATGACCTCTACCAGCTGGCCTGCAAGGTGACGGCACGTCGTTTCTTCCCCAACTTCGTCAACCTCGATGCCACCTACAATCAAGACGACCAGTGGCGTATCGACGATCCCAAGCGTTATATCCACGAGGTGGCAACGATGGGCTGCCGCACCCGCGTGTTCGAGAACCGCTTCGGTGAGAAGACCTCCATCGGTCGTGGTAACCTCTCGTTCTCGACCATCAATATCGTCAAGCTTGCTATCGAGTGTATGGAGATCAAGGTCAAGGAGGAACGCATCAACGCTTTCTTTGCCAAGTTGGACAATCTCTTGGAAATTACCGCTCGTCAGCTCGATGCCCGTTTCCAGTACCAGAAGACGGCCATGGCCAAGCAGTTCCCCCTGCTCATGTCGCAGTTGTGGAACGGTGCCAGCGAACTCAAGCCCGACGACAAGGTGGAGAGCGTCATCAACCAGGGTACGCTGGGCATTGGCTTCATTGGCCTTGCCGAGTGTCTGATTGCCCTCACGGGACATCACCACGGTGAGAGCGACGAGGCTCAGCAGCTGGGAATCAAGATTATCACCTATATGCGCGACCGCGTTAACGAGTTCAGCGAGCGCTACCAGCACAACTATAGTGTCCTTGCCACGCCCGCCGAGGGTCTCAGCGGCAAGTTCACCCGCCGCGACCGCAAGGACTTCGGCGAGATTCCCGGTGTGACCGACAAGATCTATTACACCAACAGCAACCACGTGCCCGTCTATTACAAGTGCTCGCCCAAGCACAAGGCTGAGATTGAGGCTCCCTATCACGAGCTGACCCGTGGTGGCCACATTTTCTACGTCGAGATTGACGGAGATGCCACCCACAACCCCGAGGCGATTGCCAATGTTGTGGACCTCATGGACAAGTACAACATGGGCTACTGCTCGGTCAACCATAACCGCAACCGTTGCATGGACTGCGGCTACGAGGATGCCACCGAGGGCCTTGAGGAGTGCCCCAACTGCCACGGTCATAACATCGACCGCCTGCAGCGCATCACCGGTTACCTCGTCGGCACTACCGACCGCTGGAATAGCGGCAAACTTGCCGAACTCAAGGACCGCGTCGTCCACAAGTGATATCAAGTTTTTCGGTTATCAGTTTTCAGTTGTCACCCTCTAACAGATGCCAACTGAAAACTGATAACTTTAATCTGCCAACTGAAAACTGAAATGCTGCGCATCTTGCATATCGTTGAGGGCACCAGCGTCGATGGCCCGGGCCTGCGCACGTCAATCTACATGGCGGGCTGCAACCACCATTGCCCCGGTTGCCATAATCCCGCCTCGTGGAATCCGCAGGGTGGGGAAGAACGTTCCCTCGACGAACTGATGCAAGTCATAGCCTATAACGAAGCCCCTGTCACCCTCTCGGGCGGCGACCCCCTGCAGCAGCCCGATGGCACCCGCGACCTCATCAGTCGCATCAAGCACGAACTGGGCTACAACGTCTGGTGCTACACGGGCTACACCTGGGAAGAAATCGTGAATGACCCCAAACTCTTCAAGGTGGTGCAGGAACTTGACGTCCTCGTTGACGGCCCCTTCAAGATGGCCGAGCGTGACATCTCCCTACGTTTCCGCGGCAGCCGCAACCAGCGCCTCATCGACGTCAAGCGCACCATCGACACCGGCGTCCTCACCCTCTGGCAATAAAAAACTGCGTCTATTATTATATTCCCTTTTTCTCATTTAACGGCCTCAAATAAGTCGTCAAGGGTAACGTGCGATTGCACAATATTGGAATGTATCCCTCTCGCAACACCGTGTGCCGTGATAAATGTCAAGTTGAGCATCTTGGTGGTTTTGGTTTCTTGCCTGAAGATGGTTATTTTGTCACGTAGTTCCTCTTCATATCCTTTTGTGATAATGTATTTCTCATTTGAGAATTTCATCTCACATAAGTGAATAATGCGGTCACTACGTTCGATAATCATGTCAATTTGAGCTTTCTTGGTCATGCCTGAGTAGCCCACATCTTTGGCTTGTGAACTGCGCCAACAACTTTCAGTGGTCAGCATGCCAGATATACCTAATGCTTTGTTGATTTGGTCAATATGTAGTAGGCAAACGAGCTCAAAGGTGAGTCCTCGCCAAGCAGCGACCGACGGTGTCAAAGACTTGTTTAACCAGTACCTTGACTGACGGTGACGAACACCATTGACATATTTTAAATAGAAAATCGTGAAAAAGTCTGTTGCCCTGAACAATGTGCCTTTCCGCTTGTTGCCGTATCGTGTGTAACTTTTTATGAGATCATTGCGCTCAAGATTTTCAAGCATGACCGAAAGGCCACCTCCGCTTAGGGATGTCTCTTTGGTGATTTCCTGTCGGGTCATGCCTTCTCGATGCTCGACCAATGTCTTGATGAGCTCGATATATTTTCCAACATCGTTGAACTGGGCATCATACAGGTCATAGAATTCTAGAGCCAATTTGGCTTGACTGGCGAAAAACAACTCGTCAATATTATCTTCAAGTGTTTTGTCGTAGGACAGTAAACTTAAGTAGAAAGGAACACCACCAAGGTGCATATAGTACTGTGTTATGGTGTGCCGATCCCAATAGCAGCGATGGGCACGCAAGTATTTCTCACATTCCTGCAAAGTGAATTGGCGCAAGTAGATTTTACATGTGATGCGGTTATACAGACCACCTTTGTTTTTCAGCAAGTGGTCAACCATCCATGATGTTGAAGACCCTGTGGCAATCAGTAGGATATCGTCACGCAGGGCTGCCCAGGTGTTCCAGAAATCTTCCAGCGCTGAGACAAAATTGGAGTTGCGGGTGCTCATCCACGGCATTTCGTCAAGGAATATTACCTTTTTGCTGCGATTCTTGCTGGACTTCAGAATAGCTTTTAGCGCATCAAATGCGTGATACCAATTGTCAATTTTGGGTGTGATGGGCAATGATCCATACTCCTGTATCTCTTCGGCAAACTTCTCTAACTGGCGTGATAGAGGGGCGTTGTGCAGTCCTGTGTAATAGAATGAGAACTTGCACTTGAAAGTGTGGTTCACTAGAAATGTTTTTCCTACACGGCGACGACCGTATAGGATGACAAATTCTGAACGATTGGAATGGTAGCAGTTTTGCAATCGTTCTGTTTCTTTTATGCGTCCAATGAATTTCTCCATAACCCTTACTATCTTATGCGTCGCAAATTTAGCTATTATTCTGAAAATAAACAAATTTTCATATTTCAATCTTGCCAAAACATGATATTTTTCCACGATTTGGCAAGATTAATTACTCCTTAACTCTTCCAAATCATTGTTTTTTATTTTGATTCGGCAAGATGGAACCGATAAGGTAGATTGATTCTATTGAAAAAAGCGACTATCATTCTGTTCTGCCATTAGTCCGCATCTTGTAATAGGTCCCTGATGGGCTGTTTTTGTGCGGCTGTCTTGAAAAATGCTTTGCTACTTGCTGTCAATCAGATTCTTTTCACTATTTTTGCCCCTGCTAGGTGATTAAAATGACAAAGAAATGATGGTATTTCCAAGGATAAGACACTTTTCATCCCTGTTGCTTCTGTGCTGTTTGGCATTTTCGCTTCACACTGCGGCAAATCCCATCTCGTGGCAGCAGGCGCAACAGAACGCTCGGGCCTTTCTCCAGCAGCGTGGAGGCAAATGCATCGCAATGCCCTCGTTGCACTATGTCCCGACGGTATCGACCACGGCTTGCTATATTTTCAACATCGGGGAAAATGAGGGCTACATTGTCGCTGCCGGTGACGATTGCGTTCCTGCCGTTCTCGGTTATGCTGATACAGGGGCGGTCGATGTCACTGCCATGCCCGATAACATGCGCTGGTGGCTTGACGAATACGACCATCAGATACAATTCATGCGGGAAAGGCGTTATTCCAACCTTCGCGCTCATGAAAAATCACCTGAGCGTCCTGCCATTTCCCCGTTGATGACGACTCAATGGAACCAGACCCCTCCATACAACAATGCCTGCCCGCTCGATACCAATGGAAAGCGTTGTGTAACCGGCTGTGTGGCAACGGCGATGGCCCAAGTGCTGTATTACCACCATGCCCGTTCGGTGACGCAGACCACTCACGAGATACCTGCCTATGTGACTGACCGTGGAGTGAGTGTCGCAGCGGTTCCTGCGGGATCTTTTATCGATTGGGACAACATGGTGGACAAGTATGGCCGCAATGTAGAAACCACCGATGAGCAGGATGCTGCGGTAGCAAATCTGATGAGGTATTGCGGCACTGCCGTCCAGATGCAATATACCTCTGGCTCATCAGGCGCGATAACGTCTCATGTGGCACCTGCGATGGTCGCTTTTTTCAATTATAGTTCCCAAACAAAAGCCTGGAGTCGGGACGATTGTGGCTTGTCTGATGAAGAATGGGAGACTCTTATCTATAATGAGTTGAGCAACTCGCGTCCGGTGGTGTATAGCGGGTGGACCAAATTCAACGCTGGCCATGCGTTTGTCTGCGACGGCTATG
The DNA here is from genome assembly GCA_946186345.1 of uncultured Prevotellaceae bacterium. GTDB lineage: Bacteria > Bacteroidota > Bacteroidia > Bacteroidales > Muribaculaceae > Sodaliphilus. The sequence goes on along the minus strand of CAMHMV010000017.1, from coordinate 10,719 downwards.
ATGGTGAGGGGTTCTACCACTTCAACTGGGGATGGGGAGGCGCTGGTGCCTATTATCGGTTGTCGGCAATCGATTCGGTTGATGCGTCGCTCATCCACTACAACCGCTACCAGGAAGCCATCATCAATGCAGAGCCTCGGTCGATAATGCCTTCGTCTGACGCTGGCATCCGGTTTGCTGATCCCGTCACCCGTGCTCTGTGTCTACAGGCAGCCGATGCCGACGATGATGGCTCGCTGACGATGGATGAGGCCGAGGCAGTCACGACGATGGGGCCCTTTGACGGGGCAACGATGTCGTCATTTGATGAATTTAGTTATTTCAAGGGCGTAACATCCTTGGGTTTCAGGATGTTCTATGGCTGCAATAATATGGAAAGCATCATCCTGCACGACCGCGCCACGTCTATCGGAGAGGATGCGTTCAACGGCTGCCACAGCCTGAAGGAAATCTCCATCCCCAGCTCGGTGGCCAGCATTGGCAATCATGCGTTTTTGGGTTGTAGCAGCATGAAACGTTTCTATTGGAATGTGAGGAGTTGTCTCCCCACTGTGGGCGGTATTGTCCCCGGCGCTGTCGAATGGTTGACGTTAGGGGATAGTGTCGAGGTGGTGCCCAGCAGCTTTGCAAGGAGCACAGGAGTAAAGCATCTGGTCATCGGCAAGAACGTCACCAAGATTAATTCTTACGCCTTCTATCAATGTGCGGAATTGAAAAAGGTAGTTATTCCCGATGCTGTCACTTCTATCGCCCAGTGGGCATTCTATGAGAATACTGGACTGGAAGAGTTGACCCTCGGCAAATCCCTCACCAACATTGACAATAATGCCTTCGGCTTGTGTGCAAGTCTGACGCGTGTCTCCATTCCTGACGCTGTTACAAGGGTTGGGATGAGTGCCTTCAAGGGCTGTACCAGGTTGAGGAGTCTCGTCATCGGTAAGTCAGTTGCCTCCATCAATGGATCGGCGTTTGCTGGTTGCGACAGTCTGAAGGTCGTTACCTGTCTCGTGAAAGAGCCGATTAGTATCAAGGACAATGTGTTCAATAATCTTTATGACCGTGCCATTCTCAGGGTTCCAGCCGACGCAGTGGAGGCCTATAAGGCGGCAACCCCATGGAACCGGTTCTCTGAAATTGTCGCGATTGACCCTGCTGAAGGCGACGTGAACCTCGATGGCGTGACTAACATCAACGATGTCACCGACCTGATTGACCAAATCTTGAAAAACGGCTCCTCGGAGTACAGCGACATCGATGGTGACGGCAGGGTCGCTGTCGCCGACGTGACTGCACTGCTCAACATCCTGCTGACCGGCGATTAGAGTAACAACAAAGAGAACTGTAATAACTTGCGTGACATGATATATTCTGTCGTTCAGGCTATTACAATTGCTCTTTAATGGAAAGGATGCGGATGCCGTTATGTTTATTGTCTTTGTTTTTTCGTTGCCGCGACAAAATCATCATTTTGTATTGTCGTATCAAGAATTAGTTGTACCTTTGCAGTAACAAATTGAACGTGTTGAGGTTCAGCCCTATTTATAAAGGTAGGGCGGATGAAAAGGGAACCAGGTGCAACTCCTGGACAGTACCCGCTGCTGTAACTCCCCGCAACACATCGAGCGGCACGCATGCCACTGGTTGCAAACAATCCAACTTGTCTGCATCATCACCGGGAAGGCGCCGACGTCGATGGGGGAGAAGTCAGAAGACCTGCCTCCACACGGCCATTTATCGTGGTTCACGCGGCATTTGAACCCTGGCGAAGTAAGATGATGCAGAGTGCAATCTGCCCATTTTCCTGAAGTCCCTACTGGCCACTGCCAGCTTCAAACGTGTCGCTTGATTCACAACAGGATGTGAAACAAACAAACGCAACGTGATATGAAGAAATCATTACTTGCATTAACCGCTGTGGTGGCTTTGTCGGCAAGCGCTGGCAATTCGCCCTACATTGCCCATGTGTATGACTTCATGCCGGCTCCGGGCCAGTTCGTTAACGTATTCCCGGCCTACAAACCTGGTTACACCCAGGATAGCATCAATGCCCAACTCGAGACGGCCCTTTGCGGCAAGTTGGGCGGCTCAGTCAGCTTGGGCAGTTATGGTGGCTACATCATTTTCGGCTTTGACCACCCCGTGGTCAACAAGCACGGCTATGACGTGAAAATCTATGGCAACGCCATGCAGAGTGCTGCTGTAGCCGACATGGCTGGCGGCAGCTGCGAGCCTGGCATCATCATGGTGGGCGTGGACATGGACGGCGACGGTGTGCCCAGCGACGGCGACAAGTGGTATGAAATCAAGGGAAATGACTACGACCGCTCTCAGCACAGCTTTGAGGTAACCTATTATAAGCCTGACGAAGACAAGGTGCGTGTGCCTCATGCCTCCTGGCGCTTCATCAGCGATGTCGAGTACGTCCGCTGGACCAGCAACGACCAGAATCCTGACAGTACCAGTGGCTATGTGTGGCGCAATACCTTCCACACTCAGCCCTACTGGCCCCTGTGGATCGAGGACACGGTGCTCACCTTCCGTGGCACGAAGTTGCCCAACACGTCTATCGACATGAGCAACGGTAATGGTAACAACTGGTTCCAGCCATTCTTCGGCGAGGGCTATGTGGACAATCTTCCTAACGGCCAGGAACCTGGTTTCATGATTGATTGGGCGATCGACGAGGACGGACGACCTGCCAATCTCGACCATATTGATTTCATCAAGGTCTATAGCGCTCAGTTGGACTACTGCGGCTGGATCGGTGAGGTCTCAACCGAGGTGTGTGGTGCCGAGGATCTGCACCCTGATGCCGAGGGCGACGAACCCGGCCCAGGTCCTGATGATTTCACTTTTACCAATGGCATCATCTTCATTAACGAGGATCGTTACGGTCCCAACCAGGGCTCGATCAACTATTACAACTACGATTACGATGAGATGGAGTATAATGTCTATGCTTTTGTGAACCCCGACACCAAGTTGGGCGTGACCACACAGTATGGACAACTCTTTGGAGATAAACTGTTTGTCGTCAGCAAGCAGGCCAATGGCAATGAGGCCTCGGGAAGCACCGTCGGCTCGCGCTTGGCAGTGCTTGATGCTGAGACGCTCAAGCAGCAGGGCAGCATCCTGCGCTTCGGTGAATCTCCCGATAGCGTCTATGACGGCCGAGCCTACTGCGGGGTAACTGCCGACAAGGGTTACGTTTCGACCAGCGCTGGCATCTTCGTCATTGACGTGCCCACGATGAGTGTTACGGGCGCTATCGACGGCACCATGTCGAGTGCCAAGGGCGATTACAACAGTCTCTATCGTGACCAGTGCGGCGATATGGTGCGCTTCGGCCAGTATGTGTTTGCCGTGCAGCAGGGCAAGGGACTCCACGTGATAGATCCCGCTACCGATGCGCTCGTCACTACATTGCCGTTCCCCAACATTGTCACGGTCTTTGTCACCGCCGGTGGCAATCTTTATGTGGCCAATAACTCCCGCGAGATTTACGACTACAGCGGTGGTCCCTACGAGGCCAACTTCACTCGCATCGACCCTGTGACCCTGGAGGCAAAGGATGTACACGAACTGGGGGATATGCACGGTGCGATGAGTTCATGGGGCGCTTGGCGAGCCTGTGTGGTCTGCGCCGATCCTGTGAATGAGCGCGTTTATTTCAACTACGACGAGTTCCAGAACTACATCAGTTGCTATGACTTCACTACCAGGCAGTTCATTGACCATCTGATAGACCTGCCCGAGGCAGTGGAAATCAACTGGGACGGTACCCGCAACCATCAGGGACTCTATGCTTCGGCACTGAGTTTCGATCCCCATACGGGAGATCTCGTGGTACAGACCCTTGAGGCGGCACCGATGTATGCTTACCAGATTTTCAATCACAACTGGGTGCTCTTCTATGATGCCAATACGCTGGAACTCAAGCGTCAGGTGCGCTTGCAGGATGCCTATTGGTTCCCTGCCATGGCCGTCTATCCTGACGTGAGTGCCCCGATGCTGTACATGGCCGACACTCAGCTGGTTCAGGGTGAAACCTGTACGATAGATATGATAGGTGCCGTGAGCGATTCTGACAACAGGTCGGCTCTGGCTGTAACTACGGCGACGAGTGCTGACCCGCAGGTCGCTCGTGCCTGGGTGAGCGGCCTTGACCTTCACATCGAGGCGCTGTCTCCCGGCCAGACCACCGTCAATGTCATTACCGACAGCAACGGTCGTTTGGCAACGGCTTCATTCACCGTAGTCGTTAACCAGGCGCTCAGGGGAGATGTCAATATGGACGGCAAGGTGAATATTGCCGATGTTACTGATCTCATCAACTATCTGTTGAGTGACAATGCCGAAGGCCTCAACCTTTGGGCAGCCGACGTTGACGCTAGCGGTAACATCAACATCTCGGATGTTACTACGCTGATCAATAATCTGCTATCTGGACAAATCTGATATATGTTTAACTTTTAAAATTCTATTAAGACATGAAGAAATTTTTTACTTTAGCAGCAAGTGCTCTGATGGCTTCGGCCGCTTGGGCAGGTGTGATTACACTTGACATGAACAAGCCCATCAATCCCGCAACGATTGAATATGGCGCTAACAATGTATGGACCGAGTGCTACAACGATGTGGATTATACTTGGCTCGAATTTGGCGCTGAGAGCGGTGAGTTCATGCTCTCGCACCTCATCGACGGTGAGGGTGCCTCTTGGGGTGGATATTATTGGGATGGTTTCACCCCCGCTATCGGTGGTGACCAGACCGACTATGGCCAGGCTGGTAGCAGCGCTGGATGGACCACCATGTTTGGTGGCTGTATGGCTGGTGGCGGTTGTGTCATCAATGCCGACGGAACGGTGACTGCCGATCCCGCACAGCCCTATTTTGTGGCTTATTATAGCAGCTGGGCTTATGAGGGTCCCAGCAACCAGGTCATGTATGTGGACAAGGATGGTAACACAACCTTTGAGCCCGTTGGCGTTTATGTCTGCAATCACCCCTGGCCCTATTATGGCTGCGAGCATGGTGACGGTTTCGGCGAGCCCTTTGGCGAGGGTGACTACTTTGAGCTGATCGCTCATGGTGTTGCTGCCGATGGCTCTGAGACTACCGTTAGCATCAACCTGGTAGAGTTTACCAATGGCGAGCTCAAGGCTCTCAATGACTGGACTTTCTTTGATCTGTCCAGCCTGGGCGAGGTGGAGTCGGTTTACTTTACCCTGAACTCTACCGATGTCGGTGACTATGGCATGAACACTGCAGCCTATTTCTGCATGGACAAGTTCCAGGTGAAGGGTGAGGATGAGCCTGTTACTCCTCCCGTAGATCCCACCGAGAAGACTGGTGCTCCCGTCTTCAACGGCTACACCACCGATGGTATCCACGCTTACTTTGTTGAAATCAATCCCACCGATGAGGGTAGCGTGATCTACTACCGCATCCTTTATCCCGGTGCTGAGGAATACACCGAGTGGGCTGTTTATGAGGAGCGCTTGGCCTTCGAGGGTGACGGTAAGCACCGCGTTGAGGCTTATGCTGTAGCTCCCGGTAAGCTCCCCAGCGAGCAGATTGCTTATGAGTTCGTTGTTGAGCCCGAGCCTCTCACCGGCATCAGCGAGATGATGAACGGCAAGACCGTTGCTGGCGTACGCTACTTCAACCTGGCTGGTCAGGAGATGACCGAGGCTAACGGCATGACTATCGTCGTTACCACCTATACCGACGGCACCACCAGCGCCGTTAAGGTGATCAAGTGATAAGAAATAGTAGTATATAGTAACCTGATGTGAGGAAGTGCGTCCCCTCGGCAGTGATGCCGTAAGGACGCACTTCTGTTATTGTTTTCCAGACCATTATGCTGCGCTACCGAAAACAATAGTTTTATTTCTACATTAATAATATATTATTAAAAGATGTGTACAGTCAAAAAAACTCAATTGGTGATATGCGTTATTTCGATTTATTGAATTACCTTTGCAGCCGATTTTCAAAAATAGTTCACACAATATGGCAAAAAACTTAGTTATTGTTGAGTCACCTGCCAAGGCTAAGACCATCCAGAAGTTCTTGGGCAGCGACTATAAAGTGATGTCGAGTTTCGGTCACATTAGGGACCTGCACAAGAAGGATTTCAGCATTGACGTGGAGAATGGATTCAAGCCCCTCTATGAAATCCCCGAGGACAAGGAAGAGCAGGTCAAGAAACTCAAGGCTGAAGCCGATAAGGCCGATGTTGTGTGGCTTGCAAGTGATGAAGACCGTGAGGGAGAAGCCATCGCGTGGCACCTCTATGAGGTTTTGGGACTGAACCCCGAGAATACCAGGCGCATCGTCTTTCACGAGATTACCGAGCCTGCCATCCTTGAGGCGATCAAAAATCCCCGCAGTATCGACTTGAACCTGGTGGATGCGCAGCAGGCAAGGCGTGTGCTGGACCGCATCGTGGGATTTGAGCTCTCTCCCGTGCTCTGGCGCAAAATCATGCCGGGCCTTTCGGCTGGCAGGGTTCAGAGCGTGGCAGTGAGGCTCGTTGCCGAGCGTGAAAAGGAAATCAAGGCGTTCACATCCGAGCCTTATTACCGCATCGTGGCTCAGTTCATGACCGGCGAGGGTGGCGAGTTCTCGGCCGACCTCAACAAGCATCTGCCTGACCACGACGCTGCGCTGGCATTCCTTGAGGACTGCAGCAAGGCCGAGTACAAGGTATCTGATGTAACGGTTAAGCCGCTCAAGCGTTCGCCTGCGCCTCCCTTTACCACCAGCACGCTGCAGCAGGAAGCTGCTCGCAAGCTCGGTCTCTCGGTCAAGCAGACCATGAGGCTGGCACAGCGCCTATATGAGGAAGGTCTTATTACATATATGCGTACCGACTCGGTAAACCTGAGCAAGCTCGCACAGAACGCCATCAGCAAGGAGATCAAGGAGAATGTTGGTGAACAATACCTCAAGGTGAGACATTACCGTACCACCAGCAAGGGCGCTCAGGAGGCTCACGAGGCCATCCGCCCGACCTATATCAGCAACCACACCATCACTGGCACGCCACAGGAGAAGAAGCTCTACGACCTGATCTGGAAGCGCACTGTTGCCTCTCAGATGGCCGATGCCGAACTCGAGAAGACGACGGCAAACATCACCGTCACCGGACGCAAGGAATACTTTGTTGCCGAGGGTGAGGTAGTGAAGTTCGACGGTTTCCTCAAGGTCTATTTCGAGAGCACCGACGACAACACGATGGCTGCTCCTGAACTGAAGACCCTGCCCGCATTGGCCAACGGCGATCAGCTCAAGGCGATGTCGGTGAACGCGATGCAGCGCTTCACTCAGCAGCCCAACCGCTACACTGAGGCTTCGCTCGTGCGCCGCTTGGAAGAGCTGGGTATCGGACGCCCCTCTACCTATGCTCCCATCATTTCAACCATTCAGGACCGCAACTACGTCGAGAAGGGTGAAGATAAGGGACAGAAGCGTGAGTATGAGGTCATCACTCTGAAGGAGGGCAAGATCACCACCGGCAAGAAGACTGAGCTCTATGGCGTCGAGAAGGGCAAACTCATTCCCACCGACGTGGGTATGGTGGTAAACGAGTTCCTCGTGAAGTATTTCCCCTCAATCATGGACTATAACTTTACCGCCAAGGTGGAGGATGAGTTCGATGAGGTGGCCAAGGGCAATGTCGTCTGGAACAAGGAGATTGCTGACTTCTACGAGGGCTTCCACCCTAGCATCAGCAAGGTGTCGTCACTCAGGCTGGAGCATAAGGTGGGCGAGCGTCTCCTGGGCAACGATCCCAAGACCGGACTGCCTGTCATGGTCAAGATTGGACGTTACGGACCCCTGGTACAGATGGGTACTGCCGACAATGATGTCAAGCCTCGTTTTGCATCGCTCCAGCATGGCCAGAGCATCGAGACGCTCACTCTCGAGGAGGCACTCAAACTCTTTGATCTGCCGCGCTACTTGGGCGACTTCGAGGGCGACAAGGTTACCATCGGTGTGGGTCATTACGGACCCTATGTGAAGCACAACGGCAAGTATGCTTCCATCCCCAAGGAGATGTCGCCGACGGCCATCACCCTCGAGGAGGCCATCGACCTCATTAAGGCGCAGCGTGAGAACGAGGCCAAGAAGGTGCTCAAGACCTTTGAAGAGGAGCCCGAACTCATGGTGCTGAACGGCAGGTATGGACCCTATATCGTCTACAAGAAGCAGAATGTGAAGATTCCCAAAGGCAAGGATGCCGAATCTCTCACTCTGGAAGACTGCCGTGCCATCGTTGCCGACGAGGCCAACCTCTCGAAGGGAGGCGCGAGAAAACGTACTGCACGTACGCGTTCTACGGCAAATAAAACGGCAAATAAAAAGTAACAAACTTAAAGAGTTGCTTGAGGCTGTGCTGCGTATCAAATTGCAGCACAGCTTTTTTGGTTTACATCACATGGCGCTTGTAAATAAATAATCAGTCCAAATTTTGAAAATAATTTGATTTTTTGGTCTGTATTAGAAAAATTCATCGTAATTTTACCGACTGGAGACGATATGGGCGGCTTTGCCGCTGAGTTCATCCACCGTCTATCCGATGCTTAACAAATTGTTTTACATTTTGTTGATTGATAAAACCTAAAGTATTGCATGAAGTTTTTTAGGGCATTTTCGGGCTTGGCGGACAGCGAAAAGATAACAACAGAAACAAACCAAACTTAAAAGAGAAGGAATTATGTCTTTTTTCAAATCAATTAAGAGCGCATTTGGTGGCTCCGAGGATGAATACGATGTCTTCGGCCAGACCACGTCGTTTGTGAACCCCTTCAGCAAGGATAAGAATGTGACCGATAGGGAACACGTCCAGGAAGACGTGCAGATTCAGGTCGACGAGCATGAAGAATACGCCATCGACGCCGAGTTTGCCGACAAGGCCGTCAAGTTGATGAATGACCACACCTTGGCAGTGATAGACATGCTCAAGGGCTCCTGGAAGAAGGAGAGGGAAGAGCTCATCAAGAAGGTTGAGCAAGCCGAGGCTGTCGTTGAAGAGAGCAAAGAGAAGATGCAGGTGAATGAGGCCAACCGCAGGCAGGCTCAGAACCGCGCATCCGACCTCACCAACAAGGTTGCCGAACTTGAGGGGCAGCTGGAGAAACTGGATATCGAGAAGAAGAGCCTCGAGAGCCGCATCAAGGCTATGGAGGTGAAGGGCAACGACAACGACGAGCTTAATGCCAAGATGGAGGAGATGAACGCCACCATCGAGGATCTCAGGAAGCAGGTTGCTGACAGGGATGCGGAGATTGAGCGCCGCGACAATATGCCTTTGCCGGCCGATGACGGTCCCACCATCGACCAGCTGAACCAGAAGATCGAGCAGCGTGATGAGCTCATCGAGCGTCTGCGTGAAAATATCACCGAGCTTGAGGGTCGCCTCAATGCCGCTGCCGAGGAGCTCAAGGGCGCCGAGGAACTCAAGAAGGCTGTTGAGCAGGTTGAGGAGTTTAAGGACAAGAAGAACTCCGAGATCTCATCGCTCAGGCAGCAGATCATCGACCTGCGCGAGCGTTCGTCGCAGTTCGACGAGTTGCGCAAGGCCAACATCGTCCTCAATGAGGAAAAGGAGACCCTGCAGAAGAACATCGAGCAGCTTGAACAGGCTGCTAAGCAGAACGCCGACGTGCAGAACAGGCGCAGCATTGAGACCGGTAACCTGATTGACGGCCTCAAGCAGCAGCTTGCCACCGTCAGCGCTATGGCCGAGGATTACAAGCGCAAGTACAACTCGCTGAGTATGGACGGCAACGAGAAGGCAGCTAGCTTCGCCAGGATTACTGCCGAGCGTGATGACGCCAAGGCTGAGCTTAAGCGCACTCAAGTGACGCTCCAGAAGAAGCAGCACGAGGCTCAGGCCATGAGCGACGCCATCAACGAGAAGGACCGCCGCATCGCCTCCTTGGCTCAGCAGGTAGAGGAACTGGAGAAGCGCCTTCAGGCTGCCCCCGTAGCTCAGGTTCCGACCATCCAGGACGACCCTGCCATGAGTGCGATTGATGACATTGAATGGGCTGATGACGGTAGCATGCCGCCCCATCCGGGCGAGGACCCTCGTCAACTTTCCCTGTTCTGAAAATCTGCTCTGAATTGACAATGCTGAGTGGCTGCGACATCGAGTCGCGGCCACTTAGTATATTATTAATGTATATAATACACCTTTTAATTCTTAACGTAGGTTAAATATTAAATTTTCTTGGTGAAATATTTGGTCAGTTTCGGTGGCGGGTGTAATTTTGCATCGCTTTTGCGGCTCACAATATGTCAAATTGCGTGAGCGATTTTTTTGACGCCTTTTTCGGGAGGTCACCGGGAGCCGCTGAGCCGAGATCATTGAAATGTTTGCAATGAGGAAAATTGACAGTGCAGAGACAAGGAAGGGAAAACCGCCGAGTCCACGTCAAGATTCCGTTCAGGTAGAGAAATACGAAGCACAGCAGATCCTGCAGGCGCCTCGAAAGGGGTGCGGAGCCGGGGACGAGGACATCATCGCCGTTGCGTTTTCATTTAATTCTTGCAAAAGAGAAAGACAAAATACAACAACGAAGAGTTTGATCCTGGCTCAGGATGAACGCTAGCGACAGGCTTAACACATGCAAGTCGAGGGGCAGCGCGGAGGTAGCAATACCTTTGGCGGCGACCGGCGCACTGGTGAGTAACACGTATGCGACC
>CAMHMV010000016.1:0-44702 GCA_946186345.1 uncultured Prevotellaceae bacterium | reverse complement strand
CACTGGCAGTGTTGAGGTAAGCGGTTCGAGTCCGCTATGCTCCACGGAACAGGGACAAGCGACTGATTTTCAGCCGCTTGTTTTTTTTATTTCTACTCGGTGATGACGCCTAAATGTAACCCCGTTTGTTAGAGAGTGGTGTCGCACATTAACGGAGGAGTCGGCTACAACATCATCACCCATGTATTTTGTAGCCAGTAACACATGCGCCCTGGCCCCATCTTCCAGCCCTATTTTCCGTCCAATCGGGCATCCTTGTGATGAGCCGTCTGGGACGAATTACCCCAAAATGACCTTTTTATTTCATATTCTACTGATAATCACTATTTTACATTTTCATAAATGTCTATTGAATGCTAACGGTTTTTCAATATTCCGTTGTAATTTTGCAAGCGAGAGTTAGCGCGTTTTTATCAACCTAAAAAAGTGACTGATATGATACACGGTAGATTGATTCTAGATTCATCCTTGACCAGGCGGATTAGCCTTGGTCCTTATGCCTATCTGCAATGGCATTGATGTTATCCTTGTCTGAAAATCGCTTCTGACGTTAATTTTTGCAAAATATCGGGAGATTGGCGAGGGTTTTGCACATTATTATGTAATTTTGGAGTTATAATAACAATCTAACACCGAAAGATTATGAAACAGACAATCATTCACATCCTATCTATAGTATTACTCATCATGGCATTTCCATTTGATTCATCGGGAAAGGACAAGGTCATTGACTTCAACTTCCCTCAGGACATGTCCAAGGCAGCAATCGCCGACCTGGACAAGGCGCTCAAGACGGGCGACGGCCAATTGACCGTCGATGCGTTGGTGCGCTACAGTCTTGCCCAGAGCGGCATTTCGCAAGACAACATGGCGGACATCATCACGCGTGTCGAGTCGGTCATTGATAAAGAGAAGCAACCCCACATCAAAGCGTTACTCTACCACCTGGAGGCGATGATCTATCAGGGCTACTGCGACCGATTTGCCCGCTGGAGCGACCGTGAGAATCCCGTGGAGGAAACGCCTGCCGACATCAGCGAATGGGACCGCAAGCAGTTTGACAAGAAAATCACTGAATTGATCGAGAAGAGCCTCGCCGAGCCCGAGGCGCTCAAGGCCGTAGCTGTGACGTCGCTGCCTGGCATCATCAAGTGCAACGAGTTGGGTGCCACCTACATCCCCACTTTGCACGAGTTCCTGCTGATGAAAGGCATGGAGATGTTTCAAGGTATAATGGATACATATATACTCGACGATACCAATGCCGATTGGATGAATCTACTGAACCGCATCGTGAACGACTGGCTCAAGACCACCGAAGGCAACGTGCCGGCACACATCTATGCGACAAATGAACTCAGTGACGATATCCCGATTGAGACCTACCAGCAGTATCAGGACAATGAGCATTGCGCGCTGCTGCTCAACAGCATAGCATGGGAGAACGACAAACTCCACTACAAGACATTGCAGGAGTATGTAGAGCGCTTCCCCACCTCCATCTACACCGCCCAGGTGAAAAATGCCATCTCCAACCTCGAGAGCAAGCACGTGAATCTCCGTTATCCTAAAATCCGCTCCTCTCGTGACAGCATCACAGTCACCGCCAGTGTCAAGAATGCGAATGCGTTCACCATCGAAGTTTACCGCGTTCCCGACAACATGCTTGATAAATACCGTTTGAATCCAAGCATGTTACAACTTGTATCAAAACACCCGGTCAAGGTGCAGGGCATCGTGCCATTTGATGTAGATAGAGTGGTGACGACCTTGCCACCCCTGCCCTATGGTGCATATATCATCTGCCCCGACATTGATGGAGAAAAGACTTCCATTCCTGACCATTATAGTTATGACATCCTGCACGTTACCGACATCGCCCTGTTCACCATTGGTCGTAATGACCACAAGGACTGCGTGGGCGCCGTTGACATCAACACCGGCAAACCCTTGCAAGGTGTGACCATCACGACTAAGGAAGGCAAGACCCTGGGCACTACAGGTTCGGATGGTACCATGGCCATAAGCATGAGCATCGATGAAGACGATGAAGACAATGTAAACAGCTTGGACGAAAGAGAATTGAGAGCCATCAAGGGTAATGACCGCTTTGGATCCTCCGTCGATTATAGCAGAGTTAAAAATCGCAGCATAAACGACAACTCTGCCATGGTTTATACCGACCTGGGGGTGTATCGCCCAGGTGAGACCATCCAGTGGACCGCCATCGTCTATAACTGGACCGAAAAGGAACGCAAGGTGCTGCCCGGCATGTCGATTGAAGCCACCTTCATGGACAACAACGACGAACTCATCGACACGGTGACGACGACCACCGACGAATATGGCCGCGTTGAGGGCACGTTCCTCGTTCCCAAGGACAGAATGAACGGTGCGTTCTATATCGAATTAAACGAGAAAGATGATAAATCCCACCTCGATCGGAAATGCGTGAACGTGAGCGAATACAAAACACCGACGTTTGAAGTCACCTTCCCGGATGCAAGGAACAATTACGTCGCTGGCCAGCCGGTCAAGGTCACTGGTAAGGCGATGACTTATAGCGGTCTACCCGTGCAGAACACCGAGGTGCGCCTGTCGCTCATCCAAAACGAGTGGTCCTGGTGGGGGTGGCGCGTGCACAACAATGACGGCGATCACCTGCAAGATACGACCGTCATGACCGATGAGCAGGGCAACTTCATGATAGAATTCCCAGCCGAACTGTTTGAGGAAAACAAGGGTTACAAGCCAGGCAAGCGCTGTTGGGCACGCAATAACTACCAGGTCGTGGCCACAGTCACTACCGATGCCGGCGAGACCCACGAAGAGAGCACCTCGTTTATCGTGGGTACCCGTCGTGGCCTGGTATTGGGCAGCGTGAACGATGATATCTACCTCAACGACAAGCCCATCAAACTGCCGTTGAAATACAACACCACCGACGAGGAGCACCCCGACACTTGGTGTACTTGGGAAATCACACCGATCGACGGCAAAACGCCCGTAATGACAGGCAATCTCAACACTGCCGACCCGACCATCGACTTGACCAGTCTGCCCTCGGGAAAATATAGTCTGGAAATTAACATCCTTGATGCCGAGGAAGGCGAACAGGAGGTGGACGTTGAGCGTGAGATTACCCTCTATCGTAAGGGCGACAAGACGCCACCCGTCAAGGACTGCCCGCTATGGCTTAACCCGTTGGAGCAGAGTGTGGACAAGAAAAACGTGGGACACATCACCATCGGTGTCTCTACGCCGAAGGCTTACATCTACTATGTGGCAGCGGCTGTCAATGATATCATCGCCCAGGGCTGGCTCAACTACGATAAGGGTATGCATGATTTTACTATCAAGTTGCCTAAAGAAGCCGGTAAAGATGTTACCGTGCGGTTCATCACCTATTACGGCACCATGCAGTGGGATGAGACCGTGAGGTTGCAGAATCCCTATAAGGCCGAATCCATCAAGATTACCGCCACATCGTTCCGCAACAAGCTTGTGCCCGGTAATACGGAGCATTGGACATTCAGCCTCACCGACCAGAACGGCAAGCCCCATCAGGGCGCTATGCTGCTCGACATGTTCGACAAGGCGATTGCCAGTATCGAGAACAACGATTGGGAATTCATCAACTGGAGCCCAATTATCAATTCATTTTTTGCTTTTACACAGAATTTGGACCTTGTCAATAGCACTAGAGGAGTCTGGATGGGCGAGGGCTTCAGAATACCCAAAGAGGCTTATCCCGAGTTGCCGAGACTTTATACCTACGACCAAATATTCTTCGGCTACGGGTATGGCCGAGGCCGCATGTTGATGAAATCTAATGCCAGCTATGGTTTAGAAGGCCACATCGCGGGTGTGCAGGTGCAGAACGACTTGGCGATGCAGGAGGAAAGTGTGCTATTGTCGTATGACGGGGAGGATGAAATGTTCGTGGAACTTTCAGCCAATGAAGACATCAAGGAGGCAGCAGTTGACCAGAAGAACCTGGACAAGGTAATCCTGCGCGAGAGTGACGTAAAGACCGCGCTGTGGCAGCCGATGCTCACCAGTGACGACAAGGGCAACATCAGCGTGGAGTTTGAGGCTCCCAACTTCAACACCACATGGATTGCCCAGGCCGTGGCATGGGACAAGAAGATGACAGGCTCAACCTGGATGGCAGAGGTATTGACGCAGAAGCCGCTGATGGTACGCAGCAACATGCCGCGCTTCCTGCGTCAGGGCGACAAGGCGACACTCGCCGCCACCGTGCAGAACGCTACTGACGAGGCAGCAGCGTGTGATGCCGTTATCGAACTCTTCGACCCGCGCACCAATGTGGTCTATGCCACCCGCAAGTTCAACCTGACGCTCGACCCGATGGGCAGCGAGGCTGTGACCATCGACTGGCAGGTGCCCGATACCGTGGCTATGGTGGGCTTCCGCATTAAGGCCGCCAACAGCACCTTCGGCGACGGTGAGCAGGTGATGGTGCCCGTGCTGACGACTATTTCGCCCGTCATCGAGACCCAGCCCTTCTACGTCGAGGCTGGACAGGGACACTTTGAGCAACCGTTGCCCAAGTTCCCCAAGGATGCCCGCGTGACGCTGGAATACTGCAACAACCCCGTGTGGTACTGCGTGCTGGCACTGCCCACCATCTTCAGCGACCAGTACAATGTCGCTACCCATGCTGCCCACAGCCTGTTTGCCCTGCAAGTGGCACAAGGCGTCGCCAAGTCGCAGCCCCAAATCAAAGAGGCCGTGACCTACTGGAAGCAGCACAATGAGGACAGCACCCTCGTGTCGATGCTCCAGAAGAACCAAGACCTGAAGATCGGCACCCTGCTGGCATCGCCGTGGATGCGTGACGCCGACCGCCAGACGCTGAGGATGTCCAAACTCAACGAACTCTTTGACGAGGCTATTGTCAAGAAGGAATATGAGAAAATCATCACCGCTCTGGAGTCGCTGCAGATGGGCGACGGTGGCTTCACCTGGTTCCGCTATCCGGGTTGCAAGTCCAATGCCTGGACCACAGGCACCGTGCTTGAGCTCATCGGCGAAATCAAGCACCTGGGTTACCTGCCCGAGGACAGCCGCTTGACCTCTATGGTCAATCGTGCGCTCGCCTACTACGACACCGAGAACGTGCGCCTTTTCAACGAGGCCAAGAAGTACAGCAAGGAGCCTTACGGCCAATTCACCGGATATGCCTACACGCGTAGCCTCTACCCCGAGGTGAAGCAGCAGTCCAGCGCCAGCGCCGACCTGTTCAAGAAGACGGTGAAGTATATGGACAAGAACTGGGGCAAGGGCATCACCCTCCAGCAGAAGGCCTACTATGCCATGACGCTCAACCGCAACGGTTACCAGAAGACAGCCCGCAGCATCGTCGAGAGCATCCGTCAGTTTGCCATCGTGAAGCCCAGCCTGGGCATGTACTGGGACAACCTGCAGACAGGCTACGGCTGGTGGGAGTTTGACAAGGTGGCCTATACCTGCACCATCCTGCAGGCTATGAACGAGATTGATCCCCGCCAGCAGGAGATTGACCAAATACGCAAGTGGATGCTGCTGATGAAGCAGAGCAATGACTGGGGCACTTACAGCCTCGCCGCCGATGCCGTCTATAGCATCCTGAGTACTGGCAGCCACTGGCTCGAACGTGCAACCTTGCCCACCATCACCGTTGCCGGCGAACCTGTCAACCTCGACAAGATGGCCGAGTGGCTAGGCTACTTCCGCACCACCCTATCCGCCACCACTGCCGGAAACGTCGTCATCGACCGCACCGCCAGCGGACCTGCCTGGGGCGCCGTCTATAGCCAGTTCAAGGCCCCTATGACCGAAATCAAGGAGAAGGCTATCGAGGAAGTGTCCATCAGCAAAGAATATTATGTATATGCCCAGGACGGCTCGCTGCACAAGGCTGATGCCTTCAAGGTGGGCGATAAAGTAAAGGTGCGCGTCATCATCAAGACCAACAAGGACATGGACTTCGTGACCATGACCGACGAGCGCGCCGCCTGTTTCGAGCCCGTTGACCAGCTCTCGGGTTACCGCAGCGAGGACAACACCTGGTTCTACCAGGAGACCAAGGACACCCAGACCAACGTGTTCATCAACAGCCTGAACAAGGGCACACACATCATCGGTTATGATGTGTGGGTGACCAATCCCGGCGAGTTTACCTCGGGCATCGCCACCATCCAGTGCCAGTATGCCCCGCAGCTGAGTGCCCACAGTGCTGGAAAAATGATCCAGGCCGTGAAGCAATAATCCGCCTGGACTCCCTCATACCCCAATAATCAAAACAAGCGGCTGAAATTCAGTCGCTTGTTTCGGTTTATTGGATTGCCATCACGAGCCTATCTCATGGAGCAGGAAGTGATGATGCAGTCAGCGTGGACGAGAGTCGTGAAGCGGTAGCCGTCGGTGTGGTCCAGCATGCGAGGGATACCACCGGCGAGGGGTACTCCTCTCATTTTGTACAAGCTCTCTTTCATTGTCCAGAGTCGTGTGAATGTGACTTCAGGACGGGCAGATGAATTGATCAAGCGCAACTCGGCATGGCTCATCACCTGCCTCGCCACCTCGTCACTATAATTGTCAGTCGTCTCGACGTCAATGCCCACGGGCAATTCACTGACGGCACAAACTACCGCCTGATTGCAGTGGCTCAGGCTGAAATGGATTTCAGGAAACCCTTCCAGTGCCGGTTTGCCATTGCCGTTGTAAATGAAACGTGGCAGAATATTGAGGCCATATTCAGTCAATAAGGCGTGTTGCAACAGCTTGTAAACCGCTACAGACAGACGCTGGTCCAATTCCCGACGATAACGCAGGGCATAATTCTTGCGCCACTCGCTCACCGAGTCGAGCGCTTGGCGCAGGTCAAAATTCCAAATATTGTCGTCAATATAAATCACTTCTTGAGCACAAACTGGATGTGGCGTGCCTTGTGCAGGGCAAAGATAATAGCTGCCTCAATCAGGTAAGCGATCATATAACTGTACCAGAGGTACTGCGGCATCCACTTAGCCATGATCCACAATACAGGGATTACCGTGAGCGACAGGGCAAACGAGATGAACAGTGCCATGCGGTGCTGACTATATAGTTTATAGACAATCATCAGCACATAGATATAGCAGAATGGGATGAAACTCAAAGCGAAAACACGCAGTGCGGACTCGCTCTGAGCTATCATTTCGGGCTCATCGCAGCCGAACAGACGTGCAATGCCTTGGGGGAAGAACCAAACCAACAGACAAGTGACCACCATTGATGTGGTAATGAACCGGAAGCCACGCTTGATGACTGTCCGTACGCCCTCATCGTCCTTCTTACCCACCTGAATGGCACCCAGTGACTGTAGGGTCTGACAAGTGCCTGACAAAAAGAGGTTATATACCTGTAACAAATTCATGCACAGGGCAAACACAAAAATACCCGTGCGTCCAGTCGTCGATAGCACGATAGTGTTGGCGCTGAGCAACAGCAGCGTCAAACAGATAGATGCAACTGCCAACGGAGCGCCTTGAGATACAATGCGCCGCCATGATGACACGAGCCCATCGGTTGAGAACACCGGAACGAGTCGCCTGTTTTCAGGGTTTCGCCAATGGCAAAGCAATATAGCAATACCCACAAGATGACCCACAACAGTGGCGGCCGACGATCCCGTGATGCCCCATCCGAAGTACTGAATGAACACGATATCAAGCAACAGATTGACCGCATTATCGATGATGACAGCCAGCGAAACCAGACGGGGGCTGCCATCAACACCCACCATCGTGGATAGTCCCCACATTAAGATGAATGCCGGATTGCCAATCAGCAGCACACGCATATAATCCTCGGCAAGGGGCAGAATCTGCTCATTGCTGCAGAGCATCCGTGCCGTCTGATGCGGGAACATGATTCCACCGACCAATGTCAACAGCAACCCTAAACCCATGCTGAATGATAGCGCACGTGTGAAGAAGCGCCGAGCATCATCAATCTTCTTCTGGCCCAAGGCGTACGCGACCAGCATTCCAGCACCTGCATTGATTAGCAGATGAAGGGTGAAGATGAACTGATTGATGGGCTTTGAGAGGTTAATGGCGCTCACACCGTCCTCACTGATGAGGTTGCCCACGATGATACCATCCACCACATTACCCAGACAGCCCGAAAGAGCCACCAGGATATATGCCCACAAGTAATTGTAAAACTGTTTATTGATATTGATATCGTTATCTCGCATTATCAGTTTTTCATTCATGATGGTCCAGGTGATCCTGCCACTCTATTGTAAATAGAGATGCCGGATCACCCAGACGGTTTATCGATTTAAAGATCAAAGAAGCCCAACGAGCCAATGGCAGTCAACATGCGTTCAACATAGTCCCATGAGGTGGGCGACCAAGAGAAGCCCAAACGGTAGAGCACCTGGGTCGTATAGTCGTTGTCACGCTTGACATCGACCGTCTTTTGACCATGAGCCATATCCTGATAAGCCAGCAGTGATGACATCTGCTTAGCCTTCTGAGGATCTTCCTTGGCACGATCCATAGCTTCGGCAAATTCCTCCTGTTCCACGAAACGCACGCCCTCGCCTACCGAGGTCAATCCCATGAGCACATCACCCAAGAACTGACCGTGAATGTTGTAGGGATGGAAGACGGTACATTCTTTGGGAGTAGAGCTGAGCAGCACGATAGCGTGGGCCACCTCGTTGATAGGTGAGAACTCTACTTGCTTGTTGCGCATCGTGTGAGGACAGCAGCCCAGCATGTTATAAACCTTGATGCGTCCCATGAACGAGTTGGTGGCAAAGTTGGCCTGGAACTCACCATCGGTTGAACGGGCAGCCAAGTTACCCACACGCATGATCTTGGCACTCAAGCCATGCAGTGCTACTGCATTGAGAATCAAGCGCTCGGCTATGAACTTGGAATAAATGTATTTATTACCCAAGAACTGTCCCATGTAGAGGCGCTGCTCGGTGAAGATATCATCCTTAATCTCTCCAGCCCACAAGCCACGCGTGCTGGCCGTTGAAACATGTACGAGTTTAGCACCGGTCTTCAAGCAGTAGTCCACACTGCGTTGAGCGCCACCGATATTGACGTCTTCAATCTCGGTTCCCTCGCTGAAGTGCTTAACGATTGCGGCACAGTTGAAGATGGTATCCACCTGCAATCCTTCACCGAAGTCGCTTGTCACATCGCCCAAGATAACATGGAGTCGTGTACCAAACAAATCCTTGAATGCATCAGAGAAGTAATAGAACAGCAGGGTGCGCAGACGACTCTCGGCAGCCTCAAGGCTCTTACCACGAACCAGGCAGTAGATGTTCTCGGCATCGGAGTCAATGAGTTCGCGCAAGATGTGGATGCCCAGATAACCAGTTGCACCAGTGATCAGGACATTACCCAACTGCTGGCGTTCTCCCTTGCGATAGTTGTCCAACGTGTTGCGCTGCAACAGGTTGTTGATGGCGGTGTAATCAAATGCCGTTATCTCGTTATCACCCTCATTGTCAGTATCGCCAGTGATCAGTCGAGCCAACTTGCGAGGCGTGGGATTGGCGAAAACATCACCATAGGCCACGTGCATACCAGCCTTGTCGGCTTCAATGATCACACGGGTCACCACGAGCGAGGTGCCACCCAACTCAAAGAAGTTGTCAGTAGCGCCGACCTTGTCCATCTGCAGGATTCCCGCAAAGATGTCGCAGAAGGTGCGCTCAGTATCATTGACAGGCTCAACGTAGGCAGAGCTGATGGCCAATTCGGGCTCGGGCAGCGCCTTGACGTCGGTCTTGCCATTGGGCGTCATGGGCATTTCCTTCAATTGCAAGTAGGCCGTGGGCACCATGTACTGCGTCAGGCTCTTGGAGATCTCAGTCTTCAGTGCATCGGGAGCGATTTCACGGTCGGCAGTATAATAGGCACACAGGTGTTCTTTGTCATTGATCTTGCGGATGAGGATGACCACCTTCTTGAGGCCTTCAACCTTGAGCATCACATTCTCAATTTCACCCAACTCGATGCGCAGACCACGCAGCTTGATCTGGTGGTCGGTACGGCCCAGAATCACGACATCACCGTCGGGCAGCCACTTGGCGTAGTCACCCGACTTGTAGATGCGCTCGCCGTGGTAATCCACAAAGCGCTCACGCGTCATTTCGTCGAGGTTGTTGTAACCATGAGCCACGCCGCGGCCACCGATGTAGAGTTCGCCAACGACGCCGACAGGCAATTCGTTGCCATCCTGGTCCACGATAAACTCCTTGACATTGAGCTGCGGCTTGCCCACGGTGACAATGTCGGCATGCGTCAGTTCCTTGTTATTGGACGCTACAGTGGTCTCGGTGGGACCGTAGCAGTTAAAGATGCGTGCTTTGGTCACATTCCTCAGCTGGGCAAGCAACTGGTCGGAGAATTTCTCACCGCCGGCACGCACGATGCTGATGCGGCTGATGGCGTCACAGAAGTCCTCGCTCGTCAGCCACGTCATCCAACGCGACGGCGTACCTGATACCATATTGATGTGCTCCTCATTGATGAGACGGGCAAGGTCAAGCGGATTGTTGGCCTGTTCCTCGGTAGCGACAATGAGTGTCTTGCCATTGAAATAGGCTGTACCGATATCCTGCAGAGCGGCGTCAAACGAGATGGTCGTTACACTCAGCATGCGCTTGGCATCGGTCATGACACCATTGGCAAATACATTTGCTGGATGTCCGTACAGGTAGTTGCAGATGCCCCTGTGGTGCAGCATAACACCCTTGGGACGGCCAGTCGAGCCACTGGTATAAATCAGGTAAGCAAGAGCATCGGGAGTGATATCCGTTGTTACCTTACCGTCATTATCGTCGTTCACCAGTTCCTCCACGTCGATGGCCTTGCCTTCAGGCACAGTGTCCAACTTGTCGGCTGTGGTGATGATGTAGCGCGCCTCACTGTCCTCAAGGATGAGCTTCACACGGTCAGCGGGATACTCGGGGTCGCAAGGGATATAGGCAGCGCCGGATTTCAGCACACCGAACAGGGCGAGAATCAGGCGGCTCGTACGCGGCAGCAGCAAGGCCACACGGTCATGTTCCTTCACGCCACGTTTTCTCAGGGCGGCGGCGATGCGATTGGTCACCTCGTCCATCTCCTTATAGGTGTATTTGGCATCAATAGCCACCAGTGCCTCATGGTCGGGCTGCGTCTTTGCAAAGTGTCCGATGCACTCGTGGAAGAAGGTGAAGGGGGCATCGGCGGGAACGTCGCCCGTGTCCACCTGGCGCAGGTGGCTCAATTCCTCCTCCTGGCTCTCGCTCACGATAGACAACTGGCGCAAGCGGGCTTGAGGTGCTTCCATCATCCTCATAGCGACAGCCACAATGCTCTCGGCTAGGCCACGCCCTACCCTCTCGCTGTAAACCGAATCGTCATACTGTACAACTACACCACGCGATTCAATCTTGATGTTAATCTTGAACTTGGGCACATTGAGTTCCAGCAACTCCTGTCCCATCGGCTTACCGTTTACCGTGTATTGCGACAGCACGCCCACCTGATAGGCATAGGCGATGGCGGGACGGAAGCCATAGTCGGTAGCGATGCGCGCGAAGGGATAATCCTCATGTCGAAGTGTCTGGTCAAATGTGTCGCTCGCATTTTTCAGGAACTGTTCGACCGTCACATCATCAATGTTCATGCCCAGGGCGAGCGTATTAACAAACATACCTACCGTGTCGGCAATCTTCAGGTTGCTGCGGCCGCTGCTGACGGTACACAGATAAACGTCACGGTTATTGGTATAACGAGAGACAACGTAGGCCGTAGCACCCAAGAACAGGTGGGCTGGCGTAATCTCTTGATCACGGCAGAAGGCTGCGGCACGTTCCAAATCTACAGGACATACAGCCTCGCCAATGAAACCTTGCTCATCGGTTTTGGGCAAGTCGGCAGGAATCTCGCTGGCACCTTCACAGGTCTGCAGTTTCTCGGCAAAGAACTGCTGGGATGCCTTGAAGGTCTCGCTTTCCTCGGCAGCCTGCTGATCGGCAACAAAGTCCAAGTAGTTATAGGACTCTTTTTCAATCGTATTACCCTCAAGGAGAGCATTGATTTGACGGATGAGCAAGTCGGCAGAGCCACCATCAAATATCAAGTGATGAACATCCAGCAACAGGTTGACGCCAGCCGGGGTCTTGACCACTTCGGCGCGGTACAGCGGCGGTTTCTGCAAGTTGAACGGACGAACAAACTCATTCTTGTATTTCGCCAGTTCTTCTTCAGTCATTTCGGTGATGTCCACCTCAATGGGAACGCTATCCACGGTCGTTTGGATAATGCTGTCGCCCTCGGTAGTGAAGTGGACATTCAACTCGGGATGAGCCTCAATGACACGCTTCACAGCATCAGCAAGACGATTAGCTTCAATACCTTCGGGATAGAAAAGCAGGTAAGGGATGTTATAGATGGTAGAAGCCGGATTCTTCAGGCAGTCAAAATAAACACCCGTTTGTGCGTAGGACAGCGGAGCACTGTTTCTCGCCTCCTGAGCGGGAGACGCAAGATTTTGCGTCTCTACAGTTCCGCCAGCGAGCAATGCTTGAAGGATTTCGTTCTCAATAGACTGGATGTTGCCGGTCTTGACTAGGCTGCGGGAGTCGAGTGTCACGCCATAGCGCTTGTTGACCTGCACTGCCAGCTTGATGGCCGAGATGGATGTCAGACCAGCATAGCCCAGCACCGTCGTTACACCGAAGTCGGTATTATTGACAATCTCGGCGACCATCTTGTGCAGTTCCTGTTCCAGCACATTCATCGGCACATTGACATTTTCGGCGGCAGCGGCCTTCTTCTCGGGCTTGGGCAGAGCACGCTTGTTCACCTTCTGGTTCTGGTTCAGCGGGATGGCATCAATCTGCATGGTCACAGCCGGTACCATATAGGGCGGCTTCTGGTCCAGTATGAAGTTGTTGAGCGCTTCAATATCCACCTTGTCATCGCTGACGACATAGGCCGCAATGAACTTGCCGCCACCTTCCTCGTCAAAGGCCTGAACCGTTGCGTCCTTGATGCCGGGGAACTCGCGGATGACACCCTCGACCTCCTTCAGCTCGATGCGGAAACCACGAATCTTCACCTGACCATCGCGGCGACCCACAAACTGGATATCGCCCGAGGGCAAATAGCGCACGATATCGCCCGTGCGATATACGTGTTGATACTTTTCGTCGTCAGTAAACGGATTGGTGATATAGACCTCGGCGGTCTTCTCAGGACGGTTCAAGTAACCGCGGCTCACCTGTGGACCTGCAACCAACAATTCACCAGCTGCTCCCACGGGCAGACGGTGACCCTGTGGGTCAACAATATATAAGCGCACGTTCTTCGGCGCTTTGCCGATGGGAATCTCCTTCATTTTCTTATCTACAAGGAAATAGGTAATGAAAACCGTTGACTCGGTGGGACCGTACAGGTTGTAGAACTTAATGCCCTGCGGCGGCGTGAGTGATGCCAGTTTCTCACCACCGGTCGAGAGATACTGCAGCGAGTGGTTCTCAACACTGGTGGCAAACTGGTAACACACTTGCGTCGTCATGAACGAGTGGGTAATGCCGTTCTGCTCAAAATACTCGTTGAGGGCAATGAGGTCCAGACGCAATTCCTCAGGAACGATATAGACCGTCGCGCCGCAAGTCAATGCGGGGTACGTATCCATCATGTTGGCGTCAAAACCGTAGCTGGCATAGGCTGCTACCTTGTTGCCTGGCTTGAGATCAAACATCTGATGGTACCAGTGGCAGAAGGCCACGAGGTTGCGGTGAATCAACTGGCAACCCTTGGGCACACCTGTCGAACCTGAAGTATAAAGCAGGATGAACAACTGGTCGGGCTTGATATCCACCTCGGGAGCTTCTGCAGCAGGCAGGTTCATGATATCCTTGGTCAACAGCACTTCACCCTCATACTCGTCAACGATGGGACGCAATTCCTCGTCAGCAATAAGCAGTTTGGCGCTGGCGTCCTGCATCATGAAGTTGAGTCGCTCCTTGGGATAACTCGGATCGAGTGGCTGGTAAGCGCAACCGGCTTTCAGCACACCTATTGACGCGATGGGCATCCATTCACAGCGAGGAATGAGTACCGATACAACGTCCTCAGCGCCCAGCCCCTTGCTAACGATGTAAGCGGCAATGCGATTGCTGATTTCGTCAACTTGGGCATAAGTAAACTGTTTGTCCAGATAAACAGCGGCTATATTGTCAGGGGTGGCTTGAACCTGCTGACGGAACAGCGAGACGATGGTCTGAGTGTCATCATATTCCAACTCCCCAGGGTTAAAACTATCGAGGAGTGCCACCTGATCTGCTGTCGCGATGTTAATGTCCTTCAAGTATTCCTGAGTAAGGAATCCCTCGAGCACCGCCTCGTAGCTTTCGAGAATCTGAGCGATGAAGTCACTGGAATACTCATTGGAATTATATTCTGCTTTGACTTGTACCTTATCGTCCTTGATAAAGACCTTCATGTAAAACGAGGCGTCTATAGTACTGTTGCCAATGCGGACAGTCTGCATGGGCTTGCCGCCCATTGTCTCATTGTCAAACAACATACCGTGCCAGGCAAACATCGAGTTACTCTGCAGATTCAGGTCGGTTACAAGGTCACTATAGGTATAGATGTCGTGCTTGCGGCAGCCGCCCATCTGCTCTTGTCCTTTAAGCAGCAAGTCAAGCACGGTGGTATCGTTGGTGAATTTGGTATAAACGGGCAGGGTTTTAACAGCCATACCCACCGAATGGGCAAAGCGTTTATCATTTCGTCCGTTATAGACTGTGGTGAACAGACTTTCCTGTTCGTTGTTGAACTTGGCCAGCAAGTAGGCATAGGCTGTCGTGAACAACGTGCTCTTGAACACGCCGTTCTGCTTGCAGTAATCTTCTACTCGGTTTAGGTCAAGAGACAGGGTGCGGAGTAAATTGTCCTCGCTGTGCTCAGGCTCTTCCAGATCGGGAGTGAACTGAGTGAAGGTGTCACCGCAGTCAAAGTTAGCGGCATACCATTTTTTAGCCTCATCAAATGCAGGAGTCTCTCGGCGTGAGGCTTCGTCATTGGCTACATCCATCAGTGTCAGTTCCTCAGGAAGAAGTTCCACACCACGGTAGGCCTTATCGATGTCTTGCAGCATGATCTGCATCGAGGTGCCATCAACAATAATGTGGTGATAATCCAGGAAGAGATAATAATAGTTCTGATCATGCAATAGCCTGACGTGGAACAGACGATCACCGTAGATATTGAACGGAACTACCAAGTTTGCCTTTTCGGCTTCGATGTCCTGAATGTTCTCGATGGCGAGCGACCAGGGCTCGTTGTCCATGTCAATGGTCTGCAAGGGTTCTCCATCCTCATTCAGCTCGATGCGTGTGAACAGGGTGGGATGAGCCTTGAAGGCGCGCTCTATCGCCGCAAGCAACCGCTCACCGTCAAGTGAAGGGTCGAGTACATAAATATAAGGCAGGTTATAATAGGCTTCACCTTGGTGGCCTACACATTCTACATAAATACCAAATTGAGATTTAGATAATGGCGCTGACAGTTTCATATACTTGTTTATTGAGTTAAATTTACCATTTAATTGAGAAAATGCGAGGGTTAACACTCAGTGTGATCCAACCCCATCGCAGAGAATTGTTGTTGCTGGAGCGCTTGAGGCGTTCCATGGTCTCGGTACCTGTCATCCATGATGCACCGATGGCACATTTCACATCGGGCGTGATGGCATAGGCAGCCTGCAGTTCCACCTCGTGGCCCAGCGTCATATCCATGTCTTGAAGCTTGGTCGCTGTTGCCAGATAGTGGTAGCTGCCATTGATCATGAGACCTTTCAAGGGAGTGTAAGTGGCTCCTACATAGGCATTCTGCAAGCCAGGAGTGAATCCGTTCAGATAAGTGCTCACATAGAAGAAATCCATTGCACCATAGAACTTGTGATGGGAGCCATAGACCGTGCTGAAGCCCTTGATTACCTGATGATGAGTCACACCGATAGCCCCCCTGGGAGGAACGGCAAAATTCTTGTCTCCACTCAGGTAGTCATAGCCTGCCTGAATTTTTAAAAGATTTAAGGGACTGTAAGACGCCTTGACACTCGCCATCCAGGCATCAATCTTAATGCCCTGTTCACTCTTGCCGAACTGGTGATAGTAGGACAGTTCTGCATTCCAGCGTTTGGGAGAGAACGACACATATCCACCCAGCAGATGCTGGAACCAAGTGCGTCGTGGCATTTCCGGGTCACTCTGCATGCCGATATTCATAAACAGCACCGAAGCCCCCAGCGGGATTCTTGAGAAATCATAGTGGTACCACAAGTCCTGCATGGTCTTATAGGGTTGTGCACCATTGACATAATAGGTATCTCCTGTGACCATCACATCGGGATTCTGGTTGTAGGCCAGTATGATGTGAGCCTTATGGCCTTTACCTTCATATCCAAAACGCAAGATGTCGTGGGACGCCGAAGCCATCGCCCAATCATCAGAACCGATGATGCGCTCGTCATCATAGTTCAGCGCCACCCTGCCGACCTGGGCGAACAAGCCTGAAGGGGCCGTCATCTTCACCCAAGTCTCGTAGAGGTTGAAGGCGCCTTTTCCTGCCTGTCCCCACACGCCGGAATGTTGAGGGGTGACACGGGCCTCAAGCCAGTCCCGCCTGAAGTTGATGGGCAGTCGAGTGCGCCCCATCACGAAACTGGACTTGGCTGTTTTTACGTTCTCTTCTTCCTCTTCCTTGTCAATGCCGGTGTTGTCATAGAGCAGGCCGCCATAGCGTGACTCGCCACGCCCCAGGAACTGCAGGTCAAAGCTCAGCTGGTTCTTTGGAGCCGTGACGGTATCGCTAGGCTGCTGGGCGCATAGCAACAAGGCACTGCCGGCACATGCTGCCGACAGTAGCCATTTCCTTAAGCCATACATAGGGTGCATGGAATTACTCGAACTCAAACAGATTGATAAAGCCCGTGATCTTGAACACGTTCTTGATTTCTTCATTCAAGTTACGCAGCACGACACGTTTGCCCTTAGCCTTGGTCTTCTTGAGCACGTCGAGCAGGATGCGCAGGCCGCTTGATGCGATGTATTCCAGTTCCTGACATTCAAATACGATATCCTTTGCAACCTCGGGGGCTGTAATGGGTTTCAACGTCTGTTCTGTTTCAATAGCGGCTGCGGTGTCGAGCGAACCGATCATGGTGACGATGATGTTCTCGTCAAATTCTTGAATTGTTGTTTTCATTGCTACTTATTATTAGGATTTAATGTTTTTATATGATTTCTTGAGTGTTAATACGTTCTTACCATCATAGCGTTCATAGTTGATGGAGTCCATGAGGGACTGTACCAACAGGATGCCAAGTCCTCCGATAGGACGGTCCTCAACATCGAGTGTCGTATCGACATGGGTCTCCTGGGTGGGGTCAAACGTCTTGCCCTGGTCGGTGATGATGAACTTCAGGTCCTGCTCAGTCGCCACGGCGTCAATCTGGACTTCGCCCTCGGTACCTATCGGATAGGCATAATTCATCACGTTGACCACTGCTTCCTCCACCGCCAGCATGAGTTGAGACGAGAGCGAGGGCTCGAGGTTTAATCGGTCGGCTACCGATTTGACGAAATTGTTGAGCTCAGGCACCTGCTTCACGTCATTGGCGAGGGTAAGCGACTCGTTGAGCACCAGCGTCTCGGCAGGGCGGTGATAATGCATGGCAAGCATCGTCAGGTCATCGCTCTGCTGTGCCCCGTCGGCAAAACGTACTGACTGGGCATACAATTCAGCCATCAGCTCATCAGGCTCATATTTGCCCTGCTCGACACAGGCCTGGGTCACGTCAATAATGCGCTGCAAGCCGAAGAGCTGCCGCTGCCTGTTGGCTGCCTCGGTCAGTCCATCGGTGTAGAGCAGCAGCGTCGTGTCGGGCGGCAATACCGTCTCTTGCTGCACATAGGTGAAATCGCTATACAGGCCGATGGGCAGATTGGCATTGACCGGCAACGGCTTCACGCCCTCATTGAGGATCAATGGCGCGTCATGGCCCGCATTGCAATAGCGCAAGCGTCCCGTGGGCAGGTCGAGCACGCCGATGAACAGCGTGACAAACATATTGGTCTCGTTATCCTGGGAGGCTGCCTCGTTGAAGGAGCGCATCAGCTGACCAGGGTTGCTCATGTTCTGGGAAAACGTCCTGAAGTAGGAATGGACCACGGCCATGACCAGCGACGAGGGCACGCCCTTGCCGCTCACGTCACCGATGCAGAAGTACAGCTTCTCGTCACGGATGAGGTAGTCATACAAGTCACCGCCCACCTCAAACGCTGTCACCTGGATGCCGCTCACGTCCACATCGGGACGACGGATGCCGCTGGCAGGCAACATCTTGGACTGGATGTTCTGGGCAACGCGCAACTCGCTGTCGGTATGCTCCTTACTCAGGTTGCTTTCATACAGGTGCTTGAGGTTGCGGTTGTAGCGGTACAGGATGAACCCCAGCAGGGAGAAACCTGCCAGCATCATCAGGATGGAGTTGCGGCGCATCCTCGTGAGTTTAGAATAGACTTCGTCATCATAGCACACCTTGACGACCTGCCAGTGGGGTCTTCCCCTCATGAAGGCATAATAGATATAGGCTTTGGAACCGTCCTCGCTGTCAATGAAGGTAATCACCTTGCTGTGGCCGCTGGTGCTGGACTTGCGCGCCACGGTGCTGTCGTTGATCATGCTGACCACGTCATCCACATCCTTCCACTTGGCATGGGTCGAGTCGGGCTGCGCCACCAGGCGGCCGTCCTCGGTGAGCAGCAGGAAGAAGGTGGATTCCTCCTCGTGCTTCATGTTGAGGGTATCGACGATGCCCTGGGTATCCATGTCGATGCCGAAGGCGGCTACCACGTTGCCGTTGTCGTCGGTCAAGGGCATGGAATAGGTAACGACTTGCTCGCCGCTGGCAAACTCGTCAAAATAGGGGTCGCTCCAACTCGCGTTGCCGTTCTCCACCGCCTTGTGATAGAACTCGCGGGTGGTGTAGTCATAGGGGTCCGCCAGCTGGCGCACGACGATGCTGTCACCGCTGCTGCGGTAGGCACTGGGCTCAAACAACCGGCCCTTCTCGGGATAATGATTGGGGACAAAGGCCACAAAACTGCTCATCACGTCGGGGTTGGTGCTCACGATGCGCTGGATGATGGGATAGATCTTGTCGGGGTGATGGATTTGCTGCCTGACGAGCCACAGATAGTTGCGCGTCATGCTCTCGTGGGAACGCAGGATGCCTCGCACGCGCACCGCCTTAAGCGTCATCTCACTCTCGGTGCGGTTGTCCAGCTCTTCCTCAAGCAGGGAGTGGGCATAATTGTACTGCACCAGCGCCACTACCTCGATGAGCAATCCTGCCAGCAAAATAATGCCCAATGCCGATAAGGTTCGCTTGAAATAGCGACCCCGCAGTTTATCAAACAGAACTTTTAATTTCATTCCTGGCTTTTTAATACTACACGCTTTACACTCATCAATTGGTGAGAATTTGCAAAAATAGTTATTTTTTTTGATTTTAATGCGGTTAAACGAAAGTTTTTTTGATGATTGTTTTTGGGGAAGAACTTGGCAATCATCTTGTGGAAACAACAGGTTTTTAGAAAAATTCCAGTTTTTAAGCAGATTTTTTGTCGATTTGTCAAAAAGACATTATTTTTGGCGGCTGAATAATAAATTATTACCATCTTAATCATTTACATCGACATGAACTATAAGAGAATCATTGTTTTATGCTGTGTGACGGCGATAGCGATGCTGACTGTCAACGCTGTTGCCGAGGTCGTTAACGCTACTGCTGCCCGCCATGCCGCCAGGGCCTTCATGAGCAAGTCGGCGAACCCCTCGTTTAAATCGGCTGCCGGTGCTGAACTGAAGCTGATCCACGCTGAGCCCTCAAAGGCCGTCAGCCAAGCCAACGCCTATTATGCCTTCAACATCACGGGAGGCGGTTTTATCATCGTCGCCGGCGATGACCGCGCCCACCCCATCCTGGGTTACAGCGACAGCGGCATGCTGGACTTTGACCGTCTGCCGAGCAATGCCCGCGCGCTGCTCAACGGATATGCCGAGGAAATCAACTATCTGCTGTCCCATCCCGAGCTCACAGCCTCACCCACTCCCCGCCTGACCAGCGGCAGCGGCGTGGCACCGCTCATCAAGTCGCACTGGGGTCAGGAGATGCCCTATTACCTGCAGTGCCCCACCTATAACGGGGAGTACTGCGTCGTGGGCTGCGTTGCCACAGCGATGTCCCAAGTGATGCACTACTGGCAATATCCCACCATGAGTCCTGAATTGAATGCCTACTTCTGCTACGACCTGGGACAGACCTTGCCTGCCATGCCCGAGACCTCATTTGACTACGGCAAGATGCTGAATTCCTATTGCCACTGGGACTACGAGCAGGGCAAACTCATTCAGGACGAATATACCGACGAACAAGCCGAAGCGGTTGCCAAGCTGGCACGTTACTGCGGCCAGGCAGTGAGGATGGGCTATAGCCCCGATGGCAGCGGTGCCTATGTGACCGACCAGCTCTCGGCAATGAAGAAATTCGGTTACAGCTCATCGGCCGATGACGTTAGCCGCGAGAGCTGGTGGGGAGACGCTTATACCGACGCCCAGTGGGAAGCCATGATCAGGGCAGAGCTCGACGCCGGACGCCCCATCCTGTACTCTGCCAACGACTATGCAGCCGGTGGCCATGCCTTTGTGTGCGACGGCTATAACCAGGAGGGATTGTTCCATTTCAATTTCGGCTGGTATGGCACCTGTGACGGCTGGTATGTTTCCACCGCCCTCAACATGACGCATCGCGACGGCGAGGCACTGCACTTCAACTGGAGCCACGAGATGCTCACTGGTGTGGAGCCGCCCGCCTATGTCGTGGTATCGATGGACGACATCACATCGCCCAACGGGCTGATGGTGCTGGGCGAGGCCTTTGACATCAATGCCTCGAACGTCATCATCAGGAGCAGCCACCCGAACCTCAACCTGATTTTCAACCTCTACAATGCCAACGGCGTACTCAAAGCCAAAAGCCAGGCATTAAACATCACGACTGCCAATTTTGAGCAGGGCAGCAGCTTGAATGCCACCATCACCTTGCCCAGTACGCTGGATCCGGGATGCTATGACCTGAAGGTCCATTACTACATCTCATCGCCCCGAATGACCGTCTTCACCAACAATCAAGGCGGACAGCTGAATGTCGTCGGACATCTCGCCAAGTACAATGCTCCGTTCAGCATCGATGATGTAACGACCAGCATCCAGTACCTGATAAACGGGACCTACCAAAACCTCAACATCGATGACGTCACCGGACTCATCAATCATCTGCTGGAGTAATCTAACATAACGTGAGTCCGACAAAATTATTGATTGTCAATCATCACGTTAGCAATCCCCGACTCCTCTCTCGTTTTTTGGGGGAGGAGTTGAGTATCAGCAACTTATTTTCGTCAAGTTCAAATAAACATAATTAACCTATACCGTATTTTACAATGAATTACACTAAAAACCTCTTGAGCACGCTTGCGTTGCTCTTCATGTCAACGTCGGCCATCAACGCCGGCAACATCACCGTAAACGCCGCTCGCACGGTTGCCAACAACTTTGTCAAGCAACATGCCGCAGCGGCTCCTGGTACGCTCCGAGGCACTGCCTCAAGCGACCTGTTGCTCGCTCATGCCGAGCCCTCGTCAGTCGTGACCAATGCCAACGACTACTATGTCTTCAATATCAAGGGAGGAGGATTTGTCATTATCGCTGGCGAAGACCGCGCCGCTCAGGTGCTGGGATACAGCGACAAGGGACGCATCGACTTCAACAACCTGCCTGCTCCACTTGAAGACCTGCTCAATGGCTACAAGAAAGAAATCGAGTTTCTGCAGACCTACAAGGGCAACGACCTGGTTCCGGCGCCTGTATCGTTCAAAGCCTCAAACGGCGTCGAACCGCTCATCAAGACCACATGGGGACAGGAAGACCCCTATGACTGGCAGTGCCCCGTTTACCAGAACCAGTACTGCGTCGTGGGCTGTGTAGCCACCGCCATGGCTCAGGTGATGTACTACTGGCAGTATCCCACCAGCAGTGATGCCATCGGCAGATACTATTGCTATTCCATACGCCAGTATGTACCCGCGCTGCCAGCGACCACATTTGACTATAGCCTGATGATCGACTCCTACTGCCACTGGGACTGGGACAACAGCCAGCTGGTCCAGGACTTCTATACCGATGCCCAGGCACAAGAGGTGGCCAAACTGGGCCGCTACTGCGGTCAGGCCGTAGAAATGGATTACAGCCCTGAGGGCAGTGGTGCCTATACCGACAGCCAGTTGGCTGCGATGAAGAGCTTTGGCTATAGCTCATCTGCGCAATATGTGCAGAAAGGCTAT
Organism: uncultured Prevotellaceae bacterium; assembly: GCA_946186345.1. Classification (GTDB taxonomy): domain Bacteria; phylum Bacteroidota; class Bacteroidia; order Bacteroidales; family Muribaculaceae; genus Sodaliphilus. The sequence continues at coordinate 22,207 of CAMHMV010000016.1, read as the reverse complement.
TCGTGGAACAACAACTACACCACCGCACAATGGGAAAGCATGATCAGGACCGAGTTGGATGCCGGCCGTCCCATCCTGTATGCTGCCAATGACCCGAGCGCCGGTGGCCACGCCTTCATCTGTGACGGCTATAACAGTGAGAACCGCTACCACTTCAACTTCGGCTGGTACGGCACCTGCGACGGTTGGTATGTTTCCACTGCACTGAACATGACGCACCGCGAAGGAGACCAGCTGAAGTTCAATTCCGGCCACGAGATGCTCATCGGCGTTGAGCCGCCCGCCTATTGCATCATTAATGCCGAAAACCTGAATGTTGCCAACGGCTTGATGATCCTGGGAGACCAGTTGAGCGCCGAAGCACAAAATGTCACCTTCAGGACCACCTACAATCAGCTGAATGTGGACTTTGGTCTCATTGATGCCCAAGGCAACCAGGTGTGCAGCAGCGACAACATCACCATCGGCAAGAACAGTTTCCAACAGGGCAGCTCCATCAACGGATCCATAACACTGCCCGCCACGCTTGCCGAGGGCAGCTACAGCATCGGATTCTATTACTATACCACCGATGCCAACAAGCAGACCAAGGTGTGTGACACACAGGGCAAACTGCAAGTTGTAGGGCATATCGCCAAGTACAACGAGCCGTTCACCATCAGTGATGTGTCAGTAATTATTGACCATCTGCTGGAAGGTTCCAGCGACGTTCTTAGCATCAAGGACGTCACTGCACTGATCAATTATCTGCTGGACTAATCCAACAGACATAAGAAAGTGGCGCGGGACATCACGTCTCGCGCCACCGTCACAATTATTAACCTATTAAATACTCTTACTTTACTTCTTCGTAAGTTGTATCCTCAACGTTGTCGCCACCCTGGTTGGGAGCTCCACCGGCGGGACCACCCTGGAAGCCTGCACCACCCATGTTGCTGGGGTCGAAGCCTGCGCCCTGAGGTCCGCCTTGTGCGCCACCAGCCTGCTGATACATCTTCTCGAACAGGGAGTTCAGTTCGGCAGATGCGGTGTCGATGGCAGCGAGGTCTTGGCTCTTGTGGGCATCCTTGAGCTTGTTCAAGGCACCCTCAATCTGACCCTTGATGTCGGCGGGCAGCTTGTCGCCACTGTCCTTGAGCACCTTCTCGGTTTGGAAGATGAGGGCGTCGGCGCCGTTGATCTTGTCGATGCGCTCCTTCTCGGCAGCATCGGCGGCGGCGTTGGCGGTAGCCTCGTCCTTCATGCGCTGGATCTCGGCGTCGCTCAAGCCACTGGAAGCCTCGATGCGGATGCTCTGCTCCTTGCCGGTGGCCTTATCCTTGGCGCTCACGTTCATGATACCGTTGGCATCGACCTCAAAGGTCACCTCAATCTGAGGAATGCCACGGGGAGCGGGAGCGATGCCATCGAGGTGGAAGCGACCCAGGGTCTTGCAGTCCTTAGCCATAGGACGCTCGCCCTGCAGGACGTGGATTTCAACCTCGGGCTGGTTGTCGGCAGCAGTCGAGAAGACCTGGCTGCGACGGGCGGGAATCGTGGTGTTGGCCTCGATGAGCTTGGTCATCACGCCACCCAGCGTCTCGATACCCACACTCAGGGGCACTACATCGAGCAGGAGCACGTCCTTGACATCACCGGTGAGCACACCGCCCTGGATAGCAGCGCCCACAGCGACTACCTCGTCGGGGTTAACGCCCTTGGACGGAGCCTTGCCGAAGAATTTCTCGACAATCTGCTGAACGGCGGGGATACGGGTCGAACCGCCCACGAGGATCACCTCGTTGATATCGCTGGTGTTCAAGCCGGCATCGGCAAGCGCCTTGCGACAGGGTTCGATGGTGCTCTGGATCAGGTCATCACACAGCTGCTCAAACTTAGCGCGTGACAAGGTCTTTACCAGGTGCTTGGGCATACCGTCAAGCTGCGTGATATAAGGCAGGTTGATCTCGGTGCTGGTAGAGCTGGAGAGCTCAATCTTGGCCTTCTCGGCAGCCTCCTTCAGGCGCTGCAGTGCCATGGGATCCTTGCGCAGGTCCATACCGTTCTCCTGCTGGAACTCATCGGCAAGCCAAGTGATGATGCGCTGGTCAAAGTCGTCACCACCCAGGTGGGTATCACCATTGGTGGCCTTTACCTCGAACACACCGTCACCGAGTTCAAGGATTGAAATATCAAATGTACCGCCACCCAAGTCAAACACGGCAATCTTCTTGTCGCTGTTGTCCTTGTCCAGGCCATAGGCCAGAGCGGCTGCGGTGGGCTCGTTGACGATGCGCTGCACCTTGAGTCCGGCAACCTCACCGGCCTCCTTGGTGGCCTTGCGCTGAGCGTCGTTGAAGTAGGCAGGCACGGTGATGACAGCCTCGTCAACGGTGGTTCCCAGGTAATCCTCGGCGGTTTTCTTCATCTTCTGAAGAATCATTGCCGAAATCTCTTGGGGGGTGTACTGGCGGCCTGCAATCTCCACGCGGGGTTGGTTGCTGCCGTTGTTCACCACCTTGTAGGGCATGCGCTCCACATCCTTCAGGACATGGTCATACTGCTCGCCCATGAAACGCTTGATAGAAAATACGGTACCCGTGGGGTTCATGATGGCCTGGCGCTTAGCGGGATCACCGACAATGCGCTCGCCGCCATCCTTGAAGGCAACTACCGAAGGGGTCGTGTTGCGGCCCTCGCTGTTGGGAATCACAACAGGCTTGGAACCTTCCAGAACCGAAACACACGAGTTAGTTGTTCCTAAATCGATACCAATAATCTTTCCCATAATAAAATCTCTCTTTCTTTCTTTTTTTATGTTTTTAATGTTGTTAATTCAATACTGATTGGCGACCTCTTGACACAAGTCACCGCCCAAGTTGTTGCAAACCGTGTGCCAAAACAGGCAGGCTGACACATTGTCAGCAAAACTGACAGGTCCTGATGCGTCATTTCTCATGTTTTTGACCTACCTTTGTCAGTGCATAAAAAACAACATCGACATGAATCGCTATTTAGTATTGCTGCTCCTGTTGAGCCTACATCTTAATTTACTTGCCATATCCAGTGGCCCGTCATGGTTGTCTGATGCGGTTATCTACCAGATTTACCCATCGACTTTTATGGACAGCGACGACGATGGCATCGGTGACATCAAGGGTGTCATCTCACGGTTGGATTATGTGCAAAACCTGGGAGTGAATACCCTATGGTTTTGTCCCATGTTTAAGTCAGCTTGGCAGGATGGAGGGTATGATGTGACAGACTTCTACAGCATCGATCCGCGCTTCGGCACCAACGATGACATGTGCCTCCTCATCAAAGAGGCCCACCAGAGGGGGCTAAAGGTATGCCTGGACCTGGTTGCCGGACACACCAGCGACCAACATCCATGGTTCAAGGCTTCGGCACAACGAGAACGCAACAAGTACAGCGACTACTACATGTGGACCGACACCATCCCCGATGATGAGCGCAGGACTGTGGAACGGCGGCACCGCACCCATGACCCGGCCATCGCCACTTGGGGCAGCTATGGCATGGCGAACGCTCCCCGTGCAAAATACTACCGTAAAAACTACTTCGAATTCCAGCCCGCATTGAATTATGGCTATGTCAACCCCGATCCTGATGACCCCGTTCAGCAAGCCATTGACGCCCCCGGACCGCAAGCCGTAAGGCAGGAACTGAAAAACATCATGTCCTACTGGATGGATATGGGCGCCGACGGTTTCCGTATTGACATGGCATCGTCGCTGATTAAAAATGATACCGACAAGCAGGAGAACATCAAGCTATGGCAAGAAATCAGACAATGGATGGGCCAACAGTATCCAAGATGTATTCTCATTGCCGAGTGGAGCAATCCCCAACAGTCGCTGGTTGCAGGATTCCATATTGATTTCATGATACATTTCAACCTGAGGGGATATGACTCCCTGTTTTTCCCTCATGGCGCTCCCGATAGCGGGAAATATGATTACTGCTACTTTGACGCTAGCGGCCAGGGCGGCATCGAGGCATTCGTCAACAACTTCTCACAAGCCTACAATGCCACGCGCGGCATCGGCTATATCTCTATCCCCACCGGCAATCATGACATCATCCGCCACAATTATGGCACCCGCAACACCATGGACCAGCTCAAGGTGTGCATGCTCTTCCATCTGACTATGCCCGGTGTTCCCTGCATCTACTACGGCGACGAGATTGGCATGAAGTACACGACTGGGCTGAGCAGCAAGGAAGGCTCGGGCCACCGAGCCGGTTCCCGCACACCCATGCAGTGGAGCGATAGCCGGAACGCTGGATTCTCGTCATGCGACCCCGGCAAGCTTTATCTGCCCGTTGATACCGAAGGCGGCAGCCTCACCGTCGAAGCACAGGATGGCGACATGAACTCGCTGCTCAACTTTACCAAGAGACTGCTGCGCCTGAGGCACGGCCAGCCTGCCCTAGGCAATGACGGCAACTGGCAAATGCTTAGTGCGATCGATCGACCCTATCCGTTCATCTATTTGAGAGAAGCCAACGACAAACGTCTGGTCGTCGCCATCAATCCCAGCGCCAAAACAGTTAAGGCAACCATCGCCAGCCAGCATATCAATGGCACCTCCCTCATCAAGACAGGCGATGCATCCTACCACAAGGGCAAAAAGGAAGACAAGATCACATTGCATGGATTCTCGGCAGCAGTCTTTGAGTGATTTTTTAGGCGTTATAAGCAATTTTTCAAAAGTTTTCTCCCGAAAAGAACGCCCATTTGCCACACTTTTGCTATCTTTGCCCACTAGCAAGTGACGTCAATTCCGTCATCTTGCAAGAAAAAAAGCGGTTTTTCTTGCCATTGTGTTCGACTTACACTACCTTTGTATGTTTGAATTGTGGCGAAGGGCTGCAATGCGACATTTTCAATGATCTCTAAAATCAAGTTAATATTATGATTATCATCGGTATTGCCGGCGGTACCGGCTCTGGAAAAACAACAGTAGTGCGCAAGATCATGGAACGCCTTCCCGAGGGCGAAGTGGGAGTGATTTCTCAAGATTCCTATTACAAGGACTCGAGTCATGTTCCCGTTGAGGAGCGCCAAAACATCAACTTTGACGAACCTGCCGCTTTTGACTGGAATCTGCTGCTGGAACATGTCAAGATGTTAAAGAGAGGGGAATCCATCGAGATGCCCACCTATAGCTATCTGACCTGCTCGCGCCAGAAGGAGACCGTACCCATGGGCCCGCATGACGTAGTGCTCATCGAGGGTATTATGGCACTGAGCGACGCCCGCCTGCGCAAAATGATGGATATCAAGGTGTTTGTCGATGCCGATGGTGACGACCGCCTGATACGTGTCATCTCGCGTGACTGCATCGAGCGCGGCCGCACAGCCCAAGCCGTAATTGACCGCTATCAGAAAGTGCTCAAACCCATGCACCAGCTGCACATTGAGCCGACGAAGAAGTTTGCCAACATCATCATCCCCGAGGGCGGCAACAACGAGGTCGCCATCAACCTGATTACCGACTACATCAAGGGGCGCCTGACTACCAACAAGAAGAAATGAAACTGCCCTGGCAACACGACAGCAAACCCGCTGAGGGGGACAAACCGACTGCCAAGCGCAATGACAAGGAGACCGCGGCACAACTGAACGCCTCGGGCGAAGCGGGCACGTTGGTTTTGAGCACCGACAATCTGGTGAAGAAATATCGCCAGCGCACGGTGGTCAACCACGTTTCTATCAATGTGCATCAGGGCGAGATCGTCGGTCTGCTGGGTCCCAATGGTGCCGGCAAGACGACCACATTCTACATGACGACGGGTCTGGTGACGCCCAACGAGGGACGCGTGTTCCTCAACGATGTTGACATCACTACCCTACCCGTTTACAAGCGCGCCCAACTGGGTATCGGTTACCTGCCACAGGAGGCATCGGTGTTCCGAACCCTTAGCGTGGAGGACAACATCCGCACCGTGCTCGAGATGACCAATCTCACGCCGGCAGAACAGAAAGACCGCCTAGAACAATTGATCAGCGAGTTCCACCTGCAGAAGGTGCGCAAGAACCTGGGTAACCGACTATCGGGTGGCGAACGCCGCCGCACCGAGATTGCCCGAGGCCTGGCTATCAACCCGCGCTTTATCATGCTTGACGAACCCTTTGCCGGTGTCGATCCCATTGCCGTGGAGGACATCCAGAGCATCGTCTATAGCCTCAAGAGCAAGAACATCGGTATCCTCATCACCGACCACAACGCCCCCGAGACGCTGAGCATCACCGACAGGGCCTACCTGCTGTTTGAGGGCAAGATCCTGTTCCAAGGCACCAGCGAGGAATTGGCCGAGAACCCGACCGTGCGCGACAAGTACCTGGGCCACAATTTCATCTTCAGGAGGAAGCACTTTGATTAAATTCACACCCTTACGAGCTAGCAGCTCGTAATACTACAACAGAACAGTCGCTCAAGGCGGCTGTTTTTTTGTTTCTCATTCTGCTGATTCTGATAAGATTATTCCATTTATTTTTTTCTTCAATATAATTGCTATTTTACACATTATTTAGTTATATTTGCGGCAATTTATACTTGTTTTTCACTTGATGTCGCATTTAATTGCGGCTTAATTTGCCATTAATGCACTGTAAATCATATATTTATGCTTTATTATAACCATTTATTAACCATTAAATTTTAAACAGATGAAGTACTTTAAACTAAAATTTCTATTAATCTTTGCGGCCCTCGCCATGGCGATACCGCCAGCCTGGGCCGGAACTGTGACAGTGACATTAACTCAATCAGTTCTAGGACTTACGGGTAGTTATTCGACTAACACACAAAAAACTGTGGATGGTATAACTTATCAGCACACTGACTTGATGAAAAACAATGAGAACATTCAAGCCAAAGCAAATTCTGGAGTTATCTTTAATACGACTGCATATCCCGGCAACATCACCAGTGTTGCAATTACACATTCTGGAACTGCGAGACCTACGACTATATCGGGTAGTTCCGACGGATCTAACTGGTCTCAAGTAACTACAGGCAATGGTACTATTACTGGAGACTTTAGCGGAAAGGGTTATAAGTATTTTAAAATCACAAGAGGCTCCAATGCTGCTTATTGGACCAAGATAGAAATTACTTATGAGACAGGTGGTGGCGACCAGCCTACCACGCCTTTTATTGATGTTGATGAAGAATCGTTGACCATCAATGAGGATGGTGGCTCATTTACAGTGACGGGAAGTAACCTGGTGGACAACATCGGAGTGACGCCATCAACTGGCTTCGTGGCTAGCCCTACTAGCATCACCAATAATGAGGGTTCTGCTAGCAGTACTGTAACTGTAAGCTATAATGGCCGTGATTTGTATGCCGAAGGCACCATCACGATGGGTACGGATGAATCTGCTACCTCTCAAGAGGACATCACTGAGACCCTTGCGGTAACCTATTGCCCCGACATTTACTTATATGGAAATCTTGGCTCTGGTTGGGGATTCCCCGAGGATTCTAAGATGGACTATAACGGCGGCATATATTCCAAAACAATAGATATTAACTCTACGGGCTACATCCTGTTTGCCAGGAAACTGGTGGAAGGGAACGAGCCTTATCATTGGAATAATGACCGCTTGTTCTTTGGTGCTGTGACCGATGGTCAGGACTGGCTGTATGTCTCAGACGCCCAGGATGATCTTGATGTAAATGCCAATGTTGGTAATCAATATCACCCCATCAAGATAGTTCAGGAGGGTCGATATACCATAACGATTAACGCAGCTGCTAAGAAGTTCACGATCAGCCGCGAGGATATTCCTGATCCGATTGTGACATGCCCTGCAGTTATCGAGTTCAAGGATACTGACAAGGATGGAACCAATGCATTCGATAATGATATGTCCGGATTTGCTAATGCGGTAAGCGCAGGTTTAGGCTTTGTTTCCGGCATTTCATCCAACAAAGTTTATCAAGGTGCAACCGGCATCAAGTTCTCCTCAGGCAGCGTTAACGGTTGGCTTACCATCAATCTGGCAACGCTGACCAATGGTGGCTCGTGGAAGACGACCAAGGTCATCGTTAATGCCAAGAGTTGGCTCAATTCAAACAATGTTCCTGATGAAGCTAGTTTCACTATCAATGGTTCTGAGCCTTTCTCAACAACAAGTGAATTTGCTGACTATGAATTGACCTTTAATGAGGAGGAACTCAGTTCCATCACTATTGCTGCTACCAAGCGCATCTATGTGAAGTCCATCACCATTATGCACGAGTGTGGTGAAGGTCCCGTTATCGATCAGGTAGCCATCCCGACCTTCTCTCATCCTGGTGGCAACTATGATGCCCCGATCGAGGTGGCTATCAGTTGTGATACCCAGGGTGCTACAATCTATTATACCATCGACGGTACCGAACCCACTGAAGCCAGCACTGTTTATGAGAATCCTATTGCTGTTGCAGCAACGACGACGATCAATGCCATCGCCATGAAGGACGGCATGACCAACAGTGTCATAGCTACCGCAACCTACAACATGCCAAAGGCCGTCGAGAACATTCCTCAGGCTTATGCCCTGGATGTTGACACACGATTCACCTTCACGGGCGAAGCTGTAGTGACCTTCTATGACGGCAACGGTCATCTTTACATCCGCGATGCTGTTACTCGTGATGGCGAGGCAGCCAGCGGTATGATCTATTATGCGTCAACTGCCCTTCCTGAACAGGCGTTCAAGAATGGTGACGTGCTGACCCCGGGTTGGACTGCAAAGTATATCAAGTATCAAACCCATACTCCCGAGTTCTCCAACCCCAAGAATGTCGCTTCGACCACTAATAATGGTGGCGTAGCTCCTTATGCTCTGGAAACCATCGAGTTGGCCGATGTCAACAAGTATGCGTCGATGAGCAATGTGACCATCACGGGAAACAATGGTCAGAACTATTACATCAACGTCGGAGAGCAGGAAATCTGCCTGCGCAGGGCCTATACTGACCTGGTTAACGAGCTTGAAGTTGGCAAGGTTTACAATGTCGAGGGTGTTGTAGCTATCTTTAATGGCACACCTCAGTTGAACCTCACCAAGGTTACTCTGGTTAAGCAGGATCCTGAGTTGTCATTTAACCCTGCTAGTGTTACGGTTTATGAGGGTGTTCAGGACTTCCCCGAGCCCGAGCTGACCGCACCCGAGGGTGTTACTGTACAGAACTACACTAGCAGCAATCCCAACGTTGTCACCGTTGACAACGAGGGCAAAGTGACCATCGTTGGTGTAGGCACCGCCGTCATTACCGCTACGACTGCCGAGAATGACTATTATCTCTCAGGCACCGTAACCTATAATGTTGAGATCAAGGCCAAGGAGGCTGCCGGCCTGAGCTTCGGCGTGACCGAGCCCGTTACCGCCACCTATGGCGACGGTAACAACTTTGTCGAGCCCGAGCTGACCATCCCCGCCGGTCTGACTGTCACCTACACCTGCGAGCCCGAAACTGTTGCCACCGTTGATTCCGCCACGGGTGAAGTGACCATCATCGGCGCTGGTACCGCTACTGTTACCGCTACCACCGAGGGTGATGAATCACACAATGGAGGCTCGGCAAGCTACACCATCAATGTGGCCAAGGCTAACGCTACCCTGAGCTTCGCCAAGAATTCCATCGAGGCTACCTACGGCGGCGAGGTTCCCGCAAATGCGCTGACCAACGAGGCCGGTCTGACTGTTACCTACGAGAGCAGCGACAAGAACATTGCCACCGTTGACAACGAGGGCAAGGTGACTATCGTCAAGGCTGGTGAAGTGACCATCACCGCTACCGGTGCAGCCAACGACAACTACAATGAAGCTACTGCACGCTACACCTTGACCATCGCCAAGGCTGAAGCTACCATGAGCTTCGCTCCCAATGCATTTACCATCGTTGAGGGCCAAGAGTTCACCGCTCCCACCCTGACCAACGAGGCTGGTCTTGCTGTTACCTATAGCAGCAGCAATGTGGCCGTTGCCACGGTTGATACGAACTCTGGTGAGGTGACCATCGTAGGTGTTGGAAGCACTACCATCACCGCTACCGGTGCTGAGAATGACAACTACAAGGGCACTACCGCTACCTACACCATCACTGTAGAGGCCAAGCCCGTAGTCGCTACCCCGACGTTCACGCCTGCCGCTGGCTACTACAACAGCGCTCAGAACGTGACCATCGCTTGTGAGACCACTGGTGCTGACATCTACTACACCACCGACGGCACCGTGCCCACTACCGAGAGCACGAAGTTTGCCGAGGCTATCACAGTAGGTGAGAACCTGACCATCAAGGCCATCGCCGTGAAGGAAGGCTACACCAACAGCGATATTGCCGAGGCCGAGTATGTCATCGACATTCCCGTACAGATTGCCGCGCTGACCTTCATGCCTGGCAGCGGTCATTACACCGAGGCTAAGGAAGTGTCTATCGCATGTGCTACTCCTGGTGTCACGATTACTTACAAGATTGGTGACGGCGAATTCCAGCCCTACACCAAGCCCTTCGTTGTGGACCATAGCTGCACTGTTACCGCTAAGGCCACCAAGGACGGCAGAGCCGTTTGGACCGACAGTGAGGCAAGCGCTACCTACACCATCAACAAGCTGAATCCGCTTGGCATCACCGATGGTTACTATCAGATCAAGAACAACGGCAATAACAAGTATGCCAATGTCCAGGGTCGCAAGACCATGACCTTCACCAACGACATCGACCAGCAGGCCGGTACCGTAATCCGCGTCCAGACCAAGGACAACGGTCAGGTTCAGGTACTGCGCTCACAGGCTGCCGACCTCCAGGGCTATGCCGACCGTGCCATGAGGTATGTTCCCGAAGTGGTACAAATGATTGCCAACAAGCTCCATGCCGAGGGCACTGGCGAAATCCTGGGTAACGATGGTCTCGATGCCATTATGGAGAAGTTCAATGAGAGCTTCGACTACCACCTGTATGTAGAAGGTGATCTTAATAACGCCCGCATCTATGGCAAGACGCCGAGCATGCAGCCCGTTGTTGACTTCTATAACGAGAACCAGGCCAAGGTTGACGCCAAGTTGCCGATGCTCGAAGACTTCATCAACGACGCCATCCAGAAGGTGCTCAACAAGACCAACAACCATGGCGCCAGCATCCTGGTACCCTTCAGCGTAGACACCATCTGGAACCGCATGGGCGGCACGCTGATCCGTCCCGTTGACGCTGAGTCGACCATGGCATTCTACCATCAGGTACTGACCAACAAGCAGTACGTTTGGGACTTTGCTTACCAGACCGCTACCTTCTATCTCGAGAAGGTGAAGGCTCATCCCAAGTACCAAGAGATGCAGAATGAGTTCGGTGAATACACCCAGTACATCGACAAGCTGGAGCAGATTCGTCCCGACATGAAGTACTTCATCGTACAGAATAACGGCAAGGTGGACTACATCAGCGAGGGCAATGTTGACATCATCAACAATGCACCCAGAACCTACTGGAATGTTGAGCCGCGCAGCGAGTTCAAGGTGAACTTCCCCGCTGCCAACGAGTACGGCGGCAATTATGTCACCACGCTCTACACCGACTTTGCATACGATGTTCCTGAGGAGATTACCGCCTATAAGGTAAGTGAGGTGAACGAGAATGGCAACGCAGTGCTTACCGCCCTGAAGGGTACCATTCCCGCCCAGACTCCTGTCCTGCTCGTTGCCGATAGCGTTGGTGTCAACACGCTGACGCTGAACATCGCTCCGAGCGCACTTGCCGACACGACCGGCAACCAGTTGCACGGTCCGGACTATCTGATCAACAAATACAAGATCAATACTCCGGAGGTAGAGTCAGTCTTCAACTTCGCAAAGGAAACCTTCGGTCAAACATTCTACGATAATTATGTAGCCCAGTATGAGCACCTGATGCTCAAGAGCGCAGGTACGGTGAACAACCGCTACTTCTGGGGTCTGACCGATGATGACCTGACGCAATGCACCTATGTTAATGAGAACAACGAGAACGACTGCGTTACCCGCACGCTGAGCATGGGAGACCAACAGCTTGGTTTCTACAGCAACTGGGAGGCTAAAACCAACCAGGCGTTCCTCGTGAGCGAACAGTTCAATCCCATCAAGTTGTCGTTGTTGCGTGATGTCAACCGCGACGGTAAGGTCAGCATCGCTGACGTAGCCGCACAGATTGATATCCTGCTGGCACTGCCTGAGAAGCCCTACCTGGATAGGTATGACTATGATGCAGCCGACTTCAACGAGGACGGTACCATCAAGATTGATGATGTTGCCGGATTGATCAGTTATCTCTTGAGTCATTAATTCATCCTTTTAAGTGAGCAATTCGTGATTTTTCATTTCAACAATGAGCTATCATGAATTGCTCACTTTTTTATTGTAACTAATAAAAATCACATTCATCATGAAAAAAACTATCCGATTAATGTGTGCTGTAGCCCTGACAGCACTATGCGCCGTACCAGCCATGGCACAACTCAACGGTACGGGGTTCTACCGTTTCCGCAACGCAGACCGCACCACCGATTACATCTCAATGGCTAATGACAAGTTCAATTACACCACATGCATCGGTACTGCTTGCGGTGGTCTGAAAAAAGCAATGACAGACGCTGGTCAGGCACGTGCGCTGGAATGTGCCGGCAAGTACCTTGCCACCGACATCAAGATGGTGGATGATGCCAGCATCATCGATGTCGGTTCCATCATCTATGCCCAGAAGTATTCCACCCAAGCTTCCAACCATGACTACAACCTGGTCGGCCAGGGCACCAGCCTTCTCACCCTGACAACCGGAACATATCCCAGTGACACCTATCCACTGGAATTTAAGAATCGTTACATCACCATTGACCCCGTCAGTGGCAGTGGCGCCAATACCTTATATACTGCTAAAATTGAGTTGAAGTCTTCAACTTATGTGCTTCTTTACGGTTATCCTTCTCTTGGTGTCCGCTACCTGGTTGACAACGGTGGCACTTTTGCCATCAACGAGAGTTCATCGACCCTGAACGCCAAGTGGTACATCGAGCCAGTGACTCACTTCAATGTGATGCCTGAGTTTGAACTGAACGGCAGATTCTACACCACCCTGTTCGTTCCCTTCAAGTTCCAATTGAGCGGCCAGGTGCTCAATGCCTACTCCATCAAGAGCGTCGATGAGGACGGCACGCTTCAGGTTCAACTGATAGCAACTGCCGGCGGCACCGTTCCAGCCCAGACTCCGGTCATTCTGGAATGTGGCTCCAATAATGCAGCTGATTGCCAACTGATACCTCTTGCTGCTCCCGTCTTTACCCAGCCCGATGTATCCCACACTGGTGATGCCCTTGCAGCCAACCAGAATGTAGCAGACGCCGAGGGCAATCTGTTGAGGGGCACTTTCTTCAACAACACAGACGGCAGTATTACTTTCACGACTCCTAGCGGAACGAGTACATTCAATGCCAATAACAACACCAAGCCGACCAACCCCCAGAAATATGTCATCGGCTTCACCGAGTCGGGCAAGTTAGGCTTTGTAAAGGCTACTTGCAGCACGATGCCCGCCAACAAAGCATGGCTCGTGCTCAATAAGGTCGGTGTCTTCCCCACCGTTGCCACTCCCGTCATCACGCCCGCTGCCGGTACTTACACCGAGGCACAAACCGTGACCATCACAGCCGAAAGTGGTGCTACCATCTATTACACGACCGATGGCAGTGATCCCACGACGGCAAGTGCTGTCTATGGCGAGCCCCTCACCATCAGCGAGACGACAACCATCAAGGCCATCGCCGTGAAAGAAGGGCTGTACAACAACAGCGAGGTAGCCGTCGCTGACTATGTCATTGAACTTCCCATCGTTGCAGTGCTGGGTGACGTCAATGACGATGGCAAACTGACGATCAAGGATGTCACCGATCTGATCAGCTACTTGCTGGGCGGAGAAGTTGATCCCTTCAATGCCGCCAATGCCGACGTCAATCAGGATGGCTCAGTCGCCATCAAGGATGTGACCGAACTGATCAACCTCGTCTTGTCAAGCGACGAGCAAGAGGAATAATATCCGGACAAAACAGACAATATTCTATCAATAAACAACCGGGACAGCCTGAATAAAACATGCTGTCCCGGTTGTTGTTTATGCGATCTTTTGCAGTTAATCGCAGGAAATCGTTTTCCATGGGTTGGAAATGCGCCAGACGGTGCCCTCAATGAGGGAGCAGTAGATGTCGCCGGTCGCGGGATCAAGCTCAAAACCGTTGACCTCGCTGGTGCCCAGGCGATTGGTAAATTCCAACTGACGTGTGGAAGCATTGACCACAGCCAGCATGCCACGGCGTGAACCGCAGTAGATGTAACCGTTATGCTCAAGGACGATGCAGGGGGCATGCTCATAGCCAAATCCCAAATCGACCTGCCACAGCATCTTGTAGTGGTCGCCTGTGCTCATGGCGACGAGGGTGCCATCCATGGTCTTGGCATAAGCGACCTCGCCGTCGGCACTGTGGCCGAGGCTCTCACGCACCTTATTGTCATTTTTCTCACGCCACAGTTCCTTGCCGCTCTTGCGGTCAATGGCGGTGGTAACGCGGTCAGGAGCGACGATGACCACACGGTCAGGCGTCACGACTGGCACGACGTTGCCAGGACTGTAGAGGTTCACACTCTTGCCGTTGTTCCACTGCCAGTTAAGAGCCCCAGTGCGGCGATTGAGCGAGCGCAGGTAGGTATCCCAAGCCCCGAAAACGACGTCATTGCCATCAACGACGGGTGAGGCCTGACAATAATTATTGATGTCATTGTATTGCCACAGCAGGCGATGACGCTTCACGTCCCATGCCTGGAAGGTCTTGAATCCGCCCTGATAGAGAATGCCATCTTTCACAACACCGTCGGCAACATAGGGGCCGTCAGCATTGTATTGCCACTTGGCTTTGCCCGACTTCTTGTCGAGCCAAACGAGGCGCTTGTCGCTGGTGGGCAGGACGATGTACTTGTCTCCCACGGCAGGGCGTGAGAAGAGCATGGCGTCGGTCTTATACTGCCAGCGCAGCGCTCCCGTCTTCTTGTCCACGGCCTTGCAATAACCTAGCGAGTTGCCGAAGTAGAGGTTTTTCTCATCCACACCCACACGCGTGAAGATGGAGGCGTTATCGGCCACCACGCGCTGGATGACTATGCCTGAGGGTAAGGTATTTTGTGTTTCTGTAAGCTGGGGCGTATAATAATCGGTATTGATGTGGTAGGCATACATCTGCTCAGGGTTCTTGCCTATCACCTTATTATATATATAGATCCACTGTCGGTCAAGGTCGATGTTCATCAACGTGTAGCCATAGTTGCCGCCACCCATGTCGAGGGCACGCACTATCAAGCCGTTGATGCCGTCGGTCTCATAGAGCCGCCAACTGTGATAGTGGCCGCACTGGTGGGTAATGACGGGGTATTTCTTGAGGATATCGACATAGGAGCGGTAATTGTCCAGGTCGTCAAGGATGGGATAATGGTTGACGCTCAAGACCATCATGCCGGGCTTTACCATCGCCGTGAGTGTGCTATCGAGCCACAAGAGGTCTTCCTGCTTGATGTGTCCGTCGCCCATCTTCATGAACGGGCCGCAGTTCATGCCCACGACCACCAGATTATCTACCGTGAAGACAAAGCGGTCGCTGCCCCACAGGTCGTTGAAAGTCTTGCAGGCACTCTGGCTCCAGTTGTTCTCGTGGTTACCAGGGATGATATAGAACGGATGGGTGATATCATCCAGGATGCCCTTGATGTTGCGCAGCTGCTCATCGCTGCCCTCATTGGTGAGGTCACCCGTGAGCATCACGGCATCGACATCGGCGGCATTGATTTCGGCTACCGCCTCACGCAGTTTGCCCTCGTTGGCATTGCCTGGCGTCACGTGCACATCACTCAAGATGGCGAGCCTGACCACCCCACCCTGCATGGCCAGCGACAGGACCATCGCAGCCACGAAAAATATCATCAGACGTTTCATCATTCAATTTTTTTTAAAAAACTTGACGACAAAGATAAATCAAAAACTAACAACTGACAACTGGTGACTGACAACTTTTTACTACTTTTGCAGACGGAATGAATCATGAACTCTACATAGCACGACGCATGTCACTGAACGGGAAGCGGCAGAAAGGCTCTCCCAGCCTGACCGTTGCCCTTGTGGGCATCGTGCTCGCCGTGGTCGTGATGATACTCTCGATTGCCATCGTCATGGGGTTCAAAGGGGAGATTTCGGGCAAGATCATGCACCTTGACGCCCACCTCAGGGTAACCAATGCCGCCCTTGGCATCGATGACAACTACGCCACGGTCAACGGTCGCGAGGTGCGCGAGGCGATTGCCGAAAACGGCACGTTTGACCCCTTGATCGAGAGCATCAGCCTTGTTGCCGACAAGAGCGCCATTCTCAAGACCGACCAGGACTTCATGGGTATCATCATGCGCGGTGTGGACGATGGCTATGACTGGCGATACCTCAAGTCCAGAATGGTAGAGGGCACAACGCCTGTTGTGAGCGATACAGTATCATCCCAGCAGATTGCCATCGGCAAGACCGTTGCCGACCGCCTGCAACTCCATGCTGGAGACAAAGTGATGACCTATTTCATCGACGACAAGATCAAGGCGAGGAATCTGGAGATTGCCGGTGTGTTCGAGACCGACCTTGACGCGTTTGACGCTGCCTATATCGTGGGCAGCATCAGTACCGTGCAGGGAGTGAACGACTGGAACGGCGATACGGGCACACAGGTAGCCATCAATCTGAAGAATACCGACAACCTGGATGCTGATGCCTATAGCCTCTATACCCTGCTTGCCGAGAACACCTTGAAGCACGAGAGCCATAACCTGTTCTTTGTCTCCACTACCCAACAGAATAACCTGCCATTCTTTGCCTGGCTGCAGATGCTCGACATGAACGTGGTCATCATCCTGACGCTGATGATGGTTGTAGCGGCATTCACGCTCATCTCGGCCATGCTGATGATTGTGCTGGAGCGCATCCGCGTCATCGGCAATTTCAAGGCGCTAGGCGCGACCAACGGTTCCATTCGCCGCATCTTCATCTACCTAACGGGGAAACTGATCCTCAAGGCGCTGCTCATCGGCAATATCATCGGTATCGGGTTGGCACTGTTGCAGAAGTATGGCCACATCGTGCGCCTTGACCCGACGGCCTACTATATGCCCTACGTTCCCATCCACTTGAGCATTCCTGCCCTGGTGCTGCTCAACGTGGGTATCATCGTTGTTTCCTATCTGACGTTGCTCGGAGCCAGCCACATTATCTCGACCATCAAGCCCACGGCGACGATGCGCTTCGAGTAAACTGAATTCATCCAACTTCCCCATAAGTGCGGATGTCAACTAATGACTAAAAACGAAGAAGTAAACCCAAAACTGTTATAATATGAAAAAGAACCAACTGAACATCAAGGAAGAAGCAGCCCGTTGCCTGCTGTGTGAAAATGCCCCTTGCAGCCACGCTTGTGGCAAGGGAGATGTAGCCAGAGCCATCCGTGCCGTGCGCTTCGGCAACGAAGCCATCGCCCGCCTGTGGCTGGACGGATGTGACGACAACGATCTGGAGAAAGCAGAACAGGCCTGTATCCACTATGACCGCCCCGTCCGCATCAAGGAAATCGCGGAGCAACTGCCCAAGCCTATACAAGCCGACCTGCCAAGCCTTGCCATCGACTTCTGCGGAATACCCTGCGAGAATCCGTTCTTCCTGGCCTCCTCCTCAATATGCACCAACTATGAGATGGTGGCGCGCGCCTTTGATGCAGGTTGGGCGGGTGTCTTCTACAAGACAATCTGCATGGATGACATTAATGAGGTGTCACCCCGATTTGACGTCTTGCACCGCGAGGGCGACAAGGGCGACTTTAACGCTTTGCGCAACATGGAACAGTTGAGCGAGAACCCAGCCGAAGTCGATTTTGATATTCTGCACCGCCTCAAGCGGAATTACCCCAACAAGATTGTGGTGGCCTCCATCATGGGCTCGACCGAGGAGCAATGGATTGAACTGGCCAAAATGGCAGAAGCAGCAGGAGTGGACGCCGTGGAACTGAATTTCTCATGTCCACAGATGAGACTAACCGGTATGGGCAGCGACGTGGGCCAGGACCCCGAGCTGGTAACCTTCTACACAGCCTATGTGAAACATGCCGTCTCGATTCCCGTGATTCCCAAGATGACGCCCAATATCACTTTGATGAGCAATCCCGCCATGGGCGCCTACTTTGCCGGCGCCGATGCCATCAGCGCCATCAACACCATCAAGAGCGTGACCATGGATGAACGCGCCGAGGTGTCGGGCCAGTGGACCGTATCGGGACTCTCGGGACGTGCTGTCAAACCCATCGCCCTGCGCTTCATCCTCGAGATGGCCAAGAACCCCGTGATGAACAACCTGAAATTGAGCGGTATCGGCGGCATTGAAACCTGGCGAGACGCCCTTGAGTTCATCCAGCTGGGCTGCAGCAACCTGCAGGTGTGCACCGCCGTGATGCAATACGGTTATCGCATTATCGATGACCTCAAGTTGGGTCTTCAGCACTACATGGCGAGCCGAGGCATCACCAAACTCTCCACCCTGGTGGGTGAACGGCTTTCCACCTTTGTTACGCCCAACGACCTGGACCGCGATACTGTAGTATTCCCCATCTTCAACAGCGAGAAGTGCATCGGCTGCGGCAGGTGCTATATTTCCTGTATGGACGGCGGCCATCAGGCCATCACCTTTGGCGACGACCGCAAGCCCCACCTTGTGGGCAGCAAGTGCGTTGGCTGCCACCTGTGCCGCCTCGTCTGTCCCACCGGCGCCATCGGCGTCTCCAAGCGTGTTCCCAAACGCAAAAACAAATAAAGGCACATCAATTTGGACACCACGATAAAAGAAAACAATAAATACAATCCATCCAGGTTGTAGCAAGTAATCAAAGACAGCTCAAACAACTCAAACAACTTGATATCGAGTTATAAACCGTTGTTTGAGTTGTTTTTAATGGGTGCCCCCTAAAAACAAGTCCTATCAATCGTCAGCCAATGAATATCAGCAGATATGTTAGGCACTCACCTGCTGCATCCTTGAGATCAACGAAATGGGTGTTATCTTGTAACAATCATATTCCAGGGGTAGACATTGTTAGCAATCTCTCAAAAGTCTCATCTATCAAATGCCTATTCTCGATTGCTTTCATAGCATATTTCCCATCATCTCTCCATATTAGAAATTGTGTTATTGATTCTCTAGCAAATTGATACCAGATTGCTGCATTAATCGCGAAAGGACTTCCTTGATATGCCGCGACTTTCCCAACATTGCCTGCTACTGCAATTGAGTAAGCAGTAAACATCATTTTTCTTTTTTTTCGCTCATTCTTAACCTGAATGTATTCCCGTTCAAATAGAGGTAATGTATTGTCCACCTTTTGTCTTATTACTAGAAAATAATAGATGTTAACAATGACATCGATAACCGCCCTGCATATAGACATCGTTAGCAAGTGCCTTAAATCATAACCTTGCACATACATGTATGTCACCAGTTCACTAACAGTTCTGTCTTTCTCGCCAAAACTGCCAACTGTGAGCATACGCAGTACTGAAGAACCAGGAATAGGGATACCTTGACTGGTAAAGATATCGGAAATTATATGTCCCAACCACAGAAAAGGTGCATAGAAGAGTTTTTTCACATCAGTAGGGGCCACTTTATCAATACGAAGCACTCCATTGGCATCAATATATGAGAATGTGCCACCGACAATATCTTTTATTCCCCAAATCAATCCCATGATGCTCGGATCATGTCCTAGACTGAAAACTCGGTGATTCTTGGGGTACATCCTAGGAATATTCTCTTTGATTGAGGCGTCATAATTGACCGGAAACCATTTTTCTAACGATTGAATCCATTTGGCTTCTTTTCCGTCCGTTGTTTTGCCTATTTTCCGTAACAATTCTGTAAGTGGGCTCCCCTCATGATGAATCTTCTCGCCATCTAGTTTAATGTTCATATCCTTGGGCACTTTTACCAACAGGAAGTCAACAATAACAGCAATACCTCCAGCGATACAAGCAACTAAAATGTCTACTTTATTTAAATCCAACGCTTTATCTGAATCAGTTTTATCTTTCATCAGAAATAGCGCTTCGTCTATTTCAGAATTAATCTGCTGGATGTCATCAATAGTAACTTCATCGCATTCAACCTCAATGCCTGCACCTTCCAAAAGTGCCTCAACTCTTTGCTTTAATTCATTTAGCGAAGTAGTGTCTTCTTGCAGCGTGCTAGACATTTCTTCCACCTGAGACTGAAGTTCAGACAGCTTATTTCCAGCATCTTCGACAGCTTCAGAGAGATTGTGAAAATCATCCATGTTATGTATTACTTTTAACTAGCTTCTCTAGAATTTCAACACTTTTTTCAAGGTTTTTAATTGTCTTATTATTGACTTCTGACTGGGCTTTCAATTTGATAATTTCAGATTTTAACTCACTAATTTTTTGATTTATACTTAAGAGAATATTCTGAAAATACAGGGTATCTTTTTGAATCGCTAAAACGATTTCCTTCAGGACTACTTGTAGTTTTGCTGCTTCAGACAATACTGCGTTAGATCCAAGTGAAGCTATCGCAACACCAGTTGCGGTGCCGGCGCTTGCGCCAAGAAGAGAACCGCCCCCAATTAATACCGCCAATCCTCCTGCCATACCAAAACCACCAGCCGAGATCGCACCCCCACCAAGTGCTGCAAGACCAGCTGAAACGGCTGCAGCACCAGACAAACCTTCGGCTGCAAAGAATGCTATTATTTCGTATTGGAATGTTACTATTGCAATAAGAACAACGATAATACCAATACCAGCTGTCGTAGCGACTTTTGCCCAATACCCAGAGAGTTTTTTCATAGCTGAAGAATGAGCTTTTTCGAATATATTGATATACTTCTTATCTATGTCTAGTACTTCTGCTATCTTTTCAAGGGTTTCTTGCTTTCCATCTTTGTCAATCGTTAAGCCCTTAAACGGTTTATACGCCTCTTTGTCATCACTCAAAGGGTAGTAGGGCGAATAAAGAACACATTCAAGAAAGACCATATATCTCCATACTTTGTTTTGGGATTCTTTATCTAGTCTTTTGATTTTCTGTGACATTTCATCATCACTCAGATTGATTTGCAATGGGTCACCACTAAATGACTTTAAATATTCACCAATTGAACTATCCCATGAATTAAGCCATAGTTGTTTTTGTCGTTTTTTGTTTGAACCAAATAAAGGATCCTTCTCACCTTCAACTCTTACGTCATGTGAGGTCAATTTTCTTTGAAGTGCAAAGAGGACTTCTGTTTGCTCGGCTGTTAAGCCAAAAACTGAAAAATTATCGTTCATAAATAAAAAATAATTAATGCTTTCAAGTAAGCGTTCTTTAAAAAACTGATTCAAAAAAGACAAAAGATATCGCGACCTAACTAAATTGCAATAAATCTTTTTGTACTTTAATTGTATTGCAAATTTACACTATTTTGACAAGAAAATGAAAAAAAGTAAAAAAACTTGATACTACAAAATAAATTACCTTTTTGGATAATAATCATATTATTTTAATTAATGTGAGATCGATGAAATGATACGCTGTGATTCAATGAGAGAATAACTCTCCTTCTATGATAAGAGGGGACTGGGGGCGTTGATGCTACCGATGATAGTTGTTTGTCTCAGTAACACGAACGCTCCGTCCTAACAGGCACCTCCTTTCAACCAAGATTTGGCATTGATTATCAGCACTTTATTTTATTAAGTTTTCGTTAATCTATAAAATGCTGTGTTTTCTGACACGTTTCCCCAAAACATGTTCCGGACTGATACAACCCCAAGAGAATGGTCAGTTATTATGTTGACTTTTTTGGCAGCGGTAGAATCAAGGAGGTGATTAAGGCATGGCTTAGTCGTGGTGTCGCTACGGTTTTGACATTTAAAGAATAGACCAAGCTGATTGAAGAAACACTTGCAAAAATACCGCAAATGGCTCCCGTAAAAGGCGTTTTTGGGAAGTCAAAGTCATTTTTTTGAAAAAAAGTTGGAAATTTTCTTGGTGGTAACAAAAAAAGCAGTACCTTTGCAGTCGCAATTAGGAATTGTCCTGTGGTGTAATGGTAGCACATCGGA
>CAMHMV010000015.1:0-47771 GCA_946186345.1 uncultured Prevotellaceae bacterium | reverse complement strand
CGTGGTGGTTCGTCACTGAACGCCAGCAACAACCCCCTCATCGTGATCGATGGTATCGCCATGGATAACAACGGTGTGAGCGGTCTGTCCAACCCCCTGTCTCTGGTTAACCCCCAGGACATCGAGAGCTTCAACGTATTGAAGGACGCATCGGCCACCGCTATCTACGGTAGCCGTGGTTCTAACGGTGTCATCATCATTACCACCAAGAAGGGTCGTCGTGGCCAGCGCCCCGCCGTATCCTACAATGGTAATGTGACCTGGAGTATGAAGAAGAAGACCATCGACGTGATGAACGGTGATGAGTATCGTGACTTTGTGAAGAAGATCTTCGCTGGCAATACCCGTGAGGAGAACGCTCTGTTGCTGTTGGGCAATGCCAACACCAATTGGCAGAACGAGATCTACCGCACCGCTTTGAGTCACGACCACAACCTGACCGTGTCGGGTTCGCTGGGTGAGATTCTGCCTTATCGTCTGTCGGCAGGTTTCACCGACCAGCAGGGTATCCTCAAGACCTCGGACTTCAAGCGTTATACCGTGGCCTTGAACCTGAACCCCTCGCTGTTCAATGATCACTTGACCATCAACCTGAGTGGTAAGATGGCTTGGACCAAGTCACGTTGGGCTGATACCGGTGCTGTGGGTAACGCCGTCCGTATGGACCCGACCCAGCCCGTCTATGCTAGTGGTGACATGTATAAGGGCGTGGGTAGCTACTTTGAGTGGCTCCAGGTAAATCTCTCGGATCCCAATTGGCCCTACACCAAGAACACCAATGCCCCCTACAACCCCGTGGCTATGCTCGACAACCATGACAACAGTGGTAAGGCCCACTCGTTTATCGGTACTGCCGAGTTTGACTATAAGATTCACGGCTTTGAGGACTTGAGACTCCACCTCACCATGGGTGGTGACTTCACCGGCGGTAATGGCCACAACATCAGTGCCAATATCTCTAACACCTCCAACTACTGGGGCAATACCAGCTATTACACCCAGAGCAAGGAGAACCTGCAGTTGAGTACTTATGCTCAGTACTACAAGGACTTCAACGAGAAACATCACTTCGACATCATGCTCGGTTACGAGTGGCAGCACAACTGGCGCAAGGAGTACAACGAGTCTTGGGGTACCTATCCCATGAACTCGGGTCTCTTCTTCACCGAGGCTGATGCCGAGAACGGTGCCCTCGTAGTAACTCCTGGCCAGTGGATTCCCTCTGCCCATTACAATATTGGTGACAGCAAGGCTGGTGCCATCCGTGCCGAGGGTGTTTATCGTCAGAACAACGGTCTGGGTTACCGCACCGAGAACTATCTGGTATCGTTCTTCGGTCGTATGAACTACAGCTATGACAGCCGCTATCTGTTGACCTTCACCACCCGTTATGATGGTTCGTCACGCTTCAAGAAGCACTGGGCACTGTTCCCCTCGGTTGCCCTGGCATGGAAGATCAACGAGGAGGCTGCATTGAAGGATGGTCCCTTCAGCGACCTGAAGCTCCGTCTCGGTTGGGGTAAGACCGGTCAGCAGGAAGGCATCGGTGACTACAACTACTTTGCCACCTACGTGATGAGCAACGGTAGCATGGGTTCATACTACGATGTCACCGGCGACGGCTCCAAGGCTAAGCCCAACGTTTACAACCCCGAGCTGAAGTGGGAGACCACTACGACCACCAACGTCGGTCTGGACTGGGGTGTCATGAACCAGCGCCTGAGTGGTAGCATCGACTGGTACTATCGCAAGACTACCGACCTGTTGAACTGGGCTACCTTCTCGGCTATGACCAACTTCCGCAACGCGTTCTATAAGAACATCGGTTCGCTGCGCAACACTGGTATCGAGTTCTCATTGAACTGGAAGGCCATCTCTACCAACGACCTGTTGTGGACCATCGACTACAACTTGACCTACAACAGCAATAAGGTGCTTGAGCTTATCGGCGACGATCCCAGCTACTTCGTGACCACCGGCAGTATCGGTATCAACGGTTCAGCCCAGGCTCACGTTGCAGGTTATCCCTCCAACAGCTTCTACGTTTACCAGCAGGTCTATGGCCAGGATGGCAAGCCCATCGAGAATCAGGTCGTTGACCGCAATGGTGACGGTGTCATCAGCGATGCCGACAAGTATCTGTACAAGTCGCCGTGGGCTCCCGTGATTATGGGTCTGGCCTCACGCCTTGACTGGAAGAACTGGGACTTCGGCTTCAGCCTGCGTGCCAGCATCGGCAACTACATGTTCAATAACGTGATGCAGGGTTATCACAATGTGAGCCCCGCAGCTGTATTCGAGGAGGTTTCCGGTTTCTATCTGAACAACCGTCCCAAGGCTTTGGTAGACCTGGGTTGGCAGACCTATGACAACAAGTCTATCTTCAGCGACTACTGGGTACAGAACGCCTCGTTCCTCAAGTGTGACAACATCACTCTGGGTTACAGCTTCAACAACTTGTTCAAGCACGGCAGTTACAATGGTGTCGGTGGCCGTATCTATGGTACCGTCAGCAACGTGTTCTGCATTACCAAGTATGAAGGCATCGATCCCGAGGTCTTCGGTGGTATCGGTGGCGACATCTTCCCGCGTCCCATCTCGTTCATCGTTGGTTTGAACCTGAACTTCTAATTGCGTTGACACATTATATAAATTATAATTAGAATTATCACAATGAATAAGTTTTTCAAATATATATTGAGTGCTGCAGTGGTGCTGATGACGACCGGATGCTTGACCTCTTGTGTTAAGGATCTGGACGTGGAGCCCATTGACCCCTCGTTGCAGAGCGATGTCACTCCCGAGCAGCTCTTCAACAAGTGCTATTCGGTGTTTGCCACCTCAGGCAACAATGGTGGTGACGACAACGTTGACGTTGACGGTCTTGACGGCGGTTTCCAGCACAAATACCGCCAGCTGTGGAACTCCAACGAGTTGACGACCGATGAGGCCATCTGCGGTTGGGGTGATGAGGGTATCCCCTCCTATTGCCACAATACTTATGATGCCAGCCACCCGATGCTGCGTGGTTACTACTATGGTCTGTGTATCGGTATCACCTTCTGCAACCAGTATCTGGAGGTTTATCCCGATTATGATGCCACGATGACTGCCGAGGTTCGCTTCCTGCGCGCCATGCAGTTCTATCTGTTGACTGATGCCTTCGGCAATATCCCCTTTGCTACGTCCATCTCGGGTGAGAATCCCGAGCAGTATAGCCGTGCTCAGGTGTGTGAGTTCATCGAGAGTGAGCTCAAGGACATCATTGGCGAGGGTGAGAGCAATGCCTACACGCTGAATGATCCTAAGCCCAAGAAGTATGGTGAGACTGGTTACGGCCGCATCGACAAGGCTGCTGCCTGGATGTTGCTGGCCCGTCTGTATCTCAACAGCGAGATTTACACTGGTACTCCTCGCTGGCAAGAGGCTGCTAACTATGCTCAGAAGGTGATGGGCTCGGGTTACAAGCTGCACACCGAGGGCTACAATGCTCCTGGTGCTGATGGCGTTTACCGCGAGTTCACCGCTTATCAGATGTTGTTCATGGGTGACAACGCCAAGACTGATGCTGCCTATGAGGCTGTCTTCCCTGTCATCCAAGACGGTCTTCGCACCACTTCGTGGGGTGGCACCAACTTCCTGATGTGCTCCACCGTGGATGCTGACGTTCATCCCAATCCCTACGATGAGAGTGAGGTCAATGGCCTGTACAACAACAACACTTGGGGTGGTAACCGTGCCCGTCCTGAGTTGATCCGTCTGTTCTTCCCCAATGATGATGCACCCGAGGGTCATGCCTATGCTGTGGCTTATGCCGCTGGCGATGACCGCGCTCTGTTCGAGACCGAGGGTCGCTTCCTCGATGTGGAGGACGAGTCCAACTTCAAGTATGGCTATGCTGTTGCCAAGTTCAACAACTTCAAGTGTGACGGCTCCAAGGGTAGTGACAATACCTTTGCCGATTCACATCTGTTCTACATGCGTGTGGCAGAGGCTTATCTGACCTATGCCGAGGCACTGACCCGCATGAATGGTGGTACCGCTCCTGCCGAGGCAGTAGCTGCTATCAATGCCATCCGTGGCCGTGCACACGCTACCCAGCGCTCAACCTATACCCTCAACCAGATCCTGGATGAGTGGGGCCGTGAGTTCTACTTCGAGGGCCGTCGCCGCGTCGACCTGATCCGCTTTGGCAAGTATGGTGGCAACACCGACTACAAGTGGCAGTGGAAGGGCGGTGCCTATGCTGGCCGTGACTTTGAGGCATTCCGCAATGTGTTTGCCATCCCCACCGATGACCTGATTGCTAATCCTAACTTGACTCAGAATCCTGGTTATTGATGCTACGGTAATGTCTAATAATTTAGAGTTGTCAGTTGTCAGTCGCAAGTTGTCAGCGGCATTCGCAATCAACTGAAAACTGAAAACTGAGAACTGAAAACTTAACTAAATGATAATAAGAACATGAAAAAGATATTTTTATCATCACTGATGTTGTTGAGCATGGCACTCGTGTTCACGGCTTGCGAGGATGACCGCGGTTCCAATCCCACGCTCTCGCAGCCCACGTCGTTCACGCTGAACAATCCCGTGAATCCTATGGTTGACCTGTTAGCTTCCACGGGTATCCCCTTCGAGTGGTCACAGCCCGACTACGGTGGCTGGCCCGCAGCTGTAGAATATATTCTCGAGGTATCTCCCACCAACGAGTGGACGGTATCGACCGATGAGGCTGCTATCGATGAGAGCGGTGCTACGGTTCCCGATTATGCTATTCTGCCTACTGTCTATGCAGCTTGCAATGGTGAGATGTCGGCTGTTGAGCTGGACAAGGCTCTGGTTCAGATCTGCAATTGGGACGAGGATGCTGTTCCCTTCAAGCAGACCGTCTATGTGCGCTGCTGCGCTACCACTCCTGGTGCCAAGACCATCTATTCCAATGTGGTTTCTCTGGAGGTTAATCCCTACTACATCGAACTCGCCGACGCTCCCATTGAGTTGTGGTACCTCGTTGGTAGTGGCATCGGTTCTTCTGACTGGAACAATGCTGCTGATGCAGTTGGCAGCGGTGGTCTGATCCCGATGTATCCCATCATGGGTAACGAGTATGACTCTCGCACCGGTCAGGGTGAGATCCAGTATGCTGGCTACTTCAATGCCGGTCAGCAGTTCAAGCTCATCCAGGTTCCTGGTGACTGGAATGCTCAGCTCAACTTCACCAATGTGAAGGATCCCGGTAGCTTCATCTCTGATGAGGATGGTGACAACCACAATATCGGTATCGTTGAGGCTGGTTACTATGTCATCCGTCTGAACACCGCTACCAGTGAGCTCATCATCGAGCCGTACGAGGGTAATCCCGGCGTTTACTCTCAGATTGGTATGCCTGGCAGTTATCAGGATTGGAATCCTGCCGAGAACCTGATGAACGGTATGAGCACCTCTGTCGAGAACCACGACTGGTACTTGAAGAGCGTGACCTATAGTGACTGTGAGCTCAAGTTCGCTGCCGACGGTGGTTGGGATGTGAACTGGGGTGCAAGTGACTTCCCCTATGGCATCGGTGTGGGTAACGGTCCCAACATTCCTGTGAAGGCCGGTACTTACAATGTGTACTTCAACGATATCCTTGGAACCTACAACTTTATGGCTGTAGAGTAATTGTTAACCAATCGACAGGGTGGGTGAGAGCCCGCAAGCCTTTGCCCACCCCATTAGATATAATATTGAAAAACAGAAATTATGAAGAAGTTTTTATATATTGCTGCAATGACCTTGTTGCTGGCTAGCTGTACCGAGGATTTCAAGGACTGGGCTGACCCCCAGAGCAATGCCCAGGCCGATATAGTAGCCTTCGGTAACGGTTCAGTTGCCGCTGTAGACGTTATCGATCTGGCTGAGATTCCCGAGGGTAACGATGTGGTTAAGGTGTGCAATATCACTGCACCCTCAACCAGTGATACGACCTACAAGCCCGAATATATCATTTATCTGAATGATAACGCCTTTGATTTGAATGCAGATGGTACCATGGACGTGAAGGAACTTTCCGACTATGTGGTATCGCTCTTTGGTCAGGCTCCCGAGGTGCGTGAGCTCACCGCTCGCGTTAAGAGCACCATGACCAACGGCACCACCGCCACCAGTATCCTGAGTGACGAGTTCACCGTGAAAGTCATTCCCGCTACTCCCATGGTTTCGAGTGCTTACTACTATGTAGGTACCAGCAATGGTTGGGCCGCATGTGATCCTACCTACAAGCTGGATAACGGCGGTGGCGATGTTTATTCCAACCCCGTATTCACCGTTGTAGTTCCCGCTACCGGTGAGGACAACTGGTTCAAGATTTATTCTCAGGAGACCATGGACCTCGGTGCTGACGGTTTCTGGAGCGGCGACTTCATCGGCTATGCCGAGAATGGCGCTAACGAGATGAGCGGTAGCTTTGTGGAAGGTGCTAACGACGAGATCGCATTCGCCTTCAAGATTCCCGCCGACATCCGTGCTGACAAGTATCGTCTGACCTTCAACATGCTGGATCGCACCTTCGAGTTCGAGCCCATCATTGAGTTGGGTACTCCCGACCTGTGGTACCTCGTGGGTAGCTGCATCGGTAACGGTTCGTGGGGCAATGCTCCCGATGCCCTTGGCACCGCATTGATTCCCCTGTATCCTGCTACAGACAACTACTCGATCCTTACCTATGTGGGCTACTTCCCCGCCGGTCAGGGCTTCAAGCTCATCCACACTCCCGGTAACTGGGACGAGCAGTGGGGTATGACCGATGGCGTCCTCGTTAAGAACGATGGCGGCAGTGGTGACATCAAGGTGGCTGAGGATGGCTACTACCAGATTACTTATGACATGGATTTCGATGCTTTGACCATCACCAAGTACACTAGCCCTGTAGGCGTTTACGGCGCAATGGGTATGCCTGGTGACTACAATGACTGGAGTCCTGCCGCTACGCTGATGAATCCCATGAGCTCTGTCGTTGAGAACCACGACTGGGTGAAGAAGGATGTAACCTACGGTGCTGAGACGGACGTCAAGTTTGCCGCCGACGGCAGTTGGACTGCAAACTGGGGTTCTGCTGGCTTCCCCGTGGGCGTTGGAACTCAGGGTGGTTCTAACATCCATGTTGCAGCCGGTACCTATGATATCATCTTCAATGACATCATGGGCAACTACTACTTCATCGAGAAGTAATCACGCACATTCAACCTGATTATTCCCAGCGGGGCCGTGCCACCAGGCGCGACCCCGCTGTTGTTATGGGATTTCATGCGGCAGTCCATTAGTGTACGGGGAAACTTCGAAGAAGTTAGCGGTTCGAAGAACCGATTTCAATCAGTAAGACCATGCAAGAACCTCGAAGAGGTTCGCAGCTTGGTCCATGAGCAGAGTCTTATAAGTGCCTCGAAGAGGAACTTTGTGATTGACAGGCTTTGGGCGGATGTGGAAGTTCGTCTACGACGCACTCTCCACTTGCTATGGCAATCACCAAGCTGCGTTCATCGACGATGAGCTTGCATGGTGTTTTCTATAAAAGTCGAGTCTTCGACCCGACCTGCCTCTACGAGGCAAAAACTAAGCCCATGATACAGAAGAAATGCTTATTCGACTCAGGTATAGTGAATTATGCAGATATAGAATCCGTTAAACGGGCACTAATGATAGATTTCAGTGATTTCTTTGTTGATGGAACTCTCGGATGCCTTTGCAAACGATTGCACGCAAAATATTTTGAGAGATTTTAATCAGAATTGTTGGAATTGAAGATAATTTGCTAAATTTGCATGAATTAGGTAACATAACGACTAAAACATACTGACTATGAAAAAGTTCTTTACTACTGCACTTGTTGCGATGTTGCCGATGTTGATGCTGGCCCAGGGTTGGCCCGCCAACTATGACGGCGTGATGTTGCAGGGTTTTTATTGGGACTCGTTCAATGAGACTCGTTGGACACGTCTTGAGGCTCAGGCCGATGAGCTGGCTGAGTTCTATAAACTCGTGTGGATACCCCAGAGCGCCGACTGTGGCGGCACCTCGATGGGTTATGATGACTTCTATTGGTTCCCTGGCCACTACAACAGTTCCTTCGGCAGCGAGACGCAGCTGCGTTCAATGATCAACACGTTTAAGGCCAAAGGCATTGGCACCATTGCCGACGTCGTTGTTAACCACCGCAAGACCACTAACGACTGGGTGACTTTCCCCACTGAGGTTTATAAGGGTGTGACCTATAAACTGAACTCTACCGACATCTGTAGGAATGATGACGGTGGTGCCACACTCAATTGGGCTACCCAGAACGGAAAGTCGCTGAGCGCCAACAACGATACCGGTGAGGACTGGGGCGGAATGCGTGACCTGGACCACACGAGTGCTAACGTGCAGACCAACGTGAAGGCCTATGTGAAGATGTTGCTCGAAGACTTGGGCTATACGGGCTTCCGCTACGATATGGTAAAGGGCTACTCGGCATACTATACTGGCTTGTACAATGCCTCTTGTAACGCTCAGTTCTCGGTCGGTGAGTACTGGGACGGTAACGAGACTGCAGTCAAGAATTGGATTGACGGTACCAAGATTGACGGTGTGGTGCAAAGCGCTGCCTTTGACTTCCCCTTCCGCTATGTCATCCGTGACGCGGTGAACAACAACCGCTGGACCGGTCTCTCGGCATCAAGCAGCAGGGGTCTGAATATGGCTGCCAATTACAAGCGTTACTCGGTTACCTTTGTTGAGAACCACGACACCCAGTACCGTGATGCTGGCAATCAGCAGGATCCTATCCGTAACAACATTGAGGCTGCCAACGCCTTCCTGCTGTCGATGCCCGGCACGCCGTGTATCTTCCTCAAGCACTGGATTGACTACAAGGAGAGCATCAAGCAGATGATTTATGTCCGCCAGCTGGCAGGTATCACCAACACCAGCACCTCCTTCAATATGGCTAACAGCCCGACGCAGAACTACTATGCACAGCGCACGGTGGGAACTCGTGGCGCCGTGATCGTTGCGATGGGAAGCACCAACTACACAATCCCTGATACTTACGTTGTCGTTGCTAGTGGTACCAACTATCGCATGGCATTGGCCAAGAATGTTGAAACTGCATGGGCCAGCAAGCCCAGTGGCGAGTATGAGGGTGCATTCGGTGTGACGCTCACCGCCGTGAGCCAGACCGATGGAGCACAGCTCGTCTATACGACCAATGGCAGCGAGCCTACTGCTTCCAATGGCACTAAGGTGGCCAATGGCGCTACCGTCAATATCAACCAGACCACTACGCTCAAGGTGGGTTTGTTGATCAATGGTGCTGTGAGCGGCGTCATCACCCGCAAATATACGATTGACACCAGTGTGTTTGAGCCCTACGAGATCACCGTTTTTCTTAAGGACCCGACCGTAGCCCCCAATAACTGGTCACAAGTGAACTACTTCTCCTGGGATGCCACTTCCTCTCCTAATGGAAACTGGCCCGGTCAGACCATCACCGCTACCAAAATGGTCAACGGTGTCAAGTTCTACTATCACAACTATACGATCAAGAACAAGGACTACTATGTGAACTTCGTTTTCAACCAGGGCGGTGCCACTGCCAGCAGTCACCAGACCGAGGACGTGACAGATATCAACAAGACTTCCTTCTTTGAAGTTACCACTCAGACTAACAAGTATCAGGTGCGTGATATCACCGATCAGTTCTTGCCTTATCTGGACGGTAACAAGTATGATGTGAACAATGACGGTGAGGTGAACATTGCCGACATCAATACGATCCTTGACTTCATCCTTGCCAATTCAAGCAGTGCCACAGCTGATGTGAATGGCGACGGTGAGGTGAACATCGCTGATGTAAACGATGAGATTGACTATATCTTGAAGTAAAGATTTCATAATCAGATATGAACAAAACCATAAGATTGTTTTGTGTGTCATTGGCGCTGGTGTTTTCGGCACTTAGCGCCAATGCCGTTAATCAATATGACGTGAATGTCGACGGTGAAGTGAACATCGCCGACGTCAACGCTGTGATGGATGCGATATTGAGCAATAGCGCTACTGCCTCATGTGATGTGAACGGTGACGATGAGGTAAACATCGCTGACGTGAATGCGCTCATTGACTATATCCTTACAGGAGGTGGTGAAGAACAGCCCTATGATGGCCCGGTAGTGGGTGGCGACATATCAATGTTGACCAAGTATGAGGCTCACCAGCGCATGGCGCAATCGCGCTATAACATCACTTGGGCCCATTACTATGACCAGTATGGTGCTGTTATTGACGATGTCATCACTTGGACCAAGCAACAGGGCTGGAACGCGACACGCGTGCGCCTGTTTGTCAATCCCGCCAATGCGTCTGCAGCCGATAAGGGGCAGGGTGTCATCCAGAACCTGGACACTGTCAAGGTGCTGGGCCAGCGCATCAAGGCTGCAGGGATGCAGTTCATGCTTGACTTTCATTACAGCGACAGTTGGGCCGACCCCGTAAAGCAGTTTACCCCTGCCGACTGGGCAACACTTGACGATGCCGCTCTGGTACAGAAGATTTATGAATACACCCGTGATTGCCTGCGTGAGCTCAAGGCGGCAGGTGCCGAACCCGATTATATCCAGACGGGTAACGAAATCAGTTATGGTATGCTGTGGGGGCCAGTTGGAACGCCCGACTCCCAACTCAAGAAGTGCTATGTCGGTAATGAGGCCAACTGGGGACGTTTCACCGATTTGCTCAAGGCTGCCGGCCGTGCTTGCCGTGAGGTGTGCCCCAATGCCAAGATTATTCTGCACACCGAGCGCGTTGCCAAGCTCAACATCCTGCTCAATTTCTATAACCAGATGCGTGACAAGCAGGTGGACTATGACATCATCGGCTTGAGTTATTATCCTTATTTCCATGGCAACTTGACAACTCTGGCAACCGCGCTCAACAACGTGAGCAATACCTATCAGGACAAGGATATCATGATTGTCGAGACTGGCTATAGCTATAAATATAAAGTGGGAGATCAGGACTTCTCGTCAACGTGGCCGTTGACCCTTGAGGGACAACGCAAGTTCACATCCGACCTGATTGCCAAGTTGGCGCCCTATGCACGCGTGAAAGGCCTCTTCTGGTGGTTCCCCGAGGCCAACGAGTATGGCTTGGGCGGTAACTACTGGAGCACGCTGCACGTCAATGACGCCTGGTATAATGCCGGATTGTGGAATCACGAGACAGGACGTGCTACTCCAGCACTGTACGAACTGAAGAATTTCCTGCAGAAGTGATTGTGGATAAATGAATGTAGGGTCTTATGGCTTTTCAGCCGTAAGGCCCTTTCTTTATGGCTTTGTGCCTGTGACGCAGATGAAGTGGCGCTCTTCATCGTGGCGTGACTTGATGTCGGTGAAGCCCGCCTCAGTGAGATACGCAGTAAGTTCCTCAATCGTGTAGATGCGCATGTGGCCGACGAGTCTGGCCCATTTATGCCCTTCGGGGTCAATGCCGTCGGTCTCATTGGCGATGACGACCTTGCCGCCAGATTTGAGCACGCGGTGAATTTCGGCAAGGCATTCACTGAATGATGGCCAATAATACACCGTTTCAAATGCCGTAATCAGGTCATAGGTTTCTTTGAGCAGAGGCAACAATTTGGCATTCCCGCCAACGATTTTGCACCTTCCGGCAGCAATGGCTTCCTTGTTGACCCTGAGAGCCATATTGATGGCTACTGGTGAGAAATCCACACCAGCAACTTTACTATCAGGAAACTTATCAAGCATTCGGGCTACGTTGGCACCGCCGCCACAGCCGACGTCAGCAATAGAGGCATCGCTGTTGAGTTGAACCTCCTTGAGTGCCCACTCGGCGAGGGCTCCGTGGCGCTTACCATTCATGCGGTGTACGACATAGCGTCCTAGTAGTCCTTCTGGAAGCCTGAAATTTGCATAATATGTCCTTCTTGGTGATTTCAAGATGCATTGAATTTAATATATTTGCAAAATTACGGCGATTATACCAAATAAGATATAATTCAAAGCCTAAATAATGTTAATTTCCCTCCCATGGGATCTAATAGTAGGCAGCACATGACTTCTACTGCCGTGAGTCGTTCTTAACGGCAGCCTGAGATGATTAAGGATGTTACTACGGGGATGATTATGGTTTCTTGGCAGTCACGCAGATGAAGTGACGCTCCTCATCATGGCGTTGCTTGATGTTGGTAAAGCCGACTTTGGCAAGAATGTCGCTAATGTCTTCAATGGAATAGACCAGCATTGCAATGGATTTTTCCAACTTTTTGTGTTCCGGATCAAGTCCATCCATTTCGTTGGCAATGACGCAAGTTCCACCAGGCTTGAGTACTCTGAATATCTCTTTCAAGCCAAGTTCCAGTGAGGACCAGTAATAGACGGTTTCAAAGGCGGTCACGAGGTCATACAACTCCTTGGCTCGTGGCATCTGGACTGCGTTGCCTCCCACGATATAGCATTTCTTGTCAACGACAGCGCGGTAGTTGTAGTCGTTGGCTTCTTCAAGGGCGAGGGTGGAGTAGTCCATGCCGGTAACAATGCCTTCAGGACACATCTCAAGCATGCGAGCTACATTGGCACCTCCGCCGCACCCTACGTCAAGCACTTGAGCATCCTTTTTGATTTCAAGATCGGCAAAAACCCATTCTGGCAATGCAGCATGCTGCTTGCCATTCATCGCTTTGATGACGCGATAGCCCCAAAAACCTTTGGGATTTCTTGAACGCTGGTAGTGCTTACGTAGGCTCATATTACGATACAATCATTCGAATTGCAAAAGTACATATATATTTTTAATTCAACAATAACTGTAATCAATAAATATCACCATTTGTTGTAGGATGATGTAATTATTATTTACAACCCCCCGAAGCAAATAGTCAGGGGGTTGTAAGGGTTGTTCTTAGAAGTCTAGGACGAGCGTGCCGCGTGCAGGGAGCGAAATCACGCCATCGGCGAGGCTGACAGTTTTGCCAGTGGGCACATCGCGTGCGACGGTAGCGTTACCGAATACCTCGTGATAGCGGTCAAGCTTCATTTCGCGTGGTTGTGTGGTGCCGTTGATGATGGTAACGGCATGTCTGTTGCCCAGGGTGCGGGCGACGACATAGATGCCGTCCTTGGGAATGAACTGCGTCATCTTGCCCTTGGTGATGACATCATTGCCCTGGCGCCAGTGCAGCAGGGCACTCAGCCAGTTGAACATGTCGTTTTGTACAGGGGTGCGGCCTTCGGCTGTGAAGGCATTGTGCGGGTCACCGGGGAAGCCGCCAGGGAAATCCTTGCGTACGTTGCCGTCGGTCACCTGCTTGGTGCCGTTCATCAGCACCTCGGTGCCGTAGTACAGCTGTGGGATGCGCTTGATGGTGAGCAGCAGGGCAAGGGCCTGTTTCAAGGCGGCCACATCCTGGCCGTTGCGCAGGAAGCGGTCGGTATCGTGGTTCTCGATAAATGCCATCACGCTCGACGGGTTGGGGTAGAGGTAGTCGTGGCACAGGCTGTTATACACGCGGTTGTATCCACGCCACCAGCCGTCAGTTTCCTCATGCTTGGCACTGTCAATCTTCTCATAGAAGGAGAAATCCATCACGGTGGGCAGGTAGCTCTCGGGCTTGCCCATTTTGTTGCCTTTTTGCCATGCAGCGGTATAGGCAGGATTCTCGACCCAGGTCTCGCCCACGACGTTGAAGTTGGGGTACTCGGTGTTGAGTACCTTCATCCAGCGTGCCATAGCGTCGGCATAGGCATACGGGTAGGTGTCCATGCGGATGCCGTCGATGCCAGCGGTTTCAATCCACCAGATGCTGTTCTGGATCAGGTAATTCATCACGTGCACATTGTGGTGGTTCAAGTCAGGCATTGTGGGGACAAACCAACCCTCGACGGTCTCCTTAAGATCAATCTCGCTGGCATAAGGATCCATCACAGGGGTGAGCTTATAGCTCGTCTGTAGGTAATTGTTCTTGTAGTCGGGCTGGTTGAACCAGTCATGGGTGGGCATGTCGTTGAGCCAAGGGTGGTGAGCGCCGCAGTGGTTGAAGATCATGTCCATGACCACCTTCAGCCCGCGACCATGGGCCTCGTCACACAGGCGGCGATACTCCTCATTGGTGCCGAAACGCGGATCCACCTTGTAGTAGTTGGTCGTGGCATAGCCGTGATAGGTCGAGTGGTTGTGGCCATCGGGCGAATTGTTTTCCAATACAGGAGTAAACCAGAGTGCGGTCACACCAAGTTGGTTGAAGTAGTCCAGGTGCTGGCGGATGCCCTCAATGTCGCCACCATGGCGCAGGCTGGGCTGCGTTCTATCATTCTTGTAGGCCTCCATACCGGCAAGCTGGTTGTTGGCGGGATTGCCGTCGGCAAAGCGGTCGGGCATGAGCATATAGAGCACATCTGCATTGGTGAATCCCATACGCTCGCTGCCGCGTTTCTCACGGGCCTTGAGTTGGTACTTCACTGTCTTCTTGCTCTTGCCCTGCTGGAACTTGAGTTCCATCGTGCCCGGCTGGGCATGGCGGGTATCCATGTAAATCAACAGATAATTGGGCGAATCTACTCTCACCACGCTGTCGATGGTCACTCCTGGATATTGTGTGCTCACTTGAGCGGTGCCGATGCCGGTGCCATACACCATCAGTTGCACGCTGGGTACACTGTTGATGCCCACAAACCAGTCTGTCGGCTCAATGCGGTCCACATTGACCTTAGCTGCCTGGGCAGTCAGTATTCCCGCAGCCAAGGCAAATAATAAAAAAATCTTCTTCATTTTGGTTATTGAGTTGGTTGTCTTCAAAAGGTTACAGGAGTTCAGGCAGTTGGAACAGGCGGGTGCCGTTGGAACCCTTGATGAGGATGTAGCAGCCCTCGGGACGGTTCTCGGCAATAGCGGCCTTGACCTCTTCCACGTCGTCAAACTTGCGGTAAGGGCAGTCGATGTCCTTGAATTCCTTGCCCACGAGCCACACTTCGTCAAAGGGGCAGCTTGCCAGTTTCTCCACGACACGATGGTGCTCCTCGGCACTGCTGTCGCCCAACTCGCGCATCTCGCCCAGGATAGCCATCTTGGGGGATACCTCCATCATGCTGAAGTTGTCGAGTGCTGCTGCCATTGATGTCGGGTTGGCGTTATAGGCATCTACAACCAGATGGTTGTGCTCGGTTTCAGTAAGTTGGGAACGGTTGTTGGCAGGGATATAGTTCTCTATCGCATGGCAGATTTCCTTGGCTGTCATGTCGAAGTGCAGACCAACGGTGACTGCAGCCAGCACATTATCGAGGTTATAGCTGCCGATGAGGTGGGTTGCCACTTCATGCCACTCGCCATCCTGTCCATTTTTCCACTTCAGACGCAGGAACGGGTCACAGGCAATGATTTTGCCATACACTTGTGCATCGGCCTTGTTTTCGTCTTGGGTATAATATTCGGCCTTGACGCCTTTGGGTAGAATACCCATCAGGTACTCGTTGTCGGCGTTGATAAAGATGACGCTATCCTTCCGTTTTGCCAGGTTGTCATAGAGTTCACCCTTGGTGTGAATAACGCCCTCCAGTGAACCGAAACCCTGCAAATGGGCTTTGCCCACGTTGGTGATCAGGCCGCAGGTCGGCTCAGCGGTCTCGGCAAGCGTCTTGATGTCACCCGGGTGGCTCGCTCCCATTTCAACGACGGCAATCTCGTGCATGACACTGAGGCGGAACAAGGTCTTGGGCACGCCGACGTCGTTATTGAAATTGCCCTCGGTCGCCATCTCGTCGTAGCGTTCGGCGAGAACGGCACGCACGAGTTCCTTGGTTGTCGTCTTGCCGTTTGTTCCTGTGATGGCGATGACCGGGATGTCAAAGCGGCGGCGGTGCTCGCGTGCCATGTCTTTGTAGGCCTGCAGTGTGTCGGGAACAAGTATCATCTGCTTGTTGCCGTGGTAATCGTTATATACCTGCTCATCGCTCACGATGGCAACGGCGCAACCCTTGTCAAGTGCTTGGGCTGCAAATTGGTTTCCGTCAAATGATTCTCCCTTCAAGGCGATGAAAATGCTGCCCTCAGGACAATCGCGGCTATCGGTAGTGATAACAGGATGTTGCTCGTAGATTGCGTAAAGTTCTTTGCTGTCCATAATCTTATCAGTTATTTTGCCACAAAATTACTGAAAAAGCCGATTATTTTATATAATTTTGCACCCGATTTTTAATGTGTGTGCAAAAAATGAATTCAACCAAGAGAACCATTGCCATCGTCTGTGGTGGCGACTCATCAGAATATGAGGTTTCCCTGCGTTCGGCACAGGGGATTTTCGATGCATTTGACCATGACCGTTACCATGTTTATATCGTCATGATCAGGAAGAATGACTGGCATGTGAACCTGCCCGACGGACAGGAATCGGTCATCGACAAGAATGATTTCTCGTTCTTGAAGGATGGTGAAAGAATCTGTTTTGACTATGCCTATATCACCATTCATGGCACGCCAGGCGAGAACGGTGTGTTGCAGGGCTATTTTGACATGATCGGTCTGCCTTACTCGACTAGCAACGTGCTGGTCGAGGCGCTGACTTTCCACAAGTTCGCCTTGAACAACTACCTGAAGGCCTTCGGCTGCTCTGTGCCCGATAGCATCCAGGTGCGTCGCGGGGTGGCTCATGGCTGGACCGCCGAGAAGGTCAAGGATTATCTGGGTATGCCTTGCTTTGTTAAACCGACCGCCGACGGCTCGAGTTTCGGCGTGACCAAGGTGAAGAGTTGTGACCAGTTGGACGATGCCATGGAGTTTGCTTTCAAGCAGTGCGACAACGTGATGATTGAGCGTTTCCTTGATGGTACCGAGGTCACTGTGGGCTGTTATAAGACCAAGAAGAAATCTGTCGTATTCCCTGTTACCGAGGTTGTGACCGACAACGAGTTCTTTGACTACGATGCCAAGTACAACGGTCAGGTTGAAGAAATCACTCCTGCCCGCATCAGCGATGAACTGACTGCCGCCCTGCAGGCCGAGACGTCACGCATCTATGACATCCTGCATTGCAACGGCATCATCCGCATCGATTTTATCATTACCAAGAATCCCGATGGCACCGACCACATCAACCTGCTGGAGGTCAACACCACCCCAGGCATGACCGCCACCAGCTTCATCCCTCAGCAAGTCCGTGCCGCTGGCCTCTCCCTCACCGACGTCCTCACCGACATCGTCGAGAACCAGTTCCAGTAAAAACGGATAAAACGGAGATAACGGATATTACGGGAAATGATTGCCCCGTGATATCCGTTATCTCTATCTTACCCGTAATCGCCGTCTTGCCCGTTATCTCCGTCTTATCCGTTATTTCCGTTACGATGCTCTAGGTCCCAGAGTTGGGCTTTTAGACGGGCGATTTCTTCTTTTAAGGCTACGATTTCTTGGGATTGCTGCTCAATGATTTCCTTTTGACTGGCGCGCTGGCCGAGGCGAGCTGCTGTCATGCGCTCACGGATGCCACCCTCGGTGGTGAACTCACGATCTTTACGCTCAATATATTTGTTGAGTGCCGCATCCACCTGATGGCACAGACAGATGGCCATGTTGGCCAGTTCCTCATCATTCATCTTGGGGAACAAGTCTTTGAACTCCTCATAACGATAGTGTCTGCGACAAAAGTCATGCATGGCCATGAAACGAGGATGCTTGCCATACCACTCTGAGAGGCCTTTGCGCTTGATGTAGTCTTGATAATCTTCAAGTAGCTCCTGATTGCTGCCGCGGGCAATGCCCAGCAGTTTCAGTTCCACTTCCATGGAGGTTTGGCCGTCACTGCTACCCTCGACAATGTTTTGCTTGGTGCTGCGGGCGGCTTGAACCATCTGATCCACTGTGCGGTCTCCATACTGCTTGAAGAACCGCTGACAGAACAGCTGTGTCAACTGATAGAGGACATCACTGCGATGGTAAAAGCGCAATTCGGTGTACATTACCTTCTTGCGCAGTACGCTCGCTGTACCGTCATCATAGTGTTGGATCTCGGGCCTCTTATTCTCCATGAATCCGTTATCTCCGTCTTATCCGTTATCTCCGTGAGTTGTCAGTTGTGCAGGATTAATGCACTTTGAGGCGGGACGTTGATTTTACCGTCGGCAATGACGGTGTTGATGCCGCCATTGGGGGTGCAGGAGGTTTTGTAGCAGACGATGGTGTAGTTGCCGTTGGGGACTTCTATTGTGCGTGCAATCTTATTGGCATTGAATGCTACATAGATATCTCCCCACTTCTCGCCGGGCACGTTGCGGCCGTTGATGTGGAACGCTACGAGGTTCTGCTTAATGGGCAGGAAGTTGAGGTTGGCACGCACCATGTCGGCACTGCCCATGTGGAAGGCGGGATGTGCCTTGCGCATGGCAATCAGGTTGCTGTAGTATTCCATCACTTGCGGGTAGCGCTTCAGGTTGTCCCAGTCCAGATGATTGATTTCATCAGGGCTCTCATAGCTGTTGTGCACACCCTTCTTGTCGCGCAGCATCTCCTCGCCGCTGAGCAGGAACGGCACACCCTGTGAGGTCATCACGACAGTCTGTGCCAGCAGGTCGAGGCGGATGAGCTCGTCCTCGGTAATCTTGGGGATGCTTGTCTTGAGGCGATCCACGAGGCACATGTCGTCGTGACAGCTCACGTAGGCTATCATCTGGGTCGGCTCGGTGGCATAGGGGGCTTTGCTGTAATTAACCTTGCTATAGTCCACATCAGGGTGCTGGATGGCACCCACAATGCCAAACTTGATGCTCTCCTCGTTACCACGGATGCCTCCGAGGAAAGCAGACTTCTTGTTGCTGTCCCACGGACCACGCAGCGCATCGCGCATCTCGTCGCTGAAGGCAGCGATACCCGGCATATGGCTGACATTGGCCTTCATAGCAAGTTCTCCCGAATAGGCGCAATTGCCCGCACTCCATCCTTCACCATAGATGAAGATGTCGTTGGGCACAGCCTTGCGGATGGCGTTCATCGTCTCAACGTCGTGCACGCCCATCAGGTCGAAGCGGAAACCGTCGATGTGATATTCATCAACCCAATACTTCACACTCTCGATCATGAACTGGCGCATGCCTTCGCGCTCGCTTGCCGTCTCGTTGCCGCAACCGCTGCCGTTGCTGTAGGAGCCGTCAGCGTTCTTGCGGTAGTAATAGTCGGGACGTGTGAGCTGGAAGTTGCTTCCATCGATGTTCCAGGTGTGGTTATAGACCACGTCGAGGATGACCTTGATGCCAGCCTGATGCAGGGCCTGCACCATCTGCTTGAACTCGTTGACGCGCACCTCGGGCTTGTAAGGGTCAGTCGAGTAACCGCCCTCGGGCACATTGTAGTTCACGGGATCGTATCCCCAGTTGTACTGCGGCACGTTCAAGCGTGTCTCATCGACCGAGGCATAGTCAAACGACGGTAGGATGTGAATGGCGTTCACGCCTAGCGCCTTTAGGTGCTCAATGGCTTTAGGCTCGGTCAAAGCAAGGAATTTTCCCTTGTTCTTGATACCGCTGGATGCATCGATAGAGAAGTCACGGTGGTGCATCTCATAGATGATCAGGTCCTTGGGGGCGATGGCGGGACGCACATCGGCATCCCATCCCTGCGGATTGGTCTGGGCCATGTCGATGATGGCGCCACGCTTGCCGTTCACGCCGACTGCGGTTGCCCACACACCAGCGCACTCGCCGCGGAATTTACCGCCATAATTCACGTCAAACGTGTAGAACTTTCCCTTGAGGTCTCCCTTGACGGTCGCCTGCCACAGATTGGCTTGGGATTTCGTCATCTTGACGGTCTTGGTCGCTTTTCCGCCCACGCCGTCATCATAGATGCGCAAGGTTACCTGCTGGGCGTCCTCGTTGGTCTCTACCGAAAAGGTGCTCTCACCAGGGGCATAAGCTACCCTGGTGTGAGCACTGATGGCCTGCGGTAAGATGAATGTCATGATTATCGCTACCAGTAAAGTCAGATGTTTCATTGTCTTCCGCTTTGATTGATGAGTTCTTTCACGTGGCTGTTGAATTCGTTGGAATTCATCAGCTGCTCAATGGTCATGTGCATGCGGTAGCGCCAGTAGTGGCGAGGATTGGCGGGGATGTTGATGCGCTCGGCATCGGCATCCTCCAGACGCATCTTCTCGTCGATGGCGAGCCAATCCTGCAACGACAGCAGGCACAACATTGACGGACAGTTAAGGTGGGCACGCACAATCTCGTCAGCGAGCCAGCCGGGCAGCGGATGGGGCGCTGCGTCATTGTGCCACAGTGATGTGTTGTAGTACTCCTGTGTGCGGTCCCAATCCTCTTCCCACCATTGCCTCAACGTGGGCATGTCATGGGTCGAAATGGTAGCGACGCTACGGTAGGGATTGGAATTCAGGTTGCCGAACTTGATGTGATTGTCCTTGGGCATCGATTGGATTTCGAGGCTCAGGATGCGCAATTCGTTCATTACCCATGCCACGCAGTCGGGTACCATGCCCAAATCCTCGGCACACACGAGCATACGGGTTGCTTGCACCAGTTTGGGCAACTTCTTCATGGCTTCGTGATACCAGAAGTCGTTGTTGCGGTGGTAGAAGTACTCGTTGTACAGCTTGTTGAAGGCAGCCTTGTCGTTGTCATAGAGTGCCTCGTAGATAAAGTCAAACTGTACCGAGATGCGCGGATGGTACAACGCCGGATTCTTGCGGTCGCGCACGAACAGCACGTCACTGATCAGGGCATACAGACCGTCGCGCAGCCAGATGTCATCATCACTCTCCTTGCCCTGGAAGGCGGCTTCAACCTTACGCTGGGTGTCGTATTCGGGCTTCATGCGGTAGATGTCGTCATGCACGCGCTCGACATATTTCTCACGCACGGTGTCAGCCAACCTGCCGAAGATGCGGTCCAGTACCCAATCGGCAATGAACGGCTTGGTCATCAGCTCTTCCTGGAAGTTGAGGCCATAGCTGCGGATTTCCTGGGCGCTCATACCTAGCGAGGGCGAGAACTGTCCAAGCAGACCGTGAACGGCATCAATGGGGATTTCCCAAATGCGGAAGAATCCCAGCACGTGGTCGATGCGGTAGGCGTCAAAGTACTGAGCCATCTTGCGGAAACGTTTTACCCACCACTGGCAGCCGTCGGCGAGCATCACATCCCAGTTATAGGTCGGGAAGCCCCAGTTCTGGCCGTTGGTCGAGAAGGCATCGGGCGGTGCACCGGCCTGGCCGTTGAGGTTGAAGTACTTGGGCTCTACCCACGCTTCTACACTGTCACGGCTGATGCCGATGGGGATATCACCCTTGAGGATGACATGCTTGCTCTGGGCATACTTGTGAGCACTGCGCATCTGCTTGTCAAGGAAGTACTGGATGAAGTACCACAGGCTCACTTCCTTGTAGGCCTTGGTGCGGGGATTGGCCATTGCCACGCGATCTTCGTCGGTGAGAACATGGTGGCTGGGCCAGCGGGAGAATGATGCTGTGCCATACTCGTCACGGAAGTGGCAGAATGCGGCATAGGGTATCAACCAATCCTTATTGGAGGTGAAGAACTCCTTGAACTCGTCGCTCTTGAGCACCTTTTCACCTTCCTGCTTGAACAGCAGGGTCATGTATTCCCGCTTGGCGTTGTTCACGCGCTCATAGTCGATCTGCGGCAGGGCATTAAGTTCCTTGCGCAGCTTTTCAAACTCTGCCATGCGCTTCTTGTCCTCAAGTTTGGGCAGTTGACGCATGTCGAGGTACTGCGGGTGCAGGGCATAGATGCTGATGCTGTTATAAGGATAACTGTCACTCCAGGTGTGGGTGATTGTGGTGTCGTTGATGGGCAATACCTGCAATGCACGCTGGCCGGTGTTGGCCACCCAGTCAATCATCAGCTTCAAGTCGCCGAAGTCGCCCACGCCGAAGCTGCCCTCGCTGCGCAGCGAGAAGATGGGCACCACGGTGCCCGCCAGCTTGGCGGGATAGAGGGGGAAGTAGGCCTGCTGCAGTTCATAGACGATGTGCTCTCCCTCTTTCAGGACGGGCAGCAACACGGTGCGGTTGTCACCGGTCTCCCAGATGGTCGGTTTGCCCTTG
Source organism: uncultured Prevotellaceae bacterium (assembly GCA_946186345.1). Taxonomy (GTDB): domain Bacteria; phylum Bacteroidota; class Bacteroidia; order Bacteroidales; family Muribaculaceae; genus Sodaliphilus. The sequence goes on along the minus strand of CAMHMV010000015.1, from coordinate 25,672 downwards.
TCGGCCATGATGACGAACTTGAACTCGACAAATGCCTTCTTGAAGGCGGCGCCATCCAGCGCGATGACCCACTCGTTATGGTTGTGCTCGGTCATCTTGAGGGCTTTGGTCTCATCCCAATCGCCCAAAGTGGGCTCATTGCCCACGATGCCAAGGACCTCGCCGGTGCGCAATTGGGGTGCGCGTACCTTTACCTGGATGATGGTGGTGAACTTGCTCTTGGGCAGCGCTTGCTGTTTGCGCAGTGCGACACAGTCGGTAAATGCCGAGCTGTACAGGTAGCTGTCGTCAGGCATGTCATTCCAGTGGTCATAGGTGATGTATTTCGTGGCCTTGGCGGCATTCAGGTCCAGACGGTGAGGAATGACGATCCACTCGTGGCGCAGTTCCTTACCCTCGCGCTCCACACTGTAGTAATAGTTGACGTAGCCAGCCTTGGCAGGAACATCCAGATCACATTTCCATGTCTTGTCACTTGCGGGCTTCATGGCATGGCTTGCCACTTTCTCGCCCGAGGTGTTATCGATGATATTGAGTACCAGGTTCTCACCGTAAACGGTGCTGTACTCCAGATTAAATCTGACTTTCATGATTTTTTATAGTTATTAGTTTTTGGGTTTATTTACGCTTCTTCTCTTCGATGATGAATACGCAGGCGGCGCCGACAGCCAGCAGGATACCTGCCAACAGCAACATGTTGCCTTGTACACTATTCATCAGTTTCAACAGCACGCCACCCAAGGCAGCAGCAATAATCTGCGGCACGCAGATGGTGCAGTTGAACAGGCCAAGTGCCGTACCCATGCGGCTGCTGCCCTCAAAGGCGTTGGTCACCATGGTGAAAGGCATGGCGAGCATGGCAGCCCATGCGAAACCAATGAGGAAGTAGGGTACAAACAGCATGTACTGGTTATGGATAAAGGGTACCATGGCAAAGCCGATACCACCGATGACGAGGCTCAACGCATAAGCCACCTTGATGTTCTTGAACTGTGGCAAAACGACTGCCCACAGCACACTGCCGATGGCCTGAACGGCAAACAGGATGCCCACCCAGTTGCCTGCCAGCTGATAACCCTCGCTGGCTGCGTCGGTGGTGCCCCAAACGGTGTCGGCGATGGTGCCGTTGGTGTAGGTCCACATGTACATGAAGGCTGCCCAGCAGAAGAACTGCACCAGACCAACTTCAAAGAAGACCTTGATGGCGTGGGACTTCTGGCTCTGACTCATCTCGGTTGTGGCTTGCTGGTTGCCTGCACCTTCAGCATTGGCGGCTGCATTGAACTCTGCCATCTGTTGCGGGGTGTATTCCTTCACATTGCTGATGGTGTAGATGACACACAGAATGAGGATGGCAGCTCCCACATAGAAGGACCACTTCACGCTGTCGGGGACAACGCCCTCAGGGGCAATGTTTGCAATACCGATAGCCGTGAACAGGAACGGGAAGATGTAACCTACCAGCGAACCTGCGTTGCACAAGAAGGACTGGATACTGTAGGCTTTGGCCTTCTGTTTCTCGTTGACCATATCGCCCACCATCATCTTGAAGGGCTGCATCGCCATGTTGATGCTCGTGTCAAGGAACATGAGGGCAATCAGGCCGAAGGTCATGGCTCCTGCAATGGTCAGGCCGAGTGAACCGGCGTTAGGCAGCAGGCACATCACGATGACTGCGGCCAATGCTCCAATCAGCAGATAGGGGATGCGGCGGCCCCAGCGGCCCAGCCAAGTCTTGTCACTGAAGTAACCCACCAGAGGCTGCACTACCATACCCATGAGCGGCGGCAAAATCCAAAAGTAACTCAGGTTGTGGGGGTCGGCACCCAAAGTCGCAAAGATGCGGCTGATGTTGGCACTCTGTAGCGCGTAGGCAATCTGTACCCCGAAAAAACCGAAGCTGATGTTCCACAGCTGGTTAAATTTTAAATCCGGTTTAGTCTTCATAATTCTTGTTTTTTGTTATGTTAAGTTATAGTTTCGTTCTAATATGGGTTAACACCTACAAAAATAACATTTTCTCGCCCGTTGTTATTATAAATAATGTGCAACAAATCAAAAAAAATAATGCAACCGATTGCATTAAAATCGGCTGCATTGTGGTTGTGTGATAGCAAGTGAGTGCTTAACTACGGCGGAGCAGGCGCGCAACAGGCCTCGTGAACAGGCGGTTAACGCCCCATGCCAGCAGGATGTCGATGGGAAGGATGAGCCAGACGATAAGTCCCGGCGCCGAGGCACCCAGCAGATCGGCGGCTACATAGTCATAGACCCGTTGAACACCGATGTGGGCGAGCACGGGTGCCACCCAGTAGTTATAGACCAGTGCGGCGATGCCTTGAAGCATGAAAATCTCAAAACTGATGTTTCCGAGCCATTGCAATGGCTTGGAAGCCAGAATCCTGCCAATAAAACCTTCCCGCTTGTCATAGAGTATGCAGGTCACCAGGATTACCGCTATGGGAAGCCACCACAGGACTGCATCGCTCCAGGGCAGCAGTGACGGATAACTGCGGAATAACATCACCCCAGCCGACAAAACAGCAAGCGAAATGAGCTCTGCGTCAATGCCTGTGGAACTCTTTCCCAGCAATTGGATTTTTTTGCTTTCTTGGCAGGCTTGGGCAAGTGCCATACCGATGACAAAATCAAGGAGTCGGACGGGAGGAAAGACGTAAAGTGCTGTGCGTCCATAGTCGTCGGTGCCTGCCAGAATGATGATGTCGATAATCACCAGCACGCCGATAATCAGCCACTTGATGGGTTGGGGCAGGGGAGTGAACCGCCGGGCCAGCAATGGATAGCACAGGTAGCAGAAGAGCAAAGTGCTCAGGAACCACGAGAACTTGTTGTAGGAGAAGTAGATGGAATGGGTCAGGGACCAGCTGTGCAGTAATGTGGCGTTGAGCGCAAGTGCCACGGGTTTGATGGCAAGCATGCCCAGCAGAGCCATCGCCACGAGCCACAATACCAGTGTAAGCCAGTGCAACGGGAACAATTTGGTGGCATGGTTCCATGTAAAGCGGCGATAGGATTGACCGTCAAGTTGCTCAAACGGATATTTCCTCGCCATCAGGAATCCGCTCGCCATCAGGAAGAACGTCACGCCTGCCCAGGTCATTTCCTCAAATGAGGTGGCTCCGACATGAAAGAGCACGATCATCAGCGCGAAGACGGCGCGCCAGCCGTTGATTGTCCGTATCATTTGTCTGTCGTTGATAATTTGCGTTGGATGAATTGGTTAACGGGTCGGGTAAAGTAACGGTTGACCACCCATGCCATAGGAATCAACAGTGGCAAGGCAAACCACGCCACTTGGTCATAGATGTGCCAGCCGAGGTGCCCTGCAATGGGCGATACCACATAGCCGAAAAGACGGAATGCCACAAACTGCAGTACATAGACCTCAAAACTGATGCTCCCCAACCACTGCAGCGGCTTGCACATCAATGCCCGTCCGATGGCACCTTCCTGGCCGCCCAGCCAAGCAAAGGCAAGTAGAATGGCCCCCTGTGGCAGCAGCCAGATGATGACGTCTTCCCAGGGACGTATCCATGTGGTGCTCATGTTGATGGCAATGACAGCAGCAAGCGACAGCAGGGCGACGGCTTCGATGACGGTAGCCTTGCGGTAACTCACCCGTGGCCACCGTTGCTTGAGGATATGAAACAGGTGTATCAGTCCGAGGCCCACCGTGATGTCGAGCACATGGGAAATCGGGTTGACAAAGACCGCTTCGCGCCTTGGGATATCCAAGGGTAACAGAATGGCTCCCAGGATGATAGCCAATACGATGGCCAGTGCCACCTTGTGCCGCAGGCGCCATCGTCCCAGCCAGTGCGCCATGAAGGGATAAATCAGGTAACAGAACAGCAGGGCGCACAGGTACCACGCCACAGGATTGAGTCCGTAATGGACGTCATGGACCGGTGACCATGAGTGCAGCAGCATGGCACTCAATGCGGTGGCTCCCCAGTCAATCTTCTCGCCGGTGAACAGCAACGCCATGGCAATCAGCAACGCCAATCCCAGCCAATGCAAGGGATAGAATCGCATGGCATGAGACAGGGCGAAATTGCGGTATTCTCGGGACGTGAGCTGCTCAAACGGATGCCGCATCGCCAACAGGAAAGTGCTCGAGATGAAAAAGAACGTCACACCCGACACGGCCACGTTGTAAATCCAGCCCACGCCACAGTGGAACAGTACCACTGCGATCGCCATGAGTCCGCGCCATGAGTTGATTGTCTTTATCATTTAGTCAAAACTCTTTCAAGTCAACTTTGCCAGTTACTGATGATTATTCAGCGCCATCGGGCGCTCTTTGTCATGCGAAATTACAAACATTTGTTCAAAGAATGCCAAAAAACACAAATATTTTGTAATTTTGCACCCGCTAAATAAGAATGGAGAGCAACCAAAACAATAATATATCCACTAACCGAGGTTCTAAGTTCTTGAAGGACATCGGTATTTATGCCATCGGCAATATCGGCTCTAAGGTCATCACGTTCTTGATGGTGCCCTTGTACACCTATTTTGTGCACGATACTTCCGACTTTGGCTACTATGATGTGTGCCTGACGGTATGCTTCCTGCTCATGCCATTCTTGACCCTGCAGTTGCGTGACGGCGCTTTCAGGTTCTTGCTTGACTGTGATGACGAGACGCGCAGGCAGCGCATCGTCACCTTTGTCAGCCGCACCATGCTTTCCACGATGTCGCTTGCCGTTTTGGTGACCATTGTGCTGGCTTTGACGACCCATATTGCTTTCCTCGGTTACGTGTTGGCATTGCTGATAGCCATGTCGTTACAGGAGGTCTTTTCTCAGGTATTCCGTGGATTGGGCAACAACCGTGCCTTTGTCATGGTGGGCATCTTGTCGGCCTTTGGCATCGGCTTGTTCAGTGTCCTCTTTGTAGCGGGCCTGAATTGGGGCATCAAGGGTATATTCATGGCTAACATTCTGGCGCGTGTGATAGCGCTGGCGATTGTTGAAATGCGTGTGCGCTTGATTGTCCGTAACACACGATGGGGACTCAGTTCGCGCCAGGTAGGGCGAGCAATCCTCCGTTTCACGTTGCCGTTGCTGCCCGGTTCGATATGCTGGTGGATTACCGGTAGCAGTGAGCCCCTGTTTATCAAGCACTTCATCGGTCTTGAAGTCAATGGTGTGTATGCTGTCGCCATGCGCTTCACGGGCATTATCAGCACATTGGCCATCATCTTCTACCAGGCATGGCAGGAAACCGCTATTTTACAGTACAATAGTCCCGACCGTGACCGTTTCTTCTCCAAGATGTTCAACGGATACATTTTCTTGCTGGCGACGATACTGGTGGGCTATGTGTTCATGCTCAAGGTCAATTACTGGTGGCTTGTTGCCGATGAGTACCGCTCAAGCATCATCTTCATTTATCCCCTCGGCGTGTCGGCGGTGATTTTTGCTGTCGCCGCATTCTTTGACATGGGTTATCAGTGTGCCAAGGATACCAAGCGCACGCTGCCTGCTATCGTGCTTGCCGCCGTGGTCAATGTGGTGCTCAATCTCACGCTTATTAGGCTGATTGGCATCTATGGCGTGATCATCGCCCAGCTGGTGACCTATATTGTGCTGGTGGTCTATCGTTGGCATGACATGAAGCGATACTTCGTCTTGAAAATTGATGTACGCGTTATCGTGCCCGTGGCTGTCATCTTGGTGAGCGCCCTGCCGTTCTATTTCAGCTCCAACTATTGGTATGACATCACCTTTATGCTGTTGGCACTGGTGATTATTGCATGGAGCAGTAACCGCGAGATGCGTGAAATGCTGCTGTCAAAAATCCTCAAAAAACACAGGGATACAAAATAAATCCCCGCTATCCTCGTTTATAGGGTAAAAACAATATTGTTATACCGTTATGAAATCAAGATTTCTTATCGTGATGATTGCAGCGGTCACGCTGTTGTCATGTACTTCGTCTAAGGATAACTCACTCGCCTATTTCCATAATCTGGGTGATGCGGCCAGTGGTGTTTTGCCCAATGTGCAGGGCAATTACCCTGTTAGGCTCCAGCCCGATGACGAGCTGGTCATCTCGGTGACATCGGCTGTTCCCGAGGCTACTGCCGTTTATAACGTGCCGATGAACAATCCCGCTACCCGTTCCGCTATTCTCACGGCAACAAATCCCCGCTCCCAGACCTATCTGGTTGATAGCCAGGGCTTCATCATGATGCCCAAGCTGGGGCGCATCGCTGTCGGCGGCAAGACCACCGAGGAGGTGAGGGAGTGCATTACCGAGCTGGTGGCCAAGGATGTGAAGGACCCGTTCGTTCGCGTCGAGATTGTCAACTTCGGTATTGACGTGCTGGGCGAGGTGCACAATCCTCACCGTGTGGTCACCGGGCAGCAGTGCTTCACTGTGCTCGACGCTCTGGCAGCGTGTGGCGACCTCACCGAGTATGGTAAACGTGACCGCGTCTATGTCATCCGCACCGAGGGGAACCAGCGCACTTATCACCGCCTGGACCTGACAAACAGTGAAGTCTTCAGCTCTCCCTACTTCTACATGCAGCAGAATGATGTCGTGTATGTGGAACCTAACCAGATCCGCATCGACAATTCCAAGTATAACCAGAACAATGCTTTCAAGCTCTCGGTCATCTCGACCATCGTGAGCAGTGTGTCGGTAGTCGCATCTCTCGTCATCGCTCTCGCAAGATAATTTATTAAGAATCTGACATGGCAAAATTCAATACACCTCCCACTGCTCAGCAAGAGGAGCAGATCATTGACTTCAGTGCATTCGTGCGCAAGTACAAGCGCTATTGGTGGCTCTTCCTGCTGTCGCTGATTGCTTGTATCTCGCTGGCTTTTCTCTATTTGAGATCTGCCCAGCGCGTCTATAATGTCAAGTCTGTCGTGCTGATTTCCCAGGATGACAATGGCAATGGTGCCGGCACCAACCTGCTCAAGAGCATGAAACTCATGGGACAGGGTAGCAAGGTGGACGACGAGATGGTTGTTTTCTCGTCACAGGAATTGTGCACCCAGGTGGTGAAGCAGCTCAAGCTCAACCGCACCTATATCGAGGACAAGGGCTGGTTCAAGGCCGACCGGGACCACTACAACAGTTCGCCTGTCGAGATTGTCGCTCCTGAGGAGTTTTTTGATACCTTGACCACTTCCTTGAAGTTCAAGATTGACATTGACAAGAGCGGATTGGTGGATATTGAATCCAAGTTCCGCAAGAAAAAAATGGTTGACGTCAAGGATGCTACCTTGCCCGTTACCGTCAAGACGCCCTTTGGTGTATTCGCTTTCCAGGCTTCGGAGGGTTTCAAGCCAGGTAAAGAGCGTCACCTCACGGCAAGCGTTTACGGTAACCAGTTCCGTGGTGAGCAGTTGAACCGTCGCGTGAAGATCAAACTCGCCACCAAGAAGTCCAATGGCATCAACCTGTCGATTGCCGAGACCAACAAGGCGCGAGGCATCGACATCCTCAACAGGCTCATGGACCTGTATAACGAGCGTGGACAGCGTGAGAAGGACGAGGAGGCCATCAACACCGCCAAGTTCATTGACGAGCGACTGGCGCTCATCTACAAGGGTCTGGCTGGCAGCGAGGCCGACATCGAGGCCTTCAGGCGCAGGAACAACATGATCAATTACGAGGTGCAGGTCAAGAGTGCCATGGCCAAGCAGGAACTCGCCGACAATGCCATCATCAAGCTGGAAACCAACAAGCAGCTGCTGGGTATGTTAAGGGACTTCCTGACCGACCCCAAGAACAAACATTCCTATATCCCCTTTGACGTGGACTCCAGTGCCGCCTCGGGCTCCATCAAGGTATATAACAACTTGCTGACCAAGCGTCAGGAACTGGAGCAGTCGGCCAAGGGAGACAATATGGCCCTCAAGCAGATCGACGAGCAGATGGAGAGTCTGCACGGGAATATCCTGAAAGGTGTCAACACCTCTATCAAGGGAATCAACATGCAGCTCAACAAGGCGCAAGGCCGTACCAACTCGGTCAACAATGATATGAGCAAAGTACCCTCGGTGGAACGTGAGGCTCAAGACCTGTATCGCCAGCAGGCCATCCAGAATACCCTATACACCTTCCTGTTGCAGAAGCGTGAGGAGAACTCGCTGGTGCTGGCGGCTACTACCCCCAAGGGCAAGATTGTCGATCATGCCTATGCCCAGCACTCACCCATCAGCCCCAACAAGATGATGGCTCTGGCTCTAGCGCTGATGGCAGGCCTGATGCTGCCCCTGTTGCTGGTTTACTTGAAAGACCTCTTCACCACCAAGTTCGCCAACCAGGAAGAACTCGAGGAAATCACTCAGGTGCCCTTCATCGGTCATATCCACCACAACCGCCACAAGACTCCGCTCGTGGTCAAGGACGGCAAGACATCATCTATCGTCGAGCTGTTCCGTTACATCCGCAACAACCTGCAGTTCCTGCTCAATAAGGAGGAAGACAAGGTCATTCTGGTCACCAGCAGCGTCAGTGGCGAGGGCAAGTCGTTCATCAGCACCAACATTGCTTCATCGTTTGCTTTGCTGGGTAAGCGTGTGGCCCTCGTGGGTATGGATATCCGTTCGCCCAAGCTGGCCCAGATGCTTGAACTCAATGAGATGCCCGGTGTGACCTCTTACCTCTCGCGTGGCGATGTCACCCTTGAGCAGATTGCACAGCCGTGCAAGGAGGTCAAGGGCATGGACGTGTTCGTCGGTGGTGCCATCCCGCCCAACCCCTCGGAGTTGTTGCTCGGTGATCGCGTGAAAGACTTCTTCCGCGACCTGCGTGAGCGCTATGATGTGATTATCGTTGATTCGGCACCTGTTGCACAGGTGAGCGACAGCTTTGCCCTGGACAAGTACAGCAACGCCACGGTCTATGTCACCCGTGCCAACTACACGCACCGCAACTTTGTCAAGTTCATGAACCGCATTGCCGCCAACAAGCAGCTCAAGAACATGTGCGTTGTCCTCAACGACACCAAGCCCTCGGGCGACAACACCTACGGCTACGGCATCAGCAATACCAATAATAACGGGTAATCACCCGCTGACATTCTGATTGCTTCAAGATGGATCGTGTCCTTATATTGGCGACCTTAGCTTTCGCATTAGTGTTTTTCCTTGTGCGGGCAAGCGCTCGTTTGACCAAGGTACGCCTCTATGAGATCATCATTGCCATCTATACCTTTTCGTGCTGTTTCACGCGCCTGTATGTGCCTGTCCTCAAGGCGGCTACCGAGACCGAAGGCTCCTTTGGTGCCAGTTTGGCGGTGTGGCCGTTCTATGGGCTGTCGCTGGTGCTGATCTGGATCATTGCCCGCGAGAAACAGTGGCGCATCCGTCGCCCTAACATCTGGTTGTTTTTCGTATTCACGGGCTATGCCATCTATACGCTGGCCAACCCCTACGATGTCTCTCGTTTACAGACTGTTGTAGCGGTATTCTATCTGCTGTCGTTTGCCATTTTTATGTATCTGTTTGCCAACAGTTTCTCAGTAAAGAACCTTGTTGACGGCATTTTCATGGGGCTTGCGGCTACAGTCGTGCTGCATTTCCTCCTGGCCATTATGTATCCTGTCCTGGATATGGAGATGGCCATCAAGCTGTTCGACAGTGATGCTGCCAACCGCAGCGATGACCGTGCGGGAGCAGTGGGCACAATGGGTCACCCCAACGTGCTGGGAACCTATGTCTCTTATTATTTCTGTTTCTTTGTCGGTTGCTTCATTACCGCCTACAAGCGGCGCACCAGCGCTGTGCTGGCTGCAATGGCATTCATTGTCATCATCTTGAGTGCAAGCCGCAGCGCCCTGGCCTCGGCGGTATTAGCCATGTTGGCAATCGTGGTATTCTATGTCTATCGCCGTTACAAGCTGCTGAGTTTCCAGAGCATCCTCAAGGGTATCGTCCCGCTGGGCATCATCATTGCCTTGTTGCTCACGGGTCCTCTGAGCTTCCTGTTCAGTGATACCGACAACCTTGACGAGATGACCACCTCGCGACTCATGCACTACTATTGCGGCTATGAGATTTTCCAGGATCATCCCTTGGTGGGTGTGGGATTGAATGACCACTTGAATTATCTTGTCGAGAACGGCTCGGCGATGATGTTTGAGCAGATTTTTGATGCTGCCGACATCTATCAGCCCGAGGAGTTCATGTTCTCCAATCCCATCCACAACATCTGGATTATCCTGATTACCGAGTTGGGCCTCATCGGCTTCATCCCTATCCTGTGCTTTGTGTTCTGGTATATTGGGACCTTCAAGCGGCGAACCCGCATGTCGCAGAACCGTTATTATAACATCTTGAACATATCAGGCTTGGGTGTGATTTTCTGTCTGCTGGTGCAGGGAAACAGTGACTGGGCCCCGTTGACACCGCAGGTCTTGAACCTCTCGCTCATGTTCATAGGCCTGTCGCTCAATCGCCACTTTGCTGCCGAGGTGCATCCCGAGTTTGAGTCGGTCGAGGCTTCTAAACGGCATCTGATTGAGCAGCAAGAACAAGAGGAGGAGCAGCAGGAAGTAAACACCGCTCAGCTGGCATGAGAAATCCTTCACACCATATCCTGTTTATCGCTACCGAGTATGCTGCCGGCATGAGGCCCTATGCCAGCGCCATCATCCACTCGTTGTGGCAGCAGGGTGATCATGTGCTCATTGTCGCCAAGGAGGACAGCGTCAAGCACGATATGGATGACCTGCCTAGTGACAGCGTGACTTGGGTGGATTATCCGACCGCCAAACTGCAGAAACTGGCTTTCAGGTTCCGTCCGTCCCGATTGATGGAATGTATTGAGCAATTGGTCACCGAGCAGGGCATACGGCTCATTTATTGCCTCACCGGTGAACTCATCCTTGTCAACTGCATCAAGCGCTTGCAGCGCATGGTGCCTGTGCTCTATACCGTCCATGACGCCGTGGGCCACGATTCCAAGTTCGAGGGGGTGGTGACATGGCTCAAGCACAAGGTGCTGATTGCCGGTCCCCAGCGGCGGCTCATTAAGCACACGAGGTATCAGATCACCAACAGCAGGTCCCAGCAGCAACTGGTCAAGGAACTGTATCCCTATCACAAAGTCTTTTATGCTCCGTTCCCCACGCTGGTTACCGATGAGATTGCCCGTGGCGATGCAAGGGTAGCAGAGTTGTCTGATGTCGCTGACGGGTATATCCTGTTCTTCGGAAACCTGCAGCTCTATAAGGGTGTTCATCTGCTCTATGATGCCTATCTGTCGCATCCTGAGTTGAAGGAGCGTTCCCTGGTCATCGCTGGTTCCGGTTATATCTATTTCAAGCGCCGTGGCGATGAATCGGGCGTCACGTTTATCAACCGTTATGTCGATGATGCCGAGGTCAAAGACCTGTTCTCACGTGCGGCAGTCGTCGTTTATCCTTATGTTTCCGCCACCCAGAGTGGTGTGGTGAGCATCGCTTCCTATTACGGCAAGCCCGTGGTGCTCAGCGACGTGCCCTATTTCAAGCAGACCTGTGAAGGCTATGAGGGCGTCGAGTTCTTTACGGCTGGAGACAGTGAGTCGCTTGCAGCCGCCATCACCCGCTCATTGCAGTTACAAGCCACAACCAGTGACCTTTACAGCAGGGAGTATGCTCCCCAGGCTATGAGCGATGCCCTGGAAGGCATTTTCTCCACCATTCTTGACTGATTCTTGAAACTTGTTTGGCGTGATTTGTCACATTCAAGAATAAACACTATCTTTGTCACCGAGTCTAACGGAAAAAGAATGAAATGACTATGAAACAGTTCTTGAAATACATATGTCTTGTCATGCTCATCGGCATGGCTGCGGTGACGGGCCAAGCCCGCGTCATCAATATAGACGTCAGCAGGATCAAGGGCGACCTGACTCAAGAGTTGCGTGCTATAGGGGATAGAGTAGCCATTAGTGACACAATTGTTTTGGATTTTGGTAAGGGAACCTATACTATTGATGGAACGATTCAGTACCGGTGTAATGCAATCATTCGCGGGCAAGGATGTGATAAGACCACGCTCATTTTTGATAATGGACATGATCGGTCAGGTTTCAAAGCCTTCAAGGACGACTCCTTTATCAACATTCTTGGGCGTAAGGATCACACGATTTCAGCGTCAATCAGTGACATGTCTTTCAGACTTAAAGACCATAAGGGTATTTGGTGGCATGATAGTGAGCGTTTTGCTATCAAGATTTATCATGCTTCTCGCGTGGACATTCATCATGTGGATAGTTATATGGCCAATGCTAATATTACTAACTTTGACTTGAGGGTGTGCTCCAATGTCTCCGTTACAGACTGCAATATCACTAATTTCAATAATAGCAGGACCGGTGGATGCCTTTGGTTGCGTGGAGAGATGCATGACATTAAGGTGAAGGGTAACAAGTTTTATAAGTATGGCAATGATGAAACATTGGCTGTCTTTGACCGTATAGTTGACAATACCCGTAATTACATCCGAGGGAAGGCCACTCGCACAGATATCTTCATTGAGGGTAATGAGTTTTATTATGGTGGTTATGAAGGCAAGGATAAGGATGATTCGGCATTCAACGAGATGATGGTATCTTTGATTACTGATCACAAGAAGAGTGGCGATCCTTGTGTAACACGCAATTTCCATCTTGATGGTAATACGTTCTATGTTAACGACAAGTGTACTCGCTGCATATACGTCAGCTTTGATCCTGCTGATATTCATAGTGGCATTTATGTGAATGGCAACACAATCATCAATTCGGCACTTAATAAGGATGGAAAATACTATCGTCAAGATATTGAGGTGAATGACCTTAGCCATGGTCAAGATACTATCTATATTACCAATAATACTGTAAAAAACAGTAATCCGGTTATGAACAAATATGATTCAAACGGTTACAGTTTCTTGCTCATGCAAGGTGGCAATGTGTGCCTGGATGGCAACAGGATTGTCAGTACAGTCAAGACTGACCGATCAACTGGCAAGAGTATTGGAGTTCAATTAGTGTGGGCAGGTGCAAGTGGCGGTATCGTGACTATGCGTAACAATGTGTTTAAAGGTCTTAAATATATATCAACTGTTGGCGCTGGTAGTGGTACTCCATCATTTACTCTGAATGCTATTAATAACTATTTTTCAGGTGATACACGCATCTATTGTGATAAGATCAGTCAGTTAAACCTCAATTTTACCAATAATACGTTTGATAGCAACAATGCCAATTTCTTCCTTCAGGAATTTGCTTCAAGGGGAACCCTTGTCTTTAATAATAATGTTGTCACAGTGAGTGCAGAGGGTGGAAGGTTGATGACCCATTGGAACAAAAATTCACTGAAATCGATGCGTTTTGATCGTCTTGAAGTCAAGAACAATACCTTTAAGGGCGTGAATACCGAGTCAGATTTGTTAAAATACATGACTAATGTAGGCAAGCGACAGGTCAAGAGTAATAAAATCAAGCCATAATTGATTCAATCAGTTTACCTAATGGCATTATTACGATGAAGATACTCATTATCAACTGCATACTCTCGACTGCCGAGAAAGGCGTCATCACTCCCAAAAAATCTATTTGGGATTGCATGATTAGTACCTTTGCGCGCGGCTTCATCGAGTTGGGACACAGTGTCACCCTGCTCGCTTCGGAGGAATTCCGCCCCACCAGCGAGGAGTCCTTGCCCTTTGAGGTCGTTTATTTCCCTTCTCGATGGCCCAAGGTCTTCAAGCCTGACTTGTTGCCTTGGCCCAAGGGTATGCACCGATGGCTCAAACAGCATGTGGAGGCTTATGACCTGGTGATTTCCAGCGAGACGTTTCAGATACCGACCCTGATGGCGTCGGGCATCTGTGCCCCCAAACTGCTCATCTGGCAAGAGATGGTGCGCCATCAGCGGCTGCTGTTCAAGTTGCCGTCCCGCCTCTGGTACAATGTCATCGTCCCGCTGTTCATGCGTGGTGTGACCGTTGTGCCGCGCAGCGAGCCCGCCAAGCAGTTCATCAGTCAGTATAGCCGTCGTGTGAGCAACGTGATTGTGGATCACGGCACCGACGCCGTCGTGCTTCATCCTTGTGAGGAACATGACAAAGCCTTTATTGTCATTGCACGCCTGGTGCCTGGCAAGAATATAGACCGCATCATTACCAAGTTCAGCCGTCTGGTGGCTCATGAGCAGTACAGTGATTACCGTCTGGACATCATCGGTGACGGGGATCAACGCCAGCAGCTTGAGTCGCTGGTGGAGGAACTCGGCCTTCAGCAGCAAGTCGTTTTTCATGGTTTCCGCACACATGAGCAACTCGCCGAGCCCTTGAGACGCGCCATTGCCCTGCTCGTGGATACCAGTAACGACCTGAACATGCTCACCACGGCCGAGGCCATTACCAGCGGCACGCCGGTAGTGACCAACACCGTGCCATCTTCTGCCCCGTTTATCGCAGCCAGAGGCCTTGGCATCGTGCGTGACGATTGGGACGAGAACGACCTGATGGATATCATCACGGGCTATGACAAGATGCACGAGGCCTGTGTCAATGAGGGCAAGGAATTGACCAACGTGGCTTGTGCCCGCAAGATGATCAGTATCAAGGGACTTTGATTGATTACCTTCTCTTCCATCGATTTCTTAATCGATTAACAATAATACGGTTATGAATCCGTTTCATATATAGATTGACCTAAACAAACCCAAATCATGAAAATACGATTGACCATAAGTTTAACCCTTCTCCTGTTCTCCTACTTGTTCATGGCAGGACTGGACGGTTTGCGTCCACGTGGTGATGTGAACTGCGATTGGGAAGTTGACATAGCCGATATCAATGAACTGATTGATGCAGTGATGACCCATACTGCTTATCATGCGCTCTATACCTATGACCTCGACATCAACGGCGACAAGGAAATCAATATCGCCGACATTAATCTCCTGGTTGATGGCATTTTGGGTGGAGAGTTGTCCCCCATGCCCACGTTCTCGGGCACTTTGCCGGTGTTGTACATCAATACTGAGGGCCATAAGGATATAGTCAGTAAGGAGGAGTATTTGCACGCCGATTGGTGGCTTGATGCGATGGGTGCTGATGGCTATGAGTCCATTGGCTCACCTGAGCAACCATTGGGGATGCAGATTAAAGGCCGTGGTAACTACACGTGGTCTTTGAGCAAAAAGCCATTCCGCATCAAATTTGATACAAAGCAAGCTATCTTGGGGATGAAGAAGAATCGTCATTTTTGTCTTTTGGCTCATGCTGATGACCACTATGCAAAACTAAAAAATACCATGGCTTTTGAATTGAGCCGCCGCATCGGGCTATCCTATACTCCCGAGCAAAGGCCTGTTGAAATTGTCCTCAATGGTCAGTACATCGGTCTGTATTTTTTAACCGAAAAGATACGGGTGGATAAGGATAGAGTCAATATTGAGGAGCAGGAAGGAGCAGGAAGTTCAAGTGATGACCTTGATGGAGCCTGGCTACTTGAAATAGATAATGTTAAAGAAGATAACACCATTTATATAAGAGAACGCAATGGAGCGCATGATTGGTATGATTGGTTATGGATCACGCCTCATTATCCTGAGGATATGTCAGATCAACAAAGGGAATATATGACTCAGTTCTTGACCTCGTTGAATGATGCTATTTATAATCCCATAAAAAGAAGTACCGAATGGGAAAATTACATCGATATTGATTCACTTGCTTGTTTCTACATTGTTGGTGAGATAATTGACAATATTGAATGTTTCTGGGGTAGCTGTTTCATGTATAAGCGCAGTGGGTGCAACTCCAAACTTATTTTTGGACCCATTTGGGACTGCGGCAGTTCATTTATGCGTGATGCTTATGATAATGTGACGGATTATAATTATTTTATTTATCAGCAACCTTGCCATTTCCATAACCATTGGATTGAGGAAATCGCCAAGTTCCCACATTTTCAGTGGAAAGTTAAGGAGCATTGGCGTCTGTTCTATCATTCTGGTTTTAATGGTTTAGATATTGACAGGTTTATAGATGACCACGTGGCCATGATTAGAAGGGCATGGTATTGTGATGCAAAAAGATGGAAAGGGACATCAATTGATAGTGAAGCCATTAAGTACAAGTTCAATATTCACAGCAAGATTGCTTGGCTGCAGTCACAATGGGGTCCCAGCGGTAATCAATATGAAAACAGAAATAATACCCGGTAGATTATGAGATACATCTTGTCGTTCATCCTGTTGATGTCAGCACCTGGCTTGTTGGGACAGACCGCATTGCGCCCTCGCGGTGACGTGAATTGTGACTGGAAGGCAAACATTGACGATGTAACAGAGCTTATTGTCATGATGTTGAGTGGGGAAGAGTATCATGCCTTTTATACCTATGCTGCCGACATAAATGATGACAAGGCAATCAATATTGAGGATGTCACGGCTCTGATCAAAGGACTCTTGAACGGAGGGCTGTCTCCCATGCCTTCTTATTCTGGCACATTGCCCGTATTGTTCATCAAGACCGAGGATTGCAAGAACATCGTCAGCAAGGAGGAGTACCTGCGCGCCGAGTGGTGGCTTGATGCTCTGGGCATTGACGGTTATCAATCCATCGGGTCGCCCGATCAACCTCAAAGCATGCAGATCAAGGGCCGTGGCAACGCCACATGGACCAATCTGGACAAAAAATCCTTCCGGCTCAAGTTGGCTGAGAAACAGCCGATGTTGGGAATGTCGGCTAACAAGCACTGGACATTGCAGGCCCAGGCTCTCGATTGGATGGGACAGGTTTCCGATGCTCTGCCCTTTGAAATAGGACGTCGCATGGGTATGGCCTGGAATCCGCACATGGAGCCCGTCGAAGTGGTACTCAACGGCCAGTATATCGGCATGTATTTCCTCACCGAGAAGGTGCGTATCGATAAAGACCGTATCAATATCACTGAGCAAAAAGACAATGAGACCGACCCCGCCAAGGTGACCGGCGGATGGCTGTTGGAGATAGATAATTATGGAGAGCCCAATAGTATCCAAATTACCGAGGGAAATGGGCTCACGTTCAGCATTACCCCTCATTCGCCTGAGGTGTTGAGTGACGTGCAGCGTGAATACATCACCAATTTTCTACAGCAAACCAATGACGCCATCTATATTGGCAACAAGGTGAGCATCGAGTGGGAACGCTACATCGACATTGATGCGCTTGCCATCTACTATGTTGTGCAAGAGGCTGTTGACAACCCCGAGGCATTCTCAGGCAGTTGTTTTATGCATAAGGATAGGGGAGAGAACACAAAACTCGTTTTTGGCCCTCTGTGGGATTGCGGCAGCTCGTTTGTCCGCTATAACAAGGATTACCCCTTCAATGAATTCATCTATGAGAATATGCCCAGCTATTGTAACGCAAGATGGATCCGTGAGATTGTCAAGTATCCTCATTTCCAACTGAAGGTGAGACACTACTGGAAACAGTTCTATGAGCAGGTTTATCCCGCCATGGAAGCCTACTTGGACGCCTTTGCCGAGAAGGTTGAGGTTGCTGGCAACTATGACCACGTCCGTTGGCCTAAATATCATGGCAACAATACCATCTACCGCCTCAATCATTACACCAAGAACTGCTTCAACAAGAAAGTTGCCTGGCTCCAGTCCAAGTGGGGCTATGACAGCGGTGTTGACCCGGATCCGCAAGACATCCAACCCGGGTTTTAAATAATTAGTGTCCAGGGAAACAAGTGGGATTAATGTGAGTGCCCAAAAGTTGCCCTTAGGGCAACTACTCGGGGACGGTTTCTGTGTAACAAAATGCTTTGCATTTTGGACTCAGGAACCGTCCCCTCGAATCCGACCAGAAGTAACTCTCGCCTATTACGGGGGGACGGTTCCTAAGTACGAAAAACCCAAGCGTTTTTCATACATAGAAACCGTCCCCAAAGCAGCCACCCCTTGGGTGGCTTTTGATACGTCCTTAAAGTAAGCCCCTCGTCTAATCATTCTGTCTAATTAGCTTATACCGAGACCTTTATAATAGGAAACTGGATTTTCCCCGGACACTAAATACAATAATTAGGGGAATAGTTGCTGGCGTGTAGTGGCAGCTATAGTGTCCCAGTTGTATTTCTCAAGGTCGTAGTGTTGCGGCTCGTTGGGTTTGGCGAGTTGGCGGGTGATGGCGGCGCACAGGGAATCGACGTCGCGCACGGTGAAATAGTCCTCCTCGGGCAGTTCGACCTGACGAGTGCCGGGGATGTCGCTGCACAGGATGGGCAGACCGTAGGCCATCGCTTCGAGCATCACCATCGGGAAGCCCTCGTTGACCGACGGCAAGACGAAGCATCGGGCATGGCTGTAGAGTTGGCGCAGGTCCTCGCCCGTGGTAAATCCCGTAAAAATGACTTTCTTATTCACGTCCAGTCGCTCCAGCAGTTCCCGATACGCACTGTCATGGTCGCTGGCGCCGGCAATGACGACCTGTTGCACCTGCGGCAGGTGGTTTGCTGCCTCGACAAGGTATTCCAGGCCCTTCTCAGGGGTGAGGCGGCCCACGGCCAGCAGGTAGTTGCCCTGGGTGATGCCGTGCTTCTCCAGGAACGATGTCGCCGTGCTGCGCGTCACGGGGTCAATGCCGTTGGGGATAAAGACGCTCTTGTCAAGGGCGCCGCATTTCTCCATCTGGTGACGGTTGACAAAGATGATGCGGTTACTGAAGTTGAGCGACAGCTTCTCGCACTGGCGCAGCAGCCAGCGAGCGGGACCATTCCACTTGTCGTGCTCATAGTTGGGGCTATGGTAGGTCAATACCACGCGCAGGCCCATCAGACGGAGTAGGGGAGCAAACATGCCCGGCCCGATGTTGTGGATGTGAACCACGTCGGGACGATGAAATGCGATGTGCAGCACACTCAGCAGCGTGTGCCACACGGCCTCAAAACCCTTGATGCGGGTCGAGGGCAGGTCAACGTATTCAATGTCGGGGAAAGATTGACGGGATTGTTCTGTCAGGTAGGCGCGACGGCGGTAAAGCCTCACGTGGGCATCCCTCATGTGGGTATAAAGAAAATAGCTGTGAACTTCAACGCCGCCCTGGATGCCAGGGAACCCGCGTGTGCCGATCACCGCTACAGTCTTCATTTTTTTTCTTGATTGACATTAGCTATAGTGACTATAGAAACTATAGTGACTATAGAAATTATAGTTTCACTCCCAGCACAGGTCCTGGCCCTTGCGGATGCGCCACTTGTTCTTGAGTACCCACATGATGGGCACCCAGGGACGGCGCACCATGTCGTGGCGCTCGGTGACGATAAAGGTGCAGTTGCGCTTGCAGTTGCGCACCTTTTCCATCGCTTCCTTGGCCTTGTCGCTGGCGAGGATGTTCTCGAGGGAATCTTCCTTGATGTTGCCCAGTTTCCACTCCTCACTGCTGCCGTTGCAGGGGGTCACGTTACCCCACGGGTCAATGAAGAAGAAGTCGCTCAGGGCGCCGCAGGGCGGACGGTACTCGTCGGTATCGCCACGCAGGCGGCGGTGGATCGAGCGGTTGAAGTAGGCGCGGCCGTAGTCTTTCAGGCGGTCCTTCAGGTGGCGACGCTTGCTGGTAAGCAGGGCCTTGACAAACTTCTCGTGCTGCTCCAGTGCCTTCTCACTCTCAATCTGGTTGTCCTCCTTGTGGAAGTACCAGGAGTTGTGCACTGCACTGTTGCCCAATTCCACATCCAGTGCTACGCACAGGTCGTAGAGATGGAGCAGGTCCATGTAGTTGTCGGGCGAAATGACCACCGAGAAGCCGATGTTTTTGCACTTGGTCTTCTTCAACTCCAGCATTGTGCGCAGGGCGTGGTCAAAGCCGTCCTTGATGCCGCGTTTGGTATCGTTGACCTTGGGCAGGCCCTCGACACTCACACGGATCAGGATGTTGGGATATTTGTTGGCGAGCTCCACGATCTTCTCGGTATTGTAACCGTTGGTGCTCAACTCTAAAAGGCGTGATTTGGGATAGAGGATTTCAAAAATGCGGTCGATGTCCTTACGCAATGTAGGTTCACCACCCGTGATGTTGATGCGCAACCCCGCGGGCAGGTTCTCATAGTAGGAGGCGTCTATTTCTTCGTTGGGGTGAGTCTGGAACTTCCAGATATTGCACATGTTACATTGTGCATTGCATCGGAAAGTTGTGATCAGACTTCCCTGAATCACATTCTTCATTTGCTATCGTCAAAAAGCTGTTACATTTATTTAACTAAACGATGTGCAAAATATTGTGCATTTATGGCAAAAAAATCAAAAAAGTGTTCAAATGCCATAGATGTCGCTTGTCAATCGTTTCATGTGGGTGCCAGGTGAGAAGCGCTCCAGGGCCCGACGGGCGATGGATGCGTGGTCCCATTTCCTGGACATCGCCATGGTGATGGAATTGGTGAGTGCTTCCTTGTCAAAGGACTGGAACACAATGCCGTTGCTGTCGTCAATCAGTTCGGGAATACCGCCCATATCGGTTCCGGCGACAGGCGTGCCGGCACACAACGATTCCACGACGCTCAACGGGTTGTTCTCGTACCACTGCGAGGGCACGATGCTGAAACGGGCGTGAGCCAGGAGTTGTGCCACATCGGGGGCATCAAGCATACCCATGAACTGGATGTTGGAGCAGTTGGCATACTTGATGCGCATGGCGGGCTCCAGGGTGCCGCTACCGGCGACCTTGAGGCGATAGGGCAGGTGAGCGGCTGCCTCCAGCAGGTCCTCGATGCCTTTCTCGCTCGAGAGTCGTCCCACAAAGCAGTAATAATCCTCGCGTGGCTCGTTGTTGTCGATTGCCTGATATCTTCTTAATTTGACAGGATCAAGGAAATTGTTTAGCACTTTCACTTTCTCGGGCGCAAATCCTCCAGCCACCATCTTTTGGGCCATGAATTCGCTGGGGCACAGGAACACATCGGTGTTCTTTTCTAGTTGGTGGCGGTTCCACTTCAAGGCCTCGAGCCATGCCACGCCGCTGGCGGGCAGTGAACCCTTCATGCATTTGCGCAGGAGCACATTGTGCTTGGCGCCTGTGAAACACTTTTCGCAGGGCTTGCCTCCCAGCAGACAGTCATATCGGGGGCACAGCAGCTTGTAGTCGTGCAGGGTCCACACCACGCGGATGCCGCGCTGGTGGGCCAATTCGCCAACCACGGGCGAGAGGTAGCTGTGGATGTTGTGCAGGTGTACCACGTCGGGCTTGAAGTCGTCGAGCACGGCGTTGAAACTGTCCTTCACGTCGCCCATTCCCAGCGTGCGCTTCAGCGCTTGCCACTGCTTGCTCATGCCACCTCCGAACGACACTTGGCTGGGAAAATAATTCTGATAGTGTGTCGGCAGGTTCTGAGGATAGTCCATGGCAAACACCTGGACGTCCACCCCGTTTTCACGAAGCAGTTTTTCGGTATTCATGACGACTACACAGTCGCCGCCACGAGGATAATAGAACTTATTGACCAGCAGTACTCGCATTCCTGTTTCTGTTTACACGTTGAAACGGAACACAACGATGTCACCGTCCTGCATGACATACTCCTTGCCCTCGATGTGCAGCTTGCCAGCCTCCTTGACGGCTGCCTCGCTGCCATAGTGGATGTAATCCTCATACTTGATGATCTCGGCACGGATGAATCCACGCTCAAAGTCGGTGTGGATGACACCGGCACACTGCGGAGCCTTGCTGCCGCGGCGATAGGTCCATGCCCTCACCTCCTTGGGACCGGCGGTCAGGAACGTCTCCAGGTTCAACAAGGCGTATGCCGACTTGATGATGCGGTTCACGCCACTCTCCTCGAGACCTATTTCGGCAAGGAACATCTGGCGCTCCTCGTAATCCTCGAGCTCGGCGATTTCGCTCTCGGTCTGTGCAGCGACAACCAGAATCTGAGCATCCTCGTCCTTGACAGCCTCGCGCACGGCGTCCACGTAGGCATTGCCGTTCACCACGCTCTTGTCGTCCACATTGCAGACGTACATTACCGGCTTATTGGTCAGCAGGAACAGCTCGTGGGCGATTTTCTCCTCGTCCTTGTTGAGCAGTTCCACGGTGCGGGCGCTGCGTCCTTGCTCCAGGGCTTCCTTGTAGCGCTTCAGCACTTCGTATTGGGCCTTGGCCTCGCGGTCACCTCCGGTCTGGGCTTGCTTCTGCACCTTGTTGATGCGGCTCTCGATGGTTTCCAGGTCACGCAGCTGCAACTCCAGGTCGATGACTTCCTTGTCGCGCACGGGGTCCACGGTGCCGTCAACGTGGGTCACGTTGTCGTCATCAAAGCAACGCAGCACGTGGATGATGGCGTCGGTCTCACGGATGTTGCCCAGGAACTTGTTTCCCAGGCCCTCTCCGCGGCTGGCACCCTTGACCAGACCGGCGATATCGACAATCTCAACAGTTGTGGGCACGATGCGTGCGGGATTCACCAGCTTGGCAAGCTCATTCAGTCGCTCATCGGGAACGGTGATGACGCCCACGTTGGGTTCTATGGTGCAGAAAGGAAAGTTAGCCGATTGCGCTTTGGCATTCGATAGGCAGTTGAACAGGGTTGATTTGCCCACATTGGGCAACCCCACGATTCCACATTGTAATGACATAGTTATATCTCGTTTTTTATTGTTTTCGTGCCGCAAAGATAGTATAAAGTTTTCACTTTTTTACAATTTGAGCAATAAGGGGGAGTTTTTTGCGTTATATTGGATAAATGGACCTGACTAAGCTGAGACATATTGTCGTAATGATGCTGCTTATCGTAGGATGCGCGGCAGCATACGCCCAGGATAATGACATGATTCTGAATCGCCCCTACGCCGATACCAAGCGAGTCCATTTTGGTTTCTCGGTGGGCATGAATTTCCAGAACATTGCCATTACCAATAACGGCTACGTTACCGATGCCGGTGATGAGGAGTGGTACGCCGATGTGCCTTCTCACTCGCCGGGTTTCAGTGTGAACGTACTGGCCGACTATCGCATTGCCGAGCATTTCAACCTGAGGATCTCTCCGGGACTGTACTTCGGCAACAAGACGGTGAAATACCTCAACCACCGAGGCAATCCCGAGTGGCTGGACCAGTACAAGTATAAGCAGAGCCAGAACATCAAGTCCACCTATATCGTGGTGCCGATAGACTTGAAGATGAGCGCTAAGCGTTACCATAACATGCGACCCTATTTCACCGTTGGTGCGATGTATACGGGTGACTTGGCCAAAGACCACAGTGAGCAATTGAGGTTGAAGAACAGCGATGTGATGCTTACCGTGGGCATGGGATGTGATTTTTATATGTCATTCTTTAAGCTCTGTCCCGAGGTGAAGTTCTGCTTTGGTATGAAAAACGTTCTGGATAAAAACCGTCCGGATTTGGCCGAGGATCCAAGTTTACAGATCTTTACCAAGAGTGTGAACAAGATCAAGAACAACATGGTGGTGGTGACGTTCTACTTTGAATGACGAAGTAATGACGAGAATGTTTCAGGACATAAGACGGTTGCTTGCCGCGATGACACTGGGTGTTGTCGTGGCGCTTGGTGCAATGGCTCAGTCCGATGCTGCTTTCTCTCACTTCTGGGTGGGCAAGAGCTATTATAACCCGGCTGCGGCTGGAGAGCTCAATGCCATCAATATGAATCTGGGTAGCCGCATGCAGTGGGTGGACTTCAAGCACGCCCCCATGAGCTTCTACCTCACCGTCGATATGCCCTATAAACTGTTGGGAATCAAGTTCGGCGCTGGTGTGAAGGCTGAGTTTGAACGTATCGGTCTTTATACCAATACGCGCATCGGTGCCCAAATCGCCTATAAGCGCAAGCTGGGCAGGAACATGTTGCTCAGTGTCGGCATTCAGCCCGGCATTTTCTCACAGACGTTCCGCGGCAAGGAGGTCATCATGCCCGAGGACGATGCCCATCAGGGTAATGATGAGGCCATCCCCAAGCAGGATGTGTCAGGTACCGCCTTTGATGCCAACGTAGGTGTTTTCTTCTCCCATCCCCGCTACTGGGCGAGCCTTGCCGTGACCCACGTGACGTCACCCGGCATTGAACTGAAGGTGTCGCGAGAGTCTATTGATTATTATGAGTTTAAGGTGAGCCGCGGCTATTATTTTGCTGGTGGCGGCAATATTCCGATTAATAATACGTTATTTGAAATACAGCCCTCTGCCATGTTCGCGCTCACACAGAACGTCTGGACGGCTCAGTTGGCTACGATGCTTCGTTATAACCGCATGTTCAACATCGGCGTGGGTTATAGATGGAAGGATGCTGTGACCGCCTTCATCGGGGTGAACCTTAAGGATGCCTATATCGGTTATGCTTACGACTATCCGGTGTCGGCCATCAGCAAGGCAACCTTCGGCAGCCACGAGGTCTTTGTCACCTATAAAGTGAAGCTCGAGAACAGGGAGAAGAACAAGAATAAACAAAAAAGCGTACGCTTAATGTAAGGAATATGAAGAAACTTTTTTTGATACTGTTGGTCGCTGTGGCGACCGTGTCCTGCGGCTCGGTGCGCAAGGGTGGTACCAATGGCGGTGAAGTCACCGGCATTGGCGCTCCCGTGTTTAACGAGACCACACCATTCGGCATGGTACTCGTTGATGTCGGCTCGATGCGCGAGGGACCCAACGAGCGTGACTCGGTGTGGGGCATTGACTCCACGGCTCACGGCATCTCGGTAGACGCCTTCTGGATGGACGAGATGGAAGTGAGCAACTCCAAGTACAAGCAGTTTGTCTATTGGGTGCGTGACTCTATCATCCGTGAGCGTCTCGCCGATCCCGCCTACGGCGGCAACGAGGAGTTCAAGATTGAAGAGGACAAGGATGGTAACCCCGTCACCCCGCATCTGGACTGGAGCAAGAGCATACCCTGGAAGAACCCCAGCGAGGACGAGGAGCGTGCCATCAACAGCGTTTATCGCATCAACCCCATCACGGGAGTGAAGGAGCTTGACGCCGCTCAGATGAACTACCGCTACGAGATCTATAACCTTACCGAGGCCGCCAAGCGTAAACATCGCTTTGACCCCACCCGTCGTGACTACAATACCGACCATGAGGTGGACTATACGGCACCGACGATCAGCAAGGATACGGCCTATATCGATGACGAGGGACGTATCGTTCGCCAGACCATCACCCGTGCCATGCAGAGCGACTATGACTTCCTGAACACTTACATTGTTAATATTTATCCTGATACCACGTGCTGGGTCAATGACTTTGAGAACGCCTATCAGGAACCCTATGTGCGCATGTACTTTGCTAACGGCAACTACAATAACTATCCCGTTGTCGGCGTAAGCTGGGAGCAGGCCAATGCCTTCTGCAATTGGCGCACCGATTTCTTGAAGAAGTCTCTGGGCAACCAGGGCATCTATGTAGAGCCCTTCCGTCTGCCCACCGAGGCCGAATGGGAGTTCGCTGCACGTGCCGGACAGAACAAGAACAAGTACCCGTGGGACGGTGACCTGCCCCTGACGGTCGATGAGGGCTGCTTCTATGCCAACTTCAAGCCCGACGAGGGTAACTACGTCAAGGACGGATACATCATCGCTTCACCCGTCGGCACCTACGAGCCCAACGACTATGGCCTGTATGACATGGCTGGTAACGTCAGCGAGTGGACCTCGACAGCCTATACCGAGAGCATCGACCGCATGACCGACGACA
>CAMHMV010000014.1:0-48531 GCA_946186345.1 uncultured Prevotellaceae bacterium | reverse complement strand
AAAAAATGTTATTAATTAATCGAGACCAGGCACTTACCAAGCCTGATGCTCTTCTTTCTCTTTTTTGTTTCGCAAGTAGTTCACTTGCTCACAGCATAAAGTTTAATGTTTAAAGTTTAATGATGGCTTCAGCAGTCTTTATCCATTAAACATTATCCTTTATCCATGGCGACAGCCATTTCTCAGTCTTTGTTTACTCCTCGTCGGGAGTGTTGTCCTGCTGAGTGGCCCCGTCGGTAACGGGAGCGTCCTTAGCCTCTTTCTTCTTGCTACCGGGCTTCTTGGGCGACAGCATGATGGTCATGCGCTTGCCTTCGAGCACGGGCATCTGATCGAGCTTTCCATACTCCTCCAGGTCGTTGGCAAACCTGAGCAACAGTACCTCGCCCTGTTCCTTGAACAGGATGGAACGTCCCTTGAAGAAGACATAGCTCTTCACTTTGGCACCTTCCTTGAGGAAACCGATGGCATGCTTGAGCTTGAAGTTGTAGTCATGCTCGTCGGTCTGTGGTCCGAAACGAATTTCCTTGACCACGAGTTTGGTGGACTTGGCCTTCTGTTCCTTAGCATGCTTGCGCTGTTGGAACTTGAACTTCTGGTAGTCCATCACGCGGCAAACGGGAGGCTCGGCTTGGGGAGCGATGAGGATGAGGTCAAGCTCTTGCTCCTCGGCGATTTTCAGGGCCTTTTCCAGCGGATAGATACCCTGCTCCACGTTGTCACCCACCAGGCGCACCTCGCTGGCACGAATTTCATCGTTGATCAGGTTGGTGTCTTTATCATTTTTGCCGCCCATCTGGCGATTACGGCCTTTGGGCCTGGTGGCATTGCTCGGGCGCTTAGGCCCTGGGCGATACGGTTTTTTGTTCATTCAGCAGTTTTACAATTGTTATTATTATCGTGACAATCAAGCACTTCCACACAGCATTAGCTGCACGGAAATGGCTTAAAAGTTGGTCATTTCTGCCACTTCGCGATTAATATCGGCTGCAAAGGTAGTAATTTTTTTCGAACCTTGATCACCTTCGCCCTGTTTTCTTACAGAAATTTCTTCATTACCGGCTTCTTTTTCACCGACAATGAGGAGGTAGGGGATGCGTTTGAGCTCGTTATCACGGATTTTGCGACCGATTTTCTCGTTGCGGTCATCGACGATGGCGCGCACGTCGAGTTTGTTCAGCTCGTCAGCCACATGGTGGGCATAGTCGTTGAACTTCTCGCTGATGGGGAGCACGACGCACTGGTCGGGAACCAACCACAGCGGGAGCTTGCCGGCGGTGTGCTCGAGGAGCACGGCGACGAAGCGTTCCAGCGAGCCGAAGGGGGCGCGGTGGATCATGACGGGACGGTGCTTCTGGTTGTCGGCACCGGTGTACTCGAGCTGGAAGCGCTCGGGCAGGTTGTAGTCCACCTGGATGGTACCCAGCTGCCAGCGGCGGCCCAGAGCGTCCTTGACCATGAAGTCGAGCTTGGGACCGTAGAAGGCGGCCTCGCCGGTCACCTGCTTGGCTACCAGACCTTTCTCCTCACAGGCCTCGACGATAGCACGCTCGGCCTTCTCCCAATTCTCGTCAGTTCCCACATACTTCTCCTTGTTGTTGGGGTCACGCAACGAGATCTGAGCCTCATACTGGAAACCGAACACGCGGAAGATGAACGAGATGATGTCCATCACACCGAGGAACTCCTGCTTCAACTGGTCGGGGGTGCAGAACAGGTGGGCATCGTCCTGGGTGAAGCTGCGCACGCGGGTCAGGCCGTGGAGCTCACCACTCTGCTCGTAGCGGTAAACGGTACCGAACTCGGCATAGCGGATGGGCAGGTCACGGTAGCTGCGGGGAGCAGTCTTGTAGATCTCGCAGTGGTGGGGGCAGTTCATGGGTTTGAGCATGTACTCCTCACCCTCCTCGGGCGTGGTGATGGGACGGAAGGAGTCCTTACCGTACTTGGCATAGTGGCCACTGGTCACATAGAGCAGCTTGTTGCCGATGTGCGGCGTGATGACCTGCTGGTAGCCGTAGCGCTTCTGGATCTTGGCGAGCATGTCCTGCAGGCGGTTGCGCAGGGCGGCACCCTTGGGGAGCCACAGGGGCAGACCCTGGCCCACATTGGGCGAGAAGGCAAACAGCTCCATCTCCTTGCCGATCTTGCGGTGGTCGCGCTTCTTGGCCTCCTCGAGCAGCACGAGGTACTCCTCGAGCATCTTCTTCTTGGGGAAGGTGATACCATAGACGCGGGTCAATTGGGGGCGGGTCTCGTCACCGCGCCAGTAAGCGCCGGCGAGCGACATCACCTTAATGGCCTTGATGGCACCTGTCGAGGGGATGTGCGGGCCACGGCACAGGTCGGTGAAGTTGCCCTGGGTATAGGTAGTGATGTGACCGTCTTCCAGGTCATTGATGAGCTCGCACTTGAGGGTCTGGCCCTTGTCACCGAAGAACTTCAAGGCGTCGGCCTTGCTGATGTCGGCACGTACCACGTCCTCGTTCTTCTGGGCGAGTTCTGTCATCTTTTTCTCAATCTTGGCGAAGTCTGCGTCGGTCAAGGGGTTGCCACCGGTGTCGATGTCATAATAGAAACCATTCTCTACTGCCGGGCCGATACCGAACTGTACACCGGGGTACAGCTCCTGCAATGCCTCGGCCAGCAGGTGAGCCGATGTGTGCCAGAAGGCGTGCTTGCCCTCGGGGTCCTCCCACTTGAAGAACTTGATATCGCCATCCATACAAATGGGGCGTGAGATATCCCATTCCTCGTCGTTTAATGATGCGGCCAGCACGTTGCGTGCGAAGCCTTCGCTAATACTCTTGGCAATGTCCAGAGGGGTTACTCCATCCTCGTATTGGCGTACATTGCCGTCAGGAAACTTAATGTTAATCATAATAAGTTGTTAATAATTAAATGTTTGCGTTGTACCCTACAACAGTACAACAATTCAAACTGCAAAGATAATAAAAAGGCTTTAGGTTTTAGGCATTAGGCATTAGTTTTTTTGCATCCGCGCCATTTTTTTAAGACTAAATGAACTACATTTTAATCATCCGTGCCCTAAAAATAAAAACAAGAAGTACAATAAATACTAGGCTATCCAGCGCTCTGTCAAACAACTGGGACAACGGCTACAACATGTTTTCACATGAATGACCACGAATGAACCATGAATATCAATGCTCGCTGCGCGAGCAGTTTAAAATTTAATGGGGTGCTTGGGAGAAAAAGATTTCGGGGGAAATGTTAAAATGCTGTTAATATTTTTGCAATCTATTGATTTATAGCTGATTATCTTTTTGACATAGTTGCGGTTAATTTCCGCGCTGGGGATGTTGAATTGTGTTGCCATGGCTTTTCTGTTGTAAGTTGAACTCGATTGGTAATTATCCTGCAAAGGTAATGTGGCGGGTGGCGTATGTCCATGATGAAAAGTTTAAAGCTCGCGGTGCGAGCCGGATAAAGGATAGTGTTTATTGGAGCATCCGCACACGAGGGGGAAAACAAGAAGTACAAGAAATATTAGGCTTTCCAGAGCGTAAATGTTCTTGAAGACAAGAAACACAAGAAACACAATGCTATCCAGCACCGTATTTCAAACAACTTAGTCAACTAAACAACAACGGGAACAACGATTATTTACATAAATGACCATGAATGAACCATCTATATTTTTATTCATGGGACATTCATGGACATTCATGTTTAATGACAAAAAACGCCCCTACTTTTTCATCATTACCGAGGTTTAATTATTTCAAATTTATCATATTGAACTGGTTGATAGCCACTTCTCTCGAATTTATCATAAAATCCCTTAAACTCTATAATTACTGGGTCTGACGCATCTATTTCTGAAGAATTCAAGAACCCTTTGAACTGATCCCATGATTCCCAGATTACTTGTACAATCGAATAGATACTATATTCCTCATTTTGATAAAGTTTATTAATGATTACTTGAAGAAACAAAGAAATGTTATCTTTGGCAAATTCTTTCATCAACGTTACCAAACTTTTAAAATAATTATCTTTCTCCCCGATTACTATATTATCTGAATAAATGGATTCAATATTTAGCAAATTTCCAAAACAACGTAGAACAATTAGGATATTATATTCAAAGACGTATCTACTGTTCTTTTGACAACAATCTTTAAAAATACTTTGTTGTGCTTCAATCAAATCTTCATTTTGTAGTGGAGTTTTCTTAAATGAGCTATCATCATAACGCAGGTAGCCCACATAACAAGATGTAAAATCGGTATAACCGAAATCCTTTAATAGGTTCAAAATAAATGGTTTGTCTTTTTCCGAGAATGAACCATCGTTATATCTTTGGAGACGAGATATGATTGCAGAAAGCTTTTGATAGTCATCCCAGAAATTCTTAATTGATGCATATAAGACGGCCTTAATTAGGTTACACAACTGTTCGCGTGTTAACTCTTCTTTATCATAATTTAATAACTTAAATCTCAATGAGCGTGGCTTATTAACAGACCATTCATCAATAGCCTTTTTGATTTCTTCAAAAGGCATTTGCATCTTTTCATCAAAATCACTTGTTGCAATATCAGAAAGTAATTCCGTCAGATTTAGGTAACGATTAAACCATTTTACATCATTAATCCGAAAATGTTGTCTATCTGGATACTTGTTTTCAGTTTCATGTTTCTTAAACAATTCTTCTAGTATAATCTTAATCGTTTTAATATCAAATTCGTTCAAACTCATTTCCTCTTGATGATCTTTCAAATATTTAACGAAGTCAAAATGATCATCTTGTTCTTCTCCCAGGAAAAGCTCATAATACTGATTATTATCATGCTCGACCATCTTCAAGACCTCATTCCAATTGCGCTCAAATAATGAGAACTCAGAAGGATATTTTATCTTAAATAATTCAAACAATAATAAGTCGACTAAATTGATTCTTCCTTTTGAGAATTCATACGAATAGTTGAACCTATTAGATAATCTATAAACTTCCCGAAGATTTGTGAGAGCATTTAGAGTTATATTATTATGGTCCATAATATATACACCTATTTCATTCTTGTTGTAAATATTTAGATGATCAACAAGTGCTCTTCTTATGGATTCATTAGAACATAAATTCAAAATTTCCTCATGTTCAAATATTTTTTCGATAAAACCAGTTGCTCCAGATTTCATTTTTTCACTTAAGCACTTGATAAGATAGCTCTTATCATAGGCTGCAACAAAATACATATATGGAAAATCTGACGTGTTTCTTATTAGTTTTAACATCTCCATGATTTCATCGGCATTAAGTCGGTCAAGGTCATCAATGAAAACAATTATTATGCTTTTTATTGATTTGATAGAATCAGTTATTTGTTGCTTCTTTTCCTGCAATGAAATATCATTAGGTTGCAGTATATCCAGCAACGATGAGATTGATTTTGTCTCCGGGGTATCAAATACCGATAATAGCTTTGAGTAATCAATAAGGTTCTTGGCTAGAGACTTGTCATAATACTTCAGCGTCTTGCTGAGTTCATCAAAAAAAGCAGTAATTAAATCTTTATCCGTACTATACAACCATGGATTAAAATCTATAACAATCTTACTTCTATTATCAAATTCCAAATGTTTTTTCATAAAATATATGAACGATGTCTTACCAGAGCCCCATGGTGCATCAATACCAAAGGTAAATGATTGTTTGCTTGTGTCTGTATTCAACAATTTTTGCACCGCAGTTTTTGCAAAATCATCTCGTTCCAATAAATCTTCAGATTTGTCACTGATTGGAATATCTCTAGTAAATCCAAGAGATTTATAAAAAGTAATATTTGACGTGTTCTCATAACAATCATATCTCCAAATAAAATATAATGATAGTTTGTAGATTGAATAAACGAGCACGATATCAAAGTATTTTATTGGAGTAAAAATGTAAAGTGGTGTGAGTTCCAAATAATATAATGAATCTCTCAAACCGATTAAACCATGATTAAACCGATAATATGACCAGAAAGCTATTGCTATGACAGAGAGAATTATGGTTCTTCGATTCACCTTCTTTAACTTATTCCCATAATAGAAAACACTAAACAATTTATAAGAGATTAAGATATAAAAAGTTAATAGTGCAATAATGAAAATAATATCATTCAATAGAGTAGAGCCAAAATAGCAAAGGAATTGTTTAGTGACATGAACATCAATCCAACTTTCCCAAAATCGGTGAAAAAAGATATAGATTAATACTAAGGCGAATGTAATAGCGTATTCCTCTACATAAGCGAAAAATTTATTCCAAACACTTCGAGAATTGGTCTTTATTTGATTCCAAAAGGATTTTATATCCAAAACTAAGAAAAAAACAAATAAACCTATTAGTAAAAGGGGTAAGATTAGCTCATAAGGTATCAACCATAGTTTTTTGACCCAATCCCATTTTTTCTTATTGGTTGTTTTTGTTGACATTATTACTATCTTTGAGATTAATATCTATTATTGATTCTGGCACTTCTTGTTGTTTCACTGATGGAGTTTGGATTATTTCAAAAAAACATTCGTTTTGAAAAACAGTTGTTTTGAAACGTTATTGTTGGGAGAGGTGGGAGTAGAGGGTGAAGAGGCGGGTGAAGAGGCGGGCGACGATGTCGATCTCGGTCATCGTGGTGGGGAAGCCGTAGGCGGCCTGTGCTATCTTTTTCTTGCTCTTATTCATTGAAACCGTTGGTTTTAAAGTAGCAAAGTTACAAAGAATTCTCAAAACTACTCATAGAACTAGGGTAACATTTTAAAATGAGAACAAGAAATACTATCTATCCAGCGCCGTGTTTCAAACAAGTGGGACAACGGCTACAACAATGGGGAAACTGTCCTTGCACCATAAACATGAATGACCATGAATTAACCATCAATAATTTTTTGACCTAAGGTCAAAGAGTTGACGGTCGTAATTTCTACAACCGTCAACTCTTTTTTATGGCGCCATGGCGAATCACGTGGCTGTGGGGGATGTACTAGTTCGCCAACAACATATTAACCAGTGCTGCCACATCGGAAATATTGACAATTCCATCTCCATTCACATCGGAATTGACGATATTGATGGCTGACGCATCATCGGTAAGCAGCAGATCTATCAGGGCAGTCATATCGTTGATAGTCAATTCTGCATCCCCGTTCACATCTCCCTTCTTGATAGGAACGATGTTGGTGAAACGGCTCCAGCAGTCAGTTGTTCTATAAGCCTCCAGAGACTCTTCGGGCACATAGAGTACCGGAGTGTTGTAGTAACTGAACGTGTTGGAATAGCGCATCGTAGGGGGTGTCACGGCTAAACTAACAACAGTTTTCAGATTCGGGCAGTAGTAAAATGCATATTCTCCGATTGAGGTAACCGTCGCAGGAAGAGTGATAGACTCGAGTTTTTCACACCAATTAAAAGCGTGGCTCGAGATTGTTTTCAAAGATTTTCCTAATGTTGCTCTAGTCAAGTTTCGGCACTCATGAAATGCATTCATCTCAATAGAAGTTACCGAATCGCCTAATTCAACAGATGTTAGTCCATAGATATCTTCAAATGCTGAATATCCAATGATCTTGACAGACTTGGGAACGACTGTGTTCTGGCAACCGTACATCAATTTGTCCGTAGCGGTTTCAATAATCGCATTGCAACTGTCACGAGAATCATATCTAGGGTTATCAGCATCCACAGTCATCGAGATTACGCCTGAGCAACCATTAAATGCATCCTGATCGATAAACGTGACAGAACTGGGAATGTGAATTTTTTTCAAACTACGGCAAAGCCAAAACGCAGCATGTCCAATCTTTTTGACGGAATTGGGTATAGGCATTGAATCCATGCTGACTTCTTGGAATGAAAGGACATCGATGACTTCGACTGTGTTGGGGATAACCGTATTCTTGCAACCCTTAATCAGGGTATTGGTTGATGTCTTGATAATGGCGTTGCAGTTATCGCGGGAATCATAGTACGGATTATCGCTGGCGATATTGATCGACGTCAAGCTGTAACAGTAATTAAATGCCCTTGAATCAATATAAGAAACCGACTTGGGGATGTTTAATGTCAACAACCCACGACTATAGGAAAATGCACCATACTCGATTCTGGTAACCGAATTGCCCATAGCTACTTCTCTCAATCTATCACAACTATAGAATAAAGATGATTTAAGGGTTGTTACCGAGTTGCCGATACTTACATAAGTCAGACCGTCGCAGACAGCGAACACACCACCGGCAAGGTCCTCAACCGAGTCGGGCACCTTCACAGTGGCTAACTTCTTGCAGTACTCAAAAGCGTTGGCACCAATACTCTTTACTGTTTCCCCCAAATTGACTGAGGTCATTTTGTCGCAATATCTGAACGCACACTTCCCGATTGAAAGAACACCGTCAGGAATAGTTATAGTTGTGAATCCAGAACAGTTAGCGAACGCATAATCCTTGATTTCGGTCACGCCTTCAGGAATAACCAGTTCGGTTATCTCCTGGTCATTCAAGAACAGATGACGGGCATAACAGAGTGGATTGTTGACAAGCGTGGTAAAGTTAATATTGCACCATGACTCAAGACTTGAGATGTGAACCTCGGCCAAAGTGTTGCATTTATAAAAAGCACTGTCACCGATGGCAGTAATGGTCGGGGGAATGGTTACCGACCTCAAGGTCGCAGTTTCTCTAAAAGCGTTGGCGCTGATTGACGTAACGGTATAGGTGATGCCCTGATTTGTCACGGTTGCGGGAATAACTGCCGCACTCAATTGGGAATACCCTGGAATCGAACTGCTTTCACTGGCCACAGCGACTTCGTTTTCATTAATAATGCTATACGCGATGCTGTCAACCATGAAATCATAGGCAGATGCCGATATTGAACACAATACCGTTGCCAGCAATAAGAAGAATTTGAGTTTGTTTTGTTTCATAACGAAAAGGTTTATTTAAGAGTTAACACGATTAAATGTTTCAAATAATAATGAATACCGCAAATTTAGAAACAATTCTCAAACAATCCAAACTTCATCTATGAAAAATTCTCATTTACTGATGGGTAGCCAGCACCTTGTTTCAAACAACGGGGACAACGGCTAGCTACAACATATTTTTACATTAATGACCACGAATGAACCACAAATATTTTTTATTCGTGACCCATTCGTGGACATTTATGTTTTTATAATGCTCGCGTTGCTCGCAGTTTAGTGTTTTTTAATGGGGGTTGAGGCTATGTCATAATATAATATAATATAACATCAATTAATATCCGTGCTGCGCACGGAGAAATTAAGCAAAATGATTAATAAAATTAAAAAATATTTTTATGTTTAATTTTTATACATAATTTTGTTTAATTTCTCGGCCGTAGGTCGATTAAAAATCCAGCAAAGGGAATTATAACACAGCCTTATGACAACTATAAAAACTGTGTGGCTTGGCGTGAGATTTCGGGGGGTTAGTCCCAGACGGATTTTATCTTGAAGATGTACTCTGAGATGAGGCGCAGGGTGTTGAGCTGGCCGTTGAGGCGGAATCGGTGGTAGGACACTTCCACGCCATAGTAGTCCTCGATGAAAGCCTTGAGCTCTTTTAATTGGCGATCATTCATTCCTGCTTCACGTGTCAAGTCGCTGTCAAGTGTAATGATGAAGCCTCTGGTATAGAAGTCAGTATCAAGCAGTTGGGCGCAATAATTCAAGAGGCCCACTTGAATCGTGTCTAAGCCTTCCACTGCGTCAATGATGATAACGTGTTTTTCAGGCGGCAGCGGGTGTTGTTGAGGACGACGTATCACACCATATCTTGATCCTCCAGAAGTTTGATGGCTAATCGTTGGACGCCCCTTCCAGTCGTCGCGTTGTTGCATGGCGTATAATTCGTCAAAACTATAAGTATTGCCGTCGATGGCGACCACCTGGGCAGCCGTTAATTCAATATTGGGATCGGGAATGGGCGCACATTGGGGAGTAGCGGCAACGACGCCTGGCGTGAGCCCGGCTGCAACCACGGCACCCACCGCGGCAAATGACTTTTTTCCTTTATTTTTGTCCTTTTTCATAATTATGGCGTTCAGAGTATTATAATTATTTGACTCGAATTCGCCTTTAGGGTTTAATACCCTTTAGCTGTTCCTATTATCTTATTTCAGCTTGAATGTGACAGGCAGTGTGTACCAGACGTTCACCGCTTTGCCATCATGACGTCCAGGGGTGAAATTGGGCAGCGACTTGATAACGCGGATGGCCTCCTTGTCGAGGTCCTTATCCAGCGAGCGTACCACCTTTACCTCACCTATACTACCGTCTTTTTTCACAACAAACTGCACAATGACATGGCCCTGAACATTGTTCTTGGCTGCCTCAGGTGGATAATTGATATGAGATTCGAGATACTTCATCAGTGCGGCCTCGCCACCCGGGAACCGGGGCATCTGCTCAGCGCTACGATAGATTGTGTCGTCATTCCCATTAGCTGTATTACTAACACTAGGATTTTCATACACGTTTTCAACAATTATTTTACGATGTCTTTTATCGTGCATCTCGATTGTGTCCACTGTATCCACACGGTGCATGGCGTATAACTCGTCAAAACTGTAAGTAGTTCCAGCGATAGCGACCACGTCGGCGGCGGTTATTTCAACATTTGAGCCATGGATGGGCAAATCTGCGGCGCTGGCAGCGGCGCTGGCAGCAACGATGCCCGGCATGAGCCCGACAGCAACCACGGCACTCACCACAGCGAGCGTCTTTTTTACTTTGTTTTTTTCTTTCATCATATTTTTAGTTTTTTTAGTTTTTAGTCCCTAGTTGGCATCCGCCCACTTCTAACTCCTAACTCCTAACTCAATCTTGATGTTCTTGAGTTGATTGTAGTGGCAGGTCATCATCAGGTCGCCATTGCCGTTGCGCAGGTGGAAACCATCACCTTGACAATAGCGGAAAGCCTCACAATCCTTGCATGCACCGCGTTTCATCCACTCGTGGTTGCGGAATTGCTCAAAGCGGTTCTCCCACACGTCCCAGAAGCTGTCACGGTAGATGTTGCCCTGACTGTAGTCGCTGCGGATGCTCAAGCAACCCGAGATGTCACCGTTAGCTCGCACGCTGGCGATCGTGAGTCCCGCCTGGCAGTAGAAGAAGTAGTCGCGGACAAGCCCCTCGTAGGCGCCCAGGAATTCGTCGCAGGCATAACTCATGTTGATTTTCCCCTCGATGCGGGTGGCGACGATGAAGTTGAGCAGGTCGCGGAACTGTTCATCGTTGAGCAGCAGGCTCTTGTCCCGTGCGGCGCGTCCCATCGGGTCGATGGTAAAGCAGCGCCAGTTGGTAACGCCAGCCTCGATGAGCAGTTGCTTGATTTCATTCAGCCGTGGCAGGTTGCGGCCGTTTACACAAGTGATAACGTCCCAGGTGAGGTCTGGAATAGTCTGCACCGCCTCGATGGCCCGCATGGCGGCATCAAAGCTGACCGTGGAATTGCGTAGCCAGTTGTGCTCCTCGCGCATGCCGTCCACGTCAAGGGCTATAGAATTGATACCCGCTTGCGCCATCTCGCGGGCTAAGGATCGGTCCAGGATGAGTCCATTGGTGACAAGTCCCCACATGAAGCCACGCTCACGGATGGCACGTCCGCAGTCCATCAGGTCGGACCTGACCAGCGGCTCACCGCCCACGGTCTGCACCATCACCTGTCTGGGGTCGCAATGGGCCGCCACCTCGTCCAGCACCGGCAGGAAGTCGGCAAAGGGCATATCGGGCACCATGGATTCCTTGAGGCAGTCACTCCCGCAATGCCGACAGGCCATGTTACAGCGCAGGGTACATTCCCAAAACAGATCCCGCAAAGGGTGCTCTTTCCCGAGGCGCTCCACGTAATCGCGGGTCTTCTCCAATTGTTGCTGTTGGTGCACGTTCATGATAGTAAAGTTTTAGTATGATACTGAGTAGCTGTTCGGTTGAGCACATAGCCGATACACAAAACAGCTGCAGAAAGAATAAGCATCAAGATGGCCATTTCATTTCCAACTGCAAATATAACACAATTTTCCCACAACACAATAAAATGCTCGCTTCGCTCGCTGATTAGAGATTAGTGGTTAGTGATTAGAGAAGTAAAAAGTTGTGAGCCTCTTGCGAGCAATAAATAACGTGAGTTCGACGGAGGAGAAAAGTGCTGATGCTCAATTCCTCTCCTAAGATATGGGAGGTGGCGCAGAGCGTCGGAGGAGTATGATTTACCCTTGTAGCATCAACGTCCCCCAGCCCCCTCTTATCTAAGAGGGGGAGTTGTTAACGCACTGATTAACAATCGATAATTACATTGAACTCACGTGAAATAAAAGACTTGGCGACTTAGCGGCTTAGCGTGAGGCTAAATATTGCGGACACAAAAAACTAAAGCCTAAGGCCTAAAACCTGAAGCCATTTTTTATTACCTTTGCGGATGGTAATTCATCAAATCAAGTCACGAAAATGAAAACCTTATTGAGACTCATCGGGGGAATACTCGTCGGGGCCTGTTTCGGCCTGATTATTGTCATCCCACTTATTGCCGTCATTGAAGGCGAGTCAATCACGACGGTAGCGAAAACGATCTTCACCAAATTCTCCCTGCAAGACGTGGTGGACATCGCCTGGATGCTGATTGCCGTCATGATTGCCTTCATCTTGAGTGTCGTCCTCCACGAGGGCGGGCATCTGGTGGCGGGACTGCTGACGGGCTACCGCTTCGTGTCGTTCCGCTTCCTGAGCTGTACGCTCATTCGCAAGGGCGGACGCCTTCAGTGGCGCAACTTTGAGCTGGCGGGCACGGGCGGCCAATGTCTGATGGCCCCACCCGACCGTCCCATCGACCAAATTGACACGCGCTGGTATAACGCTGGCGGCGTGTTGGCCAATATCCTCATTGCCGTGATTTCGGCACTACTGCTGTGGGCCTTTGACTTGCCCGGCTGGCTGGATGTTCTGTTGGTGATGATGATTATCCTGGGCCTCTTTATCGGACTGGGAAACGGCATCCCCATGAAGATGGGCGGTGTCGCCAACGACGGTCTCAACCTGCTGCAACTGGAAAAGGACATCCCCACGAAACAGTGCTTCTGCAACATCCTTGAGGTCAATGCCCGCAGCCAGGAGGGAGAACTATATGCAGACATGCCCGAGCGCATCTTTGCCCTGCCACAGCCCATCAACTGGGCCAACAGTATGCATGTGGGGACGTTATTGGGTGCCGTCACGAGAATGATGGCTGTCCACCAGTGGGAAGAGGCATACCAATTACTGTCCGAAACTCTTTACCACAAAGACAAATACATGGAACTGTACCAGCTGGAAATGGAAAACATGATGACCCAGGTGTGCATCCTCACCGGACGTGACGAGGAGGCGCGACAGCACTACAGCGACAAACTGGCCAAGCACATTGCCCGCCACGCCCCTACCCAGAGCGACAAGCAGCTCACGGCCATGGCGGTCGCCCTGGCGTTGGAAGGTGACCGTCCCAAGGCTGAAGCCCTGCTGCAGAAACTCGAGGCCAACCAAGAAAAATACATCCACCAGGGCGACGTGGCCATAAGCCTCGACCTCATGCGCTGGCTCCTCAATAACCGCTAACCGAATTAGTCCAAGGGAAAAGGCAAGCTATTACAAAACTAATGCCTCAAAAAATAATCGCGCTACGCGCGAGAAATTAAACAAAATTATAAATAAAATTAAAATATTTATCTGTTTTGTTTAATTTTTATACAAATTTTGTTTAATTTATCGGCCGCCAGGCCGATTAAAACTGAGGGGTCAACTGTTATATCGTTCCCAAAATATATTGTACCTTTGTGGCTGAAAAGTCACGAATAGATGAGTCACGCGTCAGCCACAGTACAACTGCAACATCAGCGGCATCTGCTCCAGGTGGAATACCAGGAGGAGAAGGAGGCCTATCGCCTGCACAGCGAGTCAATGGGGCTGGCGCGCAAGGTGACACGCGGCGACGCCTGGTTCCCGCTGCACGTGGGACGCACCTATTATAATTCGCTCAACCAGTTCTGCATTGAGGTAACCCGCCAGGGCGACGAGGAGATAGACCACAACTTCGAGTACGGCAAACCTGTGGTGTTCTTTAACGCCGAGGCTCCTGCCGGCGACTTGAAGCAGGCAGGTCACATCCACTACTATGGTTTTACGGGTAGCGTCTCGTTTGTTGACGGTAACCGCATGGTCGTCGTCATCCCCGAGGGCCACACGCTGGAACTGCAGAATGCACAGCAACCCGTGGGCGTGCAGCTGTTCTTTGACGAGACGAGCTACCGTATGATGTTTGATGCTCTGGAGCGTGTCATGAACGCCAAGGGCAACCGCCTCGCCTACCTGCGCGACCTGTTCTACTCGCACCAGCATGCCGAGGCATTCAGCTTTGACGCGATACGCTTCCCGTGGCTCAACCCAAGCCAGGAGCGTGCCGTCAACGAGGTACTCAGGGCCAAGGACGTACACGTGCTACATGGTCCGCCGGGCACAGGAAAGACGACGACGCTGGTCGAGGCCATCAACGAGACACTGATGCGCGAGACCCAGGTGCTCGTGTGCGCCCAGAGTAATACCGCCGTGGACTGGATCAGCGAGAAACTGGTGGACTGCGGCATCCCGGTTCTGCGCTTGGGAAACCCCACGCGCGTCAACGACAAGATGCTGAGTTTCACCTATGAGCACCGTTTCGCCGACCACCCCGACTACCCCAAGCTGTGGCAAGTGAGGCGCAACATCCGCGAGATGCGGCGACGTCGGCGTGAGTCAGGCGAGCATTTCCACCAGAAACTCAATCGGCTCAAGGAATTGGCGGTCGAACTCGAGGTGCGCATCAATGCCGACATCTTCGGGCAGGTGCGCGCCATCGCCTCGACGCTCGTGGGAGCAGGCAACAAGTTACTGGACGGCAAACGCTTCAGCACCTTGTTTATTGACGAAGCCGCCCAAGCTCTGGAAGCGGCGTGCTGGATTCCCATCCGTCGTGCCAGCCGTGTAATCTTCGCCGGCGACCATTGCCAGCTGCCGCCCACGGTCAAGAGCCTCGAGGCGCTGAAGGGCGGCCTGGGCAAGACGCTCATGGAACGTATCGTTGAGAACAAACCCGAATGCGTCTCGCTGCTTGAGGTGCAATACCGCATGAACGACGAGATCATGCAGTTCAGCAGCGACTATTTCTACCATGGCAAGATGAGGTCTGCTCCCGAGGTGGCACACCGCCTGATTCACGAGGGCGATGCGCCCATCCTGTGGTTTGACACCTCCGAGATAGAGCTCGGCGAGGATGAGAAGGACAACTTCAAGGAACAATTTGTCGGGGAGACCTTCGGCCGCGTCAACAAGGGCGAGGCAGACCTGACCATCAGCCTAGTGCAGATTTATTTCCAGCGCATCGGCAAACAACGCATCCTTGACGACCGCATCGACGTGGGCATCATCTCGCCTTACCGCGCACAGGTGCAATACCTCAAGCGCCTGATCAAGAAACGCACCTTCTTCAAGCCCTTCCGTCACCTGATTTCGGTCAACACCGTCGATGGTTTCCAGGGCCAGGAGCGCGACGTCATCCTCATCTCGCTTGTGAGGGCCAATGACAAGGGCCAAAT
The DNA here is from genome assembly GCA_946186345.1 of uncultured Prevotellaceae bacterium. Classification (GTDB taxonomy): domain Bacteria; phylum Bacteroidota; class Bacteroidia; order Bacteroidales; family Muribaculaceae; genus Sodaliphilus. The sequence continues at coordinate 32,900 of CAMHMV010000014.1, read as the reverse complement.
CGGCTTCCTGCGCGACCTGCGCCGCATGAACGTCGCCATTACCCGTGCCCGCATGAAACTCTTCATCCTGGGCGACGCCCCTACCCTAACGCGCCACCCCTTCTACAAACAACTCTACAACTACATCCAAAACGTCAGACAACAAAGACGATAAATCCTATTTTTTCAGACAACTGAGACAACCTTTTAGACAACACAGACAACATTAATTAAAAGTTGCCTGGCTGTCAATCTTGTTGTTACTGTTGTCTGAGAAAAAGGGAACCTATACTGGTTGAGAGGAAGGAATCTTGCGGAGCCACTGGCGATAGCCGAGGACGGCCATGACGGTGTAGAAGGCGTAGAGGCAGGCGGTAAAAGGTATCTGCTTGTAGATGTAGAGGACGGTGCAGACGACATCGACGACGAGCCACAGGAGCCACTGCTCGGCATATTTCTGGGCAAGTGCCCACAGTGCCACCATACTCAGGGCGGTAGTGAAGCTGTCACACAGAGGGACGCGGCTGTCGGTCCACGTGATCAATACCCAATAGATGAGCGCCCAGAGCGCCAGGCCGATGATGGTGACGGGCAAGACACGGCGCAAGGGGAAACGGGTGATGGGGCGCTCGTCATCGGATGAAGAAAGATTTTGAGTGACTTCATCACCATCCCCGGGAGACGCAAGATTTTGCGTGGCACCATCACCATCCCTAGGAGACGCAAGATTTTGCGTCTCTACAGTACGAGCCTTGGACCAGCGCCATATGGCATAGCCGTAGATGGCGGCGAGGACGTAATAGACTTCCATGCCGAAGTCGGCATACAGACCGCGCTCCCAGTAGAGGTAACCGTGCACAATGGGCATGATGACGCTCACCAGCCACAGCCAGATGCTGGCCTTGAATTCCAGCCATAAATATATGAGTCCCAATACCAAGCCCGCCATGTCAATGGCTTTGACCCAGGTGAAATCACTGAAATATTGCACGATTGTTTCCATCATTGCTGTCTATTGTATCATAAAGTCGTCACAAAGGTAGCGCCAATCTCTGATTTGTGCAAATTGCTAGCGAACTATACCTATTTCACAATATTTAAACTTTACAAACTTGCAAAATGCTTGTATAATTCGGCAAAAATGACTACCTTTGCGGTGGTAAAATTTCAAATAAAGGATTTGCACTAATTTTAAAAGAGATAAAATCATGGCATTAACAAACGACAAATTGGTCATCGTCGGCGCTGCTGGCATGATCGGCTCCAACATGGTACAAACCGCCCTGATGATGGGCTTGACAACTGACATCTGTTTATATGACGTATTCTCGCCCGAAGGTGTAGCCGAGGAGATGCGCCAGAGCGGTTTCGGCGACGTGAAGATTACCGCCACCACCGATGCCAAGGAAGCATTCACCAACGCAAAATATATCATCTCGAGCGGTGGCGCTCCCCGCAAGGAGGGCATGACGCGTGAGGACCTGCTTAAGGGCAACTGCGAGATCGCTGAGGGCCTAGGCAAGGACATCAAGACCTACTGCCCCGACGTAAAGCACGTCGTCATCATCTTCAACCCCGCCGACTTGACGGGTCTGGTAACTCTGCTGTACAGTGGCTTGAAGCCCTGCCAGGTAACCACCTTGGCAGCCCTCGACACCACCCGTCTGCAGAGCGCGCTGGCCAAGAAGTTCAACGTGATGCAGAGCGAGATCACCGGTTGCGCTACCTACGGTGGCCACGGTGAGCAGATGGCAGTATTCGGCAGCCATGTCGAGATCGCCGGTCGCAAGCTGACCGACATCCTCGGCACCGACGAGTTCCCCGCCGAGGAGTGGGAGCAGATGAAGGTTGACGTCACCAAGGGTGGCGCCCTGATCATCAAGCTGCGTGGCCGCAGCTCGTTCCAGAGCCCCGCTTACCTGTCGGTAGAGATGATCCGTGCAGCGATGGGCGGTGAGAAGTTCAACTACCCCGTAGGCACCTATGTGAACAACGACAAGTACAACCACATCATGATGGCGATGGACACCACGCTCGACGAGAACGGCGCATCCTACAAGGTACCGCAGGGCATTCCCAGTGAGAACGCCCGTCTCGACGCCAGCTATGAGCACCTGTGCAAGATGCGCGACGAGCTGGTTACCCTGGGCATCGTTCCCCCCATCAGCGAGTGGAGCAAAATCAATCCCAACCTGTAATACCCTTAAGGCGTAAAGCAGCATTTATAGGGATTAGATTTAATTCATAGCAATTCGTATGGAGACGCAAAATTTTGCGTCTCTTCTTTTTTGTTTCAATTCATCAATATGGCATCTGTCATGCGACATTGCTTTTCCACATCCCGGAGACACAATATTTTGTGGGAAATGACGTTAAGCTATTGATATATTGAGGGAAAAGATGGGGTTTCCAAGATAATTTTTCTTAATTATTTGGGGAATCAAAAAGTTTGGAGTACTTTTGCAGTGCTTTTCGAGAGAGAAGCCCATTTCCGGGCAGTTAGCGCAGTTGGTTCAGAGCATCTGCCTTACAAGCAGAGGGTCGGGGGTTCGAATCCCTCACTGCCCACAAAACAGAGAAAGTCAAACAAAAGATTGTTCTACACTTATTTTTTTATTTAATCAACGGCCGCGAGGCCAGAATTAACATCATTATTATCAATCTATTCAAAATCAGAAAACGATGGACGAGAATTCGAAGAAACCAAAAAGGCCCAGAATCGGAGAAAGCAATGCCAATCTTGATGAGAATTTAGAGAATGGACGCTATGAAAAAGTAGAATATAGCGACCACGAACAGCGTCAGGGAGAAGAGTCAACACCCGTCGAAGGTTACCAACAGCATGAAGGTTATCAGCCCCGTCAGGGCGGTTACCAGCCTCGTCAGGGCTATCAGCCCCGCCAGGGTGGTTATCAGCCTCGTCAAGGTGGATACCAGCAGCGTCAAGGCGGATACCAACCCCGTCAGGGTGGTTATCAGCGCCAGGGTGGATACCAGCAGCGTCAGGGCGGATACCAGCCCCGTTACCAACAGCCCCAGGTTGAGGGCGAACAGACCCCCACTAACGAAGGCAACACCATTAATCCCGAACAGCAGCAACAGGGCGGTTACCAGCCTCGCCAGGGCTATCAGCCCCGCCAGGGTGGCTATCAGCCCCGTCAAGGCGGTTATCAGCCCCGTCAGGGCGGATACCAGCAGCGCCAGGGTGGTTACCAGCAGCGCCCCGGTGGCTATCAGCAGCGCCAGGGCGGATACCAGCAGCGCCAGCAGGGTGGTTACCAGCAGCGCCAGCAAGGTGGTTACCAGCAGCGCCAGCAAGGTGGTTACCAGCAGCGTCAAGGCGGATACCAGCAGCGCCCCGGTGGATTCCAGCAGCGCCCCAAGCGCCAGCAGGGTCCCAAGCCCCAAATGCGCTTTACTCCCAAGCCCCAACGCGTCATCTATGAAGAGCCCGCTATCGATCCCAACATGGAGGTTCGCTTGAACAAGTTCATGGCCAATGCCGGCATCTGCTCACGCCGCGTAGCCGATGAATACATCCAGAAGGGTCTGGTAACGGTCAACGATGTTGTGGTTACCGAGCTCGGTATGAAAATCACACCTAAGGACATTGTGAAATATAACGGCGAGATTGTAACCACCGAGAAGAAGTGCTACATCTTGCTCAACAAACCCAAGGACTGTGTCACCACCAGCGACGATCCCAATGGCCGCAAGACCGTCATGGATCTCGTGAAGGGTGCCTGCGAGGAGCGCATCTATCCCGTTGGCCGTCTTGACCGCAACACCACTGGTGTGCTCCTGCTCACCAACGATGGCGACCTAGCTGCCAAGCTCGCTCACCCGCAGTATGTGAAGAAGAAAATCTACCAGGTGTGGACCGATAAGCCCATTAGCGAGGAGGACATGCAGCACATCGCCGACGGCGTTGAGCTCGATGATGGTCCCATCCATGCCGATGCCGTGAGCTACGTCTCCCCCACCGACCGCAAGCAGGCCGGTATCGAGATCCACTCGGGACGCAACCGCGTCGTACGCCGCATTTTTGAATCGCTGGGCTATCACGTGGTGAAGCTCGACCGCGTCTATTTCGCCGGTCTCACCAAGAAGAACCTGCCCCGTGGTCGTTGGCGCTACCTCACCCAGGAAGAGGTCAACTTCTTGAAACAGAACTCATTTGAATAAATAGGCTTTAGCTATTAGGCTTTAGGCTTTAGACTACAAACTATAGACTTTAGGTTGATAGCTGAAGGACAAAAACAATAAGAACTTAAAGATACAATAATGGCTTTAAAACGCACAAAAATCGTCGATATCTTTGATCCCGCTCTGGTGGGTCAACAAGTGTGTGTCAAGGGTTGGGTACGCAGTCGCCGTGGTAACAAGTTCGTTCAGTTCATTGCCTTGAACGACGGCTCGACCATCAACAACCTGCAGATTGTCGTAGACCTTGAGAAGTTCAGCGAGGAGGAATTACGTCCCATCACCACGGGCGCCAGCCTGCACGTTGAGGGACAGCTCGTCCAGTCGCAGGGTAAGGGTCAGACCGTTGAGGTACAGGCCCAGAGCATTGAGATCTATGGCACTTGTGCCGACGACTATCCCATGCAGAAGAAAGGTCACACGCTGGAGTTCCTGCGCAGCAAGGCTCACCTGCGTATGCGCACCAACACCTTCGGTGCCGTCTTCCGCATCCGCCACCATCTGGCTTTTGCCATCCACAAGTTCTTCAACGAGAAGGGCTTCTTCTACCTGCACACCCCGCTGATCACTGCCAGTGACTGTGAGGGCGCCGGCGATATGTTCCAAGTGACGACCCTCGACCTGGGCGACCTGCCCAAGACCGAGGACGGCAAGACCGACTACTCGAAGGACTTCTTCGGCAAGTCAACGAGTCTGACCGTATCAGGTCAGCTTGAGGGCGAGCTGGGAGCCACCGCACTGGGTGCCATCTACACCTTCGGTCCTACCTTCCGTGCCGAGAACAGCAACACGCCTCGCCACCTGGCCGAGTTCTGGATGATTGAGCCCGAGATGGCTTTCTATGACATCACCGACAACATGGACCTGGCCGAGGAGTTCATCAAGTATTGCGTGAACTATGCTCTGGAGCACTGCCAGGACGATATCGCTTTCCTGAACGAGCACTTTGACAAGACGTTGATCGAACGTCTGCACAGTGTTCTCAAGGAGCCGTTCGTTCGCCTGACCTACACCGAGGGCATCGAAATCCTTAAGGCTGCCAAGAAGAAGTTTGAGTTCCCCGTGGAATGGGGCGTGGACCTGCAGAGCGAGCATGAGCGCTACCTCGTTGAGGAGCACTTCAAGCGCCCTGTCATCCTCACCGACTATCCGCGTGAGATCAAGGCCTTCTACATGAAGCAGAACGAGGACGGCAAGACCGTTCGCGCCATGGACGTGCTGTTCCCCATGATCGGTGAGATCATCGGCGGTAGCGAGCGCGAGGCCGACTACGACAAGCTGATGAGCGAAATCGAGCGTCGCGGCATCCCCATGAAGGACATGTGGTGGTACCTCGACACGCGTCGCTTCGGCACCGTGCCTCACAGCGGCTTCGGTCTGGGCTTCGAGCGCCTGATCCTGTTCGTGACGGGTATGGCCAACATCCGCGACGTCATCCCCTTCCCGCGCACGCCGAACAATGCTGAGTTTTAAGACCAAGCGAGCAAGCTCGCTTGGTGGATAATGGATAAAGGTTAATGGTTAAAGAGGGCATCCGCCTTCCTTTCACTAGACATCCTTTAACTGATAGAGTCAGCCGTGACAGATATATGCTGCCATGGCTGGCTTGTTTTATTGTCTAAAAAATGTTGCGATTGTCATTCTTGATTGGGGGAAAAACAGTATATTTGCATCACCATTTGACTTTGTCTGTCAGGAATGCCTGGTTGACAACTCATGAGACTGAAACTACCTATGTATAAGAATATTATCCTTTTTGCCATTCTGATGGCGATATGCCCGATGACTTCTTTGGCTCAGTCCGATGCCGTTGAGAAGGCTCTTGACCAGTATAACCGTGCGCTGACGGTGGATGCCGCCAACCAGTTCTTTGCCCTGCTTGACCGGGAGCAGTTCACCGAGGAAAAGATACGGTTTTCATCCAAAGTGCCTGCCGACTCGGTGCGCCAGCAAGTGTGGTACTGGGCCAGCGAGTGGTTCTATGACCAGCAGGATTACAATCAGGGCAAGGATTATGGCCTCAAGGCCCTCAAGCTCTATCATGGCGACAGCGAGAGCAAGGCTGACTGCCTGAACCTGCTGGGATGCATCTATGTCAGGCTGGGCGACTTCCAGAATGCTGCCACCTATGCCAAGCAATGCCTCAACATCGACATGGCCAGCGGTGACCACGACCGTATCTCGTCGAGCATGAACACGCTGGCGGGCATCTACATGGCAGCTCATCAAGCCGACGAAGCCGAAAAGCTTATCGTTCAAGCCATTGAGCATGCCGACCTTGCCCAGAACCCTGCCCGTAAGGCCGTGTTGCTGGGTATGGCATCCGAGATTTACCACACACTGACAAAGGAGGAAAAAGCCCTGGACTATGCCCAGCAAGCCTATGACCTGGAGCAGAAACTGGGACGCAGTTTGCCTGCTGCCTACCGCCTGGACCAGAAGGCATCGGCCCTCATGGGCCTAAAACGCTATCAGGAAGCTGAGAAAGCCCTGCGCGAAGCCATCCCCGTGATGCGTGAGCACGGCGACCTGCACTCGCTCGCTATTGCCAGCAACCACCTGGGCACCTGCCTGATATGGCAGAAACGCAACGACGAGGCGTTCCCGTTCTTCCGCGAGGCCGCCGACCTGCTGGTCAAGATGGGCGACCCTGTCAACGAGATATATTCCCGTCGCGGCCTGTGCCTGAGCCTGTGGGAGAGCAACCCCGACAGTGCCCGCAGCGAGTTGAACCGTTTCAATTTCCTCAAGGACTCGCTCTACTCCAGCGAGTCGGCCGAGGCGCTGGCACGCCTCAATGCCGAGTTTGGCAACGACCAGTTGACGATGGAGAATGAGCAGGTGCGCAACGCCCGCACACGCGACCGCATCATTGCCGTCGCCCTGCTGCTGTTGCTTGCCGCTGCCGCGTGGTGGATCATCAGGCGCCAGCGCCGCAATCAGCAGCAGCACATCAACAAGCTGATGCACGAAATTGAGCGATTGAAGGCCGAGAGCGAGGCAGCACGAGCAGCAATGGCCAGCAGCCAGCCGGACATCACCGATATTGAAGAAACCCTGCCCGAAGAAGAACCCGTCCCGACGATTGTCGGTGTCACCGAGAATGAGTTCCTGACACGCGTGATTGATTTTGTCAACGACCATCTAGAGGAGGGAGACTTCGGGCTGGAGAATATGGCAGACCACTTCGCTATGAGTGTCTCCACCCTGCGCCGCCGCCTGCAGGATGCTACCGGCGTTTCGCCCAAGTCCTACATCCAGGCCATACAGATGCAGCGGGCCTGCAACCTGCTCGACAGCGGCCTGCAGATTGCCGATGTGGCGATGCAATGCGGCTTCACCGAGCCTGGCAGCTTCACCCGCACCTTCAAGCGCGTCCTGGGCCTCACCCCGTCACAGTACCGCACCCGAGCCTGACGCCACAGAGTTTAGGCGGAAACAATGAATTGACATGCGGCGCGACGGCCCTGTAGAGACGCAAAATTTTGCGTCTCCATTCGTGAGGCATTACAACAGGCTAGCACCGAGACATTACAACAGGCCTACTCAGAGACGCAAGATTTTGCGTCTCTACATTTTTTGGTTCCGCGCACTGACTTGACTTATTATAATGTAAACGTCAACGGGCCGGCACCGAGACGCAAGATTTTGCGTCTCTACATTTTTTGGTTCCGCGCACGGGCTTGACTTATTATAATGTAACCGTCAACAGGCCTACTCAGAGACGCAAGATTTTGCGTCTCTACTTTTGAGGCAAGGAGTGACATGCATTCATGCCGGAAATGCGAAGATTGTATTATTTTTACTGATTTGTGAAAGAAAATAGCGTTTATCGTTGTTTTGGTCAAAAATGTTCATTATTCTGGTCAAAAATGTTCATTGTATTCAATAACAATGTTGTAAATTTGCGATATCGAAAACAACAATTTTTATTAACTTTTAAATCGTATTGCGCTATGAAAAAGATTCTACTCACGCTATCATTTGCGTTGGTGACAATGTACGCCAGTGCCTATTTCAAGGTGGGCAACATTTATTATCAGCCCGACGAACAGGCCGACGACGGCACCTGCTGGGTGCGCGATAGCCCCTATTATGGCGGCTATGATGGCTTGACCGACATCACGATTCCTGGCCGAGTGACCTACAACGGTAGGGAATATCGCGTGACCGCAATCAGCAACAATGCCTTCCAGAACGTGACTACGCTGCAGCGTGTGCGCCTGGGCTGGGGAGTGGAGGAGATCGACCCCTATGCCTTCGCGGGCTGCACGGGCTTGAAGTATGTGTTCTTGCCCAGCACGCTGACGTACATCGGCAACTATGCCTTCCAGAATTGCTCGTCAATGACCCAGATGGGTGTGGCAGCACCGACACCGCCCACGCTGTCGACCTATGCCTTGTCGGGCATGAAGACGTGTGATATCGTCACGGCGATACAGACCAACGCCAGCAGCTACAACGCTGTGAGCGCATGGAAGAATGCCGACAGCAACAGCTCGATCTCCTATAGCGGCACTAAGGCCAACGACTTTGTCGAGAACAACCTGTGCTATGTCATCACCAGTCCCGCTACAATGAGCAACAACGTCGACGTCACGCTGGTGGGCATCGAGTCAGGGGTGACCTATCTGCCTATGGCCTCTTCGGTCAATGACTATACCAACAGCACCTACGGTGGCGGCTCTTACATCTTTTGTAACTGGACCGAAATTGCCCCCTATGCTGCCTATGGCCACTCGACCTTGCGAACGATTGGCCGCAGCGACCTGGGCTCATACTTTCGTCTCAAGAAGGTAGGCGCTTATGCCTTCAACAGCTGCCACGCACTGACCGAGGTCAATATCTCGGCCCAGGAAATTGACAACTTTGCCTTCTACAATTGTTCCAACCTTGCTACCGTCAACCTGTACCTCAAGGGCAACGAGAGCTATGGTACAAAGAAGCTGGGCGAGCGCTGCTTTGCCCGCACCGCTGTCTCCTATCAATATATCCCGCAGTCGTTGACTGACTATGGAGATGGAGCCTTTGCCATGTGCAGCAACCTGGAGAACTTCGGTGTCAGCAGCAACAACACGTTCTTTGAGACCTTTGCCGGCTGGCTGTGCAGCAAGGACTACGAGACCATCTATCAGGTGGGCGCTGCCAACACCAGGGTGGGCAACGGCGGCTTCTACGGCATCACTAGGACCATCAAGCCTTGGTGCTTTGCCGGTTGCACCGCGACCGATATGCTGAAGATTCCCTATGGCGTCACGACGATTGGCAATTATGCATTCTATGATGCCAATATCACAAGTATGCTCATTCCCAGTTCAGTAACGTCGGTTGACAGCTATGCGTTCTGCTATATGAGTTATCTTGAACATCTCTACTACAATAAGCCCACTCCCACCTCGGGAGTGTCATTCACTGGACTGAAAAGCGGGTGCGTACTGAGCGTTCCCTACCAAAGCAGGAGTAACTATTCCAGCAATTCGACTTGGTCCAGCGCCTTCACTGGGGGCATCGACGGCAAAGCCTATGACCTGTCCAAGCTTGACGATGCGAGCAACACAAGGCTGTATTATACCGTGACCAGTGTAGGCTCTTATACCGACCCGGCGGTCACCTACCTCACGATGAATGGTCAAGTAAAAATCGTCCGCGGCGAAATGTCGGACACCTACAGCGGAACGATAGATATTCCCATGCGGTATTACTCCGACAATTTTAATAACTTCGCAATTACCGAGATTGATTATAGAGCATTCTATGTCTTTACCAGCCTGAAACAAATTTATGGTGGTGACTGCTTGAAAACGATTGGCGAAGAGGCCTTCTCGACATGTTTGTCGCTGACGACGGTAAACTTCCACAACCTGGTGAGTATCGGCAAGGATGCGTTCGAAGACTGCACGGCGCTGAGTTCGTTCAATATGGGTAACCGTCTTGAAAGCATTGGTGTCTCCTCATTCATCAACTGCAAGGCATTGACTGGAGAGATTTCATTGCCTGCGACGGTGACCAACATCGGCGCCTCAGCATTTGTCAATTGCACCGGTCTGCAAAGCATATTCGTGAACAGGACCGAAGCCACCACGTTTGGCAGGGATTTCTATCCCTCCAGCGTTGAAGGATTTGCATGCTATGTGCCTCTCAACCAATTCTACGATTTCTACTCCAAGATGAAGACAAACACTTATTCCTCGTCACCCACCATCGCACCCAAGAAACTCTTGCCCTGGGTGAAGCCCACCACCCAGTGGACCCCCATCTCGGTGCCTGTCGATGACGATGTGCTGCTGCCCGCCACCGGCGAGTTCTATATCGCCACAGACTACAGCAGGCCTCATAGCTCACTGGGCAAGACCCTTCTGAACAACAACAAGGGCATCAAGGGCTATGAGGGCATGTTGCTCAAGGGCACGGTGGGGACTATCTACCGCTTCCGCCGCAAGACGGACGTCAGCAACTACACCTATGTAGCACCTTCCAACAACATTCTGAAAGGCGTGACCGGTGCAAGCCAGACGTTGACCTATACCTCAGCGGGACCGTGGTACTACACATTCAACGGCTCAGACAGGTTCACCAAGGTGACCTCGTCTAAAACGCTGAACAGCGGCTCGGCCTATGTGCAGCTGTCATCCGACGTCATCGGCCCGGTATCGTCAGTGCCCGCCGTCTATATAGAGAACACTGCCACACTCTACAACTTGTGGATCAACGGTGTGATGGTGACGAGCCTGAACTGCAGCAACCTGTCTGTCATTGACGGTGTGAGCGGCACGGTGACCTATACCCCTGGCACCAACACGTTGAAACTGAGCAACGCCACCATTGTCTCCACCACGTCAACCGATTTGGCAGCTAACATCATCAATCAAATCAGCGACTTGAAGATCAACGTTATCGGAACCAACACGCTCCGAGATACATCAGGAAGTTCTGCTTCACTCGTGGCCAGCGAGTCGACCTCGATAACGGGAACGGGAGAAGTGAATTTCATCAGCACACAAAAAACCGGTTGCCGCGTGGGCGATGGCAAGACGCTGACCATCAGTGGCGGAGCTAAAGTCAACATCTCGGGCCTTAACTACGGCCTCTTTGGTAGCGGCACCACGAGCAAACTGGTCGTGAGCGGAGCAACGACCAAGCTGACAGCTAAGGGTACCAACAACGCTTCGATCTATCGCATGAAGGCCACATTGAACAATGGCCTTGCTATCACCGAACCTGCAGGAGCCTACTTCAACAGTGCGGGCACTGTGGTGTCAAGCGGCGGTATGGTAATTTCAGGCACCAATGTCGTCATCAGCAAGCCCTCCGTCACCCGTGGCGACGTGAACGGTGACGGCAGCGTGACCATCAGCGACGTGACAGCACTTATCAACTACTTGTTGAACAGCAATTCAACAGGTGTTAACGTCAGTGCTGCCGACTGTGACCAAAACGGCAGCGTCGCCATCAGTGACGTGACAGCCCTCATCAATTATCTGCTCAGCAGCACTTGGTGACTAAGTGGGCGATGCCCACTGATTAGAGATTAGTGATTAGTGATTAGTGAGGCATCCGCTTTCCTTAGTCTCACGCTAAGACGCTAAGTCGCTAAGATTTCAGGAATTGACATCCGCGCTCCATTTGACAGGAGCGCGGATGTCTCTTTCTATGATACCTGTAGAGACGCAAAATTTAGCGTCTCGTTTCAAGAGACTATGAATTGTCAAGCGGCGCGACTGCCCGGGAGACGCAAAATTTTGCGTCTCTACATAGCTTGTCTTGACCTGATTTAACTTTCTTTCTATTGATGATGCCAAATTCTTGCACACCATTGTTGTTATTTTGCAGCGTGAAAAGATTGAAAGGCGTCCTAGGCCTATATGGTCCTTAAAGTCTTTGAGGTCTTTAACGACAGCGACAACTACAAAAACTAACAACTTAAAACTTATAACGACTATGACTGAGCAGATTTTGAAACAAGAAGTGATGATTGACGGGCAGCAGGTATTGAGCATCGCCACGCCCGACATCGTGAGCAACCAAGTAGCCGAGAGTGCACCCCACACTCCGCGCACCGTTGAGGTGGACCCCATGAAACTGCAGGTGATGCAGAACGCCGTTGCCAAGATTGAGAAGGCCTTCGGGACCTGTGCCATCATGCGTATGAACGACGAGAGCGTTGAGGACGTTGACGTCATCCCCACCGGCTCCATCGGGCTGGACCGTGCCCTGGGTGTGGGTGGTTATCCCCGCGGGCGCATCGTCGAGATCTACGGTCCCGAGTCGTCGGGCAAGACCACGCTGGCACTGCATGCCATCGCCCAGGCGCAGCAGATGGGCGGCATCGCTGCCTATATCGATGCCGAGCACGCCTTTGACCGCTCCTATGCCGAGGCCGTGGGCGTGAACACGCGCAACCTGTGGATCTCGCAGCCCGACAACGGCGAGCAGGCACTGGAGATTGCCGACCAACTGATCCGCAGCGCCGCCATTGACGTCATCGTAATCGACAGCGTCGCCGCCCTTACCCCCAAGGCCGAGATCGAGGGCGAGATGGGCGAAAGCAAGATGGGCCTGCAGGCCCGTCTGATGAGCCAGGCGCTGAGGAAACTCACAGCCACCATTTCCAAGACCCGCACCTGCTGCATCTTCATCAACCAGCTGCGTGAGAAGTTGGGCGTAATGTTCGGCAACCCCGAGACGACGACGGGCGGCAATGCGCTGAAGTTCTATAGCAGCGTGCGCCTCGACATCCGCCGCCTGGCACACATCAAGGACGGTGAACGCGTCCTGGGCGCCCAGACGCGCGTCAAGGTGGTGAAGAACAAGGTCGCCCCACCCTTCCGCAAGGCCGAGTTTGACGTCATCTACGGCACGGGCATCAGCCGCGAGAGTGAGATTCTGGACATGGGCGTCGAGGCAGGCATCGTCAAGAAGAGCGGCGCTTGGTTCAGCTGGCAGGACATGCGCCTGGGCCAGGGCCGTGAGGCTGCCAAGCAGTTCCTCATCGATAACCCCGACACCGCCGACGCCATCGCCGCCCTGCTGCAAGCCACCACATGAACCTTACCCAACATACCATGAAAAGCACACTTTGATTATTTAGGCAAGGGGCTGTGTCATAATCTATTCGTTGCAAATTAAGTCGCGCTTCGCGCGAGAAATTAAGCAAAATTATTAATAAAATTAAATAAAAATGCTATCTTGTTTAATTTTTATATAAATTTTGTTTAATTTCTCGGCCGTCAGGCCGATTAAAAATCACGAGGCGAATTATGACACAGCCCCTTGACCCTTTGGCGGGGAAAAATGCCAACAGACCATCTGTCCCCCCTCACGGGGCTTATTCTCTGATTCCTATTCCTGGGCAGGAGGCATGGGGATGGGATTCTGTTCCTGGAAGTAAGCCTTGAGTATGCCCTCTGCCATGCCCTCGCGATTGTCCAGGTCCTTCACGACAACACCTTTCTCCAAGAGCAGGATGCGGGAGGAGATGTCGGTGAGAAAACTGAGGTTGTGGCTGGAGATGAGCACAGTGGATCCCAACTCGCGGTTCTGCTGTTCGATGAGGCGGGCCACGATAATCTGGGACGACGGATCCAGGTAGTTGAAAGGCTCATCGAGAATAAGCACCTTGGGCTGAATCATCATTGCCCCGATGATGCCGACTTTCTGACGGTTGCCCTGTGAGAAGTCCTTCAAGAATTTGCTTGTGCCCATGATTTCGCCGTGCATCAGCGGTTCAAAGGGCTTCAGACGCTGTTCCAGCGTGTCCTTGTCAATACCGTAGAGGCGTCCGATGAAGGAGAAATATTCCTCGGGGGTGAAGAAGTCGATGAGGAAATTGCCGTCGATGAACGAACCTGTATAGGTCTTCCACAGCTCGTCCTGATCCACCCGCCGGCCGTCACTCTCCACATAGCCTGAGCTGGCACCAATCACATCAAGGATAAGACGCATCAGCGTGGTCTTGCCTGCACCGTTATTCCCCACCAGACCAATCAGTTCGCCCGAGGCCAGCGTCAGTTCGGGGATGTCGAGCACCGTGACCCAGTCATACACTTTCTTGAGGTTTGTTATCTTGATATCCATCTGTTCTAAACATTTAAACTCTAAATTATTTCAAATACCTCTCCATATTCTCATACCGATTGTTCTTCCACTTCTGCGCCAACAAGCGGATGCAGGGACGGTGAATAGCCAGTGCGACAAGGCCGATGACTGCCATCACGGCGTCACCCCACAGCGGTGGCAACAAGAGGGTACTCAATGCATAAATTGCCAACGGGATAAACAGAACGAACGAATATATGGTCACGCGCATATTTGCTCCCTGATAGTTGAAGAAGGACGACGTGAACAGGTCCAAGCGTGTGGAGAACAGACACGTCGGCATCATCAACAGACTCTGGCCGCAACCCAAGAACAGGATCAGTGCCAAGAGCGTCGTGGGCCGCAGTCCCATGAAGAAAATGGCTGGGATAAGCAATACTGCCGTGCACAACGTGAGTAGGATGAAGAATTTGTACTTGTTCAATAACACGTGCTCAATGGAATAAGGCTTGGTCCACAAACCGTGGAAGTAGTTGCCCTCTATGCCGAACACCCATTGACCCAGAAACAGCGTCGGCCAGCCTAATAGGAAGTACAGAGGGATGAAAACACGAACTGAACCATCGGCAGGCATCGTATAGCTCTGCAGAAGAAATATGATGGTGAAAAATATTATCGGGAAGCGAAAACGCTTGCTGCGCCAAACGCTCAGGTATTCGGTAGAAAAGAGCGTCACGTCGCCCACCGAGCGAACGGTGTTGGCATGCTGCTCATGCTCGTCGTAGGCGCGCATGCGGCAGAAGTAGAGGTAGAGCAGCCCCGTCAGCACAATGTCCAGCACGATGAACAAAGCAAATTCGATCCACGGCGAACCGGGCAAATGAAACATCTTGCCCAGCATAACCAGGAAGATGCCCAAACCCGTCATGCCCAAGAAATAAATCACCGCTCCAATCCACAACGGCAGCGAGTGATTGATGTCAGGAGCCTTGTGGATATCAGCCACCAACCACGACAGCATCAGCGTCTGCACCAATGCGGCAACAACGGCCAGAACCGTAATTCCGGCGGGCAGCAAAAATGCGCCCACCAGAGCGATGAACATCGGCATAAGCAAGTTCCAAGGGTCGGCAGCGAGCACGATGGCTATGAATCGGTTCCACACACGGGATGGAACGGGCTTGGTGCGCAGGAAGTCATCCATCACCACTGCATCTGTGTTCCACATCAGCTTCAACATGAAATCGGGCAGGGCCAGTATTGATATCACCGTAACAACCAGAGCGCCAAGCGGCAACTTGTCCAACAGATCGGCCAACAAATCGCTACTTACATAGAGCATGGGTACAATCATCAGCAGCATGATGCCAACCAGATAAAGCACTACCAGGAATTTCTTCCAACTGAAGTTGCGGCGCCACTGGATATACCGTAAGGATAATAATTGTTTCAACATGGCTACAAAGATACACAAAAAATCGAAGGGTGAAAAATAACCCTTTAAATCAGTGGAGAAAAGTCGTGTCAAGTCATGGGAGTAGCAGCTCGCTTGATCTCGCCAACGGGTGGCTTGTCTTTGATGTAGTCGCTATTGAGCGATTTTAAGTGTGGCGGGTGAGGCGGGCGAGGTAGTCGTAGTGGGGACCACGCATGAGGATGTCGCAGTGGAAGCCATGGGCCGCGGCCTGCTCGCGCAAGGTCTCGGCATCAATGAAGAGCCAAGGGAAGGGTTCGCCCTTGATGGACTTGTACTGCATCTGGTAGGAAAGCTCACCATAATACCCTTCCACGCCCGTGAGGTCGATAATGCCGTCCTCGTCCTCAAAGATGTAGCAGATGTCGCTCGAATCGCACAGGAGTTGTCCGCCAGGTGCCAAGAGATGGTCCACCTGCATGAAGAAGGCCGGCAGACGCGAGAGGGTGCCCACGATGCCGATGCCGTTCATTAGCATGAGGATGGTGTCATACTGGCCATCAAGCGAGAAGAAGTCCTGCTCATGCACATCCTTGACACCGCGCTGCCGCATCGTCTCGACTGCCAACGGTGAGATGTCAATAGCCGTCACGCGCTTTTCCATCGCCTGCAATGCCAGCGTGTGGCAACCGGCACCGGCTCCCACGTCAAGGATATGGCCACTGGCCACCTTGAGCGCCTCCTGCTCGATGCCGGGCATCTCGTCACGAGTGCGGAACAAGGTGGCGACAGGTATCTCGTCCTCGTCAAACATCGGCGAGAACACACGCAGGCGCGACGCCTTGCCCGTGGCATGGTAGTCGGCGATGGCTTGGCCCATCGGGTCCTGATCACTTCTCATGATTGTCTATATTGATAGTAACTATAGTGGCTATAGTATCTATAGAGTTGTATCCTCACTTTTTACCATGTGGTAGCCCATCGCCTTAAGCTGGATGGCGATACCCATCTGGTACATGACCTGCAGACAGGTGACATAGGCCCTGAACGCCTCGACAGTGCCCGGCTCGATGTCCCGAGCAAACAAGGCACGCTTCACGCGCTCGGCACAGTCTCCCACCAGGTTCTGCATCTGTTCGGCGGCATCACCATGCAGGTCCAGCACCTCGTCAAGGATATACTCGTCGAGGTTATCATATCCCCGCTTGTCGCGCAACATCAGGTAGAGGTCGTCCACCTTGTCATATCGCTCCCAGTCCACATCCCAGAACTTGGTAACAGCCATGGCAACAAACATCATCCAACCCAAGGATGCTACCGGATAGTTGGCAAATTCACGGGCGCCATCGGGCAGGTAGGCCTCGGCGATAGTAGTCCACTTCCCTTCCACGTCGGGACACTCGGGCAGACGCTCGTCAACAGCATCACGCTCCATGAGGAAGCGATGCAGGTCTTCCATTAATTTATCGGCAAAATCTTCCATATCACTTTCTATCGGTTTTTCGCACAAGGGGGGATGGCTCTTCCCTTTACGGAAAGTCACTCGGCTGTGGGTTGCAGCTTGTCGGGAGCAGGATTGGCGTTCTCGCCCTCAATTTCCCTGTCAATCTGCTCAAACTTACTGTGCTGGCTCTTGTACTCGGGGACAAATTCCTTCATGGCATAGATCATTCCGTGGGTGTCTCCCTTGGCAGCCAGATTGATGATTTGTTCTACATTGGCACAGACGTCCTTGTAGTTATAGGTCTTGACCTTAGCAATCATGATCTTCTTGTTGACGGTAGCCGTGGTCTTCTCCTTGTCGTTGAGCAGTTCCTCGTAGAGTTTCTCACCCGGGCGCAGGCCAATCTCCTCAATCTTGATATCGACATCGGGTTTGAGTCCTGCCAGCGAAATCATGCGACGCGCCAGGTCATAGATCTTGACCGGTTCGCCCATATCAAAGATATAAATCTCGCCACCCGAGCCCATGCAACCAGCCTCAAGCACCAGTGAGCAGGCCTCGGGAATGGTCATGAAGTAACGGATGATTTCCTTGTGTGTAACCGTAACGGGGCCACCTGAGGCAATCTGCTTGCGGAACAGCGGAATCACCGATCCGTTGCTGCCCAGCACGTTGCCGAAGCGGGTGGTGATGAACTGGGTCTTCTTTCCCTCCTTTTGGGCGTGATAGAAGAGCGACTGGCAGTAAATCTCAGCAATGCGCTTGGTGCAACCCATGACATTGGTGGGATTGACCGCCTTGTCGGTCGAAATCATCACAAACTTATAGACGTTGTACTTCAGCGCCAGGTCAGCCACGTTGCGGGTGCCCATTACGTTGGCAAGGATAGCCTCGGTGGGGTTGATTTCCATCATGGGAACGTGCTTGTAGGCTGCTGCGTGGAAGACATATCGCGGACGGAACTTGACAAACGCCTCCTCCAGACGGGCACGATTGCGCACATCACCCATGAAGAGTTCGATGTGAGCGTTGGGGTGACTCTTCTTCATCTCCAGGGAGATGTCGTGCATGGGCGTCTCGGCTTGGTCAAACAGGACAATCTTGCTTGCCCCGTAGTTGGCGACCTGGCGCACGATCTCGCTGCCGATAGAGCCGCACGCACCCGTAATCATCACGCAAGAGCCCTTGATGTGCTCACTCACCAGCGGGTTGTTGAGCACGATGGGATCGCGTCCCAGGAGGTCCTCAATCTGGACTTCCTTGATGTAGGTGGAAATACCGGTATTGGTTTCCTTGTCCCCTGACTGTTCAAACTCTGCCACCCTGTTCATGGAGAGCAGCGCGATATCGTTCTTGATGAAGAAGTCGGCAAAGCCGCTGCTCATCAGGTTAGTGCTCTTGGAGTCAAAAATCAATGCATCGATATTTTCCTCGGTAAAGAGGTCGGTCATCTTGGTCGGGTCAAAGCGATAGACTTTGAAGCCGTTAATCTCGGAGTTTTCCGGTCCCGCCTTGATACTGAGCAGTCCCACAGGCAGGTACTTACCGCCGATTTCACCCTTGAGGGCGTTAGCGAGGAATACCGAAGAGAACGACGTGCCCAGCACGAGGACGCGTTTTCGTCCCTCGGTAGCGCTATTCATGCGCATATATAAATACTTGATACACAGTCGCTCAATCATCATTATTGAGAACGACAGTGCACCGATGATGAGGATATCCCAGAACTTCATGAAGGGCGCCCCAGTGATTGCCAATTTGCCCACATTGATACCGATAAGCACCAACGTAGAGATGACGATGACCATGAAGATACGGTACAGGTCCTCAATCACCGACAAGCGGATAACGCAGGTATAACTCTTTGACAGGTAAGTGATTGCAAAATAAACAATCAGTATGATAGATGCATTCAGCAGGATGGTCTGTGACGGCAGGACGGTGTGCAGGGAGTACATATCGGCAACCACTGTCGCGATATAGCACGCCAAGACTATAAGCATATCAAGCAGCAGGATTATCCAACGAGGTGTTGTCCTGACCCTAAAGGCCCTGAAAATCCTCAAATCCAGCAGTTTATTTAGTAAAATCTCCATTATGTGCAAATACTAATTCAAGTGCTCATGATGACCGTGGCACCTAAATGATCGCCACACGGTCATTACATCAGATCACCAAGGTTCAAGCCACAAAAGTAATGATTTTATTTTAACAAACAATAATATCCCCCAAAAATCATCGCTATTATAAAAAATGTGGCCGCAAACCACTTGTATTCGGGAATATTTTTCTAATTTTGTCGGTTTGAAATAAAGAAGATAGCAATGAAACTCAATTCTTTTAGATACACACCCCTCGTACTCGCACTGACATGCATGGTAGCCCTGTCGCTCACCTCATGCTTCGGTGAAGAGCCTGATTATTGTGAGGCCGACATCGAGACGGCAACGCTCCATGTCGATGATCCCTCGCAGTTCTTCTTTCAGGCGACCGACTCGATGCAGACCGTGTTCTCGACCGACAGCGTCATCACCTTTGCTGTGCGTGGCGATGCCGACGTGAGTGCGCTGGCTCCCGTTTTCAAGTTGTCGCCCGGTGCGACCGTGAGTCCAGAGAGCGGCAGTGTCCACGACTTCACGGGCGGTCCCGTGCGTTACACAGTAACTTCCCAGGACGGCAAGTGGCAACGCCATTACCGCGTGAGCGTGGTTCCGACGATGATTACTGTCGCCGACACACTGTACTACAACTTTGAACACTACGAACTGGAGCCCACCTACCATCGTTACTACATGTGGCACAACACGCTGCCCGACGGTACCCTGGGTAATGACTGGGCTACTGCCAACGACGGATACCGCATCTCGATGGGCAGTGCAGCCGCTATGGACTACCCCACGACACCGCTTGCCAACGGATATGAAGGCGCCGCAGTTTGCCTGACGACCCGCGACACGGGTCCCTTCGGCAGAATGGCCAACAAGCGTCTTGCTGCCGGTAACATGTTCCTGGGGACATTTGACATCAAGATCGCGATGAGCGACCACCTGCACGCCACACGCTTCGGCCTACCGTTCACGAGCAAGCCCGACCGCTTTACCGGCTACTACACCTTTGAGCCGGGCCAGACCGTGCAGGACTTCTACGGCAACCCCATCGCCGGCAGAGTGGACTCGGCCGACGTCTATGCCGTATTCTACCGCAACCACGACGCTGCAGGCAACGAGGTGGTGCTCTATGGTGACAATGTGCTCTCCAGCGACCTGATCGTTGCTGTCGCCGAAATGGAATATGTCGCCCCCACGAGCCAATGGACGCCATGGGACCTCAAGTTTGTGTATCGCGAGGAGGTGGACGAGCAGTTGCTTGCCAACCGTGGTTACAGCCTTGCCATCGTGTTCTCGTCGAGCTCGGCTGGCGGTGAATTCATCGGTGCTATCGGCAGTCGCCTGTGCGTCGATAAGGTACGGCTCATCTGTACCCACGAGGAGTAGTTACTATTTTATAGATAAAGTTAGATTCTGATTTGTTGACAAACATGAGGATTCATATCAAACATATATTGTTCATCGCCTTGATGCTCGCCACAACGCTTGGCGCCAACGCATCGGTGCTGGACAGTCTGAGTTATGACGCACGTCTGGGCTATACCGTGGGCGGCACTATACCCACCCACATCGGCAAGGAGATACGTGGCATCAACAGCTTTAATCCCGGCTTGAACTTCGCACTGTCGGCCGAGGCGACCCTGCCGCTCAAGGGCCGCTGGTCCTTACATTCAGGACTGCGACTGGAGCTGGGCAGCATGGACGTGGACAGCCGCGTCAAGAACTATGATATCGAGGTCGTCAGGGGTGACGAGTCACTCAATGGTATTTTCATAGGCAACGTGCGCATCAAGACCACCCAGCGCCGCCTCTCCCTGCCCTTGCAGGCACAATACGACTTCAGCCCGGAGTTCAGCCTGCGCGGCGGTTTGTTCATGGGCTGGCTCTTCAGCCGCAAGTTCTGGGGATGGGCCTACGACGGATACCTGCGCGAGGGCTCTCCCGTGGGTGCCAAAATTGAGATGGGGCGTGAGCCTGGCGATCGTGGCGACTTTGAATTCAACAAGAACATGCGCCACATGCAGTGGGGCCTGGATGTGGGTGCCGACTGGCACTTCACCAGCCGTTGGGGACTGTTTGCTGAGTTGACCTACGGTTTCGGTGGCCTGTTCAAGAGTGACTTCCACTCGGTACAGACGCTGCGCCCGATGTACGGTACCCTGGGTATCTCCTACCGCCTCAAGTAAAAAACAAAGAATCGATGACACCCAGTCCAAATATGGAGATTTCTAAAAATTGGGGCCGTGTCATAATTCATTCGTTGCAAATTGAGTCGCGCTTCGCGCGAGAAATTAAGCAAAAATTTGTATAAAAATTAAGCAAAATACATTTTTATTTTAATTTTATTAATAATTTTGTTTAATTTCTCGGCCGTCAGGCCGATTAAAAATCACGAGGCGAATTTTGACACATCCTCCGTTGCCTCAAGTGAAGAATAACTGAAGAATAACTAAAGTTTTTAATAATAGTATTTAGATTTAAAATGAAGAAATTATTTTTGACTATTTGTTTGGCTGTGACGGCCGTGCTGGCCCTCCAAGCCGAGACATTCAGCGGCAACATCGTTGTAAACAGAAACGGACAGACCAATAACGCTAACGTCACAGTGAACGTGACCCAGCAATCCAATGGTTTGTACACCCTCGTGCTTCAAGTCCCCACTTTTGGCACTATGACAATGACAGACGTACATTCTGCCTATCGCAGAGGGTTTACCGTCTATAGCGCAGAGCGCGAAGTGGCTACCAACTTTGGCACCATGCGCACTATCCTGTTTGCCCGCACCATCGACGGCATGATGACCGCCGATGTCGCTATCCCCGCCCAGAACACCACCATGCGGTTCAATACCGTGGGCGACCACTTCCAGATGCCCAACAGCGACCTTGAGGACTGGAACAGCAGCTATACTAACGAGCCTAACCGCTGGCACGGTTTCAAGAGCGCCGGTGGCACTTTTGCCAGCACATCGGCTAACATTGCCAGTCTTGGCTCCAGTACTGACGTGCGTCCTGGTGCAACTGGCCACAGTGCAGTCCTTACCGCCGGTTCAATCTTTGGTATCGTTGCCAATGGCACCATGACCAACGGTAAACTCATGGCCGGTTCATACAGTGCCACCAGCTATGACAACCACGCCGAGATGAACAAGGCTAACGGCACCGAGGACTTCTACATGCCCCTGTATGCCAAGCCCGACAAGTTCAACGTGTGGCTGAAATACGTGCAAGGCAAGGCCAATGCTGACTACAAGGCAAGCGTGAGCGTCAAGACCTTTGACGGCACCTACTATCAGGAGCCCTATGACACTGTGAACGTTGTCTATACCAACCTCTCGGGAAGCATCGTGGGTGGCCCGATTGCTGCATGTGACTGGACCCACTTCTCGTTCCCCTTTGACTATGACAGCTATGCTGCCAATGGTGCTGCTACCGAGGCTATCTTCGTCACCTTCTCGACCAATGGCAAACCTGGAGAGGGCAATGCCAACGATGCCGTCTATGTCGACGATATGGAACTCATCTATTTAGGCAACATGACCGACCTGCGCTATCAGGGTACCACCATCGCTGGCTGGAATCCCGCTGTCACTGAATACAGCATGGAGATTGACGGCGAGCCCAACCTGGACGACTTTGATGGCACCTTCGAGGGCGTGAGCGCCGTGCTCACCAAGTCGATGGAACAGAACGCCGACGGCAGCTACCGCATCGCCATCAGCGTTGTTTCGGCCGACCTGCAGAACGCAACCTGCTACATCATCAACGTGACCAAGCCCGCACAGCAATTCATTCCCGGCGACGTGGACAACAGCGGTGCAGCAGCCATCAGCGATGTCACCACCCTGATCAACTACCTGTTGAGCGGCAACCCTGAGGGTATCAACCTCCTGGCCGCTGACGTGGACGGTGATTCCAAGATTGCCATAGGCGATGTAACCGCCTTGATCAACCTGTTGCTGACAGGCCATTGATTCAGTTTGAATAACAATTAATTGAAATTATACTTTTTATCACAATGAAGAAGTTTTTATCAGTTATGGCAGCCGCGTGCTGCGCTATGGCACTGAATGCCACTATCTACACCTGCCACGTCAAGGTCACCATCAACGGTACCGTCAGCGAGCAGGAGCAAGTACAAGTGGAGGTCAATGAGAACAATGGAGCCTATGACCTGAACTTGAAGAACTTTGTCCTCGTTTCTGAGGGTGTCTCCATGCCCGTGGGTAATGTTACCGTGACGGGTGTTGAAGGCGTCGATGAGTATGGATTTACCAAGCTCAACTTTAATGGCACCATCTTCATCACCGAGGGCGATGATCCCCAGTATGATTTCTGGATGGGCCCGATGCTGGGTCCCGTTCCTACCGTGGCAACAGCCCGCTTTATTGACACAGCCATCAGTGGCGACCTGTTCATTGATTTGAGCTCGACGATGAACCAGGTCATCACCGTGTCAATCTTTGGTATCGCTCCCGGCGAAGCTGGAGGCATTGACGGCGACGTGAACAAGGACAGTGAGGTCAATGTAGCTGACGTGAATGCTGTCGTTGACATCATCCTGAACAAGTAAGTTGAACTCTTAATGTGATTTTCACGATGAAAAGATTCTTTTACATGGCAGTTCTCTTGATTGCTGCACTGACTTTCAACTCATGCGGCAGTGATGAGCCCAAAGAGAAGACCACAGCCACCGCTACTTACAACATGACTTTCTCTCAGGACCTGCTCGATGCCTGCAACGTGTTCATTACCTACAAGGCCGAGAACGGACGCAACGTCATGGAGGCAGTCACCACCCCCTGGTGGACCAAGTCGGTCACCAGCGACAAGTTCCCTGCCGAATTTGGCGTGATGTACAAGTTCAGCACCAAATCGGATGCCGAACTGGTTAAAGAGAAGTATGACCTTGAGGCTTCCATCATGTTCAGAATCATGACCTCCAAAGGGGCCAGTTTTTCTAACACGATAACCATCATCGACAGCAAGGGCGTTGCCAAGGACAAGGTGGTCAGCACACTCAACAAGCTTAGTGGCAAGTCCACCGGCTATAGAGTGACCATCAACGGCGATGCTTCACCTGCCAACAATTTGGATTACGATTAAGTGTTTTTTAAGACATAGGATCATGAGCAGAGGCGCAAGATTTTGCGCCTTTGCTTTTTTCTGGCCCTTACTTCACGGGCTCCATGTGGATGGTGACATGGGTCTGGGGGCCAAAGCGCTTCCTGATTTGCTGCTCTATGGCTGTGGCACGGTCATGGGCGACCGAGAGAGGCAGGTTACCGTCCATACGCACATGGGCCTCGATGGCAAAGCGGTTGCCGATGCGGCGAGTACGCAGGTTGTGAGGCTCGCTCACGTCGGGGAATGAACAGATGATGTCCTCGATTTCCTTCTCAATATCTCCGGAGAGTGAAGACTCGGTGAGTTCGCCCACGCTAGAGCGCAGCAAGCCAACAGACACCTTGACCAGCAATGCGCCTACAAATACCGATGCCAACGGGTCAAGTACCGTCCAGCGGTTGCCCAACAGGATAGCACCGCCGATGCCCACCGTGGTCCCTATTGACGACAGGGCGTCGCTACGATGATGCCAAGCATTGGCGACAAGTGCCTGGGAGTCAAGTTTCTTGCCGCGAATGACAGTATAACGATAGAGGATTTCCTTAACAAGTATCGAAATGACGGCAGCTGCCAGAGCGAGCCAACCCGGTGCAGGGAGTTCCTTACCTCCAGCCCAGTCGATAAGTTTAGCAAGGCCCGACACGATGATACCCGTCGCAGCAGCCAGCAATGCCAGACCGATGATAAACGAGGCAAAAGTCTCGTATTTGCCGTGCCCGTAGTCATGATCCGCATCCTGGGGCTTGGCGCTCACGTGGACAAAGGCCAGTACGATGACGTCAGTAATAAAGTCAGAGAGCGAGTGAACGGCATCGGCAATCATCGCCGAGCTGTGTCCCATCACACCAGCAATGAACTTAAAGGTCAGCAGCGCCACATTGCCCGCACTGCCCACCAGCGTCACTTTATATATTTCCTTCTCGCGACTCATAACATCGCGGCAAAGATAAACCTTTTTCCTCACCCCACCATTGTCCGCATCTAAAAAAACATGTCCCCACCGACGGACATCGGCAGGGACACGCTTTAATGATAAAAAGTACTATAGTTTAGAGATACTCCTCAATGACGCTGTCCTTAACGCGAACAAAAGTAACTGCAACGGGAAAATCTGCGTAGGTAAGCATCAAATTGTCGCCTTTTACCTCGTAGGTCATTGTTTCGGTAACGCTATGACCATCTTCGGTGTAAGTCACGTTAATCTTATTACCAGAAACGGTATAAGTACCACGCTCAACGTCGATGTCGATCTCAGTGCCATCGTTATAAATTTCCACTGAATTCCACTGGCCGTTCTTGGTGAACTGAACTAGAGTTTCAAAGACAGCACCATCCTCATCGATAGCCTTAAGCTGCCAAGTGCCAACCAGATCAGAGCTCTTGGGCTCATCCTTATCATCACCACATGAAACAAAACTAACAGAAACCAAAGACAGCATCATGACTGACAGGAATAAATAAAACTTTTTCATAAATGATAATTGTTAATAAAAAATAGTTAATAAAAAATTACATAGAATTTCCGTAATTATACATCTTCTTGTATTGCATGAAGCTCTACAAATAGGGTTCAATAGCGCTGGCATTGACACGGGTGAGAGTGATCGTTTCCCCATTAGAGAGAAGCTCTAATTTGTCACCCTCTACACTATAGTAGAATTCAATGGTCTCTCTCTTATCATTGAATGAGGGAGTGGGATCAATAGTGACAATCAATTTATAACCCTTCACGGTATATGTTCCATGAAAAGCGAAGAGTTCGGGCATGCCTCCCGCCCCGATGTATTTTGCCACTTGATGAAACTTTCTGTCCTTAGTGAATTGAAACAGCAGTACAGCATCATCGAACATCTCAGGGTCATCATATTGCCATGTCCCAACAATAAGAGCAATCTCAAGGTCGGAATCGTCGTCGCCGCAAGCAGCAAAACCGACAGAAACCAGGGCCATCAACATGACCATCAATGCATAATAGCACTTCTTCATCATAAAGAGAATGAGAATCTTAATTCCTCATATAGGCAGCCTGGTCGGCAGGGTTGAAGCTGCCGATGAAGCGTGCGTGGCGTGCCACCTCGGCCTCACCCATATTGACATAAACCTTGGCGCTGTCCATGAACAGGTCGGGCTCGTTGCTGGCGTCACCGATGAGCAGGTAGCCCATGATGATATGACCCAGCATCTCGACCAGACGACGAGCGTGGAAGGTGATGTAATCGGGATCCTCAACAGCCTGAACCTTAGCGAAGGTCTCCTCATAGAGGGAGGTCATGGCCTCGAGCTTGGCGCGCATGGGAGCAACGGCCTCGCTGTACTCGCGGGCAGCATACTCCTTGATCTGGTTCAGATAGGTGCCCGTGGTGACGTGGCGGATGGCTGCAACCACCTGCAACTGGGTCGTTCCCTCGTAGATGCTGGTGATGCGGGCATCACGATAGATGCGCTCACAGGCGTAGTCACGCATGAAACCGCTACCACCGTGAATCTGCACGCAGTCATAGGCGTTCTGGTTGCAGAACTCACTGGTCATACCCTTTGCCAGCGGCGTGAAGGCATCGGCCAGGCGGTTGTAGGCCTTCATGGTCTTGCGCTCCTCGGGAGCTAGGGTGCGCTCGCGGCTGATGGCCTCCAGCGACTTATACATATCCACAAAACGGGTGCACTCATACAGCAGGGTGCGTGAAGCATCCAACTTGGCCTTGATGTTTGAGATCATCTCGCTCACGGCGGGGAAGTTGATGATGGCTTTGCCGAACTGCTCACGGCTGCGGGCATAGGCGATGGCTTCCTGGTAGGCGGCCTCGCTCACGCCGACGCTCTGGGCAGCGATACCCAGGCGTGCACCGTTCATCAGCGACATCACATACTTGATGAGACCTAACTTGCGGTCACCGCACAGCTCGGCCTTGGCGTTCTTGAACACGAGCTCGCACGTGGGGCTGCCGTGGATACCCATCTTGTCCTCGATGCGGCGCACGGTCATGCCACCGTCGCGCTTGTCATAGATGAACATCGACAGGCCGCGGCCGTCGCGGGTGCCTTCTTCACTGCGGGCGAGTACCAGCGAAATGTCGCCGTCGCCGTTGGTGATGAAGCGCTTCACGCCATTGAGGCGCCAAGTGCCGTCCTCGTCCTGGGTAGCCTTGAGCATCACGGACTGCAGGTCACTGCCGGCATCGGGCTCGGTCAAGTCCATCGCCAGGGTCTCACCCTTGCAGGTGCGGGGCAGGAAACGCTCCTTCTGGTCCTCGCTGGCAAACTCGTTGATGGTCTCGGCGCAGTCTTGCAGACCCCACACGTTGACGAAGCCAGCATCGGCACGGCTCACCATGTCGGCAGCCATGATGTAGGGGATCGACGACATGTTCAGACCACCATACTGGCGGGGCAAGGTGATGCCCATCAGGCCAGCCTGGTTCAGGGCCTTGAGGTTCTCCTCAGTGCCCTTGGCATAGCGCACGCGGCCGTTCTCGTGATGGGGACCTTCAAGGTCAACATCCTTGGCATTGGGGGCAATGATATCACCGCACACCTCGCCGATGATGTCCAGCACGCGCTCGTAGGAGTCCATGGCGTCCTCGAAATCGAGGGGCGCATAGTCGAATTTCTCGCTCTGGGTATAGTCGCGCTCACGCAATGCGACGATCTGCTTCATCAGCGGGTGACGCAGGTGATACTGGAGCGCTTTATTGTCGGTATAAAAGTTAGCCATATTCTTTTTTCAGTTGTCAGTTTTCAGTTGTCAGTTTTCAGTTGAATGCGGATGCTGCTGACAACTGAAAACTGAGAACTTTAAACTATTATTTCGAATTCTTCTTGTAGTGCTTGATCAGACGGGGAATCACGTCCTCGACACTGCCCGTGATGACATAGTCGGCAATCGCGTTGATGGGAGCGTCAGGATCGGTGTTGATGCTGATGATGATAGAGCTCTCGTTCATGCCGGCGATGTGCTGGATCTGACCCGAGATACCGCAGGCAATGTACAGCTTGGGACGCACGGTGACACCAGTCTGGCCGATCTGGCGGTCATGGTCGGTGAAACCGGCATCGACGGCAGCGCGCGAGGCACCCACCTCACCGCCGAGCACGTCGGCCAATTCAAAGAGCATGTCGAAATTCTCCTTGCTGCCCACGCCGTAGCCACCAGCCACGATGATGTGGGCGTTCTTGATGTTGACCTTGCTCTGCTCGATCTCGCGGTCGATAATCTTTACCACGAGGCTGGCAGGGTCGATATACTTGTCGGGGTCGAGGTTGATGACTTCACCCTTGTAACCCTCGTCAAAGATTTCCTTCTTCATCACGCCCTCGCGCACGGTAGCCATCTGGGGACGGCACTCGGGGTTGACGATGGTGGCGACGATGTTGCCGCCGAATGCGGGACGAATCTGGTACAGCAGGTCCTTGTATTCCTTGCCCTTGACGGCATCGGTGTGGTCACCAATCTCGAGCGACGTGCAGTCGGCGGTCAAGCCGCTGTGCAGGCACGACGACACGCGGGGACCCAGGTCACGGCCGATGGTGGTGGCGCCCATGAGGCACACCTGCGGCTCAATCTCCTTGAACAGCGTGGTCACTACGCTCGAGTGAGGCAACGACGTATAGGGGAACAGGCGATCGTCCTGCACCTTATAGACCACGTCAACGCCGTAGGGGAACAGCTCCTTCTCGATGCCGTCGAGCTTGTCGCCCAGCACCAACGCCTCGAGGCGGCAGCCCAGGCGGGTAGCCAGTTGGCGGCCCTTGGTCAACAGTTCGAGGCTGACGTCGGCGATGCGGCCCTCGTCATACTCGCAATAGACTATCAGATTATTCTTGTCTTCCATTTTATTCAGTTTTCAGTTGTCAGTTTTCAGTTGTCAGAGTCCCTAAAATCTTTGGTCTCTAATCACTAATCTCTAATCATTAATCACAACTTGCGCTAAAGCAAGTTGTTTATCCGATAATGTGGTCGGCAATGAGTTCCTTCACGAGACCTTCGAGCTCGGCATCGGCGGCAGCGTCGATGCGACGGGCTTCCTTGGCCTGGAATGCCACGTTAACGATGGTCTTCACCTTAGTGGGAGAGCCAGCCATACCGATCTGTTCGGGGTCGGCCTCAATCTCCTTCACGCCCCACTCCTTGATGGCAAGGTAGGGACGGGCATCCACGAGCGCTTGGCGGTCGGCGGACAAAGCGGCCTTCTCGCTGGGTGTCACGGCATATTTGTACTTCTGGATGAGGCGAGCGTTGCGGGGACGGCAAGCGTCGGCGCTGCCGTTGACGGTCACCACCAGGGGCAGCGGGCACTCCACGGTCTCGAAACCGCGCTCAATGCGACGCTTGATGGTAGCCTTGCCGTCAGCGACCTGGATGCTCTCGGCATAGGTCACCTGGGGCAGACCCAACTTCTCGGCAATCTGCGGTCCCACCTGGGCGGTGTCGCCGTCGATGGCCTGACGGCCACCCACGATGATGTCAAACTCGCCCATGTGCCTGATGGCCTGGGCCAACGAGTAGCTCGTAGCCAGCGTGTCGGCGCCACCCAGAGGGCGGTCGGTCAATACCACGCCGTCATCACCACCACGGTACAGGCTCTCGCGCACCATCTCGGCACTGCGAGGCAAGCCCATCGTCAGCAGCGTAATGGTCGAGCCGGGATGAGCATCCTTGAGCTGCAACGCCTGTTCCAGGGCGTTCAGGTCCTCGGGGTTGAAAATAGCGGGCAGAGCGGCACGGTTGATGGTGCCGTCCTCCTTCATCGCATCTTTACCCACATTGCGGGTGTCTGGCACTTGCTTGGCCAGAACAATGATTCTTAAACCCATAGTTTCTTTTTACAATTTATGGTTGTTACGTTGATATGTCTTTTATTTACAGTCACTTGTGCCGTTTTTGCACAAAAACGCCGCAAAGGTACAAAAAATCCCGCAAACTCACCCACCCCACCCCCTTAAAGTATATTAATAATGTGGATTTACCTTCCTATTTCCGATAATATGGCTAACTTTGCACAACATTTAACCGCCATTAAAAAAAGACTATGTACACACTCAATTACAAAGTGACTACCAGTTGCTGCGACAGCGAGGGAAAACTGAAACTATATTCGGCCCTGCAGATGATGCAGGACTGCTCCGAGATGTGGATTGACAGCGAACCAACGGCGCGCAAGTTCTTCAGAGACAACAACATGACGCAACTGCTCGCCACACGCCAGGTCGAGGTTGTGCGCGTGCCGCGATTTAAGGAGGACTTGACGGTGACCACGTCCATCTATGAAGTGTTGCCGATGTACGGCTTCCGCAACACGTTCATTCGCGACGCCCAGGGCCAGCCCTGTTACCGCACATGGAGCATGGGCGCCTTTGTCGATCTTGCCACGGGCAAACTCGCACGACTCTCCGCAGACGCCATCGCCTCGCTCACCCTTGAGGACAAACAGGAGATGAACTACCGCGGCCGCCGCATCATCCTGCCCAAGCAGGACGGCACCGTGCTGCCACCCGTCAAGGTCATGCGTGCCGACATCGACTACAACCGCCACATGAACAACGCCAACTACGTGCGCATTGCCATGGAGTTGCTGCCCGAGGGCTTCGAGGTCCACGACATGCGCGTCGAGTACCGCATCGCCGCCAAGCAGAGCGACCTGCTCACCCCCACCCTCTACCCCATCGACGGCGACTATATCGTCTCCCTCGCCATCGACAACCAGCCCAGCGCCATCATCGAGTTCCTCTCCCACCCACAACAATAAAGTTGTAAACCATTGTCCTCAAGTTGTCCATGTTGTTTGATAGTTTGGAGAAAAGATTGTAACTTTGCAGGAACATAACCTGACAAAACTTCCACCCAATGGAATACGATATTTTCATCAGCTACTCGAGAAAAGACACAGCCATCGTCGATCAATTCGTGCGTTCACTGACCGATGCGGGCTATCGTGTCTGGATCGACCGCATCGGCATCTACAGCGGCGACCAGTTTGCTACCAATATTGTTGAAGCCATTGAAAACTCTAAGATATTACTGTTTTTCTCGTCAGCTAGCTCAAATGAGTCTGAGTGGACAGTCAGAGAAATTTACTACGCTCTATCTGAACACAAAACCATCATTCCAATCAAGATTGACAATGCAAAATATGATAAGAGAATCGCATTAAACCTCATCTTGGTCGATTTCATTCAATATCAAAAGAATGATTTTTCCTCAGCCGCAGAACGATTGATCGCTTCAGTTGCTAAGCATCTCGGAAAACCAGAAGTAACTGCTGAATCAAATTCTTCAACAACCACTACTACCAGTGCACCCTCACAACACGGAATGTCCTACGAGGAAATCTTCTCGCTCGGCAAGTTACATTACGACAACGGGGAATACATACAAACAGTAAAAGACCTACAAGAAGTTGCTGAGCAAGGAGAAGTTAATTTGCAAAACGATTTGAACGTTTGCTGCAACAGCCGTGAGGAGCAACAAGACTATCAGCAAGCAGTCTACTGGTATAAAAAAGCGACAGAGCAAGGAGATGCTCACGCACAGAATAATTTGGGTGCTTGCTATGCTAATGGACGAGGGGTTCGGCAAGACTACAAGCAAGCTGCTTACTGGTTCAGAAAAGCCGCTGAGCAGGGAGACGCTCGTGCACAATGCCGTTTGGGCAATTGCTACTATAATGGTCTTGGAGTACGACAAGATTACAAGCAAGCCGTTTACTGGTACAGAAAAGCTGCCGAACAGGGAGACGCTGACGCCCAATGCAATTTGGGAGACCGTTATTATTATGGTGATGGTGTAGTCCAAGACGACCAAGAAGCAGTCAAATGGTATCGTAAAGCTGCTGAACAAGGACACACTGAAGCACAATTTAATTTGGGCGATTGTTATTATTGCGGTGATGGAATAGACCAAGACTATCATGAAGCGGTAAAATGGTATAAAAAAGCTGCCGAACAAGGAAATGCTGAAGCACAAAATAATTTAGGCGAGTGTTATCGAGAAGGAACAGGATAGAAAAAGATGAAAAACAGGCTATCGTGTGGTACCTGAAATCAGCGGAACAGGGCAACTATGATGCTTTCTTCAATTTAGGTGAGTGTTATGAAAATGGGGAAGGTGTTCAGCAAAACCACCAAGAAGCCGTCAAGTGGTATCGTAAAGCAGCAGAGCTAGGAGACAAGGAGGCCATAAAGGCCCTCAAAAGACTTGGTGAACAACTAACCTAAACATTACGTTATTATTTATTTGTCCTGCGATATATCTCAAATTAAGGTCTGGTGAAATATTGGGGCATCGGTTGGGCCTTTGACACAGGTGAGCGACTAAATTTAGCGGCTCTACATTTCCATGGGACAGGTACTGCATTTTTTTTGCGACAGATAATGACGTTATTTTAATAGTTATATCTGTTGTTTATTAGTTGTTCATGTTGTCTGATATCCCGGACGAAGGTTGTTTGAGAAAATCAAATAGACTGTTGTTTGATGGTTTCGGGAAAAGGTTGTACCTTTGTGGCATTGAATGAAATCACTTTTATTGTTTTAACTGAATAAGAGAAAAATGAGAAAGAACATTGTTGCGGGCAACTGGAAGATGAATACCACCG
>CAMHMV010000013.1:0-51172 GCA_946186345.1 uncultured Prevotellaceae bacterium | reverse complement strand
CCCGGGACCCACAGCTTAGAAGGCTGTTGCTCTATCCAGCTGAGCTACAGGACCAAACCTGCATGATTTGCCCTTGACATACGGGCAAAAAAATGCGGAGAGAAAGGGATTCGAACCCCTGGAGGTAGTTAGCCTCAACGGTTTTCAAGACCGCCGCAATCGACCACTCTGCCATCTCTCCGAAAGTGGGCCGAACGTGTCAACCCACTCATTTGGGGTGCAAAGGTACTGCCAAGTTTCGTTTTGTGCAAGTTTTTTGACGGTTTTTTGATTTCTTTTTTGCGAAATCTTTAATTTGTCAAGGAATTGTCTTTGTTAGGAGCAGGTAGTCTTGGCTCCCGTTCTCAACAGGATAGAGCGCAGTTGAACGATGACCGACAACCCAGATGATCTCGCCGTCGGCTTCAAGCAACCATGCGTATTTCTTAGTGGCATAGTCAAGTTTGAGTTCATTGAAAAGGTCACTCACGAGTTTAGTGCCTTTCATGCCAAAGGGGCGGATGCGGTCACCTTGGCGCCAATGGCGCATAACGATGCGTTTGCAGTCAAGCAGCCGGGTGTTGAAGGCAACGCGGAGGCGATTGGAACACATCCGTGGTGAGAATGGCTCGTGACAGCGATGAACGAGGACGCTGATCGGACTAACGATGTCCTTGGTCAGGTCGATGGGGATTTCAACACCGTCGGTCGGCAGATTGAGATCAACAGACAGATTTTCCCTGTTGACGGCAAGCACATAGTCGCCAGCGGTGAAAAGCCGCCCAGTGTGACCTTTCCTTGCTGCCTCAATCGCTTGGGCACATTGCTCACGGTTGAATCCGCGTTCGCGAATTCGGTGATAGAGCAGGGTTTCGCCATACGGGTGTTCGCAGATGTAATCAGTTTTGATGTCGATGTGCTCTATGCCATCTAGGTCAGTTTCCACGTAATATGCCATCAGGTCAAAGTCGTCCGCCAGGTTATGCATCGTGTAGAGGATGCGCTCCTTGCTTCCGGGAAATTCCTTTTCGATGACGGGCAGCACGAGGTTGCGAAGGCGGTTGCGGCGAAAATCGTTCTGGGCATTGGTGCTGTCGTTGACATAATCTTGCCCAATGCTTTCCAGGTAGTCGAGAATATCTTGCCGTGAAACGGACAGCAGTGGACGCCAGATGCCGTTGTAGTAGCGTCTCATGCCGGATAGGCCCTTGGAGCCCGTGCCGCGCAGCAGGTTCAGGAAGAACGTTTCGATTTGGTCGTCGGAATGGTGGGCAACTGCAATGCGGTCGCAATCCTGCCGCTCAAGTTCCTGATCAAACCACTGATAGCGCAGCTCACGACATGCCATCTCGATTGAGCCGCCATGCTCTTGCTGCCATGCCGCAACGTCAAAGTCCTTGACGGTCAAGGACACACCGAGTCGCTCGCACAAGTCTCTCACAAAACGCTCGTCACGCATCGATTCCTCGCCGCGCAGGTGGAAGTTGCAATGCGCGGCCCTGCAATCGCACCCCGCCGCGAGCAGAACGCGTAGCAACGCAACCGAGTCGGCCCCGCCGCTCACCGCTACCAGTATCTTTTCCTTCTTGATGCTGGCCATATTCTCAGCACCAAGCACTCTGTTGATAAATTGTTCTTCGTTCATAACTGCAAAATTAGTGAATTTCCTCGTGATTTGCAACATCAGGCCTCGTTGTCGGGATGCGGGAGCGATGCCTAAGGAGCGACTGTATCGACGTCAGCAGGTTAGGAATAAAAAAGAATGCCGTGTGCAACGGTGGCGATTTTTACCCGTTGAACGCGTCATTCCAATGATCTTTCCCTAACAATCTGTGGCAGCCTGTTACTGTATTGGCGCTTTATCAACCTTTAGGAAATTGTCAAGGGACTGTTGACGCCAGTGTAGTTGATATATCTTTTTTCCTGTCTGTTTTTTTTTAACCTGATGCCTTGATCCCTTGACATTGTCCCAGGTCGTTTTTCTTGATGCGAAGATACATGGAGTGTCAAGCCCAGTGCAAAGATTTTTCTGCGAAAAATGAAAAGTGTCAAATTTTTTTACACTAAAGTGTCAAATTTTTTTACACTTCGGCCCAAGGAGTCTAAAAAAAACGGTAATCGGGCTGAGATAACTGCCGACTAAGTTGTACCTTTGCACAATATTTCTAATGGGACAAGAAAAGCAATCACATAGCGACTTCTGGTATCATGTGGCGGCATTTGCCATGATTCTGGTGTGGGGTATATCATTCCTCAACACCAGGGTGCTGCTTGACGCCGGTTTGACGCCTACCGAGATTTTTGTGGCGCGATTTACAATCGCCTATTTATCGTTGCTGGCCATCTGCCGTTTCAAGGTGCGTTATACAGGATGGCGTGACGAGTTGCTCTTTGTTGTGTGTGGTGTGGCTGGCGGCTCGGCCTATTTTATTGCCGAGAATACCGCGCTCGAACTCACGCTCATCAGCGATGTGGCAGTGCTGGTGAGCATCGCACCGCTGACGACGGCATTGATGGGCGCTATCTTCTACCGTGACGAGCGCATCACGCTCTTGACGGGTGTGGGCATGGTGATTGCCTTCATCGGCTCGGTGATGCTGGCTTTGAAAGACGGCTTCGTGTGGGGTGACAGTGTGCTTGGTGACTTGTTGGCGATGCTGGCAGCGCTGGTGTGGGCCTTCTATTCCATGGCGTTGAAGAAGCTGAACCGCACCTATACGACCTTGTTTATCACGCGCAAACTGTTCTTCTATGGCGTTTTATCGGCGCTGCCGCTGCTGGCAATGGAGGAAACCAGAATCAGCATGGACGTCTTGCGACAGCCCGCCGTTTGGGGCAACTTGTTGTATCTTGGACTCGTGTGCTCGATGGCTGCCTATTTCATCTGGGGTATCACGGTCAAACGCATCGGTGCTGTGCGTGCCAGCAATTATTTCTACCTGAGTCCCATCATCTCGATGATTGCTGCCGCCATCTGGTTCGGTGAGCGCACCAACGCGATTGCCTATGTTGGCTGTGTGCTGATTCTTGCTGGCGTCATCATGGCCGAGAAGTTCAAGCGTGCTCCCGTCGATCAATGACGCTTCTCTTCATCCATCGCTTGGTACTGAGCCACAGCAGATAGACCATTCCTCTAAAACACAATTCAATGGCCATCGCCATCCACACGCCGTAGAGGCCCATCGAGGTCACTAAGATGGCTGAGAGTCCCAACCTGACAATCCACATGCTCACCAGGTTAATGCCGCAGGGAGCCAAAGTGTATCCGGCGCCGACAAACACGCCGTAACCGATGATGGAAGCGGCGAACAGTGGCTCGGTCCACGCCTCAAGTCTAAGGCAGCGCGCACCCAGTTCCACCACCTCGGGCACCGGGGACATCAGTCCCATCAGTTCGGCAGCAAACAAGTACATAAATACTGCCATCAGTCCCATGATGGCCATGCCTGACAGCACATTGATCCATGCAAAACTGCGGGTGAGCCGTTTGCGCCCAGCTCCTAGACTTTGCCCGATGAGAGTCGTCGCGGCATCGGCGATACCATACCCCGACATGTAGCAGAGACTCTCGGCAGTGATGGCAAACGAGTTGGCGGCAAGTGCAATACTGCCCAGCGGGGCAACAATGCCTGTGATGACGATGGACGCTCCCGTGAGCATGATGTGTTGTAGCCCCATGGGCACCGAAATCTTGATGGCCTTGACAAAGTTGTTCCATTTGGGCTTGAATGAGCCCTTGTCAAGCGTGAGCCTCAGTTCGTTGGAACGGAAAACGAGGTAGTACATCATGAGCAGGCTGACAACCATACCAGCACAGGCTGTGCCCAATGCGGCGCCCACAATGCCCAGCCCGGCGCCAGGCATAGTGACCGTGTTGCCCATCAATGTCAGCTGTCGTGTCGGGAAAATGAGGAAAAAGTTGAAAACCACATCAAGCACACACATCACGACATTGAGCACACTGGGCACCCGCATGTTGCCGCTGCTGCGCAGCATGGAACTGGCCACGATATCCAGCATGAAGAATGGCACAAACAGCATGAATGTACCGAAGTAGTTGGTCGCTCCAGTCCTGATGTGTGGTTGGGCTCCGAGCCAGACGGGTAGGGGACCGCAGATCAACAGTCCAAATCCTGCGAGCAACAGGCTGAACAGCATACACACGACGATGGCTTGCCTCACCATCTGTCGTGCGTCAGCAGGTCGTTTGGCGCCCAGCAGGTGTGCCACCTGCACGGCATATCCGGCGACAAACGATGTCAAGATGCCCTCAAACATCCATGAAGTGGTACCCATCAATCCCACCGAGGCCGAGTCGTCGGCACCGAGTTGTCCAACCATCGCTGCATCGATAAATTGCATCACCATGGCTGATACGCTCGCCAGAATAGCAGGGATGCTCAAGGCGAAAGTAAGCTGCAGCTGCCCTTTGAGCGACAGTTGCTTGCCCTCGCGGATGGATTGCAGCAGGATGTCCTTATGGGATGTTCGGGTGGTCACGTCTTGATGATCTCGGGGTTATCGTCAAGGGTTAAAAAAGATGTCCCGCCATTTCAGTGGGACATCTTAAATCATAATGCTGATCTATCTCTTTGTTAAGAGCGATTACTTGCGGTGGATGGTCACAGCGCGGTCAAGTGATGCGCACTTGGGACCGTAGTCGGTCAGCTCGCCATTGTTGATCTCGGTCTCGAGGCGGCTCTCAGAAACGCCCTTCTTCACGAGCTCATTCTTCACGGTAGCTACACGACCCTTACGCAGGCGGACATTGATCTTGTCGTTGCCAGTGTAGTTGTCGGCCCAACCGGTGAGCAGGTAGTTGCGGTTCTCATTCTTCATGACCTCAGCAACTGCTTCAACAACGTTGCGCTGTACGCCCAGCACGTCGGTACGGTTGATGGGGAAGTAGATGGTAGCGAGGGGTGCTTCGGCAGGACCACCCTCATCGAGCTCAGCTTTCTTCTCCAAGCACTTGCGCAGCTGGTTCTCCAGGTCAGCGATCTTGCGGTTGGCATCATTGAGGTCAGCAACCAGTGCGTCACCCTCGGCATCGGTGTATTTCCACTCGGGGCACTGAGCCTGAACGGGTGCATTCCACTCGCTCTTGCCGAACTTGTAGGTCATACCCAGCAATACACCAGGATACTCGTTCCAAGTCTTATACCAACTGTAAGTACCATCAACGTGCTCCTGCATCAGGTCGAAGCGGAGGTCAACATTGAAGTCGATCTTCTTGGTGATGGCAAATGAATTGAGCAAACCGCACTGCATGCTATAGTTACGGCAGTGATCGGTGTCATCGTTTGCACCATATTTCCAAGCACCGTCCGAAACGGGCCTTGCACCTTCGCGGGCATATACCCAGTTGACAGCCATGCCGACGTAGAAAATACAGTTATAGAAGCGATGGGGCTTGTAACCTACCAACCAGTTTGAAACGTTGAACAATACGTCACCAACAAGACCAATGTTATTGAAGTGCTGGGGAACGTATTTGCCGTTATCAAACTGACGAGGCCAGTTGCGGTAACCCAGAGCAGCATAGTTGCCGGTCCAGGTAGCACCCTTCATCTGCTCAAAGTCGGCACCTGCACGCAAACCGAGCAGGGGAGAGAACCACTTACCGACAAAGAAATCAGCCTTGGCACCCAGACGGTGACCAAAGTGCTCGTGCCTGTCGTAAGGGGACATCATCAGACCCACACCACCATCAGCCATGATGAACCAGTTGTCTCTCATTCTATTGAAGAGATAACCCTGAGACGGATCCTCAACGTAAGTTACCTCTTGAGCTTGAGTGGTGGAAGGCAACATGCAAAACAAGCATAACAATGCTAACAATGCAATTTTCTTCATAATTATTTGTTGTATTATTTTAATTTGTTAATAATCAGTATTTTATCAATTTGTTTTTGCTGTTACATAGACTTTTGCGTGACAAAATTACTAATTTTTATTGTTTCTCAAAAATTTAAATTGAAAAATTTTAAAGATTCTTAACGTCAAGCCTTGAGTGCAGCACTGATGAGGCCTGCGACATGCTCGGGCGTGAATCCAAATTTCTCGTCAAGTATCTTGTACGGAGCCGAAGCGCCAAAGTGGTCCAAACCGAAGATGGTACCGGTGGGAACCACGCGTCGCAAGGTGCTGGGAAGACCCGAAGTCAAGCCAAACGCTGGAACGTCGGCGGGAATGACCGTATTGCGGTAGTCGGCATCCTGATTGAGGAACAGACCGATAGAGGGAACCGAAACAATCTGTGCCTTAATGCCTTGCTCCTTGATGATGTCGTTGGCGGCAACCAGTGTGGCAACCTCCGAGCCGTTACCCACGAGCACAATGTCGGGCTTGTCCTGCTTGATGACTACATAGCCGCCGCGCTCTGCTCCAAGGGCATCGGCGTAGCGGTTACCCGTTGCGCTGGGCAGGTCGTCGATATTTTGGCGCGAGAGAATCAGGGCTGTAGGAGTCAAGTTGTTCTCCATGGCCATCTTCCAGGCAACGGAAGTCTCGGCTGCATCGGCAGGACGCAGCACGAGCATGCTGTTGCGGCCATGATGGTTCTGCAATTCCTCCATCAGGCGGATTTGGGCTTCCTGCTCAACAGGCTCATGGGTGGGACCGTCCTCGCCCACACGGAAGGCGTCATGGGTCCAGATGAACTTGACAGGCAGTTCCATCAGTGCCGAAAGGCGGGCAGCTGGTTTGATATAGTCGCTGAAGACGAAGAAGGTGCCGCAGGCGGCAATCACGCCACCGTGCAGTGCCATACCGTTGATGATGGCTGCCATGGCCAGCTCGGAAACACCGGCATGGAGGAAAGCTCCCTGGAAATCGTGAGTCTTGAAGGCTCCGCGCACCTTGAGGTAACCGTCGGTCTTATCGCTGTTAGCCAGGTCGGCCGATGAGACAATCATATTCTCCACCTCCTTGGCGAGGGTGGCGAGCACGTTGGCGCTAGCTGCACGAGTTGCGATGCCGGGCTTGTGTTCGATAGCGGCATAGTCCACCTTGGGTGCCTTGCCGTCAATGAAGTCTTGCAACTTCTGCATGGTCTCGGGGTTCTGCTGTGCCCAAGCGTCGATTTCCTGTTTGCGCTGTGCAACCAGTTTGCGCTGCTCTTCGGCGCGCTGGGCATACAGTTCGGCTACCTCGGGGAATACAACCCAAGGATTTTCGGGATTGCCGCCCAGGTTCTCAATGGTCTTGGCATAGTCGGCGCCCGATTTGCTCAACGGGTTACCGTGAGTGCTGCATTTGCCCTCAAAGTTCTCACCCTCAGCAGTTACACAACCGCGTCCCATGATGGTGCGGCCGATGATGATGGTGGGACGCTGCTTCTCGGCAAGCGCCTTGTCCAGTGCCTCGGCCAGAGCGACGGGATCGGTTCCGTCACACTCAATGACGTTCCAGTTCCATGAGCGGTACTTCATGGCGGTATCTTCGTTGCTCACGGCGTCGCAGTCGGTCGAGAGCTGCACCGTGTTGCTGTCATAGAACATGATCAGGTTATTCAGCCCCAGGTAGCCTGCAATGCGGGCTGCCTCCTGGGAAATACCCTCCTGAACACCACCGTCACTGATGAAGGCATAGGTCTTGTGGGCAAACACCTCGCTATAGTGCGTGGCGATGAAACGCTCGGCGATTGCGGCACCGATAGCCATCACATGGCCTTGACCCAGGGGACCCGATGTGTTCTCTACGCCGTGCTCCACGTCAAGCTCAGGATGACCGGGAGTGATGCTGCCCCATGAACGGAAAGCCTTGATGTCGTCGGTCGTATAGCGGCCAGCCAGGTGCAGAACGCTGTAGAGCATTGGTGACATGTGGCCGGGATCCAGGAAGAAACGGTCACGGGCAAACCATGCAGGATTGTCGGGGTCGGTCACTAAATATTTTGAGAACAGGACGTTCACAAAGTCAGCGCCACCCATGGCGCCACCGGGATGTCCAGACTTGGCTTGTTCAACCATCGAAGCGGCAAGGATGCGGATATTATTTGCCGCGCGTGTCATCAATTTGGAATCGATCATAATAGTATTGAGTGATTAGGTTATTTACTAAACTACAAATATACTGCCTTTTTTTTATATGAGTGGAATTCTTGTTCAACAATTTTTCAATAAAAAGAAAATTGTGGTCACACCGTAATGGCGCGACCACAATGATGTGTTTGGTAATCAGCCTTTAATGCTTATGCTTCAGCCTTCTTGCTGGGCTTGCTGCCGATAAGGGCATAGAACAGCATGTAGGCCAGCATGGCGACAACCAGCCAGTAGCTCTGGATGTGGCCCACTTTGTCGGACATGAAGTTCTGGATGAGAGGCATCACGCCACCACCAACAACCATCGTCATGAACAGACCGGATGCGGCAGCGGTGAATTTGCCCAAGCCCTCGGTGGCAAG
Organism: uncultured Prevotellaceae bacterium; assembly: GCA_946186345.1. Classification (GTDB taxonomy): domain Bacteria; phylum Bacteroidota; class Bacteroidia; order Bacteroidales; family Muribaculaceae; genus Sodaliphilus. Next base: position 42,786 of record CAMHMV010000013.1, on the reverse strand, counting down.
GTTGAAGACAACGCCCCACATAACTGATGTGCAGATACCGCACAGGATGATGAACAGCACCTTGACGGGTACTTCAGCGCCCTTGAGGGTCATCTTGACATCCTCAGGCAAGAAGATGGCAACCAAGAGGAGGATGATGGCCAGGCCTGATGTGAAAATAAGTTGCGCGCGGGGAGAAATCTTACCAGAGATAAGTGAACTGCTGAAACGACCCACGAGCATGAGCAGCCAGTAGATGCCGGCGATGGCACCAGCAATGGGAGCACTGCCCAGCACGCCGCCTTCGGCAACAGGCTCGGTCAGGTAGAACAAGAGCTGACCGGGGATACCTACCTCAATGCCGACATAGAAGAAGATTGCAATGATACCGAGCACCAGGTGACGGAAGCTCAACGCGCCTTTCACGCCTTCCATCACGTTCTGGGCCTCGGTCTTGGGCTCTTGAAGTTTGGTGAAATAAATGATGCAGAATGAGATGGCAAAGATGCCCATGGCGATGAACAGCAGCGGCTGAACTGACTCCATGGTCGTCTTCTCGGTTGTCTCACCAATCAGCATACCCACCATCATCGGCGTCAGCGTTGCTGCCAGGGAGTTGAGTGTGCCACCAGTCTGGATAAGCTGGTTGCCGCGATTGCCGCCACCACCCAGCTGGTTGAGCATGGGGTTAACTACCGTGTTGAGGATACAAACACAGAAACCGCAGATGAAAGCACCGCAAAGATAGATGACATAGGTGCTGATCTCGCTGGCGTTCATGGTGCTTGACAAGTATTGTATTGCCATGCCTATGAAACCGAGTGCCAATGCGACAAGAGCGGTTTTCTTGTAACCGATCTTTGTGATGAGGATACCGGCGGGAATACCCATGAACAGGTAGGCCGCAAAATTCATCATGTTGCCCATCATGCCGGCCCAGTCGTAGTGGTCGTCCCAGATTGTACCGAACGGCGCGGCCATGTTGGTTACAAATGAAATCATTGCAAAGAGGAACATCATGGCGATAATTGACACCAAGGCTCCGTTTTTCTTTTCTGTTGTCATTTTGGTTCTGAATATTTGATTATTAATGTCTGTTTTGTGATAATTTTCGGCAAAAATACGACATTTTTTGCAAAATGCCGTATTCTTGGTGATTAATTTATGAAAATCAGTATTTTCGTGGTCCAAAAATGGCAGTGCCGATGCGCACCAGGGTCGCACCGTATTTAACGGCAACTTGCCAGTCGTCGCTCATACCCATGCTCAACTCGTTGAAGTATTCGCTCTCGTCAAAGGCACCGTCCTTCAGCGTGATATAGGTGCGGCGAACGAGGTCAAACTCACGAGCCACTTGGTCCATATCGTCGGTGAGTGACGCCATTGCCATCACACCGCAAACGCGTACGTGTGGCAGGCCTTCGGTCAGTTCACCGGCTTCGGCGGCTTCCAGCACTTCTTCAACGCTGAAACCACTCTTGGTCTCTTCCTGAGCCACATGCAGTTGGAGCAGTACATCAACAGTGCGGTCGATGCGAGCCGCTTCTTTCTCAATGAGACGGAGCAGTTCCACACTGTCCACGCTCTCAATCACTGTCACATGGGGCATGATGGCACGCACCTTGTTCTTCTGCAAGTGGCCGATGAAGTGCCAGCGGATGTCCTTGGGCAGCTCTGGAGCCTTGGCAACCAGTTCCTGGGCGCGGTTCTCGCCGAATAGGCGTTGCCCGGCCTCATAAGCCTCGGCCAACTCCTCAACGGGATGGAACTTGGAGACAGCGACAAGTCGCACGCCACCAGGCAGTTGTGCGGTTACTTTTTCAAGATTGTCTTTGATGCTTGCCATAGTGTCTCAGGACTTGTTCTGTGCCTTCTGGCGTGCCTCGCGGTCGGCGCGGGTTTCGTCAAGATTTGCGGGGAAGACGTCCATGAGCGGTGTCTCGGCAATCGAGGCGATCTCAAAGTCGGCCATCGTGTCGTGCATGCCCTCCAGGAACACCGATAATGCGCTCTTCAGGTCGCTGGCCTGCACCAGCTGGTAGCTGGCAGTGCGCTTTTCTACGGCTGTCTTTTCGTCGATGGTGATGAAATTGGTTTTTACCTTATACCAGCGGTCTCCACCCTCATTATAGAAGATGTCGCTCAGGTTTACACGCTTTACAGCGTCCACCTTGAAGTCGCCGCTGATGTAGGGCTGCATCTTGTCGGTGATGCGCGCCTCGGCCTCGGTGAATGACAAGGCATCAACGAGATAAGGTTCAGAAACGGTTTTCATCGCACCGTTTTCCATGGTGCGGTCATATTTTACTTTGCACTCAAACCACTGTGACATAATTGTTTGATTTTATATCTTTAAAGTGATAATTTAAATAGTTATATTAGAAATCTATATACTCTATACTTCAATTTGGAATACTCTCCAAATTGAACATTAATAGGTTCTTCTTGAAATCTGCTCCTCCATGGCCTGGTTGATCAGCTGCCTGCGTGAGGAGTAATATTCTTGAACAAATCGCTGCATCACTACGTCAACAGGCTCGATCTCACGACCTTTCAACAGGCTGCAAGCTTGGCCGATTTCCAGCTCACCGTTCTCGACATCGCCTTCAAAGATGCCTGTTCGGGTCTTGCCCAGGCCGATGAGTTCAAGCAGTTCTTCCTCACTGGCGCCACGATACTCGGCTTCTTGCACGGCAGTCTGGAAATTGTTTTTCACCAGACGCGTGGGCGAGAGCTTCCTGAAGTGCAGCAAGGTGCTGCCTTCGTCGAGGTTGAGGCACAGGCGCTTGAAGTTCTCGTGAGCAGAGCTTTCCTCTGTCAGAGCGAACAAGGTGCCGACTTGTACACCATCGGCTCCCATGGCTTCGGCAGCCAACATGGCATCGCCGGTTGCGATACCGCCGGCAGCAATCAGCGGCAGGCTGATGGCTCGTCTAACGGCGGGAATCAGGCACATCGTGGTTGTTTCCTCCTTGCCGTTGTGACCACCGGCTTCAAAGCCTTCGGCGACAACAGCGTCAACGCCAGCTTCTTGACTTTTGATAGCAAATGCCGTTGAGGAAACCACATGGGCCACCATGATGCCGCGCTCATGGAGCCATCCGGTCCATTTCTTGGGACTGCCAGCCGAGGTGAACACTACGGGCACTTTCTGCTCGACGATAACTTCCATCATTTCAGGGGCTTGTGGACGCATCAGCGGCACGTTCACGCCGAAGTTGTAGTTTGTCGCCTGACGGCATTTGATGATATGATCTCGCAACACCTCTGGTGTCATTGAACCGGCGCCAATCAGGCCCAGTCCACCAGCATTGCTCACGGCAGCAGCGAGTTCCCACCCGCTACACCACACCATGCCGCCTGAAACCACAGGATAGTCGATTTCAAACAGCTCGGTGATTCTTGATAGCATTGCCATAGCTTATCTCAGTTTTCAGTTGTCAGTTTTTAGTTGTCAGCCTAATGCCTAAAACCTAAAGCCTAATCAGATGATGCCGAAAGCAACGTCCATCATCTGGGTGAAGTTGTTCTGACGCTCCTCGGCGGTGGTGACTTCGCCGGTTACCAGTGAGTCGCTGATGGTGCAGATGCACAAGGCGCGGGCACCACTGCGGGCGGCGTTCATATAGAGGGCGGGGGCTTCCATCTCTACGGCAAGCACACCCATCTTCTGCCACTGGTCGGTATCGGGGCTGTCATCGTAGAAGGTGTCCGACGAATAGACGTTACCCACCTTGTAGCGGTAACCCAGTTCCTCGGCCTTTTCTACGGCGGCGCGCAACAGGTCAAAGTCAGCAATCGGGGCATAGATACCAGGCAGGTGGAACTGCATGGCGTATGCGCTATTGGTGCAGGCACCCATGGCCATCACCAGGTCACCGATGTGCAGGTCGGGGTTCATCGAGCCAGCCGAACCCACGCGGATAATGGTCTTTACATCATAGAAGTTGAACAACTCATAGGAGTAGATGCCGATTGAGGGAATACCCATGCCGTGGCCTTGAACAGAAATACGTTTGCCCTTGTAGGTGCCGGTATATCCGAGCATACCACGCACCTGGTTGTAGAGCGTCGGGTTCTCAAGATAACGTTCTGCCATCAACTTGGCGCGCAAGGGGTCGCCAGCCATAATCACTGTGGGTGCAATCTCGCCATACTTGGCGCCGATGTGCGGAGTAGGTGTTTTGTCTGCCATAATAGTATATATTTAGATTTGTTTTAATGTGATTAACTGCAAAGGTACTCAGTTTTTTCCAAATCACCTCAGTCAATACGATTTTTTTCTGTTATGGCAATGCAAAAAAACTGTCACCTCTCGATTTAAGGCTCCAGCATCAAAGCTGACGGCATTTCTGTTTCCCGCTTGAATTAGCGTCGTTGTATAAAATCGAAGGAGTCAAAGATATCTCCAGCCGTTACCCCTACACTAAGGTTGCGGCTGGAAGTGGACCCATCAAGTGGCTGGATGGTGACGGTCACAGTGGCATGGTCGCACAGCACATTGAACCAATCGCTTGTGAAGGAGTGGAAGTCTGGACTGGGATAGACATACTCGCCATTGTCCAAAATGCTTGATAGCCAAGGGGCACTATAGTTCTTGCACTCAAAGGCATAGGTGCCGCCGTCGGCAGGGACTATATAGACGCCATTCTCTTTGGACAGGCCACTGAGGTCTTTCCACTTCATCTTGTCCCACTTGCCGTCGGGCTCATCACCGCAGGAAACAAGACTTGCCATTGCTGCCAATAAGATAATAAGTGATATGGTTGCCTTCTTCATTGCTCAAATGAATTGCCATTTTGCTGTTTGACCATCTGGTAGATGGCGAAGGCCTTGCTGCAATAGCGTTGGTCAAGCATCTTGCCTTGTGTGATCTGGTTGATGAGACTGCTCACATTCAAGTCCTCGGTCACGTACACAAAGTTGCCATAGGTGATCGTCCAGGGTGAATACAGGTAACTTACCCTCCATTTATCGTTGTGGCACGACATGGTGCTGCGGTCCTCAAACGTGAACAAGATCTTGCGGGTCACGGTTGTCGTGCTAAAGGAGCTTGAAGCATCTTCACGTGCCTGTTTTAACCAGTTCTCGCTCAGCGCGGTGATTTGCTCGCCAGCTTCAATCCATTTGTCGCTGATGTCCATGTACTTGAAGATATTGACATCATCGTCTTCAAGGAACTCATCGATGAGCTTGACGTACTCGGCCCTGTCCTCGTCGGTGATGAGCGTGTCAGTGTAGGCTTGCTCATGTGACCTCGACTCATCGATGAGTGCAACCAGACGCTGGATGTCGCTGGCTTTGAATTGCTTGGGCAATTCGGAATAGGCATTATTGCGCTCATTGCCGATAGTGTAATCTTTCACCCACACCAGATTATCGCCATCCAAGCGGTATTCCTTATTGATACCAGAGTTAACGAAGCAGCCGATCACGCTGTAGATAACCTGCATGCCCACCACTTTCTTGCGGCCAAACATCTTGCTGGGCCACTCATACGGCTTTACAGTTTTCTCCTTGACATTCAATTGATAGAGGGTCATCTCATCATTGAGAAAGGAGTTATAGAAAAAGAGTTTGCCCTTGCCCTCGAAGGGTTTGAACGGCTCGAAGTCAAATGTCATGTATCTGTACCACTTGCCCGTCGCTTTGCTCTTGGCTATCAGGTCGTAGCTGTCGAAGTAGAACTCCTGCCCGTCGATGGTGAAGATGCGGGACGGCTCGTCGGCATGCATTGGGTCAATCTCTTGGTCCGTTCTAAAAAGTTCATACCTCTGGTCGCCATTGATGCCGCATTTGTGCAGAGCTGTCTTGTCGATGATGTACATGTCGTCACCGTAGGCTATGTCATTTTTCTCCTCAGGCACTTTAAACTCGTTGACCAAATTCAGTTTTTCGTCCAGGAGACGTACAGTCCCTGCATCGGGCCTGATAACGATAAATCGGTTGCTCATCACGTCGATGTCACTCGCTGTGTCAGAACCATTTGTGGGTCTCCACCTGATATCCTTGGTGCTGGTGATGAATGCCTTGTAGTCTTGCTCCACGATGTAGTAGTCGCCAAGGATGCGTACCTTGTTGATTCTTATTCTCTTTGCTGCTTTCTCGTCCTGTTGGTATGCTTTCTGGTCGAGTGGGGTGGGGATGCGCTGCAGCGTCTTGCCATTGTCAAGAGTCAGGTATAATTCATTGTAGTTGGAGCCAATCAGCCCGCGCTTGCCGTTGTTGTCAAAATATAAGTCGTTGACATAATGGTCTAAGTCTTCGAGTTCTTGGATGTGCGCTATCTCGTTCCATGAACGGCCGCTGTCGCTTGAGTAAAATACCTTAGTGCTCAAGCCCCATGCCCAGACATGGCCATGACCATCGCTTCGCAGATTATAGGCTCTGGGAGCGTTGCTCATCGCAAGCGGCTTGAACGTTCCGTCATCGGCTGTTTCCCATGCATAGAGTTTGCCCCCCACGCTGGCAATCAATACGTTCTCGCTCGACCAGCACAAGTCTTCTATACTACTACCACTTCTATTAACAGACATTGGGATTCCTCGCCAACCCTTCTCGGGCGCATCGGTCACATAGATAGCTGTATTGGTGCCCAGCGCAATGATGCCCTTGGGGGAGATGGCCAGTTCTTGGTTGGTCAAATTAAGATTGATCCGCTCGCGGTAATCTTCCTGTGCACGGGCCATGATGGCCAGTAGCGACATGACTATGATCATTAGCTGTTTCATCGTGTATGTTTTTGTTGGTTATTACGCTGGCAAAGATATAAACTATTTTCTTGTCCAGCAAGAAAAAGCAGGTCATTTGTAATTTGTTATTATAATGATAATCAGGTTGTTGTAAATATTTATGGTCATTTATAGAAAACGATATGTGTTTTCTGCCCCAAAATGCACTCTTGATGCGTCATGAATGCGATGAACAAGATTTGATTGGAATTTTCTTGCGTTATGTCGCTGATTGGGAAATAATGAGTACCTTTGCGCCCGATTTTACAGAATAGTAACTGAATAAGATATGATTAAGATTGATCCAAAGAGAAAATTGTGGCAGGAAGTAATGGCTTACGTCCTGCTCACGGTAGGTAGCCTGTTGTTTGCTATCGGTGATGTGATGTTTGTGAACCCCTATCTGATGGCTCCCGGTGGCACCTACGGCCTCTCCAACGTGTTCAACACGCTGTGGCCCTGGAAGATTTCGCTTTATGCCATCTGCATGGATATCCCCTTGCTGCTCATCGGCACATGGATTCTTGGACCTAAGTTCGGTATCAAGACCATCGTCTCGACGGCGTTGATTTTCTTGTTCACCTTTATCCTCGAGAGTGAGTGGGGTTACAATCCCGTGATTCATGATGGTGCTATCATGGCATCGGTTGATCCGTCCATGGTCAAGTCGATGGTTGAGATTCCCCATCACGGTGGCTGGTTCCATCCCGACTACTTCCTCAATACCGTCGTTGCTGGTATCATCTATGGTGTGGCTATCGGTCTGATTTTCCGCTCGGGCGCTACCAGTGGCGGCTCGGACATCATCTCGATGATTCTGCACAAGTACACCAAGATTTCCTTGGGTACCCTCGTCATGATTGTTGATGGCATCATCACCTTGAGCACCCTGGTTGCCTTCGGTGACATCCGCCTGCCCATTTACTCGATCATCATTATCTTTATTGAGGGTAAGGTTATTGACCTTGTGGTCGATGGTATGAAGACCTACAAGACCATGTTCATCGTTACTGATGAGGCCGAGGCTGTGCGTGATTATATCATCAACGATATCAAGCGTGGTGGCACGCTCATCGCTGGCACAGGTCTTTATAAGGGCACAGAACGCAAGATGCTCTATGTAACCCTCGACCGCTCCGATATGATCAAGCTGCGTTCGGTCCTCTATCACATCGACCCGCATGCGTTTGTCAACATCATGGAGAGCTCCGAGATTTTGGGCGAGGGCTTCCGCCGCTTGCCTCAGGAGTAACCGCTATCAAGTGACGTGATATGAAAAAGGGCAGAACCGTTCGGGTTCCGCCCTTTTTTAACGTGCGCTTAATGAAATTATTTATTGTTAATCATCGCGTTAGCGATACCCCCTCTATGATTAGAGGGGGCCAGGGGGCGTTGATGCCCCAAGAGGAAGTGCTTTGAGGGTAAATCATACTCCTCCGCCTTGACGGGCACCTCCCCTATTTTAGGGGAGGAGTTGAATGTCAGCAACTTAATTTCGTTGAACTCACTTTTTTAGGTCGTTCTACCTGATAATTAATTAGGCCATTCGCCCGACAACAGGTAATTGATGAGTACCGTCACATCGGCGATGTTGACAGCCTGGTTAAGGTCGCAATCTGCTTCGGCTGGCGTTTCGGCACCGCTCAGCAGAATGTTGATAAGGGCGGTGACATCGCTGATAGTCACGTTAGTATCCTGATTGGCATCACCTCGGATTACCTCGGGAACGTCATTCTTCTCAAACTCAAAGGTGGCACAGGGTAGGAAGGGAACAATCTCGGTATCAAAAGTGGTGCCGTACCACAAGGAGTGATAGACGCCTGAGTTGTAGTCAGTGGGGGTGCCATAGAAGAAGGTCTGCTTGTAGTTGGTTCTGCCAGCTTCGATGACTTTGCAGTCCACGAGCAGGTTGTCTCCTTGATACTCAAACGGCTCATCAAAGTAGAAGACCATTTCGGTGCTATTGAGAACCGGTGTATAGGTGTCGACAGCTGTCAGGTCGCTGGTCAAACCTGCCCAAGCAAAGGCGCTGTGGCTCACTTCTTTAAGCGACAATTGGATGACACCGCCGTCCATCTCCACATAATCCTTGATGTGGAACTTCAGGCCATATATCTTGCGTCCTACCATCTGGGTGAGCATGCTGGAGGGATAAATCATCTGGCCCTCGGTGCCAACGATGTCAATGTCAGCGCCATAGATAGGCAGAAAACTACCATAATCGGTGCTGTCACACACCATCAGCTCCTCAGCTGCTTCAATGGCTGTGCCCGATAATGGCACTTGGTGGATGCCGGCTTCACCGCAATCGACGGTCAGCACTCCGGTGTAGCTGCCTGCGGCAGTGGGGGCAAAGGTCACAGGAACCTCGAGTGACTCGCCTGAGAGAATCACTGCGTTAGGAGTGCCGGCGTAGAAAGGTGCCTCGGCACTTAATGAGGGGCTAAAGCCGTTCAATCCGGTATTGGTAATGACGACGCTCTGCACGTCTTCGCGTTCGGCGCGGATGGTCTTGAATGTCAGTTCAAAGGGGAGAACTTTAGCCGAATAGGGTGCATCAGTACCATAATTAAAGGTCGTTTTTGGTAAGAACTTGCTGATCTCGTTACGGGAGATGGCATTATAGTTGTCAGGCCTCGTGCCCCAGAAGGTGACGAAACTTTCATTAGTGCTTTCAGTGACAAGACTCTCAAAGACGAGGTTTCCTCCCATGTAGGTGTAGGGTTCATCAAAGACGATTTCAATCTCTGTCAAACCACTCGTCATGGAGTAGGATGCGACTTGCGTCAGGCTTTCAACGTAGCTAGTGCCTAAAAAGTCCATCTTATCTGTCTCTCCGACAGATATCTGCAACATGCCACCCCCTTCGGTAATAGGATCGCTGGTATAGAATTTCATTGAGTTGATTACTTCGCCAGTCATCACTGCCAGACTGCTGGCGGGATAGATAACTTGGGTTCGGGCGCCTACCTCGTCAAAATAAGCGAGGTTGATGGGAGTTGTATTGCTCGAATCGTCACCGCTAAACAATGTTAGCTGCTGGGTGGCTTTTGCTGGTAAAAAAACTGCTAATGTAATAAGGATTACAGATAAAAATCTCGTTCTTTTTGTCATGTTCAAGGATTTATAATGTTTGGTTAATAATACGATGTGAGTTGTGAATAGGGCAATAATCATACATAGACTCATTTAAACGTCTGGAAATGAGGCTTCAAGAAGGTGGAGATAGTTGATGGTTGATAGATTAAATGCGCTATTTGTTGCAAAATTACAACAAAAATTTGGAACGTCAAACATTTTTACCATGTTTCCTTCTAATGTGTAACTAAAACAACACGCCACTTGCATTAATTTGCAGGTGGCGTGCTGGTGTAGTTATAAGCCGTCAGCTTGCCGTAACGGGTCAGAACTGGCGGGCGGCAGTGAGCATCACCTCGCTCAGTGTGGGGTGACCGTGGATGCTGCGGGCGAGCAGGTCAACGGTAGCACCGGCATTCATCGCGGTGACCACTTCCTGGATGAGGTCGGCAGCGTGTGCTCCACAGATGTGGCAGCCCACAATCTGGCGTGTCGCGTTATCGACAATCATCTTGATCAGGCCGTCGGTCTCGTTCATGGCTACGGCCTTGCCGTTGCTGCGGAAGAACGATTTCTTGACGGTCACGTCAAGACCCTTCTCGGCACACTGTTCCTCGGTAAGGCCCACCATAGACAACTCGGGCACGGTGAACACGGCACTGGGAACGATGTCAAGCTTGATGTCGTCAGCTTTGCCCATGATAGCGTGCAGGGCACGCAGGCCCTGTGCACTGGCAGCGTGGGCGAGCATCATGCGACCGTTCACGTCACCGATGGCATATACGCCAGGCACGTTGGTCATCATGTTGTCGTCCACCTCGATGCCGCGGCGGCCAACGTTGACGCCCACAGCGTCGAGACCATGGGGCAGAACGGGCTGGCGACCTACCGACATGAGCACCTTTTCACAGGTCACGCTCTGGGGCTTACCCTTGAGCTCGTAGGTGACGGTCATGCCGTCTTCACCCTGGCTGATGCCATTAACAGCGGCACTGGTGATGATCTTGATGCCTCGTTTGCTCAGGACGGTCTTCAGGCGCTTGGCCACGTCCTTGTCAAACGGCGGCAGGATTTCCTTGCAGTACTCGATGACGGTCACTTCAACGCCAAACGTGCTGAATACAGCGGCAAACTCCATGCCGATGACGCCACCACCCACGATGCACAGGCTCTTGGGCAGCGTTTCCATCGCCAGGATATCGTCGCTGGTCATAGCCAGGTCGGCACCCTCGATGGGCAGGCCACGAGGTGCTGAACCGGTAGCGATGATGATGTTCTTGGCTTGATATTCCTCGCCGTTAACGACAACGGTGTTGGCGTCCTTAAGGCTGGCCTCACCCTTGATGGCGGTGATGCCGGGAGCGCCCATGAGCATCTCCACGCCTTCGCGCAACTGCTTGACGACAGCTTCCTTGCGTTCAAACACGGGTGCGTAGTCAAAGGCCATTTCGCCGGTCTTTACGCCCCAAACCTCTGCCTCGCGCATCAGGTTGATAACCTCGGCATTGCGGCACAGGGCCTTGGTGGGGATACAGCCACGGTTCAGGCAAGTACCACCCATCTGGTCGCGCTCGACGATGGCGACGGTCAGGCCGTGTGCAGCAGCATCGGCAGCGGTCTCATAACCGCCAGGACCGGCACCTATTATAATAATGTCAAACATAATGTGATATCAATGGTTTAAACGTTATTCTTGACAAATCCTCACGCTAAGCCGCAAAGTCGCTAAGAATGATAAAAATAGAAACTTAGCGTCTTAGCGACTTAGCGTGAGTGATTTCTGCAGTCAGTTTTTACTGGTTGTCGGCAACAAGCTCGCGCCAGGTCACAATGGGATGCAGGGCGGCCTGGGTGTCGTCAAGGCGACGCACGGGCGTGTTGTGCGGAGCAGTCTTCACCATCTCGGGATCGTCCTTGGCCTCTTGAGCGATTACACGCATGATGCGGATGAACTCGTCGAGGGTCTGCTTGCTCTCGTTCTCGGTGGGCTCAATCATCAGGGCCTCGTGGAACAGCAAGGGGAAGTAGATGGTGGGAGCATGGAAGCCATAGTCCAGCAGGCGCTTAGCCACGTCGAGGGTGGTAACGCCGGTGGACTTGTCCTTCAGACCGTCAAAGACAAACTCGTGCTTGCACACACCGCCTATGGGCAGTTCATAGACATCCTTCAACGATTCCTTGATGTAGTTGGCGTTGAGGGTTGCCAGCGGGCCGACCCACTTGAGCTGGTCGCGGCCCAGGGTCAGGATGTAGGCAAGGGCGCGCATCATCACGCCGAAGTTGCCCAGATGACCACTGATGCTGCCGATGGACTTGTCGCTGCACTCCAGCTTGAAGTAGTCGTAGTCCTCTTCCTCGACTTTCACGACGCGGGGGTTGGGGAGCAGGTGCTCCAGACCGGCACGCACGCCGACGGGACCGCTACCGGGACCGCCACCGCCGTGAGGCGTCGAGAAGGTCTTGTGCAGGTTGATGTGCATGATGTCAAAGCCGATGTCACCGGGACGCACCTTACCCAGCATGGGGTTGAGGTTGGCGCCGTCATAGTACATCAAGCCGCCGGCATCGTGGACAGCCTTGGCGATTTCGCCGATGTTGTGCTCAAAGATGCCCAGCGTGTTGGGGTTGGTCATCATCATACCGGCGATGGTGTCGTCGAGCAGGGGACGCAGGTCATCCACATCGACGGTGCCGTCGGGACGGCTCTTCACAACCACAACGTCAAGACCGCACACTGCCGAGCTGGCAGGGTTGGTACCGTGTGCGCTGTCGGGAATGATGACCTTGGTGCGCTTCACGTCACCACGCTCCAGGTGGTAGCCGCGCATGATCATCAGGCCGGTCAACTCACCATGGGCACCGGCATAGGGGTTCAGCGTGAACTCCTTCAGGCCCGAAATCTCGGCCAGGCTGGTCTGCAGGAAGTAGTAAACAGCGAGGGCACCCTGGGTGGTCTCGGGATTCTGCAGCGGGTGCAGGCCTGTGAACTCACGGTGGGCGGCAATCTCCTCGTTGATCTTGGGATTATACTTCATGGTGCAGGAACCCAAGGGATAGAAGCCCGTGTCAACACCGAAGTTGTTGTTGCTCATGTTGGTGTAGTGGCGCACAACGCTCAGCTCATCCACCTCAGGCAGCAGGGGTGCGTTTTCACGCATCAGGCCCTTGGGAAGATCGCTCATCTTGTACTCGGCACACCTGTTCTCGGGCAGGGAATAACCCTGACGGCCATTCTGTGACAACTCAAATATGAGTTTACCGTAAAAAGTGTTATTCATAACTTACTTGCCCTCCTGTTCTTCATTAAAGGTTACACATGCGTCAACAAGGTCGTCACAATCCTCACGGCTGTAGGTCTCGGTCACGGCGAGCAGCAAAGTGTCGTCGGCAATCTTGAGACCGCACTGGAGGTATTCTTCACCGCAGTATTCCTGCAGTTTGTCGATGTCGAGCTTGGTCTTCACGGCAAACTCGTTGAGGAAGGGCTTGTCGGGATAAGCCATCTCAAACAGACCCGTCTTTACCAGGCTGTCGGCCAGGTAATGAGCGTTGCTGTAACTGATCTCGTTCACCTCTTTCAGACCCTTAGCACCCATCAGACCCATGTAAACGGTCACGTACAGGGCCATCAGGCTCTGGTTGGAGCAGATGTTGCTCGTGGCCTTCTCGCGGCGGATGTGCTGCTCGCGGGCCTGCAGGGTGAGAACGAAGGCGCGCTTGCCGTCAGCATCCTTGGTAGCACCAACGATGCGGCCCGGCATCTTGCGGATCAACTTCTTGGTCGTGCACAGGAAGCCTACATAGGGACCACCATAGTTCAAGGGGATACCCAGGCTCTGGCCATCACCCACGGCGATGTCAGCACCCCACTCGGCGGGCGTCTTGACCACGCTCAGGGCAGTGGCTACGCAGTGCATGATCAGCAGTGCCTTGTGCTCATGGCACAGGTCGGCAATGCCGGTGTAGTCCTCGAGGATACCGTAGAAGTTGGGCGTAGCAACGATAACACCAGCCACGTCGTCCTTCTCGAGCTCTACCTTGAGGGCGTCACGGTCCATCACGCCACCAACAGCGGGAACCATGTCAATCTGGATGCCCTGGTACTTGGCGTAGGTCTTTACCACGCGCAGCACGTAGGGGCTGATGGTCTCGCTCACCAGTACGCGGTTGCGCTTCTTGGCGTTGGAGACAGCCATCATCATGGCCTCGGCAGTAGCGGTCGTGCCGTCGTACATCGAAGCGTTGGACACTTCCATGCCGGTCAGCTCGGCCATCATGCTCTGGTACTCAAAGATATATTGCAGGGTACCCTGCGAAATCTCGGCCTGATAGGGGGTGTAGGCGGTGAGGAACTCGCTGCGCCTAACGATGTCTTGAACGACAGCAGGGCTGTAGTGGTCATAGAAACCACCGCCCAGGAAGGTGCGCATGGTGATGTTGCCCATGCCCAGGTCGTCAAAGAAACGGCGCACTTCAATCTCACTCATGGCCTCGGGCAACTCATACTCCTTCTTGAGCTGGAGCTCCTGGGGCACATCCTGATAGAGGTCGTCCAGCGACTTGACGCCTGCCGTGTTCAACATGGCCTGCAACTCATCACTGGTGTGCGGATAAAATTTATAACTCATTGTTTATCAGTTTTCAGTCGTCGGTTAACTACTAACTTCTAACTACTAACTTCTAACTCAAAATTACTCGCCGATCATGGCCTTGTAGGCAGCAGCATCCATCAGGTTGTCGAGCTCGCTCTTGTCGCTGAGTTCAACCTTGATGATCCAGTTCTCAAAGGCATCCTTGTTGATCAGGCCGGGCTCGTCCTCGAGAGCCTCGTTCACCTCAACAACAGTACCGCTAACGGGCGACATCAGGTCGCTGGCAGCCTTAACGCTCTCAACGGCGCCAAAGTCCTCACCTGCAGTTACCTCATCGTCAACCTCGGGCATGTCCACGTAAACTACGTTGCCCAGCTCGTGCTGTGCAAAGTCAGTGATACCGATGAAACCGAAATCGCCTTCTACCTTTACATACTCATGTGACTCGCTGTAATAGAGTCCGTCGATAATCTTACTCATTGTATTATTAAAAATTAATCAGTTAATATAATTGTTTCTTAAATATAAATTTCTCTTGTCTTATCCTCCTAACACCTTAGGTCTTATATCTAACGTCTAAGGTCTAAAGCCTAAGGTCTAAGGTCTAAAACCTAAAGCCTCACTTCTTATAATTAGGAGTATAGAAGCGTTTCTTCACCACAACAGCGGGGAACACTTTCTTGCGGATGCGCACGCTCAGCGTGTTGCCCAGGGCACCTACTGCACGGTCAACCAGTGCAAAGGCTACGCTCTTGTCCAGCGTGATGCTGTGATAACCGGTGGTGATGTAACCTACTACGTTCTCGCCGTCAAGTACCTCGTAGCCATGGCGGGGAATAGCCTTGCCTTCAAGCTCCAGACCTACGAGTTTCTTGGGAGTGCCTTCTGCCTTCTGCTGTGCGCAGGCGTCGCGGCCGATAAAACCACCTTCCTTGTCGAGCTTAACAAACATGCCGAAGGTAGCGGCGATAGGTGAAATCTCAGGAGTCAGCTCGTCGCCGTACAGGGGCAGACCAGCCTCAAAGCGCAGGGTGTCGCGGCAACCCAGACCACAGGCCTGTACGCCGGCTTCCATGAGCATATCCCACATCTTGCAGATGATGGCGGGATCGGCATATACCTCAAAACCGTCCTCGCCGGTGTAACCGGTGCGGCTCACGATAATGGTCTTGCCGTCATATTCCATCTTCTTGAAGGTGTAGAACGTCAGGTCGGTGGTGTCGATGTTGAGCACTTGGGCCATGGTCTTCTCGGCATCGGGACCCTGAACGGCGATCTGGCCGTATTGCTCGCTCTGGTGGTCAACCTTCACGTCAAAGTTCTTGGCCTGCTCCATGATCCAAGCAACATCCTTGTCGATGTTGGCAGCATTGATCACGAGGAAGTAGTCGTTATCGTCAACACGGTAAACCAGCAGGTCGTCAACAGTACCGCCGTCGGGGTAGAGCATCATACCGTACAGAATCTGGCCAGCCTTGATGGCATTGATATCATTGGTGAAGATGTAGTTGGTGAACTTGGCGGCATCGGGACCGGTGATTTCCACCTCGCCCATGTGCGAAACGTCAAAAACACCCACCTTCTGGCGCACGGCATTGTGCTCAGTGGTGATATCTACATACTGGATGGGCATGTCGTAACCAGCAAAGGGGGACATGAGAGCGCCTTGCGCTACGTGCCTGTCATGCAGACAGGTAACTTTAATTTCTTCAGTCACGGTTTAAAATGGTTTTTAATTGGTTAATATATAAGTTCTTATGTTTTTAGTTTTTAAAACCTAATGGCTATCTGTTAATAGCTGTATGTATTGCTCGGTTGATAAATTCATTATCCATTGTCCTGCATCACAACCTTCTAGGGCTTTGTGCAGGTCATCGGTTTCGAGTTTGACGCCACGCAGCTTGTCAAGCAAGACCGCTTGCACATCGTTGCACAAGGGCAGGAAATCGCCCGTCAGGTGCAGATCGGTGACCACGTCGTGCTTGAGCTCTACATGGATGTGGATACTTCCCACACCCTCCACGCGGCCGCCACAAGTGATCTCATGGCGAGGGTCTTTGCCCTTCAGGAAGTCGGGCTCCAGGTAGGGCAGGGTGAGCAGTTCAATCTCGGCCACGTCATCGGCAGTGAGTTGTATCTCGCCGTCACACAGCGTTTGGCGAACGTGCTGCTTGAAATCCTCGATGCCCATCGTCAGATGCTCGCGCAAGGTGGTGATGTGGCTCCTGACGGACTCCACGCCCTTGCTGGTCAACTTCTCACGCGATGGCGTGATGGCGTTCAGCATATGCTCCATGTTGGTGTCATAGAGCATAG
Organism: uncultured Prevotellaceae bacterium; assembly: GCA_946186345.1. Classification (GTDB taxonomy): domain Bacteria; phylum Bacteroidota; class Bacteroidia; order Bacteroidales; family Muribaculaceae; genus Sodaliphilus. The sequence continues at coordinate 26,090 of CAMHMV010000013.1, read as the reverse complement.
TGCCGTGCACGATGCTGCGTCCCGGGATGTGATAGAACGCGTTGCCGCTCACCTTGCGGCCGTCGATAAGCACATCGTTGCGGTCGCTGGCGGTGGCATTCAGTCCCAATCCCTGCAACATCTCAGCAACGGCGCTGGTATAGCGTGAGAACGTCGTCTGGACCTCGTCGCTGCGCGTGATGTAGCTGAACATGATGTTGTCCTTGTCGGCATATACGCATCCGCCACCGCTGCGACGACGGTAGAAGGCAATGCCATGCTCACGGCAATAATCCACGTTCACCTCGCTCGCAATCAGCTGGTTGCGGCCGAAGATGACCGTCGGCTCCACTTGCCACATGAAGAAGATGTCATCCTCTCCAATGATGCGTGCAGCATACTCCTCCATTGCTAAATAGAATGGAAGAATACGTGTCGCGTTGTCAGGCAGACTAAGGTATTTCATCATGTCTTTCTAAACTTCCCACAAAAGTAGAACATATTCCTCACATTATAAAAAAATAAATCAAAATATTTATTAAATCCCATGATTTAACTGGAGCGGCCACCCCTGCTTTGCAGGAATGGCCGCTCCAGAGAAAAATCTCACTAATCTCTAATCACTCATCACTCATCACTGATCTGCTATTGAGGCACGCCTTAATAGCATTTGATGCGGTACATGAAGCCCAGCTCCACGCGGTTGGTGTTGTAGTCCTCAAGGCCGCACGCCTTGTTGAAGTCATACTTGTGACCCAGGTAGGCGATGAACACACGGAAGTCCAGTTTCTTGGGCATCGGCCAGTACTCAATGCTGCCCAGATAGCCGATTGACTTGCGGTAGTTGTGCAGGTCGGCAATCTTGGCGATGCTAGTGGTCTCGTAGGTGCCCTTGAGCATCAGGTTCCACTTGGGGGCGAACTGCCAGTTCATCTTGGCGATGAAGGTATGGCTGTGAACTTTACCCAGGTGGGTTGAGCCCGGAGTAATCATGTCCTTCAGGTCGGTCGTTGCATAATGCAGGCGATCCACGTCGTCCCACTCGCCGAAGTAGTCAAAATACAGCTGATAATTCGGCAAGTTAAGCCTCTGGCCCAGCGTGATCATGCGTGAGTACTTGTGCTTGGCTTGGGTCTGGATACCCCATGCCCAGCGCGTCTGCAACTGGTCTTGCAGGAAATTGCCGTTCCAGTTCAGGATATAGGTGAACGGGGCGCGGCTGCGAGCGAGCTTCTCGGGCTTCTGCAGGTCATTGGTGACAATCTGCGGGTCTTCACCCAGGTCCTCGGTGAACGAGCCGTTATAGCTGTTGGTCATCTGGAAGGCTACCTCTTGGGTGGGGACGGGGTGGTAGCTCACCATCGCACCGGCCATAAAGATGTCCATCATGTCGATCAGGTCACTGTAGCGGTAGATTTCCATGGGGTTCTGGTCATATTCAAATCCGCCCCATATCTGGCAAAGCTTACCGGCAGCGATATCCACCTTGCTGCTGGGACGATAGCCCACCATCATGATATCGGTTGCCTTGGCAAAACGGTCCAAACCTTTGGCAGTCTGGTTGCTATTGAAGCGGTGACGGATGCGATAGAAGACCTTGGGCGTGATATCGCCCTTGATGTCAAGGCGCAGGTCACGGCACACAAATTTTGAGTCCCATTCGCCGTGGTTGGCGTCCTCGGCCACCAGGCTTGATGCGAAATTGATATGGAAATTAAATGCGTCGGTCTTCTTTTCTAACTTGAAGATACGCTCAGCGAGTGACTCGGTGTCATCGGTCTCGTCACCACCCATGCGGGTGTTGTTGCCCTGTGCCATGGCATTGATTCCCAGGAGTGTAGCACACAGGACAAGCAGCATAAATTTTCTTGTCATTGCAGTTTTCTTGATATTTGTTTTAAAAATTGGCTGCAAAATTACAACAAAAGTATGCCTCTACCAAAGAAAACCTTATTGTTTTGAGTGAATGGTGGCTTTTCAAGGCTTTACATGGGCATAGACAATGCGCTGGCGTTTCCAGGTATAGGTGATGTGCAGGGTGCCGTCGCGGGGGTCGACGACCACGGCTGGGTAAGAGAACTCGCTTCCGGGCTCGTGGTCGAGGGTAACGAGCTTGTTCCAGTAGATGCCGTCCATGCTGGTGGCAACATCGATCGGCGTGCGTGGATCGCGGTAGTCGCCCAGGATGGATTCCACGGGGTTATAGACCAATGCATGCAAGGTGGGATGAACGGTCACGGCATCGGTGCCCGAGCAGTTATTGGGCACGTTGGTCAGCTCCACGCGGCTCCAGCTTTCTCCTTCATCGTGAGAATAGGATGTGGCAAGTTTTCCGTTCTGGGTGCGGCACAGCACCTGCAAGGTGCCGTCAGCAAGACGTATGATTGAAGGCTGGATGGCGCCGATGGGAGCGATGGTGCCGGGATTTTGCAACGAGTGAGCCAGTGCTGCTTCTATAGCTGGAGTCTTGTGCCATTGACGGGTGGAGAGGTCGTAAATCTCAAAATGGATTTTCCATCCGTCATTCTCGGTGCTGGAAGGGCACACAAGGCGGTTGCCGATGAGCTCGGGTTTGTTCTTGATGGGTCCTAGGAAGCCATCGGGTAACGGTTCGCGAGGGCTCCAGGTCTTGCCATTGTCATTAGAGCGGATGAGCCATCCGCTCCAGTCTGCTACACAGGAGCCGATTTTGAAGAAAAGCCACAGCTCGCCGTCGGGCATTTGATTCAGCACGGGATTATAGCACGCCTTGCGCAGGGTGTCGTTGATGACGCCGTCAGCTGCCATTGCCGGCTCGGTCCAGTGGTCACTGCCCACAGTCTTACGGCATACCCAGATACACACGTCGGGACAGCCCTCATAGGATCCGCCGAAGAAGGCTGTCACCAGGTCGCCGTTCTGCAGGCACGCGATGGTCGAGGCGTGACATGACGGAAACGCTTTGGGCTCATAGATGAATTCCTTGCACAGGATCTGCGCCTTGAGGCTTCCACTCACGGCCAGTGCCAAACATAATAGTAGCAGTTTGATTTTACTCATGCAGCAAAATTACTACATTTACAAAAAAATGACTAATTTTGTGGCTCAAAAACAATTAAAAAAGCGCTATAATCATGCCTAACAACACCAGAGAGAAGAAACTGGAGGCCTTTGGACGCCTGCTCGACATCCTGGACGAGCTGCGCGTGAAGTGCCCGTGGGACCGCAAGCAGACCAACGAGAGCCTGCGTCCCAACACCATTGAGGAAACCATGGAACTCGCCGACGCCATCATGGGCGAGGATGACGATAAGATCCGCAAGGAACTGGGCGATGTGCTGCTGCACATTGTCTTCTATGCCAAAATCGGCGACGAGAAGGGCCGATTTGACATCGCCGACGTCTGCGATGCTTTGTGTGAGAAACTTATCTTCCGCCATCCCCACGTTTTCGGTGATGAGAAGGCCGATACTGCCGCCCAAGTGCTTAAGAACTGGGAATTGATCAAGATGAGCGAGAAAGACGGTAACAAGATGGTGCTCAGTGGTGTGCCTCGCAGCCTGCCGTCACTCATTAAGGCCGAACGTGTCCAGGAGAAAGCCGCCAATGTGGGCTTTGATTGGCAGCAGAAGGAAGACGTTTGGGACAAGGTCCGTGAAGAGTTCGGTGAAGTGGAGGCCGAGTTGAAGAATGACAGCGCTGTGGACCGCGAGAAGGAGTTCGGTGACTTGTTCTTCTCTCTCGTCAATGCAGCCCGTCTCTATGGCGTTCGCCCCGACAATGCCCTAGAGCGTACCAACCGCAAATTTATCGCCCGCTTTAACTACATTGAGCAGAAGGCCAATGAGCAGGGCCGCCATGTCAACGAGTTGACGCTCGCCGAGATGGACGACCTCTGGAACGAGGCCAAGGGGCTTCATCTGGGGGAGTAAATATCTAAATTATCACTTTATATATAGATATTTAATTCACTAATAATTAAATACAAACAATAATGAAAGTTTGCGTAACCGAGAAACCCAGTGTGGCACGTGACATTGCCCGATTGCTTGGTGCCAACGACAGGCACGAAGGCTACTTTGAGGGCAATGGCTATCAGGTGACGTGGACTTTCGGTCACTTGTGCGAGCTCAAGGAGCCTAATGACTACACCGACCAGTGGAAGTGGTGGAGTCTGGGACAGTTGCCCATGATTCCGCCTCGGTTTGGCATCAAACTGAAGGATGATGAGGGCATCAAGAAACAGTTTAACGTCATCAAGCACCTGATTTCCAATGCCGAAGAGGTCATCAACTGCGGTGATGCCGGTCAAGAAGGTGAATTGATTCAGCGTTGGGTGTATCAGAAGGCCGGGTGTGATAAACCTGTCAAGCGCCTGTGGATCTCGTCGTTGACCGACGAGAGCATCCGCAAGGGATTTGAGCAGCTCAAGGATGCCAAAGACTTTGATAATCTGTATTATGCGGGCCTCTCTCGTGCTATCGGTGACTGGGTGCTGGGGATGAATGCCACGCGCCTTTATACCTTGAAGTATTCGCGCTCGCGCGATGTGCTCTCGGTGGGCCGTGTCCAGACGCCCACGCTCGCCATGATTGTGGCCCGATACCGCGAAATCGAAAATTTCGTGCCCGAGGATTACTGGGAACTCAAGACCAAGTACCGCGGCGTGACCTTCAACAGCACTCGCGGGCGCTTTAAAACCGAGGGCGAGGCCAGTGCTATCGTTGAGAATATCAAGCTGTTACCGCTTGAGGTGACGTCGGTTGAAACCAAGAAGGGCCGTGAGGCGCCACCACGCTTGTTTGACTTGACAAGCCTTCAGGTGGAGTGCAATAAGAAGTTCGGCATGTCGGCCGATGAGGCGCTCAAGACTATTCAGTCCCTCTATGAGAAAAAGGCGACAACCTATCCCCGTGTGGACACGACATTCCTGAGTGATGACATCTACCCGCAAGTGCCTGGCATCCTGCAGGCTATGGTGCCCTATGCCTACTTGACGGCTCCCTTGCTGTCGCTGCCCAAGTTGCCCAAGACCAAGAAGGTGTTTGACAACAGTAAAGTCACTGACCATCATGCCATTATCCCCACCAATGTCAATCCTGCGACGGTGGCAATGACACCCGAAGAAAAGCGTGTGTATCACTTGATTGCTATGCGCTTTATTGCGGCGTTTTATCCTGACTGTGAGTTCAATACGACGACCGTATTGGCTCAGGTGGGCGAGTATGGTTTCAAAGCGACGGGCAAGGAAATACTCAAGCCCGGTTGGCGTGACCTGTTCAACAAGCCGGGTGATAAAAATGTCGATGATGACAGCAAGGAAAAGGCTGATGAAGAGGACAATGGTGTAATGCCGCACTTCGAGAAAGGGGAGAGCGGGCCGCATGAGCCGTCGATTTTAAAACGCACGACTCAACCTCCCAAACCTTATACCGAAGGCACGCTGTTGCGCGCAATGGAAACTGCAGGAAAGACCGTTGATGACGAGGAGCTGCGCGACGCGATGAAGGAGAACGGTATCGGTCGTCCCTCAACGCGTGCCGCCATTATCGAAACGCTGTTCAAGCGCCGCTATATCCGCAAGGAGCGCAAGAGCATTATGCCCACCCTGGCTGGTATCCAACTGATTGATACAATCCATGAACCATTACTTAAAAGTGCATCGCTTACGGGTTTGTGGGAGAAAAAGTTGCGTGAAATAGAACGTGGTGAATACAGTGCCGCCCAATTCATTGATGAACTCAAGAAAATGATTGGTGAGATCGTGCTCAATGTGCTGCGCGACAACAACAGTGGAAGCATAGCTGTAGAGCAAGGCAAGCCTTCCAAGCCCAAGGTTCCGTCGGGTGGGGAAGAAAAGGCCAAGAAGCCGCGTGCGCCGAGGCTGAAGAGCATTGAGGAAATACCTTGCCCGGTCTGTGGCAAGGGGCATCTCGTCAAAGGGAAAACGGCATTCGGCTGCAGTGAGTACATGAACGGTTGCCACACTGTGTTGCCTTTCACCGAGTATCCTGCCGACCTGACACCGGCAAAGCTGTCCAGGTTGGTAAAGAAGAATTTCAAGGATGAATAATGTATGACTGATGAGTGATCTGGTTCAATATATCCTTGCTGGACTGATTGTAGCCCTTGCTGTGGCGGCTACAGTGCGTTCAATCGTGCGGGCGGCGAACAGCCGGAAATCTGCGCTAACTGCCTGTGCAGCATGTAAATTGAAAGATATTTGCCAGAAGCCGGAGAAAAATTCAGCAAAAAAATGTGCCGATAAAGTTGCACAGGTCAAAAATCCGCAGTAATTTTGCACCGCTATTCACGAAGGGTCGCTTGGATGAGTGGTTTAGTCACCGGTCTGCAAAACCGGGCACAGCGGTTCGAGTCCGCTAGCGACCTCCAGAATTGATCACCGACTGGGTCATCCGGTCGGTGATTTTTTTGTCTATACCCCTACAGCATGTCCTTGTTTGTTATCCAGTAGAACTAATTTAATAAAAAATCTTATAATCAAATTATTAAATTGATGAATATAAAGTGATACTTTAAATAAAGTCTATCCTGGAAAGCACAGAAAAACAAGAGTGATGTCGTTTTGGGTTGTTAAATTTCTATAAAAACTCGTGACGAACGTGAAATAGTTGCTGCTTTATTTTGAAAAATCTGCCTTTTGCAGTACTTTTGTGGCACTGAAACGAGGGGATTAGAGGCTGCTGGTGGCATCCTATCGATGGGGCTTCTTGAAAACCGGCATCTCAACTGATTGGTTCCCAATAAGATAAATATCCATATCTCCACTCGCTCATCGCTCCGCGGCAATGAGCCCCTGTTATTGCATATTAAAAAATAAACATAAATGATAAGTAAATGGAATTACTTACCTCTAACATCCGACGAACGCATTGCCCAGGAGCAGTTGGCGGCCCAGTTCCCCAACTGTCCCGCCATCGCTCGGCTGTTGGTGCTCAGGGGATTGAAGACCGCGGAAGATGTCCACGACTTCCTCTACCCGTCGCTGCAACAGCTGCACGATCCGTTCTTGATGAAGAACATGGACAAGGCAGTGGCAAGGCTCAACCAGGCGTTAGGGGCAAAAGAGAAGATCATGATTTACGGGGATTACGACGTGGATGGTACCACTGCCGTAGCGCTCGTGTATAAGTATCTTCAGAACATTTACTCCAATCTGGTTTACTATATCCCGACGCGCGATGACGACGGATATGGCATCTCACTGCAAAGCATCGACTATGCAGAATCGATTGGGGTGAAATTGGTTATTGTGCTCGATTGTGGTATCAAGGCAATCGACGAAATCGCGTATGCCAAGGAGAAGGGCATAGAATTCATCGTGTGTGACCACCATGTCCCGGACGATGAACTGCCCGATGCCGCGGCAATCCTTAATCCCAAACTCGTTGATGACACCTATCCCTACAAGGGGTTGTCGGGATGTGGCGTCGGTTTCAAGTTCATGCAGGCGTTCTCCAAGAGCAACGGCCTGGGGACGATGTATAACCTGGAGGCCATGTTGGACCTTGTTGCCGTGAGCATCGCTGCCGACATTGTTCCGCTTACGGGCGAGAACAGGGTGATGATGTTCTATGGCCTGCGCCGTCTCAACAACAATCCTAATGTGGGCCTGCGCAGCATCATCCGCACCTGTGGACTGAACCGTCATGACTTGACCATCAACGACATTATCTTCAAGATTGGACCGCGCATCAACGCTTCGGGCCGCATGGAGTCGGGACAGGAGTCTGTCGAGCTGCTGGTGAGCCGCAACATGCAGAGTGCGATGGAGATTTCCAAGCGCATTGACCAGTATAACAGCAACCGCAAGGAACTGGACAGCCAGGTAACTGTCGAGGCCAACGAGATTATTGATCGTCATGCACAGGTGCTTGACGGCAAGAAACCCATCGTCATCTACGACCGCAACTGGCACAAGGGTGTCATTGGCATCGTGGCAGCAAGGCTGGCAGAGCTTTACTTCCGTCCGTCGGTGGTTCTTACCTATTATGCCGACGGCGTTGCCACTGGTTCGTCCCGTTCGGTGCGTGGCTTTGACGTCTATACCGCTATCAAGTCGTGTCGTGACCTGTTGGAGACCTTTGGCGGCCACACTAATGCCGTCGGTCTTTCCATCAAGGAGGAGAACATTCCCGAGTTCCGTCGCCGCTTGACCGAATACGTCGAGAGCCACATCGAGGACGAGCAAGTCACCCCGGCCATGGATATCGACTGTGAAATCAAGTTCAGCGACATCAATGGCGCATTGTTGCGCTACCTGCGCATGCTCAATCCCTATGGACCGGGCAACGGAAAGCCTGTCTTCGTCACCCGCAAGGTCTTTGACCAGGGTACGAGCAAGGTCGTGGGCAAGAAGATGGAGCACATCAAGCTTGATCTCGTGGACGAGGAGGGCAACAAGGTGAACAACGCCATTGCTTTTGGCTTGGCACAGTTCAACGATGCGCTCAAGGCAGGCAAGGCCATTGACATCTGCTATACGATCGAGGAGACCAGGCATCGCATGAACTCCTCGGTGCAACTTATGGTGAAGGCTATAAAACTGCACGACGATGCCGAGTCTATCCAAGCCGATTCTTGAAGTCCTCAAGAAATACTGGGGCTATGATGCCTTCAGGCCGCTTCAGCAGGACATTATCGAGTCGGTTCTTGACGGCCGCGACACCTTGGGCCTGATGCCCACAGGTGGCGGCAAGTCCATAACATTTCAGGTCCCTACAATGGCCATCGACGGTATGGCCCTTGTCATCACGCCCATCATCTCTCTCATGAAGGATCAGGTGGATCGCCTGCGTGCACTCAATATCAAGGCGACTTACCTCTATGCCGGCTTGACACGTGCCGAGGTGAACCGCACCTATGAGAAATGTCTCTACGGTAACTATAAGTTCCTTTATGTTTCCCCCGAGCGCCTGCAGTCTCAGTCTTTCCTGGAACGCTTGCGCCAGATGCCCGTGAGGCTCATTGTCGTTGATGAGGCGCACTGTATCTCACAGTGGGGTTACGACTTCAGGCCCTCGTTCCTGAAGATAGTCGCCGTTCGCAAGCTTTTTCCTGCCGTTCCCGTATTGGCGCTCACCGCAACAGCCACTCCGGTGGTGGTCGAGGACATCCAGCGGTGCCTTCATTTCAAGGCGCCCAACGTGTTCTTGATGAGTTTCGCCCGTAGCAATTTGTCCTATGTCGTGCGTCCCACCGAGGAGAAAATGGCTGAACTCGTCCATATTCTGCGGTCAGTGCCAGGCACTGCCATCGTCTATGTCAGGTCACGTAAACGCACTAAGCAGATCAGCGACGAACTCAATCGTGCAGGCATCCATGCCGATTTCTACCATGCGGGTCTCTATGTCGAGGATAAGGAAGACAAGCAGAACAAGTGGACTACCGACGAGTGCCGTGTTATGGTGGCGACCAATGCCTTCGGTATGGGCATCGACAAACCCGATGTGCGCCTCGTCGTCCACGTTGATGTCCCCAATTCGCTGGAGGAGTATTACCAGGAGGCGGGTAGGGCAGGACGCGACGGCAAGCGGTCCTATGCCGTGCTGCTGGTCAAGCACACCGACCAGCGTGTGTTGCGGCGCCATATCACCGAAGCGTTCCCCGAGAAGGACTTCATCCGCAAAGTCTATGAACGAGTAGGTAACTTTTTGGGCGTGAGCATTGGAGAAGGTTACCAGCAGATGTTTGACTTCAATTTCAACCTCTTCTGCCGTACGTTTGACCTGCCGGTGCTGCCCACACACAATGCCTTGAAAATCCTCACCCAGTCAGGTTATATAGAATTTGTTGAGGAAATCGAGACCCAGTCTCGCGTGATGATCCTGGCGCGCAAGGAACAGCTTTATGACCTTGACACGGAAACCCCGGGTGCCGATCAAGTGCTGCAAGCGATACTCAGACTTTATACGGGCCTGTTTGCCGACTATGTGTTCATCAATGAAGACGTTATTGCTTTCCGCACGGGCTTGAATCAGGAGACGATCTACAACGCGTTGCTTGAGTTGACTCGAATGCACATTCTCCACTATGTGCCCCGCAAGCGTACACCTTATATAATATATACGACGTCCCGTGAAGAGCCCCAGCACGTGCTGATTCCCAAAGTCATCTATGAGGACCTGCGTCAGCGCATGAACGACCGCATCGAGGCGACCATTAACTATGCCTATAGCGACACCGGCTGTCGTGAACGCATGCTGTTAGGCTACTTTGGCGAGAAGTCAGAGGATGAGTGTGGTCACTGTGACCTGTGCATCGATCGCCGCAAGCGAGCCGATCACACTCCCGATGATGTGCAGCAGGGCATTCTCTACATGGCTGGCTTGCGTCCACGTCGTCTTGAGGAGTTTCTCAACACCTTGTCATTTCCTAAGGATGAAATCGTATCGATGCTCTCTTTCCTTGTTGACGAGGGATTTGTTGAGCATCTTGATGATGACACCTATCGGGCCGTGAAGTAATCCTTCACTGCTTTTCCCCAATACATGATGCAAAAAAGCATTAGTGTCCTGAAAAACATCGATGATGTTAACGGTTCGAAGAACCGATATCAATGAGAAAGACCATGCAAGAACCTCAAAGAGGTTCGCAGCTTGGTCTATGAGCCGAACATTGCAAGTGCCTCGAAGAGGAACTTTGTGATTGAGAGGCTTTTGACGAATGTAGAAGTTCGTCTACGACGCACTTTCCACTTGATATGACTACCACCAAGCTGCGCTCATCTTCGATGAGCTTGCATGGTATTTTCCATAAAAGTCGAGTCTTCGACCCGACCTGCTTCTACGAGGCAAAAGCCAAGTCCATGATACAGCAGAAATGTTTTTTCAACTCATATATAGTGAATTATGCAGATGTTGAATATCTTTACCGGACAAGCTAATGCAAAAAAATAGAGACGCAAATTCATGCGTCTCTATTTTTTGTTTGTGGTAAGCTAATGGCTTACTTCATCACCTTAACAGCACTGCTGGTGCCATCGGTGTAGGTGGTCACGATGATGGTGAGACCGTTGGCCTCGGTCATCTCCTGACCCATGATGTTGTAGTAGCGTACGCCAGCGACAACCTTGTTGTTGTCGTTGATGAGCTCCTCAATACCACCACCGACCTTGGTCAGGCGGTAAACGGCGATGTTGCCACCGGGATAGTATTGATAGATGAGCACCTCGGTCTCGCTGATAACCTCAGCATTCAGCCAGTCAGCCTGGTATGCATTGGCGTTGGCAGCAGCGGTAGCGGGAACCTCCACGATGGGAGCCTCGGCACCAGCCTCAGCAACAGCAAAGCCATTCAGGTAGTTGGGCAGAGTGGGATATACAAAGAACTCCTTGTTGTCCCAAACAAATGCGAAGGTACCGTTGCAAGCACCCTTGCCAGGCAGAGTCATGGCCTCGGCAACGAAGTTGTCACCATCAGCAGCGAGCTTCTGGAGGGCAGCATTGCGGGTTACATAGAGCAGAGACTCCTCACCAGCGAGGTCAACGTAATAGTTGATTACAGTCGAAGTGGTTGAAGAGAGACCGTCGCAAGTGGCCTCGTAGCACTCATCGACGTTCACCTCACCACCACTGATGGTCAGGATTACAACGCCAGTGTTGAAGGGGCTGGTTTCGGGATTAGCATTCACGGTGCCACCGGTCAGGTAGAGAACACCATCCTCCATGAGGTTGCCCTTGGCAAAGCCCAGGAAGTCGCAGCGGCCCATCAGACCACACTCCTCAGGTACGGTGTATTCCTTAACCTCATTGGTCTCGGGGTTGATCACCTTAATGGTAGCCTCGGCCCAGGGATTGGGGAAGGCAGCGTTGCTGACAACGATGTTGCCGGCCTCGTCACGGGTGATACCGCAGTTGGCACCACCAGGATACTCAATGTTGGAAAGACCGTTCTCGTCAACAACGATAACCTTCTGGTCAGCCTTGTTGTTGATGTAGAACACGCCGTCCATACCGAAGCCCTGACGAACGTCAGCGGTGGGCAGGAATGACAGGTCGTCGATAACCCAAACGGGCTCAATCTTATAGCCGTCACCGGGCTCCTCACCAGCCTTGGCGGGAACAACAACCTCGGCGGTAGCAGTCTCACTGATGAGCTTGCCTTCCTCCTGAGCGGTAGCGGTAACAACAACGGTTACATCCTCAGTGCCACGAGCGATGGTGTAGGGGTTCTCAACCTCAACACCGTCAACATAAACGTGAACCTCGCCGTCACCGGTAACGGTGATGATAACCTCGTCCTCGGTTACCTGATAAGCGATAACGGGGGTAGCGGTTACTTCCATAACCTTGGCAGGAACAACAACCTCGGCAGTAGCGGTCTCGCTGATCTCCTTGCCTTCCTCCTGAGCGGTAGCGGTAACAACAACGGTTACGTCCTCTTCACCACGCGGGATGATGTAGGGATTCTCAACCTCAACGCCGTCAACGTAAACGTGAACCTCACCCTCACCGGTAACGGTGATGATAACATTGTCGTCGGTTACCTCGTAGGTGATCACGGGAGTAGCGGTGGTCTCTTTAACGACCTTGGTGATAACCACGGTCATGGCATCCAGGTTAACGGTTGCCTCATACTCGCCAGCGGGGATCTTGTAGCTGTTGGTGTTGGCACCCAGAGGCAGCTCAACTCCCATCATGTCGTCGCTCAGCAGGAAGTTCTCCTCAGAGGCACCCAGGCGATAGGCCTGAATGGTGCTCCAGTCCTCATCCTCAGCAAGCTTGGTGGTAAACGAGAAGTAGCTGTAGCCGATACCGTCGGTCTCGTCGATGGTAGCACCCTTGGTGGTGAAGTTGGCAGTGAAGATGTTCTGGTCCTCGGTTGCCATCTGGAGGCCAACATTGGCTGCCCAGTTGTTGTCGTTCACCTCACCCAGGATGAACAGGTCACCAGTGCGGGTATCAATAGTACCGATGAGTGAAGCCTGTACACCGCAGAAGGTGGTAGCGGGATCGAAGGTGAAGCGCAGGTTGTAAACACCACTCTGGTCGAGGGTGACAGTGCGGTTCTCGGCGGGCCAAGCATTGCCCCAGTCGTGGTTGCCCACAACCTTGAACTGCAGCTCTGAACCAGCGCCCAGTTCGCAACCCAGCTTGTCGAGCTGGTACATACCGTTGTCCAGCTTGATCATGTCATTGTCGGTGTTGGTAGCATCCCACTCGGTGCCAAATACTGAAACGGGGGTACCTGCAACAGTATAGGTGTCGATCACGATGGGCTCTACATAGCCGTCAATTTTGAACTTGTTGCTGAAGGGGTTCAGCGTGACAGTGTACTCGCTACCGCTACCGGTAAACTTGTAAGCACCATTGTCACCTCCAGCTTTCTGGAAGGAAACCCATGCACCAGCAGTGATCTCCTCGTCGCCACCGGTCGGGCCAATACGCATCGTGCTGTTGAACGTTGCCCAGTCGCTGCTCGACTCAGCGAGAGCGTCGGCAAACACGAACCAGATAGAGCCGTTGATAGTACCAGTGAAACTGTAGGTACCATCAGCGTTCTGGGTCATCTCCACTCCGTTGGACGGATCCCATCCGTTGCCGAAGGGAGCATTTCCTACCAGATAATAGGCTGCCTGTGATGTAAAGGCAAACGCTACCATCATCGTCAGTAAAGTAAAAACTTTCTTCATAGACTTAAACGTTTTAAAATTAATTAATATGGTTATAAAAACTCGCTATCTATTCACTATCGTGCATGATTATCAGTAAGGATAACGACACACTATATTCAACCTGCAAAATTAAAAAGAAAATTCTTTTTAGAATAGAAAAAGAAGGTAAAAAAATCACCTTATTCGGTAAAAAGCAACGGAAAAAAGATCATTTCACTGAGAATAATCAGCGACCTCAAGGTTATTGGTAAAATTATTCGCATAAATGCCCTATAGTCGGGAAATAAGTTGTAATTTTGCGGCGTTTTTTAAGAGCTTATTAAAATAGAACTGTTTCATTATCATTGTAAAAATGGCAGAAAAAGCAAAAGTCCAGTTCCGTCAGAGCATCGTCGTGCGCTTCTCAGGTGACAGCGGCGATGGTATGCAGTTGGCTGGCAACATTTTCTCTAACGTGAGTGCGGGCCTCGGTGACCGCATTTCAACATTCCCTGATTACCCTGCCGAGGTGCGTGCACCGCAGGGATCTCTGGGTGGTGTCTCGGGTTTCCAGGTTCACATCGGTCACGGTGTGCACACCCCTGGTGACGAGTGTGACGTGTTGGTTGCGATGAATCCCGCAGCCCTCAAGCAGAACGCACAGTTCCTGCGCAAGGGTGGTGCCGCAATCGTCGACATCGACACCTTCACTCAGGCAGGCTTGGACAAAGCCCTGTACACTACCGATGACCCCTACGAGGAGTTGAACCTCAAGGCTCAAGTCATTGAAGCTCCCATTACCACCATGGTCAAGGAAGCCCTGAAGGACACCGGCATGGACTTGAAAGCCCAACTCAAGTGCCGCAACATGTTTGCCCTGGGTCTCGTCTGCTGGCTCTTCAACCGCCCCATGGAGGCTCCGTTGAAGTTCCTCAAGGCGAAGTTTGCCGAAAAACCCGATGTATATGCCGCCAACGAACTTGTCATCAAGGGCGGTTACAACTATGGCCACAATATCCATGCCACAGTATCGACCTATCGTATCCAGAGTGATGATGTGCGCCCTGGCACTTATACCGACGTTAGCGGTAATAAGGCTACGGCATGGGGTCTGATCAAGGCTTCAGAGATGAGTGGTCGCCCCTTGTTCCTGGGTTCATATCCCATCACCCCTGCAACTGATATCCTGCATGAGTTGGCCAAGCGCCGTGATTTGGGCGTAAAGGCCATCCAGATGGAAGATGAGATTGGTGGTATCTGTTCTGCCATTGGTGCCGCATTTGCCGGACATCTGGCAGTAACGACGACTTCCGGTCCCGGCTTGGCCCTTAAGAGCGAGGCGCTGGGTCTTGCTGTCATGGCCGAGTTGCCCCTCGTGCTGGTTGACGTGCAGCGTGGTGGTCCCTCTACGGGTCTTCCTACCAAGACTGAGCAGACCGACTTGCAGCAGGCCCTCTACGGACGCAGTGGTGAGAGTCCCCTCGTCGTGTTGGCTGCCGCTTCACCCACCGATTGCTTCAAGATGGCGTTCCAGGCTGCCCGCCTGGCCATCGAGCACATGACTCCCGTCATCCTGCTCACCGATGCCTTCATTGCCAACGGTTCGTCGGCATGGCGCATCCCCGAGGAGGGTGAGTATCCCGTCATCAAGCCCAATTACGTCCCCGAGGCCTTGAAGCCGACGTGGACGCCGTTCATGCGCAATGCCCTGGGCATCCGCTATTGGGCTATCCCCGGTACCAAGGGACTGGAGCACGTCATTGGCGGTCTGGAGAAGGACTACAACTTGGGCGTACTCAGCAATGACCCCATCAACCATGCCCACATGGTTGAGACCCGTCGCATGAAGATTGCCAATGTGGCCAACGATATTCCCGAACTCAAACTCAAGGGTGACACTGGTGCCGATACCATCATCCTGGGTTGGGGTAGTACTTACGGTCACATCCTGGATGCCGTTAACCGCCTGAATAATGAGGGCATCAGAATCGCGATGACCCACATCCGCTACATCAACCCGCTGCCCAAGAACACAGCCGAGTTGCTGAGCCGCTTCAAGACGGTGATTGTCGCCGAGTTGAATACAGGTCAACTGGCAAGTTACCTGCAGAGTAAGATTCCTAACCTGAACATCTGCCACATCAATAAGGTGCAGGGACAGCCGTTCCTGGTTCAGGAGATTGTTGACGGAGTTAAAAACATCATGATGGAGGAGGAAATCTAATGGAACAGAACAATAACAATCAGCCAATGGCTCACAAGCCTCTCGATTTCAAGAATAATCAGCCCGTGCGCTGGTGTCCCGGTTGCGGTGACCATGCTGTGCTCAATGTCCTGCTCAAGGCCATGGCACAACTGAATATCCCTCCCGAGAAGACCGCTGTGATTTCGGGTATCGGTTGCAGTTCGCGTCTGCCTTACTACACCCGCACTTACGCCTTCCACACCATTCATGGACGTGGCGGTGCTGTAGCAACTGGTTTCAAGACCGCTAACCCCGACATGACCGTTTGGCAGGTGTCGGGCGATGGTGACTGTCTTGCCATCGGTGGCAACCACTTTATCCATGAGGTGCGTCGCAACGTGGACCTCAACCTGTTGTTGCTTAACAACCGCATCTACGGTTTGACCAAGGGTCAGTTCTCACCCACGAGTGCCCGTGGCTTCAAGTCCAAGTCATCGCCCTATGGCACCGTTGAGGATCCCTTCATTCCTGCCGAGTTGACCTTCGGTGCCCGCGGCACCTTCTTTGCCCGCAGCCTTGACGTGGCATTAGACATTAGCCAGGAAGTGATGATGGCTGCTGCCCAGCACAAGGGTTGCTCAGTTGTTGAGATTTTGCAGAACTGCATGATTTTCAACAACGGTATCCACAACTACATTACCGACCGCGAGAATCGTCCTGACCGTACCATCCACCTCGTTCATGGCGAGAAGATGATCTTCGGCAAGGATAATAACCGTGGCCTCGTGCAGGATGGTTTTGGCCTTAAGGCCGTGACCATCGGCGAGGATGGCTATACGATTGACGACATTCTGGTGCATGATGCCCACTGTGAGAGTTTCTTCCTGCATCAGATGCTGGCAATGATGGACGGTACCGACCTGCCCGTGGCACTTGGTGTCATCCGTGCTGTTGAGGCTCCCACCTACGAGACGGCGGTAGCCGAGCAGGTCGAGGAGGCCAAGGCCAAGCATGGCTTTACTTGTCTCGAGGATGTTATCATGGCTGGCGACACTTGGCAAGTGGATTAAGGAAATTTAATAAACTATATATGATACAGGCGACCTCATTTCGAGGCCGCCTGTATTTTTGGAATGAGGTACCTTCATTGTGCCATGTGGCAGAATGATGGCCCACAAGGCTTCGCCTGAATGTAAAAAAGTAGAGACGCAAAATTTTGCGTCTCTACTCTGTTTGTTAGCTAAGGTCTAAAGCCTAATAGCTAAAGCCTAAAGCCTTACTTCACAACCTTAACAGCGCTGGTGGTGCCGTCGGTGTAGGTGGTAACAACGATGGTCAGGCCGTTAGCCTCGGTTACCTCCTGGCCAGCCAGGTTGAAGTAGCGTACGCCAGCAACGGTCTTGCCGTTCATCATCTCGCTGATGCCGGTGAGAGGCTCGGGCTCAACAACGAACTCATAAGCAATCTGCTCGCTGGGGAGCTTATTGGGAGCTACGGCATAAGCCTCAACGCGGTGCTTACCATCACCCTCGAAGCTCAGGATCTCCTCATAAACAGCCCACTCGGTGTACTCTTCCTCACCAGGATAGAGAACGCGGTAGTAGATAACGCTGCCCTCATCGGTGGGAAGGATCTCTACAAAGTAAGCGTGGATACCGTCGGTGGTGTAGCCGTTGAATACGGGAGCACCAGTCTTCTCGGTGGGCTCTACGGGAGGAACCTCGCCACCCTCATAGGTGAAGGTAGCCTTGGGCAGGAAAGCCTCATGATACTTGGAGGGAGTGCTGCTCCAAGCTGACTGATACTGATACAAGCTGTAGTAGTAGGGCATGTTCTCACCATAGAATGAGGTGCCTTTCCAAGTACCAATCTGGGTAACGAGAACCTGGACCAAGAGGTTACCACCCTCATACAGGTAGGGCTCGTCAAATACGAACGTCATCTCGGTATCACCCTCATTGGGAGTAATTGAACAAAGAGCAGTTGCGCCCTCAATGGCCTCATAGTCATCGAAGTTGTCCTTTTCAGCCTTAGCCAGACCCAGCTGCAGAGTAGCACCAGAGAAATTGATTCTGGAAGAGTAGAACTTGAGCTCGGTGATCTCTTTACCAACCATGTCAGTAAGCATGTCGGCAGGGTAGATCATCTGGCCGAAGGTACCATCGGTGTCAACATACAAGCCGTAGATGGGAAGGTAGTTGTTGGTGTCGGTACCGTCACAAACGGTCATCTCGGTGGCCTGAGCGGCAAATGCCAAAACAGCCACGGCAATTAAAGTAAAGAACTTTTTCATAAAAAATAAGTGATTTAAAAATTAATAAAAACAAAATGTGTATTCAATTCTTTGGGAATCAAGTAAATAGTTGTAGATTTACCTAATTGTGGCCTATTCGTGCCACAAAAATACAAAAATCTTTCTATATACAAAATCATTAGTGTCCATTAAAAAATCGCAATAATCGTTATAATCAATTGATTTTTAGTCTATTATATGTATTTTTGAAGTCAACGGATTTGAAATCACAAATGAACTGATTATTAGATACTTGGCAAAAAACACCATTGATTTTGAGCCTTTTATAAAATCAATTAACCGGCATTTTGCTTGATCAAAATTTTTAGTGGACAGCAATGATACAAAATTTAAAATGTAAAAAAGTAGAGACGCATAATTCTGCGTCTCCACTCTGTTTGTCAGCTAAGGTCTAAAGCCTAGTAGCTTACTTCACAACCTTAACAGCGCTGGTGGTACCGTCGGTGTAGGTGGTAACGACGATGGTCAGGCCGTTGGCCTGGGTCATCTCCTGACCAGCCATGTTGAAGTAGCGTACGCCAGCAACGGTCTTGCCGTTCATCATCTCGCTGATGCCGGTGAGAGGCTCGGGCTCAACAACGAACTCATAAGCAATCTGCTCGCTGGGGAGCTTGTTAGGAGCTACGGCATAAGCCTCAACGCGGTGCTTGCCATCACCCTCGAAGGTCAGGATCTCATCGTAAACAGCCCACTCGGTGTACTCCTCTTCACCGGGATAGAGAACGCGGTAGTAGATAACGCTGCCCTCATCGGTGGGAAGGATCTCAACAAAGTAAGCGTGGATACCGTCGGTGGTGTAGCCGTTGAATACGGGAGCACCAGTCTTCTCGGTGGGATCAACGGGAGGAGTTACGGGAGTGCCATCGATGATCTCCACATCTACACCATCGTAGCCATATTCAGTCATGTAAACGCTGAAGTGGTACTCTTTACCTTCTTCAAACTGGTAGTCGTCAGAGCGGCCGGGGATCACGCCAAAGTCAGAAGCAATCCACATAGCATAACCAGGCTCGGGATTAGTGATGCACCAGTCATAGGTGCCAGCAGGAATCAGGATGCTGACAACACCATCATAAACGACGTTCTCGGTGTAGAGTGAACCATCAGCGTTCTCGGGAATCTTGTACTCAAATCCTGCATACACTTCATCAGAAACACTGGAATACAAGGCCAAAGCACCAGTCTCGGGAATGTCGGTGCCATAAGCTACGGCATCAGCATCGAGCAGCATCTGATAACCAGTGCCATCTCCCCAAACGTCGTGGGCTTCCAGTGAAACAAGAGCCATACCAGCGGGAATCTCACTGGCGTTGATGGTGCCACGGGTAATGGTGGGAGTTGAAGCCATTACATTGTCAGTGTGACGGAATGCCTGATCAGCATTTGCCTGCATCGAAAAAGCAGCAGCTAAAGCTAAAAGTAATAATTTAGTCTTCATTGACATAAAAAATTAAAAGTTAAACATATAAATAAAAAACTCAAAATTTCAAATTCCAAATTTTACTGCAAATATACAACATTTTTAAGATGTGGCAAATTATTTATTATGATTTTCTGTAAGGGGACCGGAGTTTATAAATGATACAAGGAAGATAGCTGCAAACGTCAAATATCATATATGATCATGAGAAAAGTAGAGACGCATGATGCAAGCGCCTCTACTATTTTCAGCTAAAGCCAAAGAAACTTGGCTTTTCATAAATATGTCACAAAAACCATATTATAGGATGGTGGTCAAGGTTCCCATGATGCTTCCTAGCAGGGCACCGAGCCATATAATGGCACGCAGCTCTTTCTTCATCACGTCGAGGATGATGGCTTCGGCTTCGGCCATTTCCATGTCATTGATACGTTGCTCGATGATGCCGCTGATGTCGATGTCCTGGAGGATGCGCGGCAGGTGTTCGGTAATAATGACGCGATAGGCACTCATGATGCCGCTCTTGATTTGAGCCACCTGCTCGTCGTGCCCGGTGGTGAGTTGGCTCATTGTCATGCCCATCAGGTCGTTGCTTTCCTTCACGACCAGGTCTTGGACCATCTGTTGGGAGTTGTTCCGCAGGATCTCGTTGATGTGTTTGGCAAGAACTCCTTCAATCAGTTGGGCAATGGGCTGGAGGATCATCTCAGCACCAAGTCTCCCTGCCAGACTGTTGCGGGTCTTCTCCATGACATGTTGTGTTGCCATGTGGGCAATGCTGCCTCCCATGTTGCTGTCCTGCAGCTTGGCGGTTACCATCTTGACGACGCCGTCGGTCACGTTCTTGCGCATGGCAATGATGTCATCCTCTGACAGGTAGTGACGGGCAAACTCCTCGATGGTCTCATTATTGGTGCTTTGGGTCGTGACAAATTCATCAATAGCTTGACCGATCTTGGTCAGCATCTCATCACTGAGCAGGCTCTTTTCCAGCACCTCACGGTTCATCAGGTTCTCACTCACGGCTTTGCCAATGGCTCCTGCCATGCGTGCTTTCTCCTTGGGAATGATGCCTGGGGTAAATGGCACGTGAACACCCATGATGTACTTGGCCTGATGCGGCCTGAACAACATGCGGATAGCAAGATCATTAGTGATATAACCAATGACGGCTCCCACAGCCGGTCCGATCAAGTAGTGTAGCATGATAAAAACTATTGTGGTTCAGTAGTCAGAACTGGGAAGTCAATTCCAGATTCCTCAATGTTTACCGCAGGTCTACGACTTGGGTGCCAGCGGGTACTTGGGCCTTGTCAAACGTGAAAGTGCTGGCAGGCAGTGACTTGTGCTTGTAGTCGGTGATCTTTACAGTATAGACCGACTTGTCGCTCATCTCAAAGCGGGCGGTGCGCAACAGCGACGTTTTCTCATCAAAGTAGAGCCACAATGTCTTGACGGCATCTTTCTTCTTTTTAGGAGTGAGTTTGATGACGTAGGTGTTGGCGGTCTTGGCCTTGGCTTTTTTCATGTTGAAGTTGGCCTTGAAGTGTTGTGCTGCAGCAATGGGGTTGGTCAGTTGCAGGTCATCGGGGGTGGGGGAGGTAATGTTCACCTCACTGGTAACAGGAGACCATGACCATTGTGTCTTGCCGTCATACCAGCATTTGGCTTCGGGCGAGATGACACGGAACTTGGAGCCTTGCATGGCAATGTTGCCCTTGCTGGTGCCTTGGGCTGTGGTAACGCTGTAGTTGGCTGTCACGCTGCCAAGGGAATTGAGGGCGGCAACACATTTGTCGAGCATAGCACTCGGTGTCTGGGCCATTGCCGTGAGAGTGGCCAGTGTAGAGATGATGGCAATAAATATTCTCTTCATGATTTAACTAATTATCAATTAATGATTGTCTTTCTAGAATATCTGGATTCTCCGGGTACTCTAGTTTGCAAAAATGATGCCAACCCCTCAGGGGGCTGGCACTTGATGATGATTCTCACGAGAACAGTTGGTCGATGTCCATCGGGCTGACGAGCACCTGGCGCGGCTTGCTGCCCTGGGCGGGTCCCACGATGCCGGCGTGCTCCATCTGGTCCATCAGGCGACCGGCTCGGTTGTAGCCGATCTCGTAACGACGTTGCAGCGATGACGTGCTGGCGGTGTTGCCCATGACGACAAATCGCACAGCCTCCTCGAACAGCGGGTCACGGTCCTTGACGTTGCCCACGTTGGCGTCACCGCCACCGCCCTCATCCTTGCCCACATACTCGGGCAGCATGTAAGGTTCCTCGTGGTTGATGTCACGGTCGTTGTCTTCCTGCTCCTTGATGAAGTCACTGATGCGTACGATGTCAGGCGTATCGACAAACGGGCACTGCAGGCGCGTCAGTTCACCATCAATCTGGAACAGCATGTCACCGCGGCCGATAAGTTGCTGGGCGCCAGAACGGTCGATAATAATCTGGCTATCAATGCGCTGGGCAACAGCAAATGCGATACGGCCAGGGAAGTTACCCTTGATCAGACCGGTGATGACCTTGGACGACGGACGCTGGGTGGCGATAATCATGTGGATGCCGACGGCGCGGGCTTTCTGGGCGATGCGCACCAGCGGGGTCTCCACCTCCTTGCCGGCTGTCATAATCATATCACTGAACTCGTCAATGATGCCCACGATATAGGGCATGTATTGGTATTTCTTCTCACCATGCTCGTCACGCACCTCGCGCAGTTCACGGCGCCACATCTCGTTGTAGTCGCTCACGTTGCGCACTCGCACTTCCTCAAACACCTTGTAACGGTTTTCCATTTCCTGCACGAGGCAGTTGAGTGTCTTGATGACGCGGTCGGTATCGGTGATAATGGCTTTCTCCTCGCCAGGAGCCTTGGCAAAGAAATACTTCTCCAGATCAGCATATACGCTGAACTCCACGCGTTTGGGATCCACAAGGACGAACTTCAGCTCCGAGGGACCTTTCTTGTAGAGCAGCGATGTGATGATGGCATTCAGTCCCACCGATTTACCTTTACCTGTAGCACCGGCAACCAGCAGGTGAGGCATCTTGGTCAGGTCGGCGATAAACACCTCATTGCTCACGGTGCAGCCCAGGCACATGGGCAACTTGGCACGACTCTCCTGGAAGGCTTTGGAACCCAGCACCTCGCGCATGGGTACCACCTGCGGATCGCGGTTGGGCACCTCGATACCGATGGTTCCCTTGCCGGGCATGGGAGCGATAATGCGGATACCCAGGGCTGCAAGGCTCAGGGCGATGTCATCCTCCAGACCGCGAATCTTGTTGACGCGCACGCCGTCCTGCGGCACGATTTCAAACAAGGTGACCGTGGGGCCCACATGCACCATGATTTCCTTGATTTCAATGCCATATTTGCTCAAGGTGTCGCGGATGCGCTCCTTGTTTTCGTCCTGTTCTCGCTTGTCCACACTGTTAGGATTCATGCGGATGTCCTGAAGCAGGTCAAGGGTGGGGAAGTGATAGTGGCGGTATTCACCCGTCGGGTCGTGAGGGTTGCTCACGTCGTTACTTGCCGTGATGGGTTTCAAGCGGGCAGTCTCACCGTTGTCAACGCCATCATTAGGCTGGTTTTTTACCCTGCGGGTGCGCATCCTGGCTATGGGTGAATGATTCTCGGCAGAATCATTGTCTTTCAAATCTTTATCGACAATCACTTGCTGCTCGCTGCCCAAAAAGGTGGACTCTCCGGGTTGGTTGACCACCTTCTCGGACTCCTCCTTGTTGCGGATGCGTTTCTTCTCAATTTCTTGCTGCAACTGTTGATAGAGTGCTGCAAAAGTCTGATAGGTCAGGAATACCCACAGCATGAAAATGATGAGGTTCACACCGATCATGCCATAGAGGCCCATTAACCCGATCAGCCACTTGTTGGCGTAGAAGCCGAAGTAGCCGCCCAGCGGGAAGAAGGTGATGGGTTTCATGAAATAGGTAGCAGCACCGACAACCATCGAGAACGTGAAGATGCTGAACAGGCACACAAAGGAATAGGAGAAGAAATGGGTTTTCTTCTTGCGGATCATCCTCATACCGATCGTGATGAACCACAGGACGATAATGAACGCAGCAACGCCGACACCGCTTGAGATGAAGAAATCACTCATCGCAGCACCGACAGCAGCACCGGTATTGCGTATCTGGTCGGGAACCTGAGCGTTCTCGATCATCGAATAGTTGGCAATGCGGTCTTGGTCGCTCATTCCTGCCGATAGGAAGAACGACAGGAACGAAATCAATAGGTAGATACCGATAAAGACCAGAATGATTCCGGTCACAAACTTGAAGTTCCCGTTTTGGAAGAACGCCATGAAACGTTGCCACTTGGTCACTTTTTCATTTTCAATCGCTTCGGCGGCTTCAAGTTTCTTGAGGTAGTCCTCTGACTTCTGTACGCCACTGATATCAGGGTTGTAAAACTCCTCATTATCAGTTATTTGTCTATTCCTTGTGCTTTTATTCTTACTCATCTTGCTATCGTATTACTTTTGGGGGTGTAAAATTACAAAATAAAATTGGTTTACAAACGCAAACACAACACTTTTTTTCAAAAAAAATTTTTCACTACTTTTTTAGGTGAATTTAGCACCAAAAATTGGTTTCCTGTGTCAAGATTTTTACCCTCGGAATTCCTTCTTGATTGTTTCCTTGACTTGGGCCATATTGCTGCGAGAGACGGGAAGTGACTCGTTGCAATGCTTGATGAGCAGTTGCATCGTGCCTGCTTGTGAAATGATGCGTTCCACCTGTTGCAGGTTGACCAGAAACGCGCGATGGCACCTGACAATCATCGGATAGGAACTTAAATCTTCTTCCATCTGCTTGGACGTGGCTCGCAGCATATCGTTGTGCACTTGTCCGTCGCGCATTTGATAGATTTTAACGTAGTTCCCCACAGCCTCTATATATAATAGGTCGGGGATATGTACTGTAGTGGTTTCACTGGTATTACCCCTGAGGACGACTGTCGAAGGCATTCTCTCTGGGCTCACTGTGTCTTGGTCTGCTTCTTCGGCAGGAATTGAGACATGGGTGGGCTCGTCAGCAGCAATGGTTTGATTCTCATGGGATTGGGCGGTGCTGCGGCGTGTCTCCTCTTGTTGCAGCAGTTGTAGCTGTTCGTTCAGCAGGCGGGTTTCTTCCAATTCAGCGGCAAGATACCTGCTGCGGAACTTAAACCGCCAGTAGAGACCGATGGCAAAGGAGCAGAAGGCGATAATCAACAGTGTCTCAAAGAAGTTGCTCCAGGAGAGCACATTGCCTGGCACCATGGCACTCATGGCGAAATGGCGGTATAGACAAATCAGCAGCGAGACCAGTGGGGTGTTGATGAGTTGGAACAACAGGTTGCGGCGAATGATGTAATCAACGCCGTGATCGTAGGACCTGGGTTTCTTAAGGACGTACTTCAGGATACACTCGGTCACAGTACAGGATATGATACCCAAAATACCCATTGCCAGCAGATGTACCCACGCCATCCACTGCCAGGCATCAAGACCGAATGGCTTGAAAATCGCAAGCGCCAGTACCGTAAAAAAGGTGCTGACGATGCGGGTCGTAATCGTGTCTTTTTGTCCTTGGCTCATTTGGGTGCCAAAAGTAGTGTTATTCGGTGGAATGACCAAACCATTCATCACAAATATGCGATTTATCCCACTTTTGATTGTCATTCATCACATAAACCTGCAGAATATCCCAGAAACTTGTGGGGCGGGGGAATTGGCAGTTATTTTGCCGCAGCCAAAAACAAAGTCGGCGACTTGCTGACTGCTGTCAAGGCCAAAAAGAGGTATAGAATTAATCACATAAAAAAATAAGTTATGACACGCAGAACAATTATCGGAATTATTTTCATTGTGGCTGCCTTGCTCAAGCTGGCAGACATGTGGGGCATTTTCCATCTGAACTGGGAGCATTCCTGGACTCAGTACTTCGGCCCTCTTCTCCTTCTCTATATAGGGGCAGAACTCGTCATTTATGGCTTCAACCACAATCCGTCTCAGTGGCTGCATCGGCCGGTGCCACAGGGCGAGGACGGCAAGCGCATCTGTTGCGCCGTGCGTTTAGGCGCCGATGAGTATGTCTATCAGGGCGAGACTTTCCATGGCGCCCGGTTGGATGCCTTCTGTGGCGGCTTGCGGCTGGATTTGCGCAACGCGGTCGTCAGCGAGGATGAGGAAATCGATATCCATACGTTTCTCGGTGGAGTGGAACTGTTGGTGCCCAACAATGTTAATGTAATCGTTAAGAGCCATAGTTTCTTTGGCGGTGTCAGCGATGAGACCGGGAAGTGTATTGACCAGGGTGCCCGTACCCTTCACATCACGGCAAGCAACTTTTTGGGCGGCGTAACCGTCAAAGGATAAATGAGTAATGAGAGAAAAATATTAAGTAATACTATAAATTAAGGATGTGAAAAAGATGAGTTTCAGATTATTAGCCATGATGGCTGTGCTGGCGCTGGCAGTAAGCGCTACAGCCAAGACGCCTGATGTGGGCGGTGTGGTAGTTGATGAAAAGGGGGAACCGATGCCCTTTGTAAATGTGGTGTTGCTGTCGTTGCCCGATTC
>CAMHMV010000012.1:0-52777 GCA_946186345.1 uncultured Prevotellaceae bacterium | reverse complement strand
ACGCCCCGTGTGGACTTTCACCACAGATGTATGACATGCCCGTCGTACCAAAAAAAGCAGGCGCCCCACAACGG
Organism: uncultured Prevotellaceae bacterium; assembly: GCA_946186345.1. GTDB lineage: Bacteria > Bacteroidota > Bacteroidia > Bacteroidales > Muribaculaceae > Sodaliphilus. The sequence goes on along the minus strand of CAMHMV010000012.1, from coordinate 52,703 downwards.
GACGCCTGTTTTTCAAATTGCTTTAAAGCTAAAGCCTAGGTGCTTACTTCACAACCTTAACAGCGCTGGTGGTACCATCGGTGTAGGTGGTAACCATGATGGTCAGGCCATTAGCCTCAGGCATCTCCTGACCAGCCATGTTGAAGTAGCGTACGCCAGCAACGGTCTTGCCGTTCATCATCTCGCTGATAGCCGTGGGAGGCTCGGGCTCAACAACGAACTCATAAGCAATCTGCTCGCTGGGGAGCTTGTTAGGAGCTACGGCATAAGCCTCAACGCGGTGCTTGCCATCACCCTCGAAGGTCAGGATCTCATCGTAAACAGCCCACTCGGTGTACTCCTCTTCACCGGGATAGAGAACGCGGTAGTAGATAACGCTGCCCTCATCGGTGGGAAGGATCTCAACAAAGTAAGCGTGGATACCGTCGGTGGTGTAGCCGTTGAATACGGGAGCACCAGTCTTCTCGGTGGGATCAACGGGAGGAACATCATCGGCCAGCGTAGTGAAGGCAATGGTCTCGGTCCAACCACTGGTGAGACCCTCGGCGTTAACGCCTTGTACCTCAACCTCGTAGTTAGTCTCAGGATTCAGGCCATCGATGGTGTAGGGGCTGGTAACACCCTCAACAACGATCCACTCATTGGGCTTACCCATGGTCAGACTGATGTCGTCGATGTTCAGGAAGAACTGGTCGGTCACGTTGTAGTGACGGATAGCGAAGTAGCCTTCCTCACCTGCGCGTGAGGTCAGGTCGAAGGTGTACTCCTTATAAGTACCGGTAGCAGTCATGTCCTCGCCAATCTGAGTCCAGTTAACCTTGTCGGTCGAAACAAATACACCGAATACCTCAGCTGCATAGCTGGGATCCTGGCCAGCAGCCCAGAATGACAGGGTGCCATCGAGCTTAACCATCGGCGAAATCAGCCAGTTGTCAGGAGTCAGAGCAAGACTCAGATCATTGTCATAGCTTGCAGATGCAATGAGGCCTTCACCACCGTGAGCAGTCATGCGACCAGAAGTCAGACCGGTGTTGTTGAAGTAGGTCCAGTTGTTGCCGTCACCATCAGCATCAACAAGCTCCCAGAGAGCCATCTGCTCCTCATTCTCGAAGTCCCATTCGATAGACTCAATATCTACAGCCTCTCTGTAGCGCACGTTCCAAGCTACATTCTCGGCATCCTCCCACTCTACAACAGCGCTGGTAGCAGCGGGGGTAGCGGTAACGTTCTCGGGCATTGCTGCAGCAGGAGCCGAGAGAGTGATGTAGTCAATCAGGACGCGCAACTGGTCATAGCAGTCATAGTGACGGATAGCGAAGTAACCATTGCCACTGTAAGCGCTCAGGTCAACGGTGTACTCGGTCCAGTCGGTGGGAGGAGTGATCATGTCGCTAATGGGCACAGCTGCCTCAATTGCCTCAACGGTCAACTCATCACCAAGAATCAAGAATACCTGGAAGTTGTCAGGATAGGTGTATGAGTAGTTCTCTGCAAAGAACTTCAACTCACCACCCAGGGGAACATTGGGCGAAATCAGCCAGTTGTCGGGATACAATACACCACCATAGTAGCTACGGGAGGTAAGGCTCTGATAGCCACTATATGCATAGTAGTCTTCGATTTCCCAGCAATAGCCATCACCGTCAGCATCATAGGTTGCCCAACCTTCAAAGTCTTCTTCAGTCTCGAAGTCCCATACATAGTCGGTCATACCCCTCGTGGGCATGCTGAAAGTGCCGTCTAAGCCCTTCATTGACTTGAGTACTCTCGTGTCAAGCTCGCGGTCAACCTTAGCAGCTCTGTTCCTCAGAGCGGGGGTTACTTGGGCCATTACGGGCAGCGTCATTGCTGCTGCCAACAGAATGAATAAAAATTTCTTCATAAGCTTATAAAATTAAAAGTTAAACAAAAAATGAATTATTCGATCCTTATTATTTTAAGCGACAAATTTATCACATTTTTTGTAACAAACAAAAAAATCCGTTATTTTTTAACGAAAACAGTAGTAAAATAGCATCTTTCACCCAAAACAATGAGAAATTGCTGCAGGAACACGCCAATGGGATACTATCCTTAATCTAAAACTAGAACGGATAACCTACCGAGAAATGGAATTCGCTGTCGCGCTTGAACTTGGGATGCAGCAGTGGCCAGTGCTCCTGACCGCTAGCGGGATTGTGAGCCTTCATACCCATATCAACGCGCACAAGGAAATACTTGAAATCCAAGCGGATACCGGCACCGTAGGCTGCTGCAATCTGCTCATAGAACTTGTTGAACTTGAACACACCGCCAGGTTGGTTTTCATAGCTCCTGATGGTCCAGATGTTACCGGCATCGAGGAACAGGCCCAACTCAATGATCCAGAACAATTTGGCACGATACTCCAGGTTGACATCAAAGCGGATGTCACCACACTGGTTGATGAAGTTGGAAAGTTTGTTGTTGCTGTTATAACTGCCAGGGCCCAGAGTGCGCACACCCCAACCGCGCACGCTGTTGGCACCACCGCTGTAGAATCGTTTCTCAAAGGGCAACACGTCGCTGTTGCCATAGGGTACTGCCACACCCGCACCGATGTGGAAAGCGATGCTCTGGCGACGATCCAGATAATGGGTAAAGGCATAGTCGGCATCGGCCTTCACATACTGCGAGTAGCGGATGCCCAAAGCCTTGTAGCTGCCATTCTCGTCAGCCTTCTGGCGCGTCAGATACGACAGCCCGTACAACAGGTTTCCCGCCGTCTCGATATTGGCACGGATGGTGAACACGTCACGCTGGAAACGTCCCATCTGCTGCACGCTCATCTCGGCTTTGTTGGTGCGATAGAAGTTGTAGCCCATCCTCATGATCAAGTGGTCCTGATAACTGTAGAACAGCAAAGGATTGGCGATGGAGTCAAATCGCTGCTTGAACTCGTCATTGAACTTGGGCACACTGATGACGCTCACGTCAAACAGTGTCAACGTGTGCGACAGGCGTCGGCTGCGCTCCGTCCACTGGTAGCGCCATCCGCCACCGGCGATGACGCGTGTGTACTCGGGACGTGCCTGGTAGTCAAAGTTGACGGTGAAGGCCGTCGAGGCCTGGATCTTGCGCTTGAAGGATTGCTTCAACAGCGGGAACATGAACTTGGGGAAGGTCACACCCAGCTCGGTGGAATATTCACTGTAGTTGTTATTGATCAGGCCACCCAAGTCGCCCGAGATGCTCTCATAGGACACCTTGGCTTTGGCACTCAGCACCTCGCCTCCCTTGAAGATGTTGCGGTGCTCATAGTCCACACCGACGCCGAAGCCCAGGTCACCCTCGCTGTTGGTACCCTCCAGCGACACCGACACGCTCTGGGTCTTGTCATGCTGCAGCAGCACCCATGCGTCAACCATGAGCACACCGTCCACTTCACCCACCGGCCTGACGTCGATATTGACCTGCTTGAGCACATTCAGGCGCCCCAGCGCACGATAGGTGCGGTTCACGGCTTCGGTGCTGTAGAGGGAACCGGGCACAATGTAGTTACAGTCTTCAAGGATGTCGAGCCTCAAGTAACGCTCCTCGCCCTCAAAGACCTTAACGCCGCTTTTCAACACCACCGTGTCCACGCCCATGAAGCCGTCACGCATGGCGACGGGGTCATAGTCGGTCACATATATCACATCCCGCACGTAGAACGGCTCGTGTTCGGTATAATAGGGCATACGGTCATTGTGGTAGGGCTCACGCATGTTCAGCGTCAAGTCCACACCCTTGGAGTCGGCTGCGGTGTCGGCGATGAAGGTGATGTACTCCTTGTTAAAGGCATAATAGCCCTTGTTGCGCAGTGACTCGGTGATGCTCTGCCGCCACTCGTCGAGATGGCCATAGTCAAGCAGGTCGCCCTTGTGAACAGTAAAATGGGCCGAGTCGGCAAGGATCAGACGATGTAGAATCTCGTCAGGAATCTCATAGTCAATGGAGCGGATGTAATAAGGCTCACCGAGCGTGACGTCAAAATCGACCCACGCCTTGCGTTTCACGCTGTCGGTCCTCACGCGGCGTTCCACCCGGTTGTTCATGAAGCCCTTGTTGCTCAAGGCGGTGTGCAACTGGTCCTGGCTCGCCAGCGTCAACAGGCTGTCATAGATCACTGGCGGCGTACCCACGCGCTGAATCCAGCGGTTATACCACTTAGTAGTATCACGACCCGCCAAGTTATAGAAGGCCAGCTGTAGCTTCAAGCCACCCAACACGCGATGGTTGGCGTTCTGGCGCAGGTAGTTGGCCAATTGTGCTGCCTTGATGTCGTTATGGGGATCGGCAATGTTGATGTTCACTTTATCCAACAACAGCTGACCCTGCGGCACATGCTTGGTCGAGGAACATGACACCACTGCCATGAGCATCAAGCCCACAGCAGTTGCCATCATTATCCTTAACATCAAGCGGTTCACAGTCACGACCTTTCGGGTGTTACCTCTTAACTCCTCACTCCTAACTTCTAACTCCTAACTTACTTATTTCTCGCTTCCAGCTCTTTAACGATGACGTCAAAGTCAGGTTCGGTGCGCAACGACTTCAGATTGAGCGGGGACAGCACGTCATCCCGCAAGCGTTGCAGGCTGCCGAAGCCGTTGTTGATGGCCTTGCGCAGGTAATCCATGGCTCGGTAGTTGTCACCTCGTTGAGCCATGAACAGGGCGGCATAGTAGAAATTCTCTCCACCGGGCAGTTGGGATGATGTGACATTGGTCAGCCAACGGAAGGCCTCGTTGTCACGACCCAGCTCATTCAGAGCAAACCCCTTCAGGTCATACAGGTCATCGCCCATCAACAGCATGGTATTCAGGTCACGGGCAGCCAGTTTGTCATAACCGAGGTGCTTGAGCACAATAGCGCGGGAAAGCAGCACCTGGGCATCGCCCGGCTCATTGGCTACAGCGGCATTCAGGTAACCCAGAGCCGACTTTTCATTGCCCTGGCTAGCCAGCAGAGAAGCCTTGGCAAGCAACATGGGCACATACTGGGGATGAGTCAATGAGCAGCGGTTCAGTGCCTCCATGGCTGCATCAACGTGTCCGCCTTCACCGGCATGATACTCGGCGAGTGACTTCACGAGGTAAAATTGGGGCTGCAGGGGATCGGCGGAAATTGCACGGTCCACATGCTGGATAGCCTCGTCATAACGTGCCATTTCCAGACAGCACTTGGAAATATGGTAATCCACATTGGGGCTGTCATAGAGGTGGTTGCGTTTGATATCGTTCAGGTCTTGCAAGGCCTGGGAATAGTGGCAATGGTCAATGGCGATATTGGCGCGCAGATAACGGTACAGCCCGGTGTTGGCAGCATTCCGGTCGGCAAGCACCGAGAGGGCATTCATCACGCCGTCATAGTTCTTGTCACTCAAGTCAAACAGCTGCTGGACTGCCGAGCCGCCATCACCCACCGACATACCCACCAACAGGTCCTGGACGGCAGAGGTGATATCGCCCTGACGGGCATAAATGTCCGAACGGTTCACATACACCTGAGGCTCGGTACGGAAGAGCTCGATTGCCTTGCTGACATGAGACAGGGCTTCCTTGTTATTTCCACGGGCCTGTTCCACCAGGGCAAGTCCATACATCGCGTCATAGTTCTTGGATTCGGCATGCAGGATGGTCTTGAAGGCCTTGGCGGCAGCATCAAGATTACCGGCCTTGAGGTTGGCTTTGGCAATCAGGTCGGTACACGGCAGCGACTTGGGCTCCAGTTCCTGGGCCAAGCGCAAGTCGGCAAGTTCTCCCACATAGTCCTGTCGTGCGTCACTGATGCGGGCTCGCAGGATGTACTCGTCAAAGCGCAGTTCCTTGTCGGCCTTGGGGGTAAGCAACAGGGCCTGGTTCACATCGGCAAGCGCCGAGGTATAGTCTCCATTGTAAAAGTGCTGGTGGGCACGGGCAAACATCACATTGTAATCACTGGGATTCTGGGCGAGATGCTCGTCATATACCTTCATCACCGCACTGGTGACCTTGTCCCTGACCACAGCATCGCTACTCTGGCCCGATGCAGACAACATGACTGCAACGAGGGCAAGTAAAATGACGGTTCTTTTCATGTTCTTATAGTGTTAGCATTTGTTGTCAATCTCATTGATGACGGCACGCAGGCGCGTCAAGCGGGTCAACAGACCCTCAAGCAGGTCGAGGCGCAGCATGTTGGCGCCGTCGCTCTTGGCCACCGAGGGATCCTGATGCGTCTCCAGGAACAGACCGTCGGCACCGGCAGCGATGGCGGCACGTGCCATAGTCTCGATGAGCTCGGGACGGCCACCGGTCACTCCCCCACCCTGATTGGGCTGCTGCAGGGAGTGGGTGATATCGACGATTACCGGCGCATAGGCCTGCATCACGGGTACACCACGGAAGTCAACCACCAGGTCCTGGTAGCCGAAGGTGGTGCCACGCTCGGTGATGGTCACCTGGTCGTTGCCGGCATCAACCACCTTCTGCACGGCAAAGCGCATCGATTCGGGCGCCAGGAACTGGCCCTTCTTGATGTTCACCACACGGCCCGTATGGGCAGCGGCCACCAGCAGTTCGGTCTGACGGCACAGGAAGGCGGGAATCTGCAATACATCAACATACTCGGCAGCGATGTCAGCCTCTACGGGTTCATGAATGTCGGTCACCACGGGGATTTTAAAGGTCTCGCCCACCTTGCGCAGGATGCGCAATGCCTTCTCGTCACCGATGCCGGTAAACGAGTCGATACGGGAGCGGTTGGCCTTGCGGTAACTGCCCTTGAACACATAGGGGATACCCAGCGACTGGGTTATTTTCAACGCCTTCTCGGCAATATCCATCGCCATTTCCTCGCCCTCGATCACACAGGGACCTGCGAGCAGGAAAAAGTTATCTGATGCCAATAATTCTTTTAAAACCATATTATTCCTTGATTTAAGCCGTTAGCAGTCAAATCTCTAACATTAAACTCTAAACTGCGAGCGTAGCGAGCATAGCGTGAATCCACGCCACCGACATCATGCCGGCGGTCTCGGTGCGCAGGCGGCTCTCGCCCAACGTCACCGGCGCAAAACCCGCAGCCATGGCAGCCTCCACCTCCTCGGGGCTGAAGTCCCCTTCGGGCCCGATGAGCATCAGCACATCATTACCAGGCTGATAGACATGGGCAAGGGTCTGACGCTGCTCACGAGGCAACATTTCGTCACAATAGGCGATGCAGCGCGTGCCGCCCATCGGTTCGGCGAGCACCTGCTCCACTGGCGTCATCTCATCCAGCTGGGGCAGGGTTGCCTTGAGCGACTGCTTCATGGCCGATACCATGATTTTCCTCAGCCGCTCGGTCTTCAGCACCGTGCGCTCGCTGTTGTGGCAGCGCAGGGGGATGATGCGGTCCACGCCCATCTCCACGCATTTTTCCACGAGCCACTCCATGCGGTCCAGGTTCTTGGTGGGCGCGACGCCCAGCACGATGCGGCAGCCCCAGTGAGGGGGCTGTGATTGCTTGTCGAGCACCTCGATGGCACACCGCTTGGGATGCGCCATCGTGATGCGGCAAGTGTATAGGTTTCCGTTTCCGTCAACCACCTCGATGGTGTCGCCCTCGGCCATACGCAGCACCTTGACGCAGTGCTTGGAATCCTCCTCGCCCAGCGTCAAAGTCTCAGCTATGTCAGGACAATAGAAACGGTGCATTTGTTCAAGTTGTGGGTTGTCAGTCCTTAGTTGTTCGATTTCAGCGCATGTCAAACTACGGTTTCAAGCACCTACAAAGACTATGCCAACTGAAAACTAAAAACTGAAAACTGAAAACTAAAATTACTTCTGTTCCTCTCTCACGTGTTTGTACTTGAACAGGAACATGAACGACACGGCTACCACCAGTGCGAAGGTGGCAAAGATGAACCATGCAGTGCTCCAGCTCGACGGATTGTTGCCCACGAGATAGCCGTCCTCGGTCCAGTGGCACAGGCTGTTGACGATGGCACCAGCAGCGAGCGTACCGATGGTTGCGCCCAAACCGTTGGTCATCAGCATGAACAGACCCTGAGCCGATGCCTTGATGTCGGGGGCACATTCTTTATCGACGAAGATACCACCCGAGACGTTGAAGAAGTCAAAGGCAACGCCATATACCAAGCATGACAGCACGATGAGGATGACACCAGGGAACGCGGGATTGCCGGCTCCGAAGAAACCGAACCTCAGCACCCAAGCGAACATGGCAATCAGCATCACGACCTTGATGCCGTAGCGCTTCAGGAAGAAAGGAATCAACAGGATGCACAGGGCCTCGGCAATCTGCGAGAGCGACACGAGCATGGTGGCGTTGTTGGCACCGAAGGTGTCGGCCATCGTGGGATCACTCTTGAAGTGCGTCAGGTAGGGCGTGGCAAAGCCGTTGGTCACCTGCAGCGACATACCCAGCATGGCTGAGAAGATGAAGAACATCGCCATCTTCTTGGTCTTGAACAGCTTGAAGGCGCTCAGACCCAACTGCTCGGCAAGCGACTTGGACTCCTTCTTGACCAGTTTGCACTCGGGCAGCGTCATGCAATACAGGAAGAGCACGAAGCTCAACAGGCCTGACACGACGAACTGCATGTAGGTGTACTGGAACTTGTTGGCATTCTCGCCCAGGGTGAACCCGAAGGACCCATTGTCAAGCACGGCGCAGTTGACAAACCACATCGTGGCGATAAAACCGATGGTACCGAACACGCGAATGGGCGGGAAGTCCTTCTCGGTGTCCATGCCGTTGTCCTTCAGGATGGTAAAGGCCACCGTGTTGGACAGCGCCAGCGTCGGCATATAGAATGCCACACTCAGCGTATAGAGGGCAATAAAGGCAGCCTTGTCCGGCATGTCATTGCTCATGCCCATGTAGGCCAACGCAACCATTGCCATACCAGCAATCAGGTGGCAGATGCCCAGCAGACGCTGCGGCTGGATGTACTTGTCGGCGACAATACCCAACAGCGTGGGCATGAAGATCGACACGATACCCTGGATGGCATAGAACCACGAGATCTCGGCTCCCATGCCGGCACGTCCCAGGTAGTTGCCCATGCAGGTCAGATAAGCACCCCACACGGCAAACTCCAGGAAATTCATCACAATGAGTCTTAACTTCAGATTTTTCATAAGAATGCTATTATTTGATTAATTGATATTTTCAACTCACAAAATTAGTAAAAAACGCCAACTACTCCTCACTTTGGGCTGGATTTGTTTTCTGGGCGATGATTTTCTGCACCTTGGCAGCCTTCTCATACTCCTCCTTATCGACATAGTGCTGCATGCGCCGTTCCAGCTTGTCCAGCGGCAGGTCCTCGAGGCGAACGGGTTTTTGCGGCTTGTAATTGCCGTCGCGGCGCCATTCATAGCTCGTGAGCTTCATCACCTCGGGGGTGGTAAAGATGGGGGCACCCGTGCGCAGGGCGACAGCGATGGCGTCGCTCGTGCGGGCGTCGATCTCGGCAGCCACGGTACCGTTGTTCACATGCAGCATCGCGGCAAACACGCCATCCTTGAAGCTATAGATGACAACCCGCTGCAGCTCAATGCCATAGACATGAAACATGCTCACGAACAGGTCATGGGTCAACGGGCGCGACGGAATCACCTGCTCCAGGTTGACGGCGATGGACTGCGCCTCGGCAGCACCCACGACGATGGGGATGCGACGCGCCTCGTCGGGCGTACTGTCGGCATTCTCCAGCAGCAGCGCGTAAGCCCCTGGCTGCACCTCACTGCGTGTGATGCCCAGCACCTTCAACGCTATTAATTTATCCTCTTCCATTCTCTATTCTTTAATCTCTAATCTCTAATCACTAATCTGATTACACTGTGTCACAGTGTAATCATTCCGCTACCATAGCACAGGTGACCCTGCGGGTCATAGATGACGGCGAACTGGCCGGGCGCAATGCCTTGCACATCCTCCTCGCTCTCGATGGCCCAGCGGCGGCCGTCGATGTGAGTGAACTTGCCGCGCATGATGTGGGGCGTGTGGCGGTTCTTGAACATGATGTCCACGGGACCCTCGACGCCCTCCCACGGGTTGCCCGAGATGAAGTGCATCTCGTCAAGGTTGAGCGTACGCCCGTACTGCTTGTCGGTGCCGTAGCCGTTGCTGACGTAGATGACGTTTTCATTAACGTTCTTGCGCACGACATACCATGGCCCACCGCTCAGGCCCAAGCCTTTACGCTGCCCGATAGTGTGGAACCAGTAGCCGCGGTGCTCGCCCAGCTTGCGGCCTGTCTCCAGCTCGATGATGGGACCGGGCTTCTCGCCCAGGTGGCGGCGGATAAAGTCGTTATAATCAATTTGGCCCAGGAAGCAGATGCCCTGGCTGTCACGACGATAGGCATTGGGCAGCTTGGCTCCCTCGGCGATGCGGCGCACCTCCTCCTTGGGCAGATTGCCGATGGGGAAGATGACATGCTTCAGTTGGTCGTAGGTGATCTGTGCCAGGAAGTCGGTCTGGTCCTTGACGGGATCCACCGCCGTGGCGAGGTATTTCACGCCGTCGATGACATCGGTGGTCGCATAATGGCCCGTAGCAGTCAGGTCAAAATCCTTACCCCACCGCTCCTCAAAGAAGCCGAACTTGATCATCCTGTTGCACATCATGTCGGGGTTAGGCGTCAGGCCGGCACGCACGGTGCGCAGGGCATATTCCATCACGTGGTCCCAATACTCCTCATGCAATGACACCACCTCGAGCGGCAGCCCGTAGCGATGCGCGATGAGGGTACACATCTCGATGTCCTCCTCGGCACTGCAGTCGCCCTCGTCATTGTCCATGCCGATGCGGATGTAGAACAAGTGCAGGTCCTCGCCCTGCTCCTTGAGCCGGTGGACCACCACGGCGCTGTCAACGCCTCCCGATATCAATACAGCAATACTCAATTTCTAATCCTCTAAAAATCAATTACTAACGCCTAAACCCTAAAACCAATCCTCTAACGACTAAAGTCTAAAGTCTAAGGTCTAAAGCCTAAAGTCTAACACCTAATCACGCATTTTCAATCACGTGCTCGTCATCGACATTCTCGGTGAAGTGAGCCGCGATGATATAGTCCAGCGAAATCTTGCCCGGACCGGCGAGCAACATATAGATGAAGATGCCGATGAACATCAGGGGATAGCCAGGCTGGAAATTAAAGAACTGGTCTGTTGCCGTGTTGGGTGACGACATCACGAGGTTCTCGGCAAAGAGCATCAGGCACAAGGGGAACAACACGGCAAGGCGCATCAGGAAACCCAGCATGATGCATACGGCACACAACAGCTCAATCGACACCAGCAACGTCATCGATGCTTCGGGAGAGAGCCCCAGGATGCCGTCAAAAGTCGGCACGATGGCATCAAAGTTCAGCATCTGGCGGACGCACAGCTGCAGGAACATGATTCCCGTGAACAAGCGCAGGAACAGACGCGACAGGTTGCTGTAGGTGTGACCTGCACTGTAAAGGAAAAGGTTCTTAAAAAATCCGGTCATAACTGTATCACTTCTTTAATGTCAATTTTCTATACTTTCAAAGCCCATCAATTAGGGTTCACAGCAAGCAGCAGTCTCTCAACCGACAAACTCTTGTTAACGATCTTGCGCTGTGCATCAAGGACATAGCAGCACGGGAACACGCGCAGGTCAAGGTCGCGCATCAGGTTGCTACCGCACCCGATGGTCCAGTTGTCGGCATAGGCGGCTGCCGTGCTCGCCCAGTCGGCACTGTACTTGTTCATGCACAGGCACAGCAGCTTGGTACCTCCCGCATTGAGCAGGGCGTTAAGGGCGACATCGGTGCTCAGGCGCAGGCGACCGATCATGCTGTCGGTGTTGTCGTCAATAAACAGCAGGATGTAGGTCTCGGCCTCCGTTTCGCTCAACTGATGCTTTAAGCCATCAAGGCCAACATACTCAAAATCAAGCACCGCACCCACTTGGACAGAATTGATGCGGGTCAGCTGCTCGGCATAATGGTCACGCACGGCACGCGGCAACTGCTTGCTGCCAGCAAGCGGCTTGGCAAAAGCCACATACACCTCGTCACTCCAGTACTCGGCTTCGGTGCCGTACAGGGCACGTTCGGCGACCTCGCCCAGTTTCTGCAGGTTGGCGGTATTGGACTGCGCCTTGTTAACCAGGTCACGCGCGGCACTAAGGACCACATTGCGGTGACCGTAGCGGAAGAAGTCCACAAAGTCACGGAACGTCGTCTCAAACGCCACATCATCGCTGATGGGTTTGCTGATGTCAAAATTGTCCCAGAAGTGAGTGATAATGTAGTTGCAACGACTCTCGAGCGTCGAACAGGTGTCAGGCGCCATCGGATAGGCGAACAAGGTGCCTGGCTGCTGCTCGGCAAGCTGTCCCTGGGCATGGCACGTGATGCCCATCAGTGCCAAAGTGGTGATTAATAACAATATAGATCTCATTTTCTAATTCCAACAGGCCATATTGGCCTCTATTTAACCTGCTAAATTACTACAAAACCGCCGAACTACACCACGCCTCACCCCAAAAATCGCCCGACTACAACATTTTTTCACAATAGCCACCCTTTCATGCTACCTTTCGCCAAAGCAAAAGATAGCCCGTTGCGATTGTCGTCGCAACGGGCTGCCATTGGGTTATTACTTATTTCATTTGGAGGTATCGTTTTCAAGGATTCCCGTAATTATTGAACTGAGGGCCTTGTCCTTTTTGGACGTTGCAAAATTACATCACACCCTCCTTCGCCATTAGGAAAAATATCAAAAACAATTAGGATAATTTGTCATTTTTTGACCCAAAATTTGTCATTTTTTGACCACAAAATCACCTCAACCCCCTAAAAACCACCCCTTTAAAAAATCCAAATCCACATTTCCCCCTCCACCCCACCAAAAACACCCCCAAACCCCAAAACAAAAAGCCGACCCACCCACCTAAAAATAGCAGGAAGCCGATTCTAATGAACCGGCTCCCTGCTATTTTCACTGCGCCTCTATATAATTATTCTACAGGGTACGCCTTACTGTATCATCGTGCCATTAACATGAATGCCACTATCTCTTTATTTTCCTAAATGGTTGGATTAAGAACTTGGACAACTTACCACTAAAGTACCACAAATTGAATATCATCATTCTTTTCTTAGACCATAACCCATTAAATCTCAACAAGCCATCACGACGCAATTCAGCAATCAGAGGTCTCAAAGTGTCTTCCTTATACTGGTCATATTCAAAGAAGAAAATATAGATGATTGCGGCCCATTCAATCAAGTTACTCTGAGCAAAAGACCAAACACGGGGCTCATTATTGTTAAAGGTCAAGTTACTATGATGCACTTGATTGATTTTCTCCATGACCTTGAAGAAATGCATATTATTCTTCACAAGCTCATCCATAGCCATAGACTGACCATCACGAGCTACCAAATACTGGTACAACACAATATCCATGAAATAGATACTACGTGCACATGAAAGTGGAGCGTACATATACTCTGTATCAGTATAACAAACGCCTTCGGTCTGAACATAACCCATCTGTTTCAAAAGATCAGTTGAATATGTCAGGCAATGCATATGAAAACTATCAACAGGAAGAACATATTGATTCAAATCCAATATTGCTTTAAACGGGGCATTTAAAGGCTGAACATCAGTTTTGCCGTCTTCACCATATCGTGTGGCATACTTGGTGCAAACGCAGTCTACATCAATCTCGCTCAAGGTATGTATAAATTCAACAAGAGCCCTGCTATCAACCCAATCATCGGCATCTACAGTACGGAAGTACTTGCCAGTCGCCACTTTCAAAGAAGCGTTGATGCAGGAGCCATAATGACCGTTGGGTTTATCAACGACAACAACCAACTGTGGGTAACGCTGCTTATAATCGTTGGCAATGGCCAAGGTACTGTCCTTGCTGCCGTCATTAACAATGATAATTTCAAGCTGATCCAGCACCTCATCTACAAGCATCGAATCGACACAGCGATTCAAGTACTTTTCCATATTGTAACTTGGAATACAAATGCTCAATATCTTACTCATAGTTGTTCATTTTTAGCGGTTAACAATGCCTGTTCAATGACCTTGTCCATATCATAATACTTATACTCGGCAAGGCGCCCACCGAAAATCACATTCGGCTCTTGCTCGGCCAACAATCGATATTGCTGATACAATGCTGAATTCCTGTTGTCATTAACTGGATAATAAGGCTCCATGCCTGGTTTCCATTCAGTAGAGTACTCGCGACTAACTACCGTCTTTGGAGTTGCATATACCTCGCTGCCAAACATCTCGAAGTGTTTATGTTCTATCACACGCGTATAAGGAACCTCTCGCTCAGTGTAGTTGATGACCGCATTACCTTGATAATTGGGCATGTCAAACACCTCCGTTTCAAATCTCACCGTCCTGTACTGTAGGTTGCCATAGCAATAGCCAAAGTACTCATCAATAGGTCCAGTGTAGACTAATTTATCAGCCTTATCGCGCCAATTCCCCTTAAGCTCTGCAAAGTCCACCCCTATACGCGTTTCAACACCATCAAGCAATCCCTCAATAAGCCTGTTGTACCCACCTATGGGAATTCCTTGATAAGGGTCATTAAAATAGTTGTTGTCAAAAACGAGCCGCACAGGCAGTCGCCTGATGATGGACGCCGGCAGGTCACGGCAATCACGGCCCCACTGCTTCTCGGTGTAGCCCTTAATCAGGCGTTCATAGATATCCTTACCCACCAGCATCAACGCCTGCTCTTCCAGATTACGGGGCTCGTTGACACCATCAGCCTCCATTCTGGCAATCGCCTCGGCCTTCTGTTCCTCTATCTTGGCAACCGCTTCAGCTGGTGTCCTAACGCCCCACATGCGGTTGAACGTGTTCATGTTGAACGGCAGGTTGTACATCTCGCCTTTGTAGCACGCCACCGGGCAATTGGTATAGCGGTTAAACTCGACAATCGAGTTCACATACTCCCACACCCGTTTGTTGGCCGTATGGAAGATGTGAGCTCCATATCGATGCACATTAACACCTTCAACCTGCTCGCAATATATATTGCCACCCAAATGGGGACGACGGTCAATGACCAGGCAACGCTTCCCCGCCTTTTGAGCCTCATGGGCAAACACCGCCCCAAACAGCCCGGCCCCAACTATCAAGTAATCATATCTCTTCATGAATGTGAAAACGAAGATTAATTCTTATGTCAAAAACTAATGTACTGTCCTCCGAGAAACAGCATGGACTGCACGTCTAATAGAGCCAATGAAATCGTATTGGAACGACTTGAGGAAGTCTTGAATCTTCTCTTTAAGAGTTGATTGATATGAAATCCTAAACCAAAATCGTTCTGAAATGGCTCTACAAATCACTTTTCTATCAACTTTCTTGAAATTATCCTTCAAAAAAAGATAATGTTCCGGTGCACCCATAATGAATCTGTAACTAGCATCAGGGCTGAAAGTCAATCCTTTATTCTGAACCCTGTAAACCGACATTACCCTATCAATTCCACGAACCTTACCCATTTCAGCACAAGAGAGCACACGCACAATATCGCCATACAGATTTCGATATCTTTTTTTCAAAGGATAAAACTGGCACTCTTTTCTATAAACCATCGAGGCTGTTGGTACAGTCCACACTTTAAACAATTCGGTGGATTCATAATCTCGAGCTTGAATATTGCGGAATGTGTCGCCAGGCAGTCCTTGCATTTCCTCTCCAGTTTTATCAATTATCGTATTGGCGCGATGAAAACACATCGAATACTCTGAATGACTCTCCAAAAAGTCCACCTGCATTTGCAGTTTATTCGGGTCGGTCCAGTAGTCGTCACCTTCGCATATGGCGACATACTTCGAGTCGGGATGCAATGCTGCTTTCAAAATCCTACGGAACGCACCCGGCTTATAATATTGGTTCTCGGTCTCGTAGATGGGCTTGATGATGTCGGGGTACTTCTCGGCATATTCGCGAATGATAGCAGCAGACCCATCGGTTGACGCATCTTCATGCACAATAGCCACAAACGGGAAGTTCGTCTTCTGCATCACGAACCCATCCAAACACTGCCTCAAGTAGGGCTCGTGATTATAGACTGTGCACCATATTGACAGCAACGGCACTCTTTCTTCACTCATTTTGCATGTATGAAATTAACTGTTCAACTCGCGCGAATTTTCAATACTGTGACCGGGACAGATGGTTCGACCTTTACTCGCCAGTGATTGAATCAAAGCAACAGACTGAGCCGCCTGAACCTTGTTGCCATAAGGCAATCTGGTCACCACTTTCACTCCAGGGATATAGGAATCACCCGTGAACAAAGCATCATCAGTCATCCAGGTAATGCAGCCCAATGTGTGACCTGGGGTTGAAACGGCTGTCACTTTGACACCTTTGCCCAAATCAATCAGGTCGCCATCTTCCACAAGATGAATCCGTTCGGGATAAGCGAAAACAAACGGCATTTCATGGTAATAAGAGACATTCAGTTTCTTGTCCAACAACTGCCGTTTGGTCCACTCACTGCAATATACTATAATATCAGGGATTTGCTCACACAGCTCATTCAACCCATAGATATGGTCATAATGCCCATGAGTGAGCAAAACCCCTCTTAATCCTGATGCATTCTGCAACAATGGCTCCACATCACCGCAATCAACAATTCCAACCCCATCAAGCACCCATGTGCAAGATCGGTAGAACGAATTGACAATACGTGAAACCATCATCTACGCATCAGCCCATGAAGTCAAGAATGTCCTGTATTGTCTCAAATTCCTTAAGCTGCTCGCCAGTGAGCTTCTTGTGGCACTCGTCATCAACCATCACGATGAGTGACAGTTTAGACATCGAGTCATATTCCTCAATATCTGCCAGAGCCATTTCGGGAGTCAGCGTGTTCTCGTCAAGTTCAAATACATCTTCAAGCAGATGCAGTTTTTCTTCATTTGTCATAGTTGTGTTTTAATTGAATTATAAATTGTTAAACAAATAGTCCGTCATCAAAGTACTCATCGGTTTCAATAATGGGCAACACATCCTGGGCATGAATGACGATATCACCTGCAGCCCAAGACAAACCCACACCGTAACCACAAATCAGGGCGCGGATACAATCAGTACTATCCAAATCACCATATTTCTGGACAAAGCACAAGGGAATCGAAGCCGCACTCGTGTTGGCATAGCGGTCAATAGACATCAGCATTTTGGTCTTGTCAAAGTGGGTGCGGCGCACGATCTGTTTCATAATCATCATATTGGCCTGATGTAGTGCCATACAATCAAAATCGTCAGGAGTAAGACCCTTGACTGCCAACAGCTCATTGATGAGTGCCGGAGCCTCGTCGATGGCAAAATTGAACACGTCAATCTCATTAAACACCCCTTCTATGTCAGGTCTCTCGGGGTGCTTGCTATAACCGTAGGGACGCAGAATAGCCTTGTAGCCAGAGCCGTCGGTGCGCGAAGCGATGGTAATGGGCGATGCGCCTTCTTCTTTAACCAACAAGGTTGCAGAGCTTGCATCACCGAACAAGTTGCGTGAGTTGTCGCTGCGCACCCCCTTTGACGGAGTGTCACCTGCCAGCAACAGACCATAGCGCACGTTGCTTGACTGCATTAGCGACGACACCACATTAAGTCCATAGACATAGCCCGAGCACCCTAGGTTGATGTCAAACGCCATGCAGTCTCTTGACAGGCCCAGCCTATCTTGCAATACACATGCTGTCGAGGGCACGCGGTAATCAGGGTACTGCGTTGCAAAAACCACCACGCCCACTTCACTCTTGTCAATGCCCTGGGCATCAAAGATGCGTTGGGCGGCAGCTTGGGCCAGATCGGCAGCCGTCTGGCGGGGACCACACTCATAATGTCCCAGCACGCTCGTCGTCTTCACAAATTTGTCAAGAACAGCATCGTTTTCTCCGTTCTTGAGCGACTCAATCGATACCCAGTTTGTTGATACAGCACAAGCGATACCCTTTATCGCGATACCATTGAATTCATTCAGTATCATTGTTGCCAATTTTTAATTGTCTGTTTTTGTTGTCTGTGGATCCGAATTCCAATCTTAAACTCTAAATTAATCGCTAGCCACTTAGGTGGACATCTTGCCGCCGTCAACGGTAAGGCAAGTACCCGTGATCATGCGGGCCTTGTCACTCAACAGGAACGCGATGGAGTTAGCAATATCCTCAGGTTCACAGATGCCCAAATATTGACGGATAGCATTAATCTTGTAACTGTCGGTATCTTGGGCATAGCTTTCATATTGTCGCCTCATGCTTGTATTGGTAGCACCAGGAGCAACAGAATTCACTCGAATGCCCTTGGCACCCAGTTCTACTGCCATGCACTTGACAGCAGCATTCATGGCTGCCTTAGATGAAGTGTAAGCGACCTTGGTGGGGGCGCCATAAAATGCTCCGATTGAGGAAACCCCTACGATGCTCATCCCAGAGTTGAAAGCCTTGCGCTTAGTCAAGCAACGAACAATTTCCACAAACGAAAAAAAGTTCACATTCATCACACTGACCATGTAGGGATATTTTGACATCTTCAAGGGGCGCACTTCGCCAGTCCCGGCACAGTGCACAAAACCGTCCACCGGACCACACTGTTTGACGACATCATCAATAACAGGTTCAATCCCCTCGATATTGCTGAAATCACACACGCGATAGCAATGCCCCTCGCCATCCAATTGCTGGCAGAGTAGTGCCAGCTTTTCCTCATTGAGATCCAAAACTAAAACCTGTGCCCCACACTGTGCCAGCATCGCCGACACAGCCTTACCAATACCGCCACAAGCACCAGCAACAACTACTCTTTTGCCTTGAAATCCGTACATAATAATTATTTTTAGACTTTACTCATCCACTTGGGAAACATGATATTGCCAACTTTGATGTCGCAACTTAATTGTAACCATCATAGAAGCATTATCATTTATTTCAGTTTCTGGATAAGGGCCCAGATAGCCTCGGCGGAGTTGAAGTTCTCGGGGTCAAGCTCATTGATGCGGATTTGTACGCCGAAGGCATCATCGATTTCAGAGATGATTGAGACGACATCAAAGGAGTCAAGAATTCCGTCGTCAATCAGTTCGGTCTCGTTCTCAAAATCCACGTCAGGGCGAATTTCCTTTAAGATTTCTAACAGTTTATCCATATTATCTAGTTGTTAGTTGTAAGTCTTCAGTTAAAAGTCGGCATTCTTATTCCATTTTCCTCAATAAGAATTACGCGAATCTTAATAATTCAGTTCTTATTGCTTTTTCACTTTTGTTTGATATACATTTCAGGATGTCAATTTCTTAACAAAGCCGTCTATCTTGCTATGGACAGTCATCATGCACAAAGCGGGTATAATCAACATATAGAATATGTATCCATACCACTCGTTCATAATCGGAATAGCAAGTTTCCAACTTAAAGAATAGAGAAATAATGGATGTAGTAAGTATGGTGTTAATGACCTGCTACCATATTTAGTGAACCAGAACTTTTTATTTGGCATTGATAGAATCAGGGATAATGAGAGCACAGTACAAATTAGATAAGTAAACAGTCTGTAGAGTACTGAAAACCATTTCTGATCGTATCTGTTAGAAAACGAAATATATCTACTGAGCGAGTTGTCATACAAAAACAGGATAAAATAAAGAATCAAAGTCACAGCAAAAACAATTCTTGCTACTGTTATTGCCCTTTTACTTTTAGACAAATCTGACCATTTCGCTGATGATCTGATTTTTATGCCAAGAAGGAAGAATGGGTAAAACCCTATCATACGACCCAATGAGAACGATACTCCTACACAGGAGAAAAAGCCTGCAAATAAAGACAACAATACACTGGCAATCAAAATGACATTCAAGTTGTATTTCAGCAGTTTGGGTGTGATTAGATAATAGAAAAACAGAACCCATAGGTACCACATAATGTCCAATGTCCACGGACAATACTTACCATCATAATAACGGCTATAAGGCCAAAGCCCATAACAAAGGAACAATACCAGCAGAGCCGGGAGAAGGAATTTTCTTGCCAAAACATTTACAGGTCTAGGCTTGAACCAATACCCAGAAATGATGGTAAAAGCGGACATCGTATATGGCATAATAATCATTAATAACATCTTATACCATTTTTGTCCTTCTAAAAGCCCATAGGGAGCTGAGGCATGATGAATCACCACAAACAGGATCAAAACAATCTTGAGGTTATCCCACAAATAAATGCGCTGTTTGTTCGGTGATATAGAAGAATCCATGGTCCAAAAGAAAAAAGGAAACAACGAAAAACCAATAGGAATTTCGCGAATGCAACTAATTATTTGCGGATGAGAGAGAGGGTAGACTTGTTGATGTATCGGAAGCCTTTCTTCCTGTACATGGCGACTGCGGCAGTGTTCTGCTGCTGCACCCATAGCATATATCGGCTCTTGTCGGTCACATGGTTGCACTCGACAAAGGTGTCCACCAGCGCCTGACCCACGTGCCTGCCTCGCGCCGCGGGCACCACCGCGACATGAGAGATCCAAGCCACGTTGCGATCCACCGTCTGATGTAGCGCCCCTAACGGATTGCTAGCCCCATCGACAGCCATCAGCACCTGATTACCCTGGAACAAGTCCGGCAACTCACTGTCATCGATATAGTCCCCACTATAAGGATCAAAGGTGTCATTGAACATCTTGACAGCCCATGCCACCTCGTCAAGGCTGACGGCAGGGCGCACATCGACATCGTCATGAGCCGAAGCGGGCGACAAATCCTGATAGACTGCGGCATATTGGTCTCGCACCAGGTTCTCCTCAAAGCCCATTGCCACCAAATAGTCCCGCTCAGCCTGAGGGAACTGGCCACCACGATACAGGATCTCAAGCATAATGACCTGCTCAGGGGCGGCGAGGACATCGGGCGACGTCATGTCGTTGAGGTAGTAGTACATGCGGCAACAGTTGGCCTTGCGCTCCAGTAGATATGCATTGCTGTCGTGGCAGTCGGCATAGAGCAGGCCATGAGCGATAAGGTCACCTGCACGGACCTGCAGGTAGTCGTTGCTGCGACAGCCCTCGCGGCGGTAACGCTCAACGATATCGTAATACTGCTGGATGTCGGTCAACTGCTCCATCTTCCTAAAAAAGAAAACAATAGCTACAACAAAAACTATGCTATCAAGACTTTTATAATATTGTACTAGTTGTATCTATTGTTGTTTTAGCTGCTGGTAGTTGTGCTGGAGGACGATGCGGTCAATTTTGCCATTCATGTTGTGGGGCATCTGCTCAAGGTGAATTGACACGTTGGGGAACATGTACTTGGGCAGACGGTCCTTCACTAGATTAATAATATCCAGCTCGTTGCCACTAGCCGTCGTATAGTAGAGGACAATCTTGTCTTCCTCGCTGTCAAAGATACAAGCGGCACCCGTAACGTCCTCAAGAGCATTGACAGCCACTTCGATCTCACCCAGCTCAATGCGGTTGCCGTTGTGCTTAATCTGAAAGTCTTTGCGAGAGACAAACTCCAGCTCGCCAAGGCTGTTGTACTTAACAATGTCGCCCGTGCGGTAAATCTTATCGTCATAGAGGTCATGCAGCGGATTCTGCACAAAGGTCTCACGCGTCTTCTCCTTGTTGTTATAGTAACCCAAAGCCACACCTGTACCACGCACGCAAAGTTCGCCGGGTTCGTCCACTCCCACCAAACGGTTTTGCTCGTTGAATACCAGCACCTGCATGTTCTCACAGGGATGGCCGATAGGGATGTACTCATCGTCACCGAAGTCGCGATCCACGATATAGTAGGTACAATCCACGGTAATCTCAGTGGGTCCGTACAAGTTGATAAACTGCGTCAATGGAAGTTTGCTCATCCACACCTTCAATTGCTTGGCGGGCATCGCCTCGCCCGCAAAGAATACGCGCTTGAGCCCCCTAGGCACGTTATCGTCGAGGATATGGCTGTTGCCCACCAGTACAATGGCCGATGTCGCCCACAGGATAGTGGTAATGCCTCGTTCGTTGAGCAGCTGGATGAGCAACTTTGGGAAAGTGAAGTATTTCTTACCGATGACATTGAGCGTGGCCCCTGTTTTCAGGCAGATATAGATATCCTTGACCGAGCCGTCAAAATAAAATGGCGTCTGGTTCCCCAGGGCATCAGTCTCGTCAAAGCTGAAGCGGTCCACGAGCCACTCAGCGAGGTCTATTACACCACGATGACTGATTACAACCCCTTTGGGTACACCTGTCGAACCGCTGGTAAATATGGCATACAGTGGATCGGTATCAATAACTCGAGAACGTATATCGGCGAGCAGCTCCAAGTCACTTTGCTGTTCAATGGCTGTCTGATAGTCAATCATCACTCCATCAAAACCGATAGCCTGCAGCACTTGGGCATCCCGGGCTGTTACCGTGACAGCCGCAATGGGGTTAAGCACCTCAATGATGAGACGGATGCGAGCCTCAGGCATCTTGTTGTCGATAGGCACATAGAAGTTGCCGCTCTCGACCACGCCCATAAAGCCCACCAGGCACTCTATCTTGCGGTCTACAAATACCAGCACGGGGCGCCGCATAGCTCCTGAAGTGAGCCGGACAATGAGGGTGCCTATGCCCTGTGCCATTGACTGCCACTGCGCAAAGGTAAGAGCACTTTTGTCGTCCGCCAACGCCAACTTATCGGGGAAGCGACGCGCAGAATTGTCAAGATAGGAAAGAACGTTATAGATCACTTTTTCTCGTAGAGTTGGTTTGGATAGGTGATAAGTCCCTCGGTGAAGATTTCGTCATCCTCCATGATGGGCAGGATGTCGGCAGTATTGATTTCAAACGATGTCGCACCCAGCGAGATGCCGATGCCAAAGCCGCACGCCATCACCTTGACCGTCTTGTCCTCAGTGGCTTTACCATATACGTCACACAGCGTGACGATAGCCGATGCGCCCGATGTATTGCCATAGCGGTCAAGCGTGATAGGCATCTTTTCAAAGGGAATCTTGGCCTTTTTAGCAATCTGCTTCAGAATATACAGGTTTGCCTGATGGAAGGCAAAGCAGTCATAGTCCTGAGATGTCGTATCTGTCTTAGTCCAGAAATCTTTAATAAGGCGCGGCACGTCAAAGATAGTGAACGTGAATACCGAGGTACCCTGGATAAACGAGTTCATCAGCGAGCGTTCGTTGCCATCGGCACACATCTCCACGTCCTCACTGGCATGCAGGTTGCGGTAACCACCACCAGGGATAATCATGTACTTGAAACCCGTACCATCACTGCGGATAAGCGCCTTGACCTCGTCAGTGGAATCTTGAGTCTTCTCCATCAACATCACGGCACCCGCCTCACCAAAAAGCATGGCCGAACTGCGGTCATTGGGGTTCACTGACTTACCTGCTGTGTCACCCACAAACAGCAAGCCATATTTCATGTCACTAGTGCTGAGAATAGATGCCATCGTCTGCATGCCCACAACCAACGATGAGCACCCCAGGCTGATGTCATAGCAGACAGCTTCCTCGGGGATGCCCAAACGATACTGAAGGACAAATGCTGTCGAGGGGCGACGGTAGTCAGGGCTATGGGAAGAGAACAACAAAGCACCAATCTCTTCAGGTTTAACGCCCTTATGAGCCAGCAGCTCCTTAGCGGCACGATAGCCCAAGTCTGAACACGTCTGGTGCTCAAGAGTGCGACGAGACGCTTTCACACCAGTCATCGTCATGAATTTGTCCACCTCTTCGTCACCGAAGACTGGTTTATAGGATTCTGATTTCACCTCATTGCGAGGTACAGCGCAGGCCACGCCTGCCACCCTGATATTCTTATACTCAAAAAAAGCCATTTTTCAGCAAAACTTATAATGTGTATCCTCCATCGATGACCAACGAGTGCCCTGTCACCCACGAAGAGGCATCAGACAACAGATAGATGATGCCATTTGCAATATCCTCAGGCTCGCCATAACGTTTGAGCGGGTACTTCTGCATGTCAGCCTGATGCTGCTCCTCGCTCACTGCCCCACCCTTGATAAGGCTGGTATTGACCATACCCGGGCAAACACTGTTGACACGAATCTTCTTGGGCGCCAACTCCAACGCACAAAAACGCATAGCAGAATTCAATGCAGCCTTGGATGCTCCATAAATGCTATTGCCGATAGTAATAGAGCCCACGCCTCCTATCGACGATACAAAAACAACAGAAGCGCCATTAGCCAATTTCTTTTTTTTCAGCAGCAAACGCAACAATTCTACCGGAGCAAAATAATTAATCTCAAAAATCGGATTTAATTTCTTGCGATCGGCCATCTTGAACGGCACAACCATACCCTGACCGGCGCACAATACAACACCATCCACCACGGGCAACTGCTCAAGCAAGCATTGAACCTGTACCTCTTGTGTCAAATCAGCGATGACAGCCTTATGACCATCTCCCTCAAGTTCTTGGAAAGTCTCATCAAGACGCGCATTGTCTCGCCCAGTTATGATAACATGTGCACCCATTTGGGAACATTCGAGAGCCGTTGTACGACCTATGCCCGATGAAGCCCCGGTAACAATAATCGTGCGGTCCTGAAGAGAGAAAGGATTAAAACTATTGTTCATCATTATAAATCCATCACTTTAGCGGGGTTACCAAATACTGTTTTCGTATCTTTCACCCTACGAACAACTATCGAACCCGCACCAACTATGCACTTGTTACCTACTGACACATGGGGTAAGATTATGGAACCGGGAAAGGCTATGGTTTCTTCTCCGATTGATGAGCCCCCACCCATGAAGCACATAGCTCCCAAGTTGCAATAATTCCCTAATGAAGCATCATGACCAATTGTAGCCAAACGCTGCAAGGTAACAAAATCGCCAATGTGAACGTCGCAAGACACACTTGCCTCTTTTGATATAATGCAACCCTGGCCCAAAACAGTATTTTTACCAAGATATGCTCGCTGGTGAACGAGATTGATAAACTCCCCACCCTTAGCAAGCATGATTTCGGCATAATGGCGCTTCCACTTGGGTTCACCTAGTGCACAGACGAAGACATCATTCTCTTGAGGCTCATAATGCTCTACACTGTCGATGATTGGAGGATAGCCCTCAAATTTATCCAAAGCATCGGCTTTATCGTCCAGAAAACCCTTAACGACAAATTCAGTACCATAGCCCTTACAATCAGGCAACATCCCAAATATTTCTCGTCCCCAACCACGGGCACCAATAATTAACAAATTCTTCATTTACTATACAATTCAATAACTTTTAAACATAGTATAAAGAGAACTTCTCGCGCGTAGCGACGTTAATTAATGAATCAGTTCAATGACGGGCAACAGGTAACACAGACCACCTATCAGAATTAGTTTTTCCTTTTCTTCAGCCATTGATAATATCATTCGACAATTCTAATGGTGCAATATCAATTTAATAACAACATTTGATTCCTTGTATCTTAAAGAAATCATTCATCAAAGGAACCCTCATTGTTTGAAATAATTAACTTCGTGCAATTATATTGCAATAATATATATCAATCGTGTAAATGATTAAACACTGGAGATATGAAGGACCGAAGCTTTCTTCTCAGTCCTATGCCTGCTCTCAGCCGATAATATTCTTTCCTAATGGGGAAGAAACAACGGTAATTCCAATATGAGGGGCGAAAAATCAGAGGTACAGCAAACGATTTCAGCCCCCAAAAACGAGACAATTCTTTAGTCACATACAGATAAAACGGGCCAACCATAGGGGCTTTCTTATTTGCCATTACCGAATTATTGACATCGACAAAAACTGTTCGATGACCAACATAGTCGCTTATCATTGGTGAATAGCTATTAACATAATTGGCTTTTCTCAAGATTATCACTTCAGCAGATGAATTACAAAACACCGAAGCGTGAGAGCACGAACCTTCTGTCGCCGCGAATCTATTACACTTTATCAAGAGGCTTATTTGTTCTTCTAATGGCAATGTTTCAGGAGAAAACACTTGAAATCCTCTCTTCTTAAATAGCTTTTCTATTGATTTCTCTCCTATTTCTCTTTTTGAGGCATCCTTCAAGGCGGTTCTTGTATAATATAAATCATACGATGGTGCCGACTCAAAATAAGCTGTGCTCCGAACATTGCTTTTAATCTTTTCGATTATTTCACGATATTCATTACAAAAACACAACATCCCGT
Source organism: uncultured Prevotellaceae bacterium (assembly GCA_946186345.1). Taxonomy (GTDB): domain Bacteria; phylum Bacteroidota; class Bacteroidia; order Bacteroidales; family Muribaculaceae; genus Sodaliphilus. Next base: position 26,485 of record CAMHMV010000012.1, on the reverse strand, counting down.
TTTCTTTAAATAATGAATTATCAGGTATGATAATTTCATTATACTTTGTAGTATTTCGGATGTGTTTAAGCCTCGAGACATCCACTCCAGCAAGCTCGAATATTTTCAAATGCCACTGGGGCATATTACCATTACAAGAAGTAATATATACCAAATCAACTGAAGAGTCTTTAATAAGTTTTCTTCCAAATTCTGTATTTAAAAACCAAAGTCTCTTCAATGCATCAGTTATGGCATGACCATATACCGGATGAATTGTGCCCAAAAATATACATTTATTCCTATATTCTACACTTGACAAATCAAAGTCGTATGAGCATCCCCCTGTATCTGTGTATCCAGTTTCTGGTATATAGAACATATCAGAATCAACAACACCACCTTCTAGATGAAAAGATTCATCCCATTTTCTTGATATTAAGACATAGCCATCTTTAATGACCCTATAAGCTAATTCTTTATTTGAATAATGACTTTTATAGCAAACCTCTTTAAGTTTATTAGCTGTCGAATCTTCCTTTACAAAAAAAAGACACTTTTCTTTACCCATAATTATAATAAAATTCAACCTTCTTATTGAGATAGATATAGAAAAAAATGAAGGTTTTTATTTGAGGATGCAGTCGAGGACGCGTTGTTGGTCGGTGGGGGTGAGTTCGTGGTGGATGGGAAGGCAGATGACGGTGTCGGCCATGCGGGTGGCGTTGGGTAGGTTTTCGCGGGTGGCGCTGGGCAGGCCGCGATAGGTGGAGAAGGAGCTGATGAGGGGATAGAAGTAGCGACGGGCGAGGATGCCGTGGTCGCGCAGCTTGAAGTAAAGCTCATCGCGCGTCATGCCGTAGGTCTCGGCATCGACAAAGATGGGGAAGTAGCCGTAGTTGTGGCGCACGCCGGGCATGTCGTCCCAGAAAGTGATGCCTTCGACTGGACGCAGGGCCTCACGGTAGCGAATAGCGACCTGGTGACGTGCCTCGATAGCGGCATCGACCTGCTGCAGGTTGAGTAGGCCGAAGGCGGCGCGCATCTCGTCCATCTTGCCATTGATGCCGGGAGCGACGACCTCGGTCTCGCCGGCAAAGCCGAAGTTCTTGAGGTAGTCGATGCGCTGCTTCATCTTCTCGTCCTTTACCACAAGTGCTCCTCCCTCGGTTGTACCGAAGACCTTGGTGCCGTGGAAACTCAGCGTGGACATGTCGCCTTCTTCAAGAATGCTCTTGCCATCCACCTCAATACCGAAGGCGTGGGCGGCGTCATAGATAACGCGCAGGCCGTACTTGTCGGCAATCTCCTGAATCTCACGGGTGCGGCACGGCTTGCCATACACATGAACGGGCATAATAGCCGTCGTGCGCGGCGTGATAGCCGACTCTATGCGGTCGGGGTCTATACCTCCCGTGGCCATGTCGATGTCTACAAACACGGGCTTGATGCCGTTCCACCACAATGAGTGGGTTGTCGCCACAAAACTGTAAGGGGTGGTGATGACCTCGCCGCTGATATTCAACGCCTGCAGGGCGGTGATGAGAGGCAGGGTGCCATTGGTGAATACGCTGATGTAAGGCACCTTGAGGTATTCGCAGAGGGCGGCTTCAAACCTCTGGTGGAACTCGCCGTTGTTGGTCACCCACTTGCGGTTCCAGATCTCGCGCAGCATCTCGTGGAACTCGTCGAGGTCAGGCAGCAGCGGTGATGTCACCGTGATGATGTCTTTGTCTAATTTCATTGACTAATGGAATTGATGGGCAATGGATGATTGAGCAACACACAAAGGGTCACCACTTCATGACTGAGGTGGTGGCACTGTGCCTTGCAGGTAAAGCTGGAGACACTATCACAGTAGTCATTATCAGCGAGTTACCTTTTCTGTTTCCAATGATGTGGTCGTCTGACGGGCGCGAAAGGGCGCGGTCGGGATTTCCACAATAAACCACAAAATTAGACCTTTTTACCGAGATATGCAAATATATTCCCAAAATCACAAAAAAGGGGCAACCGTGTCGCCCCTTTTTGTTTCCTCAAAAACTTGGATTACAATGCCTGAAGTTTATTTCAGATATGGCTTGATGGCGTCGCGCCATATGAGGTAGCCGTCGCCCATGAGGTGCAGTCCGTCGTTGGTCAACTCGGCGCGCAGGCGGCCCTGGTCATCGACGAACAGCGGGTATAGGTTAATCCATGTTACACCCTGACGGTGAGCGACTTGCTCGAGCAGGGCGTTGGCCTCGACGACGACGTGGTCACGGCCCTTGAGCAACTTCCACTCGCGCACGTCATTGTTGAACGGCAGCAGGCTCTGCAGGTAAATCTTGGTCCTGGGACTGCCCTGCTTGACCATGACAATCAACTTCTCGGTGGCACGGGCGATGCTGTCGGCGCTCACGTCATGCGAGATGTCGTTGACGCCGCACATGATGAACAACTTGCGGGGCTTTCCCTTGATGATGGGCCCGATGCGGTCAATCATGCCCTGCACAATGTCGCCCACGATGCCGCGGTTCTTGATGTGGCGGTTGCTCAGCAGCTCGTTGAACTCGCAGCCGTCGGTCAGGCTGTTGCCCAGCATGACAATGTCCTTCTTGCCGATGGGCAGCTGATCAAACAGCGTTGCCCGCCGCGCATAGTAGGGGTCCTGATTGGCCTGGGCCACGGCGGTGAGGCACATGAGCGCCACCACAGCCAATAATGCTATCCTTTTCATTATTCCTGGTTTATTGTGGCGCGATATCATCGCACCAGACTTGATGTTTACAGACCACGGTAGGCGTCGATGGCCTTTTTTACCGAGCCGTGGAGCAGCAACAGGCGCTTGGCGTCCTCATAGGGGAGCTTCAGCTCCTCGACGAGCCAGCGGGTACCGCGGTCCACGAGTTTCTGGTTGGTGAGTTGCATGTTCACCATCTTGTTGCCCTTGACGCGCCCCATCTTGATCATCACGCTGGTCGAGATCATGTTGCAGATGAGTTTCTGGCCAGTTCCGCTCTTCATGCGCGAGCTGCCCGTGACATACTCGGGACCGACAATCATCTCGATGGGGATTTCGGCGACCTCGCTCACGGGGGCATCGGGGTTGCTGGTGATGGCGGCGGTGAGGCAGCCGTTGGCACGCGCGTCACGCAAGGCACCAATGACATAGGGTGTCGTTCCGCTCGCTGCGATGCCGATGACCGTGTCGAGCGGCGTCACCTTGTACTCCAGCAGGTCTTTCCAGCCCTGAGTCGTATCGTCCTCGGCATTCTCCACAGCGTTGCGCAGGGCCGTATCACCACCGGCGATTATGCCGATGATCCACCCCGGCGACATGCCAAAGGTGGGCGGTATCTCGCTCGCGTCAAGCACGCCCAGGCGCCCGCTGGTACCCGCACCCATGTAGAAGATGCGGCCACCCTTCTTCATGCGCTCGACAATGCCCGTGACGAGTTTCTCGATCTGGGGAATCGCCTGCTGCACCGCATCGGCCACCTTGTGGTCCTCCTGGTTAATCTCGGTGAGCAACTCATGCACCGACTTCTTCTCCAGGTCATTGTATAGCGACTCTTGTTCGCTGATTTTCACAAAAGCCATAATCGTATCAAATTAAATATTCAACAACAGTCATGCCCATCGGCATAACACTTTCTTGTAGCCACGCCAAGGGCGAGGCCCTACACCCCGATCACGCCTCGGTTGAGTGGTACTTCACCAGACCCTCCATCGGGTCCTTAATGATGGTGCCGATGGTGATACCCAGCGCCTCGGCGGCCTCTTGCAGCACGGCCTTCTCGCACAGGGCGATGGAGCCCACGAAGTTGCACGGCAGCTCCTTGTAGCCGGGATAGCTGGCGACGTTGCGCTTGAAGAAGTCGGTGAACGAGCGCAGCACGATGTCATGGATGGCAGGTTCCTCGATGTTGTGCTCCAGGAAGGGGGCAAACTGCGCCAGGAAACGGTTGGCAGCGGGTTTGCGATAGACCGACGTGATGATGGTCGTGTAGTCCAGGTTGTACTCCTTCATGAACTTCTCGCACAGGTGCTCAGGCAGCTGCTTCTTCAGCACATCGCCCACGAGCAGTTTGCCCAGCACGGCACCGCTGCCCTCATCGCCCAGGATGTAGCCCAGGGGCGACACGTTCATCACCACCTTCTCGCCGTCGTAGTAGCACGAGTTGCTGCCCGTACCCAGGATGCAGGCGATACCAGGCTTGCGACCGCACACGGCACGCGCGGCGGCGAGCAGGTCGCTGGCGACCTCCACTTTGCCGGCACTGGGCAGGTTGGCACGCAGGGCATTGACCACCTGCTGCTTGATTTCGTCCGAGATGATGCCAGCGCCATAGTAGTGGATCTCGTCAACCTTGTAGTTGGTGAGGTGCGGCATCAGCTCACGCTTGATCTGTTCCTTCATCTCCTCCTCGGTGAGCAGGAGGGCGTTCATGCCGGTAGTGAAAATCTGAGCTACCTTCTCTTTTCCGTTAAGCAGTGTCCAGTTGATCTTGGTGGAACCGCAGTCAGCAATAAGAATCATCATAATATATTGGTTTTTAAGTTATTAATCATCTCAACTATAGTAACTATCAGTACTATAGCTACTATTGTCACTATATCTTGATAAAAATCTTCTTCTTGTACAGCACGTGGCCCACTACCCAGTTCAACAGCACGAAGCAGATGGCATACAGTGCCGATGCCGTGTACTCGTTGCAGAAGGTGGTGAAGAAGTTATACACCGCACTGTGGATGGAGATGTTGCCGCCCTCGGCATCGTGGCCGATGGGGATGGCACCAAACAGGATCGCCAGGATGGTTCCCAGCAGGTAGAGTGCCAACGGATTTACACCGAAGGATTCAAAGAATCGCGTCCAGCCGCCCTTCTTGCCCTTGACATCGACAAAGTAGATGAGCAACGCCTGGATGCACATCGCCATGCCGCAGGTAATCATCACGAACGTCGAGGACCACATCTTCTTGCCGCAGGGAATGCCGTATTGCAGCAGCCAACCAGCCAGCACCAGCATCGTGCCCCACAGCAGCATGGTGGTAACGCGCTCGGTATTGTTGTGCACGCTCAGGATCATGCGACCCACCAGATAGCCGATGAGCACATGGGCAATACACGGCAGCGTGCTCAGGATGCCCTCGGGGTCAAACGAGAGCTGCTCGCCATAGGCCCACTCGTGATACATGTGGTCGGTGCCCAGCACGCTGTTGTCGATGCGGGCAATGATATTGTCGAGCGAGAAGTCATAGCCGTTACCCAGCCCCAATATCAGGGCATAGACAACAAGGATGATGCCCACAAGCCACGGGATGAACCCTCGTTTGAACAGCACGACGCACAGCGAGCCGAACAGATAGGTCAGCGCCAGTCGCTGGAACACGCCCAGGCAACGCAGCGTGTCCAGGTTGTTCACGGCCTCGCTGAATGGATCGCCCTTGCACAGGCCACGCACCAGATGGCCGAACCACTGCACAGCCCAGCCGACAAGGAACAGGACGACGGCGCGACGCACAATTTTCCACATCAGCGGGCCCGACATCTTGTAATTGAACTTCTTGAGCGAGAAAGCCATCGACACGCCCATGCAGAAGACGAAGAACGGGAACACCAGGTCGGTCGGCGACAGGCCGATCCAGTCGGCATGCTCCAGCGGTTTATAGATATAGCTCCATGTGCCGGGATTATTCACCAGCAGCATGCCCGCGATGGTGATACCACGCAGGATATCGAGCGACAGCAATCGTTTATTATCTTTACTCATATTCTTTTAAGTTTTGGGACAAAGGGACGGTTCTTTTGTCCCAATGGGACAGAGGGACGGTTCTTTTGTCCCACCTGTTTAGTTCTTCTTGCGGGGCAACTTGTTTTCTAACCTACCCTGCTCCGCGTAAATGTAGTACTTCTTGCTGCGGGCGCGGAAGTCGTCGGCATCCTTGTTCCAGTAGTCGGCGATGTCCTCAACGCGATAACGCTTGACAAAGCGTTCGCGTATCTCCTTGCTGCCGCACACCTTGTCGAACATGGCGTAGCGCTTGGGATTCTGCTCGAACAGCTCCACCTGGGGGTACATCTCGTGAATGACCTGCAGGAAGTAGAACTGCGTCAGGCACAGGTTGGCCTTGTCAGGGTTGGTGATATAAATCTGCACGCCATGCACCTCCTGCAGTGACTTGTCCACCGCCACACTCAGGGCGTAGAACGGCTTGTAGTTGATGGGCCTGAATTGCATGCCCGGCAGGTTCAGCGCGTTCATCTTCTTCGCCAGGGAGTCGGCATTTATCCACGAGGCGGCAAAGGTCTGGAACGGCAAGGTGTAGCCAATGCCGGTGTTGAAGATGTACAGCTCGCCCAGGATGCCCGACACGGGATAGAAGAAAGCACTCTCGGGCGTGGGAATCTGCGGCGAGGGCAACACCCAGGGCATACCCGTGTCGCGGAACTTCATGTCACGCTTCCAGCCCTCCATGGGGATGACGGTGAGTTTGCAGCCGTGGCCCGTCTTGGAGCGCTCAGCGATGATGCCCTCCTCGTTGAGGAAGGTAGCCAGCTCACCAGGCGTGAGGCCATAGATATAAGGGATGGGATACTTGCTCACGAAGGAGAAATAGCCGTCCTCGACGAGGTTGCCCTCGACCTTGTTGCCGCCCAGCGGATTGGGGCGATCCAGCACCATGAATTCGGTGCCGTGCTTGGCGCAGGCCTCCATGCACACACCCATCGTGGCATAGAAGGTGTAGCTACGGCAGCCAATGTCCTGGATGTCATAGACCAGCACGTCGATGTCCTTGAGCATCTCGGCAGTCGGCTCATGCGTCTTGCCGAAGAGCGAGTACATCTTGATGCCCGTCAGCGGATCCACAGCGTCGCCCACAGCATCGCCCGCATGGGCATTGCCGCGCACGCCGTGCTCGGGTCCGAACAGCGCCACGAGCTTGACGCCCGGCGCCTCGTTGAGGATGTCAACGGTGCTCTTGAGGTTGTTGTCAATGCCGCTGGGATTGGTCACCAGTCCCACGCGTTTGCCCTGCAGCTCGGCGAACCCGCCGTCACGCAGCACCTCGATACCCGGCTTGACGACCCTGCGGCCAACCGCACCAGCCGTCATCACCACCATCACACTCAATATCAATAAAACTATCTTCTTCATATTCATTAAATAAATTAACAACTGATTAATCTGAAATATCTGAAGGCATCCGCACAACTGAAAAAACAACTGACTAGTCTGAATTATATGATTTTTGTTTCATATAATTATATAATCGCTTAATATTCAATGGACTTTCGCCAAAATTAACAAGTAAAGCCAAATCGAATCCTGTCGCTTTTAAATAATTGAAAACTTGGGCTTCATGAACTTCATTCAATTGAGTGATAGCCTTGAGTTCAACTATTATTTTACCATAGCAGACAAAATCAGCAATATACTCCTGCTGAAGAGGCTTTCCTTTATAGAACACTTTTAATTTAGCCTCCCGTTCATAAGGAATCCCAGCTTCTTTAAATTCAAGTTCCAAAGCTTCCTGATAAACTTTTTCAAGAAACCCGCTACCCAGTTCAAAAGCAACCGTTCTCAAACAACCTCTTATAGCATATGTCTCTTTCTGAAATAAATACTGCGGCATAGCAAATCAGATTTTTCAGATTATTCAGTTGTTATTAAGAGATCAGTTGTTAAACAGTATCGGTATCGTTTTTCTTGCCGTAGTTGGGGTCGACGCGGCGATCGACGAGGTAGGTAACAACCAGCGTGGCGATGCAGCAGACCATTACCATCCAGAAGAAGTTGGCGTAGCCGATGGCCTCCTGGATATAGCCGGCAAACATGCCCGGAATCATCATACTCAATGCCATGAAGGCGGTGCAGATGGCATAGTGAGATGTCTTGAACTCGCCCTCGCTGAAGTACATCATATACAACATGTAGGCCGTGAAACCGAAGCCGTAGCCAAATTGCTCAATGGCAATAGCGGTAGAGATAGCCACCAGGTTAGTAGGCTGGCCGACAGCCAGATAGACAAAGGTTGCACAAGGCAAGGTCATACAGGCTGCCATCCACCACAACGACTTCTTCAAGCCCACCTTGGCAGCGAACAGTCCGCCCAAGATACCGCCGATGGTCAACGCCAGCACGCCAATCGTACCATAGACGATGCCCACCTCGGCTGTCGAGAGTCCCAGACCGCCAACGTCCTTGCTGGCGACAAGGAACGGTGTACACATCTTGATGAGGAAAGCCTCGGGCAAGCGGTACAACAGCATGAAGACAATGGCCAACCACACATAAGGCTTGGTGAAGTAGGTCACAAAAGTGCGGCCAAACTCATTGAAGATGGCACCGACGGTGGGTTTCTCGTCCTTCAGGGTCGAAGCATCACTTTTCACCCTGGGAATAGCAAAGGTGTGATACAGCGTGACGGCGCTGAACAGCACTGCGGCAACTCCCATCGTGATCATCCAAGACATGGGGATATTGCCGTTCTTCAACTCAATGGCACCGGCGATGGCCACCAGCACACCCTGGCCGAAGATCGACGACAGGCGATAGAACGTGCTACGGATGCCGACAAAGGCCGCCTGCTCGTTCTGCCGCAACGCCAGCATATAGAAGCCGTCGGCTGCGATGTCATGCGTCGCCGAGGCAAAGGCGGTGATCACAAACAGGATCAGCGTGATGGTAAACATGCTGATAGGTGTCTGACCCGAGGCGATGGTAGCGGCATCGGGATGCGGCATGGTCAGCGTGAGCAAGATAAATGCGATGCTCATGAGCACCTGCATCGAGATGGTCCACCACCGCTTGGTGCGGATAATGTCCACGAACGGGCTCCAGAAAGGCTTGATGGTCCACGGCAGGTAGAGCAAACTGGTGAACAGTGCCATCTGTCCGTTAGGCACACCCATCTTAGCCAGCATCAGCACCGAGATGTTGTTCACGACAAAGTAAGGGATACCCTCAGCAAAATAGAGCGTCGGAATCCACAACCATGGCGTCCTCCTTTTGGGTTCAAGATTTGCTTCTTTCATATCGTTATTTAGTTTTTAAGTTTAAATCTTACAGCGTCTTTAAGGACTTTAAGAGGCTTAATAGCGTTTCTCGATTGAGGCGCCGACGAAGTAGTGCAGCAGGATCTGCTTGTAGTCATAGCCCTTAGCGCCCATCACGGCGGCACCAATCTGGCACAAGCCTACGCCATGGCCCCACCCTGCTCCTCGCAGCACAAACTTGGCGGGATAGCCGTCCTCGCCCTTGTCGTGCTTCTCGACAACGAATGCCGAACTGTACAGGCATGAGGGCGACAAGGCATAACGGATGGTCAGCTCCTTGCCGATGATGCGTTCGCATTTCTCGCCGACGATACGCAGGCGGTACAACCTGCCGCTGGTGCCGCGCGCCACAGGCTGCAGGTCGCGGATGCGGCCATAGTCGATGCCCGTGCGCTCCTTGATCAGCGCGGCGAGTTCGTCTTGGGTATATTCCACCTTCCAGCGGTAGAAATCCTTGGTCTCCTGGTCGTAGTCGTTGAGTACCTGGGAAAGGATTTCAGGGTCGGTGGTGTTGCAGAAGGCGCTGGGACTCGAGAGAATCCACTCGGCGGCGTTGTCCTCTCGCGTCAGGTCGGGGAAATCAGCCTCTTTCTCACCGTCACGACGTGCTTCCAGGTAGTCGTGGTGATGCGGCTCCCAGCAGTTCTCAAACTCCTCCATCACACCGCCGCACGACTTGCTGAAGCGGGCGTCACACAGTGCGCCACCGTGCATGAGCACCTGGCCCCACGTGGCGCGGATGGCCTGCTCCACCTTCTCGGTCGTGGCACGGGTAATGCCCTGATAGCGCTGGCAGTGGTCGTCGGCGCACACGTCGAAGTTCACATGGTCGTCGCGATCCCACCACTTGACGAGTTCCTCAGGGGTATCCATCATCTCGCCGGGAGCATCGGGGTTGCGCTCGATGGGCGTGACGGTCTCCTCGGTATGGATCTGTGCCAGCAGCCAGCTGCGTGAGATGACCGCATGGGCCTTCAGCAGTTCAAGCGACGCGTTGGCACTCATCTCGCTGGAAATGACGCTCAACAGGTAGTCCTCGACGCTCAGCACATTGACGGGCGTGAGTTTGCCGTTCTCGACGATGAGGTGCAGCGCGCCCTTAAAGGTCTGGTCCTCCTGACGTTTCCAGTGGAAGCTCACGCCGATGGTCACCGCCTTCAGTGTAAACGAAGCCTTCTCGGCATCGACAGGTTCAAACAGCAGTTCGCCGTAGCGATTGCCATTCCACTCCACCATGCCGTCAATACAGCGGGCTATCTGATCACCGCTACACACGGCACCATTCACGCGGTAGTCACCATTGAGCACAAAGTCCACCTGCGGCTCATTCATGATGCCCACTCTCACTTGCGGTATCTTCTTCTCGTCCATATTCTTAGTTTTTGGTTTCTTGTTCTTTGTATCAAATAGACCTTCACTAACCACTAATCCTCCATTTGCTCTTTTACGCAAATGGAATCAAATCGGTTGGAGGTCTTCCCAGTGCTGGGAGAAGCCGGTGATGACGGGAGCCAGGTCCTTGCGGGACAGGCACAACTCGTCATACAGCGCCTGGATCGCCTCGGGTGTGAGCGCATCAAAGTCCTTGAACTCAGGAACGGCCCACAAGCCGCCCATATCGACGGCACCCGGGCTGAGCAACAGGCGACCCTCGCCCTCACCATAGCAGGCGGGACGGTGCTTGCGGCGCGGGAAAATCACCATCTGCCACAACCGGTCAATCTGTCTCCACCAGCACAACGCATTGACCATCGGTTCGTCGGCACCTTCAGGCACAGGCAGCAGATCCAGCAGTCGCAGGGCATAACGCTCAGCGGCACGCTGGGTCGAGGTCTCGATGGTAAACAGGCTGCGGCCCAACATGTCCACATAGCCGATAAAGCCTTCATCGCCGTCGGCCAGCAAATGGGTCGTGGCGTGAGGCAACTCGTCGGGCAGCGGCATCTCGCCCTTGGCGCCCGCTTGGAAGTGGGCATGGTCGGGAGCCGAGGCGCCGCACTGTGGACCATTATAGAATACCACAAACTCAGGTAATTCCTTAGCCAACTGCAACATATCCCCCACCCTGTCCGACAGCCGCTGCGGCGTGTGCCTCAGGTCGGCTATCGTGAGGTGGCGCTTGAAGATGGGATAAGGATTGACCTGTATCTTGTAGTTGTCACCCCACAACACGGCCTTTTGCTTAGCGGGCTGATGCTCACGGCACAGGAAGCACTCGCGGCGTGCCAACGACTTCCTGTCGATAGCGGCAGCCGACGAGCGTCGTCTTTCAGGATTATATTGCAGCACAATGGTCGCCTCGCCCAACTGCAACGTGCGCGTGACAGCATCAGCCAGCGCCGCATAATTAGCGCCAGCCAAGTCCCAGTCACGCATCTGCTTGGCAATGAGTCGATTTACCACTCCACTATAATCCATTGTGTATTCTTGACAGTTGTTTATTGACTAGAGCCTCTAGAAAAACTAGACTATCTAGATTATCTAGACCATCTAGAGCCTCTAGAAAACTATTGATTCTTCTTGTTAAGGGCAATGCGGGCCTGGAGTTCCCAGGTGCGGATGCGGTCCTTATACAGGTTGTTGCGGTTCACCTTCTCCACGTCGAGCGACGCGTCGCTGTTGTCGTCCCAGCGGCGGCACAGATAGACGGGATCATACACGCGGCCAATCTGGTAATAGCGCGAGATGTTCAAGCCCAGGGCATAGTCCTCGCCATAGCTCGTGTTAGGGAGTTTCACCTCACGCAACACGGGCGTATAGAAGGCGCGCGGTGCTCCCAGGCCGTTGATGCGCAGGGCATTGTTGCGGCCGTTGCTGGGCGTCCACTCCCTGTGGTCGATGATGCCGGGAGGAATGGGATTGAGATGAATATCGGTCATCTGGTAGGTACCGACCACCATGGCCACATTCTGCTCGTAGAAGGCGTCCACCATCGTCTGCAACGTGTGCTCGTCCTTGTACATGTCGTCGCTGTCGAGTTGCACGATGAACTTGCCGACGTTCTGGCGATGGGCTGCCAGGTTCCAGTAACCGCCGATGCCCATGTCATAGAAGTCGGCGATGATGTGGATCAGGCGCGGGTCGTTGTATTCGGCAATCGCCTCACGGGTGCCGTCGGTAGAGAAGTTGTCCACTACCATCAGGTTGAACTTGAAGTTGCACTCCTGCTTGAGCACCGAGTCAATGGCGTCACGGATGGTGCGGATGCGGTTGCGCACGGGAATCATTACCGTTGCCTCGACCTCAAAGTCACCCTGGTCAAACTCGATGTGGCGGAAGTTGGGCACTTGCTCGCCATTCTCCTCACGGGTGGGCGACAGATAGCCGCCGACCTCCTTGAGGTGCTCGGTGCAGGCTTTTTCCATCTCGATCTGGCGGCCACGGTTGCGCGGGTCAACGTAGTCAAAGATCTTCTCGCCGCTCTTGCGGGTATCCAACTCGACGTCGCTGTACAGGAACTCGTTAATGTGGGTGATAGCGGCAAACTGCGACAACTTGAGGCGCAGGTCATACAGGCCGGCAAACTCATAGTTGGCCTTCATGGCCTCGACAGCCTTCTTGAAGCACTGGCTGCAGAAGAACATCACCGAACCGAAGTCGAAGTCATCCCTGAGGCTACCCATCTGATAGTCGATGACAGGAGCCTTGTCGGCACCCTTTTCGGTCACGTTGTAGTGGTCGGCATAGAGCATACCCGACTGGGTGTCGTCGCCCAACTTGGCAAAGCGCTCCAGCGAGAAGGGACCCATCTTCAAGGTGTCATACTTGGTGTAGAGCAGCACATAGTCGGCATCGGCATGCTCGGCGATGGTGCGCATCGTTTCACTCGAGAAGAGCACATTGACGGGCAGCATTTCGCAGCCCTCGACGGGTTTGGGTTTGTCCACGGTGGCGAGCAGGTAAATCTTGTTCACCAGTTCCTCATTCTTGAGGTGCTCAATGGTCTGTGCAGCCTGTTCGGCGCTGACAAACGGAATAAAGCAATTAATTCTTCCCATAAATTATTTTTTTTATAGTTTGTAATTTAATCGTCTTCTAAATGCGAATTACGCTAATTCAACGTATTTCACGAATTATATTTATTTTAGCAACAGATTATTGCTATTGCAAACACGAGCTGTTTCCAAACTTGTGTTGCCAAAATTAGCAACAATCCCCAATTGATATCCTGATGCTTTCAGGTAATTCTTTACTTGGCTTTTATGCACTGCGGACAATTCTGAAACAGCTTTCAGTTCTAGTATAATCTTATCATAACAAACAAAATCTGCATAATATTCTTTCTTAAGCAGAATGCCATTATAATAGATAGGCAGACGAACCTCACGCTTAAAAGGTATTCCAGCTGAGACGAATTCCAATTCCAAAGCTTCTTGATAGACGGCCTCTAAGAAGCCACAGCCCAGTCCATTATACACATTCAACAGACAGCCTTTAATAGCATAAGATTCCTTTGGATAGATCAATAAAGCCATAAATCAAATCCGTATAATTAGTTAAATTCGTGAAATTCGCATTTTAATCACCGGTTAGTGAAGAAGGTACTCCATGATGCGGGTCATCAGGCTGGTGCGATCCTGGGCGGTGGTGAGCGTCTCAAGCGGGAAGCCCATCACCACGGTGCGGTAGTTGCCGCGGTCGCTGGCGATAGCGGCGGGCAGGCCGTTCTCGCCGTAGCGCAGCCAGGTGAAGCCGCGGTCATCGCTGGCGCGGATGGCGTCGGGCGACTCAACGGCATAGGACTTGTCGTTCAACTTATTGGTAAACTGCCAGAATCCCGGCGACGACAAGCGGGTGTCGGGGCTGTCAACGGCGGTGACTGTGCCGTCGAGCGATGCCCTGCCATGGAGGCCCTCAAAACCGAGGACGTCCTTGACAAACGCCTTACCTGCCTCGTCGTTATTGCCGGCAGCGTTGTCCCACAGGTCGCTGCCCACATAGGAGCCCGACACGAGCACGCTGCCGCCAGCCTCGGTGAAGCTGCGCAGGGTCTCCATCAGGCCCGGCGTATAGATCTTGAAGCGGGAAGGCTTGAGGCCGCTGCCCGTCTTAATCTCCTTCTGCTTACCCAGGATGAGGTCCATCAGGCGATAGTCGTTGGCGTTATAGCTCTCTACCAGTGCCTGCTGGCTGCATGACACGAAGGAGTAGCCGGCATCCATCAGCGCCTGGCCATGCAGGGCGGGATAGTCAAAGGTGTTGCCTGCCACATTCATCGTCTCGTGGTCGCTGCGGCTGCTGCCGAAGCCTGGCGCATCGTCGTCCTTCCACTCGATGGCACGGCGGAATTCATACTGCGAGCCCAGGTAGTTGATCTGCTGGATATAGGGCACACCGTGGTCCTTGTTGTCGTCAAAGCCGGCACGCTCGGGACCGTCAAACCAGTCGGGAGCGCTCACGCGGGTGAAGCCGTTGACCACGAGCACTTCGCCCTGGCTGCCGGCTGCCTCACCCAGGCTCAATATCTCACTGGGGAAGCTGCGTCCACCGTCGTTCACGGCGATGATGCGATAGGAATGGAGTTTGTTATCCTTGATCGTCACGCCATACTGCGGACCCTTGGTGACAGCGATTTCCTTGAAGGCGCCGTCCAGGCCCACGCGCTCACACACGATATAGCTCGTGGGATCGGCATTGTCGCTCAAGTCGTCGTGGGTGGGATCCCAGTAGAGCAGGTAACGTCCCTTCTCGCTCTTGCTGATGCCAAAATTATTGACGGGCAGGGGCTGTACGACGTAGGAGCGGTGGTCACGCTGGGCGATGAACTTCAACATACCTTTATAGATAGCGCGGCTCACGTCGAAGCGGAACATCGGGTCAAGGCCGTATTTCATGTCAGCAAAGTTCTGGTGCGACAGCAGCTCCATGAGCACGGCGGGCACCTCGGGCACTCGCGCCTCATAGTAGCTCCTGTCCCACATGCCACGGCGCGTCCAGTTGGGTTCCCACTTGGCGCGGATGTCCTTGACAATCTCGCTCGAGAGCAGGTTGCAGTACTTGCGTGACAGTTCGCGTGGGGTGCCGTTGGCATATTTGCCGAACTTCTTGCCGCCGCTGTTGGTGCAGTAGATCAACAGGGTGCCCACAATCTCGTCGTCGGGCGTGCTGCCTGCATCGGTGTGCAGGCAGAAGGAGATATCCACCGGCACCTTCAGGCCGCCGCGCTTGGGCAGCACGTCGCTGCCGCCAGCCAGGTAGTTCACCCACTCGCCGCGGCTGCGGTAGTCGTCGGTATAGTCGTTGATGCCGTGGGAGGTGGAATAGACGCTGTCGGGGAAACCCGCCCACTGCAGGTAGTAGCGTGAACCCAGGTGGAACCAGGGATGCTCACCGCTGCCGATGTAGCTGTAGTCCACGCCTTCCTTGCCCAAGAATTTCTCGTTTTCCTGCTCGGCGGCGAGGCGACGGTTCTCCTCGGTGGGCAGTGCCACGCGGCGCACGATGTTGCCCTTGCCGCCACCCACCTTGATGGCGTCGGCGGTGATGACGGCATCCTTGTCGTCGCTCAGGTTAGACACCTCGACGACAGCCTTGTTCATGCCCTTGGCCAGCGGGAAGGTGCCCAGATAGACCCACACGCCGCTAGCCATCGTCTGATCGACACGGAACTGGCGCGCTCCGCTCAGGCTGTTGACGGTATAGGTCACGTCGCGGGCGCTGTTGGGTAGCGATTTATAGGAAATATAGACGGCAAACTCGCCAGCCTCGGGCATATCGACATCCCACGAGGCGGTCGAGAGTTTCTTCTTGTCTTTCTCGGCCATCACCATGCGGTAAGAGCCCTCGGTAAAGGGATTCTCAAAGTCCTTGTAAGTCGGGCGCAGGAAGGCGAAACCGCCGTCGGTACCGGCGAGCCACTTCTGCTTGCCGTTGCGCTCGCTGTAGCCTTGCTGCGCCTCACCGCCGTCGTTATCGACCACGACGCCAAAGTTGTGCGTGTCGCGCTCGCGGGCGTTCCACACATAGGCTCCCGCGTTCTCCAGCATCGGGATGAGGAAGGGCAGCACATAGCTGTGGGTGTACATGTCCTCCACCGTCTGCATCAGGCGGGCACGCTGCCACTCCCAGCGGTTGAGCTTGGGCTCGAAGTACCACCCATGACTGGGCCACATCGCCACGATGTTACCGTCCAGGCCATGCTTATAATGGCGGTTGGCGTCAAGCTCGCTGATGAAGGGGGCATGCTTGCGCTTGTAGGCGGGCTCATAGTCGGCAAAGTACTGGTTGATGTCGTTGCCCATGATAGTGATGAGCACAGGGCTATGGCCATAGTCGCCGCCCAGCGCCTCGCGGATCTCGCCACGCATCTGCTCGATGCCCTCCTGGGTGAACGGCACGTCGCCGAAGTTCTCACTCACGTCAACCTTAACGGTGTCGTTCTCAACGGTGATCGAACGCACCTTCAGGTCCCCCACACCCATCAGCTCGGGCAACTTGCTGGCAACGATGCGCTGCACGGCATCCTGCTGCTCCTGGGTGAACGGCTGTTCCTGGGCCTGCAACGGCAATACCGCCGCCACACATGCGACCACACTCAACAATACTTTACAAGTCTTTTTCATAATCTTTACTTCATGTTGTCATTTTCAGTTTCCAATTCTCAATCCAATGCAGATGCTACTGACAACTGAAAACTGACAACCGAAAACTATATGTTATGCAACAAAGGTAGCACTAAACTACGAAAAACCAAAACAAAACACCCCAAACACCCCGTTTTACAACATTTTTTATAAATTAACTACATTTTTTAAGGAAAAGATTAGACTTTAGATGTTAGACTTTAGATATTAGATTTTAGATATTAGACATTAGACGTTAGATGGCATCCGCGCGTTAGGACCTCGCCTTGGCGTGGCCGCCCTCTCTCACACTAAGCCGCATTGATTCTCGCGTTGCTCGAAGTTTAGAGTCATTAGTGAACGGGGAAACATCGAAGATGTTAGCGGTTCGAAGAACCGATTTCAATGAGAAAGACCATGCCAGAACCTCGGAGAGGTTCGCAGCTTGGTCACTGAGCAGAACGATGCACGTGCCTCGAAGAGGAACTTTGTGATTGACAAGGATTTGACGGCCGTTGAAGTTCGTCTTCGACGCACTTTTCATTTGCTGTCATCAGCACCAAGCCGCGCTCATCTTCGATGAGCTTGCATGGTGTTTTCCATAAAAGTCGAGTCTTCGACCCGACCTGCCTCTACGAGGCAAAAAGCAAGTCTAAGGTACAGCACAAATGCTTATTCGACTCATATATAGTAGCATCCGCGCTCCTACCAAACGAGTGAACGCGGATGCAAAGTTGTTCAAGTTGTTTCAGTTGTCGTTAATCTATAGATCTCTAATCACTAATCTGCGAGCGATGCGGGCCTAAAGTCTAAAGCCTTATCTCCTGATCCAAGCAGCTGGTTGATCAGCAGGCTCACGTCGGCAATAGTGACTCGGCCGTCTCCGTTGATGTCGCCGTTGCCGGCAGTAGCTTCACCACTCAATAAGGAGCTTATCAGAACACTTACGTCGGCAATAGTGACTCGACCGTCACCGTTCACGTCACCAGCCTCATAGCCGTTCTTATCGGTGAAGTAGCCGGGGCTACTAGGACCGCCGTCGATGCGGGCGTAGAAACCGTTGGTGTAGTTGGGATCGTAGGTCGTGCCCTTGCCGCCCACCAGCTTGGTGCAGTTGGTGAACATATTACCAGTTACGCTCACGGTAGCCATGCTCCATCCTTCACCCGCATAGATGGTGGTCAGGTTAGAGCAATCGCTGAACATGCCCAACATATTGGTTACCTTAGACGTGTTGAAGCTGCTCAGGTCAAGGGTCGTCAGGCTCGAGCAGGAGGAGAACATGCCCCACATGGTCGTCACTTCCTCGGTGTTCATGCAATCCATACCGGTAATGGATTGCAAGTTTGTCATGCCCCAGAACCAGCTGCAGGTCGAAACGGGACGGGCATTGGCAAACGACGGGTCAAACACTACATGGGTGACCGAAGTATAACTATTGTCGTCATCCCAGCCCGGGTTTGCCATTCCCACGTTCAGGTCGTAGATTGTGCCCTCGCGGGTGCTGCGCTGGTTGTCGTAGTAGAACGTCAGCGTCGTGTTCGATGGCGTGTAGCAGGCATAGGCCTCGGGCTCATGCCACGGCTCAGCGCCCTCGGCAGTGAAGTAACCCGGGTTGCTGGGGCCGCCGTCGATGTGGGCATAGGCCTTGCCAACGTGGCTGGCATCGTAGGTCGTGCCCTGGCCGCCCACCAGACTGGTACAGTTTGTGAACATATCGCTAGATGACGTAACGGCATTAGTCGTCCAGCCGCTACCCACATAGATGGTTCGCAGATTAGAGCAATCTTGGAACATGCTTTGCATATCAGTCACCTCAGACGTGTTGAAGCCGCTCAAATCAAGGCTCATTAGGCTTCTGCAGTTATAGAACATGCCTGCCATTCTATTCACATTCAAGGTCTCGAAACTGCTCAGATCAATAGATGCCAGGGAATCGCAGCCATAGAACATATATTGCATATTGGTTACCCGGGACGTGTTGAAGTGGCTCAAATCAAGGCTCTTCAGTCTCATGCATTCACTGAACATGAAGCTCATGACGGTCACCTCACTGGTGTTCAGGTACTCCATGCCCGTGATGGATTCAAGTTTTTTCATTTCAGTGAACCAATTACAGGTGGTTGTCGGGCGTGCAGCAGCGAATGACGGATCAAAGACCACCTTGGTCACTTTGGATCTGGTGTGGTCAGAGTACCAATAGGGCGCATAGATGGTAACGTTCAGGTCATAGGTCGTGCCCGTGCGCGTACTGCGCTGGCTGTCGTAGTAGAACGTCAGTGTCGAATCCGACGGTGTGTAGCAGGCATAGGCCTCGGGAAGGTTGCTGCTCAGGTAGCCCGGGTTGCTCGGGCCACCGTCGATGTGGGCATAGGCCTTGTCCTTGTGGTTGGGATCATAGGTCGTACCTTTCTCGCCCACAATGCTGGTGCAGTTGTTAAACATCTGCGAGGATGAGGTAACGGCATCGGTCGTCCAACCATCACCCACACAGATACTGACGAGGTTGGTGCAGCCATAGAACATTTCGCCCATGGCTGTCACTCTGGACGTGTTAAAACCTCTCAAGTCAAGGCTTGTCATTGCTGTGCAGTAGCCGAACATGCCAGACATGTCGGTCACCTTAGCCGTGTTGATGTTGCCCAAGTCAAGGCTTGTCATTGCACTGCAGTTATAGAGCATTCTTCTCATGGTCGTCACCTTGGCGGTGTTGAAGTGGCTCACGTCTAGGCTCGTCAATTTGCGGCAACCATAGAACATGCTGCTCATGTCGGTCACATTGGCCGTATTGAAGTTGCTCACGTCTAGACTCGTCAGTCTATTGCAGCCATTGAACATACTCGTCATGTTGATCACATTAGCCGTGTTGAAACTGCTCACATCGAGGGTCGTCAATGAACTGCAGCCATCGAACATGTGGGCCATATCGGTCACTTTGGCAGTGTTGAAGTTGCTCACGTCTAGGCTCGTTATACTACTGCAGCTTCGGAACATGCTCTCCATAGTGGTCACCTTGGCGGTGTTGAAGTGGCTCACATCAAGGCTCGTCAATGCAGTGCAGCAGAAGAACATGGTTTTCATATTCGTCACCTGGGACGTGTTCAGATAACTGATGCCTGTGATGGACGTGAGGCCTGTCATATAGTAGAACCAACCACAGGTGGTTGTGGGGCGCGCATTGGCGAAAGAAGGATCAAACACAACCTTGGTGATCGTTCCGTTGGAGCCGATGCTGCGCCAGCCAGGAGTGCCTGTGCCCGTGTTCAGATCATAGGTCGTGCCCTCGCGGCTGCTGCGCTGGGTGTCGTAGTAGAACGTCAGCGTCCTGTTATCCTCGGTGAAGCAGGCGTAGGCTTCGGTACCCGCTGCGGTGAAGTACCCCGGGTTACTGGGGCCGCCGTCGATGTGGGCATAGGCCTTGTCAATATGGTTGACATCATAGGTCGTGCCCTGGCCGCCCGTGATGTTTTCACATTGATTAAACATCTCGTCGGATACGGTGACAGCCGCTGTTGTCCAACTGCTGCTAACGAAGATGTGACTAGCGCCACAGCCCCAAAACATCTGTTCCATACTCCCCACCTTGGAAGTGTTGAAACTGCTCAAGTCCAGGGTAGTCAACTTGTTGCAATTATAGAACATGCCACACATATCGACCACATTGGCGGTTTTGAAATTGCTCACGTCAAGGCTGGTCAAATTACTACAATTATAGAACATGTAGCTCATTAATATCACATTGCTGGTTTTGAGGTTTTCTAGGGTCATGATGCTCGTCAGGTTTGACATCTGATAAAACCAACTGTAGGTGGATGTAGGACGGGCATTGATGAAACTAGAGTCAAACACCACCTTGGTAACCGACGAATAAGTGCCGTCGGCATACCATCCGGGATAATTATAGACCGTGTTCAGGTTATAGGTCGTGCCCGTGCGGGTGCTGCGCTGGGTGTCGTAGTAGAACGTCAGCGTCGTGTTCGACGGCGTGTAGCAGGCGTAGGCCTCGGGCTCGATATAAACCGTGACATGGGCAAAGTTCGACCAACCAAAGGCATCTTGGTAAGCGCTCACGGTGCCAGGGGGCACAGTGAGGGTAGCGTTGGCATAGGTGGCGGCGTCAAAGACACTCACATCATCCAAGGCGGGAGGAATCTCGGCCTGACAGGTCACGCTGGTGAGACCAGTACACTGTGCGAAGGCATAATCTCTAATGAGGGCCACCGAAGGGGGTATCGTCACGCTCGTCAAGCCGGTACATTCTTGAAATGCAAAAAAACCGATTTCTCCCACTGAGGAAGGAATTGCTATGCTTGTCAGACTGGGAAGAGCAACAAATGCCCCATACTCAATGCTTGTTACGTTATTCGGGATGACGGTGGTCTTGCAACCGCTGATCAGGGCATTATCAGATTTGCGAATAATGGCATTGCAGTTGCCGCGGGAGTCATAGACCGGATTGCCACTTGCTACCTTGAGGGTGGTCAATCCATCGCAGCCGCCAAAGGGGGCATTACCCATATCGGTCACCGAGGAGGGTACAGTCACGCTCGTCAGTCCTGAGCAGTACGCGAAGGCTCCCTCACCGATGCTGGTCACCGAGGAGGGTATCGTCACGCTCGTCAGACCAGTGCTGTACGCGAAGGCCCATTCACCGATGCCGGTAACGCTAAAGGTGTAGCCAAGTTGAGTCACCGTTGAGGGAATCGTGACACTGCCGCTGTAACTGTTGAACTCCGAGTTCTTATAGGTTACCTCGACCTCGTAGGGGGGACTTTCACTTGTGACTCTATAGAAGATGCCGCCCAACGTAAAGTGTGCGGCCATATCAGAGATATCAGTGAAGTAGCCCGGGTTGCTGGGACCGCCATCGATGTGGGCGTAGGCCTTATCTAGATGAGCGGAATTGTAAGTCGTGCCCTGACCGCCCACCAGTTTATCACATCGCATGAACATATTTGTGGAGCCTGTAACGGCATCAGTGTTCCAGTCGCTACCGACAAAAATCGAGGCAAGAGATCTATTAAGATAGAACATGTCGCTCATCCTCGTCACGTTTGCCGTGTTAAAGCGGCTCAGGTCCAAGCTCACCAATTTGGCACAGCCATAGAACATGGCGAGCATGTCGGTCACATTTGCCGTGTTAAAGCTGCTCAGGTCCAGGCTCGTCAATTTGGAACAGCCATAGAACATGTAGTTCATCTTCGTCGCGCTTGGGGTGCTGAAGCCGCACAAGTTAAGATTTGTCAAGGCGGAGCAATTATAGAACATGCTTTCCATATCTGTCACGTTGTCGTTGCTGAAACCGCTCAAGTTAAGGCTTGTCAATCCGGTACAGCCATAGAACATCCGGAACATACTTTGTACCTTGGCAGTATTAAAGCCGCTGAGGTCAAGACTTGTCAATTTGGAACAACCCTCGAACATGTAGCTCATGTTTAACACTTTAGCTGTATTAAAGCCGCTGAGGTTAATACTTGTCAGATTGGAGCAGCCCAAAAACATCTCCTTCATGGAAATCACGATTTGAGTGTTGAGGTTACTGATATTCGTGATGGTTGTGAGGTTTGACATGTTGTAAAACCAACGGTAATTCGATGCGGGGGCGTAATTGGCGAATGACGAGTCGAATACCACCTTAGTGACCGACAAATTGGTGCTGTCAGTTACCCAACCAGGAGGAGTTTGAGTACTTGGGGTCAGGTCGTAGGTCGTGCCCGTGCGGCTGCTGCGGTAGTTGTCGTAGTAGAACGTCAACGTCGTGTTCGATGGCGTGTAGCAGGCGTAGGCCTCTACAGCCCTGGCTGCCAGCGACGTGACCATCACCAGCAGCAGCGCCATGAGCCACCGGCCCATGGATCGCGAGAAAAGTCTAGTAGGTTGTTCCATATTACTCAAGTATTAATTAATACGTTAAAAATGTTATTTGTTATTTCGCCACAAATATAGTAACAATGCAACATAAAACCAAAAAAAATCAAACATTTTTAACAAAATGCGAGAAAAACCGTTGGCAGAATAATATTGAAGCAGAACCCGCATGAATATGCCAAAATCACTGGCCACCCCACACAAAGGGAGTTGCAAAGTTTCACTAGACGCAGTTTTAATCGGTCTAACGGCCGAAAAATTAAACTATATTTGTATAAACATCATACAAGATAACTTTAAATTATAATTTTTGATTAGTATCCGGGGAAAATCTAGTTTCCTATTTTAACGGTCTCGGTATAAACTGATTGGATGAAATGATAAGATAAGGGGCACACTTTAAGGGCGGATCAAAAGCCACCCCTTAGCCCCCCCTGAAGAGAGTGTTGCAAAACTTCACTATTAGTTGAATTCGTTAAATTGGCTACGCGGAAGGTTCGCATTTGCCCCACAAGGTTCAGAGTCATATGTTTTACCTATTTTGACGGGACACCAGTGACATTTTCATGCAATAAAGGGCAGCATTAAACCACGAAAGAACAACGATAAAACACCCCTTCTCACACCACTCTCAATAATTCAACTACACCTTCAAAGATAATCTCTTTGCTTAACCATCAGGACGCCCAAGAATAACTGATCACTGGTGATAGATTATATACGTTAACATACTCTAATAACAACAACACGATGTATTTTTAAAAAAAACACTATTTTTGTATGCCCAAACATGTCAAATCAATTTAAAAAACTGTAGTTATGTTAGATGAATTTATTGAACGAGCGATTGCCCACCTTATTGGACGCGCTTTTGACAAACAAGAACAGAGAACCAGCGAGAACTATAGGGAGAGCATAATGAATGCAGAAACAGCCGAAGAGGCTATGGAAATGCGTGAACAGTACAGGGCCCACAAGAAAAGTGTCCCTTATTCTGCATTAGTTATATCCCTGCTCATTTTTGTAATCAGTTTAGTCATTGCTTCCATGAATAACAACGTAGAGATCGTATGGAGCGCCATTCCCTTAGCAGTAGCACCCATCGTCTTTACTTTTATTTCTAATATTTTCAAAAATCAAGAAAGTGTCCAAGCCATTTCTGTGTACACTAAAGAAGAATTTCTGTCTTCACACAACGACTTCATTCTCTACCTGCGCCCATTCGATTCTGACAAATATGATAATTTCTCTTCTTATCAATTTGCCGACCCAGAAGTCGAGCAGAACGAGGATGGTGAAACAATACCCGTCAAGACTAGGACTTTCCCCTCATTCTCAGAAAAACTACTTGTTGACGAACTTGAGATGGTTCAAGGAGCCCCAGTGTGTGCAATCGGCATGACCAAAGAGGCCGAACACCCCGACGGAGCTATCAGGATCTATGTCAGTGACAAAACTTGGCAACAAGATGTCTCTGAAATGATGGAGAAAGCAAAAACAATTATCATTCTCGTTGCCGACAAAGAGAGCTGTATATGGGAAATCGAACAGACCAGCAAGTATCTGAACAAGACAATCTTCATAATTGAAGACCAGGATATTTTCAATTGCGTGAGAGAAAAAACAGGCCAAAAGATGGAATTACCTGCTATCACAGACAATGATGACAAATCACAACGCTATGTTCTCTATCATGACGACGGCAGATTCACCTTTAGCAAATATGACCATACACCTGAGGGATACAGACAGTTGTCATTATCCCTTCTGAAGACGATTTTGCCGCTCAATATCAAGGGAATTTTCACGATAGTGGATCAGGCTTTCAAAAACATCAATAACTATGATTTCCAATCCGAGACCATATTGGAAGAGATGAGCGAATCACTCCTTAAAATGTGCCCACAGCAGATTAATAATCATCTCAGATTGGACAGCAGTGACTTCCTGGGCATCAACAAACTAATCATCTGCTGCACAATACAAGATAATCATATTGATTTCAATGAGGTAAGACATCATCTATTCCCAATCACAAACGCCTTATTAGAACAATTTATCATCGAAACTTCAGACTCTCTTCAAGATATGGTTACCGTATCAACTTGCTCGTTCGATATTATCATCGATGATCAATCACATGAAGAAAGAGTACTCGCTAACATCAATTCCTCACAAATCGAAAAAAGAATAAATATTAACCGCGAGACGTTTAGGATTATTTAGGCATTTCAAGTTTGTAACACGAGATACCGCCATCCCATCAATGCAACACATTTCTTGCTATGACTTGTTAACAAGTGCGAAAAAATGGTTGTTAAAAGGTTGGCGGTTTAATTAATATTTCGTACATTTGCACCGATTTTCGGGGCTTTACTGCAATAATGGTGTACGCGCGTGTGCGTAAACTGTTGTGCAGTAGGGGCTTTGAAACGTTTACATGGATTAACCTGCCAAAAATTAAAACAAACAATAATAAAACTTCGTTTTATGGATTTATCAATTTTCGGAGTACAGAGCACGACGATGGCGATTACAGCGGCCTTGACCGGTGTGTTGCTGGTAGTCGGCGCCCTGGTTATCGCGTGGCTGATCGGCCCGCGCAGCTACACCAAGAAGAAGGGTGAGCCCTTCGAGTGCGGTATCCCCACACGCGGCGATTCGATGGCCCAGTTCCATGTGGGCTATTACCTGTTCGCCATCCTGTTCCTGATGTTTGACGTCGAGACAGTCTTCCTGTTCCCGTGGGCAACCATCTGCAAGAACATCGGTGGCCAGGCACTCTATGCCGTGGGTACCTTCCTTGTTATTCTCGTTTTAGGTCTGGCTTATGCCTGGAAGAAAGGAGCGTTGAGATGGAAGTGAAAATCAAGTCGATGAAGCATGAGGACTTCAAGGACAACGAGTATATCGACAACCTGGTAGAGCAACTGCGCGCCGGCGGCACCAACATCATTGTGGGCAAGCTGGACCAGTTGATGAACTGGGGTGTGAGCAACTCATTGTGGCCGTTGTGTTTCGGCACCAGCTGCTGTGCCATCGAGTTCATGTGTCTGGGCGCTGCCCGCTACGACATGGCGCGCTACGGCTTTGAGGTGGCACGCAACAGCCCCCGCCAGGCCGACTACATCATGTGCCAGGGCACCATCAACTATCGCATGGCTCCGGCGCTGAAGCGCCTCTACGAGCAGATGGCCGAGCCCAAGTATGTCATCGCCTGCGGTTCGTGCACCGTGAGCGGCGGTCCTTTCAAGAACAGCTACTGTGTCGTCAAGGGTGTTGACGAGATCATCCCCGTTGACGTCTATCTGCCTGGTTGCCCGCCGCGTCCCGAGGCATTCTTCTATGCCCTGATGCAGCTGCAGCGCAAGATCAAGGTGCAGAAGTACTTTGGCGGCGTGAACCGCAAGGAGAAACTCGAGGGCCTGCAGTACACACCCGAGGAGAAATAAATAGATTTTTATAGTTGTCAGTCATCAGTTGTCAGTTGTCAGCGTCATCCGCAATCAACTGAAAACTGAAAACTGAAAACTGAAAACCGAAAAATTGAAACATTACAATATGGCAGAGATACAAGACAAAATCACCAAGTTGTGTCCCCAGGCTCAAGTCGATACTACCGGCGAGTTCCCGCTGGTGACCGTGCCCGACGCACAATGGCATGACCTGGCCCGCGCGCTCAAGAACGAGTTGAACTATCGCGTGCTCAACGCCGTTGTGGGCATGGAATGGCCCGATGCCCGTGGCTGCGTTTACTACCTGACCAACATCACCACCCACGAGCTGCTGCACGTCAAGGTCACCGCCCCCGACCGCGAGAACCCCATGCTGCACAGCGTTGTGGACCTGTGGCCCGTGGCCAACTTCCAGGAGCGCGAGGTGTATGACTTCTATGGCATCATCTTCATCGGTCACCCCGACATGCGCCGCATGTTCCTGCGCAACGACTGGGTGGGTTACCCCCTGCGCAAGGACTACGACCCCGCCAGCAACCCCCTGCGTCTCGAGGACGAGACCAACGAGGACTACACCT
>CAMHMV010000011.1:0-57705 GCA_946186345.1 uncultured Prevotellaceae bacterium | reverse complement strand
CCGAGGCTACCGATGCCCAAATCCAGCACTGGAAAGACACCCGCGCCCTCGAGGTCATGACCATCGACGGCAAGGAGATGTGGTTCCGCAAGAGCGTGGGCAACCTCTGGCTGCTCGGCAAGGAATTTGCTGCCCAGAACGCTGCCGACAACCACGAGAGCTTCCTCACCCGCCGCAAGTACTACCTTGAGGCGATGCACACGCCTGCCGACGCGAACAACGTCCGCGACTGGCGTCGCATGAACATCACCTTCACCCTCGATGTGGATGCCGATGCCATCCCCGCTGGCGAGACCCTGCGCGTGTGGATGCCTTTCCCCTATGAGAACCTGCGTCAGCGCAACATCCACCTCGAGAGCAGCAACCGCCCCGTGACCTTCAGCGAGGGCAGTCTGCACCACACGGTCTATATGGAGGCTGTTGCCGAGAAAGGCAAGCCCACCCACTTTGAATACACCTTCTCCTACGATGTGGGAGAGCGTCACTACAGCCAGCAGGACCTCATCGCCATGCTCGAGCCCTACAACAAGAACAGCGAGGTCTATAAGCGCTATACGGGCAATGAGCCCCGTCACGTCATCATCACCGATGAGATGCGCGCCATGGCACGCCGCATTGTCGGCAGCGAGACCAACCCTGTCCTCCAGGCAGCCAAGATCTACGAGTGGATAGGCTACAACCTGCCGTGGGCGGGAGCACGTGAATACAGCACCCTGGCCAACATCCCCCAGTATGTCATCGAGAACAACCATGGCGACTGCGGACAGGTCGGATTGCTCTACATCACGCTGGTGCGCTCGCTGGGCATCCCGGCTCGCTGGGAGAGCGGCTGGATGCTGCACCCCGACGAAATCAACTGGCACGACTGGTGCGAGACCTATTTCGAGGGCATCGGTTGGATCCCGACTGACCCGTCCTTCGGCCGCAGTGCCGTCGGTACCACGCTCAACGACTACTATGCCACGGGCATCGACGTGTACCGCATGGCGACCAACGAGGGTGTGGGCGACAAGTTGAGTCCTCCCAAGACCTACATCCGCAGCGAGACCGTCGATTTCCAGCCCGGTGAGGTCGAGTGGCGCAAGGGCAACCTCTTCTATGACAAGTGGGACAGCCATCTGAAAGTCAATTCAATAACTCCGATAAAGAAATGAACATCAAGTCATTAATCATTGTAATGGTACTGGCTGTGATGAGCATCACAGCCTTCGCGGTAACGCCTGTTGAGGCCCTCAAGGACCTTAAGCAGCGCATCGCTCCCGACAAGCGCACAGCGGTGTGGGATGTCACTGCATCACAGCAGAATGGTAAGTGGGTGCTTTCAGGCACAGTAGGCACTCAGGCCCAGAAAAACGCCATCTTGGCAGCGATGCTCAAGAATGGCTACAACAGATACACCGATAAGATCACTGTCCTCGAGAACGGCATCCCCGCCACTCGCAAGTGGGCGTTGGTCAAGCTGAGCATTGCTACCTTACGCACCGAGCCTAAGCACAGCGCCGAGATGGCGACACAGGTCATCATGGGCGCTCCGGTCAAAGTGCTCGAGAAGTGTGATGACTGGTACCGTGTCCAGATGGCGGACGACTACATCGCCTATGTCCCCGAGAGCTCTCTCGCCTTCAAGACCGACGCTCAGATGAAGGCTTGGCGCAAGGCAAAACGCTACATCGTCACGACCTACGATTCTAGACTCGTGACCCAGGCTGGTGGCGACGAGACCGTGAGCGATCTGGTGATGGGCAACATCCTGGAATACAAGGCTGCGCAAGGCGGATGGCTCAAATTGGTCACCCCAGACGGTAGGGTAGGATGGGTGGCTGCCGCCGATGTGGCAGAACTCTCACAATGGAGCCAGCAGGGCTTCAGCGCCGACCAGATCGAGAAGACAGCTCGCCGCATGATGGGCTCTGGCTACCTCTGGGGTGGAACAACGACCAAGGTCACCGACTGTTCGGGACTCACCAAGGTTGCTTACCTGAGCAACGGCATCATCCTGCAGCGTGACGCTTCACAGCAGGCGCTCACAGGCAAAATCATGAAGAAGGGGACCGACTGGCGTCAGTATGAGACGGGCGACCTTTTGTTCTTCGGCAACGAGAAGACGGGTCGCGTGACCCACGTGGGTCTCTACCTGCGCGATGGCAAGTACATCCACTGCTCGGGACAGGTCAAGATCAACAGCCTGATTCCCACGGCAAGTGATTACCCCTATCTCTATTCCCCGATCACTGCCAGCCGCATCAAGGGCATGGTAGGCACTAAGGGCATTGTGGCTCTGAAGAATCATCCCTGGTACTTTTAAAAAGAGTCCTTAATGTCTTTTTAAACAGCAAACTCTAAACTTTAAACTCAACAATATGGATCGTAGAAAATTTATCGCTGGAATGGGACTCACGGCTATCGCCGCTGCTTCCCCCGTATCAATCGACGCCGTGGAGCGTGTAGCCAGGAAGGGCCGCCGTCGCCCTGTCCCCCGTGTCAACCAAATACCCAAGACAGGTAAACTGAAACTCTCCTTCTTCCCCTACGAGCTCAAGCTGCGCCACGCCTTCAATCTGGCGCGTTACAGCCGCACCACCACCCCCGACGTCCAGGTCACCCTGGAGTATGAGGGCATCAAGGGATATGGCGAGGCTTCAATGCCGCCCTACCTCGGAGAGAGTGTAGAGAGCGTGACCGCCTTCCTCAACAAGCTCGACCTGGACCAGTTCAACGATCCTTTCCGCATCGAGGACATCCTCGACTATGTGGACAAGGTGGATGAGAACAACCGCGCCGCCAAGGCCAGTATCGACATCGCCCTGCACGACCTGCTGGGCAAGATCATGGGCCAGCCCTGGTACAAGATCTGGGGCTACAACCCCGAGAAGACGCCCGTGACCAGCTTCACTATCGGCATCGACACCCCCGAGGTGGTTCGCCAGAAAGTTGAAGAGGCTCGTCCCTACAAGCTCATCAAGGCTAAGATGGGTTTGGATCAGGACCAGGCAACAATCAACATCATCAACGAGATGATGCCCGACGTGCCCATCTGCGTGGACTGCAACCAGGGATGGAATGACAAGGAATATGCACTGGAAATGTGCCACTGGCTCAAGGAGCACAACTGTATTTTCGTTGAGCAGCCCTTCGACAAGACATGGATCGACGAGACGGCTTGGCTGCGTGAGCGCTCTCCGCTGCCCATCATCGCCGACGAGGCCTTCCAGCGTCTGCCCGATATCGTCAAGTTCAAGGGCGTCTATGACGGCATCAACATCAAGCTGATGAAGAGCACTGGCTTGTACGAGGCCCACAAGATGGTGACCCTGGCTCGTGCCCTCGACATGAAGGTGATGATCGGCTGTATGACCGAGACTTCATGTGCCGTGACAGCTGCCGCCAACCTCTCACCCGTTGTGGACTATGCCGACCTGGACGGAAACCTGCTCATCGCCAACGACCGTTTCACCGGCATGACTGTCGAGGACGGCAAAATCACCCTCCACGACCGTCCCGGCCTGGGTATTGAGCTCCTCAAGTAACTGTCTGTCATTGACGTTGGCAACGTTCAACTCACGTTAAATTGATAATATAGACTAACATTTAAAAGATTAACAGCTAAAGCCTGATAGCTGAAAGCTAAAGAAGAATGAACAAACCTTATTGGGGACTTTGGAGTCTCCTCTTGACTGCACTCATTTTCTTTGTGGTCTTGTCGTTTTGGCAGGACGGCATCCGTATTGGCAGTTTCGAACTCAAGACGGCGTCGTTCACAACTGATTTTGGTGCCCCCATGAAACATCACAAAGCAGCACAAAAGAGTGATGCCGCTACCAATGAGAAATCGGCTGAAAACACTCCCGCCAAGGACTGGCGTGCTCCGCTCGATACGACCGCCAAGAACATCCTCTTCATTGGCGACTCGATGCTCGAGGGCCTGGCGCCGCGCTTGGCTAAGTACTGCGACAAGAACGGTCACACGCTGGTCGAGGTCATCTGGTATAGCAGCTCCTCCAAGGTTTGGGGTGAGTCGGGACGCTTGGCTGAACTGATAGCCAAGTATAAGCCCAACTACATCTTCATCTGCCTCGGGGCCAATGAGCTCTATGTGCCCGATATCAAACGGGCACGCCGCCACTTTGTCAAGAAGATTTTGGCTGAGATAGGCGACATCCCCTACGTTTGGATCGGACCGCCCAACTGGGACGAGGATACGGGCATCAACGACCTGATTGAACAGGAAGTGGATGACGGCTGTTTCTACTTGAGTGCACACGACCACTTCGAACGTAGCCGTGACGGGGCTCACCCCACGCGCGCTTCGGCACACCTGTGGATGGACCGTGTAGTCAAGTGGATGGCAGATAACTGTGCCCATCCCATTCGCCTGAAGAATCCTGGCGAGGGGGTAGGCAAGGCTTCACACATCATTGTTTATCAACCACCTAAGTAATGCCATGATACTTGATTCAATCGACATATCGCAACTGCTGTCGCTGTTGGCTTTCAACCGTGACGAGCCCATGTTGTTCACCAGTGGACTGTTCTGGGTGCTGTTCCTCATCTTCTTGCCGATTTATGCCCTGCTCAAGTCGCGTCGCAAGAAGATGATGCTCTTCGTCATCGCTTTCAGTCTGTATTTCTTCTACAAGTCCAGTGGCGTTTTCTTCCTCCTGTTGGTGGTGATCTCCATCTTCGACTGGTGGGTGGCGCAGTTCATCGAGTCCAGTAAAAACCGCACCGAGCGGCGCATCGCCTTGACCGTCTCACTGGTGTTCTCGTTGAGCATCCTGCTGTTCTTCAAGTATGGCAACTTCGTGATGTTCAACCTGGACGCGCTCATCGGCGGCAATTTCCAGCCGATGGACCTCATCTTGCCTGTCGGCATCTCGTTCTATACCTTCCGCACCATCAGCTATGTGGTAGATGTCTATCGGGGCAAGATACAGCCGGTCGATGACTACCTTGACCACCTTTTCTTCCTGTCCTATTTCCCCTGTCTCGTGGCGGGCCCCATCGTCCGGTCCTGTGACTTCAACCCGCAGGTGCAGGCCAATAAACCCGCTACGCGCGAGATGATTTATGGTGGTCTGTTCCTCGTCATGATGGGTATCTTGAAGAAGGCGGTTTTTGCCGACTACATCGCCCAGTACAACAATATCGCTTTCGGTAACCCCACGGGCTACACGGGCTTTGAATTGTTGATGGCAGTGCTTGGCTTCACGATGCAGATCTACTGTGACTTTTCGGGTTACAGCGACATGGCAATCGGTCTGAGCAGCATCTTGGGATTTGACCTTGGTATCAACTTCAACTTCCCGTACCGTTCTTTGAATGTCACCGAGTTCTGGCACCGTTGGCACATCTCGCTCTCCACGTGGCTGCGCGACTATGTCTATATCCCCTTGGGCGGCAACCGCAAGGGCAAGGTGCGTCAGCATTTCAACCTCATGGTCACCATGCTCCTCGGTGGACTTTGGCACGGTGCCGCATGGACCTTCGTCGTTTGGGGCGCCGGCCACGGTATTGCCCTCTGCGTCCACAAGTTGTGCAAGCCTTGGCTCGACACCATTGCCAGCACACGCCTCACACGCTTTGTTTCCTGGCTGTTGACCTTCTGTTTCGTGGCATTCCTGTGGATTTTCTTCCGTGCCAGCACCTTCCAGGCTGCAGGACAGATCATCACCAACATCGTCACCGACTTCGAGTGGGCTTACTTGCGCGTCTTCCTGGAACGACGCAGCACCTGGTGCATCATGCTGGCCATTATCTTCGGCTTGCATTTTGTACCCACGCGCATCTGGGACAACGTGCGTGACCGCTTCATTGCCGCCCCCTGGTGGCTCAAGCTCGTCATCTTCATTGTCCTCATCCAGCTCGTCCTCCAGTTCGCCAGCGCCACCGTCCAGCCCTTCCTCTACTCCCAGTTCTAGCCTGGCGCCCGTCCGTTCTCCCCGTCGAGCATGTTACCCGGCGGTCCCCGTCCAGTATGTTGCGCCCCCGTCCCCGTCCAGCATGTTGCCCGGTGGTCCCCGTCCAGTATGTTGCGATGCCATCGCAACTCCGCATCCCTCCCCGTTAAATAAATCTAATATCCCTCAAGGTCTTGCGCTGTTGGGGGATTTTTTGTACCTTTGCGGCTTGGTTACAAGAATATTATCAAAAATATCAATATAAAACAGTACAATGGCAAAACAGGAAGACGTTTTCAAGAAGATCGTTTCGCACGCCAAGGAATATGGCTTTGTGTTCCCTTCAAGTGAGATTTATGACGGCCTCGGCGCAGTGTATGACTATGCACAGAACGGCGTAGAGCTGAAGAACAATATCAAGCGTTACTGGTGGGAGGCGATGACCCTGCTCCACGAGAACATCGTGGGCATCGACAGCGCCATCTTCATGCACCCCACCATCTGGAAGGCATCGGGCCATGTGGATGCGTTCAACGATCCCTTGATCGACAACCGTGACAGCAAGAAGCGCTATCGCGCCGACGTCCTCATTGAGGACGAGATTGCCAAGATCGAGGAGAAGATCAACAAGGAGTGTGAGAAGGCTGCCAAGCGCTTCGGCGACAAGTTCGACGAGGCAATGTTCCGCCAGACCAACCCCCGCGTCCTCGAGAACCAGAAGAAGCGCGACGTCCTGCACGCCCGCTACGAGAAGGCAATGAACGACAACGACTTGGCTGAGTTGAAGCAGATCATCGTTGATTACGAGATCGTGGACCCCGTCAGCGGTACCAAGAACTGGACCGACGTTCGTCAGTTCAACCTCATGTTCAAGACCCAGATGGGTAGCAGTGCCGATGCCACCATGGACGTTTATCTGCGTCCCGAGACGGCTCAGGGTATCTTCGTGAACTTCCTCAATGTCCAGAAGACCGGCCGCATGCGTATCCCCTTCGGTATCGCACAGATTGGTAAGGCCTTCCGCAACGAGATCGTCGCACGTCAGTTCATCTTCCGCATGCGCGAGTTCGAGCAGATGGAGATGCAATTCTTCGTACGTCCCGGCGAGGAACTCAAGTGGTTCGACTTCTGGCGCGAGACCCGCCTGCGCTGGCACAAGGCGCTCGGCCTGGGCGACGAGAAGTACCGCTTCCACGACCACGAGAAGCTCGCTCACTATGCCAACGCTGCCACCGACATTGAGTTCAAGATGCCGTTCGGCTTCAAGGAGATAGAGGGAATCCACAGCCGCACCGACTTCGACTTGAGCCAGCACGCCAAGTTCTCAGGCAAGAAGATTCAGTACTTTGATGCCGAGCTCAACGAGAGCTACACCCCCTACGTCATCGAGACCTCGATCGGTGTGGACCGCATGTTCCTCTCGGTGATGTGCTCCAGCTACGAGGAGCAGCAGCTTGAGGGCGGAGACACCCGCGTGGTGCTCCACCTGCCCAAGGCGCTGGCTCCCATCAAGTGCGCCATCCTGCCCCTCGTTCGCAAGGACGGCATGCCCGAGAAGGCTCATGAGATCATGAACATGCTGAAGTTTGACTTCGCATGCCACTACGAGGACAAGGACACTGTCGGCAAGCGCTATCGCCGCCAGGATGCCATCGGCACTCCCTATTGCATCACCGTCGATGGCCAGACCCTCGAGGACAACACCGTCACCCTGCGTGACCGTGACACCATGCAGCAGGAGCGTGTCGCCATCGCCGACCTTCCCGCCATCCTCGCCCGCGAGTGCAGCCTCAACAATGTCCTGCGCAAACTGATGTAATAATATAGCTAACGGCTCAACAAAGAAATGAAGAAGTTTTTCTATACCGTCATCATGGCTGTCATGGCCATCACGATGCTCAACTCCTGCTTGGGTAAAGCCGTTGAGGATGAGTACAAGGATTGGCGTCAGGACAACGATGCCTGGTTCCAGCATCAGGCTGCATCAGGCCAGTACACGCTGTATACCGCTCCTTGGGATCCCTCGGCCAAGACGCTCATCCGTTGGCACAACGACACCATGTTGACCAAGGGCAACCTCAAGCCGCTCATCTCATCGACTGTAGATGTGAAGTATCACTTGAGCCTCTATAACGGCACGCCCGTGGATTCGTCATATTACATGACCAATCCCGCCGACAGCATCTATCGCTCGATAGTCAGCCAGAATGTTGAAGGTTGGATGATAGCCTTGACGCGAATGCATGTCGGCGACAGCTGCACCGTCATCATCCCTTATCAGCAAGGCTACGGCTCAACCAAGAAGTCCGACGAACTCCTGCCTTACAGCAACCTCGTCTTCAACATGAAACTCGTCGACATCTACAAGTACAAAGCCAATTGACATTGACGATTGCTCAACAATAACAAGAAAAGCGGGCTACGAGCCCGCTTTTCTTTTATCATTTGTCGTAGTATTGCGGGTGTTGCAATACTTCATTTGACGCAATCTTAATCGGCCTATCGGCCGAGAAATTAAACAAAATAAATTTTTATTATAATTTTATTTATAATTTTGCTTAATTTCTCGCGCGTAGCGCGATTATTATTTGAGGCATTAGTTTTGACGTCAACTCACCTCAGCGACAGCTGGTAGTTATAATACGTCTCGTTCCCTGTGATATCCTCGATAACCTTGATGAACGGTGGCATTTCCACCTCGTCGCCTTCCTTCACGCCCTCGAGTTCCAGAATCTGCATGCCCAGCTTCGGCTCGATATAGGTGTCCAGCTCAAAGTAGCGGTTCTTCCACACAAAGCACTTGCGCATCTTGCTGATGGGCTTGCGGTTGGGATCGGCAAGCTGCAGCAGGTCAACGTATTGCTGTGCGGTGATGCGGCGCTCGGTCTCGATCTGCTTGTCGCTGCTCACGGTCTTCTTGATGGTCTGGAAATACACATAGCTGCCCTGCCAGCCACGTTTGCGCACGCGCATCTCGGTGCCCGGCTCGCTCAGCAGATAGGTCTGCGTGATCTCGCTCTCGATATAGTCGGGGATATCGCCGGTAACCTCGACGATATACTTGCGCTCCTGCTCGATTGGGCTGGGAACGCCAAGCACGGTCGAAATCTCGTTCAGCACGTGGCGCAGCTTCTCGTCAAAGTCCATGTGGTTGCCAATCACGCGCAGGTGGGGATGACCGGTCCATGCGCTCAGCACCTTGCGGTCCAGCTCACGTGCCAGTTCCACGTCCTCGCTGCGGAACTTGTTGTTCTCGTTGGTATAGAACTGCTCCGCACCAGCGGCGGCGGTCACCATGTGCAGGATGGCCTCGTAGCGGGCGTCGCGCAGCTTCACCGTGTTGGTGCCCATCTCCTCGGTCAATGCCTCCCAAATCTCGGGCGAGACATAGGCGCTGATGTCCATCGTACCTCGGTCGCACACGATAAGGACAGGCTTGCTGCATTGGGCGGCCATCTTGGCAAAGTGATCCTCAAGGGCAAGCTGGATATTGAGGGTTGACTTCTCAGCCTCAAAGAATAAGGCCTTGTTGTGTGTCAGGTAGTTAATACCGGCACTGCTGAACATTGTCGGCACCTCGGGAATGGCAAACACCTGGAATCCCAGACCGCTGAAGTGCTCAATGATCCTCGCCATGGCAGTCGTCTTACCGGCGCAAGGTCCACCCGTCAATACAATCTTAGTAATCTTATTGGTAATCTTATCAGTCATTTTTTCGTGATTGGTTGTTATCAATACTCGCTTCTCAAAACAAATCACAAATTTACAACCTTTCTACCACCCCCACAATCTTTCCTTCATAAAAGATGTGAAAATCCCCTCACTCAACAAGATGAAAAATAGCTGAAAAGTCCCTGCGCCCTCCGCGTCAGTGTCCCTCTATGCCGTGACTCCCGTCACGGCCCCCTGTGTCATCGTTGTTTTCTGTTGTAGTATTGCAAGCCTCTGGCTTGTACAAGCCCTGTGTCACCACTCGCCTGGCCCTTCGCGTCAGTGTCCCTCTATGCCGTGACTCCCGTCACGGCCCCGTATCACGTTCGTTTCCCAGTAGCCCAGTCCTGCGAGAGGATGATGAGCAACGACGCCCCCAGCCCATAGTAAACCGCATCGCCCGGCAGCGACGTGAACTTGGCCACCAGCATCGCGGCAACGCCCACAGGCATCGACAGCAGCACCCGGCTCGCCTTAAACCTGCCCGGCATCCACAGGGCGAAGCTCAGCGGGAACAGGATAGCCACCGCCCGCAGGCCCAGCGACAGGAACCCCAGGTCATTGATAAACGTGCCGCTAAAGGTAATGGCAACAAGGAAAGCCATCACCAGGATGCCGACAATCGACAGCCGCGTCTGGGTCAGTGGCGATAGGGGAGAGTCTCCCATGCCCAGGCGTCGCTTCAGGTTGCCGTACACATCCCTGACCAGGATGGTCGAGGCGCCCAGCGACAGTCCGCTGCCGCACCCCAGAATATTGATCAGCATGGTACCCAGCAACAATCCGCCCAACCATGCCGGCAGGTGCTCCAGCACAAATACGGGAAACGCCAGCGCCGAGCTGTCCATCACCCCGATACCGGCGGGTATGGTTTCCCCGAACTGCTTCATCATGGCGAGTTCATCGGCAGTGATATAGTGTCCGCGCATATACAGTCCCACTAGGGTGCATGCCGCACCGATGATAGGCATGAACAGCGAGCACAACACGGCACCACGCCGCGCTTTCCGTGTCGATGCTGCCGACCAGATGCACTGGGCATAGGTCTGCGTGGAAACGACACCCAGCACGAGCGACAGGCACCCGCCCATGTCCTTAAAGAATCCTCGGGCAAACGGGCTCCCGTAGCGCTCATGCACGCTCGCCACGTCGCTCAACCCGTTGTGGCTGGCGAGGGTAGGGGACTGGTAGATACTGTCGATACCGTCTCGTAATCCTGCAAAACCGCCCGCAATGCGCCACACGACAACGCCCGCCACGAGGGAACTGACATACAGCAGTATCAGCTTCACGATGCCTCCCGCGCCGGCGCTGCGGATGCCGCCAAACAGCACTAGCAGCATGATCAGAACGGCGCTCGCCACCGCAGCCCACACCAGATGGATGCCCAACAGGCTCGTGATCATAGCCGACGATGACAGCACCTGGGACACGATGCTGATGAAGATACCCACGAGAAACAGTATCGAGCCGATGGTTTCGGCCTTGTGCCCGTATTCCCGGCTCACCACTTCAAGCAACGTTGTGCAGCCGCTGCGACGCAACGTCCCGGCGTAGCACAGGCCTAAAATCAGTGAACCCAAACCGGCTCCGATGGTGAACCACCAGGCCGATACGCCATAGTAGAACGCCAGCTGTGCAGTGCCTATGGTGCTTTGCCCGCCGGCAAGCGTGCCCAGCAACGCGCCACACACCATCCAGCTGCCGCTTGTGCCGCCGGTGGTGAAGCTCTGCGCGTCTTTGACATGACGCCCCGATAGCCAACTCACTGTGACAATCAGGATGACCGTCAGCACGACGCCTATAATATGGACAATCGATACCATAAAACAACTTTTTGTGTTTTCTTTAAGGTTTTCGCGCTGCAAAGGTAATCAAAATCTCTGAATGGAACACTGGGGGAATAAATACCCTTTTCAAATAACTTTTTGACACTTTCGTTGACAAAAGTGCACCGTTTCTGGAAAAATTGGAGCACTGTTAATAAATAATGTGGTCTAAATGTTTGTTTCTTGTGGTTTTTAGATGTAATTTTGTAGGTTGAAAGTTGCGCCTCGCTTTGGACGCACGATAGCAATGGTAAAATAATTAAATAAGTATTTTCAATATGATGAGATTAACTACTCTTTTTTCGTTGTGTTTATTCTCAATCGCTCTCGCTTTTGCCGGACCTCGGCACTACTCGAGCAACATTGAGGGTGACGTGAATGCTGACGGTGATGTCAACATTGCCGACATCAACGTGGTGACCGACGCAATCCTGTCCAATCTGCACGACAGCAAGTGTGACGTCAACGAGGACGGTGACATCAACATTGCCGACCTCAACTATCTGATCGACCTGATTCTCACCGGTCCCGTCAAGCCGACGGTAGAGACTGGTATGTACATGGGCGTGATCGGTTACAACCAGACTTTGATGACCAAGGAAATCTCTTTCCTTGACTCCACGACGGTTTCCGAGTTCAATGATTTCATTGATGGTCGACTCTACTCCCAGCAGGGACGTCTGCTGTACTACTCGGTGGATAATGCGCTCGATATGCTCAATAAGGCCAAGTATCCCCAGAACCTCCAGAATGTCGCTATCGTCACTGTCACCAAGGGTCTCGATCAGGGCTCATTGATGATGACCGACAAGTATGACACCGAGGCCGAGTATGCTCAGGCACTGAGTGACCGCATCGCCGACCAGCGTGTCTATGGACATGCGATCAAGGCCTATACGGTTGGTCTGCTTAACCCGACCATCAAGGACGAGGAGCAGTTCCGTGCCAACCTCTATGCTTTGGCTAGCGATTCCACCAAGGCGATGGAAGTCAACAACGTGTCTGAGGTAATTGCCAGCTTCCAGGATATCGCCGATGACCTGGTGGCACACAACATGTCCGAGAACTTGACGCTCGTCTTCCCCGGTGTGGGTACGGGTACACGCATCCGCTTCACCCTTGACGATGTCAACGAGGAGACGGTGGCCGATTCTAAGATCTATATTGAGGGTACCTTCTCGCTCAAGACCCGCAGCTTGACCGACATTACCTATCACGGCATGACCTGCAATGCTGGTGACAGCGTTGCCGCTTCAAGCGTTGACGGTATGTTCGTTTCTCTGCTGTTCAATGGCATTCAGCTCTATAACGATGAACGCATCAATAAGGATATGATTCAGGAGTGGTACTGGGTTGACAGCCAGGAGGATTGGGCACTCAGCACCGAGTTCTCAACTTACCGCATCCCCGAGGTAGAGAGCACCTATTCCAGCGCACTGGTAATGCTCCTGCTTGACTGCAGCTCTGTGCTCGAGGACAGCTTCGGCGAACTCAAGCACGCTGCCAAGACCTTCATCGAGCGTATGGAGAACTACACCGCAGCTCCCGATACCATCCCCGGTCTCTACACCGTCAATGGCGTTTCGTTCCAGATGGTGGAAGTTGAGGGTGGCACCTTCAAGATGGGTGTGGACAGTGTAGCCTATGAGACTGGTCTGGCCAACATCGATGAGCTGCCCGCTCACGAGGTGACCGTTTCAACCTTCTCGATTGCCGAGACCGAGGTGACTCAGGAATTGTGGCAGGCTGTGATGGACAGCAACCCCAGCAACTTTACCGACGATCCTCAGCGTCCTGTTGAGAACGTAAGCTGGGAGGACTGCCAGGAGTTCATCAACCGTCTGAATGCACTCACTGGAATGAACTTCCGTCTGCCCACCGAGGCTGAGTGGGAATATGCCGCTAATGGTGGTAACATGGGTACTGGAGCACTCTATTCCGGTAGCGAGGACATCAGCAATGTCGCTTGGTACTACAGCAACAGTTATGTTGTCGGTAGCGGCAGCCCCGACTACGGTACGCACGCCGTGGCTACCAAGGAGGCCAACGAACTCGGTCTCTTTGACATGACGGGTAACGTCTTCGAGTGGTGCAGCGACTGGTATGGCACTTACAATGAAGAGCCTCAGACCGATCCCGCTGGTCCCGAAACAGGTATCCAGCGCGTTGTCCGTGGTGGTAGCTGGATCAGCACAAGCCGTGACAGCCGCAACACCTCGCGCAACGGTGAGGCTCCTGCCAACCGTGGCTTCAACATTGGCCTGCGTCTCGCCCTCTAATCGAGGCCGTTGACTGAGATACAAGTTTGCGCCCGATGATGACATCCCTGTCTCATCGGGCGCAACTTTT
This sequence comes from uncultured Prevotellaceae bacterium, assembly GCA_946186345.1. Classification (GTDB taxonomy): domain Bacteria; phylum Bacteroidota; class Bacteroidia; order Bacteroidales; family Muribaculaceae; genus Sodaliphilus. The sequence goes on along the minus strand of CAMHMV010000011.1, from coordinate 43,919 downwards.
ATTGGCGATTATGTGTTTTTGTACTATCTTTGTACCTTGTTGATAAAAACCGATTGAATTATGCTGCTCATCGTTGCCGTTGCATTGTTGCCCGTGTTTATACTGGGCTGGTGGATCTACCGCAAGGACTCCTTGCGCCCTGAGCCGTTAAGGATGCTCTACAAGGCGTTCTTCTATGGTGTGTTGTCAACCGGCATCTCCCTGTTGATTTCTACTTTGATGGGCTCTGTCGGGCTGTTTGTCTATGACCTGGGAACCTTCAAGGGCGCGGTTTCTACGGCCCTGCTTGCCGCAGCCGTCCCCGAGGAAATTGCCAAGTTGACGATGTTATGGCTCTTCCTGCGCAAGAATCCTTATTATGACGAATATTTTGATGGCATCGTCTATGCGGCGTGTGTCGGTTTGGGATTTGCCGGTGCCGAGAACATCCTCTATCTTCTCCAGAGCGAGGACTGGATGGTTACAGGCATCATGCGTGGATTATCAGCTGTGCCGGCCCATTTCTCTATGGCATGCGCCATGGGCTATTTCTATAGCAAGCGCCACTTCGGCGACCGCAGCCCTCTCACGATGGTATGCATTCTTGCCGTGCCCATTATCTTCCACTGGGTTTGGGATGCACTTGCCTTCAGCGAGGTTGTCAATCCCGCCTGGTCAGTGCCCATCAGCATCCTCTTCGTTGCATTGATATTCTACCTCTACAAGAGCACCATGCGACGCATCAACGCCTTGCAAAAGCGCGATAAGGCCCGCATGACGCCTCCTCCCTTCCCGGGAGAGCATCCATCCTCTGACAACACCCCACTGCCGCCCCCACTGCAATAAAAACAACAACACTCCCTAGGGAATGAGGCCCAGGGAGTGTTGTGATAAATAATACCTCTCAAATCTTCCTATAGCCCCTATAATTACTATAGCTACTATTGCTACTATAGTCACTATAGCCTACTTCACCAGCCTCTCATACTCCGGGTTGCCCTCGCGCAGCAGGCGGTCGTAGCGCTCCCGGTCGTTCAGCACTTCGATAGCAGCTTTCAGGTCGCGGTTACGGTGGTTGATGATGACGTTATAGGCACTCGAGTCGCCATATACGCCTCGTGCGATAAGACCTTTGATGATGTCCTTCAGCAACTGTTCGCTCTGGCGATACTTCTCCTCGTCATATTTGATGCTGTCCTGCTCACCCATAGCGATAAAGTCGCGCATCATCTCATCAGTTACCACAAAACCATTGTCAAAGTCCTTCAGCGTCTTGTATTGCTTGGAAATCGGCTTGCGGTTCTTGTCCACATACTTGATGGAGTACTGGTTGATGATACCCTTGGCGCTCAGGTCGCGGTAATAGGTGCTGTATTCGCTGGTGTCGATGGGAACATACACATCGGGCATCACACCGCCGCCACCATAGATCGTGCGACCATTCAGTCGCGTGGTGTAGCGCAGCGAGTCGTTAAACTGGATGCTGTCCAGGCAGTAGTATTCGCCCTCGTTGGCGCGGTCAAGCAACTCGTGCTCGTAGGCTTTCTTGTCGCCACGGTGATAGGGCTTCTGGATGCAGCGTCCGCTCGGCGTGTAGTAGCGTGCCACCGTCAGGCGCATCATCGAGCCGTCCTCAAACTTGAACGGCCGTTGTACCAGGCCCTTACCGAAGGTCCTGCGGCCCACAACCACGGCGCGGTCCCAGTCCTGCATGGCACCGGCAAAAATCTCTGCTGCCGAGGCCGAGTACTGATTGACAATCACCACCATGTGGAGGTCTTTATAATCACCCCAGCCGTTGGCGTTGGCTTCGTTGCGGGGCGAGTTGTCACCCTCGGTATAGACCATCAGCTGGCCGCGCTCCAAGAACTCGTTGCACATGTCGATAGCGGCATTTAGGTAGCCGCCGCCGTTGTCGCTCAGGTCCATCACGAGCTGGGTCATGCCCTGCTTGCGCAGCTCTTTCAGCGCCTCAATCATCTCCTCGTGAGTCTTGGCTCCAAAGCGCGAGATACGCAGATAGCCCGTACGTTCGTCAAGCATGTACTTTGCGTCGATGCTATGAACGGGAATGTTGTCGCGGGTGATGCGGAAGGTAATCAGTTCCTTCACGCCGGGACGTTTCACCTTGATGGTGACATTGGTCCCCTTCTTGCCGCGAAGGCGTTTCTGGATATCGCTGTTCTTCATCTTCACGCCAGCGATAGTCGTGTCGTTCACATAAATGATGCGGTCTCCAGCGAGCACGCCCACGCGCTCACTCGGGCCGCCGGGAACGGTCTGGATCACATAGAGCGTGTCATTGCTCATGTTGAACTGGATGCCGACGCCGCTGAACTCACCCTGCAGCGGCTCCTCCAGCTCCTTTGTCTCCTTGGCGTCGGTATAGGAAGAATGGGGGTCAAGGCTCTCAAGCATGCCTCTGATGGCATCCTCGATAAGCTTATCCTCATTGACCGAGTCAACATACAGGCTGTTGATGGCATATTCCGCATTCAGCAGTTTCTGCATTGCCTGAGGCATCGCCCTCTGGGCCGTCATCGTGAATGACAGCACAGCCCCCATAGTCACAACAAATAATATCTTCTTCATTCTTCAATATTAATCTTTAAAAACCCCTATTGCCCCTATAGTCACTATAGCCACTATAGTCACTATAACTCACTCCTAACTTCTAACTTCTCACTCCTAACTTCTAACTCCTCACTCCTAACTCTTCCAGCTTCACTCCCTTCGGCAGATAGGCGCTCACGTCTTGCCCATACTTGAACAGTTCCCTCACGATACTGCTGCTGATGTGGCTGTCCTCGGGTAGGGTATACAGCAGGATGGTCTCGATGCCGCTCAGGTCGCGGTTCACCTCGGCAAGGTGCTTCTCGTTCTCGAAGTCTTGTATCAGGCGCACGCCACGCACGATAAACTGTGCTCCAACTTCCTTGGCGATGTCAACAGTCATACCGGTGTAGGTGACAACCTCCACCTGGGGATCGTTCTTGAAAACGCGTTCAATCCATGTCTTGCGCTGCTCCATCGTCATGAACGAACGCTTGTCGGCATTCACTCCGATGGCGATGACAAAGCGGTCAAACATCGGCAACGCACGCCTCACGATCGATTCATGGCCACGGGTGAACGGGTCAAACGATCCCGGGAATATCGCCACGCGCTTTCCCTCATTCTCAATGCACTGTGATGTCTTCATCGTCTTCGTTAACTAAGTTGTCAATAATGAATCCCTGGCGCTCCATGGTGTTCTTGCCCATGAAGAAGGCGAGCATCTGCTTCACCGAGTCTTCCTTGCGCAGCTGCACGCGGTCAAGACGCATATCGGGACCGATGAAGTCCTTGAACTCGTCAGGCGAAATCTCTCCAAGACCTTTGAATCGGGTGATCTCGGCGTTCTCGCCCAGTTTGTTCAACGCAGTCAGTCGCTCCTCGTCGCTGTAGCAATAGTAAGTCTCGACTTTCTGGGGCTTGGCCTCGCGTTTGGTGGTGCGGTTCTTGCGCTTAGCGTCTTTCTTGTTAAGCACGCGGAACAGCGGCGTCTGCAGAATGTACAGGTGGCCTGTCTTGATCAGTTCGGGGCAGAACTGCAGGAAGTAGGTCAACAGCAGCAAGCGGATGTGCATACCGTCAACATCGGCATCGGTGGCGATGATGACCTTGTTGTAACGCAGGCCTTCAATGCCGTCCTCGATATTGAGTGCCGACTGCAACATGGCAAACTCCGTATTGACGATAACCTTCTTGGGGTCGAGGCCGTAGGTGTTCAACGGCTTACCGCGCAGCGAGAAGACGGCTTGCGTCTCCACGTCGCGTATCTTGGTGATGGAACCGCTTGCGCTCAGACCCTCAGTGATGAAGATGCTGGTCTCGTCGCGACGGTCATTGTCCTTCGGGGCTCGTGAGTCGTTGAAGTGGATGCGGCAGTCGCGCAGCTTGTCGTTGTGCAGGGTAGCCTTCTTGACGTTCTCGCGCACCTGTTTGCTCACGCCAGCGATGGCCTTGCGTTCGCGCTCGTTGTCCTGGATTTTCTTCAGCAGCACCTCGGCGGTCTCCGGCGACTTGTGAAGGTAGTTGTCCAGCTCGCGCTTGATAAAGTCGTTGATATACTTGTAGATGGTGGGGCCGTCTTTCCACATGATGCTGCTGCCCAGCTTGATCTTGGTCTGGGACTCAAACACGGGCTCCTCGACCTTGATGCTGATGGCAGCGACGATACCGTTGCGGATGTCACTGTACTCGAAGTTCTTGCCGTAGAACTCCTTGATGGTCCTCGACAACGCCTCGCGGAAGGCGCTCTGGTGAGTACCGCCCTGAGTCGTGTGCTGGCCGTTGACAAACGAGTAGAACTCCTCGCCCAACTGGGCGGCATGGGTAATTACCACCTCGATGTCATCGCCCGTGAAGTGCATCAGCGGGTACAGGGGATCGTTGGTCATGTTCTCCTTCACCAGGTCGCTCAGACCGTTACGCGAGTGGTACTTCTTGCCGTTGAACACGAGCGTCAGACCCGTGTTCAGGTACGAGTAGTTCTTGATCATCTGCTCGATGATGTCCTCGCGGAAGGCATAATTCTTGAAGATGCTGGCATCGGGGGTGAAGCGCACCAGGGTACCGTTTTCCTCGCCTTCCTGGGCAGCAATAATGCCGCTCTCTTCCTTGGCGACACCCTCGTGATAGGTCACCGATGAGCACTGCCCGTCGCGCACGCTACGGATGTAGAACTCCGTGGACAAGGCATTCACCGCCTTGATACCCACACCGTTCAGACCCACCGACCGCTTATAGGTCTGTGTGTCATACTTCGCTCCGGTATTCATCTTCGACGACGCGGCCTTGACCTGGTCCAGGGGGATGCCGCGGCCATAGTCACGGATGCTCACGGTGCCGTCGGCCACGTCGATGTCAATCGTGGGCTTGGCATAACCCGTGTTGAACTCGTCGATACTGTTGTCGATGACTTCCTTGATGAGGACATACACGCCATCATCGTTCTGGGAGCCGTCGCCCAACTTGCCGATGTACATACCAGGGCGCTGGCGGATGTGCTCACGAGGTGAGAGCGTCACCAGGCGGTCATAACCGCCAAAGTCGCTCGCTCCCGTCTGCTGCTGTACAGCATCCGCAGCGGTCTCTTCTATGATTGGATTCTGTTTGTCTTGTGACATTCTTATTCTAAATTCAGCGTTTTAACTTGCAAAGTTACAAAAAATCCCGCAATTCTCGTGCCACCCACCCCCCACAATAAGTTTTATTAACGAAAACCTCATCTCTCATCCCCATGTTGCAGCAGTGCAAGCTTGTATAAAAATCTTCATGTCAAGCCCCCTCATGTCAGGGTCCATCTATGCCGTGACTCCCGTCACGGCCCCCCTATCCCTCATCACCCCCTATCATGTCCTATCATGTCCTATCATGTCCTATCATTTCCTATCATCTCCTATCATCTCCCATCCCCCTAAAAAAACCAGGGCTCCCCATCACGGCGAGCCCCAGCGCTAGTTTATTTGTTTCAATTACTTGATAATCTTCCTGGTGGACGTCGTGCCGTCGCTGTAGCGGGTTACCACGATGTTAACCCCGTCAAACGGCCTGCTTGAGCTCATGCCCATCACGTTGACGTACGTCACATCGACAACCTCCTTGACGGTGACGATTTCCATCACACCCGTCGGCAGGTCAAAGTTCTCCTCACCGCCTTCTTGCGCAAAGCCGAACATCTCATCCCTGTTGCCGCGATACCCCGTCTGGTTCTCGCCAGGCTGGTAATAGACGCGGACGATGACGCTGATCTGAGCGCCATTGCACGGAGCACCGAAGGCGTTCTGCATCTTCACAACACCCGATGTGGGATTCCATTCCTCACCGATGACGACATGCTGGCCGAGTTCACCGTTCTCAACACCCACTTCACCCAGCAGGTAGGGCGTCTCGAGTTCTGTGGTGCCCACAATCGCATTCATGTCATTGCGCGTGAAGTTATAGATGGGGTGATTACCAGTGGTGATGACCCATGCACGATACAGGTAGGGCTTGAGTTTATAACCGTCCAGGTCGCTGCTCAAGATGTCCACGATAGTCGTGTAAACGCAGTATTCCACCGAGTCGGGCAGGTGAGTCCAGTGACCGCCTAACCGTTGATCACTCTTGCTACCGCTGATGATCACGGTAAGATTGACGTCATCGTTCATTTTCGACACGATGGGCGCACCGTAGGTGTTACCCTGGGTAACGACACCGTTGGCAACCGTCACGGGAACATAGAATATCTCACTGCTGCTCAGGGTGACGTTGTCGTTCATCGGGAACCACATCTCTGTCTCATTGGCGCCGAAGGTCATCGTCGTCTCGTCGTAAACATACGAGTTGCCCTGATGCTCAACGTTGCCCACAAGGGCCCATGAGCCATCCTCGCCATTCCTGTGCTTCAGGTCATAGCCGGTGATGGAGGCTTCGTTCTTGACAAGGATCTCCACATCACTGCCGCCTTCAGCATACTCCAGATTCATGTCATAATCCAGAATTACCTCATCCTCAGTAAACTGATAAGCACTGGTTCCCACTTGCAAATCACTGTGGTAGGCTGGAATCATGACCTCATTACTGGTCAGCGTATTGTCGATGATGAGACCGTTTCCTGTAACAGTGACGGTATAGGTCTGGTCACCGATGGTGATTGTGAACGAACCGCTCTGCTGGCCGTCACTGGTCGGCATGTAAGTCACCGTCAGGTTGATGCTGCCGTTGGGGAAAACTTGGCCATTGCCGCTCACGGTGAACTCTCCAGGCAGGTTGGTCGTGTCAATGACGGGAGTAAATGCCTGGTTACCGGTGTTGGTGATGGTGACGGTGCGTGTGTCGGTTCTGCCGATGCCCACATCGCCAAAGTTCAAAGCATCAGGACTGACACTTCCTGCAGTGATGGGTTCAAAGGAACTTAAGATGTATTGAATACCCGCTAACGCATTGATTTTTCCGTTGCCGAAGTGTGTCGCATGGGGACCGCTCGTAACCCAATAGTCGCGGATTGCAGTCTCCTTCATGATTTCCTTCACCTCGCTTAAGGTCAGATCCATACCCACTTTTTGAGCGGCTTGGAACCACAATGCCACAATACCTGCTGCCGACGGACAGGCCATCGAGGTACCTGACATTTGTCCGTAAGGATTATTGGTATTATTGACGCTAACAACGTAGGATGAACCGCGGCCTGTGTTATAGTGGTTATAGGCCGAGATAATCACTTCACCGGGAGCAGTAATCCAGGGCAGTTGCTTGCCTAACGGATTGGCTTCGGCTGTAGCATAACTTGAGAACTTGCTGATGTCACCCAAGCTATACCCCGAAGAGCGTTCTCGCGATATGTAGGATCCAACGCAGATGATGTTCGGGTTGTTGGCAAAGTCGTTGGCTGTCATATCATCGCTGCCATCGACCCAATTATAGCCGCTGGTGGTCAAATAATCCGAAAAGTAGCTGTAGTCCTGTGCCCAAGCATCAATAACGGCAGTACCACTGGATGGATAGACTTCGATGGCAAGCGTGTAATCGCTAATATAAAAACTGGAGTTACTCGTGTCATAGCTTTTGGACTTCATGTCAGCCGTCGCTTCAAGAAGGATCTGGGTCTTGCCTGTCGTCGATGTGCCTTTGTACGCGGTTAGCGTGCCTGAATAATAATTGCTAAGGCCACTGACGTCAACTCCACCAGAGGTAGGATCTACATTGACACTTGTGAGCACTTCTCCGGTGCGGGTATCAAGCACCAGAATGCGGCAAGTCATGTTGCTCACCGAAGTGGAACGGCACCAGATACTGGCAAGTTCTCCTGTATAAAAGTAACCGTCGTCACGGTTGGAATAGTAGTGGCAACGAAGGATACTGCGCAATGGGTTGCTACTGCTGGCACTGCCATAAATGTGGAGACCGCCTCCCTCGACATGGTCGGCATTTCCCGCTTCATTGCCCGTCGAGAACAGGGCAATTTTGTTTGAGACATTGCCTCCGAAGATCTCGTTGACAGCTGTAGAATAGCCACTGCTTTGCCCATCATGAGGACCGGTGTAAGAACCGTAACTGTTGCTCACAACCAACGGCTTGTGCTGGGCATCTGCATAATTCGACATTCTCGCAAATGCATCAGCGATGCGGGTGTTGTATAATGAGCTGAGACCGGCAAGGAACAAATCTGCTCCAGGCGCCATACCGCCATAGGTGGCTTGGGACGGATCGTCGGTAACTGTGACGTTGGTCCCGTTGACAATCACGTTTGAGCCGCCGGCAATCGCACAGGTGTGGGAGCCATGGTCGCTCCCGGTGTTGTCGGTAGTCGGCAGATTACCGCTGCCTGTCCAGTCTGCAACTAGACTTGATCCTTGATAACAGAAGGCTCCTTTGATACGGGAATTGCCGTTCTTGTCCTTGAAGGCGATATGCTGGTAATCAATGCCCGTGTCAATGACGCCCAGGATGACTCCGCTGCCGTCATACGGGTGCGTCAGCCCTGCTGCCAACGCATCATTCGACAGCGTCAGCACGTCATAGGCATTAGTCGTTTGGCGGGCATTGTCGGTATTGGTCTCCATGACACTGGCAACTTCAATCTTCTCTACGCCTGCAATGGCTGCTACGTCAAGGATCTTTTCAACAGGGATAAGAGCCGTGACTAACCTTCCTCTGTCAAAACGACTATTGACGATAACGCCCATTGCCTCAAGAGCGTCGATCTCATGCTCGTTTTTAACCCTCACAAAGGAAGAGGCATACAGCTTTCCGTCGATGGTGTCAGGACGAGCGATGTGGCGTTCATGTATGCGTATATCAGGATCCACGATGGAGCCGTCGCTACTCTTCATGGGGGGCGTCACTTGACGGTCAAAATTATATCTTCCGGCCAATTCATCCAGGAACATCTGCGTCGAGATCGACATTTTCTCGACATGGGGAATCTGGCTCCACACGGTCATGCCGATGGCCATGAAGCCCAACAACAGCGATAAGCGTAATGTATTGACTATCGTTTTCATATCAGATTCTCTTTTTTTCATTTGATGGTTACTTCTTTCTCGCTATCGCGCGTTATCTTGCTTGTCGCAATGGGCATTGTACGCTCTTGCATACCGTCGCCACCGTTCTTGGCATCAAGGATGTAGCCTGGTCCGTTCAAGGACGATCCGTTTCCGCTCATGAACTCGATCTTTGTGATGTCAGCCGAGTAGGTCTCTCCGTTCGGCTTGAACTCGATAACGCCATTAGCGGTAACGGGAACGGTCCAGATATACGAGCTTCCTGGTGTGAAGGTGTGGCCGATGCCGTTAACATACACATCGCCGGCACCGTCGTCACCGGTGCTCGTCGTCACCTTGACCTGGACACTGTTGCCCATGAAATTGTCCGGCATAGTAAATAGCATAGCGCCATAGTACTGCATGTAGCAGCATCTGCCAGCGCTCGGGGTGTAGATGTTCGTTCCGCTGAACAGCCAGTTTCCTGAACCACTAAACGTTGATGAAGCGGGGTCGCTTGTCGTGGCTGAAGTGAAATCGGCACTGGCATAAAAATCCTCGCCGGTTGATCCGCTTCCAGGTAGCATGATGTTGGCATGATACAACGTCTTGTAGGTGTAATTCTCAGGATGATTATTATCTGCCGTGCTCTCACTGAATATGTCAGTAACAATCCCCAGTCCATACATGTTCACCGTGTCGTTGGGGGTATAGGTTTGTCTCGAGCCGATGGCTGTCTCATCGCTCCAGCTCTCCCCATCTTTATAGCTGATGGTGGGCGTCACTTCAATGGAGGGAACAAGTGTCTCTGGGTAGTACATGAAACCAATCCTTTCAATATCAGGAGATTGGGTGGTGTAGTATGACCCATTGCTGTTTCTGCCGCCATAGATGCTGATAACATCACCGCTGTTGACACCAGTCAAGGTACTGAGGCTGTATGACTGATTGGCCGATACTTGGGTCGTCAGGATTCTCCAACCAGTGTTATTGTAATTGTATGAGAAATAACCATATCTCACATTGGCCCCAACTCCAACGACCAGCTGCACGGTCGCGTTACTGTAACCTTCTGGGATGGTAAAGGTGAGGCCTTCTCGTCCCGTAATGGTACCATAGCCGCTCGTCTGCCAGATCAGGCTACTGTTGTCTGTGCCCCAGTTGGCGGGGAGCATACTATTGGTCACCGTAGTGTTACTTGATGGAGTACCGCTGGCAAGGAAGTTGATTTCACCGATGTAGCCACTCACTGGTGCCGTAACCGATGTCGCAAGGTTAATACGGGCATACTCAATGTCGCCCCCCTTGTCATCAACACGGTGCAGCACAATGGGATTCGCCCCATCATTGAGCATACCTGCAGTGAGCTTATACTGCCCATTGGGTTGCCCCAGCCGCAGCTGGTTCTCGTAGTTGTTCTGTTCCGACTCAATCTCATACGTGCTCTTGTTGTCAACAACTGCCAGCCCGATGCGCTGGGCGGCAGAACCGTTGGATTGAGCATGAACCACCATCCATCCTGCTACGAGCAGACTGGATAACAATAGATGCTTGGAAATGAATCTCATAAATTCGTTTTTTATAATAATGGTTTTTAGGCCGGTAGGTAAAGTGAATCAATACTATGTTATCCTTAAGCTTGTTGTCAAAGATGGTAGACTCTTATACTAATCTCATCTATTTGACAGCGAGCAATTTATGACAAATTCACAGTAACTAATCCTAAATTAAACTACAAAGCTAAGTTTTTCTAACCAAATAATAATAAATCCCCTCATTTTTTTATGATATTTTAATGTTATCCCCCAAAATCCCATCATTCCTTATTACCTCTTATCACCCCCTATCATTTCCTATCATCTCCTATCATCTCCTATCATCTCCTATCACTCCCCATCATCCCCCAATAAAAATCAAGGTGCTCGCCTTTCCCTCGGGAAAGTCAAGCACCTTGATCATAACTTCTTAATAGTCTTCTCTCTCTTTATAGCTTCGCAGCGATAGCGGCGGCGATAGCCTGCATCTCCTCGGCGGGAAGGCTCAGTTTCGGGCCACCGAAGGACATATCCTTCTCGCTCTGCAAGGGAACGAGGTGGATGTGGCAATGGGGAACCTCAAGGCCCAGCACACCGATGCCGATGCGCTTGCAGGGAACAGCCTGCTCCAGTGCCATGGCCACTTTGCGGGCAAATGCCCATAGGCCGGCATACTCTTCCTCATCGAGGTCAAACATATAGTTCACCTCGTGTTTGGGGATTACCAGGGTGTGACCCTTGGCCATCGGGTTGATGTCGAGGAAGGCAAAGTAACGGTCGTCCTCGGCCACCTTGTAACTCGGAATCTCGCCAGCGGCGATTTTACTGAATATCGTTGCCATAATGCTGATTATACTTCAATTTTCAGAATTTCAAACTTCATCAGGCCGGCAGGGGCATGAACCTCAACCTTGTCGCCAACCTTGTGGCCCAGCAGACCCTTGGCAATGGGAGTAGTGATCGAAATCTTACCCTCGCGCAGGTTTGCTTCGGTCTCGGTAACAATGGTATAGGTCACGGTGGCCTTGTTCTTCAGGTTTTTGATGGTAACCTTGGTCAGTAACTGCACCTCATCGGTACTGATCTTACTCTCGTCGATGATGCGGGCCGATGCGATCAGGCTCTTCAATTCTGCAATCTTAGCCTCGAGCATTCCTTGACGCTCTTTGGCAGCATCATATTCTGCGTTCTCTGAAAGGTCGCCCTTGTCACGCGCCTCGACGATGGCACGAACAACCTCGGGACGTTCCACGTTCTCAAGATGGGAAAGTTCCGCCATCTTTTTGTCGTAACCTTCCTGTGTCATGTAAGTAATAGCCATGCTAAATACTGTGTCTTTTAAATTTTTAAAGTCTCAAAAAATGAGAAGAATCTCAACTATTTGCTGGTGAGATCCCTCGCTGTTATTATGGTTTCAACGCTGCAAAGATAAATATAATTTTAATTCAAGCCACCACATTGTTAATAAAATCGCGCTTTTTTTAATAAAATTAACCGATGTTGGCGGCTTTGCTATGGTTTTCGGTCTGGTTTGCTTGCAATTAGCGACGCCACAGGGCGATAACCTGTCGACCGGCAAACGCAACACTCACGACTGTGATTACGGCGGCAATGACGATCTGCCCCGTTTCCATGGCAAGCAGGACCGAGCACGACACTGCCATCGTCCACAGCAGGTTATAGAAACTGGCTCGCGACAAGGTCAGGCGGTATGACTTGAAATAGACGCCGGCGACAATCAGCGTGTAGAGGAGATACGATACCAGGAACGCGATACCCAGGCCCGTGAGGCCCCACCACTTGAAGAAGGCGATGTTCAGCACCAGGTTGATAATCGCGCTGGCGACTTCGGTCCACAGGTACGTCTTGCCGTCGCCCTTGGCAAGGATGGTAAACGCCAGGCACCACGATAGTGTGCGCAACACGGTTCCCACCATGCCCCATGACACATAGTGCAGGATGCTGTAGTATTCGGGAGAGTAGAGCAGCCACACCACAAACTCCCTCAGCAGGATGAACAGTGCTACAATCGGGGCCATGATGGTGATGGCTACGTTGATCTCTTGCGACACATAGGCGCGCAGCCTCTTGCGGCTCTCAACCACCTTGGCTAGGCGAGGGTAGTACTCCATGCCTAGCGCGGTGAGTATCAGTCCCGTATATTTGTTGATGAGTGTATAGCCCGCTTGATACAGTCCCACCTCTCCTGTGCCGGCATGGATGTTGAGCCACGCCCCGAACGCATAGGTCGCCAGCTGGCTGGCAAAGTTGCCCAATGTCATGAAGATGCCAAGTCTCACGAATCCCTTGCCGATGTCAAACGTCTCACGTGAGGTGACCTCGGCTGTCGCATACTCGCGGTTCCTGAACACCCAGGCAAAGGCGGCAAGCGCAAAGGCATACGCCAGAATCGATGGCACGATGCTACGTTCGCGCAGCAGGTAGAACAGCGGCACCGATACCGCAAGACCCACGATAGTGCCCCACAGCGTCACGCTGGCAAGGCGTTTCAGGCGTGCAGTACCTTGCAGCACGGCATATTCGCCATTGGTCAACGCCTGTAGCAGCACGGCGATGCTCAGGGCGACAAATCCCCAGATGTGCTCCGTGTCGCCAAATGTAGCCTTACTCAAGACTGGCGCCAGCGACAAGGTCAGCAAGGCTCCTGCAAGACCCAGCCACATCGACCACTTGCGCACCACGGTAATCATCCGTGACACCAGTTTGGGGTCGCGTTCTTCCATGGCTTGTGAAATGTCGCGCACACTGCTTGAGCGGATGCCCAGGTTGGTACCCGTGGCAATCATCTCCAGGGCGTTGTTGAACAGGCCGAACAGACCGGTACCCACGGGGCCTATCCACATGGCGACCAGCTTGGTGCGGACAATAGAGCACAGGATACCCATTACCTGGACTCCTCCGAACAGGCCCATTGCTTTCATCGCCATTCGTGATATGTTACCCTGCTTACCGGCCATCACATCTTTACATTATAAATAATAAGGCACTAAATATTGACTTCCATCACATGATAGGCAATGCCCCTGCCGCCCAGGCGGCACTTCTGCCGCACGAGGCCCTCATTCAGGTAGCGTCCATGGTCCTCATTGCTGATACCGAAGTCAAAGTAGCGGTAACCTTGCTGTGTGCTCTCCTTGATGAGATGATCAAACAGCAGCGTCAATGCCTTGCTGTCTTTACCGCGAGGCGACGCACCGATGTATTGGCAGTGCGCAACGGGTTGGGAATAGTACATCACCACGCCTGCCAACAATTCGCCGTCAAGGGTGGCGGTATAGAGTCTGATGTTCTCGGGGAAACGCCCGTGCAGCAGTTTGATCTCATCAAGCGTGTGCACCGGTCGTGTGCCGTACCGTTCGTCAAGCAGCGACGACAGCAGATGCCAGTAACCTTCCCAGTCATCGCTCGCGCCGACTTTGATGCCGGCTTTGCGGGCGGCATTGGCGCCGCTCTTGTTGCCGCGGTCTAGTGGTATCGGGCATGTCAGGTCGATGGTTGTCGAGATGTTGGTCTCGATGAGCGATGCCCCGTGACGGAACAGCGCATACAGGTCCTCCTCACACGGGTAACGGTGATAGATATGTGGCACGGGCTTATAGACAAACCGCCGGATGCCGTTCTCACGCATCCAGGCGATGGCGGCATCCATCACCTCGATCATCACCGTCGTGTCAAAGTGCTTCAGTGGCACAATCCACGCGCCGTAGGTCAAGCCGCGGTGTGACCACAGCGTGTCCCCATCGATGTTGGCAGGCAGCAGCGCACACATTTTCCCGTCGCGCAGGGCCACAAGTGAGCAGTCAGTGAAACGGTCGCTGTGATAATCCATATATCCGCGCTCATGCAGGAACGTCCCGTTACGGCTGTTCCTCACCATCTCGTTCCACTGGCCCGCCATCGAGCCGTCATATTTCACAATCTCTATCATCTTCTCCAATTAAAAAATTGAGTCCCCGTCCACCCCGTTTTACCCGTGATATCCGTTCAACCCGTTATTTCCGTGATATCCGTTATCTCCGTGATATCCGTCAACTCCTCAAGAATAAAACGCAAATTTAGCAATAAAAGTATTACCTTTGCCCAAAATTAAAGTAAATCACATGAATCTTAAAAGAATACCACTACTTCCGCGCGTCATCATCGCCATCATCCTTGGTGTCATTTGCGGTCTGTTTTTCCCTGAATGGGCAGTAAGGTGCTTCGTTACTTTCAACAGCATCTTCAGTCATTTCCTGTCGTTCCTCATCCCGCTCATCATCGTGGGATTGGTAACCCCGGCTATCGCCGATATTGGAAAAGGGGCAGGCAAGTTGCTCCTCATCACGGCGCTGATTGCTTATGGCGACACCATCTTCTCGGGTTTCCTGAGTTATTTTACCAGTGTCGGTATCTTCCCGTCGCTCATCGACCGTGCACAGGCTGCCGAGGCTGTCGCTGCAGCCAAGGAACTGCAGCCCTTCTTCACCATCGAGATACCGCCCCTGCTCGACGTGATGAGTGCCTTGATTACGGCATTCGTCATGGGCTTGGGTATTGCCTTCTTTGAATCCTCCAACCTCAAGAAGGCTTTTGACGAGTTCCGCGACATCATTGCCAAGACCATCGAGGTAGCCCTCATTCCTATCCTGCCCTTATACATCTTCTCCATTTTCATCAACATGTCGTACTCGGGGCAGGCATGGCGCATTATCCAGGTCTTCATCGCCATCATCGGCGTCATCTTCCTGATGCACATCTTTTTGCTGGTCTTCCAGTATTGCATTGCGGGTCTCATCTCTCATCGCAATCCTTTCAAGGCGTTATACAATATGCTCCCCGCCTATTTCACGGCTCTGGGTACTTCTTCCTCGGCGGCAACCATCCCGGTTACCCTTCGTCAGGTGAAGTGCAACGGCGTCAGTGCTGGCATCGGAGGATTTGTCGTGCCTCTTTGTGCAACGATACACTTGTCGGGTAGTGCTATGAAGATTACCGCCTGTGCTGTCGCTTTGCTCATCATGCAGGGAGGAACTATCGATTTAGCGCATTTTGCTGGCTTCATCCTCATGCTCGGCGTGATGATGGTAGCAGCGCCCGGAGTGCCGGGAGGCGCTATCATGGCAGCGCTCGGTGTACTGCAGTCCATCTTGGGTTTCACTCCTGAGCAGCAGGCGATAATGATTGCCCTCTATATTACCATGGACAGTTTCGGCACCGCCTGCAATGTGACAGGCGATGGCGCTATCGCTCTCATCGTGGACCGAATTTACACAGGAAACGCTCCTTCCCCTGTGGAATCAATAGATCAAGATATGTGATTTCTTCTTGAAAACCTCTTTACAAGGCTTTTAGGCTGAAATCTGAAGTTTTTTTAAAAAAAAGTATGAAAAAATTTTGTATGTGAGAAAATGATATTAACTTTGTAGCGCATAAAAGGGAAAAATCAATTTTGATTTATCAAAGAGTTTCGGATTAACTTACTGTCGTGATTGATAGAATGGTTAATCCATTTTTTTTGCCCCTCCCCCAAAATTTCCCCTATTGTTCCCATCACCTCTTATCATTTCTTATCACCCCCTATCACTCCCCATCACCCCCCCATCACTCCCCATTCCCCCCTTAAAATTCATTTCATACATTAATCCCACCACTTCATCCAATACGTTTCATTTTCTTTGGATACCCCCCATCGCCCGTCATAACTTTGCATCATCAAACAAATAATAACCACTAAAAAACTTACAGTTATGACAACCAAGACTTCTAACATGGACAACGTCCTCAACGTGAACTCCAACAACAGTGTAAAACAATCAGTAAAGCGCATGGCTTGGACTTCGATGCTCACCGTGGCATTGATGCTGATCTCCATCCCGGCAACAGCACAGGTGCATCTGGGTGTCAAGGGTGGCGTCAAACTTGAGAACGCTCGCATGGGCAGCGACGTCATTGACAGCGACAACCGCATCGGCAGCTCCCTCGGTGTGGTCATGGACGTGAATATCCCCATCATCGGGCTGGGGGTGGAGACCGGTGCGATGTTTACCAGGCGCTCCTTCGGTGACAATGGACGCAAACTCCATTCAATCGATATCCCCGTGAATGCTCGTTATCGCTTCTCGTTGCCGCTGGTCGAGAAGGTCGTTGCTCCCTTTGCTTTTACAGGACCCGAGGTCTCCTTTAGGATGAATATGGGCGCCTGGGGAGATACGGCCGATGGCAGCTCGTTGAAGGGCAAGACAAGTCTCTCTTGGAACATCGGTGCCGGCGTCGACCTGATCAAGCACGTGCGTGTCGCCGCTGCCTACAACATCTCCTTGTCCAAGGAAAAAATCTACCGCGACAACTCCTGGAGCCTTACCGCCGCCTACATGTTCTAGCCCCCTCAGGTCAGGGTCCCTCTATGCCGTGACTCCCGTCACGGCCCCCCATCACTCCCCCTCAATAAACCAGGAGCGCCAGCTATCAAGCCGGCGCTCCTCTATTCATCCAACCAATCGTTGCCGTTTACTTGGCAAGGATAATATCAAGCAATGCGTTGACGTCGGCGATGTTCACCTCGCCGTCGCCATTCACGTCAGCAGGCTTGCTGAACGTGTTGCTCAGGATGTGGTCGATAACGGCATTGACGTCGGCGATGTTCACCTCACCGTCACCATTCACGTCGCCAGGCTTCTCAACGGGCTGGGGACCCGGCTCAACGTACGTCGCACCGCAGACACCATAAGCCTCTACACCCTCAACGGCAAAGCCGATGGTTGTCGGCATCGTGCCGTCTTCGTTAGCCTTGGCGGGCAGGCACTTGATACCGCTCTTGTGCAACGGGTTGTTGGGGTCAAGCGCTACACTGTTGCGAATCGACTGGTCGTCGCTGGCAGGTGCGATATAGCTCCAGTAGATGTACTCGCCGTCGCTGTTGATTTGGGCCACATTAGCAATCTCACCGCTGTCCTCATTGCCCTCAACCTTGATGGGGGAGTCATCAATGAGTTCGCAGTCGGCGATGCGCAGGTTTTCATTGCCCGCAACGTCAGCGCCGGTCTCCAGATTCTCGATCTTGCTCAGGGCGATGCGGTAGATGCCGGGAACGCAACCATAGGGATCACTCTGTACCTGCATGTACAGGTAGCCGTTCTCCTCGTCAAGATAGAAGGTCTTGATGATGGCGTCCTTGAACAGGGCATTGTAGTGTTTGGGCTTGCCTTGGCCGCCATCGGGATAGATGTCGTTCTTCTTGAAGCGCAGCAGGCACAGGCCGTTGAACTTCTTACTCATCCAGAAGATACCGTGCTTGTCCTGGGTGAAGCCACCGGTGATGGAGCCCCAACTGATCTCGTCATTGTAGTAGGGCAGCCACTGGTTCTGCAGCAGGAAGGGCTGCTGGCCATACAGACCTGTGGTGTCGGCGTTCAGTTCGTGGATACCCACGTTGCGGTCGCTGATGTAGATCTTGTTCTCGTTCTCGTCGATGAACATGGTGAACGGGTCCTCACTGGGTGCGTAACCCACATTGTTCAGGACGGTCACGCGGTAGAAGATACCGTTGGTGTTGTTCACGTAGAACAGCTCACCGTCACCCAGCGGCTGGTTGGGATCCTGATAGATGAAGCGGTCACCGGCAACGGCGACATACACGCGGTTCTTGTAGCTCTGCAGCGTGAAGGCGTGCTTGCCGGCGTTGAAGTTGGTGTTCACGATGTTGCCGTCCTCGTCCTTGTACATCAAGTCGCCGCTGGTCGTGGCGAAGTACAGGCCGGTCGGGCAACCCAGCGTCGAGCCTTCACCCGAGATGCTCTCGTCGGCGACGATATTCAGGTAGCGCCACTGGTTGGCGTTCTTGAAGGCGTTGACCGACTCGGGAGCAACCTTACAGATGACGTTGCTCTGGCTCTCGTTAAACACGCCGGCAGCAAGGGCGGGCGTGTTGACATTGAGCACGCGCAGCTCCTGGATGGTGGCGGGAACCGATCCGGGCTCCATGTAGTTCACGTTGGCGGGAATTTCCATGCTGTTGAGAGCAGTGCAGCCCTCAAAGCAGTTGCGCATCATGTTGGTCGTGGTAGTGGGCAGCGTGATACTGGTCAGTTGCTCACAACCGGCACACAGGCCTTGAGGTATCTCGTTGCGGCCCTCGGCGATGGCGATTTCCTTGAGCGCAGAACCGGCAAACACGTTCTGTCCGACGGTAACGTTGCTCTCAAGCGTATAGGAGTCGATGTCACTGTAGGCAAAGCCATAGTTGCCGATATTACTCAGAGCAGGCAGATCAACACTCGTGAAAGGGGCATAAGCAAGACCGTAATTGTCGATGTTGGTCACAGTAGCGTTGCTGTAGCTGTTGCCGATTTCACCCTCATGGGCACTCACGAGCAGACGGGTACCGCTGGCATTGAGCAGCACGCCGTTGTCGAGCTTGAAGCTGGTGTTGCCATCAGCAAGGGTGATGTTGGCAAGCGTGGGGATGGGAGCAAACGCACCCGAGCCGATACTGGTAACACTGGCTGGAATGATGACGTGCTCTATCTGGGTGTTGGCAAAGGCTTGGGTGCCAACTGCAGTCAGCTGATCAGGAAGCATGATCTCACCATTAAGCTGAGTGTTCTCAAAGGCACTTTGACCGATTGACGTCAGTGCGGTGGGGAAGTGGAAACTCGTCAGACCCGTGTTGTAGAACGCGGTGATGCCGATGCTGGTCACGTCTTCACCCATGGTCACGCTACGCAGGTTGCGGCAACCGTTGAAGGTGCTCTGCTCGATGGTCGTCACGGCAGCAGGAATATCGATGCCGGTCAGTGACGTACAGTTGGCAAAGGCGCTGTTGCCGATGCCGGTCACCTTGTTGCCTTCCTCAAAGGTTACCGTCTCCAGTGCCGTGCAGCCCTGGAACGTGGTGCCCTGGATGGTGGTCGTCTCGCCGCCGATAACCAGCGTCTTGAGCGCGCCCATATTGTGGAACGGCTGCTCGTTGTTCAGGTAGGCGCTGGCATCCACGTTACGGCCCATATAGATGTACTCGATGCTGTTGATGGCGACACGTGCTTCGGCATTGGCACCAAAGGCGGTCACCTTCATCACCACAGCGTTCTCGCCTTCAGCAATGATAAAACGTTTCAGGTTCGGGCAGTTCGCAAACTCCTCACTCACGGGCTTGCTCCAGCCGGGAACAATCGTGACTTCCTCAAGTCTCGTACAGCCGTTGAACACGCCGGTGCCGATGTTGGTCGCTGTGATGGGAATGGGGCTCGCCAGCAACGAGGTACAGCCCTTGAAGCAGTTGCGGCCGATGGTAACGCATGTCGCAGGCAGCTGCAACGAGGTCAGGTCCTTACAGTCAAGAAACGAATTGGCTGCAGTTCCCACCACGGTGTACTCGGTGCCTTCATAGGAAATCTTCTCAGGAATCACGATGTCACCGCTGTAGAAAAGCGTATCGGCAGGGGTGTCGGCAGTGGCTTTGATGATGGTGTACTTGGCAATCGTTGCGGTGCCATCGTTCTTGGTTGTGTAGTTGATGCCGTCAACCGAGATGTTAGCGGCATGCACGGCTGTTGCTGGGGCAACGCAGCACGCAACCAGCAGCAAGAGCTTCAACCATTTCTTGTGAGTAAAAATTTTGTTCATTTGCGATAAGTTTTAATGATTAATATTTAATGTAATGAGTCAATTCAATCTGTTGATTTCAACCCACAAATATAAACAATTATTCTATAAGTCAACCACATTCCCTCCATTTTTTTATCTCTCCATCCTCATCCCCCTCTTTTTCCGTCATCCCCCGTCACTCTTTCCATCAGTGTCCCACTATGCCGTGACTCCTGTCACGGCCCCCTCAGTCGTCATTACTTTCTGTTGTAGTAGTGCAAGCCTTAGGCTTGTACAAGTCATCTTGTCACGCCCCCTCATCCTCCCTTTCGTCGTCATTGTCCCGTGGGCGGCGGCTCTGCCGCCGTCCCATAGCAATAACAATTCCCGCCACGATACTCATCGCAGCGGGAATTCAAGATCTTTAATTAAGCAATGCTTATTTTACTTGAGATCCAGGTCAGTACCGGGTTTGAACTTAACCACCTTCCTTGCGGGGATAGTGATTTTCTCCTTGGTGGCGGGGTTAATGCCCTGACGAGCTTCCTTCTTGACTACCATGAAGGTACCAAAGCCGATAAGAGCAACCTTATCATCCTTCTTCAAAGCGCCTGCGATTGACATGAGAGTTGCATCCAGAGCAGCCTTGGCCTGAACCTTCGTCAGATTGGTTTTCTCAGCAATTGCTTGTACTAATTCAGTCTTGTTCATAGTGTAAAATAATTATTAAAAAAAGTTATGTGAATAAAATGAATTGTAGTTTTGTTGTCGCAAATATAAGTATAACAACGGTTTCAGCAAAAAAAAACTAAAAAAAAATGATAATTTTTCGCTAAAAATGGCGCTTTTAGGCTTTTTTGCATTGAAAATAGCTGTAAATAGGGACTTTTTCTTTACTTTTGTGCCATAAAAAATTAAGAACTAATGCAATACAACAATCGGTCGTTTTTGTCTTCGATAGCGCCTGTTACAAGGCATCTGCTCATGATTAACATACTGTTGTGGCTCGCCACAATAGTGTTCATGCGCATCAATGGCCCGGACCTGATGCAATGGCTTGGACTTCATTTTTGGAGAGGTTCTGAGTTTAAGGTTTGGCAACCCCTCACCCACATGTTCATGCACGATACACAAAACTTCACCCATATCTTCTTCAACATGTTCATGCTGTGGATGTTCGGCAGCCTGCTCGAGCGGGTGCTCGGCTCCAAGCGATTTCTCTTCTATTACCTCGCTTGTGGCATCGGTGCCGCTCTCATTCAGGAGCTCATTTGGGAATTCACGTGGCATAGCGTGCTGATGAACTGCGTGACAGGGCCCGCTGGCACCACCGTCAATGATGTTATCAATGCCGCCAACGCGGGAATGACCAACTTCACGATGGATGATTTCTTCAACGGCTATCTGGGAGGAGGACTCAGGGCAGTGGGTGCATCGGGCGCCATCTTCGGTGTCCTGTTGGCATTCGGTATGATTTTCCCCAATCTGCCGATGCTTATCTTCTTTATTCCTGTTCCCATCAAGGCCAAGTGGGTTGTCCTCGGTAATGGACTGCTCGAACTCTTCTTCGGTATCACAGGCCACCAGCCCGGTGTAGCTCATTTTGTCCATCTGGGCGGCATGCTTATCGGCATTCTCATTATACTGTATTGGAGATATAACGGCACGTTACGCAAGAGCAATGACTTTTATTGACGAAATCAAGCGCAGCTACCTCCAGGGGTCGATGTTGTTGAGGATTATCTTCATCAACATCGGGGTCTTTATTTTGCTTAACCTGGTGGTGATTGTGGCGATGCTATTCAACGTCGATGGACGGGAATGGGTAGCATGGACTGAACTGCCTGCCGATTGGTCGCTCCTCATCAGACGACCGTGGACCCTTGTCACCTACATGTTTGTCCATTACAACTTCTTGCACATCCTGTTCAACATGCTGTGGCTATATTGGCTGGGACGCATCTTCATGGAGTTCTTCTCTCCCAAGCAGCTCACGGGACTATACCTGCTCGGCGGCTGGGGTGGGGCAGTGCTCTTCCTGCTCGCCACCTGTCTGTTGCCCTATTTCACGAGCCAACCCGTTACTTTTTATTTGTACGGTGCGTCGGCATCGGTAGTGGCGATAGTGGTCGCCACGGCTGTCTATGCCCCCGATTACAAGATAGGCTTGTTGTTTCTGGGTGAAGTCTCCATCAAGTGGATTGCACTTGTCACGGTACTCATCTCGCTGTTCAGCCTGGACGGCGGTAATGCCGGCGGCAATATTGCACACCTTGGTGGCGCCATCGTGGGAGCATGGTTCGCCCTTCGCATCAAGCGCGGTCGGGACATCACCCGGCCTCTCAATGCGGTGATTGATGCCTGCTTCGGGCTCTTCAATGGCCGCTCTTTCAAGATGCCTACATTCAAACGCTCTACTGGTTCAGCCAAGCAGGGTAGTGCAAGGCAGAGTGGGGCACAGCAGCCCAACAGCAATAACCGTCCTGTCGACTCGGTAAGTGAGGAGGAACTGGATACGATATTAAAGAAAATCAAGGTCGCTGGATATGACGCGCTTTCCGACGAGGAGAAAGACAAACTCTTCAAGGTCTCGAGGCGCCGTTCGCCTTAATAGGATTAATAGATTGAACGATGGCATACAGGTATAATTCAAATCAACAGGACAACAATCGCCCCAGGAAGCGTTTCAGGCGCTTTTTCGGGATTGTGACCGTTCTATTGGCGGTATTGCTCGTCCTGTGCGCTTATGCCGGTAAATTCAACCCCGAGAAGTTCTTCCCGGCTCCTTTCCTTACGCTGGCTTACATGCCCATGCTCTTGCTCTCTGCATTGGTGCTTGTCATCGCACTCATCTGCAGGCGCTTCAAGGCCGCCTTGATGCTGATATTGGCTTTCTTCGCTACATGGCCCGTATTCTCCATGTATGTGCCCCTTAACCACCTGAAGGGCAGTCATCACGAGCCCGTCGATTCTACGCAGGTCATCAAGGTGATGACCTATAACGTCCTCTCTTTCAACTACAACGATCCCACCGTCCAGGGTAAAGACTCCAAGTCGATGAAACTGATCCTCGATGCCGACCCCGATGTCGTGATGTTGCAGGAAGGCGGTGCTGCAGGTGTGTCCTGGATGGAGATTCCGTCCCTGCAACCTTATATTGAGAGAATCAAGACCCAGTTCCCTTATACCTATAGCAGTGCCGAGGGCTTGAACATGCTGTCCAAGTTCCCGTTCACTACCATGACACTGGGCGAACCGCAATACACCCGCACGGTCTTAGGGTATAATCGTGAGACGGACTATTATCTGGCAAGAGCCTATGACATCCAGCTGTCCACTGGAAAGCAGCTTCGATTCATCGATTTCCGCCTTCAGTCCTATCACCTCAACTTCGGCAAGAACATGAATATCCGCATCTCTCCCGATGTCAAGCCGGTTCCCTTGGAGCGCATGAAACGTGCCTTCTCGCTGCGTTCCGGCCATGCCCAGACCATCAGAAAGGCCATCGACGAGTCTCCACGCAATGTCATCATCTGCGGTGACATGAACGATGTGACCTCCTCCAACGTCTATCGCATCATCAAGAGCGACGACATGACCGATGCCTGGGCTCAGGTGGGCCATGGCTATGCCTACACCTTCAACCGTCACCACCTGCCATTCCGCATCGACCACATCCTCTATCGTGGCGACCTCCAGGCCCTTGATGCCCAGCGCCTCAAGGGCGGCAGCAGTGACCACTACCCATTATTGGTCACCTTCGACCTCAACCCAACTAACAACTGACAACTGACAACTGAAAACTAACAACTAAAAACTAAAAACTGACAACTGACAACTAAAAACTGACAACTGACAACTGAAAACTAACAACTAATAACTTAATACTAACAATTAAAAAAATGAAGAAGCTTTTATTAACCATTCTCGCCCTCACGGCAATCATGTTCGTGAGCTGCGATCAGAAAAAGTCATCTGAGAACAATCCGTTTATGTCGGAGTACGCCAACGAGTACGGCATCCCGCCGTTTGACAAAATCACCTACGCTGACTACGAGCCTGCCGTTGATGCCGGTATCGAGCAGCAGAACGCCGAGATTGATTCCATCATCAAGAACACGGCTGAGCCCAATTTTGAGAACACCATCCTGGCACTGGACAACAGCGGCCGCATCCTGGACAAGGTGTCTAGAGTATTTAACGCATTGAGCAGCAGTGACAACACCCCCGAGATGCAGAAGCTCTCCGAGACGTTGCTTCCCAAGCTGACCGCCCAGAGCGACGGCATGTACATGAACGCCGGCCTCTTTGATAAGGTAAAGGCCGTTTATGACAACGCCGACAAGCTGGGCCTCGATCCCATCCAGAAGCGCCTCACCGAGAAGTACTACAAGGAGTTCGTACGCAATGGCGCCCTCCTCACCGATGCCCAGAAGGACAGCCTTAAGGCCATCAACACCAAGCTGGGTAAGTACAAACTCAGTTTCGGTAACAATGTGATGCACGACATGGACAACTGCGTCTTCTTCATCGAGAAAGAAGAGGACCTCAAGGGTCTGCCCCAGGGCATCATCGACAATGCCGCCAAACTTGCTGCCGACAAGGGCAAGAAGGGCCAGTGGGCATTCACCGCTACCGCTTCGACCCGTCTGGCTGTCCTGACCTACGCCGACAGCCGCGACCTGCGCCGCAAGATGTACGAGACCTACACAACCACCGCCAGCCATGGCGACAAGTGGGACAACAGCGAGAACATCCGCAACATCCTGCTCCTCCGTCAGCAGAAGGCCAACCTCCTCGGCTTCAACACCTATGCCGACTATGCCGTTGACCCCTACATGGCCAAGACTCCCAAGGCTGCTGAGGACCTGCTGATGTCGCTCTTCCGTCCCGCCGTCAAGAAGGTGGAAGAGGAGGTTGCCGATATGCAGAAGTATGCTGCTGCTCATGGTGACACCGCCCAGTTCGAGGCTTGCGACTATTACTACTATGCCGAGAAGGTAAAGAAGGACAAGTTCAACTTTAGCGAGGACGACGTTCGTCCCTATTTCGCACTTGACAGCGTTGTGAAGAACGGTATCTTCTTTGCTGCCAACAAGCTCTACGGACTCACCTTCGAGGAGATGCCCGATGCTCCCAAGTATCATCCCGAGGTTAAGGTCTATGACGTCAAGGATGCCGAGGGCAAGCACCTCGCCGTATTCATGACCGACTACCTGCCCCGTCCCGTCAAGGCTCAGGGCGCTTGGATGGAAGCCATGCAGGAGGCTTACAACTACGGTGGCGAGAACATCCGCCCCATCATCTACAACGTTGCAAGCATGACGCCTCCCGCAGGCGACACCCCCTCGCTGCTCACCTGGGATGAGGTACAGACCGTCTTCCACGAGTTCGGCCACGCCCTCCACGGCATGCTCACCCGCGTGCAGTATCGCGGCTTGGCAGGTACCAACACCGACCGTGACCTCGTCGAGATGCCCTCGCAGATCAACGAGCACTGGGCATTTGAACCTGAGGTACTGAAGAACTACGCCCGTCACTACAAGACCGGTGAGGTCATCCCCGACAGCCTCGTGAAGAAGCTGAACGAGACCGCCCAGTTCAACATGGGCTTCATGACCACCGAGCTCGTCGGTGCCGCTCTGCTCGACATGTACTGGCACAAGAAGGCTTGGACCCCCGAGGATGTTAAGGCTATCGACGTCAAGGCCTTTGAGCAGGACGTGAAGACCCAGATCAACATGCCCGCCCTCGTCGAGTTCCGCTATCGCAGCCCCTACTTCAAGCACATCTTCGCCGACGACCAGTATGCCTGCGGTTACTACACCTATCTGTGGTCACAGGTTCTTGAGGCCGACGGTTACATGGCATTTGAAAAGGCTGGTTGCTTTGACAAGGCTACTGCCGATGCCTTCCGCGCTCTCCTTGAGGCTGGCGACACCGAGGATCCCATGGTACTCTACAAGAAGTTCCGTGGCCAGACGCCCACTTCCGACGCTCTCCTCCGCAACCGCGGCCTGAAGTAATCAATCATCCATATCAATTAACAATAATCGGGACCTGCAACCGCAAGGTCCCGATTATTGTATTTTCCCTCAATGTCTCAGCCCCTCAGGACCACTAAAATCACCTTCGCATTAGCCGCAGCGAGTTCAGCACGCACAGCAACGCCACGCCCACGTCGGCAAACACAGCCTCCCACAGGTTGGCGATGCCCAGCACACCTAGCACCATCACCAGCACCTTCACACCGATGGCAAAGGCGATGTTTTGGGTAACGATGCGACGAGTACGGCGTCCTAAGGTCACGGCTTCGGCCACGCGCGATGGCTGGTCCGTTTGGATGACCACGTCGGCGGTCTCCACCGCCATGTCGCTCCCAAGGCCTCCCATCGCGATGCCCACGTCGCTCAACGCCAGCACCGGCGCGTCGTTGATACCGTCGCCCACAAACGCCACCTGACCACCTTCCTGCATAATGCGCTCGATATGCGCCGCCTTATCCTGCGGCAGCAGGTCGCCATGGGCCCGCTTGATACCTATCTGGTGTGCCACCTGCTCGGCGAGCACTTGCTTGTCGCCCGACAGCATCACTGTCTCGATGCCTTGCAGATTCAAGGCTCCGATGGCTTGCGCAGCGTCCTCCTTTGGCTTGTCGCTCAACACGATATGTCCTGTATAACGTCCCTCGATAGCCACAGCGACCATCGTCCCGACAACAGCTTTCAACTCATCGGGAAAGACAACGCCCTCGCGCTCCAGCAGCCGCAGCGTGCCCACTAGCCACTTTTTGCCGTCAACCACCGCACTCAACCCATATCCGGCAATATTCTTCAGGTCCATGACCTGTACTTGTGCGGCAGGACGGTGGTCGGTGATGGCACGGGCGATGGGGTGGGGGCTATCCTGCTCGATGGCGGCAACAGTGGCGACCTGCTCATCGCTCAGCCCTACTACCTTGCTCACTACAAATGTCCCCGTCGTCAACGTCCCCGTTTTGTCAAACACCACCGTATTGACCCGAGCGATGGCGTCAAGATAATTGCTTCCTTTAAACAGGATACCCCGACGTGACGCGGCGCCGATGCCGGCAAAGTAACTCAACGGGATGCTGATGACCAGCGCACACGGGCAGGAAATGACTAGAAATACGAGTGCACGATGTAGCCACTGGGCAAATTCATACCCGAACGATGGCTCAACAAACGAATACACCCACGGCAGCGCAACCACCAACACGGCAAGCCCCACCACGATGGGCGTATAAACTCTTGCAAAACGCCTGATAAACAGTTCTGCGGGCGATTTCCGCTCGCTTGCTTCCTCCACGAGGTGCAGGATGCGCGACACGGCACTTTCGCTGGCAGGACGCACTGCCTGGAGCCGCACGACGCTCTCGCTGGCAATCATGCCCGCCAGCACCTCCTCGCCTGCCTCAATGACGCGCGGCACGCTTTCGCCTGTCAATGCCGCGGTGTCAAATGCCGCCGCTTCTCCCGTCAAACGTCCGTCGATGGGCACGCGTTCACCTGGCTTCACCTCCACGATATCGCCCACCTTGACGTCGGCAGGGGCAACCGTTTTCCGTTGGTCTCCCTCGACAATCACTGCATGGTCGGGTCTGAAGGCAATCAGCGACTTGATGTTACCACGGGCACGGCTCACAGCACGATCCTGCAGCATCTCGCCGATGCAGTACAGTGCCATCACCGCCACCGCCTCGGGATATTCCCCGATAGCAAATGCGCCGATGCTGGCAACACTCATCAGCAGGAACTCGCTGAAGATTTCCCCCTCGCGGGCTTCTTCGATGGCCTCGCTCAGCACGCCCAGCCCCGTCGGCAGCCATGCCGCCAAATACCACAAGGCTCTGACCCACATGCTTTGGAACCACTGCACGTCCATGGCACTCATGGTTATCCCTATCGCCAGCATTGCCAGCGACAGCGCGGGTTTCCACCAGCTCATCTCCTCTTCCTCGCCATGCTCATGGCTATCGTTACAGCAGGCACAACCATGACTGTGGCTATTGTGCTCATGCGAGCAGCAATCGCCATGATGTTCCGCCTCACTGTTGTGGCAATATGACTCGTGATGATCCTCGTGTATCATATCTCTGTCCCAGTTTTAATGGTTTTTCTGGCGACAAAGTTACACACAATCCCATGCAACCCGGTTGCAAAGTAAAAATCCCTCTCTCTATTCTCTCTATAGCTACTATAGCTACTATAGCCACTATAGTCACTATCACCGCTATCAGTAGAGCACCCGCGCCACTCTAGCCGACCCCCTTTTCCCCGAGGCAATCCTGCTAAACAGTCGCTTCGTCACGGGCCCGACAAACCATCGCCAGCGGCGACTGTTGCCATAGCTCTCCTGCAGGGCGTGATAGGCCTGGCGGCACAGCGGCTTCGACAGCTCGCTGCATCCCTCGCGCTCATATTGCGCTGCCAGCACCATGCGTCGATACTCCAGCAGCCGTTCATAGCGCAGTTTATAGGCGGGCTTGAGTTGTGAGCACCGCACCTCGGTCTTCATGATATCGATAACGTGTTCCCACTGGCCATGGCGGCTGTGGAACTCGGTGCCCGTAATGGAATCGGCACCGTTGTGGTTGATGATGACGCGTGATTTCCCACCCAGATAAGCCACATGTGGCCTGGCAAGCAGCAACCTCATTCCCAGTTCCCAGTCGTTCCAGCCCGGCAGGTTGATGTTCCATCCGTCAGTCGCGGCAAAGAACTCCCGCCTCACGGCATAGCGCTGTGTGGCGAGCTGTGCGTGAAGGATGTGCTGGGCAAACAGGTCGCGTTTGTGGAACGGGGCAGGGCGCTGGCTCCCGTCGGGGAAGATGAGCGTGGATTTGGCACTGATGAGGTCCAACGGTTGCCCTTTGGCTTTAGCCTTCTCAATGACCTTGACGTACGATGACACCAGCCCTTCCTCCATCAGGTCGTCGCTGTCAAAGAACAGCACCCACTCTCCCGTGGCATGCTCAAAACCGCGGTTACGGGCAGCCCCGGCAGTGTGATGCTCTTCACGTGTGATTACCACGTTGAATCCATCGCCAGGATGCTCTTTTTTGAAGGTCTCAAGCACTTCCAGCGTGTTGTCGGTACTGTAATTGTCCACAAGCACCACCTGCAACGGGCGATAGTTCTGTGCCACAATGCTTTCCAGTGTCGCAGGCACCACGTTGGCGCGGTTATATACGGGTATGATGATGGTTACTTCCATATTCTTCTCGGGGGTAAAGGTACTGCTTTTTTTGATTAAGTGCAAAAAATGTCCTACTTTTGTCCCCGCAATGAAGATATTATTCGCTGGTGACGCCAGCAACCTCCATAATTGCCTCGCCCAGCAGTTGCGTCTGATGGGGCATGAGGCAACGGTGGCTTCCGACGGTTCACGTTGGATGAACACACACCGTGACATCAATCTGTTGAGACGCCCGGGCAAACTGGGTGCCCTCCGATACCTCATGGCAATCAAACGTGCTTTGCCTCTGATGGCGGGCTATGACATCGTCGAGATAGCATCGCCCATCTTCCTGCGCCTGAAACCGCACCGCATCGCACGCATCTTTGATTACCTCAAGGCACACAACACACGCATGGTGCTTTCGGCACTGGCGACCGATGTGGTCTATTACGATGCCTGCCACGACGGGCACACTTTCCGCTACAGCGACTACATGCTGGGCGATGAGCCGTCTCCTTACGTCGGTTCGGCTGAATACATCGCCAACCAGCAAGACAACTGGCATCAGCCGTTCATGCGGGAGCACAGCGACCACATCCTGGCGGGTATCGACGGCGCCGTGGCTTGTCTATATGAGTACTATGCGGCCTATCGCCCGGTGCTCGGTGACCGTGTGGCCTATGGTGGCATTCCCATCGACACCGAGTCCTTGGAATTTCGCCCGCTCACCGAGGTGCCTGACAAGGTGCGCCTCTTCATCGGCATTCAGCGCGACCGCCATGTTGTCAAGGGTACCGATCGCATGCTGGCGGCAATGAAACGTGTCCATGACCGATATCCCGGCATTACCGAGCTCGAAGTGGTCGAGAACCTTCCCTATGATGAATACACGCGCCGCATGCGCGACTCTCACGTCATCCTCGACCAGCTTTACAGCTACACCCCGGGCACTAATGCCCTCATCGCCATGGCACAGGGACTGGTAGCCGTTTCGGGTGCCGAGCAGGAGTATTATGACCTCATCGGGGAGAAAGCCAACATGCCCATCATCAACGTCTCGCCGATGGTCGAGGGAGACATAGACCACAAGCTCTCATGGCTCGTCGAGCATCGCGACCAGCTCCCCCAGATGGCTCGTGCCAGCCGTGCCTTTGTCGAGAAGCACAATGCCGCCCCCGTCGTCGCCCAGCGCTACCTCGACTTCTGGAAAACCCTCTTCTAGCAGATTATAACCAGTAGAAAAATAATTGTCGAGAAGGTCTCAACCCCTCTCGACAATTTTTATATCTATAGCCCCTATAGTTACTATAGCCACTATGGTCACTATTCTTTAGAAATATTTCGCTACAGCAGCTTTCAGCCTTGTCGCGTCTTCCACGCGTTCCACGATCTCGCCGCCGCGGATGATAAACGTAGTGGGAATACCGCTCACGTTATAGGTGCCCACGTTCTTGGACTGGATGCTCATCGGGTCAAACACGGTAATCCAGGGCAGGTTCTTGGCGGCTTCACGCCACACCACGTTATCCTGGTCCAGGCTCACCTGATAGATCTCAAGACCCCTGCTGTGATAACTCTGATAGATGTCATTGAGCAGCTTGTTGAGTTGAGGTGACACGTCGGTGCCGTAGGCAGTGAAGTCTAGCAATACCACGCGGTTGTCGGCAGCGACCTGCGACAGCTTGTACTCCTTGCCGTTATAGTCTTGAAGCTTGATGTCGATAATGCTGGCAACGTCGGCAAATACGGTGTCCGACGGGGCACTCATCGAGCGACGGCGACGCTGACCGTCGAGTAGCACGTGCACGAGGTAGTCGGTGCGGGGGTCGTTGGGACGGAAGGAATTGAACGAGTTGGCAACAGCACCGATGATGCGCAGGTCGTTATCGTTCAGCGGGTCAAACAGCGGCTTGCCGTCAATGTACTTGTTGATGGTGTAATAGGCAACAATGCCACTGGGGTCAACGACAATCTGGCGGGCAAGCTCGTCTTTCCAGGCCTGAAGCTGGGCTTCAGTAGCCTTGCCGCCGGCATAACGCATCGCCTCTTTGTCGATCTTCATCACCTGCTCGGCGTGTTCGCTGCCCGTGACAGTATAGTCTCTCGAGAAATTAGGCAGCTTGGCGTTGACGGTCAAGTGGTCAAGGCTGTCGATGGGGAAGCAGATGGACTGGTCACCCAGGCGCAGCTGGTAGATGCAGGGATACTCAGGCGCTTCGGCACTGACGCTGAACTTGCCGTCCTTGCCCACCTTGATGCTGTCGAGGATAAACCACTCGCCGTTGCTTGATTGCTCAAGCAGCAAGGTCGTGTCACTGGCACCATCGATGGTACCGTCGATATGGAATTTGTTGCCGTTGCATGCCGTCAGAGCGACGAGGGCAACCATCATCAAGAATAACTTCTTCATTTGTAGTATAGCTTTGATTTTCAAAAAAACTGCGCGAAATTACACCATTTTTTCCACATAGCCAAATCCCAGCCTAAAAACAACACCCCCACCATCATCATTCCCCAATAGTCAGCACCCCCAGTCGTCCTCCCCATAATGACCGGTATGTCCATCCCCGTCCGTGCTGTCAGTGTATTACGAGCTGCCAGCTCGTAATTGATGTTAGATTGTGTCCACCCCGTCCAGTGGTCGTCAGCTTTGCCTCCGTTCTCTCCATCCTCCCAGTTTTTCCCATCACTCCCATCCCCCTAAAACACAAAATGAAAAGACTCGCCATCACGGCGAGTCTTTTCAATCTTGTACTCTAAATCTTTACCTTATGAAAAAAATTATTACCCAAAAATGCGGTGCAAAATTACACCTATTTTTCATACCGCAAAGAAAAATCAACGTTAAAAAATCATAAAAATACAAAGTTTTTCGCTTACTTGCTCAGTATCAGGTCAATAAGATAAGTAACATCTCCGATGGTAATTTCTCCATCATGATTGATGTCGGTAGTTGCAAAGCTCGCGCTGCTGGTGTTATCACCCAGCAGGACGCTAACCAGTTCGGTGACATCGGCAATATTGACCTCACCATCCAGGTTCACATCTCCTAGGAGATAGCCGTATTGGTCGGTCACGTCGGCAACTGTGTACTTGTTGGTCGTCGAGGTAATCTCAAGGTAGATGTCTTTCTTGATGCCGGTCACATCTACGCTCTGATGCTGGTTGTCGCCCTGGTTGAGCACGACGCTGAACTGGTAATCCTCGCTATTGACGTCGAAGGTGCGGTAGTAGAACTTCTGACCTTGAATGGTCTTGGTGGCGCTGACCTGTACACCGGGCCAACTGTCGCTGATGGCGCCTGTGCTGTCCCAGGCATAGATCCACACGCTGCTCCAGTTGTTGGGCGAGACGGTCGGGTCTTTGACATAGACGGTCGCAGTATAGGGCACAAAGCCGTGGAAGATATACTCCCGCTGCACGATGTTGCGCACCTTTCCCTCATACTGCACGCCGGCGGTCAGCACGGTGTTGTCGGTGAAGGTGAGCGTCACCTGGTCCGTGGCATGGGCGCTGTTTGCCGTGGGCATTGTGCCGTCGGTGGTATAGACGATGACGGCATCGCTCTCGCTGGCGGTAATGGTGACTCTCACGCTGCCTTCATAATGGCCGCTGGGCTTGTCGATGGTCAGGGTGGGGGCGGGGGAGGTATAGTTAGTCACCTCGTGGTGCCAGACTCCGTCGATATAATAGCCGTGGTTGCGGAAGGTCAGGTCGCTGGTCTGCTGGCCGTCGGTGACAAAGATGATGCCCGTCGGGGTATCGGTATTGGTGCCGCTGTAGGTCCATTTCCAGATCTTCCTCGTGCCGTCGCTGGTGGTGCCCATCAGGGTCATTGATTGGCCGGGCCAACTGCCGCCGGTGAAGTTGCTGCTGCTGTTCCATATCCAGGTAGTGACCCTGCTCACACTGGTGCTGGTCTCGAGGAATACGCTCATGTCATCTTCCTCGCAACTGGGCTCATAGACTTCGACAGGGGTGACGGGCGATGTGCCGTTGCCCTCACCGTCGTTGCTCGACAACTCTTCCTCGGTGCCGTCATAGCTCAGCACGGTGCCGGCGTTGGCGCTGCTGGTGTACAGGTAGGGACCGTCTTCGCCAATCTTTCCTGGGGCGGGAGTGAGCGATGTCGAGAGGACATAAATCCTCATGTTGCCCTTGCCGCTGCATGCGGTGGTGGTCAGCGTGCCGTTGGTCACGGTCTTGACGTCGCCGGTGATGCAGTCGGTATAGGTGCCGTTGAGCACGCCGGTAAAGGTGGCGGGACCGTTGATGGTCACCAGCACATAGCTGTCGGTCGTATCATCGGTGTAACGGCGCTTGAAGGCGTAGCCGCCGGTCGAACTGCAGCCGCTGGTGCTGTATTGGCCCTTGCGAAGGGCGGGAACGGCTTGGCGGATGCGGTTCAGTCGTTGCAGGTGCTTGACAAGGGGCTTGCTCAGCGTGGCGGCAAGGTTGCCTGTGGCTCCGCTGGCAACGCCAAAGTCACTAGCGGTCACCTGGCCCTTGATATAGCCGCCGTAGTAGGCACGGCCGCTGTCCTTGAGGGATCCGTTGCCGCCGGGATCGATGGTCTTGCCGGCCTTGAACTCTACCTCGCTGCCGTAGTACAGACACGGGATGCCGCGGAAGGTGAACATCAGTGACAGATTCTCGGCCCATTGGGCGGTACCCTCGTTGAAGCGGATGTTGTCGTTG
Source organism: uncultured Prevotellaceae bacterium (assembly GCA_946186345.1). Taxonomy (GTDB): domain Bacteria; phylum Bacteroidota; class Bacteroidia; order Bacteroidales; family Muribaculaceae; genus Sodaliphilus. Next base: position 9,916 of record CAMHMV010000011.1, on the reverse strand, counting down.
GGGCCGGGACTGTAGTCGTGGCTATCGACATAGACGACGTTATAGGTGGCATCGTTGTAGTATTTGTCTCCGTTGATGGCGAGGTTCCACACGCTGCCGATGTTATGGAAGGAGTAGTGCACGGGGAAGTCGATGACGTTCAACCCCGAGGCGCGGCTCACGTCGGGTGTGTGATAGCTGTTGCCGTTGAGCACGGCGTTGCTCGACGTCGGCATGGCACTGCTTGTCTCCGTGTTGTTGTCGTTATACATCTGCTGGCAGGAACCGATGTTGGCGAGTGTGTTCAGGTCGGTGCTCTCATAGATGGCTACGCCGTCCCAATAGCTGGCGTCGTTGTTCCAGCTGTAGTCCTTGTTCTCGGCCCAGGTGTAGAAATAGGGCGACAAAGCGGGCTGGTTGCGGTAGGTGACGCTGCCCTGGAAACGGGCACACACCTCAGTATAAAGGAAGAAGTCGGCCTGGTTCAGGCGCTTGTTCTTGTACTGTTCTCCCAGGGCTTTGAAGGCGGGAATGTAGATCTTGTTGAAGGTCAGTCGCGAGATGTGGCCGCCCGTGTCGATGCGGAAACCATCCACGCCCATCTTGATGAATGTGCCGTAGCAGTCGATGAGGTACTCGGCAACGGCGGGATTTTCGGTGTTCAGGTCAACGCAGTCTCCGGCAATCTGGGCCCACCACCGTGTGTTGTCGTCCCAGTTGAACTGCCCGAAGTGGTGCCAGTAGTTGTGGTTATCGTGGTTCTGGTTGTCGGTATTCTTCATCTGCTTCAGGCGGTGGTCATACTGCTGACCTGAGGGCAGGTCGTTGTAGTTGGTCGGCAGACGGCCGCCCACCGAGTCGGTGGTGTAGGGCTTCATGCACTCCTCGATCTTGAATTGGTTGGCGTTCCAGTCGCGGGTGAAGAGTTTGCACAGGTGCTCCTCGCCGAAGTTCCCCGTGTGGTTCAGCACGATGTCGAGGATGACCTTCATCCCGCGGGCGTGAGCCTCATCGATGAGTGTCTGGAAGGTGGTGTCACCGCTCTCGCAGCGGTGGTCAACGCGCGAGAAATTCCGCGCATGGTAGCCATGATAGTCCAGGCCCGACGCATTCTCCACGATAGGCGTCACCCACACCGCTGTGAAACCGAGAGCCTTGATGTAGTCCAGTTTGTCAATCAGGCCTTTGAAGTCGCCGCGCCAGCACGGGTCGCCGTGGTTCGCATTGGCGCCATCCCAGCACTGCGCGTTGTTACTCGGGTCACCGTCATAAAACCGCGTCGTGATGACAAAGTAGATACTCTCGTCACGAAAGTCATCCCTTGGCCCCACAAACGACGCCCACACCTGCTGCCCGCATGTCATAGCCAGCAACAGCACCGCAATCAACTTAAAATAGTTCCTCATCTTCTCCGTATGATAATAGTTAACAATTCTGCTCCAAAAATACCCAAAATATAACCAATCCACCCTCTTCCCCCACAATTTTCCACCCCTCACCACCATGCAATCGTTTGCACCTATCTCGCAAAGCTAGTGGCTTTGTTGATGGAAGAAATGGCAACAGTATTATGAAACCTCCATAGTATGGGCGGCACTGGTAATCTTGTCACGGGTAGAGGAAAGCGATGTTGATAGAAGGGGCGGAAGTGTTAAAATATTGTTAATAATCGAGTCTTTCTCGTTGATTGATTGTGGATTAGGTGACGGGTTGCCGTTGTGGCTGTACAAGCCAGAGGCTCGCACTACCTCAACTGGCTGAGGAGGGGTGAGAGAGTAATGGTGGGTGTCGTTGTTTTTCTTGATGATGTCAAGGCTGAGAGCCTGGGCGATGAGGGAGCGGGAACGGTCGATGCGGTTGAGCTGCTGACGGCGCTCGTTGAGCTTGATGAGAAGATTGTCGGGAGAAATGGATTCTCCTGGCTTGATGACGGCCTCCATGATGTCGCGGAGGGTGGTTTGGACGACATTGTGCTTGCCCGTGGATGGCGACATCGCCTCGCCAGATGCCGCTTGAGGCATGTTGTCGCTGCCTATTGTGAAGTGGAAAGCTGTATCGGGGGCACTACAGTTGGTGCCCTTGATGAGCTTTACCTTGGACATGTCGTTCTGGGTAGTGATGGAAAAGATGTTGTTAGAGCACGGGAAGAGAATCCTGCCGAGGTCTCCTGTAGTTGACGCTCTCTTGTTGAGATTGTTATAGCCAATGAAAAGGAAGGCCGTCTCGGTGTGGTTGAGGGTGTCACGGACGATGCGGTTGAAACGGGACGCTACGTTGATGCCACATTGGGGCATGAAGTGGTCGATGTCGTCGACGACAACGAGAGAAGGGCGGAATTTCCTAATACACTCGCTAATCGTGTTGATGACATCATAGAAGTCATACCTGAAGACGCCGAGAAGATCCAAACAGATAAGGTTGAACTCACCGTTGTCGGCCTGGAAGCGTTGACGCATTTCATTGTATAGATGGGCGCAGGTGTGGGGGCCGTTGATGGTGTCAATCCAGAGCACGGACCTGGGAGTGGCTGCATTGGAGCCGCGAACAGGAACGGTGTCGTGGACGATAAGACCAGGAATAGCGGAGTACTTACCAGAGAGGATGGCGGTGGCTATCATCTTGGCGTAGTGATGGGCGTGGCAAGTTTCCTTACCAGTGATGTAGGTGCTCTGGTGCTGACGGATGATGGGGAGCCCGTTGATGGAGACGAGGGGCTTGATGTCGTAGTCGTTAAGGACTGACTCGGCAGTGAAGAGACAGTCTTTCCAAGGGTTGTCGGCTGCGCATTCGTCAACGCTGTTGTCGTGGATGTAGTGGTAAATTTTCATGGTGATATACTATTTAGATAATGATAAAAGATGGACAAAGATAAGGGATGAGGAGGCGGCTGTCCACGTCAAAAAGCAGAAGACTGGATTTTTTACGAGCTGGCAGCTCGTAATACATTAACAGCACGGAGGGAACGGGGGTGCGCGTTGGCAACGCGCAATACGAGACGGGGTGGACGGAAAGAACGGAGAAAACGGAAATAATGGAGGGGACGGAGGTGGAGCCGTCGCCCACGGGACACTGACGGGGAGAATACTAACTGCCCTCATTTACGAGCTGGCAGCTCGTAATACCTTAACAGCATAGAGGGCAATGAGGGCAAGCTTCGAGGTGGCAGCACAGACGCTAGTGAATGTTTCGTTGCTAAAATCGTATGTTTTTTTCTAAACAAGAAGAGATGCTGCTGTTTTTTTGTATATTTGCATCTTAAATCATCAACCAGACCAATATGCGAGAAGTTTTTATCAGCTATAAGTCAAATGACCCGGAATTGGGGAATAATGATGGGACTGTTGCCAAAGAGTTGTGCGAGGCACTTGAGGCTGCTGGCATTAGTTGCTGGATAGCGCCCCGCGACATTGAGCCGGGTAAACGTTATGGGCTTGCAATTATGGAAGCCATTAAAAGTTGCAAGGTAATGCTAGTAGTATTTTCACGTTATGCTAACGAATCTGAGCATATTGCAACTGAGGTTGAGAAGGCATTTACGCGAAGAATAGATATTATTCCTTTCAATATAGATGGTACTAGCCCTGGACTTGAGATGGAGTACTACCTCGGCCGACCTCAATGGATTGATGCTGCCGATGATTACCATAAGGGAATCCCAGCATTGATAGCCGCTCTCCGTCATAAATTAGGAGAACGAGACAATAATGACCAAGCCATGAAACTTGAGACACCAATAGATCCTCCTTTTTTAACTTTTACGGTCAACGGATTACAGTTTAGAATGATTCGGATTGAAGGAGGCTCCTTTAAAATGGGCGCTACACCAGAGCAAGAATATGAATTCAATTTTTATGAAAGTCCAGTCCACGAAGTGAGATTATCTACATTTCACATTGGTGAGATTCAAGTTACCCGAGAACTATGGCAGGCTGTGATGGGCAATAGTCTAAGTAAATATATAGGCAATCGGCAATGTCCAGTAGCAGGGGTTTCTTGGAATGACTGTCAAGTATTTATTTCTCGTTTGAACCAGAAAACTGGCAGGACTTTCCGCTTGCCTACAGAAGCAGAGTGGGAATTCGCTGCCCGTGGTGGAGTTAAGAGTGAAGGCTACAAATTTGCAGGTAGCAATAATCTTGAAGAAGTGGCGTGGACTAATGAGAATTCAGATCAAAAAACGCATCCAGTAGCTACAAAAAAAGCAAATGAATTAGGCCTTTACGACATGACTGGTAACGTTTGGGAATGGTGTCAGGATTGGTTTGGCCAGTATAATAGTGAGATTGAAACTAATCCGAGTGGACCATTATCGGGATCTACTCGTGTGATTCGTGGTGGCAGCATTTTTAACTTACCAGAACTATGCCGGGTGTCGTATAGGCTTAACTGGGATTCGTCATTCAAGTCAATTAGCATCGGTTTGCGCCTAGCGCTTTAGTTTTTCATTTCAATGATGATATTTTGTGGTTAAAAAATTAACGAGACTCTAGTATTGTGTCTCGATGAATGCTGTTGCTTTCAATAGAGTTGTTGATCGTTGTTTAAGTTGTTCTAAAATCAGCACAGATGCCAAAACATTATTCTTGCTATTGTCTGAAAAAGTAGTACCTTTGCGTATTGTAACTATAATTATTCCTATAATGCGAGAAGTTTTTATCAGTTATAAGTCTAATGACCCGGAATTGGGGAATAACGATGGGACTGTTGCCAAAGAGCTGTGCGAAGCACTTGAGGCTGCTGGCATTAGTTGCTGGATAGCGCCCCGCAACATTGAGCCGGGCAAGCGCTATGCTCTTGCCATCATGGATGCTCTTGAGAGTTGTAAGGCGATGGTAGTCGTGTTCTCCCGCTTTGCCAACGAGTCAGAGCATATCGCTAACGAGGTGGATAAAGCCTTTTCCCGCAAGATTGATATTATCCCATTTGATATTGACGGATCACTGCCCAATAGAGAATTAGACTACTACCTGCGCCGCATGCAGTGGATTAACGCGTCTGGCAGCTATCGTCCAAGAATCCCCGAACTCATAACCGCCCTTCGACACAAATTGGGCAAAACGGGCCAGAATGTCTATCGTGATGCTCCCTCATCAATTATAACGGCACCAGTAACGCAGAATATCTTTATCGATGCTCCGACAGAACAGAATACGGCACCAGTAACCCCTAACATCTTGAATTTCACAGTCAATGGCGTCTCTTTCAAGATGATCCGTGTCAAAGGTGGCACTTTCACAATGGGTGCAACAACGGGACAAAGAAATGGTGCTCTTGATAGCGAGTATCCAGCTCATGAAGTGATGCTATCGACCTATTACATTGGTGCGACACAGGTGACTCAGAAATTGTGGCAGGCGGTAATGGGGTCTAATCCGAGTAGGTTTATAGGAGACCTGAATCGTCCCGTAGAATGTGTGTCATGGTTAGAATGTCAGGAGTTTGTCAAACGTTTGAACGAGATGACAGGGAGGCGCTTTCGCCTGCCAACAGAGGCAGAATGGGAGTTTGCTGCACGTGGCGGCAATAAGAGTGGGAACTATAGATATGCAGGTAGCGACAACCTTGATGATGTAGCTTGGTATGACGGGAACTCAGTCAATGAGCCCCATCCTGTGGCAACCAAGATAGCGAATGAATTAGGCCTCTATGATATGCTCGGCAACTTATGGGAATGGTGCCAAGATTGGTATGATGATTATAATTCAGGATCTCAAACTAACCCAACTGGTCCTAATGAAGGCTATTATCGCGTGAGCCGTGGTGGCAGTTGGAGAAACGATCCAAGCTTCTTCCGCATGTCATTTCGTAGTGGCAACAATCCGGCATACAAGTGGGATGATCGCGGTTTCCGCCTTGCCCTTTAACCCATTCCACGAAACAACGATTTAGTGCTCATCTCCTTTGAGCTGATGTCTGATGCTGCATGTTGTTTATGTAGCTCATCGTTGATTATAATGTTTGAAAAACTTAGCGCCTTAGTGTCTTAGCGTGGACCCCGGTGTGCTGATGCTGTAACAATCTTCTCGCACTTGTGCGAAAGTTGTCTGAAAAAAGTAGTACCTTTGCGCTGAAAATCAATACTATTAATTAATTATAGAATTATGAAGAAGAATCTACTTAACCTCATGCTGTTGCTTATTGCCTTGACAGGCCTGCAGGCAACGGCGGCAATCCCCAATGGCTACTACAACACGGCCCTGGGCAAAAGCGACCGTGATCTGATGCTCTCACTGCACCAGAAAATCCACGGCCATTACGAGATCTTTTACAGGAACTTGTGGCCGAAGTTCCAGACAACCGACTGCGAGAACAACATCATCATTGACCGTTATTCCGACACGCAGTACACCTATCAGACTGGCCAGTGTGGTGCCTATAACGGCCTCGGCGACTGCTATAACCGCGAACACTCGGTACCCAACAGCTGGTGGGGCGGAGGAAAAGAAGATACCGACACGATGTACTCCGACTTGTTCCACATCTATCCTGTGGACGGATGGGTAAATGCCGAACGCGGCAACTATCCCTTCGGTGACTGTGCCAACGGCTCGGCGAGGGGTACTGGCAAGTTGGGACGTTGCACCCACAGCGGCTATACAGGCACGGTGTTTGAGGTCGCCGACGAATACAAGGGTGACTTCGCGCGTACTTATTTCTATATGGTGGTGCGCTACATGCACCAGGTGGGTACCTGGACTCAGGGCGAAGGCAGTGCCGTGTTCACTAACAGCAATTACAAGCACTTGACCCCGTGGGCCATCAGCCAGCTGCTGGAATGGCACCGCAACGACCCGGTAAGCGCACTTGAGTCGAAGCGCAATGAGGCGGTCTATGGCATACAGCACAACCGCAACCCCTTCATCGATCATCCCGAACTGGCAGAGTTCCTCTGGGGTGACAGGGTAGGGACTCCTTGGACGGGTAGCACCTCTACCGATCCTGTCATTTCGTCGCCGTCCAACGGCTCGACCATCAATGTGGGCACCAACACGGGCAATGGCGTGAGCAAGGAAATCACTGTCAAGGGTGTCTATCTGACCAAGTCGGTCACCGTATCTGTTACGGGAACAGGCTTCAGCGTGACGCCGACGACCCTCACGGCAGCTGCCGTCAACGCTGGTACGACCATTACCGTGACCTATAACGGCACAGCAGCCAATGCTACCGGCCGCTTGACCATCACCTGTTCTGAGGTCACCAGCAACGTCACCTTGACGGCTACCTATAACACAGGTGGCGGCAGTGGCGGTACCGAGACCATCGAGACCTGGGAAGGCTGCACGGGTTACGGTGCCTACACGACGACTTTCATCCAGGGTGCCGCCTTTGCTTGGAACACCAATAACGTCGGCATCTGGTCGGGCGATCCTAACGCCAACGGCTCGCTGAGCTGCCGCTTCGGCAAGAATGCTGATTCCTATATTGAGATGGCCGAGGATGTCACCGAGGGTGCCAGCAAGGTAACCTTCTATGCCGCTAAATATGGCAGCGATGCGACGGCAACGGTACAGCTGCAATACAGCACCAATGGTGGCAGCACCTGGACCACCGTGGGCACTTGCCAACCTAATGCCACCTGGCAGCAGTATATCTTCAATCTGGACGTGACGGGCAACGTGCGCTTCAAGATTGCTCAGACTTCAGGCTCTCGCCTGAACATCGACGATATCGCCATCACCAGCAATCCGGGCTCTGTTGTGATTAATCCCATGATCGACATCACCTCTATCGACGCAATGGAGGCCGTGCAGGGTGAACCTTCGACCGTGGTGCGTGGCACGGTGAGCGGCGTTGAGAACAGTGAAAACATCACCTTGATGGTTCAGGGTAACTTTGAAATCAGCTTGGACCGTACCACCTGGGGACGCTATATCTTAATGGATCCGACGGGTGAGGTCTTCTATGTGCGCCTGGCAGATACCGGCACCGTGGGCGAATTTGATGGCACGCTTACTGCCAGGACATCACAGCTCAGCGCTCATGCCGATGTCCATGGAACCGTGACGCCCAAGACTGTCACTCAGGGTGACGTGAATATGGATGGCAAATGCACCATCGCCGATGTTACCGTCTTGATCAATTATCTGCTGAGCGGTTCACCCGAGGGCATTGATGTCGTTGCCGCCAACGTCAACGGCGACGATAAGGTCAATATCTCGGATGTAACGGCCTTGATCAATCTCTTGCTCACCGGCTCCAGCAAAATGATGACAGGCTGGGACGCCTATCCTGCCGAGGGTGGCATCCTGGTAGTCAATTTCACGAATGAGCCTCTTGAGGTGTACAACTTTGACGGAGATCTCCGTGCTGTGGTTGTAGGTAACGTGAAGGTGAAGCTGCCCACTGGCATCTATGTGGTAGCCAGTGATAACGATTCACGCAAGGTAGTCGTGAAGTGATCAATTCGCTAAAATACTAATAATGAAGCGGTTGTATGAAATCTCATGCAACCGCTTCATTATTTAATGCGTTATAAATCAGCTACTTACCGATGCAGTGATACTCAAATCCAGCCAATCGCAATTCCTCTCCGTCGAGGATGTTTCGACCGTCGAGAATAAGTCTTCCGTGCATTTTGGCCAGCAAAGTGTCGGTGTTGGGAATGCGGAATTCCTTCCATTCAGTAACGAGCATCAAGGCATCAGCGCCTTCGGCAGCTTCGTACATATTCTGGCAATAAATGACCTTATCTCCAACACGACGACGGCATTCGTCCATAGCTACAGGGTCATAGACCTTTACCGTAACTCCAGCCTTAATCAGCAGATCGATAAGGATCAATGAAGGAGCTTCGCGCATATCATCAGTCTCGGGCTTGAAAGCCAATCCCCACATGCCGACAGTTTTACCACGCAACTGACTCTCATCATTGCCATAATACTTCACAATCTTCTGGTACAAAACCAGCTTCTGGTCATTGTTGACTTCTTCTACAGCCTGAAGCACCCTCAGGTTATAACCATTGTCAGCAGCGGTCTTGATAAGCGCTTTCACGTCCTTAGGGAAACAAGAACCACCATAGCCGCAACCGGCATAGAGGAATTTCTTGCCAATTCTCGTATCGCTACCGATTCCCTTACGGACCATATTGACATCAGCACCCACGAGTTCGCACAGGTTAGCGATATCATTCATGAAGCTGATGCGAGTAGCAAGCATAGAATTAGCGGCATACTTGATCATTTCGGCCGAAGGTATATCAGTGAAGATAAGACGGTCACTAACGATCATGAAGGGCTTGTACAATCGAGCCATGAGCTTGCGGGCACGTTCGCTGTCAACGCCGACCACGACGCGGTCGGGGCTCATGAAGTCTTTGACGGCATTGCCTTCCTTGAGGAACTCAGGATTGCTGGCAACATCAAAGTTGATATCTACACCACGGGCTTTCAATTCCTCTTCAATCACGGCTTTCACCTTGCCTGCAGTGCCCACAGGAACAGTGCTCTTGGTCACAACTACGATGTAACGGTTCAGGTACTTGCCGATGGTTCGAGCAACGTCGAGCACATACTTCAAGTCGGCACTTCCATCCTCGTCAGGAGGGGTACCTACAGCACTGAAGACGATATCCACATGATTAAGCACATCCTTGAGGCTGGTGGAGAAACGCAGCCTCAAGGATTTCATGTTCTTATGGACTAAACTCTCCAGACCGGGTTCATAGATGGGTATCTTACCCTGGTTGAGCGCTTCAATCTTGCGCTCATCCACGTCAATACATGTCACATGGACACCCATTTCACTGAAACAGGTGCCCGTGACTAGTCCGACATATCCGGTTCCTACAACTGCAATGTTCATTGCTGGGGAACGGAATTAGACGTTGTTCTTATTGATCTCTTTGGGAGAATCATCAACATAGTAACCTCCGCTTTCACCGCCGTAGCCGTAACCATAGCCATAACCGTAACCCTTACCGTAACCGTAAGCGTAA
>CAMHMV010000010.1:0-61473 GCA_946186345.1 uncultured Prevotellaceae bacterium | reverse complement strand
CAAAAACTTATGACTGTTATGAGAAGCAAACTATTTATTTTTTTGGCAATTGCTATATTGGCTCAAATCAAAACTTTGGCAGCTGATGCTATGTCTCCTCAAGTGTTTAGAGATACCGTTATAGTCCAGGTGCCATCGGACTCCAGCCGCCACAGGGGTACGATCTGTGCTCAACCTATTCCTCCTGATGAAATGCCCAAAGTTTTGTGGGTCGTGGATGGAGTGATCTATGACAATATCGTTGTTGACGCTGAAGATATTTCAGAACCAGCTCAAGTATTAATTGAAAAGACTCTTAGAAAAAACGGTATAGACTTTGGCAAATTGGAAGGTTTTAATACCCTGCCTGGAAACATTGCCACGTCAGTTTATCCTAATTATGGAAAATTGAACGGGGCCATTATCATAACAACAGAGAATAGTAAATTAAAAAAGAAGAAAGAAGAGTAATCTGAAGAAGGCATAACAAACGATTATGGTAAAATTCATGGGCTCACCGATGACCTCGGTGAGCTATTTTTTTGACCAAAGCTATGTCTGTTTTCAGTCTAATGCTTGAAAAGACAACACAAAGTCATCGACAGGGATTGTATGGGGTTCAATCAGTCCAGTCGACATATTCGTGTAAGGATCATAGACTGTAACCCAATCCTTGTCATTCACGGTGTATTGATATAGATTCCCAACTATGAATGCTTTATCAATACGCTCATTATTGATACACCTGCAATACATATTGTTTAGATGATTCATTCGACTGGATGCCGTTTCATGAAATCCTCTTTCATGTCAGGCACGAATGTCTGAATTCCGAACACGCCTCCACCGAATTGGAAAACTACGTGGTCATTATAGGGGATAAACATGAGATCTTCGGTGTATTTCTTGATTTCTTTAGGCGTCATGGGGCGATTATAAATGACAAAAGAGTACATGCCAAAACCCACTCGACGAAAACCAATGGTCGCATAGTCCTCATGTGTGGTGTGGGCTTCGATAGAAATACATTCCATATCTTTGAGTCGCTGACGGATGTTGTCAAATTCGCCTTCATCAAGTCCAACGATCTGCATGAGAGAATCTGTATTGGCTGGATCCCAATGGGTAGACCAAATAGAGTCTTTATCATTAGCGAATATGTGAAATCTGGAAACCTTGCCTTTTTCAAATTCTAGTTCCATCCTTTTACCAGGTTCCAGGCTTTGGTTAGCATAGGCGATCAATTCTCTCATTTCCTGCTCATGCTCATTGCAGTATTCTGCCATGATGTCAGGATTGCAGGGCTTCTCTTTATTGAACGGAGAAAAGATTAAAATCCCCGTCAACACAAGGAGAACACAACCCCATGCAAAGACGATTTTCTCCAATTTGGTTCTCATCTTTACTGACCTGACAAAAACAACCAATGCCCATATTGTGACAGGTAGAATGAGCCACCAAAACAAACCCAAAACTAATGCTACCCCAAAAAGTCCATCATCAACCCTCAGAAGAGTAATGATGATAATACTTGCAAGAATCATAGGCAATAGTTGCCCACTAGTCAAACCAACTTTCTTGAGTGTATCCTTATCGTTTCCCATTTTGTGAAGTCCTGTCTATTATATGAAATATAACGTAAAAACGCTGTCTTTTAGTGTACCGCCCAATCAAAGTAGCTTTGCGAAGTAAAATCGCAAAACCGCTTTGATTTATGATTGACATCCAACAACTCACATCATTGATCTCCGCATTCCGCGTCGAGACCGAGAAAGAAAGCATCTCGCCCGAGACCGTCGGCTCCATCCTCCAGGCCATCGCCGACCTGCTGGCCACCGCCACCAGCGAGACCGAGTACAACATCATCCGCTTCTGGAAGGAAACGCTCCAGCAGTACCGTTTCCTCTACGACATCCAGCAGCGCAACGTCGATGACCACAGCAACGTCATCCTGCAGCTCATGGCACGCAGCATGGTCGACGGGGCGACCTCGTCGCTCACGCTCGCCATCGGCCCGGCCACACGCACCCGTGCCGGCGTGCTCACCGCCGAGGACTACATCCGCATCCAGGGCATCGGTGAGACGAACGACGCCGTAAAAAAGAGGGTGTATCAAAATTCTGGCACATCCTCTTTTTAAAATATTTGTTCCTCAGAGAATAACACTATAGAGAAGATTCTCCAATGCATCAATCAATGAGGTCGTATTTTTCCATTTCTTCCAAAAGTGTGCGCACAACGAAACATCGGTCAAAGGGATCGGTGATGCCTGTCTCGTTCAGGAACAGATAAACGATGTCATAGCGGTCGCCAGAAGTGGTGTCAAGCATTTCGCCATAGGAGATTCTTGTATCATCGAAGCAACAACCCTCCAGATTGTTACAGCACCAACGCCTCACGCGACCTTCCATCTCCTGCCCGGACTCGCTTGCGAACCACTGGGCATAGGCATCATCCCACAGTTTCTTTTCCAGATAACTGTTCCAAACGCTTCCTATTGATTGCATAACTGTCCTCCTTCCGTTAATGTGATTCATCATACTGTTTGATTATTTCAAGCAGCCTGTGGGCGGCAAACAGCCGGTCATACGGATCGGCGATGTCCGTCTCTTTGAGCATTACATACACGATGTCAAACCGCCCGCCCAACTGCACGTCGAGCATTTCGCCATAGGTATATCTGGCTCCTTGGTTACTGGTACACCCGCACATATTGCTTTCAAACCAGCGCGCCACTCGGCCCTGCATTTCCTGCCCGGCATCGCTGTTGAGCCATTTGGCATAGGCATCGTCACGCAGTTTGTTTTTCAGCAACAGGTTTTCGGCCCTGCTTGGCGCAATTAATCTCAACATATGAATTCCGTTTTAAAGGTTGAACATTCACTTGATTTGCGAATCAGTCGTTAATGCGGGGGTATTCCAGCCCGTTGTCGGCAAACATTCGCAGACCGCTGATTGAAGAAGGGGACTCAACACCCTCAAACACATATGCTCTATCGCTTTTCTTCACATAATGTGAATAAGCCTGCCCCACCTTGTCCATAGTGATGTCGCTGCCGATTTTCTCAACCGTTCCGCTTGGGTAGATTACATTGTAGTCGCCACCGTTGTCGTGAATGATGCCGCAGTCCTGCGCCAAGCCGTCAATGGTAAGCAGGTCAATGATGATGTGCCTGAATTCACTGTATGACATATCTGCGGGGCGGGCAATGAAATAGGAACGATCAACAACTTCCGTGAGTTCACTTTTCTTTGCGTCCTTGTGGTTGCCCCCTTCGGGTGCTTCCTGCCAATGACCTACCAACTGATGAACACCCATCTTCTTGTCGTTGAGAATCCCACGCAGCTTGCGGTTGCGCAAGATGTTCTCTTTCTTGGTTTTCTCTTTGCGGTAAGCGGAGATGATTGCGAAATCCTTGCTGTCCATCTGCTGGAGCAGGCGATTGAACGACCCCTCCAAAATGATGTTGTTGTTCGCAGAGTCAGCATACTCCTTTACCATACACCCGTATTTTTCGGAGTAGCTTTCTGTAAATGCTGACGAAAAGTCCTCAAACGGTAACATCCCGTCAACGTCAATGTTCTCTTGTTTGTATTTATATTTTCGTTCCATAATCAAATCTCAACATTTGAGCTCCGTTTTAAGGGTTGAACATTCACTTGATTTATGTATCAGGCGGTGTGAAAACCGACTGACTTGGCCACCGTCTTGTTCGCCAACTGCTCGCTCTTGCAGTAGTCTACCAACTGCTCCAGACGAGGCTTAGCACCATAGAGGATGCCGCTAATGGCATACTTGCGGGCGACGTTCTCAATCTGTCCTCCGCTGAAGTCGAAAATCTTGGCCAAATGCTCGGCCTCGGCCTCGGTAAGGTCTTTAATCATCTCTTGCCAAATCTTGGCACGTACTGTGGCATCGGGCGTCTCGAACTTGATTTTGTAGAGGAAGCGGCGCTCGAATGCGCTGTCAAGATTACCCTCGAGGTTGGTCGTGGCGATGAGGATGCCGTCGAGGTTCTCCATCTCCTGTAGCAGGATGTTCTGGAGGGTGTTCTCCATCTTGTCCACTGCATACTCGGCACCGCTCTTGCGCTTGCCGATGATGGCATCGGCCTCGTTGAAGAACAGGATGGGCGCCACCTCGCAGCGGTTCACCGCGCCACGGTAGCGTTCAAACAACGCCTTGAGGTTCTTTTCGCTTTCGCCCACCCACTTGCTCTTGATTTGCGGCACATCGACCGTCATAATGGGGCGACCCGTGCGTCGCGCCAACTGATAGACGGTCTCGGTCTTGCCCGTGCCGGGGCCGCCGTAGAACAGGCACGCAAAGCCCTGGCGGAAACCCTGTTGCTGCATCCGCTCGTGGATTTCGCCGTATTTCTCCTGCGAGAGGAACGACGACAATTCTACCACCTGCTTCCCGACTTCGGCGGGATAGAACATCTCCTTTGGGGTGAGGTCGGCTGGATTGCGCAAATCGGAGATTCTGACATCGCTGGTCTTGAGATTGAGCTCGCACAACAGGTTACTCTTGGCCGAACTGGTGAGGCAGTAGGTCGTGGGGTCGGCAATGCCGTCTTCACAAAAGTGTTCGATAAGTTTCTTCACCATCAATGGATGGTTACCACTCTGCAGCGCACTGCGCACCTCGCTGAAACGGCTCTGGCGGGTGAAGAGCTGGCTCAGTTCGCCGCTGCGGATGCGGTTATAGTCCTTATTGACACAGAGGTGGATGAAGAAGAAAAGAATCATCCAGTCGACTCCTCTGAGGTTGAGTGCGCGAAGGCGCTTGACAAACTCCAACTTGGGATTGGCGGCGACAAGGTCCTCGAGTTCCTGCCGCACCTCATTGACGGTGGCGGCATCATCAATCAGGTCGTTGAAGATGCGGTTCACCGCCTCGAAGAAATCAAACACATCGAGCCCCTTGATTTTGGGCAACTCGGGAACCTCGTCATTTTTCAAGGCCTTGAGCACATCACGGGGGACGCCGACAGAATCCCCCTCCACCACATCGCGGTATCGGAGCAGGCGGCGTCGCACCAGCGCGTCAAGGTCCTTTCCGTAGCTCAGCACCCGCACATTGCCCATATCGAGATGACCAGCTAAATCGTCATAATTGACGCGGTAGGGACCGCAGTCCAGGCAGATGGAAAACAGCACAGCCTGCACAGGAGTCACGCCAAGTCGTGACGACAATAGGGTCAGTTCAGGCTCAGCACTCTCCAGGAATTCATCATCCAGCTCGCTGTCCTTGGACAATTCCACCACGCGCTCAATGGTTTGCAACAGCGACAACTCATTGACGTCTTTCTCTTTCTTCTCGGAAATCAGATTTCCGTCCAAATCAATTTTCAAACTAGGAGTGATGTGTACTCGTTTTCTTCCCATATTACTAGAATTAATTGTTTGTTAAATGTTTCGATGGGCAAACCTGCCCACTTTCTTTATGGTAACATTGAAAGAAAGAATTCAACGGAAATCTGTTAATGTTTGTTAATTTTTATCTTCGGGTGGGCTTTTACATGCCCATAACCTTGTCTTTTGATTATAATTGACATCCAACAACTCACATCGTTGATTTCCGCATTCCGCGTCGAGACCAAGAAATCTGCGATTAAGAAAGTGCAATGCTAAACTCGTTTATGCATTGCCGAACGTAAGCAGATTATGCAATACGGCTTTTTGAGCCATGCCCTTTACATAGGCAATCACTAAAAAAGCGAGGCTAAATGACCTCGCTTTCTTTTTCTTCAATTACTTTAATGACCTGATTTTATGTAGCCTTTGCCTTGGCACTTGCTGCAAGTGACTAGGTCAATCTCTTCTTTTGATATGTTTTCTAGTTTGGTTCCGTCACATGTGGGGCATATCGTGACCGGGCGCAGATATTGTTGTGAAACCCAGCCGTCTCTCTCGTCACCGCCCCATGCTTGAGGCCCATTGACAAGGCAAAAGCCATTCTTCTTTTGTCCACAATCTAACACAACGTCGCCTTTTGACAGCTGGCGCTTGTGACCAAGTTCCTCATCCATGACGGGGTATTTGACTCCTGCTCCAGTGCGAATGTTCACATGATCACCGGTGCACACATAGCCTTTCTGCTGCGCATTGACAGTCAAGACTGTGATTAACGCAATCAATAAGAATGCCAATTTTTTCATAATCATTTGTATTAATGTGGATAAAATATGTCTTATCTATCTCAATGTGATTACAAAGGTAAGCATTTTTCCGCTTAAAGCAAGCCTGATGGCAAAAGCCTCTACATGGCCCAAATCAATAGGCCGGCGCTGATAATGACACCGGTGACGAGAAGATCGATGAGGCAGTAGCCCATGATATCCTTCGCGTCAAGGCGAGCAATAGCCAACGCCGGAAGCGCCCAGAATGGTTGAATGAGATTGGTCCATGCATCGCCCCATGCAATAGCCATGCCTGTCAAGCCGGGGTCCACACCGAGGTTGGCACCGGCGGTGAACATGATCGGTGCCTGAACAGCCCAATGACCGCCGCCACTAGGCACAAACATGTTGAGCACTGCGGCACAAAGGAAGGTGAGCAACGGATAAGTGATGGGAGTGCTGATTTGGATGCAGGCTTCGGCCATGACGCCTCCCAGGCTGATGCCGCTGACGCCGACACCTGTAATGATGCCCATAATGCCGGCATAGAAAGGAAACTGCAAAATGATGCCGGCAGCACCTGTGGTCGCTTTCCCGAAGGCTCGGACGTAGTCTACGGGAGTGGAATGTAGCAAGAGTCCCAGCGCGAGGAAGATCATGATGACACCGCCAAGGTCTAAACCGGCACCGCGCACGCCGAGATGGATCACGAGATAGGCAATGAGCATCAGCGCCACGAGACACGAGAGAATTTTGCTATGCTCGAGCCGCTGTGCCGGAGTCTTGGTCATGGAGGAAACCTCGGTCTTGATATGATCATCGTCCTTCAGGAGCGAGGGGTCGATGGTGAGGATGCCTTGCTTGGGGTGCATCAAGGTGTTGGCCACAGTGATGCCGATGATTACCATCAGCACAGTCAGCAGATTGTGCCAGTCAAAGATGGTTTGTGCCAAAGGCACAGGGTCGGTCAGCGCACCATTGGTAGCCATTGAGAGTGACTCGCCAGGGGTGGCCATTGTAAGGGGGATGGAGCCCGAGATACCGGCATGCCACACCACGAAGCCGCTGTAAGCCGATGCGATGAGAAGCCGATAGTCGACATCCGAACGTTGACGTGCTATTGCCTTGGCGAACACGACACCCACGATAAGGCCAAAGCCCCAGTTGAGACAGCAGGCCAATGCCGACACGACAGTCACAAGGGCTATTGCCGCCGGGGCACTCTTGGGCAAGCGAGCCATAGCGTCGATGACCCGTTTGACAACCGGTGCTGCAGCCAAGGTTGATCCACATACAAGAACCAGAGCCATCTGCATGGCAAACGCCAACAAATTCCATACACCGCCACCCCAGTGCTCAACCACCTCTAGCGGGGTCTGGTGACACAATGGCATCGCCACCAACGCGGCAACGAAGGTGAGCAGTATGGCAAAAATAAACGGTTCTGGCAACCAACGTTGCACTAATCGTACGCAGAATTTAATCATAAGTCTTCTTCTTTTGATTTGAACCCGCAAAATTAACACTAATTTCCCAAATCAGCGATGAAATGAGCGCAATTTCAAACCTGTTTGAATATTGCCGAGCGAGAGCGATGGATTCAATTCTCCGTAAAGTTGAGCTGCTTGAACGTCCGTGCAACGCACGGAGAAATTAAACAAAAATTTATATAAAAATTAAACAAACTGTATTTTTATTAATAATTTTGTTTAATTTCTCGGCCGTTAGGCCGATTAAAAATCAAAGGGAATTATGGCATACCACCAGCAACACACTGCCAATTATGTCCAAATCCTGGAGAACGTGGGCATTTAGCAAAAAATCGCTACCTTTGCAGCAAAATGAGTGGCATATTATGATAAAGAATATAGTCTTTGACTTAGGCGGTGTTGTCTTTAAAATAGATAAAAACCAGGCTGTTAAGCGCTTCAATGAGGTGGGATTTGAGGATGCCGCCTCCTACCTTGACTCTTTTGCACAAGTCGGTATCTTCGGAGATCTGGAGAGCGGCAAGATTACTGCTGAACAGTTCCGTTTGCAATTGAGTGAACTGGCAGGAAAACAACTCACGCTGGAAGATTGCGCTTACGGTTGGCAAGGATATGTGGTGAACCTACCGCAACGCAACCTCGACAAACTCATTGAACTGCGACAACGAGGTTTCAGATTGAGTTTATTGAGCAACACCAACCCATTTATGATGCAATGGGCGCGCAGCAACGCTTTTGATGGCAGGGGACATGGCATAGACTACTATTTTGACGCGTTATACCTCAGTTATGAAATGCGCGTCATGAAGCCCGAGAGGCGCATCTTTGAGATGATGCTCAAGGGAGAAAACGCCAAGCCCGAAGAAACTGTTTTCATTGATGATAGCGCCCACAACGTTGAAGCGGCTGCTGCCCTGGGCATCCATGTGTTGCAACCCGATAATGGCGCCGACTGGCACGAGATGCTCGAGAATCTCATCTCACGCCTCAATCTTCAACAATAAGTACCCTCACGACGGCATCATCAAACCGACAACGAGTCAGGAAAGGAAGCAAATGGGGCTGACACCTGAGGGGTGTCGGTCTCGCCTTTTTTTAGTCTCTAGATGAACGATTTTTGCTTTTTGTTGAAAATCATTGGTGTCTGGGGAAAGTTTAGCAGGCTGAAGGCCTGCACAAGGCCAGCGGCCTTGACTATCCTTAACCCCAGGGCGCACAGGTCGAAAGACCTCGTGTGGCCTGGGGAAAGCGAGCAAGAACTGGATCGGGCCTCGAAGAGGGCCAATCACGTCAGCATCAAGTGATTTGATTGGGTTGCACCTGTTGCAGTGAGTGGCCCCCTTCAGGGCCCATATCGACAAGGGTGCCTATCCCTAGGCCTCACTGACCTTCGGCCAGTGCGCCCTGGGGTTGATGCAATTCAAGGCCGCTGGCCTTGTGCAGGTCATTCGACCTGCCCGCTTAACATAGCAAGCCCCTTCACACGAAGCCACCATAACTGCATTGATATCGTCGGTCTTGTGATAGATTGGGGTTTAAGAGAAATGCGCTGCGAATAAATCGCAGCGCACTCCATAAAAGCATTTTACTATATCTGTCGGTTACATCAATATAACCTTCTTTCCGTTGACAATGTAGATGCCCTTACCAGGTTTCGACACACGCTGTCCATTGATGTTGTAATATGGACCTTGCAGGTCGATGGTCTCATTGTCCAAAATCACGCTGATGCCTGTTTCAAAGGTTAATCTAATCGTCAACTGGTCGGCAGGATTCTGTGAGCCTATGGGCACACAAAGTGCGTGGAACGGGCTTACTGAGTGGGTGCCGAGCACGAAGGCTGAACCCTCGGTATTGAGGACATAAATTTCTTTCTCGTCTTTTATGGGCGACAAGGTGCCTCTCATCTTATAGTCCCGTCCCGTAACAGACGAGTAGTAGATAGCTACTTCCACATTGTCGGCGCTGAATGTTATGGGAACGTTGACGAGCGACCTGTTTTCATCCAATGTCGCCGGAACACCCAGCAGATAGGGATGGGAAGAGTTCAATGTGGTTTCGGGAAAACCAAAAAACATCTCGCTGCCGTTTTCATACTTGAAAGTAGCGACCATCAACTCGCCATCGGTGTTGTCGGTGTACCACCGGAGCGGCGTGACAACGCCGTTGATGGTTGCTTGGCAACTTGTCGCGGCAAACGGGAGGATCAAAGTGGTCCATCCCTTGTCGTTCCTGATGTCGAAATATCGCTCGGGAGTACGCGTGTAGCTGATGTGTTGAGCGTTGAAATTAAATGGAGCGAAGAATGGATGCTCGTCGCTGAGCTTGATGCTCTGGGCCTGTTTGTTCTTGACGATGTTGTCGCCAGTGAGGGGGCTGTCTTCAGAGGCAATGATGATCAGGTTGGGATTTGGCGGGGGAGGAGTTCCCCTCTTAACAAAGGGGAGGAGTTGATTGACAGCACTTTATTATCGTCGAACTCACGTTATTTTAAATCCAGCAAAAGTTATTTCCGTTTGTTTGTTTTGTTTGCGTGTTCACGTGTGGCCTCACGCTAAGTCGCTAAGACGCAAGTGCTCGCTATGCCCTAACCTATATCGTTTTTTTTCTCATTTTTCTTTTTTTTTTCACGTGTACACACCGCCCCACAAAACCGCTGTCTATCACGCGGAAATAACCTCTGCCTTATGGGTTGGTTGTGCCGCAAGTCATTCTGAGTCAACACGATCGTCACATCCTTCAGGGTCAAGAAGGCGAAAAAAATCAATAATAAACAATGAATTACATACTTTTTGTATCTTTGCAGTGCTTACACGCTTGTGTACTTTAACGGTATAATATTTACAACAATTTGGCTATAGTGTCGCCAAATGATGACTGGGGACAATATCGCTTAAGATTAATGAATAATCTTCAAATTCAGGAAATATGAAAAATATCAACGGTAACCATGTGGGCATGAGGCTCGCCATACTGGGTTGGATGCTGTGTACAATGCTGTCAGTCTATGCGCAGAATGTGCGTGAGACCATACGACTGGACGAGGGCTGGAAATTCTCTCTGGGCAACGCTGCCGACCCAGCAAAGGACTTCGGCTGCGGCACTGAGTATTTCAACTATCTGACCAAGGCCAACTCGATTCACAACGAGGGCCCTTACTCCATCAAGTTTAACGACTCTGCATGGCAAGAGGTGCGCATTCCGCACGATTGGGCGACTACCTTGCCCTATGCCCAAAAGGCCAGCCACTCGCACGGCTACAAAACCGTGGGTTATCAATATCCCGAAACGAGTGTAGGGTGGTATCGCAAGGTGATCACCATCCCCGAGTCGGACCTGGGCAAGCACATAGCCCTGCAGTTTGACGGCATCTTCCGCAATGCCCGCGTGTGGTTCAACGGCTTCTATATGGGTACCGAACCCAGCGGCTATGCCACGCAGGTGTATGATGTGACCGAATATGTAAACTATGGCGGTGAGAATCTTGTTTGTGTACGGGCCGACGCTACGCTCGAGGAAGGCTGGTTCTATGAGGGCGCCGGCATCTATCGTGATGCATGGCTCATCAAGTCGGCTGCTGTCAGTGTCGCTCCATTCGGCACTTTTGTCTATGCCGACCTCAAGGCCCCTTATACCACGACGACCATCCATGTGGATACCGAGGTCAACAATCACTCGCTGCAACCTCAAGCGTGTACCGTAGAACACCGCCTGCTTGACGCTCAAGGCAACGAAGTGGGCAGGACAACCGTTGCATCACTTGACCTGAAAGGCAAACAGACCAGCGGCTGCCAGCAAATGCTGACACTTGACCGGCCGCATCTGTGGAGCACCACCGACCCCTATCTGTATCAAGTGGAAACGACCGTCAAGGTGAACGGACTGGTGACCGATATTTACATGACTACCACGGGCATCCGTGATGTGGAGTTTGACGCCGACCGGGGATTTCTGCTCAACGGAAAAGAGATTGAACTCAAGGGCGTGAACATGCATCAGGACCATGCCGACGTGGGGGCCGCTATCCCCGAGGCTCTCATGGCGTGGCGCATCAAGCAGCTGAAGAAATTGGGCTGTAATGCCTATCGTGCATCCCACAACCCGATGACGCCCGCCCAACTTGACATCTGTGACCGCGAGGGCATCCTCGTCATTGACGAAAACCGACTTGCGGGCATCAATACCGAGCACCTGAGGCTGTTGGAAAACATGATTAAGCGCGACCGCAATCACCCGTCGATTGTCCTGTGGAGCGACGGCAACGAGGAGTGGGGCATAGAGAATACCGTTCAAGGCACACGCATTGCAGCCGCCATGCGTGAATATACCCGCCTGCTTGATCCCACCCGCCATTCAACAATAGCCAATGCTGGAGGGTCTGAAATGATTAAGGGGCTCGATGTGGTGGGATTCAACTATATCGCACAAAACGATGTGGATAACCGTAAGGCAGCCAACCCCACATGGAAAATCGTGGGTACCGAAGAAACCACTGGCTGCGGCACGCGTGGTGTCTATTTTGACTCACCCGACCAGCCCGGCCACATGGTCAGCATCAACCGTGGCACCCAGCCGGGCGTGGAGAACGTGATTGAGCGCGGATGGAAATTCTATGACGAGCGTCCCTGGGCGGCAGGTCTCTTCTATTGGACGGGCTTTGACTACCGTGGCGAGCCCAATCCGCTGTCTTATCCCGCCCATGACTCAGAATTCGGCATTCTTGACTATTGCGGATTTCCCAAAGACGAGGCGAGCTATCTGCGGGCATGGTGGACCGACGAGCCCGTGCTGCACATCTTCCCGCACTGGAACCTGCAAGGCCATGAGGGCGAAGAAGTGGAGATTTGGGCCTACAGCAACTGTGATGAGGTGGAACTGACCGTGAACGGCAAGCAGCTGGGTCGCCAGGCGATGCCCAAGAACGGTCACCTGAAGTGGAAAGCCGTCTATCAGCCAGGCCGCATCGTTGCCACCGGATACAAGAACGGAAAGCGCATCTTGAAACAAACGATCGAGACCACCAACCCTGCGGCAAAAATTGTGCTGACTACCGACCGTGGGCTCATTACCGCCGATGGACGCGATGTAGCCATCGTGACCGTTGAGATTCACGACAACAAGGGACGTGTCGTTCCTGATGCCTGCCCCATGCTGACCTGCTCACTTGAAGGTGACGGCCGCATTTTGGGTGTCGGCAACGGAGACCCGTCCTACCTTGGCCCCGACCATCCCGATGAACAGGACTGCCATACATTCCAAATCCCGGCATTCAACGGCTTGGCTCAGATTCTCATCCAGAGCGGACATACGCCCGCTGCCCTTCAACTCAGCTGCAGCAGCAACGGCCTAAAGTCCGGAAATCTAACTATCACTGCAGAATAAACCCGAAAAGAATAAATAAGGCGACTACAGGAGATGAAAATGGGCAAACCGACGAAAATTGGAAATTTCTGATTTTCCATTTTTCTCTTTTTTCTTTTTTTTCTTTGTGTGCACGTGGCCTCACGCTAAGCCGCTAAGAACTATCCGTGGTTTTTCACTTTGCCTGTAGAGACGCAAAATTTTGCGTCTCCCGATAGGCGACGCTATCTGTCTTTCCGGGAGACGCAAAATTTTGCGTCTCTACATAGCTCGTTCGTTTCACATGTGCGTGTGATTTTTTCTTTCCACACGTGTGCGTAGAAAAAAGAGAAAAATGAGAATTTTAGAATTTTCTATTTGTCTTAGTTGAGTATTCTATATGGAAATTATTGGTCAAAACTATAGAGATGACCAAATTTCTATATTTATCATTTTTCTCTTTTTTCTCTTTATATATATAAAATGGGAAAAATGAGAAAATGAGAAAAAACCATTTTCTTTCCACACGCGTGCATAGAAAAAAAGAAAAAAAAGAAAATTAGAAAAAACTATTTTTACTCTACCGTCATTGTCGGTAGAATACAATTAAGAAATAGTCATCATGTTAAAACTTGCGATAACATGCTGTTTTTCGTTTTTTCGTTTTATATATATAATAGCGAAAAAACGAAAAAACGGAAAATCCAAATTCATCTGATATCCATTGTTTTACTATCTGCGAACCTTTAAAAACCTCACGCTAAGCCGCTAAGACGCAAAGATTTTTAAGCTAGCATCCGCGTTCTAGCTGTCGGCGAATTATACGAATTAACCAAATTGGCATCCGCGTCCCGATCAAACGGAGCGCGGATGTTCTTTAAACTCTAAACATTAAACTTTAAACTGCGAGCGCCAGCTCGCATCCCTGCGGATGCTTCATTCTCCATTCTCCACGGCGTTAGCCGTTCTGCGAGCGCCAGCTCGCATCTTTGCGAGCCTCTTGCGAGCAAACAACATTTCTTAGCGGCTTGGCGGCTTAGCGTGAGATTCCCAAGACTGCGGATGCCCACTAAAGCCTAAAACCTAAAACCTAACACCTAAAATTTGCTTTTTAATTGAAAAATGACTAAATTTGCGGCAGATATTAACTTTTAATACAATATTGCTATGAAAAAGAAATTATTACTCCTACGTTTGGTCGTCCTGGTGACGGCCATGATGTGTGCCCTCGGCGCCGCTGCTGCCGAGGCCTATGCCAACTACGCGCCGTCGAACACGACGCTGACGTTCTACTACGACAACTACCGCAGCAGCCGCACAGGCACGACCTATGACCTGAACACGGGCAACTACAGTCCCGGCTGGTACACTGACGGCACCTATTCCAATGTGAGCGAGGTGAAGTTTGACCCCTCGTTCACTAATGCCCGCCCGACTACTTGCCACTCTTGGTTTCGTGATATGGCCCAACTTCAGACTATCTATGGGCTAAACTATCTGAACACAAGTGCTGTAACCCATATGGTGAGCATGTTCAGGGGCTGCAGCAGTTTGACGGTCTTAGACCTGAGCAGTTTCAGCACGGCCAATGTGATTGCCATGGGAGGCATGTTTATGGGTTGCAGTAACCTTCGTACCATTTATGCGGGCAGTGGCTGGAGCACGGCTGCCGTGGAAGCATCCGCAGGCATGTTCTCCAGTTGCACCTCTCTGGTGGGCGGCCAGGGCACGACCTTCAACAGCAGCCATGTTGGTATCGACTATGCCCACATCGATGGCGGCCCCAGCAACCCAGGCTACTTCACCGAGAAGGGGCCTGAGGCCTATGCCTGCTACACGCCCTCAAACACGACGCTGACGTTCTACTACGACAGCCAGCGCAGCAGCCGCACGGGCACGACCTACGACTTGAACACGGGCAGCAACGATACCGGTTGGGACACCGACGGCACCAAATCCAATGTGACCAAAGTGGTCTTTGACCCCTCGTTTGCCAATGCCCGCCCGACGACCACCTGCGATTGGTTCTATGGTATGACAAACCTTGAATCCATCACGGGCCTGAGTTACCTAAACACCAGCGAGGTGACCAATATGGCTTGGATGTTCGGAAACTGCACAGTTTTGACGAGCCTTGATGTGAGCCACTTCAACACGTCCAAGGTGACCGATATGACTCAAATGTTCTATTACTGCACTGGCTTAACGAATCTTGACTTGAGCAATTTCAACACGTCCAAGGTGACCAATATGAGCGCGATGTTCTATTGCTGTGATGAACTTCAGACCATCTATGTAGGCAATGGCTGGAGCACTGCGACCGTGACGGAGTCCAGTGATATGTTCTTTTACTGCATCAGCCTGGTGGGTGGCCAGGGCACGGCCTACAGTTCATCCAACCCGAGAAACAAGACCTATGCCCACATCGACGGCGGCCCGAACAACCCGGGCTACTTCACCGAGAAGGGGACCGAGGCCTATGCCTGCTATACGCCGTCGAACACGACGCTGACGTTCTACTACGACACCCAGCGCAGCAGCCGCACGGGCACGACCTACGACCTGAATACGGGCTCCAACGACACCGGCTGGGACACCGACGGCACCAAATCCTATGTGACCAAGGTGGTCTTTGACCCCTCGTTCGCTGGTGCCCGCCCGACGACCACCTGCGATTGGTTCTATAGCATGGGGAATCTTCAATCCATCACGGGCATGAGCTACCTGAACACCAGCGAGGTGACCAATATGGCCTATATGTTCATGTGGTGCACAAGCTTGACAAGCCTTGATTTGAGCCACTTCAACACGTCCAATGTGAAAAGTATGTACGGCATGTTCGCTTTCTGCGATAACCTGACGAGCCTTGACCTAAGCAACTGGAACACGTCCAAGGTGACAGATATGTATAAGATGTTCGCTAACAGCTCTCATCTGCAGACCATCTATGTAGGCAATGGCTGGAGCACCGTGGCCGTGACGTACTCCAGTGATATGTTCACTGGCTGCACCAGCCTGGTGGGCGGCCAGGGCACGACCTACAATGCCAGCCATGTGGACAAGACCTACGCCCACATCGACGGCGGCCCCAGCAACCCGGGCTACTTCACCGAGTGGAAAGAGGCCTATGCCTGCTACACGCCGTCGAACACGACGCTGACGTTCTACTACGACAGCCAGCGCAGCAGCCGCACGGGCACGACCTACGACCTGAACACGGGCAACACCGATGTCGCTTGGGACACTGACGGCACCAATGCCAATGTGACCAAGGTGGTCTTTGATCCTTCATTCGCTGGTGCCCGCCCGGTGACTACCTACGATTGGTTCTATGATATGACAAACCTTCAATCCATCACGGGCATGAGTTACCTAAACACCAGCGAGGTGACCAATATGGCTTGGATGTTTACGAATTGTAAAAAACTTACGAGCCTTGATGTGAGCCACTTCAACACGGCCAAGGTGACCAATATGGTGCGCATGTTTAATAGTTGCAGTGGCTTGACGAGTCTTGACTTGAGCAGTTTCAACACGGCCAACGTGACCGGTATGAGTTACATGTTCAATGGCTGCAGTGGCTTGACGAGTCTTGACTTGAGCAGTTTCAACACGGCCAACGTGACCGGTATGAATTACATGTTCAATGGCTGCACTAATCTGCAGACCATCTATGTAGGCAATGGCTGGAGCACCGCGGCCGTGACGCAATCAGTTGAGATGTTCAAGAACTGCACCAGCCTGGTGGGCGGCCAGGGCACAACCTACAATGCCAGCCATGTGGACAAGACCTACGCCCACATCGACGGCGGCACGAGCGACCCCGGCTACTTCACCGCAGCACCTGAGGCCTATGCCTGCTACACGTCGTCTAACACGACGCTAACGTTCTATTATGACGACCAGCGCAGCTCCCGCCCGGGCACGACCTGCGACCTGAATACGGGTAGCAACGATCCTGGTTGGAGAACCGGCGGCATCAATGCTAATGTGACCAAAGTGGTCTTTGACCCCTCGTTCGCTGATGCCCGCCCGACGACCACCTACAATTGGTTTTATTATATGGCCAATCTTCAATCCATCACGGGCATGAGCAACCTGAACACCAGCGAAGTCACCAATATGGCTTTTATGTTTTACGGTTGCAACCAATTGACGAGCATTGATTTGAGCCACTTCAACACGTCTCAGGTGACCGATATGAGCGTGATGTTCTATGGCTGCAGCAGCTTGACAAGCCTCGACCTGGGCAGCTTCAATACGTCCCAGGTGACCAATATGACCCACATGTTCCGACACTCCAATAATCTGCGAACCATCTATGTTGGTAATGGCTGGAGTACTGCGGCTGTGACAGCATCAGATTATATGTTCTATAACTGCACCAGCCTGGTGGGTGGCCAGGGCACGACCTATAGCTCCTCGAACCCGATGGACAAGACCTACGCCCACATCGACGGCGGCACGAGCAACCCGGGCTACTTTACCGACAAGAACGCGGCCCTGCGTGGTGACGTGAACGGCGACGGCCAAGTGAAGATTGACGACGTGACCGCCTTGATTAACCTGCTGCTCTCGGGCAACACTTCAGCGCCTGCTGCCGACTGCAACCTGGACGGCAAGGTAGCCATCGGCGACGTGACCGCTCTGATCAACTACCTGCTCAGCAGCACGTGGTAATGCTCGCTGACGCTCGCAGTTTAAAGTTTAATGTTTAATGGTTAATGAAGCATCCGCGTTAATGCTCGCTGCGCTCGCAGCATAAAGTTTAATGTTTAATGGTTAATGAAGCATCCGCGCTCCTGAACTGCACCCCAAAAGTTAGACACAAAACTTTTGGAGTGCAGTTCACGGCGTTAGCCGTTCAAGTTCGCGGATGCTCATTAATCATTATCCATTATCCATTCTCCACGGCGTTAGCCGTTCAAGTTCGCGGATGCTAGCTTAAAAATCTTTGCGACTTAGCGACTTAGCGTGAGGCCACACGTGCGCGCGTAGAAAAAAAGAAAAAAGAGAAAAAGAGAAAACACAATCTGTCACCCCTGGCGGGGTTGATTGATGACGGTTGGGATGTCCATTGACAGGGGTTGCGCTGCGCTCCACCCCCGTGCACCCTAATGATGAAAAATAAAACCCGACAGAAGACCTTTTGATGGGTGTCCTGTCGGCTTTATCCGTTGTTATAGAATAACTATTACTGTTCACTCGCTGCCGCTCGTGCAATCTTGGCTGCGCCTCGGCAATCACAAGCAAGCTTGCATTGCGCTCGGCTTGCTCAAGATTTCACCTTCTTGATGTCCTTGACGAAGAGGATTTTCTTTGCCTTTGCCATTTGCTTGAAATCATCGGCTGTGGTGATGCCAGGGGCTGCGCCAAAGTGCTCACGCTTGAAGTTGCGCCACGGCAGGAAATAGCAGGGATGGTGCTTCTCCATGATGGGCAACAGCACGCGGCTCCACCAAGTGGCATCGGGCGAATTCTTGTAGCCGCACTCGGTGAATGCCAGCAGCAGGCCATGCTCCTGGGCATAGGCGTCCAGGAAGTCCATATCGGCATTGCACTGCTTGACAAAATCTTCTTCGGTACCCCACTGATAGGCGTCAAGACCTAACAAATCAACACGCTCGTCACCAGGCCAGCGGTTATAGAATTCCTGCGGATTGACACCCAAGTTGGGCGAGCAACTCCACACGATGGACGCGGACAGGCTCTTGTTGAGGTAATCTTGTGTAAGGTTCCACAAGCGCAGGAAATCTTGGTCGGTGCAATTGCCCTTGCCCCACCAGAACCATCCGCCGTTGTACTCATGCCAGGGACGGAAGATAACAGGAACAGGCTTGCCGTCCTTGTCGGTGAGCGAGAGGATGAATGTCTCCACACGTTTGAGCCAAGTCATGAACTTGCTGTGGCCCTTGCCACCGGGCAGAATCTCCCTTACCGTGCTCTTGGGATCGAGGACAAGACCGAGCTGACCGGTTTTCTCAAGATAAGGCTTTGCTGCGTCAAACGACTTGATGTCGCTCTCAATCCAGGCGGTGGTGCCCAACATGGGATTGCGCGGATGCCATGACAGCGTTACGATGCCGCCACGCTCATATTGCTTGATGATTTCTTCACGAATCCAATTGAACGGTACCGAATCCAGGTTCTTGTCGTCGCCCATCTCGATGCCGCCCAAGTCAAAGCCCATCACACCAGGATAGTCGCCAACAAGGTCATAGGTGTCGGAACGGCCCTGCTCCCACTCCCAAGTGATGCCATAGAACGGGTCGTCCTGATGGCCGTACATGATGCCGCGTTTTTGCAGCTTGGTGAGGCGCTCAATCAACTTTTGTGCCGGGGTTTTCTCCACTTTGGGCGCACGTGCTCCTGCCTGTGATGCGCAAAGGGCAAACAGCAGGGCGATGAGCAACAGTCTTGGTTTCATCATTTTCATTGTTATTGTTATCATTTAGGTAATTCTAGTGTCTAACGTCTAACGTCTAAAGTCTAACATCTAACGCCTAACGTCTATTATCTCAGCTCGAAGATGCGGCTGGCGTAGTCGCTGGCCAGGGGCACTTCAAGGCCGATGTCCATCAGGAAGCGGCCGGTGAAGGTCTTGCCGTTGAGCTCACAAGGCTTTTGGCCCACCTTGATGTTGCGCTCGGTGATGGTGTAACTGCGATTGGGGTCAAGACCAGCAAGCTGGATGCGCGGCAGCGGCTGGTCAACGTAGTTGTCAACCTTGTAGACAAACCACACAGCATGGTCCATAGCATCGTTGCTGAACATGATGGACGAGACGCCCTTGCGGTTGTACGGCGAAATCAGACGATAGAGGTTGCCGGTCTGCACGACGGGGCGCAGCAACTTGTAGTCGGCAAACGCCTGTGTGCACTGGTCGTGTTCCTCCTGGCTCATGTGTCGCGGTTGCAGCTCCATGCCCAGACGTCCGCTCATGGCCACGTCGCAGCGGAACTTGATGGGGATGACACGGCCGCCCGTGTTCCAATAAGGAGAGCCGCCGATGTGCTGTGCCATGGCGTTGGCAGGGAAGAAGTAGGAGGTCCCATACTGGATATAAACGCGCTGCAGGGCATCGTTGTTGTCGCTCACCCAGAACTCGTCGAAGTAGGGCAGCAGGCCATAGTTGGCACGGCCACCACCCGAGGCACAGTCTTGAATGACCAGGTCGGGATACTTGGCGCGGATGCGCTTGAGCACGTTGATGAGTCCGCGGTGCCACAGGATGGAGATATTGTTCTGCTTGTCCTTGGGCAAGTACAGCGAGCCGTAGTTCTGAATTGAGGCATTGGCATCCCACTTGATATAAGCGATGTCAGGGTTCTGCGTCATCAGGTTGTCAACAATGCCGAAGATGAAGTCCTGCACCTTGGGGTTAGTCAGGTCGAGCACAACCTGTGTGCCGCCACGGCCTTGTTTGAGTTCGCGACCCTTGGTCTGGAGCATCCAGTCGGGATGCTTCTCGTAGAGTTCGCTCACGGTGTTGCACATCTCGGGCTCAATCCAGATGCCGAACTTGATGCCACGTTGACGGGCTGCCTGGGTGAGCGTGCTGATGCCGCTGGGCAGTTTGCGCTTGTCAACCACCCAGTCGCCCAACGACGAAGAGTCGTTGTTGCGGGGATACTTGTCGCCAAACCAACCATCGTCCATCACGAACAGTTCACCGCCAAACTTGGCGATGTCGTCCATCATGTTGATCATGGTTTCCTCCTTGATGTCAAACACGACGCCTTCCCACGAGTTGAGCAGGATGTCGCCCGTCTTCATGCCACGGTGGAACATGCCCTCGGTGCGTGCCCAGCGATGGATGGTGCGGCTGGCACCTCCCAGGCCGTCCTCGGAGTAGGCGAGAGCCAGATGCGGAGTTTCAAAGAGTTCGCCCGGCTCGAGTACATATTCTGACGACATGGGGTCGATACCGGCGTAGAACTGGTGCTGACGATGGCCTGTAGTGTTGATGCGCAGTTCGTAGTTGCCGCTCCAGCACAGGATGGCAGCAATGACGCGACCCGTGGCCTCCTGCGGTTCACCGTCGAGCGAAATCATCAGTTCGGGAGCGTCCATGTGCGAGTTGCGGGCGCCGTCGGTATTGCGGATGGTCTTCAGGCCCTGGGTAAGCGGTTCGGTCGTGGGTTCGGTTTCGGCAGCCCAGTTGCCGTGCAGGTGGCTGATCCACACGTCGCCCTGGCGCAGTGTCAAGTGGCCGGAATCGAAGCGCTTGAGCGTGATGGCATGCTTCTCCTTGTGAGAGATTTCGGTCCAGGTCTCAATCACGTCTACGTTGCGGTAGGCTTTATAGAACACTTTCACGGTGACGGGCAGCAGTTTGTCGGTCATCGTGAAAATGTGAAGCTGCGAGCGGTCGTCGCTGCTCGTCGTGTAGTCGGTGACCTTGAGCTCAAGGTTCAGGTCACCGTCGGCATGCTGCACCTGAATGGCAGGCAGTTGGATGGCGTCCACGGTGCCGAATGCGGGCAATGCCGAGAAGTTGAGGTCGGCACCAGCGTCACGCAGTTGCTGCAGTGTGGCGCTCTTGTTGCCGTAGTAGCCCATGCGCAGGTCGCCGCCCTCATAGGCGTGTAGCACCAACTGGGTGTTGGGCGTTTGCACAGCAACGTCACCCTGCCAAGCACTCATCGTGCCGGAACCCAGCAACATCATCGCTGCAAGGATTAGAGAGAATCTTTTCATCGTTTTGATATATTATGGTTAATGTTGTTCAACTGTTCAATTAAGAGATTATCCCATGACGACCTCGACAATGTGCTTGCCGGGTTGTGCGGGCACGACAGCACCCTCGACCGGCATTCCATCAACAGTCATCCTGACAACGCCCTTGCTCACGCCCTTGGGGTTGCTCACATGGATTTCATATTCCGCACCGCGGAAGCGCCTGGTCACCGTGTAGTCGTGTGCTGTCTTGGGCAGACACGGGTCGATGAGCAGACCATCATAGTGCGGCTTGATGCCAAGAATGAATTCCGACACGGTGTACCACATCCATGCTGCGGTGCCAGTGAGCCATGAGTTCTTGCCCTCACCGGGACGATAGGCGTCCTTGCCTGCCACCATCTGGCAGTTGACATAGGGCTCGACCTTGTGCAGCGTCTGGCGGTCCTCCTCGACGTAGCTGGGCAGAATCTTCTTGTAGTGGCTCCAGGCGTCATCGCCGCGGGCAGCCACCGTCTCGCCGATGATGACCCAAGGATTGTTGTGGCAGAAGATGCCCGCATTCTCCTTGTAGCCTTCGGGATAGGAACTGATTTCGCCCATCTCGACATGATAGGTGGTGAAGGCAGGATTGTTGAGCACGATGCCGTGTTCGCATTCCAGGCGTTCTTTTACCGAGTCGAGCGAGCGCTCCACGAGTCCTTCTTCCAGACCGATGCCCGCCATGGTGCACCAGCCCTGTGACTCGATGAAGATTTTGCCTTCCTCGCACTCGTCGCTGCCGATTTTGTTGCCATAGAAGTCATAGGCACGCAGATACCATTCACCGTCCCAGCCATGGGTCTTGACGGCATTGACCATCTCGTCGACATGCCGCTGGGCACGGTCGGCCTCGGCGGCGAAATCGATAGCGTTGAGATTTTGCATGGTCTTGACGTGGTCAGGCAGAATCCTGCAGAGTTCGACGTAGTCCTTGCCTGTCACGACAAACAGACCGGCAATCATCAGTGACTCGGCTTGTGAGCCCTCGGTCTTGTTCTCGGTGGTCTGGAAACTCTCGTTAGGGTCCCAGGAGAAGCAGTTCAGATTCAGGCAGTCGTTCCAGTCGGCGCGGCCGATGAGGGGCAGACTGTGCGGCCCCAGGTTATTGACCACGTGGTTGAATGACACTTGCAGGTGCTCAAACAGCGTAACCTCGGTACCCGGTTGGTTGTCAAACGGAACCATCTCGTCGAGAATCGAGAAGTCACCCGTCTCTTTGATATAGGCCACGGTGCCGAAGATGAGCCAGCAGGGGTCATCATTGAAGCCGCCGCCGATGTCGTTGTTGCCGCGCTTGGTCAATGGCTGATACTGATGATAGCAGCCGCCGTCGGGGAACTGTGTCGAGGCGATGTCGATGATGCGTTCACGGGCACGCTCGGGGATGAGGTGTACAAAGCCCACGAGGTCCTGGTTGCTGTCGCGGAATCCCATGCCGCGTCCGATGCCGCTCTCAAAGAAAGAGGCCGAGCGTGACATGCAGAAGGTGACCATGCACTGATATTGGTTCCAAATATTGACCATGCGGTCGAGTTTATCGTTTCCGGTGTTTGCCGTGTAGATGTTGAGCAGGTTGTCCCAATAGTTGCACAGTTCGGCAAAAGCAGCATCCACCTTTTCGCTGGTGTCGAAGCGTGCCATCATAGCCTTGGCCTGCGTCTTGTTGATGACCTGCGGAGCGACGAATTTCTCCTCTTGCTTGTTCTCGACATAGCCCAACAGGAAGATATAGTCGCGGCTCTCGCCAGGCTGCAGTTCCACCTCGATGTAGTGCGAAGCAATGGGGCTCCAACCGTGGGCGTGGCTGTTGCGCGGACGGCCTTCGATGACGGCATCAGGATTGGCAAACTCATTATAGAGGCCGACGAACGTCTCACGGTCGGTGTCAAAGCCTTGGATAGGAACGTTCACACCGTAGAATGCGTAGTGATTGCGGCGCTCGCGGTATTCGGTCTTGTGGTAGATAACCGAGTCCTCAATTTCGACCTCACCGGTTGAGAAGTTGCGCTGGAAGTTCTCCATGTCGGTCGCTGCATTCCACAGGCACCACTCGGCAAAGGAGAACAACTTGAGGCGCTTCACCTCATTGCTGTTGTTGGTGAGCGTGAGCTTCTGCACCTCGCCCCATGTGTGCAGGGGCACAAAGAACAGCACCGATGCCTCGACACCGTTCTTGCTGCCCGTGATGCGGGTGTAGTTCATGCCATGACGGCACTCATAGTTGTCGAGCGGCGTCTTGCAGGGCTTCCATCCCGGATTCCACACGGTGCCGCCATCGTTGATGTAGAAGTAGCGGCCGCCGTTGTCCATAGGCACGCCATTGTAGCGGTAACGCGTCAAGCGGCGGAACTTGGCATCCTTGTAGAAGCTGTAGCCGCCCGCCGTGTTGGAAATCAGTGAGAAGAAATCCTCGTTGCCCAGGTAGTTGATCCAGGGCCACGGCGTCTGCGGGTCGGTGATGACATATTCGCGGTGTTGGTCGTCAAAGTGACCGTATCTTTTGTTCTCCATATCTTATGATTATTGTTTGAAATTGCGTTCCATGATTTCAAGACACATGCGCGAGTTGTGATAAGGGCATTTCCAGAAGCCCGCCTTGTCGTCGCGGCGGTTGATGTTGCCCTGGGCATCGCGGCTCCAGAACCACTCGCCGCCCTCGCGGTCGATGAGGTTGTCCTTGATGTATTGCCAGCAGTGCAGCGCCTTTTGCAGCGCGCTCTCGTCGCCGAAGTGCTGATACAGGTTAATGAAACCCACCACAGTCTCGGCCTGTACCCACCAGTGGCGGTCGTCATCGACATAGCCGGTGTCAAGATTGGCCTCGTGTACCATTGACCCATCGGCATTCAGGCCTTTTTCGCTGGCTTTTGCCACGAGTTTCACGATGGGCTCCACTTTGTCAAGCACAGTCTGGTCGCCCAGCACCAGTGCCGCCTCGTGCATGAGCCATGAGCACTCGATATCGTGTCCGTAACTCTCGAGAGCGCCAGCCTCGCGGGTCCAGTCCATGGCAAAGAACAGGTCCAGATGATGCGTCTCGGGATTCAGAATCTTGTCGGTGAAAATATCGATGAGGTTTCGCAGGGCTTTCTCCACACGCTCCACAACGTCGCTAGAGACTGGGCAGATCTCGCATTCCGTGAGGCAGCGGTATAGGTTGGTGTAGGGCTCGATGATGTGAAGATGGGTGTTCTGCGACTTGGGGAAGTTGGCGTCGAGTTCCGACAGGCGCATATCGGCAATCTCGTTCCACTGGCGCGTTTGTGCCTCGATATAGCCGTTGTTCACTTGGTCTAACGAACGTTGCTCGATGCAGTCAAACAACTTGATGGCATAATCCAGCGCCTGCTGGTCGCCGGTAGCTCGAGCATATTCGCTCAGGCCATAGATCATGAACCCGATGGCGTAGAACTGCTTCTTGGTATCTTTAGGATTACCCAGATAGTCCACCGACCAGTAGGTGCCGCCGAACTGGTTGTCGTAGAAATACTCGATAATGTAGTCCTTGATGAGTGTTGCCGCCATCAGGTACTCAGGATCGCCCAGCACACGGTAGGCAGCCGAGAAGGCCCACAGGATGCGGGCCGAGAGGATGCCGCCTTTGTCGGCGTCTTTGACGAGTTGGCCCTCACCGGTCATTTGGCCGTAGAAACCGCCGTGCTCGTCGTCTATCATATTGGACAGCCAAAAGCTCAGGATGTTGTTTTCCAACACATCCTGAACTTCGGCTTTCAGCGTCTTGATATCGTCGTTCATCTTACTTCTTGATGGGATACAGATGGAGCAGGTAAAGCATGATGATAATAATGGCAGCAGGGAAGAGCGAGAACAGCGCCCACACCATGTTGCGAACAGATTCCTCGTCGCTGATGGTTACCACCGTCTGGCCCGTGGCAGGGTCAGTACCCGAGACGAAACCGGCGATGCCCAACAGCAGCGCAACCAGCGAACCCGAGATGGCCGTGCCAAACTTCTGGGCCATCGTACCCGACGAGAAGATGAGGCCCGTCGACGAGGTGCCGTTCTTCTCGGTGACATAGTCGGCGACGTCGGCATACATCGACCACAGCAGCGGGGAATAGAGACCCACGCCAACTGAAGTGAGAATAACGATGCCTACCAATACCCAAATGTACTTGGGATCCATCGGCACAAAGAAGAAGGCAATAGATGTCACCATGCAGATAACGGCTGCAACGGCAAAGGCTTTGCGCTTTGAGCCCATCCACTGGGTGAACTTGGGCGACAGACCGCCAAAGATCATGCAGGTCACCTCGCCAAAGGTCATGAATACCGTGTAGTTGATGATCAGGCCGCTCACGGTCACGTCACCGTGCAGGCAGTATTCCATCAGGTAACCGGCCACGGCATAGCGGAAGCCGTTGAAGAAGTTGGTGCAGATGCCGATGAGCGTCAGGTAAATCCAGGGCTTGTTCTTGAACAAGTCGGCAAAAGGCTTGAAGGAGAATTTCTCGGCACGTACGGGTTTCAGACGCTC
The DNA here is from genome assembly GCA_946186345.1 of uncultured Prevotellaceae bacterium. Taxonomy (GTDB): domain Bacteria; phylum Bacteroidota; class Bacteroidia; order Bacteroidales; family Muribaculaceae; genus Sodaliphilus. The sequence continues at coordinate 35,320 of CAMHMV010000010.1, read as the reverse complement.
CTTGGTCAGCAGACCGCAGGCCAGCGTCATGATTGTGGCCACGAAGCCAAGACCAGCGCCCAGCACGGCATATTGATGTGCCTCGGTGCCGCCTACCATCTTCTGCAGATAGGGGAACGAGAGCAGGGTGATAAAGCCCATGGCATAGGCGCCTACCATGCGGAACGACGAGAACTGGTTCTTCTCGTTGTCGTCATCGGTCATCACGCCCAGCAGCGATCCGTAAGGCACGTTGACGGCAGTGTAAACGGCCATCATGAGCAGATAGAGCGTGTAGGCATAGATGCGCTTGCCCACAGGACCGAAGTCGGGTGTGTAAAGCAACAATGCGAAGATTAGGCCCAAGGGGATGGCGCCGAAGATAAGCCAGGGACGATAGGTACCCCAGCGCGACTGTGTGCGGTCGGCCAGACTGCCCATCAAGGGGTCGGTGACGACGTCAAACATGCGGGCGATGAGCATCAGCGTTGCCGTGTCGGCAACCGTGAGGCCAAAGACGTTGGTGAAAAACAACGGGAAAGCGATTGACATGACTTTCCAGGTAATGCCACCGGCAGCCGCATCACCAAGGGCGTAGCCGATTTTTTCTTTTAAACTTGCCATTTCTCTTAATTAGGAATTAGGAGTGAGGAGTTGGGAAATGTTTACCGCCCCTCGTTTATGATTGGTTATTATTTATTCTTTATTGGTTGATCGGTTCTTCTCGATGAGTCGCTTGATGGTCTCCACACTGGCCGTGGTGGTCATGCCGTCTTGCGGCGTGTTCATGCAGTAGTCCACCAGGCGGTCGATGGTCGAGGTGGCCACATGCAGGCGGGTGTCGCTCGAGGCGTAGTAGATGAAGACGCGTCCGTCCTCGTCGGCAATCCAGCCGTTAGAGAAGGCCACATTCATCACGTCACCGATATACTCGTCACCCTCGGGAACGAGGAAATAGCCGCCTGGTTGTGCGATAACGCGCGTGGGATCGTCGAGAGCTGTCATGTACATATATAATACATAGCGCAGTCCCGAGGCGCAGCCGCGCACGCCGTGGGCAAGATGCAGCCAGCCTTGTGGCGTCTTGATGGGGTGGGGGCCCTCACCGTTTTTCACTTCCATGATGGTGTGATAGTGGCGAGCGTTGATGATTTTCTCATCAACGATTTCGGCATGGGTGATATCATCCACCAGTGCCCAGCCGATGCCGCCGCCGCTGCCTGCGTCGATGAAGCCGTCTTGGGGACGGGTATAGAAGGCATATTTGCCGTTTACAAACTCGGGGTGAAGCACCACGTTGCGCTGCTGGCTCTTGCTCTTGAGGTCGGGCAGGCGTTCCCAAGTCTTGAGGTCACGGGTGCGGGCAATGGCGGCAGTAGCCGTGGCAGCGCTCAGGTCGCCCGGGCATGTGTCATCATGACGTTCTGCGCAAAAGATGCCGTAGATCCAGCCGTCTTCATGAGCCGTGAGGCGCATGTCATAGATGTTGGTGGCGGGAACCACATCATCGGGCATCGTGATGGGCTCGGGCCAGAACCGGAAGTTGTCCACGCCGTTTGGACTCTCGGCTACAGCGAAGAACGACTTGCGGTCGGCGCCTTCAACTCTCACAACAACTAGATATTTGCCCTGCCATTTGATGGCGCCCGCATTGAGCGTCGCGTTCATCATGATGCGCTGCATCAGGTAGGGATTGTCCTGTTCGTTGAAGTCATAGCGCCACTCCAGCGGAGTATGCTCGGCGGTGATGATGGGATTCTTGTATTTCTCGTAGATGCCGTTGCCCCAAGCGAGGGGTTCATTCTTGCGGTTCAGTAACTCCTCGTGATGCTTGCGCAAAGCGTTAATTTTATTCTTGAATTCACTCATTATATTGTAGTTTTGTAGTTTTTTAGTCCCTAGTTGGCATCCGCCAACGTCTAACGTCTAACGTCTAATGCCTAACGTCTAACGTCTAACGTCTAATGCCTCAATTGGTCCATGAGCCACTGTAGCCATTCGTCCCATTGTTCCTGGTACCAGAAGTGGGCCGTCTGCTGATAGACACTCAACTTCTTGGGGGCAGTGACCACGTTGTAGGTCGCATAGGCGGTCGTGGGAGGCACCACGTCGTCGTTGTAGCCAAACGAGAACCAACCCGGGCAGGTGATGCGGCGGGCGAAGTTCACGCCATCGTAATAACGCGAGGTCTCAATCTTGTCCTGACTGGCCTTGCGCTGCTCGGGCGACATCCAGTAAAAATAATGGGGCCAACCGCAAGCCACGCCCTGGAGCGAAGCCGTGTGGTCGCACAGGGCCGAGTGCACTGCACCGTAGCAGCTCACGCGCTTGTCGAGTCCGGCCGTTGCCAGCGACAGGAAACCGCCCTGGCTGCTGCCCGTCACGCCCAGGTTCTTGCCGTCCCAGTCGGTGTATTGCTCAATGTAGTCGATGGCACGCACGCAACCCACGATGACGCGCTTGTAATAACTCTTGTCACGGTCGTCCATACCAAATTCCCAATAGCAGTTGAGCGCGCCATCAGCCAGGTTGTCATAGACGCTCTGCGGCATGGTCACGTCGATGCCGTGGATGCCGATTTCGAGTGTGATGAACCCTTGTGAGGCAGTATAGACGTCGCCTTGATAGGGACGCACACCGGCACCGGGCACACGCAGCAGGGCAGGGTATTTGCCGGGCTTGACAGGCTCGCACAGGATGCCATAGGTGCGGCTTCCCCAACGCACGTTGTGGAACGAGACTTGATAGACGTTCACGTCTTGAGTGCAGCGCTCGGGCAGCAACGTCTTGGTGGGCTCTAGTTTGGTCCAGCGGGCCTCCTCAATGGCTTTTGCCCAGAACTGGTCAAAATCTTTCGGGTCAACTGTCGTGGGCGTCAGCTTCTCGGGCGAGTAGGCTGCGGTGCACCATGCCGAGTAATTCTTGCCATCCACATGGGCGGTGACTTTCAGGCGATAAAAGCCCGGAGTCTTCATCTGGCCCGTATAGCTCATAGTCCCCTTTTTCAAGGTGGTTGATTTCTTCACGTCAGGATACATCTCGGGACCGGCTTCATAGTCGATGTCCACGTTGTCGAGCAATGTGCCCGAGCGGCGCACCTCGACATTGAACTTGCATTTCTCGCCCACTTTATAGTTCCAGTCCTGATGGTCTGGTTCCACGGTGACTACGATGTTGTTACCTCTGATTTGCGCTTCAAGCGGCAGCACCACTAAGAGCAGCAATAAGCACAATAGTTGACGTTTCATCTAGAAAATGTTATTAGGTTATTTAATGTGGCAAAATTAAGTATATTTCCCTAATTGGAGTGGTACTATTTTTACTAACTCTTGTACTTTTTTAATATTTTTGGGCCTTGAAATTAATCAACAAACGGTAAATTATTATGAAAAATAAGATTTTGTTATAATTTTGATCGAAAATCAATGTATGCGTTATCGATAGATGCTGACGTGGCATCTCGCCTCTGGTTACATCGTCTATTTGTTTTAAGTATCATACTCAAATAGCGTTCAGTGATGCAGATAATCATGGTAATTCATTGTTTTTTCAACACATTGAGTATTATCAAACTCTCATGACACTTTAGTTCAAATGACTTTATTGTGGATTACTGATGAGGAGATAATGGAAGGGGTATTCTGTTTCTTGGTTATAGAGATATGGCACTTATTCATCAACGGTTTTCAGTTAAAATGTTAAGAAAGTGTCAATATAGGGCAAAAAATAGTTTATTATGTTGAATAATTCACATTAACTTTGCAACGATTATATTATTATAATTGTGTTAGATGGAATATGGTCATGAGATTGTATGAATTATAACTCAAATCTATATATAATTTAATTATTTTTCAAACCAAAACCTATGTATTTAAATTACTGTAAAAAATCTATGATTGCGGCCTTTTGCTCGCTAGCTATGCTGAGCGTGGCGCCGCAAGCGTTTGCAGCCAGCAGCGGGGGAGTCAACGCTCCTCAGCAGTCGGCACAGCAGACCAAGAGAATTACGGGTGTGGTGAGCGATGCCATGGGTCCGGTTATCGGAGCCACGGTTGCCGTTAAGGGTACGTCCAACGGCACAAGCACCGACAATGACGGTCAGTTCTCGCTCAACGTCAGCCCGGGCCAGACACTGGTTGTGACTTATGTGGGCTATCTCACTAAGGAGGTGAAGGTCGGCCAGCAGAACAACTATGACATTTTCATTGAGGAAGACCATCAGCTTCTCGACGAACTTGTCGTAGTGGGCTATGGTACGATGAAGAAGAGCGACATCAGCGGTTCCAGTGTATCACTGGGCGAGAATGCTGTGAAGGGCTCTATCATCACCTCGCTTGACCAATCACTGCAAGGTCGTGCAGCTGGTGTTACCGCTGTTCAGACCAGTGGTGCTCCTGGTTCAAGTTCTTCAATCCGCGTGCGTGGTACCGCAACTATCAACGCCAATGCCGAACCTCTCTACGTCATCGACGGTGTGATTGTTCAAGGCGGTGGTTCGTCGGGTGCCGACTTCGGTTTGGGCGACGCTCTGGGTAACGGTTCGGTTTCGACCATCTCCCCGCTGTCGACCATCGATCCCGCCGACATCGTTTCGATGGAAATCTTGAAGGACGCCTCGGCAACCGCCATCTATGGTGCGCAGGGTGCTAACGGTGTTGTCCTGATTACCACCAAGCACGGTAAGGCCGGTGAGGCTAAGTTCTCTTACAACGGTATGGTGGCCATGAACCGCCAGACCAAGCGTCTTGACATGATGAACCTGCGCGAGTTCGGTACGTTCTACAACAACCTGGTACAACAGGGTGAGACTCAGGCCAACGCCAACTACAGCGATCCTTCGATACTGGGTAAGGGTACCAACTGGCAAGATGCAGTCTTCCGCACCGCTATCCAGCATAGCCACCAGATCAGCGCTCAGGGCGGTACCGAGAAGATTCAGTACTACGTTTCGGGTTCTTACATGAGCCAGGAAGGTACTATCATTGGTTCTAAGTTTGACCGTTTCTCGGTTCGTAGCAACCTTGACGCTCAGCTCAACAGCTGGTTGAAGTTAGGCCTGAACGCCACGTTCTCTAATACCAACGATAACCTGAAGCTCGCCGACAGTGACGAGGGTATCATCAACTACTCGTTGACCACCATTCCCTCGATTCCTATCTATAATGTTGACGGCAGTTACAGCAGCATCTCGCAGGAAGGTTACACCAACCCCAACCCTGTCGCTCTGGCATTGATGGACGAGATCCTGCTGAACCGTAAGAAATTGACCGGTAACATCTTCTTTGAGGTGAACCCCAATTTCTTGAAAGACATCGTTTGGCACGCCGAGGTTGGTTACGACATCTCGTCGTCAAAGGGTGAACAGTGGGAACCCACCGTTAACTTGGGTACCTGGCACCGTACCACCAACCGAAGCTCGGTTCAGAAGAACTCAAGCACCTTCTGGCAGTTGAAGAACTACTTGACCTACACCAAGACCATAGCCGACCGTAACCACCTGACCGCCATGCTCGGTCAAGAGTGCTGGGAGTCGAAATATGACTACTCGAGTATTGCCAACACCAACCTGCCTTCGGACGAGGTTCACAATCCCAAGTTGGGTCAGGGCTCGCCCCAAATCAACTATGGCTTTGGCAGCTCGTCGATGGCTTCGTTCTTCACCCGTTGGACTTACAGCTACGATAACCGTTACAATGCAACCTACACCTACCGCTATGACGGTAGCTCCAACTTCGGCCCCTCTAACCGCTGGGCAGGTTTCCACTCGCTCGCCGGTTCGTGGCGCTTTACCAACGAGAAGTTCATGCAGAACGTGAACTGGCTCACCAACGGTAAGCTGCGTCTGGGTTGGGGTCAGACTGGTAACTCCAACATCGGTGGTTACCTGTGGGGTACCACCATCGCTATGATCAAGTCTTCGCTGGGTACGGCCTACAAGCCCCAGAACCTTCCCAACGAGAGTGTGAAGTGGGAGAAGCAGGAGCAGTTCAACGTCGGTCTCGACCTGGGCTTCCTGTACGACCGCATCGGCCTGGTTGTTGACTGGTATCGCAAGGAGTCGAAGGACATGCTGATGAACCTGCAGTTGCCGTCTTACATGGGCACCTCGGGTAATGCATCTTCGGCCTTGACCGCTCCCATGGGTAACTATGGCCACATCCGCAACACTGGTGTCGAGATCACCTTGACCACTCACCCCATCGTTGGCGCGTTTGAGTGGGATTCCGAGGCTCAGATTTCGTTCAACAAGAATAAGCTTATCGCTCTTGACGGTACCGACAATGCCCAGATCGTGGGCTACGGTCAGTGGACCGACGTGGTCAGCGTGACCAACGTGGGCCAGAGCCTGTTCAACTTCTACGGCTATAAGACCGACGGTGTTTACACCTCGCTCGAGGATATCCAGACCTCGCCCAAGGCCGAGAAGTATCCCTCCAATGGCGTGTTCTCCAAGAACACCACCGTTTGGGTCGGCGACGTGAAGTATAAGGACATGAACGGTGACGGTATCATCGACGAGAACGACCGCACCAACATCGGTTCGCCGCTGCCCAAGTTCACCTTCGGTTGGACCAACACCTTCCGTTACAAGAACTTCGACCTGAGCATCTTCATCAACGGCTCTTATGGCAACAAGGTGTTCAACTACATGAAGATGAAGCTCACGCACATGAACTCGACCTGGACCAACCAGCTTGTTGACGTGCTCGACTGCACCACGCTGGCTCCCATCGATCCTAATAAGGATTACTCGGCAGGCGTTGACCGTGGCGATGGCCAGCTCGTTTGGAACTGGTATGATGACATCACCAACGTGCGCATCGACAAGGAAGGCAAACTGCCTCGCGCTTCGATTATGGACCCGAACGACAACGACCGCATCAGCGACCGTTACATTGAGGACGGAAGCTACATCCGTCTGAAGAACATCACCCTGGGTTACACGTTCCCCAAGCACCTCGTAGGCAAGCTTGGTCTTGAGACCCTGCGTCTGCAGGTGAATATCCAGAACCTGCTCACGATTACTGGTTATAAGGGCTACGATCCCGAAATCGGTGCCAGCACGGCATCTAACCATGTGATGGGCCTTGACAACGGCCGCTATCCGTCGCCCACGACCTATAGCTTTGGCGTTAATGTTACTTTCTAACATTCATGGTTAACGGTTTAAAACATTCAAAGGAATTAAAGATATGAAACTTTTCAAGATTAAATATATCATTGCTCTGGCATTTGTTGCGCTGACCATGACTTCGTGCGGGGACTTCCTCGATCGACCCAATGAGGACAGCTACAACGCAGGCAACTACTACAAGACCGACGAGCAGTGCATTGCAGGCGTCAACTACCTGTACAACTCTCCCTGGTATGACTACCAGCGTGGTTTCTATAAAGTGGGTGAGGGCCTTTCGGGCAACCTCTATGAGGGCAATTCGCCTTACTGTGAGTTCACCCTGAACGGTACCGACCAGTACTTGGTGAACATGGCTTACTCGCTGTGGGCCGTTATCGGTCACTCAAGCACCGTGTATAACTACATCAACGGTAGCAACGGCCCCTCACAGGCTATTAAGAACCAGACGATGGGCGAATGCCTTGTTTGGAAGGCAATGGCCTATTTCTATCTGGTTCGCTCATTCGGTGAGGTGCCCATCGTGCACAACAACACCGAGGAACTTGACGGCGCCTATAATACTAAGGAGAAAGTTTGGCGTTCCGACGTCTATGAGTACATCATCATGACGCTCGAGAAAGCCCGTGAACTCCTTGCCGGTGTGAAGACGCCCACCAACGGCCGTGTAGACTATTATTCAGCAACTGGTCTGCTGGCCAAGGTTTACTGGATGAAGGCTGGTATCAGCGGCACCATCAATGGTGACGACATGGCCATGGCTGCCCAGTATGCCAAGGAAGTGATTGACAACAGCGGCCGCACGCTCATGGAGAACTATGAGGACATCTTCCGCGGTCACAACAACAACTGCGCTGAGAGCCTTATCGCTTGGCGTTGGACTGCCGACGGCAACGTTTGGACTGCTCAGAACTCACTCGAGAGTGACCTGGGTTTGACCGGCTTCGAGGGCTACAGTGCCACTTGGGGCGACTGGACCGATCCTTCGGTAGACCTGCAGGAAGCCTTTGGCATCAAGCTGCTGGAGAACAGTCCTGACATGTGGCTCAACAACGTTGACAGCCGCCTGAAGGCTACCATGATGCTGCCCGGTTTCACCTATTCCTACTTCTGGCGTGATCATGAGATGAACAGCACTACCCATGAGATGGGCTTCGATTATCTGAAGTTTATGTTCGACACCAAGTATAACAAGTCGGCTGGTGGCCAACTCAACTCGGGTACCGGTTCCAACTGTGTGAAGCACCTGTACGGCAACACTGCCGACCACGTTGCTGAGTTCGGACATTCTGATGACCGCATGGCCAGCTCGCTGTCAACCCACCTGCTGCGTCTTGCCGACATTTATCTGATTTATGCAGAGGCCAAGATGGGTACTGCCAAGTCTACCTCCGACGGTAGCGCCATCGACGCATTCTATGCAGTGCGCCACCGCGCAATCAGGAACGCTGTGCGTCCCAGTGTCATCACCTTTGACGACATCTGGAAAGAGCGTCGCCTGGAGCTCGCCTTTGAGGGTGACCGCTGGTTTGACTACGTGCGCGTATCTTACTTCGATCCCGACTTCTGTGTTAACGAACTCAGGTCACAAAAGCGCAGCACGTTCTATGGCTTGAGCGACATTTACAAGACTTATGCCGAGACCGGTATCTGGTCGATCACCGCGTCGGCTGGCTATAACGAGGCACAGTCTGCTCCCAATCCCGAGGCTATGATGAAGACCAGCCCCGACGGCAGCAAGCGTTACTTCTTCATGCCCTTCCCGCAGGAAGACGTTGTGTTCAATCCCAACCTGGGCAGCAATATCGACGGTGTCCATGTTGACGTGAGAGCAACCTATAGCTATTGATACTTTAGTTTGACACCTATTCAATTAAAGATTAAAGAAAATGAAAAATTTCAAATATAATTTCATCGTCATGGCACTTGCCGTTATGGCATTGGGTTTGTTCTCATGTGCCGACGAGCCTGACAAGTATGAGGTGGCAAGCGGATTGCCTTCGGTAAGCTATGTGCGCTGTCTGAGCACCGAGATTGAAGGCACTAACGACGACCCCGACATGCACTATACCAATGGCGAGTTGGTGACCCAGGCTTCTCCTCAAAGCATCGTTTGCCTTGTGGGTAAGAACCTGCGTAGCGTCTATGAGATCTACTTTAACGACAAGAAGGGTATTCTCAATTCAAGCTACATCACCGACAACACCCTTATCGTGCAAATTCCCCGTTCGGTACCCGAAACAGTTACCGACAAGATTTACATGATTACCAAGGACAAGGATACTGTGACCTATGACTTCCATGTTGTGATCTCAGCTCCGCAAATCATCAGCATGGAGAACGAGTATGCACCTGAAGGCTCATTACAGACGCTGACGGGTAACTACTTCATCGACGATCCCGGCACGCCGCTGGCCATCAACTTCACTGGTGCTGACGGTTCTTTGATTCCTGCCGAAATCACCGACATCTCCTCTGATTTCACCCGGGTAAACTTCTCGGTTCCCGAAGGTGCTGTCGAGGGTCCCATCTATGTGACTTCGGTTTACGGAACTACCAAGACGAGCTTCTATTACAAGGATTCGCGCGGCATGCTGTTCGACTTCGACACCGAAGGCTTGGACAACCACGGTTGGAACGGTCACAGCAGCACGACCGATGATACCGCATTGAGCGGCAACTTCATGCAGCTTGGTGACGGCAGCGCGGTACTGAATGGCGAGGTTTGGGACGAGCAGCACTTCTCGTTCGTTTACTGGCCCGGCAGCTGGAACTCACCCGAGAACTATCAGGATGGTGAGTACGGTATGCGTCTGACCGATCTGGCCGACTTCAGCGACTGGACCGAATTGTCTCTCAAGTTTGAGATGTGCATTCCCAGTGAGTATCCTTGGAACAATGCAGCCATGCAGATTTGCTTCGCTGGCGTTGACAAGGTGACCTTCGGTGCTGCAGGTGTCGACATCTATGGCAAGACCGTGGCTGGTGCTAACAACACCTACATGACCAATAATGCCAATCCTCGTGCCCTGTACCGTCCCTGGTCAACCAGTCCGACGGGCAGCTACGACACCGGTGGCGAGTGGGTAACTGTTACTCTGCCCCTCGCAGCCAACTTCGTTTATGGTTGGGACGGCTCGGTATCTAGCGGATCGCTTTCGGCCGACAGCTTCACCAGCTTGTGGATCTTCGTCTCGAGCTGTGGTGTTGAAGGTGTAGATTGCACCCCCATCATCAAGATTGACAACATCCGTGTGGTTCCTAATAAATAATAATGTAAGAAGAATATGAAAAAGTTCAGAAATATTTTCATCCTGTTTGTGGTAGCCCTCGTTGGGGTTTCGCTCACAAGTTGTAATGAGGAGGACCTGGTCACCGACCCCTATAGCAAGTCGGGTGTGAACCTGCTGGCCTATGGACCGTCGCCCATCCTGCGCAATACTGAAATCCGCCTCACGGGTACCAATATGCAGAAGGTGGACAAAGTCATCTTCCCGGGTAATGCCATCGTTGAGCGCTCTGCTTTCAACCGCAGCGACAATGAGAACATCTATTGCAATGTGCCCGATGAGACCGTTCCCGGTCACATCAGGTTGGTTGCCGGCAACGATACTATCGTTTCGATTGGTACGCTCGTGTTTGAAGAGCCCATCGAGGTGACCAATGTGACTCCCGTCACTGGCCTGAGTGCAGGCGACATCATCTCAATCACGGGTGACTATGTCTACAACATTGCTGAGGTGATCTTCACCAGGAGCGCCTCGGTGATCGCCGAAGACTTTGAATATGTTTCGCGTCGCGAGATCCGCGTTCGCGTGCCGCTGGCTGCCGAGACCGGTACCATCACCATGAATGACGGTGCTGACTGGGAGTACACCTTCGAGACTCCGCTCGAGATCGTTTCGGCCAGCTATCTGAGCCTTGAGCCTGCCGCAGCCGACTTTGGCCAGCAGATCAAGATCCACGGTACCAACCTGCACACGGTCGAGCAAGTGCTGTTCGCTGGTGGTATTGCTGCCGATTTCACTGTTTCGGAAGATAAGAGGACCATCACCGCAACTGTTCCCGACGAGTGTAAGTCGGGTGCTATCTCGCTGCTGCTCTATTCGGGCAATGCACTACAGACCGATGCGTTCTCGGTTCCCACCGTTGTCATCACTGGTGCATCACAGAGCACCGACCTCGTTGCTGGCGACGTTGTCACCCTGTATGGTGAGAATTTTGACCGCATTATCGAGGTTAAGTTGCCTGGTGGCACTGCTCCCTTGAATGCCGATGAATACACCATCGCCAATAACACTTTGACCTTTACCGTTCCCGAGTATCTGGTTGATGGTGATGTAGTGGTTAAGCAGAACTCCAACATCACTGCTACCTATCCTCTCGAGATCCGCAAACTCGCCGGTGTTATCTGGCAGGGTAATGAGGAACTGAGTGGCTGGAGCAACTGGGGCGTATTCAACTGGAGCGGCGACCTGTGGACCAAGTTCCACGAGGCCATCACCGGTCCTGGTCAGATGACTGTTCACTTTGTCGCTACCAACAGTAATCCCGTCTTCAACTTCCGCATGGGTGACTGGAGCACTCCGCTCAGTGGCTTGGCAAGCATGTACGGTGCTGATGGCAACATCACTCCTGGTGTCAATATGACCGACCTCGTCTTTAACATCACTGCCGAGGAAGCAGCTCAAATGTTTGGCGACGGCGGCAAGGGTATGGTTATCTGGGGTGACGGCATCAAGCTGCAGTACGTGAAGTTTATCGGTGCAGGCGCTGAGCAGGTTATCTGGGAAGGCCGTGAGGACACCAGCGGCTGGGGCAACAACATCACTATCGGTACCGATACGTCGCCCGAGTTGGCTGCTTGCAACCCGCAGGAAGGCAGCGTGGTTCGCTTCTATGGTGAGGTTGGCGCTGGCTGGCAGGCCAAGATTGTTGAGGGCCACTGGGGTCCCACCTATCTGGCTGTTGCCGAGGCTGCCGAAGCCGAGTTTTCAGCCTATGACTTTGCTGGCAACGGCAACTGCATCAAGATGACGCTCACTCAGGCTATGCTCGATGCGGCTTACGCCCAGCAGTGGTGGGGCGGCACGTTCATCGTCCAGGGTACGAACTTCATCTTGACCAAGGTGACCGTAGCACCCATGTAATCCAATTGACATTCAATCTCTAAATGATGAGGATGTGTCATAACTCTCGCCAGTTTTTAATCCGTGCTACGCACGGAGAAATTAAACAAAAATTTTTATTTTAATTTTATTTATAATTTTGTTTAATTTCTCGGCCGTCAGGCCGATTAAAAAACTAGAGGCCCATTATGACACATCCTCATATTTTTCAAACACACTAATGATGATAATCCAATTTAACTGTCGGCGACTCCTCTCTTTGTCTGCTGTCGTGTCGTTAGCCTTGATGCTGACCTCATGCCATTATTACAAGGAGGAAAAGGATGGCACTCATCAGGAGGAAGACCTCATTGCCAATATCGAGGGTTATGGCATCGACACCATCGCTGTGGAGCCTGGCGACACGCTGTGCTCGGCACGCGTTGATGATGTGTTGCGCCACTATCCCGAGTTCTACCATGCCGCCAAAAAGGCTAAGAAGGCCTATGAAGAATGGCAGAAAATGGAGGCTGAAGCCCGTGTGGGCACCAAGACGCAAGTCATGAGTGTCGACGCCATCTTGAATGATGCGCTCTATGGTGCCGACGATATCGCCGAGATTGGCGAGTGGCCTGATATGGCTCCCATCGACAGTGCTTATTTCAAACTCATCGGTCAGAGCGCGCCCAAGCGCAAGTCGGCTATAGGCCATGCCCGCCGAGCGTGGATATCCTATCAGGAGCGCTTGCGGCAAATGGCGCAGACGGTGCCCCAGCAGTGCCGTGCCCGCTACATCGCATCGATCACTGCCCGAGTACAACAATTGATGCCCGCGCCGAAAGCAGATGAAAAGTAGTTTTCACTCTGCCAAGGCGAAGCCATCAATCGGATAGAATCCATTTTTGCACAACATTACAAGGTAAAGACAATGAAAAGAAATCATCTCGTTAATCTTGCGTTATTCACCCTTATGCTTTTACCAGCGGTATTCACTTTCTCCTCGTGTGGTAGTGAAGATGACCCGGATGAACCCACGCCCAGCGTGACCGTGGTCTTGCGTCAGCAGACCATTGCCGAGGGTGCCGAGGTGGATGCTGAAACCACCACTGTGCTCACGCTGACCTATAACACGACGGTCAAGGTCGTATCCTCGACTGGCATCACGCTCAACGGCACGGCTGTCGCTGCCAGGAGCAATTCAAAGACGACGATGGCGGTAGATATTCCCTTGTCGCTCGTTGCTGGCACGGACTATACCGTCAAGGTGCCCAAGGGCGCTATAGTTTCTACTACCGACGCCTCGGCATCGGCTCCTGACCTTACCTTGAACTTCAAGACCAAGAAGGGTACCGTGATTCCTCCTGCCGAAGGTCGGGAACCTGTGGTCGCTACGACCGAACCCGCCAAGAAACTGCTGGCTTACCTGTGGTCGCAGTATGGCAGCAAGACCATCTCGAGCGTCATGGCCGAGGTGAACTGGAATCATCGTTTGGCTGACTATGTCAAGGGCGTGACCGGTAAATACCCTGCCATGAACTGCTATGACTTCATCCAGATCTATGTTCCCCAGAACAACTGGATCAACTACAGCGATATAACGCCTGTCAAGGAGTGGTACGATGCCGGTGGTATCGTCCAGCTCATGTGGCACTTCAATGTGCCTCTCACCGCGAACACCGTTCCCGGTAGCGATGGCTCAGGTGTGACCTGCACGCCCAGTGAGACCACTTTCAAGGCATCCAATGCCTTGGTCAGCGGCACTTGGGAAAACCAGTGGTTCTATGGCCAGATGGACAAGGTGGTAGATGTCTTGCTCAAGTTGCAGGATGCGGGCATCGCTGCCATGTGGCGTCCCTTCCACGAGGGCGCAGGCAATTCATGCGCCAAGCAACAGGCCTCTTGGACCACGGGTTGGTTCTGGTGGGGATATGACGGCGCCGATACCTACAAGAAGTTGTGGGTTGCCATGTTTGACTACTTCAAGCAGAAGGGCGTAAGGAATCTCATTTGGGTATGGACCACTCAGAATTACAACGGCGACAGCTCTAAATACAACCAGGACACCGATTGGTATCCCGGAGGCGAGTATGTGGATATCATTGCCCGCGACCTGTACGGCTACAATGCCGCGCAGAACAAGCAGGAGTTTGATGAGATTCAGGCTACCTATAGCGGCAAGATGGTCATCTTGGGCGAGTGTGGCGCTGACGGCAGCACCAGTTTTGCCAACATTGCCGACGTCTGGGGTGCTGGAGCCAAGTGGGGTTCGTTCATGGTGTGGTATGGCAGCAACTTTTGCAGCGATGCCTGGTGGAAGAACGCCATGAGCAATGCCTATGTCATTACCCGTGAACAATTACCCGACCTCAAGTAATGCCTTGACGTTGTAGTTAAAACTAAAACAGGTAGAGAGCCCAACGGCGCCCTACCTGTTTTTTTTAATCACTCTCCCAGGAAAAGTTTTTTCTCATTTTTCTTTGCGCGCACGTGATCTCACGCTAAGTCTTATATTATTGCTCGCAAGAGGCTCGCAAAAGATTTATTTTTCTTGCGAGCTCTTGCGAGCAAACTTTAATAACTTAGCGGCTTAGCGACTTGACGTGAGGCTACACGTGCACACGCGGGAAAAAATTTCCATATAATGGAGAATAGCAGCCAGTGGCTAATCTCTAAACACTAATCTCTAAACTTGAATTACTTATACACGTTGACAATCGAGTCGGCAACTTGTTCCATCGACCAGCGGAAGGTGGCCTCGCTGCGGTCGGCTCCATCAACGAGCAACATCCAATAGAACGAGGCAGCACCGTAGCGCTTGCACAGGCGGTTCATGTCGCCAGCTTGCTTGCCAGCCTCGGCCTTCTGGGCAGTGGTGCTGTTCTTGTCAATGGTGATTTCGCCGGCACCGTTGGTGGCATACTCGCCGATGATAATGGGATATCCCTTGGAGATGAAGTAGGTTTCCAAATCCTTGAACATGCTATTGAGGACCTCGCGGCACTGGCTGGTCCAGGTCATGTTGTAGACGTGCAACCAGTCCCAGGGATCATAGGAGTGAACCTCGACAGCGATGTGGCTCTGGTTGCCGCATGGGTCGGTGGGGATGGTGAGACCGCTCAACACGGCGGTGCCATGGGCGGCAGCATAGGTCGAAACAATCAGGTTCCTATAGGTGTTGTTGCCTCCAGTGGCACGCACTGCCTCGACAAACTTGGCGGCATACTGGTTCACGTACTCGAGATCGGACAGATTGCTCGGCTGGTTCCACTGCTGGGCAGCGTTGAGCATCTCGTTATAGCCCTCGAACAGCAGGTGCTGGTCGTAGTTCTGGAAGCGGGTGGCAATCTGTGTCCACAGTTTGGCATAGCGGTCGAGTTGCAGCGTCGGGCTGGCGACAACCCATGCGGCATTGTGGGCTCCGGTGTCGTGGTGCACATTGAGGATGCAATACATGCCCTGGTTGATGACATAGTCCACAACCTCCTGCACGCGGTTCATCCAAGCCTCGTCTACGTTGCCCTGGTCATCCATGTGCTGAAACCAGGTCACGGGAACACGGATTCCCTTGAAGCCTTTTTCCTTGAAGGCCTGCATCAGGTGGGCATCGGTGACGGGCTGGCCCCATGCCGTTTCATATCTGTAGGGCTCCAGATGGTCGCCAATCCATGCTCCGTAGCTGTCGAGGGTATTACCCAAGTTCCAGCCGGGAGTCATGTTGATCACAGCCTGGGCGGCCGACTCGTGTCCGTCGGGGGCAATGGGGTCGGGCAACTCGACCTTCTTGGTGGTAAAGTTCAAGGTGTAGGCCGCTGCTGCCACGCCGTCGGTGTTCTTGATGACTCCGGCGGGAATGGTGATGGTCACAGCCTGGCCCTCTGCGGCACAGGTGGCGGTAAGCATCAAGTCGGTTTTCATTGTGCGTACGTTGCTGATGGTGGCTCCGGTAGCCTGAATCTTGCTGATGTCGCTGGACGACATAGTGATCGTCTTGTCGTAGGTGATGGTCACGCTGATGGCGCCAGGTTCGACTGTCGTCGAGCCATTTTCGGGCGATGTGCTGACCACGGCAGGTGCTGCCTGTTTGGGCTCATCGGGTTCGTCGCTGCCGCAGGCCGAGAAACCGAGGGTCAATGTGGCCAGCAGGATGAATGTTGAAAAAATGAATTTGTTCATAATGCTAAATGATTGTTTTGTTTGGCAATGATATAGCTGCCAGTCCTGCAACTGAATGTCGCTACTATAGCCGTGCTTACGCACGGGAAATTAAACAAATTTTTGATTAAAATTGATAGTACAATGGTTTGTAAACTAATTTTTAAATATAATTTGATTAATTTCCCGCCCGCAGGGCGGTTAATATCACTGATGGGTCATAATGCTATATCGTTATTGTTTGATTATTTGTCGGTACGGAAAGGAACAACGGGCAGGCCGCGCATGTTCTTGAGGTTTCCAATCTGGAACGACTTGAAGCAGTAGCGCACTGCCACGGGTTGGGGCACCTCGCTCGAGGATACCATGATTGACTTGTGGCCTTCGTTGAGCGTGGCCTTGGCGGTCTTGAACGCGCCGTCGGCACCGGCTATCTCAAAGCCCTCGATGTCCTGCCAGGGCGAGAGGCCATCGTCGGCATTCTTGAAGAATACCTCGACCTCGTTGCCCTTGATTTCCATGTGGTCATACTCGGGCGAGTCACAAGCGATGCTCTTGTAGCCGTAGGTGCGGTTCAGGGCCATATAGGCCAGGCGGTTGCCCACCTCGCGTTTTTGTGCTGGGTGTATCTGGTTGAACTCGTAGGGCTTGACCAGGTCGTTGGTCGAGACGATGCCGCAGTTCTCGATAAGTCGTGCGGCATTGTGCTGGGCTTCACGCAGCAGCGGTGAACTCAGCCACTCGCCATAGCCGCCCCAAGGCGCGATTTCCACCAGATAGAACGGCAGTTGCTGGGCTGTGCCGCCAAAGTCCTTGCGCCAGGTGTCAACCATGTCTTTCAAGCGCTGGGCATAGGTCTGCTCCTTGCCCACGTTGGATTCACCCTGATACCAGATGAAGCCGCGGATGGTGTAATGGCGCAGGGGGTGCAGCATGCCGTTATACATGATGACGGGGGTGTAGTAGTGCCACCAGGAGCCGTTCCAACCTTCTTTTTGCTCCTTGGCGATATTGATGTCGTCATAGGTCTTGACGATTTCCTCGGGGACCCAGCCTTCGACCTTCGAGCCGCCCCAAGCGCAGGCAATCACGCCCACCGGGATGTCGAGAACGCGTTGCAGCATCTGGCCGAAGAAGAAGCCTGTAGCGCTCATCCACGGCGCGGTCTCGGGCGAGGGCACCAGCCACTTGCCGGACACTTCCTCGACGGGCTTGGTCTGTCCGTTTTGTTTGATTTGCGCTACGCGCAGCCAGCGGTTCTCACTCGCGGTGGCGATGACCTCGTTGGAGTTCTCTACGGGACAGTTCCAAAATCCGTTCAGGGGCATTTCCATGTTGGATTGTCCCGAGGCGAACCACACCTCGCCGATGAGCACGCGCTCCAGCACAGCCTGTTGAAGGCCGTTTTCCATGAGCGTGATGCGGTGTTCCTGTTTGGCGGCAGCGGGTGTGGGCAGCATCAGTGACCAGTTGCCGTTCTTGTCGGCTTGGGTTGTCACCGGTTGGCCCAACCAGTCGGCATCGGCGCTCACGGTGGCACCTGCGCTGGCCTTACCCCACAAGCGGGCCTGGGTGCGCTGCTGCAGCACCATGTCGTTACCAATGATTTCGGGCAGCGTAATTGCAGCTTGTGCTGTGCACCACAGCGCCAGAAGCAATAATAAACTTAAGTTTCTTTTCATTGTGTTGATTATGATTATTTGAATTCTTGTAATATTCTAGATGATGATTTTGGTCTTGCGGTATTTCTTGCGGAACTCCGACGGGCTGCAGCCCTTGCCTTTCTTGAACTGGCGGTTGAAGTTGCTCAATGTATTGAAACCACAGCTGTAACTGATCTCGGCTATGGTGCTCGTGGTATCGACCAGCATGCGGGTGGCGTATCCCAAGCGCACGTCGATGATGTACTCGTTGAGCGTCTTGCCGGTGCGCAGTTTAAAGAAACGCGAGAAGGCGCTCGGCGTCATGCCAGCCATGTCGCATAGTTGCGTGAGGCGCAGCGGCTCCATGTAGTGCGCATCGATGTAGTTCTTCACCTTGAGCACACGGCGCGAGTCGCTGGTTACAGGCACCTGGGCAAAGGCTGACGACGAGAGTTCGGTGGCTTCGCCTTTGGACAGCTCATACAGGATGTCGAGCAGTTCCAGCACGGCCAAAAAGCCCTCTTTAATGCTCGACAGATTGGTGAGCTGGCGATAGACCCGCATGATGGATGACATGGGGAATGCCAGTCCCTTGCGCGCCCGCACCAGCATCTTGTAGATGGAGTCAAACGGGTTGGTCAGGAATGCGCTGTTCTCGTGGTCGAAATCAAGGCGGAACTGAATCGTTATCTCGTGAATGTCGGTTGCCGGGCGGCCGTTCTGCTCCCAGGCATGTTCCAGCTCGGAACTGGTGATGAGCACGAGGTCATAGGGGCCTATCACCTCGTTACTGTCACCCACCACACGCAGGCAGCCGGCGGCATTCTCCACAAAGTTCAGCTCCATCATGTTCATCATGTCATGACAGTGGATGGGATAGTTGAACTCGCTCTTGTAGCGGTCGGCGACATACATGAAGTCCCTGTCACCCAGCGGTGTGATTTCGTGCAGAACTTTAGTGTCTGATTTCATCGTCTTGTCCTTTCTGATTCTTTAATCTGTTTCAATACTCTTGGTAGCCGAAGTTGGTGAAGTCGGCATAGGAGTCCTTGGAACCTTGTGCGTACAAGGCCAGGACAACGCCCGTGAAGCCTCCGGCCATCTCGGTGCTCAACAGTGTGCAGCTTTGGCTGCCCAGTTCGTGCCAGGTCTTGCCGCTGTCGGTCGAGCATTCATATCGGTAGGTGAGGCCGTCGCTGGAGATGCGCAGCTTCGCCTTGGACTGGTCAAGTTTGTAAGTCTTGATGTCGCTCATCGTCTTGAGGCGGCAATCCAGCTTCACGATCAGTTCGCCATTCTGGCGGGTGCATGACAGCGATTGCCATCCGTCATCAATCTGATAGACGATGATTCCGGCTTCGTCGCCCTCGTTGATATGGGCAGCATCCACATCGACATGTACAGTCATGCGTTCGCTTGTCTGACGCATGCCGATGAAGGTGGGATGGTCGGTCTTGGCAACGGGTAGCCCGGCATGTAGGCGCAGGCGGCCGTCAGCGCGTTCATAGTTGCTCTCGATGGGGCTCTGAATGTGCATCCACATGGGGCGCTCGGGCCAGGCCATGAGGTTCTCGTGGGTGACCGTGCGCAGCCTGCGCACAGGGGTACCTCCCAGGTTGGCTTGCATCAGCGTGTCGATGGGTTCACCGCCGTTCACAACGGGCCAGCCGCCCTCGGGCCATTGTACGGGAGCCAGATAGGTCTCGCGGCCCAGGTGGTGATAGCTGCCGCCAAAGTTGCGGTAGGCCAGGAAGGCCACCCACCACGAGCCGTCCGGGGCCTGCACAAAGTCGCCGTGTCCCGTGCCCTGCACCTGCAGGACTTGGCCCTTCTGGCTGCAGTTGGTCATGATGGGATTGGCGGGATTGGAGATGTAGGGACCCTCGATGTTCTTGCTGCGGGCTATCGTGAGCGAGTGGGCGAGCTCGGTGCCGCCCTCCGAGATGAGCAGATAGTAGTAGCCGTCTTTTTTGTAGATGTGCGGTGCCTCGGGATAACGGCCGCCGTCGCCGCACCACAGGGCAACGCTCTCGGTGAGCTGTTCGCCCGTCTTGTCATCGATCTCGCACAGCCAGATTTTGTCGCCGGGGTTGCTCACCATGTAGCAATGGCCGTCTTCCCAGTAGAGCGACGGGTCGATGCCTTGCTGCTTGAGCCAGATGGGCTCACTCCATGGGCCGCGCGGGTCGGTGGCGGTGACCATGAAGTTGCCGCCATTACCCACGTTGGTCGTGATCATGAAGAAAGTGCCCTCATGATAACGGATGGTGGTGGCATAGATGCCCAGCCAAGACGAGGCTTGGTTGAGCGGCAGCTGCGAGTCACGGGTGAGCACGTTGCCGATTTGCTCCCAGTTCACCATGTCGCTGCTGTGATAGATGGGCACGCCGGGGAAGTACTGGAATGTGGAATTGACGACATAGTAGTCGTTACCCACGCGGCAAATCGACGGGTCGGGGTTGAAGCCCGGTATGACAGGATTCAGATAGGCTCCAGCAGGCTGTGCCATGAGCTGCAAGGCCATTACGATGCTAGCCGCGAGCCATATCAATCGATGAAACTTCATTTTGTGCCTCACTGATTATTAATAACTGAATTCAACATAGCAGCCCTCGTCGCTGGAGTTGGTGCTCAGGTAGGCACGGAAGGTACCGGGTTCAACGGTCCAGTCATGAATGACTTCGCTATAGTATTTCAGGTCATCGAGCGTGATGGTGAACTGGGCCATCTGGGTCTCGCCGGGGGCAAGATTGAGCTTGACGAAGTTCTTGAGCTCCTTGCGCGGGCGGTCAACACTGCACTCCATGTCGCCGATGTAGAGCTGTACGATTTCCTTGCCTGCCACCTTGCCCGTGTTGGTCACGGGAACGCTCACGGTGATGGGGGCGTTGTTGGTGATGGTGGGCGAGGAGAGCATGGGTTTGCCATACTTGAAGGAGGTGTAGCTCAGGCCGTAACCAAAGGGGAACTGCGGCTCAACCTTGCGGGTGTCGAAGTGACGGTAGCCGATGTAGATGCCCTCGCTGTAGTAGACCTGCTTGTTCTCGCCGGGATAGGCCTTCTTGCCATATTGATAGTAGGGATAGTCCTCGATGGTCTTGGCGAAGGTGAAGGGCAGTTTGCCGCTGGGATTGACCTTGCCGCTAAGCACACCGGCCAGCGCTTCGCCGCCCATCGAACCCAGGTACCAGCAATGCAGCAGGCCCTTGATGTTGTCGAGCCAAGGCATGGCATAGGGGTTGCCGCCAAAGGTGATGACAATCATATTCTTCTGGATTTTGGCAAGACCCTCGATGAGCTCGTTCTGCTCAAATGACAGGTCATAGCTCAAGCGGTCGCCGTTCTCGCAGTCCTCCTTGTGGTTCTTGTTCAAGCCGCCGATGTAGATGATGAGGTCGGCCTCTTTGGCCTTGCGCAGGGCCTCTTCTCTCAGGCGCACGCGCTCCGAGGGGGAGACTTCGTCCACATGGTCATACATGGCACGGCCCGAGAGATAACCCTGGGCATAATCCACCTTGTCGCCATAGAGATTCTTGATGGCCTCAAGCGGGCTGATGTCGCGCAAGGTCTTGAGCTCTGATGAGCCGCCGCCCTGAGTGAGGCTGCGGGTGGCATTCTCGCCCACAACGAGAATCTTCTTGTAACGCTCGGGTGCAATGGGCAGGATGTTCTTCTTGTTGCGCAGCAGGGTGATGCCTTCCTCGCCGATGGCTTGGCAGGCTTCGTAGTGGTCCTCGCTGCACTGCTTGCCGATGACCTTGTCAGGGTTCATGCAGGTGCGGAACATGGTGCGCAGCACGCGGCGAACTTTGTCGTCAAGATAGGACACGTCGAGTTTGCCTTCCTTGATGAGTGTCTCCATCGGGCGGGCCATATAGTAGTCATCGTAGGTATATTCCGATTCTTTGGTCTTGCCGTCGGTATAGGAGCCCATCTCGATGTCGAGACCTCCAGTAGCGGCCTGCCAGGTGTCGGTCGTGCCGCCCCAGTCACTGATGACGGCTCCGTCAAATCCCCACTGGCGCTTCAAGATGCCGTTCAGCAGCGAGTCGTTGTTGCAGCAGTGGATACCTTGCCACATGTTGTAGCTGCCCATGATGCTCCACACGTGGGCTTCCTCGACGGCCTTCTTGAAGGCGGGCAGATAAATCTCGTTGATGGCACGTTCGCTAGCATTGACATTGGCAGCAAAGCGGTCAACCTCCTGGTTGTTCAAGAAGAAGTGCTTGAGGCAGCAGGCCACGCCGTTGGCTTGGGCTGCCTTGATGTAGGGCACTACCATCTCGCCGGCAAGATAGGGATCTTCGCCCATGTATTCAAAGGCGCGACCGTTCAATGGCAGGCGGGCCATGTTCACGCCAGGACCGAGTAGGATATCCTTGCCGCGGAAGGCGAACTCCTCGCTCAGGGCGTTGCCGTAGAGCGCTGCCAAGTCACGGTTCCAGGTTGCTGCCAGGCAGGTGAGCGACGGGAAGGCGACGATGCTGTCGTTGGTCCACTTGGCAGGTGACCAGGTGTTCCATTCCAGCTCCTCGCGCACGCCGTGAGGGCCGTCGTCCATGTTGAGCTGACGGATGCCCAGGCGGGGTACACCAGCGCTGGTGAATTTGCTCTGAGCATGGATGATCTGGATTTTCTCATGCAGCGTCATGCGTGACAGCGCATCCTCGACACGTTGCTCGAGGGGCGCGTTGTTATCCAGGTAAATCGGCTTTGTTTTTTGTGCCGATACGGTGGTCGTTGCCAGCATCAGGGCTATGGCAATGGTCGAAATTAATCTTTTCATTATCTCTTGTTTTGGTTATCGTCTTTTGATATTAGCTCATACATTATAGTTTGACGGTCATTTGCTTGCCGTTGTACTCTACCATCTGCCCTGCAGGATTCTCAAGGTCAAGTTCGCGGGGATTGTCGCGGGTGACGACAACGACATTGAAGCGGCGCTGCTTGAGCATGCCCTTGAACGAGCCCTTGCGTTCACCAATGGTGAGTGTGCGTGTGGCTTCGTCGTAGCTGAAGTCGATGGTGGCATATTTGCCTTTCTCGTAGTTGTAATTGGTGCCCTCGTCCTCATAGAGCTGGAATTGGCCGTCGGCACCGGTGTAAACATACAGGTTGATGAGCTCGGCGGGTTTCTCGTCGCTCCACTGCAGCTCGGGACCGAAGGGGATGATGCTGCCTTCACGCACATAGACGGGCATGCGGCCATAGGGGGCATCGACGATAAGTTTTTGTCCACCGTTGATGAATTCGCCGCTGTACAGGTCATACCAACCGCACTGCTTGGGGAAGTAAACCTGGCGGTTGCGGGCCTTGTAGGTGGCGACGGGGCATGCCATAAAGGCGGGGCCGAACATCCACTGGTCGGGGATGTCGAGCACGTTCTTGTCGTCGGCAAAGTCCATCACCAGCGCGCGCATGAGCGTGTAGTCCTTGAAGTGTGCCCAACCGGCCATCGAGTAGAGGTAGGGCATCATGCGGTAGCGCAGCTTGTGGTAATAGACGATGCTCTCATAGGCGGGATGACCTTCGGGTGCGATGTTGAATACCTCGCGCAGGGGCCACTGGCCATGGGCACGGTACAGGGGGATGAAGCAACCGAATTGGTTCCAGCGGGCTTGCAGCTCACGCCATTCGGTCAGGTCGCTGTTCTCGTGGCCCGTTTGGTCAAACTCTTGCTGAGCGGCGACATAGCGGTTTTCGACGCAGAATCCGCCCTGGTCCATGCCCCAGAAGGGGATGCCCGACATCGAGAAGTTCAAGCCAGCAGTCATCTGGGCACGCATGTCCTCCCAACGGGTGCCGATGTCTCCGCTCCAGGTGGCGGTAGAGTAGCGTTGTTCGCCTGCAAAACCACTGCGGGTAAGCAGGAACACGCGCTTGTTGTTTCCCGTGGCACGCTGGCCGTTATAGATGGCGTCGGCATTGACGATAGAGTAGGCGTTGAAATATTCGGTCGAGCTGCCCAATGCGGTGGGGCCTGACAGCGCCTTGCGGTACCACATGGGCGTGCAGTCGCGGATGTTGGGCTCGCTGGCGTCCATCCACCAGGCGTCGATGGCATAGTTATATTTCTTGTATAGGTTGTCGTCCATCTGTTTCCAGAACAGTTTGCGGGCACCTGCGTCATAGGCATCATAGAACGAACCGCGGAATCCCAGCCAGTCGTGAATGTCGTCAACGATGGCTTGCTTGTAAATCCAGCCTTTGGCATCAAGCGCCTTGTAATTGTCGACAGTCTCATAGAACTTGGGCCAAACGCTGATCATGAATCGGCCGCCCATGGCGTGCACCGAGTCAAGCATGGCCTGTGGGTTGGGGTAGCGCGCAGCCTCAAAGGTGTGGTCGCCCCAGTTCTCCAGTTTCCAGTAATTCCAGTCTTGCACAATGTTGTCGATGGGAATGCGGCGATTGCGGAACTCGGCAAGAGTCTGCTCGATGTCTTGCGAACTCTTGTAACGCTCGCGGCTCTGCCAGAAGCCCAGCACCCACTTGGGATACAACGAAGCCTTGCCCGTGAGGGTGCGGTAGCCCGAGATGATTTCGTCAAAGTTCTGACCGGCGATGAAGTAGTAATCCATGTCGCGGCTCATCTCGCTCCACACGGTGAGTTGCTCACGTTCGGCAGCGCTGCGGGGTGCCGACACGCGCAGTCCGCAATAAGACACGTCGCCATCGGGTTGCCACTCGATGCGCAGCTGCGTCTTTTTGCCTGAAGGAACTTGGGCGGTAAATTTCCATGCGTTGGGGTTCCATGCCGTGCGCCAGCGCTCGGGAACCACTTCCTCGCCACCAATGTAAACCTTGATGTAGCCGGCATAGTAGAGGATGAACTGGCGCAGCGTCTCGCTCACGCGTCCCTTGGGCTCGATGAAGCCTTCATAGACCACCGTCGCGCCGTTCAGGGCAAAGCCCTTCGGCAGGTTCTTGATGCCGCCGGGCTCTGTCAACTTGCCCAGTTCTGATCCTGCAGGCATGTCAAACTCAAAATAGAGGGAGTCCTCACCGCGCACCAGGCGTTGGCCGTTCTTGTCGATATAGGTGCCCGTCAGGCTGCCTTTCTTGCCGTGTTTGTCATAGAGGTTGAAGGCTCGGTTGAGTTGCAGGTAATCCTCGGGGTTGCCAAAGCGGCAATAGCTGTAGCTGTCCCACAGGATGCCGTAGCCGTTGGTGCTCAGCACCATGGGCACGCTCACCTTGGTATTATACTGGAACAGGTCCTCGTTCTTGCCCTTCATGTTGAGCTCGCCCGACTGGTGCTGTCCCAGACCATAGAGCGCCTCATCTTGGTTCTCGAACTTGAGCGTCCAAATCAAGCCTTTGCTCTGATCGTCGGTCAGGGTGCCGACGCCGATTTCGCGCTCGGGCACCTTAAATGGCTTGAACGACTTGCCGCCCACAGCCTCAGTCGCCAGGACCTTGCCATTAGCGTCGGTGAACTTGATGCGGCCGTTGGCCTTGTTGACGGTAGCCGTCACGTTCTTGGCCTTGACGCAATAGCTGTCGCCATTGTCGGTGACCGTGAACTTGGGCTTGGCCGTCTGCGGCACAATCATCAGGCTGGCCGGCTTGGTCGGCAGCTGTGCCTCGCAGGTGGCCTGCACGCGTATGATGTTGTCGTTCACCACTTGCAGGCGTACCACGCGGGCGGCACCTGCCTGAGCATTCTCGATGTCGATTGTCACGAAGTTGCCTTCGGTCTTGACAACAGCCTGTGCCATGGTGGCATACAACGCAAATGCCGTCATCAAAAACAGTTGTAGGGCTATTTTCATTTTAAATTACACTATAAACGTACAAATTTACTATTAAATTCCCAAAAATTCCGCATATCATAAGTTATTTATCTTTAATTTAGCCAAATACCAACCGCAGGTGATAGTCCAGGAGAGCAAAGACTTGAAAGAGATCATCGCTCGTCTTAACGAGCGATTGGACGAGCTCTTTGTCACCGTCAACACCGTGACCAGCGACAAGAGCATAAAAACTTGTGCAAGCCGAAGGC
Organism: uncultured Prevotellaceae bacterium; assembly: GCA_946186345.1. Taxonomy (GTDB): domain Bacteria; phylum Bacteroidota; class Bacteroidia; order Bacteroidales; family Muribaculaceae; genus Sodaliphilus. The sequence goes on along the minus strand of CAMHMV010000010.1, from coordinate 9,298 downwards.
AAACGAGCTCGCTCGATTTGCTGACGCCCCGCCAAGTTTATCTAATCAGGCGCAGGACGAATACCAGCGCCTCATGAACAATAAAATCGTGATTAAGAGAGCGCAATGCCAAGCTTGCATGAGCGTTGCCGAGCGAGAACGATTAATCAAAATCACCGAAAAGTAAGAGAAAATGAGTATTTCGCGATAAATAATCGCTATCTTTGTTCCTCGATTAATTGAGTTACTTTTGTAATACTTTAGCTTTGAACCTATATGAGGAGCATTGATGAAAGAATTAAGTTTGAACCATCTGGGTTTGATTATGTGAATACGGAGGCCAAGGTGGTTATAGTTGGTATTACGCCTGGAAACAGCCAAATGAAGGATAGCCGTGAGGGTTTGTCTCCCAAAGAGATAAAACGCAGAAATGCTTTCTGCTGAACTATGCGTCCGAACCTTATCCGTATGTTAGACTATGTTGGCGTCAACCATTTGTTGGGTATTAAAACATGCAAGTCACTTTGGGATGAAGACTTTGACAAAGTGGAGATGACATCACTCCTGAAAGAAGCGACTTATATATATGAAGAACGTACCGGCAAGTGGAAGATGTTCAATAACTTGAAATTAATTGCCGTATCACAAAAACTTCAAGATATGCTAGAATACAGATTCGTGAAGAACTGCGCTTTGTATCACAGCGCTGAAGTGTTTGTCGGTCTTGGCCCAGGCGTCTATAATGTTCTCTTAGGGTTGAAAGAAAGGTGTATCATTAAAGCTGATATAATAGGAATGGCACATCCTAGTGGTGCAAATGGTGGGCGCATTGCATGCTTTTTGGGAGAAAGAGAGCCAAACGATAGCTCCTATGAGTGGTGTAGAAATAAGGCCATTGAGGCAATGAAGATATGTAGGCGCTGAATTATTTCCGTCTTTTCAAGGCATACGCGGTTGATTTGCCGCAAAGGTAAATCAACCGCTATTCTTTAATGATACTGACGATAACGGAAAACAGGCAGCGCTGAAGAAGGGATCTTCGATAGAATATGTATCGGAGAACCGCATCTTCACCGATGCCGAGGACTACAGCATGGAGATAGAACTGTCCCTGGCAAACTGTCCGTAGAAACTCGTACCGATACAACGAGATCAATACCAAAGAGTGGCGGAACAAGGAACTCAAGGAATTGGGGATTATCCAAAAAGAAATCACGCCCCAAACAGCGGTCCAATTCCGCTGACGTTAGGGCGTGTATGGCTTTACTGCAGCGGGGAACGCATCTTACCGCCTTCTGCCGCTGCAAAGGTAATACATTTTTGTGAAATGCACCGCAGACATATCGTTTTTTTGTAGCCGTTGTAAACCGTACTTGAGTCTCAGTGAACGAAACGAATTGTATCAAATACAAAAAGGCGCGGAATTTCGTTGGTAAACCGCAGAAATCCAGCGCCTAAATTGGAAGCGTGATCCTGTTGGGACTTTCGAGTGGTATTTCAAGAGTCGTAAAGAGTCATTAAAGTATTGTGATTTCGTGATTTATGGACGGTCACAATCCCGTAATAATTGTCTAAAACCCCTGTTATACCACAAAAGGGGGGTACATTGTATCCCCCAATAATCCGCAGTCTATCAAGAGGAATTAACAGCTCCTGCACGATATCATCCAACACCTATAAAGTGTCTTATCGTATTATAATGAATCATATCGTCCCTCAAGGGAGTCTTTGCCCTCAAGACGGTACAATCAAACCGATAGCGAGTCTGGAAAAGAAGTAACGAGACTGGCACACCGAAGAGGGCCCGTCTCTTAGAATTCGCTGAAGAACGACGGACGGATGAGCAGGCCGATGCGCAGACGGCAGTGGTACTTGTTGTAGTCGAGCAGATTCTCGCCATAGCCGTCGTAGAAGTGCAGCATGATGAACTGGTTGTCCCTCTGACGGATACGGAAGCCCACATTGAGCGTCGTATTGAAGTTGAGGTTCCATCCTTTGCGCTTGACAAAGGTGACATCGGCCACCCAGCGCCCGTTGGTGGACAGATACTGGGCACCAGCCTGGAAAATACCGCTGTACTTGAGGATGTCCTTGTTGTTCTCTCCGTCGACGATGGGAATCCATGTTTTGGCATGCACTATGAATTGCGGGTCAACGAGCGCCCTTCCGCTGAGTGACACCTTGTTCCAGCTGCGCGAAGCCTCGCCGTCGCGCCCGTTGGACTCATGTTCGAGCATCAAAATTGCTGAGCCCACAACCTTGCCCTTATGGACAATCAGTTTCTGAAGACCGACGCCAGGGTTGAAGTTCAAGTCGTGGAAGGGCAGCGACTCCTCAAAGATGTTCCACATCGCCTTCTGTGTGTAACTCAAGAATAGATGGCTATGGAAGGGAAGAATGGACTTGGTCAGACGCTGGCGGAAACTGATTTGGAACTTCACGTCGCTGTTAAATTCGTTAGGCTTCTCGTTCAGTGGCAAACCCACCGTGAAATAGGTGTCTTTGAAAGGCCCGAAAAACGGCTGCTTATCAAATTCCTCGACAACACTGTCGGCATCAAATTGCCGCTTGTCTTTGCTGATGTTAGTGATTTGGGCCGACATGGTGCCAAACATGCAGGCCAACACGAGTAAAAATATGGTTCTTTTCATCGTTTTTATCTGTTTATTTAGGAATATATTAGTTAAAGCACAGTGAAGTTGACGATGTCGATGCTATGGAACTTGCGGTAAACCTCGCCGTTGAGCCACAACACAATACTCAGGTTGTATTCGTCACCGGGCGCATCATACATCTCTATGGTTAAAGCATACCAATCATCGCCATAACCAATGACTTCGAGAGCCCACGACCAATACAAACCTTCCTGATCTGAACACAGGTGCTGGGGCACTCCATCTACCCACAGCATCGCTACCTCGTTCCGATCTTCTTTAATATCCGACCCCACAGCATAGATGTGGCCATTGTTGTATGTCACCGAGCCGACATAAGCCACGGGCATGCCTTCGCCAGTCTGGTCGTGGGTATTATAGAGGCGTGGAAGAATCTGCAACTGTCCGTCGACCCACAAACAGGGATCCTCGCCATGGCGACCTCCGATCACCGTGTGGGTGCGGTCATAGGCGAATACGGCAAAAGCGGCAGCGTTGATGTTCTCTTGTAACTTGGGAAGGATGGTCTTGGCATATTTTCCCTTGTGCTCGGAATAGAGCAACGCGTTCTGGTACAGGTTCTTGTCATCGGGGTGGTCTCTACCCACCACATAGCAACGGCCCTCACTCACCGACATGCATTTGCTGGCGGGATTGAAGTCCTCGCAGTCTTCAAGCGGGAAAATACCGCTGTTTCTCAAGATGTTGGGGTAGTCAAACAGGAAGATGTAGTAGTCCCATTTGCCGATGCCGTCGGTCCAGTGTTCCACATCCTCGATGAAGTCCACATGCAGGGTGTTCCACTTGCCGTTCTTCCAGTAGCCAACACGGCCTTTGGACATCTCTCCTGACACGAAATAGTCGTCACCGTCGCTGATGATTTCGTGGGCCTCTATGCAGTTGGGAAGTTCCTTGATTTTTTCTCCCGTTTGGTCATAGATGTGACCCTCGCTGGAGAGAAGTAACACCCTGCGTTCTTCTCGCGGCTTGATGGGGTCCACCGGGTCATCGTGCTCACAGGATGTGAGCAGGAGCAGAGTGCCAATCACTAAGAATTTGTAAAAAAGAAAATGTCTCATCATATTCATCATTTCGTTTTATGTGTAGCTATTAGGGCAATACTTTTATAGAGTGATCCATAGGGCGACTATTGGTAGCACGCACAGGACACCCACACTTGCATGTTGGTATTCATCCTGAATGCTTTTTTAGGGCCGCTTATGGATGTACAGCAGCGTGCTTACTGCTGAGTCGGCTCAATGATTTCGGTTGAATTGGCAACAGATTGAACGTGCTTGCGGGCAATGCGCTTCTGGTAAGCATACACCACGCAGGCCAGCCCCAAGTAGGCGGCAGCCTGAATCCAGAGGATGCGGATTTCGGGCAGAATCTGGCTGAAGGAGGCACCCATGGAGTTGATGCGGATGAAAGCCCTCACGCCAAAGGTGCTGGGGAAGAGCCAGGACACTCCCTGCCATGCACCAGGGATGCTCGATTGCGGCCATGACACGCCAGTGAGGAATAACAGCGGAACCGAGACAAAGACCATCAGCAACATGACATTCTCGCGGTAACGCACAAGGCAGGAGACGGTCATGCCGAAGAAGATGCTGGCTATCGTGTAGGGCAGCAACATCATCAGCAATGTCCAGCCATCGGCCAATTGCGGGAAGGAGAACATGCGGGGAACAGCCATCGAGAGGTAGGCGGCAGCTACGGCTCCAATCATTCCATAGCATAGCGCCTTGCCCCAAACGACACGGTAGGCGCCACGGTAGTGGGGATCATCGTCGGGGATGAGCTGGCCGTTGTGATGACGCTCACGGGCCGTACCCGCCGACATGCCAATGCCCAGGGCAAGAGCCTGCTGTAGCAGAATCATGAGCACAGCGGGCAGGACACAGGAGCCGTATCCGCCAGAGGGGTTGAACATCGCCACATCGTGGGCAATCAGAGGCTGCGCGGTGATGGCATCCTCATGCCCGGTGTAGTTGCCGGCTTTCTTGATTTTCAGTCCTGCACTCAGTCGTCCCGCCTCGATCATGGCCGTTTGATAAACAGCCTTGTAGGCGAGCATGAGCGACATGTCGCAATAGACGCTGACGGTAGCCTGCTCTCCACGGTTAATGCGGGTGGCGAAATCCGACGGGATGAGGTAGATGCCCTTGACAATTTGGCGACTGACGAGCGAACGGGCTTCGTCGAGGTCGGCGGCATAGTATTTCACATCGACGTCGGGCGTGGCGTCACAGTCATTGATGAACTGGCGAGAGAGGGCCGAGTGTGACTGGTCAACGATCACTACAGGCGTCTCGTGCAGCGTTTCGTTGTTATAGATCCATGAGTAGAGTAACGGGTAACCCAGCGGCACGACTATGAGGAACATGAGCACGCCCTCGTCCCTAATGACTTGCTTCATCTCCTCTCGCCAAACGTAGAGCACGTCGGTCAGGTGTTCCTTGAGTTTACGGAATATAGACATAGTTGAGCATTGCATTTTTGACTTTACGGAGTACAAACCACGGCAGCAGCGTGAACGCTACGAGGGCCACGAGATGGAACCAGACGTCGATGGCGGGGAAGCCGTTGAGCACGGTTGCCTGGTAGAGCATCCAGTAGTGGCGCATGGGGAAGAGCCACGACATGGCCTGCAACGGGGGGTCCATGCCCGCAATAGGGAATGCCGAGCCGCACATGGACAAGCCCAGCACCATCCACAAGGAACTGATGCTCATCGACATGCGCAGAGAGGGCATCAGGCCGAAGGCGAAGATGCCAAAACCGATCGAAGCGGCCACCTGCAAGAGGGTAAGCCGCACAATGCTCCACACGCCGCCCAAGTGCGGGAAATTTAGCACGTTGAAGATATAGTACTGATAGGTAAATATCACAAGCAGGAACACCAGCACATGGATGACGTACTTGCCGAGGATGGCAACAAGGATGTTGCCGTCGGCGCGTGCAAGCCATTCCTTACCCGTGTCGAACTTCATTTCCATACCGAGTGCATAGGCCGACAGCAGTGCCATGAAAAGCATCAAGATGCCAGGCACAAACACTGTGGTCAGGCTGTAGTTGTAACTGCCCTGGGGGTTGGCGATCATGTGTGCGTCAATCGTCACAGCCTGTAGAGCCGCACGAATCTGCTCATCTGTCGCACCTTTAGCGCTCAGTGTCGCTTTGCCCAATGCGGCCGAGCCCAGCGTGCTGATGGTTTTCAGATCCTTGGACGCCATCGAGCCAGCCGTCATACACGTCATGGTGTAGTAGTACGAGATGTTGGGCTGCCGGCCCGCTATGAGCTTGGCTGCCGTGCCGTCAGGAATGTATAGATAGGCAAAGACCTTGCCTTCCTGCATGGCGTTTCGGGCCTCGGTGACCGATGCAAAGTGATACATCACCCGTGAGTTCTGCATCGCATCCAGGTTGCGGATGAGCCCGCGTGAGGTGGCACTGTTGTCATGATCAATCACACCGATGGGCAAGTCCTGGGGCAGTCCGTCATCGAGCATTGTGGTGAAAAATAACACCAGCAGCACGGGGAACACCACCATGCAGAAGCCGTAGATGCGGTTTTTGAACACGATGATGTTGAGCTCGCGCAGCGCGATGTCGAAGAATTGAGAAATATACTTCATCAACTACTTTTTAAGGATAACCGACATGCCCGGACGGATGCCGTCAATCGCCTCGGCGGGGCGCGCCTTCACTTCAAAGGTCTTCTGGTCATACTGGCCACTGGCCTTAGTGGACTTCCACACGGCAAACGAGCCTTTGTCCTTCATCGACGTGACCTTCATCTTGGCCTCGATGTCGAGTGCGGGAATCCTGACAGTGATTTCCTGGCCCACCTTGATACCCTTGAGTTGGTCCTCGCGGATGTTGAACGTGGCCCACTGGTCGTCCATCATGGCGATGTTCATGATGGGCGTGCCCGTGCCGACAAGCTCACCCACCTTGGGATAGACATCGGTGACCTCGCCTGCCATCTGGGCTGTCTGAATGGTTTCTTTCACATAACCACGCACCTCCTGTACAGCACCGCGGGCCTGTCCCGCAGCGGCGGCAGCAGCCCGGCGTTCTTCCTCGCGGGCGCCGTTCACCGCCATCTGATAGTTGCTCTGTGCGGTCTTGACCTGCGCCTGTGCCGATTTGTACAAGGCCTCGGCCTCGTCAAACTTTTGGGCACTGATGACCTCCTCGTCGTGGAGTTTCTTCATGCGCTTGTAGGACTTCTCGGCTATCTCCAGTCCGGCCTTGGCCTGTTCCAGAATTTGTGCGGCAGCCTGTATCTGCTCCTTGCGGGCACCGTTGTTCGCCATCTGCGCCATGGCCGTTGCAGCGTCGGCGGCACTTTGGGCCTGCACCATCTTGGCATTCACCTCGGGCGCCTCGATGATGGCCAGCGTGTCGCCGGCTTGCACGAAGTCACCTTCCTTGGCCAGTAGGGCGAGGATGCGCCCGGGCACCTTGCCCGACACACGGTATTCCTCGACCTCCATCTCTCCCTGGATTTCATCGGGTGCGCGATGCAGGGCCAGGTGGCCGATGAGAGCGACAATGAGTACCACGGCTGCAAATCCAAGGATTGCTAACAAGATATTGGTGTGTTGACTTTTAGCTGACATAATATGATTTGAGTTTGATAGTTTTTTAATTCTGTGATGGGTTATTTCAGGATGCCAAGTGACTTGAGCAGGTCGGTGTGACTGAGCTGTAACTCAATCTCGGCATCAATCTTCTGGGTGTGTGCCATGAGCCAAGCACTCTGGGCCTCCATGACGGTTGTGGGAGTGACCACGCCCTCCTCAAAGCCACGTTTAGCCATTCGCAGATTTTCCTCGGCGCTGGCGATGTTCGCCTTGGCTAGGGTCAGGTTCTTGTTGGCCTCGCTGACGCGGAAGCGATTCTGGCTGACCTGCAATTCGATCTTCTCGCGGGCATCCTCCAACTCAAGGTTGGCAACCGTTGTTGCCTCTTTGGCAGCTTGGACCTTGTATTTCACATCACCCCAGTTCCATATGGGGATGCGCACAAGCAGTCCCACATGCCAGAAACCTCCAAAACGATGCTGGATGCCGTTAAAGGCATTGGGATTGGTCACAGCATATCCGCCAGTGAGCGACACCTGTGGACGGTTCTCTGCCTTCAGCAGATTGACCTCTTGATGGGTCAGGTCAATGGCGTTCTGCAGCAAGCGCAGCTCGGGGCGGTTGTCGATGCTCACGGCTGTGGGCATAGCGGCCGGTGGCGCAATCTGGTCGGCGGTCTCGTCGGCCAGTTCGATGGGCTCGTCAACAGGCAGACCACACAGTTGGCACAGGAGCATCTTGGTCAGCGACAGCCCATCAATGACCTTGGCAAGAGCCATCTCGGCCTCGTTGACACGCACCTGTACACTCAGCTTGTCACCACGCGTGGTCAGTCCGGCCTCGGTCATCTTCTCAACATCATGGTCAAGTTTCTTGACCAGATCCAGATAGGACTCGGCTAGGCTCTGCTTGTGACGCAGCGATACCACCTGCCAATACACGTTGTCGATGTCGTAGAGCGTAGCCTGACGACGGGCTTCAAGGGTGTTTGCGGCCAGTTCCTCCTTAATGTCGGCAACGCGGTTCAAAGTCTTGATGGCTCCGCCCATGTAGAGGGGCTGGGTCAACGTGATGGCACCAGCAAAGGTATTGTGATTATTATCCTGGAGAGCATCATTCAGCGAATGTCCCAGGTTGTCAATTGTTCCTTGGGTAGCGCTGACGTAGGGGGCAGCCATTTGTGCCAGTTCCTGAAGTTGGGCAGGGTCTAGAGGCAGTTTGCTCACTTCACGTTCAATGGCCGAGGTGAGTACGCCACCCAGATTGTTGAGTAGTGCTTTCTGGTCCTTGTTGAGAAGAGAAATCCCGCGGCTCGTGTACTCATAGGCTCCAAGGGCACTCACCCGCGGCAGGTACTTCGTCCTTGCCGATTTACGCTGATTCTCGGCAATACTCTGCTTAACCCGCGACACCTGCATCTGCTTGTTGTTGTCCATAGCCATCGCGCGGCACTCCTCGAGGGTCAATACCCGCTGGGCATACGCTTGGGTTGGTGTTGATACTAAAAACAACACCAACAGGCATTCTAAAAATAGTGACTTGAGTCTCATACCTTCCATGATCAATGGTTCGGTTATCATTTTGGTAAATATGTCTAGTTGTCATCATTAGCTCGAGCATCAGCGAACCATTAAGAACAACTAGTAGTTATATACTTGAATATATTGATTACTAGTACTTTTACAAACAACATTAGGTTTCCAGCCGTTCCTCCACCACACTAAGAAAGCGGACCATTGCCAAAAAGCCACGGCAAAAGTAATTAAAATCCGTAAACTCAGCAAATTAAAACACATAATTAACTGTTGATGTGCAGGTAAATGCACCTGAAACTATTAAGAATCCTCGCTTTTTGTCTTCAGTCTAATCTATGAGTGATTGCCATCCTATAATATAATCGTCTAAAACCCTGTTATGCCACAAAAGGTGGGGGACATTGCTATATATAAAAAATAAGCCGCTGATAATCAGCGACTCAAAAATTGGAAGCGTGATCCTGTTGGGATTCGAACCCAAGACCCACAGCTTAGAAGTTTGTTATATAACCACTTTTTAAGCTTGTTATACAATAAG
>CAMHMV010000009.1:0-61522 GCA_946186345.1 uncultured Prevotellaceae bacterium | reverse complement strand
TTCTCATTCTACTATAATATAATACCCCTCAAAACCAGATAATAATGCACAAAAAGTGTGTGTTTTTCTCATTCTACTATAATAGTAGTAGTTATATCAAATAACTACTCATGCAACTTGAAAAAGAAAAAGACACGGCAGGATATCTTTGAGGGAAAATAAGCATGATTTTTCGTGCTTATTTGGCAAACAACGCATAAATACCTGGGTAGCAAATAGATAAAACTGGAAAATAAGAAATAATAATGGCTCATACTGGCTAATATGGGCGTCGAATTGAGTTTCATAAGGTCGCAGTTGGTGAGCTATAAGTCCAAAAAAAATCGAGTTATAGCTCACTTTCTCACTCGAAAAATTTGGTCATTTTGTTTAATGTCAGTACTTTTGTGTCATCATCAATAACTGAAAACATCATGGCTCAGACAATCATTGGACGAGAAAGAGAAATCAACCAGCTGGAGGCTATTGTCGCTTCGGGCAAGGCTGAATTGGTTGCTATCTATGGACGCAGACGTATTGGCAAAACCTTTCTTGTGAAGGAGTTTTTCAAGAACAAGTTTGATTTCTATGCAACTGGCATCTTTGAGGGCAGGAAATCGGATCAGTTGGCAGCGTTCAATGATGCCTTGAATCAAAACAGCAAGAAGCCCATCCCGAAGGCTCAAACATGGATGCAGGCTTTCATGCAGCTGCGTGATTATCTGTCCAGTCTCAAAAAGCAACGTCTTATCGTTTTTCTCGATGAATTGCCCTGGTTTGATACCCGGGCAAGCCAGTTCCTCAAAGCATTTGAGTGGTTCTGGAACAGCTGGGGCTCAACCGAGGAGAGGCTCAAACTCATCGTCTGTGGAAGCGCCACCACTTGGATGACCGACAAGTTCATCAGTGGAAAAGGTGGTTTGTATAACCGCACTACCGAACGTATTCATCTGGCTCCATTCAACCTGCATGAGGCATCACTCCTGCTCAAGAATAATGGTGTGGACTGGGATCCCGGATTGGTGCTGGATGCATATATGGTGTTTGGTGGCGTGCCGTTGTACCTGACTATGCTGAAGAAAGATCTGAGTCTTGACGCAAACATTGACAATCTGTTTTTCCATGAGGGCGCACCTCTCAAGGATGAATATGACTTCCTGTTTCGCTCGCTTTTCAAGGATTCTGACTTTTATAAACGTGTCATTGATGCCATCAGTAAAAAAAACATGGGAATCAGCCGTCAAGATATCGCCAAGGCTGCAAAGGTTAGTGAGAATGGAATATTGACCAAAGCATTGAAGAACCTGATCAGTTGTGACTTCATTCGCAAATACAACGGCTTTGGGAAACGAGAACGCGACAGTCTGTACCAGTTGACCGATCTCTCGATACTCTTCCACAAACGTTTTGTCGAAAAGTATAACGGAATGGATGAGCACCATTGGTCAAACACGATAGACCATCCGTCACGTCGTACCTGGACCGGCATCGCATTTGAACAGGTGTGTCTGCTGCATATTCCTCAAATCAAGCAAGCATTGGGAATTGCCGGGGTCCAGACCGAAGTGTGCTCATGGCGTTATGCTGGCGATGAATACACGAGTGGAGCCCAGATTGACCTGCTGATTGTGAGAAGAGACAAGACCATCAACCTTTGCGAGATGAAATATGCTGATGGAGAATATGAGATCACCAGCAAATACGCAAAAGAACTCCGAGACAGAAAAGCCACATTCCGCAGTGTTACAGGTACTCGTCATGCATTACACCAAACTATGGTCTCGCCATACGGAATCAAGCGCAATGCAAATGCTTATATGGCAGATCAAGTAGTAACACTCAAGCACCTTTTCGCCGAGAAGATATAGAGCTATAAGTCCAAAAAAAATCGGGTTATAGCTCACTTAGAAAATGAAAGTGGTCGCTAATGTATGTTTTTATGTACACTTGCGACCGTTTATAATTTGTTTTTAACTGGGTGATTTGAGGTTAATAATCTGACTAACTATCTTATATTCATTCTGATATCACATTTCTCGAGAACCCATTCAGTTTCTCGGTCGCCCTCAAAACTTCATTGGAACCTCTTCGAACGATTTTTCCTTGATGTCCACTTGGCCTTCACTTGGGCTCCGGCCAGTGTCCATTTAACCAGGAAAAATGCTTACGCCGTTGTGGAATAAGAAGATAGAAACGGCTCGCTATCGCTCCCCCAATCCGTAAGCAGAGAGACCCTCTTGCTGCCGCCTCGCCTCTCGCCCCGTCTGCCCCTGTCTCTCTTGTTTCGGATGGAGTGCACCCTTCAGGTGCACTGTTCTTTTCCTTCTCTATCTCCTTATCTATCCTCTACCTGTCCATTTTTTATTAGAAAATTTGCATAGGTATATAAAAACAGCAAAAAAAAGGAAACCTAAACAAAAAGGAAACAATACCAATTCCTCCCGTTTGTTGAAAGTCTAGTTTTTTTTTTTAGATGAATTCAAAATTAGGGTCGATACTAATACAACTATAGTAATGTTCAATTAATCTGTCATCGGATAATGATTTTCCGGTATTTCTTAATTCGTTTACCTCAATGTAATTAAAGATGTTTCTAAAAACCATTAAATCTGCTGTTGTGAACGGACGAGCATTTAAATTGGTATCCATTGGTGTTAACTTTAGATTCCAAGATTTCTTTAGTTGGTTCCAATTAATCCAGAATCCATAGATATTGTCTGTTCCTTTTTGTTTGAAACTAAAGTAAATAAAGCCCCATTCATGCGGATAATACTTATAATTACCATTATTCTGTAATTTTAAGTATAAACGATATGATTTTACTTCATAATGATTGCAATTGAAATCCTTCTTTCGAGGAATCCATGCGTCTCTATTGTTACCTAACCAGAAATAATGCTTTTCAGACATTTCCCAAAGTCGAGGTTCTTCTAGCATTTGCTTGCGCCACATTTCAATGGGCTTAATGGGCTTCTGTATTAACATTAAAATAGCTGATTTCATCTGTTGTTCATCGATAGCATCTTGTATGTCTAGCGCATCCAATACTTGTTTTAACGCATTAACACCAGCATCGTAACCATGAGCTGCAGTGTCGTCGCTATCAGGGATGCCGTTATATTGCAACATTTGGCGCCAACTATAAGAACGACCATCGAAACTACTGTTCATCATTGAAAATATCTTGCAGTTGTATCTTTCATCATTCTCATATCTCATATAGTTTCCACGAGATAATAGCAATCGTTCAAATAGGTGTTCACTTTTATTCTTCGAGTTTGTCACAACATGTAGTAGCATAGATATCTTGTGACAATATGTCTCATAGATTTCTGTATATTGTAAATGATTAATAGCTGACAATTCGCTTAATTGGCCATCACTCATTGTTGATAGCCCAATATAATAAAGCAGATACCCACTTCGCCCTGGCCATTGAGAAATGCTATCACCTTTGTTAATTACGCATTCCCATCTATAATAGTGACTTATGAGTTTTGCTTTCAGTATTTCCTCTCTGACTTGAGTTGATGGAACAGGAGACCAATCTGGATAACTGCTGATTCCATTAAGATACCTTACAATATCAAACTGATTATTTCGCGTGAATTCCGATAGAATTCCACTAATAACCTTAAGGAATTTCTGCATATCGTAAACATCGTTAATTTCGGCTGATTCAACGATATTGACTATGAAATGCATCCAACGGTTCAGATATGTTCTAAATAATGTTCCATGGATATTTTTTTTGCCAATAATACTAAACTGAGAAAAAGAATAGAAATATAATCTGTCGTAATAGGAAATAGATCCATAGACGCTTTGTTTTCCATCAATTTTGTCAAATAGCACTTTATAGATACATTTCCAACCATCGAAGATTTCAGAAGTCACTTCATAGGAAGTGGGATCACTGATAAAATCATGCACAAACGTCAATGTGTCTTTAACATTCTGGCCATATTGGCAATTGTCATTTAGATATTTATCTTCCTCATCATTTTTCTCGTTCAATATGCCAAGCTCGGTATATCTGTAAAACGTGAGGTGCAAATCATACTTTCTTCTGCGAGCAGCATCAGTTTGGAAGACCACATTTAATCCTTCTTCTTGCGTGTTGTCTCTTAAAGCATAGGAATTAGCCAGGACAACATTAATCAGATTCATCATCATCTGGTCAGTATTATCACGTATATACTTGTCCTGTTCAGTGTCATTTGGTATTACCTTATTTCGAATACTCCATAATGAATCTGCCCACTCGTGGTCAATTTTCTTAGAAAAATCTTTCGAATTAACATTTGTATACTTTCTTAAAAATGTCTCAAATCGCGACTTAAATGTTTCATAATCAGATAACGGCTTGCCACGGGAATTCATCTTAATATAAAGCTCATCTGAGAATCTATCATCTGAGGTTATCACTTGTTGTTGATCATTATCCTTCTGTAAAAACTTATTCAGATACAGAAGATTAAATGATACCAACTCTTGTCTCGTAAGCCGGTTGTAATACTCATGAGCATTGTTCTCTTGATTCACTTGATTCTCTCTAAGAAATTCTTTATAGATTGTATCCAGCATTACCAGCATTCCGCTAATCGTAGGGTCAAATATCCAAGAATAGTGGAACCAACCCTCGTCAATGATGGCTGAAGATATGGGATTTGGAATCCTTTTCTTGATGTTCGTTAGAATACCATCTATATTTGAGTTCAATATAAGGCATTTGCAGAAATCTCTGGAACTTGATCTTGTGCGATAGCTAAAACGTGATGTGTCAATATTAGCAATAATCATATGCGACTTAAAGTCATCACAATCATTGCATTCCTCATTTTTATTCCATATTGAAAGAAACCAATGGAGCAGGAACAAAGTGGTAAGTCGCTGCTGCCCATCAAGTGGAACAAAGTCAGTATGATTTATCTGGTTTTTTGACAAATTTTTGGGTTCTTCTAGTGATCCATAAACGAAGTCAAGTGTGATGGCAGTATTTTTCTTAAGAGTCTCAAATAATTTCTTAACAAACTTATCTCGAATTTGTCGCACATCGTCTGTTTCTCGTCCTTGAGCGTAGTCACGTTGAAGAATTGGAATTACTATAGCATGATTCGTTGTTAGTTTCCAAAAGTTGCTTTTCTCACCTGTTACATTATTGTTATTGTTTATCTTGCTCATAGCCCATTAATCTTTTTAATTTAACGATATCTACAAATTCTGGCATATTAGCATCAGCTAGCCATTCCTCATTAAAGAAACCATATTGATGCAATGTTTTAAAGATTTCTGAAAGATACAGAATGGCATCGTCTTTATCCCACTCAAACATGTTATTTAGAGAGTGGCTATAGGCCTTGACAAATACATTTTTGGTGCCTATCGGTACATAAATCCCCTTAGAATCATCCTTAATAACACGCATTCGTTTATATGGGAAAATAGCATTACCGTAACTTTTGTTTGTCCCCTCATCAAGAAGTGCCTGATTCCATATGAAATCACGTTCATCTCCTGGTTCAAGTCGGTTTTTGCTGGTTTCAAAAATGTTGCTTAACTCATCATAACAATGTTGGCTCAGCATTTTCTGATCCTTTCCATTATCCCGGAAAACATCAAAAAGATCACTACATAACTTTTTTATATCAGCATCATTGATATCATCAATCGATCTTGTCAACAAATCAATGGTATTCTCAATAGCTTGACTTTTTAACTTTTCTTTATTGGTTCGCTTTTCCTTGTTTTTTCTCTCTTCATTCTTCTCAAGATTCTCCAGTTCTGCATAGTAACTGACGCCAGTATAATACTCTAACATCTGAGCAGCAAACTGAAAACATCTTGAAGGCTTATTTGGTTCGAATGGAGTATTCGGAGCTACATGTTCTTCATTCCATATCATCTGCTTATAGTGATGAAAGGGGAAACGAGCGTTATCATTTGGGCTTGACTGGTCAATAAGAATATTAAACAGCAGTAGTGTTGGCGTCAATCCCTTTTGGCTTTTGAAGAGGTCAGATGGTTTGTAATTTGTGATTTTTTCATGAATCAAAGCCTTAAGTTTAGAAATGAAAGCAGTCTTAGATGGTATTTGAAGTTCTTTGCCATTGCTATCAACAGGAAATTGCAATTGCTTGATCTCATTCACCTTATGACCTTGCGAAATAAGATAACCGATATAGTGGTAGTATTCTTTGTTGTCATACCAATCATGAAGCGTTTGTATGAGTCCCTTTACTTTTCCCCATTGATTTCTCACAAATGAAATCATATTATCCTTGTCCATTTCCCTTTCTGCTTGAAAAATGGCATCAAAATAGTTAAAGGTAAAGTAATATTTGTCACTGTCCTTAAGCGTTTTTCCTGAAAGCAAGTCAAAGATATATTCGATACGAGTTTCATATTGGAAACCTACAGCCGATTTGTCATAGATAAAATGCCAGAACGATGGATTTTGGAGCTGATGCTCAAAAATATCCCATTCTCTTGCAATATTAGTCCTGTAATCATCACTTTGTACTTTATGGCTCTCATCGTCATTATAAGGATAATTGCTTTTCTGAAGAAATAGAGCCTTAATGAGTTCAGCATTGGTAAGCGGTATCTTGCCAGTGTTCAGACTGTCAAATCTTTCTTCATCTTCCTCACTGCTACTATCCAACTCATACCAAATCACATTACATTTATCCTTTATGATTGTATCAAACGTGCTTGCAGCACTCGATTCTTGATTAGAACATCTTTTCCCGTTTAATTCGTATTTAGGATTGGAGGCATCTATCCATTTTAGAAAATCCATTGCCGCTTTGTAGGCTTCGTGAAAATGATAGTAATCGCTATTATCCTGCATTTTGCTGGCATCTGCTATCGTGGGCAACCAAACGTCGCTGTTTTCTCTAGTTTCATAATTGATAGAATAAGTGTCATTGCAAATAGGCGCCGCTGCTGTGACTCCTAATAATTGTGATGCTAATGAGTCTCGTATTGCTTGTTGTATGATTAGCAATGTCGTTAACCGTTGTTGGCCATCTATTACGTGATAAACACCTTCAATAAGTCTTACAACGACAGGTTGAAGACAATAAAACGCATCATCGTTATTCTCTGCTCTGTAGTTTTTAAAGTCCCATATATCCATCATGAGTTTCAGGACTTCCAAACGCGTCCATTTATAGCCACGTTGAAACGCGGGCACAAAGAATTTGTGCTTATTATTTATCAAATCTTTAAGTGGCCTTAATTCGAAGTTCAGCATAATACTCGATAAACTATTTTAGAGTGACTCAAGTGTTGCAAAGATAAAACTATTCTTTGTTTCATGAAATAATACTGAATATAATAATTCAGAATCATTCTCGCTAATAATAAAATGCCCTGTTAACAACGAAAAGAAAAACAGCCAACCCCATCATTAATTTGATAGAGTTGGCCTTTTTCGTTTAGTTGGAACTGGATTTTGACTTTTTATATTCGCTGTAAGGTTTATAATCGCCTCTCTTCATCCCGAACATTTCAGCGTTTTTACTATAAGATCGATTCACTTCATATCTCAGTTTTTCCTTGTCGTAACCCGTCGGAAGGAAACGTGATTCGAGATAGTTTATGGCTTTCTCAATATCAATGCCGGCTTCACATAGTCCTTTAGCCTGAATGAAGATGCTGTGGGTTCTGTGTCCATCGATGTAATTGTCCTGGAACTTTTGAAACCTAATGTCGAGAATCTTAATGATCTGTTCATCTGTCATTGGGGAACGTAAACTTCTAAGGGTAGCCAGGAACTTATCGGTGGGTGAAATCTGAGTCGCCCTATATTGTTCAATTGTCATCTTCTTCTGCTGGGCTAATTCTGGATGGGCTAATTCTGGATAATAAGGGATATGTAATGCTATTGCTTCGGGATCATAGTAGAGTTCGGGGTCAAAACTTCCATAACAAGCTCTCCCGATATCCTCACAGTTGTTGTCTGGTTTTACCCCAAGCTGATTTATAAACATCTTCTCAATCTGTTGATAATAGTAGCCATATCTGTTGGGTCCATAGTTGTTAGTCCTTATGATAACCTTTAGTCCATCACCGCTTGGACTCCTGAAACAACAATATGTACACCCCCACTTAGCCACGTCTTCTTTTATGCGGTCAATCTCAGGGTCGGTCTTGTGGTCTATATCGAAACACATAAGGCCGTTAAGAGAATCACAGCCGCTATTACTCCGGTGCTTGAACATACCCTGCCACATGATGACCGGTAATGATTTCTTTGCTTCTTTCCTCTTGTCGGGATCATCTATTAGTCTGAGGTTAGTTACTTTCAGAGCTAATTTACTGCTTGGATCTTTCATTCTGGAGATGATTGTTGAGGTTCGGCATCTCTTTTTTAAATCGTAGTTGGTGACATCAGAGATATTGTTGAAGTATGTCACGGTAAAATCAATTTTATCACTCATTTTAGTTCAATTATTTTATAACAGTTAATTCTCTTCCCATCCCTCGTGAGTTTTACTTTCTGGACATGGGCGTACTGGGTGATGTCCGTGGCTTTGGCTGTCTTAATGATTGAAAGACGGTCATATTCAGCCTGGATCATCGTTTTAAGTTCGGCATTGGTATATATATCGCCGGTTTTAAGATTAAGGCTCATACCGCTGATCTTGGATGCATTGGAGAGCAGACGTTTCAGATTAGCTTCGATATAGCCAGCCTTTTTTATCTGTTCTGGTCCAAGTTCACGGTAATACTTCTTGAACTCAGTGGGGACAGAAGGTGAGGTTTCTATCATAGGCAGGACTTCGGAACATCTCTCAACAGCATCGACAATAGCTTTCATCTGGTGCTCAAAGTTGTCGTCCTTAAAGAAATCCTCCCTGAACCTCTGATATTCCTGCTTAGCCATATCGATAGGATTGAAGCCATTATTGTCTAGAGAATTGAGAACATGTAATTTACTCTTATACTGTTCCATCTTTATCTCTACGGCTCTTAGGTCAGCGATATAGGCTAGGTCATTACAGATAGCCTTACCCGAACCCTGACCAATCCTCTCAACGTCAAGATAGCTTTTAGTATATCTCAACCTGTCCTGAGCAACCACGAAATTGTCCAGGATGCTGAGGTCCGTGATATCCGATAGTTGCTCCACTTGTTTGAGGGTATCATTTCTCTTGTCATTGATTTCCTGGATCATCTGCTTCTCATCCATTCCCTTCTCGAGACTTGTGTTCTTGTAATAGTAGAATATCTCTTTACGGAATGGGTTGGTCTTGGTTCTACATCTTCCGGCGATCTGAGGAAGGTCTATCGATATGTCCAATTGCAGGTGCTCTTTGTTGCTGTCGCCGAATACATAGGTCGTTGAACAGTCAGAATAGAAGTCTGTCCCTTCAAAGCTGCACTTGGTTACGAATGTGAAAGGCTTGTTCATCGTCTTATACTCATCCTCTCCTGGAGCAGCACCGATGGAATGACCTACACTTCTCAAGGATGTCCTGTTCTTCTTATCTTCGGCACATATTACCAGGGTCTCGGAAGGTTTGAGTTTATTATGGTCTATGACGGTGCAGATGTCCCTTACACTGTTCAAGAAGAAAACCGCTTCAGTCGAGTAGATAGATTCACCGTCCAAAGTGTTGAAAAAGCCTCTCTGCCGGTAATCCTGGATAATCTGATCAATGGCGGACACTGTACTTCTCATCTTCCTGGGAACTACATCAATATCTTCCTTCATCGACGGGTCCCATTCCAGTGTAACATATTCCATACCCCTGAACTCGTCCATAAGATCAAGATAGGCCATATTAAGGGGAGTAGCGGATATGTTTACTATTCTATTGGGCAGTCTTTTTAGAGTATGAAGGAAGTTGATCACAGTGGACCCCTTCATTCTAACGTCAGTGAAGATACAAGTCCATTCATCCACGACAATAGTGAAACGGTCTAACATATTCCTGGCCCTCAAAGCACTCAGGACGTTGAAGAGGGAATCGAATGTGGACAAGATTTTCGGCACTTTAGGCTCATCATTGAAAGGACTAGGACCACAACGCTGAAGATACTTGTCCATTTCCGCTATTGTTTCGCCCAAATCCTTGTTCCCGTCGCTCCTGTCAAAATAGAACAGTTCCCTCTTGATGTTTTTGTCTTTGAGTTTACTTTTAATGAGGCTTATTCTCGGACTTGCAAGGATGACGGGTTTATCGTTAGTCAGGAAGAACACGGTACATCCACAACCTGTAATATTTTTATTTAGTATTATATGTCCCCCAGGTAAAATGTCACCAAATTCCGTCCATTCCGATAAGTGTCTGTATTGAATGGGTACGTTAATGTCTATCTTTTTCATTTTCTTTATCAATTTGTCAGTTAAGAAGGAGGGTCCAAAACTTTCGCTTCAGACCCGTCCCATCCGTCATTCATCTATCAAGCAGCATTTCCGTTAAGATACTGAGATAATCCACGAGTACTGTTAAAGCCTATTTTTTCCTCATAAGAC
This sequence comes from uncultured Prevotellaceae bacterium, assembly GCA_946186345.1. Classification (GTDB taxonomy): domain Bacteria; phylum Bacteroidota; class Bacteroidia; order Bacteroidales; family Muribaculaceae; genus Sodaliphilus. The sequence continues at coordinate 51,054 of CAMHMV010000009.1, read as the reverse complement.
TTGTACTTGATTATATACTCGGCCTCTTTCTGTTTAAGTTTAGCCTCTAGTTCCTTGTCACTATTGGCCTCTACTCTCTCAAGAATATCCCACTTCCAATCGTCACTTGAAACGCCTAACAACTTTCGGGCTTCTTCTATACGCTTCCCTCCATAAACAACAGCAAGAGATCTAAAATGATAGTTACGGTCAAGCATATTTTTCGTTTCTCCAATATAGATCTTGCCATTCTTAACATAGACCCTGATATAGACAAAGCCAATGTGTTTTTTATTATTCTTTGAAGGGGTGTAGTTAGTTTTCTGTCTGGTTTCTTCACTTATAGTCAATTTGTTAGAATTATTGTTCATACTCTTTATCCTTTAATTTGTTTTCAGAAAGATCCTTATGACCCTTCTTTCTGCTTACCAGGTTCATTGTGATATTCTTCGATGCTAAGAACCTGATAAATCTTCTGTACTGCTCTCTTTCCTGTTTATGACGAGGGCAGATTTCAATGATATCGCTAAGCTTGATCGTGAACTCATACTTTTCTCCTGTCTCATAAGCTTTTCTAAACTGTTCATCATACTGCTTTAGCGACTCGACATCCATAGCGAAATACCTCTCTTCAACTATGGGATTGTGATAATAACTGGAATCGTTTTTCATCAGCAAAAAATTAAAATTGTAGTTCCATCTCCATCCCTCTTGTGTTAGAATGGGATAATACCATACCCTTTATTCTCGAAGCATGGTTCTGTCTGGCTAATCTCTTGTAATCCTGAATGATGTCCGGGATATAGAAGTAGAATAAGAACCCGGGGAAGTTAGGTACATTCAACCCCAATGAAGGCCTTCCCTCTCCCAAGATCAGCCACATCAAAGGTTGGGGTAGGTTTTCACTATCATCCTCGAACTCTTTAAGGATTATCGGCCACCAGAACTTCACCTTATTGTTCGGCTCATCAACAGTCACCTTAAATCCACTGAGATCCTTTCCATTGGCGATTTTCTTGAGTTCATGGTTTACGCTCCATTCAAAATCCTCTGGTACATCAAACCATAATTCCCGCAGCTTTCCCATCAGCCAAATCTTCTTAATCTTTTTTCTTGCCATCTTTCCTGCTTTTAATGGTTAAGATCACGCCCTTATCATCCTTCAAAACCCTCTGTAAATGTTTGTATGCATCCTTTCTGGGTCTATTTCTGGGCACGATTCTGAGTAGTTCCTGGAGAGTCACATTTATCTCCTGTCCACTCTCTAAAGGTTGCCCATTTGAAAAGGCTTCCTCTAGTCTCTTGATATCTTCGGTGAGAGGGTTTTGTTTTACCTTTCCCACCGGCGCACATTCACGTTTTTCCTTAGCCTCCGGTATGGGTGCGCTAACATCATCCTTCTTCGGCTCGGTCCATATCCCAGGAAAAGCTGAGAACATGGAATTTAACAACATTTGTAACATATCTTATTTCGTCTATAGGGAGACTAGGCTTTCTCATCCCCATTTTCGTTATTTTAGAGATAAGAGTAATGGGGCATCTCAACCCCATTTACTTCATTTCAGCATAGTTAAGGCGGCTATCTCCCTCATGGATAAGGCTCCCAGGCCTCCCCAGCAGCGTTTTCCACATTTCAGTACATGGATAAGGGAACTAGACCCGCCGAACCTCCCTTTTTCTTATTTCACATGGATAGGGGTTCTATGGGCCGAGGAGTGCGTTTTTTCGAATTAGCAAGGATTATAAATATGCCTTATAGGTTTACTCAGAATCACCTTTTGTGGAAATGTTAGGGACGAGTAGTCAGCCCTTCATCAGTAAAATCTCACTCCAGACCCCTTGGATGTGGTATATGCAAATCCACTTTTTCCAAATACCGCTTGCTGCTGATCTTGCCTTGCTGGCTTCCTTAGGGGGTAGCTATTGGAGATGAAAAACTGATAATAGTAGTTGGTGTCGAAAATGTGGTTTTAATATTTTGGAGTTAAAAAAGTTATTTTTATTGAGATACTTATAAGAAATTTGTATCTTTGTAAACTTTATACACTATTTTTAACATACGATATGATCACATCAAAGTCCTTAAAACAAATCATAGCCTCAATGGATGTAGTTTATCAGCCCATCAATAGTTTAATTGATGTGGCTAATAATGAATATTATGACGTGAGAAATATGATTTCAGCTGAAGTGACTGATAGCAATTGGAGAGTTCTATCTAAGAAAGAAGCAAAAGATGAGGGCTTTGAAGAGTTGGCAGAATGGTCTACAGAAGACGATTATTTGATTGCTATTGAACTTCAAGCACCTATTAATGACGAATATTATATATTAGTCTGTCTTCCTAAAAAAGAATTTTCAATATTCTAAAGGTAAAACAAATTATGGGATCGATATTAAATTTTATAAACAATAATAACGATAATGGTCTCAGGTGCTATGAAACAAAAAAAATAGCTCTTGATGGTCCAGACGGTTCTGTTTTATATAATGAAATTGATGAACAAGAAGAGGAAAACGCTGATTATAAGGCGAGAATCGCTGAGACTGACAAAAAGGCTGTTTTTCATGTTAAAATACCTGATGAATATATTGAAAAACAAGAATATGATGAACCTCTTTTTAAGTATTTCTTAGATGGAACTCGGCATGTTTATAAAGTTGGAGACCTTCCAATAGGGAGCCAAGTCTATCCTATTATAGGTGGACAAGTAATTGTTGGCTGCTGTCATAGAGAATCTAGAAAAGATTTTCAGATCCAAGATGTTGATCTAAGGCTTGTGCTCTCCCTCCCCCGATGCTTAAAAAAGTATGGTAAAGATGAGGATTTTTGTAGAAGCTTCTTAGAGAAAATGAATAACTATTTACTTTCATCAAATCGTTATATGCAAAAAAGAAACCTTCAGTTTAAAAGAGTGGTTCTTTATGATATTGACGGTTCAAAAGTGGATAAAGAAGATAAGGATAGATATGCAAGAAGTGGTATTGCAAAGATTCAAAGTGATATGACAGACCAAGAACAATTGTTGGTCACCAAGTTATGCAATGAGAACAAAATCGATCGTGATAATTGGCTTATAAAGGATGGCTCTATCCAATATAACCCTAAATATTCTTTTTTAGATAGTACGGAATGGCAAAAAATGCGCGCTAATTACAAGTATGTAGTTGGTGTTTCCAAAGGTTTTAATCCTGGTTTAATAAAAATCTCAAATGGCAAACCTTTAACTAGGATTATAGCTGAATTGCCTGTCCATCATAGAACAAAGGCATATGTATACGAGTCAGAGATGTCTGTAGATGAGAATGGCAACAAGATGCCTTTTGCTGTTTGGTATGTACGTCTAAGAAGTAATCGATTGATGCAAACGAAGTTTTCTGATGTCATAAAGTGCGAAATGCTTTTATTAGACAAAGAAATACCTTCAAATCAAATTGATTATATAAGTGCCAACCTCATCCATGAAGCAACCCCGGTTTGCTATGGGAAGGATTCAAGATGGGCTAATCATTTATATCCTGTTTATTTAACTGAAAATATGTGTAAGTCATATTTCCTAAATTCAAATTTGTTTATGAACTTATTCTAAAAAGATAATGGCTATGGCGTTTGAAGAAAGAATAATAGGCAAGGTGTCTGCTACAGAAAAGCATCCATCAACAACAGATGAATTCTATTTTTGGACTAATGAGGATGAGATTCTAAGTCCATTTGATTTGGTAAAAGTACATCAACTTCCTGATAACAATCCTACAACTACTTACGCAGTAGTTCAAGAAATTAGTCATGTTACAGATTCACCAAGTCATTTCGCTAGCTTTATTTCTAATGACTTTGGCAACTTAGTATTAGAAGAAAGTCCAGGTAATATGGATAGGCTCGGCATGAACTATGTTAAAGCCCAAGTGATAGCTAATACTGATGATATTTATATGCCCGTGCTTAATGGTAGACAAGTATACCTTTGTAATCTTGATGATATACAAAAAGCGTTAGGTCTAAAAAAAGATGACGAAAACGGGCTAGTATGTGGATACCTTAGTATGTATAAAGGGAAGGAAAACTTGAGTATCCCTGTAGAGCTTAATTACCACTTCCTAATAGGAAATGAAGGTGCACATCTTAACATCTCTGGTATTTCCGGGCTTGCAGCAAAAACATCATATACGATGTTTTTGATGAATGCTATTCAGCAGAAATTGTGCTTTGAACAAAATCAAGATATCGCTTTTGTAATCTTTAATGTTAAGACAAGGGATCTGTTGGCTATTGACGAAAAGAATCCCGATTTAAAAGAAAGAGATAGAGCATTATATAACAAGCTTGGGCTTAAGCAGCAGCCTTTCCAAAATGTGACATATTATTATCCATTTAATCACAATGCTGAAAGAGGATATGATAGCTATGTTGATAATGAAAGATATGATAAACAAAGAGCAGCCAGCAGAGCATATAGATATTATCTTCCTTATATAAGTTGTAAAGAAAAATTAGACTTGCTATTTGCAACAGAAGAAGATGGCTCTGGAACAATGGAAAGTTGTGTCAGAACTGTTATGAATGAAGATGAAGGCTTTGACAATGTTGCATCATGGCAGACTTTAAAGAAAGAAGTAAATAAAAAAAAGAACGCAAAAGGTTCTAGTAGTGATATCTTAACTGTTTCTTGGAAAAAATTCTCACGTATTCTGAACAAATATGTTGAAGACGATGGTATATTTAACGATACCGAAGAAAGCGACAAAAAAGACTTGACTTACACTATTTATAATGAACTAAAAGGTGGTGATGTCATGGTTCTAGACATAGCTAAACTTGATGATAATACTCAGAATTTCGTTTTTAGTGGTGTGGTAAAAGACATTTATGAAATGAAATTTGGTGGTGAGCGTACAAGTGATGTGAAAATCCCAGATAAAGTCATCATCTTTGTTGATGAGCTTAACAAGTTTGCGTCAAGGGATCTGCCCAAAAACTCGCCTATCCTCAAGAACCTTCTTGATGTGACAGAAAGAGGTCGTTCACAAGGTGTTATTCTTTTTGCAGCAGAGCAATTTAGAAGTGCCATCCATGATAGAGTAAAAGGTAATTGCTCAACCAACGCATATGGTAGAACAAATGCGGTTGAAATCTCAAAGCCAGATTATCAGTACATCCCTCCAACGTATAAAAATATGATTACAAGATTACCAGCTGGCGAATATATCATTTCTAATCCAGCATTAAGATCTCTTGTGAAAATCAAATTCCCTTATAATTTATATAAGGTTTTGTAAACATACTAAAATGATAATTATATGAACGATTCAATAGTTGACAAAAGTGTTATAAGAATGTTCATGTTCGACTTGTATTCAGAGCCAAAAACAATTTTTCGTGAATACGTTCAGAACGCATATGATTCCATTGTAGAAGCTGTTGAACAAGACATTCTTCACTCTATAAAAGACGGAATGGTCTATATTAATATAGATCAGTCAAATCGCATTATTACTATAGAAGATAATGGAATAGGTGTCCCGTCTAAAATAGCACCCAAAGTTTTAAAAAGCATTGGTGTTTCTACAAAAAAGCACAAAGAACGTGCTGGTTTCATGGGCATCGGCAGATTAGTAGGAGGAGGGTATTGCAAGGAGCTTATCTTTGAAACTTCTGCAAAGGGTGAAAAAGAAGTGTCAAGGCTCACTTTTGATATCCCACACATTGATGAACTTTTAAATGATGATGATTATGAGTCAGCCACAGATGTCATTGAAGCCACCACACGATTTGAGACATTATTAGATACTGATACAGAACCTGATAAGCACTTTTTTAGAGTAATTCTCAATGAAGTGTCAACACAATATATTGAGTCATTATTAGATGAAGATTCTATTAAGAAATACCTTCTTCAAATTGCTCCAATACCATATAATATGATGTTTAAACGCATCATTAAAAAAAGCATAAAGGAGCATCCTGATTATGAGTCCTTTTTTGATAATCTGGGCTATATAAGATTAAATTTGAACAAATCAGTTGATTTGCAAAAGCTATATAGTGATGAAGTGGAAGGAACTGGTTTGAATTCAAATGACAAGATTGATCGACTTCGTGTTTTTGAACTCAATGATGATGATGGAGAAAAATTAGCTTGGGGATGGTATGCTATTACACCATTTACTCAAAAAATTGCTATTAATACTCAAACTGAGTTAACTAAGGGAATCAGATTAAGAGTTAAGAACATACAGGTTGGTGATTTCAATTTCTTTGGCGGAGAAGGCTATTTCACACAATCCAGACATAATGAGTACTTCATTGGAGAGATTCATACAATTCATCCTAATATACGACCAATACCTGAAAGGTCTGACTTAATACCTACAATTGAGACAAAGCATCTTAAAGCTAAAATCAGAGAGTTCTTTAAGGAAGAATTGTCTAAAGTGGTCTCGGGAGCAAATGATACCAAAATTGCCATTAAAAAGTATAAGGAAGCAGACAAGCAATTGGCTGATTTAGAAAAAAAGAAAACATCTCCAGAGTTTACGGAAGAGGTTAAAAAGGAGAAAATTGAAAAAGCAAAAGAAGAGAAAGAAAAAGCGAGCCATCAGTTGAACAACCTGATGGCAAGACGTGACAAAGAAGAGACTTCAGTAGGTATGAAAGAAGTATTGGATTTGTATAAAGAACAAATTGACAAATCTGATATTAAAGTAACCCCACCACCGAAGAAAGATGCAAAATCAGAAAAACCTAAGGATAAAGCGGATGGGGTCAAATCAAAATTAGATTTATTATCAGCTAAATATAGCAAACCTCAAATGAAGATTATTAAGCAGGTAATAAAGCTATTGGATAAACTTTACGGCAAAACCAAATATGCGGATTTGGTGAAATCCATAGAATATTCAATTTTGGATGGACTGGATAAATAATGGCTAAAAAGAAATTAAAAAAAGTACTCTTAATAGAGCCAAATTATAATAATAAGTTTCCGCCAATAGGTTTGATGAAACTAGCAACCTATTATAAGAATCGAGGTGGATGGGAAGTTGTCTTTTACAAAGGTGACTTAAAATTATTTGTAATAGAACGAATTGTAGATAAGTTAATAGATAATTTAAATGAAGCTGATACTGCAAACAATGATTGGCATCAGTATAAACAGATACTCTTTGAATATGTAAAAACAAGAAAAAAGAAATTCTTTGAACAGTTAGAAGAACCTTTGTTGCAATCAGAAGTTGGTGAAATTCTATTATCTTCAATGATTTCTGATGCCAAAGATTATTATTGGCAAGGGAGATGGGAACATGAGCCTGAGTGGGATAGAGTTGCTATTACCACATTATTCACCTTTTATTGGGATATAACTGTAGATACTATAAACTTTGCGAAGAAATTAGCAAAGCACCCTAATGACCCTGTGGGATTTCAAGTTGGTGGTGTTTTAGCATCGATTCAACCAAAGGAACTTGAAGCTGCAACAGGCATCAAACCACATGTGGGTATTTTGAATATACCTGGTCAGTTGGATGAAGGTGATACTCAAATAATTGACGAACTGGAATTAGACTACTCAATATTGGATGAGATTGATTATACCTATTCTATGTCTAACGCTTACTATAGGTATACAACAAAAGGATGTATTAGGAATTGTCCATTTTGTGCTGTGAAAATACTAGAACCCATATTCAAGCCATATGTGCCATTAAAGTCAAAAATTGATAGAGTCAATCAATTGTATGGCTCACAAAAAGATTTATTGTTAATGGACAACAATGTTTTGGCTTCAAAAGATTTTGAGAAGATCATTAATGAAATTATTGATTGTGGATTTGGCAAGGGTGCTATGTGGGTAATGCCCAATATGCTGGAAATATCCATACGAAATTTAATGAATGGGATTAATGATAGGGCTTACTTGAGAAAATCATGGAATTTGATAGATGACTTTTATCAGAAGCTGAAAGGTGATGACTCCTATAAAGTATATTGTGTTCGGCAAAAATTTCATTTAGAGAATCTTGATACAGCCAAGAAAGAAAACATTATAGCTGCATATAATGAAATTAAGGATCTCTACACCACATATTACAATAAACATAAAGGGAAAGGCAAGAAGCGGATAGTTGATTTCAATCAAGGTTTAGATGCAAGATTATTTACTCAAAAAAAGGCTGATTTGTTAGCAAAAATCTGCATTAATCCTGTGAGAATTGCATTTGATAATGTGAAAACTGAAGAAAAGTATGTGTCAGCTATTGAGATGTGCGTAAAAGCAGGTCTTAATAAGTTTTCTAACTATCTTCTTTACAATTTTAATGATGTCCCAGATGATTTGTATTATAGGTTGAAAATCAATATCGATTTATGTGAGAAGCACAACATAGATATATATTCTTTCCCTATGAAATATCATCCACTTTTCAAAACCGATGATATGGATAAAGATTATTCACACAATAGGGAGTTTATTGGTGAACACTGGAATAGAAAATATATTCGTGTAATACAAGCCATTCTGAATAGTACCAAAGGAATGGTTGGTAGAGGACGGGAGTTTTTCTACAAGGCATTTGGACATAATTTAGATGAATTTCATAAGTTATTAGAGATGCCTGAAGACTTGATTATTTATCGATATTTTTATGAGTGGCTGAGTTCTGAATCTGCACATAAATCAGCTTTAGAATTGTTTGGTAATGATGACGTATGTAAGCTTTCTACTAATTACTGGTGGGAATTATTCCAAAAATGCCAACAAGAACTTGAACCTAGTGAGTGGAACAGGTTGATTGACTATCTACACCATAATGATTTCAACTTGATTATTGATGATAGCTATTCTCCTTTAGCTAAAGAATTACTCTTTTACTACATCGACAGCAGAAAGGATATACTCCATGAAGGTACAGACTTGTATTTTATGAAAATGGAATATGATAAGAATCCAACATATGTATCTTTCTTAGAAAGAAAACGTCAACAGAAAGACTAGTGTCGGTTCACTTTGTGTTTTTATACCATTTACTATCTTGCAATAATCATATATGTAATTTAATATGATGCACAAAGCAATTAAGTTAGAAGACGGAAGCATTGTATATGCTAATATTGAGTCCGATGTTACTGACGTTGGATATAAAAAACACATCCTTCTTTTTCATTGTATTTCAATATTCCCTGTAATATTGACGGAATTGCGTAGAAGATATCCGGATAAGCATCTAGATGATTTGCGATTAACTGCGACACAAATTGCAATTAAGTCAGCTAATGATCAAATTGAAAAAACTGAATCAATACAAATACCCGATTCAATAGTAGAGTTACTGACTTCTGACCATAAGAAAAAAGAGCAAGAACAATTATTAAAAGGGGCTTCACTTACTACTGATCAGCTGGGCGCAATTTTCCTTAGAGCAGAAAAGGAAGGATATAAGTATAGTAGTTATCGCTTTGAAGGGATTCCTAAAGGTATGTATCCGTCAGATTTGCCGTCTTTCATTTATTTAGATAATGATGGCGTAATACATACAGATCAAGACAAAGGACTAACTAATGGCCAGCTCAAAGCATTAATAAAACAAGCAAATGTAATTGTTGCTCAAATAATAGACAACGGAACAAATTGGCACTGCTTTATTAGAACATACTCAGGACTTAAGGGGGAAGAATCTGGCAAACATGGGTCTATACCCCATATCCACTATCTATCAAATAAAAATGGTATTACCAAGTATGACCTCGTGAAGTGCATTAAAGGAGGCTACTATCCTACAGCAAAGATTCATATTCCACTTATTTGATGTTTTTGTTGACATTATTTTGGTGTATAATTATCTTTGCACGACTATTATGACCACCCCTCCCACCAAACAAGAGCTTATCTCCCTGGTCGAATCCATGTGTGAAGTCCAGAATAGAATGCTCGGCGCTAGAGGTATGCCTGAACATATCCAAAGACCTCACGTGGATAATATGGAGGCATTAAAAGCGCCGGTGTTTTTCCTGTGGGAGATACTTGGATATGGAACGGTGAGAGAATTGTCCGAAAAAGGCATAAAGAGGGTCTGGATGGCGAGTTTTAGATCTTCGCCGGGGGAGTATTTGAGAGAGTGCCTATCGTTGCTTAGAGAGTACAAAATACCGATATCCGAGTATGATGGAGGAACAAGGCTGAGACAAACCCTGATCGACTTTTATTCGGATATGGTTGAGTTGTATGAGAGAGGGTGAGTGGATTAATCGACTATTTCTTGCAATCGAAATACAAATCTGCTACCGCTTTAAGCTCATTTATGATAGCTTCACGGTTTTGATTCTTATTAATGGTTCCCTTATTCACAGTATTAACGCCAAAAACATCTGAAACTTTACTCCATACGGATTGACTGGTTTTGAGACGGGACACGTTCGCTTCATTTATAACTTTGGTTCCATTACTGGAATCCTCGAGTATAACATTGTCTCTTTTGGCGTCTTTTTTTTCATTATAGAGAAGACGTATTAAGAAGTGTAGAGCTATCGGAGATTTTTCCCATTTTAGATTATATGTATCAGCCGCATCATAAGCTATATGAGTATTGTCATGGAAAAAATACTCCAATTTTTGCCTTAATTCCTGGTCAGAATCATCAGAATCTCCAAATACAAATCCAGCTCTTATCAAACTCTTCAAAAACTTATCCCTGTCAACATTATTAGTCGCATTTCTAATAAACCTTTCCTTAGTAGTCCTAAGTTTAGAGCCTTGCTTACTCTTTCTCTTAGGAAGGTGCGATAAACTCTCGGCATTATTTGGATTGAAATTCGGATAGAAATTGTTGATATAATGGATAATCTGATTCTTATCTATCAGTTCTTTTTCTCGAAGGTTCCAAAGTAAGGAGTCGACCAAATCTTGCAACTCATCTTCTTCAATAGCAAAATAATCAATCCAGTTTGTAGCCATATTATTTAAACACTTGTCCTGGATGCTACATACCAACCTTGCAAGAGATAGTTTCTCAAATATTTTTTTACTTGAGTCAATTCTATGCACTTCCATCAACTTATTAACGACCGCCTTCTTGTCTTTGAGTTTTATCAACGAGATTAATCCATCATAAAGTTCAGGTGTTAGCTCGACATGCTTCAAAAAAGCCTCACATTGGCATATCGAAAGGCTAAATAACGAAGATGATATGTCATGTGCATCTAATAACTCAAATGCGTCTCTCCCCTCCAAAAATTCCAATAATAGTTCCATGAGATCGTAAGACCTCGAAAAATCTCGCTCCTTATTCACCGTTAGGATCATCAGTGAAAATAACAGCCTGAACTGAATTTGCAATCTAGCATCTTCATCACAATTCGAAACTGCATCATTTATATTAATGCCGGCTTCCTCAAATTCAGCTATTGGATCTATCCCTTTCCAGAATGGGTCGTTGAATATAAACTGGAATGTATCTTCATCTCTTAGTTCTTCAATAGATCTTTTTGCAGATTTATAGTACCGCTCCACAACTGTTGTTGGGTGTTCCAATTTTATAAATCTTCTGCCAACTTGCGTTTCAAAAAAATCTCTAATTTGATTGCATAGTTTCTCTGAATCCTCTTCGGTTCGACATACCAGAATTTCTCCCTTAAGTTCTTCATATTCGTCATCAAAATCCTCCTGTTTCTTATCACTTACTTTGCTACGAACACCGTCAAAAAAGATGCTTATGTTTCCAAGGGCATCATTGAGTTGAGGTATAAGAGCAACCTTGAGTCTAAACCCACGGAGACTATATCTCAATAATAGGTCTTTATAAAAATCGAATAATTGCTGCTCGTCCATATGTGTATCATTTTTTTGCAAAATTGGTGATAAAAATCGAAATATACAAATATAGAGTTACTTCTTGTTAAGCATCTTAGCTAGTGCTTCCCGTTGTTCAGGGGTTAAGCTGTCCACAAAACTCTCAAGTTTAGATTCACCACCTGTATCAAAAATCTTAGCCATAGCAGCATCTTCAACACTAGTATCAAATTGCCCCATATAACCTTCTGTAGTCTTAAGCGACGAATGAGCTAGCAAACCCTGGACGACGCCCGAATCAGTCCCCTTGTCCTTTGCCAGTTTAGCGAATGAATGTCGAGCAATGTGGAAAGACAGGTGCTTCTCGATACCGGCCAGACCAGCTATCTTTTTCAGATTATTATTCAATATAGCAGTTTTTGCTGAAATGTCGTTATATAGTGCCGTTTTTAAATCCACACTCATCGTGTCTTTTTGTTCTTGGGTCACAGCTTTAGCATAGGGTTTAGCATTATCAAGTAATGGAAAGATGTAATCATCCCGCTGTTTTCCTTCTTTATTATATCTTTCAAGGATAGTATTGGCTTGAGGAATCAAGATTAAGTCTCTCATTTTGTGATTCTTACCCATCTGGTAAGCTAGTCGACCGCCTTCAACGTTCCTCCAACGCAATTGTAATAAGTCACCAGCTCGGATACCAGCACAATAGAAGCTAAACAGGAAACAGTTCCTTGTATGCCAGAGTGACGAGCCTACCTCGAGATCAAGGTTGATAATGCTATCAATCTCAGCCATATCAAGTTTGTCCTTGGTAGTTGGAAGCCAATGAAACTCATAATTCAAGAACGGATCCTTGTCTGCACTCATGTACCCTAACTTCACTGCTTTCCTCGTTAAAGTTCTAAAGCGCTTCATGTTGTTCAATACAGTGTTCTTGTTGAGTACCTTGCCAGCCCCCTTTTCCCTTTGGTTGGGTAATCGCTGTAAAAATTTCTCAAACTTATCAAGAAAGGGAACCGTTAAATCGACAAATAAGATGTCCGGCATACGCCGCGTTTTTCTGAACACTTCCAGTTTATTAGTCAGATCGCGAAATTGTTTCCAATAACGAATCTGGCCATTACTGTGGAGATCCTCGCAGTGCTCACGAGCAAACTCCAAGAAAGAAGTGGCGACAGGAGCCTCCTCCACCTTAGATTTGACGCTAAAGGGTGTTGCAATATTTTGTTCTTCAAGGATATCGCTATAGGCTGCCTTGGCCTCAGCGAGTTCTCTCGCTAAAGTTTCATCCTTTTTAGCGTACTCAGGGTCACTTTGCCGGATCCAGTTCTCGTTTCTAGCATTTTTATTGAACCAAGCTTTGTTGCTTACAGATACAGAAGACTTGACGTATTTTTTTTTTGCGGTTCTGAGTGATTCGCAGAAGGATAGCATACTGACCAAATCTATTAGCACGGCAATCGATTTGAAAAGCGAACGAGATGTGTGTCGATGAAGCCATATTTATCAGACATTTATATTTGTACGATGCAAAGGTATATAAAAAATCCGATTCTGCTGGAACATTGCTGGAACATTTTGACGTTTATTTTTCAAAATAGTTCTTTCTGCTTCAAAAATTTAAATTCATAAATTATTGAATACCTGATGTTTGCAAGAAATTATCTGAAATATCAAGAAGACCAAAGTAGTCCGGCTCTGGGTACAAGGTGCTGGCAATTAATTGGATTGCGGCACCTTTTTTTGTTTTTTTCTTGCGGCGGTGCGATGCATACTGGGAATAAGGGTGTCTTTATCATGTATATCACCTTTTTTTCTACAATATATGGTCAAAAGAATTGTCTGGTTTTCAGTTTTTGAGCGGTGGGAGATGGTTCTTGATGGTTTTTCTATACTTTTGCAGTGGAATAGTTTGTGGATTCAGGCTTCTGTGATTGATTGACAATTGAGATGAGAATGGATTGGCATTCTTTAAAAGAGCAATATGCGCGTTACAAGCGTTGGCAACTCAAGCCGATGCGATACGTCCAGGGTGAGGATGAACACCGCTGCAACAACTGCGGGTTCACCTTCACGGGCCATTATTGCCCTACATGCTCTCAGCGGGCAAGTTTGGGGCGCATCGGGTGGCACAGCGTGCACCAGAGCGTGATGGACATGTGGGGCTTGGGATCGCGTTCGCGTTCTGTCCTGTACAGCGTGTGGCAGTTGCTGTTTCGCACTGGTTACTTCATCGGTGACTACATCAGCGGCAAGCGCCAGGTGAGTTTTCCGCCCGTGAAGATGCTGTTCATTCTCGCGGTAGCCTATGCGATCATCTTCCATTGGTTGTTACCAGAATTTAAGGGCCTCGGATATGGTCTGGATTTCAGCGAATTTGGCTTTAGCGCCGATGATGGAAGAAACATGACAATAATGTCCCAGCCGTTTTATGACTGGTATGAGACTCATTTCGGCTGGTTGATGCTGGTGCTGTCTTTCTTTGTCATCATCCCCACCTGGGTTATGTTCCGTTACTCGCCGCGCCACACCCGCCACGAACAAGTCTAGACGCCCCCAGTAGCACTAATCCGCATTTTTGAATTATGCCCGCGGGGCAACTTTTGGACACTCACATTAATCCTACTTGTTTTCCTCGGACTCCAATAATTTAGATACCCGAACAAAGGATCTGAACGCGATGATGGGGGCATGCTGTGTTTATTGACGAGATTTGTTGAAGAATTCTTGTGGACATGAATATTTTTGGCGAATTTTGCGCACGAATTCTGCATATCGTGATTTGAGTCTAATGTTGTTTCTTTCATTAGATTGCTGGAAATCAGCGATATGTACAATTCCTTGAAATTGATATTTATTTCTTATTCACCAACGGAAATGGCTAAACATAAAATCGCAATACTGTTGTTGTGTGTTATCGGTCTGCTGATAACCTCCTGCCAGCAAGATGGCCCCGACACACCCGAGGCTCCCGTGAAACGCACGATTCTGGTCTATATGGTGGCATCGAACAGCTTGGGCGTCAACAGGCGCGACCAGATGGACCTCGATGAGATGGACCGTGCCGTGGAACATGGAGAATTGAACGGTTGCCGCCTGCTGGTCTATCGTATTGGTCCAGATGATGATATCCCCTTACTGTTTGAGATCAAAAAAGGTTGGCGAGGGACTGCAGAGCATCAGACGCTCGTGACCTATGACGGCACGAAGGGTGCATCGGTGACTGCAGCGCGCATGAGCCAGGTGATTGCCGACGCTAAGCGGCTTGCTCCTGCCCGAGACTATGGCCTGATCTTGTGGTCGCATGGCACGGGGTGGGCTCCGTCGCTGACCACTCGAGCCGCTGCCCCGCGACGCGTGTTCGGTGAGGACAACGGGTCAACCATGGCGCTCGACCAGCTGGCTGCTGCCATTCCCGTGGGTGCTTTCTCGTGGATTTACGCCGACGTGTGCTACATGGGCTGTGTGGAGGTCGCCTACCAACTGCGTTCCCGTTGCCGTTACTTTGTGGGCTATCCGACCGAGATTCCCGGCCGTGGCATGCCCTACGAGTTGACACTTCCCTACCTGTGTGCCGACCAGGCCCAGCTTGACAAGGCCTGCCAGGAAACATTTGACTATTACGACATCCAGACGGGTGCCAACCGCACTTTCTCGGCTGTGGTAGTGGACTGCTCCTATTTGGACCAGCTGGCTTCGGTGTGCCGCCTCATCCAGATGAGTTCTCCCGTTCAACCCTCATTGTCCACGCTGCAGTGCTATAACTTGAACGGATACCACTTCCTGTATGATTTTATGCAATATTATCTTGAAATGGCGGATATGTCTCTCGGTGCTCGTATGCAAGATGTCTATGAAAAAACCGTGCTATATCGCATAGCTACTCCTATGATATTCAATAAGATAATGATTGACCAAGAAAATTTCTCAGGGTTATCAACCTATGTTCTAGGCACGTCCCCTGGGGTGAATGACAACTATTACCGCACCCTGGACTGGTTCCATGCAGTCTATTGATCTTACAATTTGTTATTTAGCATAATTTTTCTTAATAAAATTTTTGTTGTAAAAATAATCGTTACTATCTTTGCGCATAGAAATTAGACTTATATTAGAGAGATAGGGAATCACACATCTAAATCTTTATGTGCAAAGGAACTGGTAAATTATTACGGTTCAATATGTTGGCTCCCTGGTTCAAGTATGGAAGGGAGTATGGTCATGAAAAGTGCAAAAGATACTGCTTGAAGAGCAGTGTCCTTTGTTGCGCTCTTCTTTTCTTTTTTTTGTCATCGTGCAAGGGCAGTGACGAACCCGAAGTGATGGGGTCGGCACCTGTTGTTGTAACCTTGCAGCTCGACACTGCAATGGTTGACTGGCAGACCATTAACGACTCGCGTGCCATTGCTTCCCATGACCTGCGTTGCCAGGTTGCCGCCTTTCCCGTGAATGCATCCGGGGCTATTGTTGACGCCGCGGTCGATCGTCAGACGATCTTCTTCACCGCTGACGGACAGCAAGGGCAGTGCCGCATGGTGCTCCCGTCGGGCAGTTACCGCCTGCTGGCTTGGGCCGACTGGGTGGACCATGGCAGCGTCGCCGACAAGTATTATACCACCAGTGATTTTAATGACATCACCTTCATGGGCAAGTATGAAGGTAATAATGACTATCGTAACGCCTACTCGGGCAGTGCGGCAGTCTCCTTCAAAGTGAAATTGGGAGACACCACCACCGTCGTGCGTGAGCAGCTGCCGTTGCGTTCCATCATGGGCAAGGTCAAGTTTGTCGCTACCGACTATAACGAATATCTGGCTAAAGGCCAGAACCTGCGCATTCTTGTAGCCTACTCTGGCTTCCTGCCCTATCGTTACAGCGTGCCGCGCGGCGTCCCCTTTGATGCCACGACGGGCGTTAACTTTGTTTCCTCGATCAGCGAGACATCGACCGAGGGTGACGGCACTGCAACCCTGGGTTGGGACTACGTCATGGTCAATGGCGAGGAATCCAGTGTCACGATGGCCCTGGGGCTGTACAATGACGAGGGTCAGCTGGTCGGCCAGTCATCCACGCTCAACGTTCCCATCAAGCGAGGCGGCATCACCGTTGTCAAGGACGATTTCCTGACCAAGACGGCCAGCGGAGGCGGCATCGGCATTGACCCCAGCTTTGACGGTGACATCAACATCTACTTCTGATATATCAACCAACCAAAACCATAAACGACAATGAACAAGAAAAAGATTCTTTATCTGTTGAGCTTGGCAGCTATGCTGTTCACAGCAACAGCCTGCCAGCAAGAGGAAGACCCCACGGTGGGCAAGGCCAAGGTGACCTTTATCGCCGAGTTGCCCGACCTGCCCGAGCACTTGGACTCGCGTGCCATCGGCGACGGTGACTACGCCAACGAGCTCTTCTTGTGGGTCTATGACGACGAGGGCCGTGAGATTCAGGGCCTGCGTCAGCGCAACATCGGTTTCCAAGGCAAAATCGCGCGTGTCACGGTTTATCTGACCCCTGGCCACACCTACGGTTTCGCTTTCTGGGCGCAGCACAAGGACCTCTTGAGCTATGTGCCCGGCAACAGCTTGATTGACATGTACTATCGCGTGAACTGCAACGACGAGACGCGCGATGCCTTCTGGAACTGGATTCCCAACCTTGAGGTATCTACTGCCGGCGAAATCACCCAGGATATCATTCTGGTGCGTCGCCTGGCACAGGTCAACTGCGGTATCACCCACGAGGCTTATCAGGAGGCCAAGCTTGCCGGTGTGGACCTCAAGGACTATGACTCGGAGCTGAAACTGAATAGCACCAGCGATGAGCCCATCGCCTACAACTGGTTCAATGTCGTGGCTGGTCAGCCCATCGTCGGCGATGATGACCACATGGAGTGGGATCTGGACTTCAAAAAGGCTCCCATGCCCAACGAGCCTCTGCGCGTGGGCACCAAATCCTACATGTACCTGGCCTTGAACTATTTCCAGCCGCTGGTCGATGAGTTTTCGTTGGCCGATGCCACCCTGGTGCTGCATCACAAGTATGGCCTCAAGCCCAATATCACCTACAAGTGGCCCAACTCCAATTTCAAAGGTAATTACCGCACCAACCTGCTCATCAGGTCGCTGACCGAAGATGTCAAGTTTGATGTCATCATTGACCAGAACTTTGCCAACCAAGACAACAACTATGATACCGACGGCAATCCGCTTGGTGAATAAGTCTATCGTGTACCATTAACGACTTCAATCTTACACAGACATGAACAAGACATTATTATATATAGCATCCATGCTGGTGATGGTCCTGATGACCACCGCATGCACCAGCGAGGATGAGCTGATTGCCAACGGCGACGAACTCAACGTCACCTTCACCGCAGTGCTTGACCAGTACATCGATTCACGCGCCATCAGTGACGGGTCGATGGTGGACAAGCTGATTTTCATCGCCTACGACGAGAACGGCAACGAGATTGCCGGCCTGCGTCAGGAGAATGTCCCCGTCAGCGGCGGCCATGCCACTGTCAACACCCGCGTGGTCAAGGGACACCGTTACACCTTTGCCTTCTGGGCACAGAACAGCAACTGCACCGCCTATAGCTTCGGCGCCGACTACAAGTCGCTGAACGTGGATTATAACGGTCACGCCAACGACGAGTCGCGCGACGCCTTCTATGCCGTCAACACCGACTTTGCCGTAGATCCTGTCACCGAGCCCTTTGAGCGCAACGTGACGCTGCACCGTCCCTTTGCCCAGCTCAACTTCGGCACCACGACCGAGGACCTCGAGACCGCCAACGCTTATGCTCCCGCCACGGGTTCACGCATCGTCATCACCGATGGCGTGTTCTCGACGCTCAATCTGCTCAACGGCGTGGCGAGCAACCCCGTCAGGGTAGAACTGACTGCCGGCGCATTCCCCAGCGAGAAACTCACGGTCGAGGGCGAGCAATATGAGTACCTGTCGATGAACTACCTGCTCGTCAACAACGACCGTAGCGACATCACCGGCATCACCATGACCACCATCATGAACCGCGAAGGCAACGATGCCTCCTATCCCCTTGAACTCAAGACCCTGCCCGTACAGCGCAACTTCCGCACCAACATCGTGGGCCGCCTGATCACCAAGGCTGTGGACTTTAAGCTCGTGATTGACGCCAGTTTTATCGACGACATTATCTATTACGGTGACGAGGTCAACTGGAATTATCAAGCGACTGAGCCGACTTACAGCGATGGCACCTATCTGATCAACACGCCGATGGAACTGGCCTGGTTCCAGGACAATGCTCCTATCGAGGGCAGTACCATTAAGCTGATGGCTTCGTTCAACATGAATCATGGCACCCTCAAGCCCCTGCTGTGTGGCGCCCGCAACATCACCATCGACGGCAATGGCAACATCATCCATGAGTTCTCCATCAATGGGGAAGGCAGTGCCGCCATGTTTGGCAACGCCGAGGGGCTCACAATCAAAGACCTTACCCTTGACAGAGTCACCGTCACTGCTGCGCCCGATGCCCAGGGCAACGCTGTTGCTGCCGCCCTCGTAGCGACCGCTAGCGGCACGCTCACCATCGAGAACGTGATCGTAAACTATCCCGTCATCAAGGGCACCTGCATGGTAGGTGGCATGGTGGGTCAGGTGGCAGCCGGTGCCAACATCGTGGCAAATGGCAGCAAGGTGGCAAATGCCATCATCGAGAACACCGACGCAGCCTCCCGACAGGGACTGGCTGGCGGCATGGTGGGTTACATCGCTAGCGGAGCTACTGCCGAGCAGGTATTTACTTCGTGCGAGGTCTATAACACCGTGCTCAAGGCACGCATGAGCGAACCCTCGCTCACTAGCGGCAAACTCATCGGCGCCATTCAGGGCAGCAGCGATGGCGACATCGTGCGCATCAGTGGCACCACCGTCATGGTCAATTTCCAGGGTCTGGACGAGGCTGCTGCTGCCCAGCAGTCTCCCTACGGGGCCGACCAGCTCATCGGCGGTAACCAGCAGGGCCATGGCCATATATATATTAATAATGTGGAACAGCCCCTCAAACAGCCCCTCAATAACTAGATTATTCAACAACTAACAATAACAAACCTTTTTAACACAACAACTTTATGAAGAAATGTTTATTCTTGGGTGCTATGGCAGCGATGCTGCTGGGTACCGCGTCTTGCTCCAGCGACATGGAGCCGACGATGGGCGGTGAAACGCCTGTAAGTTTCTCAATCAACCTGGGTGACGACATCGACAGCCGTACCATCAGCGACGGCTTGAAGGCCAACCAGTTGAAGTTTGCCGTCTTTGAGAACGGCACTGAGATCACTGCTCTGGCACAGAAAGTGCCCGTAGCCAACAAACAGGCTACCGTGACCACCAAACTGGTCAAGGGCCACACTTACCAGTTCGTCTTCTGGGCTCAGGATAGCACTTGCACCGCCTATAACACCACCGACATGAGCGCCATCAAGGTGGACTACGCTGCCAACTGCAACGACGAGAGCCGCGACGCCTTCTACAAGATGGACTCGTTCACGGTAACCGAGCCCTTCGAGCAGGAAGAAGTCTTGACCCGCCCGTTCGCTCAGATTAACTTCCTGGCAGATGATGCCGCCGGCGTGGTTGGCGTGAATGCTTACAAGAGCAAGGTGACCGTGACCGGTGTTCCCACCACGCTGAATACCCTCGACGGCACGGTTGGTACTGAGACCACCGATGTGACCTTCGCCCTCGCCAAGATTCCCAACGAGACGTTGGCTGGCTATGAGAGCTATAAGTACGTGGCCATGAACTACATCCTGGCTGCTACCAGCAAGGAAATGAAGAACGAGGTTGTCCTCACCGTTAACGACGGTACTCAGGACGTGAATACCGTGACCGTAACCAACTGCCCCGTGCAACGCAACTACCGCACCAACATCTTCGGCAGCCTTTTTACCCTGGAGGGCAAGTTCAATATTGAAATCGACCCGATCTATAATACTCCAGATATTGTGCCTGAAATGCTACCCGCACCTTGGGATGGTTCAGTTGAGGACCCTGTTGTTGACGGCAACAATGTGACCATCAACAACGCAGCACAACTTGCAGGTTTGGCAAGAGATGTGAATAGTGGCAACACTTATGCGGGAAAGACGGTTACTTTAACTGCTGATTTGAACCTTGATAATAAACCATGGATTCCGATTGGTAATTTGGTCGCATATCCTGGTCAATCTTTCAACGGTACCTTTGACGGAGGAAACCATACCATTTATAACCTTAAATGTGATGGTGATTATGTGGGTACACATGAAGTTTCAGGACTCTTTGGTTCGACTGTTGGTCCTATCAGAAACGTTACAGTTAAAGGAGCAGAAATTACAAGTAACCATTATGCTGCAGTTATTGTTGCATATTTCTCGACAAATAAACCACTAGTTATTGAAAACTGCCATGCAATTAATTGCAATGTAACTTCGACCCCACAACAAATTAATGGCTCTTGGGATGATGGAGATAAAGTTGGAGGTATTATTGGTTACTTTGCTTCTTCCACCTCCTATACAATAAAGAATTGTACTGTTGACAATTGTAATATCTCGGCCTTCCGTGATTGCGGAGGTATTTTTGGAGCAGGCACTTGGACAACTGACATTTCTGACAATAGAGTGACTAACTCTACTATTATTGCAAACCAAGAAGGTTATGCTCCATATAGCAAAGACTTTAACGTAGGTGCAATATGTGGTAGAAAAACAGGTGGTGATAACCTAGGTGATAACAACACTTATGAAAATGTTATTGTCAAGGGTATTGCCAATGACGGTACAGTTACTGAATATTAAAACATAATTAACATAGCTAGATATATGAAGAAGATTTTATTCCTTGGTGCGATGGCAGCTATGCTGCTGGGTACCGCGTCCTGCTCCAGCGACATGGAGCCGAGTATGGGTGGTGAAGTTCCCGTGAGCTTCGCTATCGACCTGGGTGATGGCATCGACAGCCGTACTATCAGCGACGGTTTGAAGGCCAACCAACTGAAGTTTGCCGTGTTTGAGAACGGCGCCGAAATTACCGGTCTGGCACAGACTGTTGAAGTTGCCAACAAGCAGGCCACTATCAACACCAAGCTGGTCAAGGGACATACCTATAAGTTTGTCTTCTGGGCTCAGGACAGCACTTGCACGGCTTATAACACCACCAACATGAGTGCCATTACGGTGAACTACACTGCCGACTGCAACGACGAGAGCCGTGACGCCTTCTACAAGATGGACAGCTTCACCGTGACCGAGGCCTTTGAGAAGACCGAGACTCTGACGCGCCCGTTCGCTCAGATCAACTTCCTGGCCGACGATGCTGCCGGTGTGGTTGGCGTTGACACTTACAAGAGCAAGGTGACCGTTACTGGCGTGCCCACCACCCTCAATACGCTTGACGGCAGCGTGAGTGACACCACCAGTGTTACCTTTGACTACGCCACCATCGTAGCTGCAACCGAGGAGTTGCAAGGCTATGAGGACTACCGCTATGTGGCGATGAACTACATCCTGGCCGCTAGCACCAAGGAGATCAAGAACCAGGTCGTTCTGACCGTCAAGGACAATGGCAATCAGGAAGTCAATACCGTTACTGTTGCCAACTGCCCCGTTCAGCGCAACTACCGCACCAACATTTTCGGTGACCTCTTCACCGTGAACGGCAAGTTCAACATCGTCATCGACCCGATCTACAATACTCCCGACTACAATATCAATATTTTCTCTGTAACAAGTACTGAAGAGTTTATGGCTGCCCTGAATTATATTAACAGCAGTTCAGAGGGTGGAGTAATTAAAGTTGATGGAAACGTTGACCTATCGAATGAAGCAGATAAAATTTATATCTCTAATAAGCTTCATTTAATTCTGAATGGGCGATTAACAACTCAAAAGGGAAATCAAGTATGTGTTATCCCTGGTGGAGATGTTACAGTGGAAGGTGAAGGCACTTATGAAACTAATAGAGGTTTGTTTCAAGTACTTGGTGGTAAAGTTACTGTAGAAAGTGGAAACTTTAAAACACAGAACAATACAAGAGGCTCTGGCATTTATTCAGATGACACTTATGGTACTAACTCAGAAATAACAATTAATGGCGGTTATTTCGATTGCGCATTTTATGGTGTTTGGAATAATGGATCAGGTAAAGTGGTAATTAATGATGGAGTAATTAAATCATCTGCGATGATGTCTGTTGGAACATGGGCATATACTGTTCGCTCATCTGGTACGCTCATTATAAATGGTGGCTGGATTGATGGTATCCATGGTGCACTTGCCGTCGATGCCGGCAATGCAATTATTAACAATGGCTACTTGACAACACATGACTATTATGAGAATGGTATAGCTCAGAATCAAAACCACTATGCATTATTTGTAGGTAATGCCGAGTCATCCAATGCGGGATCAGTCACAATCAATGGAGGTCACTTCTATGTTGAACCTACACGTAATTTGCCCTGCATTCACAATGCCGGTGCTGATGGTTTAGAAGCACTTCCTGTTACAGTATACGGAGGTTATTTCAACAATTTAGGTTTGAATAACTTCTTGGAATCTCAAGGCGTGACGGCACTTAGTGAGCCCATTCAGGACAGTGAGCACAATGCCACTTATTCTTACGGCAAACAATCTATCTCAGGTACTGGTGAAAACCCCGGTAATACCCCTGGTCCCGATCCGGATATTCCTATGCCCTGATAATAACGAGAGCTTATTAATTAGTTCTGACAACTTGAACGGCGGTTGGTCACAATCGTAAAGTAATTAAAGTAGTTCAACTGTTGTTCAAGTTGTTTGATAAAAACAAGACTTTATATCTCAATTAAAAACTATAAACTTTTATTCTTTTAAATTTTTATTATCATGAAGAAAATTTTATTTTTTGGTGCATTGGTAGCCATGCTGCTGGGCACCGCCGCATGCTCCAGTGACATGGAACCAAGTATGGGCGACGACATGGTAAGGTTTACCATCGAACTGCCGGGTAACATCGACAGCCGTGCAATTGCTGACGGAAATACCGCCAACAAGCTGACCGTGGCCGTTTATGACGAGGCTGGAACCGAGTTGACCCAACTCAAGGTGAATCAAGACATTCCCCACCAGACGACCGTTAGTTTCAAGCTCGTTAAGGGCCAGAAGTACAGCTTCGCTTTCTGGGCACAGGCCCAGGGCGCTCCCTACACCTTTGACACTGCTACCAAGACCGTTACTGTAAACTACGAGAACGCCAAGAGCAACGATGAGAAGCGCGACGCTTTCTATTGGTATGAGAAAGACCTTGAGATTACTGGCCCGATTAACAAGACCATCTATCTGTATCGTCCGTTCTGCCAGCTGAACTATGGTGCCAGCGACTACAACGACGCTATCGCTGCTGGTGTTAAAGCCGTCACGAGTGCTGTAACCGTTGACCACGCTGCTACCAGCTTCAACCTTGCCACTGGCGCTACCGATGGCGATGTTGCCGTTACCTTTACCCAGGATGTTCTTCCCGCCGACCCCGCAATGCTGACTGTCGAGGACAGTACCTACCAGTGGATGGCGATGAACTACTTCCTGGTTCCCGACAATGAGGCCGTTATCACGACCAAGCTGAAGCTCTACGAGGAGAATGCTACTAATCCCGTTCGCGACCTCACTGTTTATAGTGTTCCTGTTCAGAAGAACCACCGCACCAACATCGTTGGTAACCTCTTCACCGAGGACGTTAACTTCAACGTAATCATCGACGAGCGCTTCGACCAGCCCGACTACAATGTAGTGCTCTGGGACGGTCATTCAACCGAAACGCCCGCTTATGATGAGGCAACTCAGACCTGGACCATTTCCAATCCTAACCAACTTGCTGGTTTTGCCAAGCAGGTAAGTGAGGGCAAGACCTTTGCTGGTGAGACCGTAGTTCTGGCTAATGACATTAACCTGAACGATAAGACTTGGACTCCCATTGGTTGGGTAACCACTTATAAAGATAGCAAGTCCTTCAAGGGTACGTTTGATGGCCAGGGACACGCTATCAATAACTTCAGAATTGATTATCGCGACTATGGTTCGGGCTTGTTCTTCCGTGTTGATGGTGGTGCAACCATTAAGAATCTGAATGTAGACCAAGCCTTTGTTACGGGTTATGTCAATGGTAACGTCGTTGGTATTGTTGCTGGCTATGCTTATCAGACTGTTACCTTTGAAAACATTACCATTACTAACTCCTTGGTTTCTGGTTTTGGTAAAGTAGGTGCTATCATCGGTATGGCTGCAGATCCCACTGGTGGTAATACCACCGTTAAGAACTGCACGGTTAAGAATAACCGAATCTTTGGCGTCTATAATATTGGTGGTCTGATTGGTCTGATGCAGGGCGTTTGCAATGATGACATCCAAACGACCAATACCGTTGAAAACAACCAGTGGTACTTATGGGGTGACAGAGCCGATTATGTAACATTTGATGGAACTCAGACTGTTACCAATAAGAATAATCCTAACGATAGCAAACCGCTGACTGGTATTTTCTGGAAGTATGTTGAAAATGGTAAAGACTGGTACTACAATGCAATTGGCTTGTACTACACTGACATGGCTCTCGATTATACTGACCAGCCGATTAATGGTATGGAGAATTCGTTCTTTGCATATGGCTTCAACTATGGTGCTGTTGAGAATGTTAATTATAGAAACTAAGTTATCTTCTCTTCAACATTAATTGAATAATTAACTAAACCATTGTGGGGGCGCGGTGCCCCGTGTAACGCGAGCGGTCGCGTCCCCACATTTTATTTTTTAATTCGTGCAATTCGTTGAATTCGCGAAATTGGCATTAAAAAAAACGGCCCTGCGGATGCCGTGAGACGAGACTCAGAATAATCCGTGATTTTTTAACTCAGACAACAACACGCTGGCCCGTAGTGCCGGCGACGAGATATATCAAGATCGACTAGACACTTTAAACAATTATACTCATACAAAAAAATGAAGAAATTTTACACAACGTTGTTAATGATTGCCGCCATGGCAGGCGTGGCTGTTGCGCAGGAGAATGTGCAGACCATGTCCTTGAATGATATCATCACCACTGGCCAGTTGAGTGAGTTCTACACCATCGAGAATGATCTGGTGGGTGTATATGCGCCGCCTCACTATCCGCGCGTCATCTTCGCCAAGGATGCCAATGAGTATGCCAACCGTTCAGAGCCCACCAAGGAACAGTACAATGCCAATCCCAAGCGCCTCTATGACGAGAGGGATGGCTTTTTCGAGACCTATGAGGACGAGTTCGGCTATACCGTGGAGCGCTGGGTCGGCACTTTTGACCAGAGCAACTGGGTGAAGATTGCTTTGCCCGAGGGCGCCGATGCCAAGTACCTGGAGGGCAAAGTCATCAAGGGCGGCACAGTGACAGGACGTTCCAACCTGCAGGCCTTCCCCAGCGACCCGCTGGGCCTGACCATTTCGCTGAAGGATGATGCTCCGCTGCCTGTGGCAGGCGAAGAAGTGGAATATGAGCCCAATCTGTATTGCTGTGGCAACTTCGTCAAGCAGGACAGCTGGTTTTTTGTGAAGCCTCAGAACCAGGAGTATGCCAATATCCACTGGGCGGTGTGGCACGCAGCCGACACCATGTTCTATGCACCCAAGAACAACACCGGCCTTCCCGGCAGCTTCCCCATCAGCATGAGCCTGTGGGAGCCTCAGCCCAATATCAGCCCGTTTGACGTGTTTGAGGATGGTTTGCAGTATGAGTTCCCCGCCATGATTGAGTTCAGGCTTGGTGTGAACTTCGGTCTGATCATCGACCCGGGTTTTGATGGCGACATCATCATCTGGGGCGATGGCAATTATAATGCGCCGCGCCGCATGGACGTGACCGACAATCCCGGTGTAAGGCCTACCTATGTTGACAGCGAGGGCGGCGTCTATGTTTACACCGTGATTGTTTATCCCTTGCGCTTGTCGGAACCCGGCATCCTCACCGGTGTGGACGAGAACGTGCAAGCTGTCAAGACGCTTGTCAACACCCAGTATGTTGATTTGCAGGGCCGCGTGAGTGACAAGCCCTTTGAGGGTCTGAATATCGTGCGCAAGACCTTCAGTGACGGCTCGGTAACGACGATGAAGGCCATCAAGAACAGTTAATAGCGTGAGTTTGATGAAAATTTGTTTTGATAATCAATGCGTTAGCAACTCCCAAACCCTCCCCCCAGGCGGGGGAGGGAAGGTGTGTCATAATTCGCCTCAGGATTTTTGATCGGCCTAACGGCCGAGAAATTAAGCAAAATTATTAATAAAATTAAAATACAAATTTTTGTTTAATTTCTCCGTGCAAAGCACGGACATTAATATAAGCTTGAGTTATGTCACAGTTTCAACTGAATATCAGCACTTTTTTTCGTCGAACTCACAGTTAATCGTTGAACACTAAAGAACCAAGAAATATAAACGGACAACTAAAAATCAGAATGAATCGTATTTTTAAATCATTGGCACTGACATGCCTGTTGGCTATGGGCTCTCAGCAGATGGCCGCCCAGGAGTACCTGGAGACCTACGAGAAGGGTTTCAACGGTGCCGAATTGGAGCAGCTGTGGGTGAGCGATGTGGTGATGGATAAACCCTCGAGGGGCATCCAGGGCTATGGTGCGAATGACCAGTTCATCATCCATAACAATTTTGAGGGTAAACTGTTGTACCATGACCGCAACGGCTGGACCGGTGAGGAAGTGGTGACAAAGCCAAGAAGCGGCAAGGGCATCTCCTATGATGACGCAGGGAACTGGATCTTCAGGCCGATGAACCAACAGAACGAGTTGCAGCGCGAGCTTCCTGAACTGGTGCTGCTCAGTGCCGACGGCACGCGTCGCAGCGAGATTTACTTCCCCGAGAGCCTCTTGCCCGATAGCCACATCATGACGGCTAATGCTTACAGCTATATGGGAACTGCCGTGGGAGACGTTTTCTCGGAGGAGGGTGGACAGTTTGTGTTCACCGCTGCAAAGGAGAACACCACCGACGGTCTGTTTGTGCTGCGTTTCCGCAATGGTCAGTTGGTGGAAAATGAGAGTTTCAGGGCTGGATTTGTGAAGGTGCAGGGTGGCAGTGAAATTGACCAGATGGTGTTCACCACCGAGGTCTATATCCACACCTGGCATGCTTCGGACGGCCAGCTGCACTACCTGTATATCTCGCGTCACGAGAACCCCATCGACATGGTACTCGACGAGGAGAACCACCTGTTCAAGGGCACGATTATCGACGTGGAGAACAATATGCCCGAGGGTTACCGCCGCGGCCAGAGTAACGGTTATAGCATGTTCTCGATGGGTGGTAGAGACTATATGGTGCTGCCCTCACTGCCTAACTGGGAGGATGCCTTCCATGTGATACAAGTGAATCTGGAGGATGGCAGCTTCGTCCACAAGGGTTATCACAGTAACAAATATCCCAAACTGCCCGGCCAGGAGCAATATCAATATGAGTACATCAGCAGCAACTGGCTCAACGGTGAGGTGGTCGACGACACGACGGCCTACATCTACCAGTACTTCCCCTGGGGTTACATGGCCAAGTACAAATTTGTGGATCCCAAACAGGATACCCCGCTGGCCTATATCGTGAATGAAGGCAAGGTGAATGAATCCTATACCATCGCCGACGATATCATCGCCGTGTATATCGCTGAGAAGGAGCCCAACCGCTTGTATGCCAAGGACCTGGGAAAACATCGTTTCCCGTCGGTGAAAGGTGAGGGCGAGATAGATTACGTCAAGGACGGTACCCGTCTCCAGACCGAGGATTGGGACCAGAGCAACTGGGTGCTGCTCGACTTTGAAACCGAGGCCGAGGCGCGCCAGTTCCTCAGTTCGTCCAAGGGTGTCATCAAGGGCGGTACATTGACCGGCACGCTCACCAACAAGTTGAACCCGACGATGACGGTTACCGACTATAAGTTGCCCGAACAGTGGACAGGCTATGACGAGAACAAGCACGTGACCGCCAATTACATGGACCCGCTGGTGCAGCAGGGCAAGACAGGCAAACAATACTTCTTTGTTGAGCCCAAGGCGCAGGAGTATGTTATGATCTACTGGGCAAAGTATGACGGCCACGAGAGTTACCACTTCCGTGTTCCTGACGGTCTTGACGCCAACGGCCATCAAACGAACGTCGAGGAACTGGCTGGCGGTTTCAAGGTGGACTGGTCACTCTATCCCGGCAATTACCTTGAAGACTTTATCGAGGGTAATACCTATAATTTCCATGCCATTATCCGTTACACTGCCGATCACCATGGCGTCCTCGGCAACGGCGAGCAACCCAGCGGAGCCCCCATGCGTGACGGTACCGAGGTGCGCGAGGGCGACTACCTTGTCTTCCCCCTCGAGGGCGGTGACGATGCGCTGACGGCAGTTAACGAGGTGTGGACCGACCTGGATCCTGTCAAGGTGACTTATGTCAACATGATGGGTATGCAGTCCGACAAGCCCTTTGACGGCGTGAACATCGTTGTGACGCGTTACAGCAACGGCATGACCACTGCCCGCAAGGTCATCAAGTGATCCCTATTGAATTAAATACTGTACACTTTTAAATATTATCCACAATAATATAGTTTCTAAAGTTGTATCAGAACGAAGTGCCCTCAAAAAGTCTTTTCATGACTTTTGAGGGCACTTCATTTGTTTTTTGAGGGGGGAAATGTTAAAAAAAAGCTGCGTCGTTGGGCACGCAGCTGTTGATGAGGTTATTTACGATGATGTTAGCTGTTGATTTTCAACAGGCCTGTGCGGTAAGCTTTACCAATCAGTTCCGCTACGTTACGCGAGTTGGTCTTGCGAAGCAACTGCTTGCGATGATATTCTACAGTGTTGGAGGAGATGAAAATTTTCTCTCCGATTTCTTTGCTGTTATAGCCTGTTGACAGCAGTTCAAGTACTTCCTTCTCTCGGGAAGTTAGTTCAATCTTGGGGGCACTCATAATTAAATCACAATTTTTGATAAGATGCTAATCTTAATGTATTTGCAAATGTAGGTAGTAAAATTTATCAAACCAAACAAAAGGGCATTTATTTGGACAAAATGATACTAAAACTATGTATTTCAGTAGAAAAAAGTGATTATTTGCAACCATTTGTTAGGCTGAAAGACAATAGCTTTCTATTAGAAGCGGTAGCTTGCAGATTGTCGTAAATTAGCCAACTGTGGGAAGCGTCCTGACTAGAAGCTGATGATGGCCGTATGGTCGTTGATGACGGTCTCGTGCTTGGTGCCGATGTCGTTGCGATCCTCGAGGATGCTGCGCAGCACAAGCCTAGCAATGTTGTAGATGCGCAGGCGCAGTGCGGCCTTGGCAAAGGGCTTCAGGATACCGGAAACTGTCTCGTCCACAATGCGGTCCACACCGTCGATGAGTTCTTCAACGAGCTGCTTGTTGTCGCCCATGGTGCCCTCGTTGCCCTCGGCAAAGGCGATATAGGCCCTTGTGACGGGTTTTTGCAGGTGCTTGAGCAGCATGTCGGCAATGCCTTGTGGTGAGTCGGGGAGTTTTACAAAGCGCATCATGATGGGGTGCTCGTGGCGATATTTCTCGATGGCTTGGCTGATTTCGGGCCAATACCTGGTCAACACACCATTGGTGATAGTGGGGATGCTGTCGGTGAACACGCCACGTGCCGTCTCGCCGAAATCCTGATTTGAGGGCAGGCTGAACAGTGTGCGGGTGTGCAGCTGCATCTTTCCTGTGGCAGGATAGCAGGTGGCGACACGCCACTGGCAGGGGTAGCCCACGGCGGCTGCCGTAGCGATTTCTACCATGATACCGGGCTGGAGGTTCACTTGACTGACGTCACTGATGTGGAGATGTCCCGTGAAGATGACATGAACACCAGCCTCAATGAGCCGTTGACAAAGCTGCCCGGCATCTTCGACCATATAGGGGGCTGCCAGCGTTTCCTCCATGTGAAAGTGGGGCACCAGGTGATGGTGCATCATGGCGATGACGCGTCGTCGGGCGGCAGTTGCCTGTTCGGCTTGCTTGACTAGCCACTGCTGGGTAGAAGGTTCAAGGTGGCCGCTGGTCTTGCAGTGGTCCCTGGCATCGCCGCGCGAGACGAAGGTGTTGAAGCGGTCCATGCAGGCGTCAATGGCGAGGATGGACAGGTTGTCGGTCACGTCGCGGCAGTAGCTCAGCGAGTCGGGATCACGGCGCGAACGGGTATCGTAGCCCGCATGGCGATAGATGGCGGCAAACTCACGACGCGTGATGGTGTCGGTAGATGTGGCGGTTTCGCCGTCAAATACCTTGGCATCGGGGTTGTTGATGTCATGGTTACCTGGAACCACAAGGACTTGGATGCCGGCGTCGCTGAGGCGTTCGAGCTGTGAAGCCACTAGTTCGTGGCTCACGCGTTCGCCGTCCTTGGTGAGGTCACCGGTCACCAGCACGAGGTCAGGCTTGAGTTCAAGGATGCTAACTACCAGGGTATCAAGAATCTCGACACTCTCCCGCAACATCTTGCGGTCTCGTGCCAAGTATTCTTCAAAGGCGGTACCCTCATTGACCAGCAGTTCGGGAACCATGACGTGCAGGTCACTGATGATGGCTATTTTGACGGGTTGCATGGGGCTATATTTTGTAATTGGTTATGTTTAGTCAAGTTCCATTTTGTCCATGTCGGGCAGCCATACGCCGTCGTCCCACAGGCCGATGACGTTGTTGCCTGCCAGTGCTGGGTGCACCGCTGCCACCACCAGTGCAAGGAGAGTCATTCTTTTCATTGTAGTGGAGATAATGGTGTGGAATGACGTGTTTGAAATCAGTCGTTGATGATGAGCATGGCGTCACCGTAGGCACCGAAGCGGTATTTCTCCTCGATGGCTACGCGATAGGCCTCCATCGTCTGCTCATAGCCGCCAAATGCTGCTGCTGCCATCAGCATGATGGAGTAGGGCATGTGGAAGTTGGTGACCAGAGCGTCACAGGTCGTGCACTCATAGGGCGGGAATAAGAACTTGTTGGACCAGCCACCGAAGGGCTTGATATGTCCGTTCATGCCTACACAGGTCTCAAAGGCTCGCAGTACCGATGTGCCGATGGCGCAAACCTTGTTGCCGCCGTCGCGCAGGGTGTTGACCTTCTCGGCGAGCTCGACGCTGACGTCCATCTCCTCGCTGTCCATGCGGTGCTTGCTCAGGTCCTCGACCTCGATGTCGCGATAGCTGCCCAGGCTGATGTGCATCGTGAGGAACTCGCTGTCAATGTCGCGGATTTCCATGCGGCGCATCAGCTCGCGTGAGAAGTGCAGTCCTGCTGCAGGAGCAACGACGGCACCCTCCTTGCTGGCAAAGATGGTCTGGTAGCGTTCGGCGTCCTCGGGCTCGGCTTCGCGCTGGATATAGTAAGGCAACGGCGTGTTGCCCAGGTTATACAGGTCCTTCTTGAACTGGTCATGGTCGCCGTCATAGAGGAAACGCAGGGTGCGGCCACGAGAGGTGGTATTGTCGATGACCTCGGCTACCATCGAGTCGTCAAGACCGAAGTACAGTTTGTTGCCGATGCGGATTTTGCGGGCAGGCTCCACGAGCACATCCCACAACTTGTTGTTGGGGTTGAGCTCACGCAGCAGGAACACCTCGATGCGGGCACCGGTCTTCTCCTTGTTACCGAACAGCTTTGCGGGGAATACCTGTGTGTCGTTGAATACGAACAGGTCATGGGGGTTGAAATACTCAAGAATCTCCTTGAATACTCGGTGCTCGATTTGGTTGCTTTTCTTGTGCAACACCATCAGACGGGATTCGTCACGCACGGGACTGGGATGTGAGGCAATCAGTTCCTCGGGCATCCGGGTATTGAATTCTGAAAGTTTCATAATTGTTATAAGTTTTTGGTTAGCATCGCCTTGTTGACCTCAAGCTAAGCCGCCAAGGCGCTAAGTGTTATTATTTCTATTTTTTCTTTTTTGTCAGTGCAAAAGCTATAAAGCTTACTTAATTTGTGAGGTACGCTTGGGCGGTGCGTCACAGTGACGTTTCTCGGCCTTGCGGGCTGCGCGTTCGGCCTTTTGACGGGCGGCACGTTCGCGGTTCTCGATGCGCTCGCGTTCCAGCCGCGCGGCGGCAGCCTGTTCGGGCGAGACATAGGTCTCGTTGTCCAGTTTGTCCACCAGAGCCTCTAAGGTGAGGCATTGGTCGATGGTCACGTCGCCCACGCGGGTGCGGCGCAGGCCCGTCAAGTGGGCACCGCTGTCCAGGGCTACACCGATGTCACGTGCCAGGGCGCGGATATAGGTGCCCTTGCTGCACACGACGCGTATCTGTAGCGTGGGCTCGGCAGGCAGTCCGCATTGGAGCACCTCGATTTCGTCGATGACCAGCGTCTTGGGACGGATTTCCACGTCCTGTCCCTTGCGTGCAAGTTTGTAGGCGGGTTTACCGTCAATCTTGCAGGCCGAGAACGATGGCGGCACCTGCTCGATGCTGCCTGTGAACTGTTCCTGCAGCACACGGTCGATCATGTCCCGGTCGATGTGTTGCCACTCGTAGGTGGCATCCACCTCGGTCTCCAGGTCATAGCTGGGAGTTGTCGCCCCCAGCCTGAGGTCGGCGATATACTCCTTGACGCCAGCCTGCAGCTCATCGATGCGCTTGGTGGCATGGCCGGTGCAGAGCAGCAGCACGCCAGTTGCCAGCGGGTCAAGGGTGCCGGCATGGCCCACCTTGACCTGACGGGTTTCCAGATGGGTGCGCAGAACGGCACGCACTTTCTTGACCGCGGCAAAGGAGGTCATCCTCAGCGGTTTGTCGATGCAGAATATTTCGCCTTCTATCGGGTTTAGCATTTTTTATTCTCTTGGTCCTTAGTCGACCATCTGTAATGATTGACCACTTAACAGCAAGGCCAGAATGATAACGCCGACAACGATGCGGTACCAGCCGAATGCCTTAAAGCCGTACTTGGTCAAGAAATTCACAAACCACTTCATGGCGAGCAGTGCCACGATAAATGCGACTACACATCCCACTATCAAGACAATAATATTGTGGGTCGTCGCCCATTCGGCATTCTCCTTGAACAAATCCACCAGATCCAGCAAAGTGGCGCCGGCCATGGTGGGCACAGCCAGGAAGAAGGAGAATTCTGCGGCTTTGCGACGGGTGAGTTTCTGTGACATACCACCCACAATGGTGGCCATGCTTCGGCTTACTCCGGGAATAACAGATATGCACTGGAATAGACCTATCTTGAACGCCTTGGATTCATCCAACTTGACGGCCTCACTTCCCTTGTTGAAGATTCGGTCGCAGAAGAGCATGAACACACCTCCAGCCACCAGCATGATGGCGACCACCAGGACACTATCAAGCAGCCAGTCGAGGACTCCCGACTTCTTGGCGGCAAGACCGATAACGACTGCCGGCAGCACACCCACTAACAACAGCCAGTAGAAGTACCACTTGTGTTTGAAACGCTGCCACGACGAGGCGCCTTGGGGGGCAGGGGAGTGGTCAAGACGGAAAAATTGTTTCCAATACAGCACCACTACCGACAGGATGGCTCCAAACTGGATGATGAAGGTGAAGGCATGCACAAAACTGTCACCTTGAGGAACACCCAGCAGGTTCTGGGCGATAATCATGTGGCCAGTCGACGACACGGG
The DNA here is from genome assembly GCA_946186345.1 of uncultured Prevotellaceae bacterium. Lineage (GTDB taxonomy): Bacteria > Bacteroidota > Bacteroidia > Bacteroidales > Muribaculaceae > Sodaliphilus. The sequence goes on along the minus strand of CAMHMV010000009.1, from coordinate 16,599 downwards.
AAGAAACTCGGTGAGTCCTTCCACAATGGCAATGATAATTGCTTGTAACAGATCCATACTGATGAGTGATTACTCTGTTACGTTCGTGTTGTCGTCGGTGCGCTTGTTGTCTTTCTTGCGGTAAATGATGGCAAATGCCATGAGAACGAAGCCCAGGAAGGCGATGATGGGACCCGTGGTCACGCGGCTGCTCTCAAACAGGTTCTTGTTGAAAGTGTCGCCCACATTGGCGTCGCCAGCCATCAGCCAAAATCCGATGATGATCAATAACAGGCAGATGCCCATTAGGATAAAATTGATCTTTGTCAGTGGATAAGTTACCTTTTCCTTTACTTTGTTCTCGACTTGAGTTTTCTTTTCTTCTTTAGCCATATTTTAAATGTTTTGTAGAGACGCAACTTCACGCATCTCATTTCAATGATGATATGGGGATTAAACAGGACATAACCCTCAATATTGTGCAAAATTACAACATCAAAAAGCCTTTGTCAATAGTTTTAACCCATTTTATGATTTCATTGGCACTGCTTAACAAGGAGATGTCATAGCGATGTCTGAAACAAGAGTGAGGGCATTGCAGGCCTCACGCTTGAAACAATCATCGTGTTTATACACGCCAGATGATACAATTCACGATTGCTCCTCAAAGGCTTGAGCGACGAGCTTGAGGTTGTCGATGATGTCGATGTGCTGGGGGCACTGGGACTCGCACTGTCCACACTCAATGCACTCGCTGGCCTTGCTGTGGTTCTTAGACACCAGGTCGTAGTAGAGCTTGCAGTTGCTCTTCTGGTCAGGGAACTGTTGCTGGGTGTTGTAGAGGTTGAAGTACTCGGGAATGGCAATCTGTTGAGGGCAGCCATCGCAGCAGTAGTGACAGGCAGTACAGGGAATAGCGATAGCATCGCGAATGACCTGGGTCACCTGGGCAATGATGCCTTGCTCCTCGTCGTTGAGGGGCTGGAAGTCCTGCATGTAGGATGTGTTGTCCTCGAGTTGCTCCATGTTGCTCATGCCGCTCAACACCATCATCACGTTGGGCAGCGAAGCACAGTAGCGGATGGCCCAGGAGGCAGCGCTGGCATCGGGGTTGTATTCCTTGAACAGGCGATCAATCGCTTCGGGGACACGGGCGAGCGAACCGCCCTTGACAGGCTCCATGACGATGACGGGCTTGCCGTGCTTCTCACACAGTTCATAGCAGGTTCTGGACTCGATGGCGGGACTGTCCCAGTCGAGGTAGTTGATCTGCAGCTGTACATATTCCACCTCGGGATGGTGCTCAAGGATTTCGGCCAGCAGTGCCGAGTCGTCGTGGAACGAGAAACCGATGTGGCGGATGCGCCCTTCGGCCTTCTTGCGGGCAATGAAGCCCCATCCGTCCATATTGTCCATTACCTTGACGCGCTCGTGGTTGAGGGCGTGCAACCAGTAGTAGTCAAAGTAGTCCACACCACAACGCTCGAGTTGCTCGTTGAAGATGCGCTCCAGGTCGCCCTCCTCATTGATAGCCCACACGGGCATCTTGCTGGTGACGGTAAAGGCCTCGCGTGGATAACGTTTCACCACTGCCTCGCGAAATGCCTCCTCGCTCTTGCCCCCGTGATAGGGATAGGCGGTGTCAAAGTAGGTGAAGCCCTGCTCGATAAACCTGTCGGCCATCTCCTTGAACTTCTCGATGTCAATACTTGTCTGGTCGTCGGGGTTGACCAGTGGCAGACGCATGAGTCCGAATCCTAGCTTTTTCATAATTCTATTGTTGGTTAACGTCATTAAGGTCTTTTAGGGACTTTAACGACTGGATGATTCAATTTTCAGATCGGTGAAAAGTTTGATGCCACGCAGGTAGTGGGCAGTGATGATGTTGACGCGTTCCTCAGGCAACTGCTTCAAGAGATTGACAGCGGGCTGCGAGGTGTAGTTTTTCCTCATCTTGCGGAAGTCGCAGTGGGCACGGATAATGGCCCACGCATCGCCGAAGTGGAATTTGGCGATGGCCATGCCAAAGGCCAGCGTGTCCATCAACCGACGGGTGAAGAGCAGGCGCTTGCCCTCGTCATGAGGCAGGTTCTTGTGCAACAGCAGCAGGTTGTTGCGGAAGTTCAGGTAAGTCTTGCGGGGGTTGCCCTGGGGCAGGCTGCCGCCGCCCAGGTGATAAACGTGACTCGACGGCACCATCATCAGGTCATTGCCTGCCAGGCGAATGCGCCAGCACAGGTCAATTTCCTCCATATGGGCAAAGAAGTCCTTGTCCAAGCCGCCGACGTCCTGATACAATCGGCTGCGCACCATCAGACAGGCTCCTGTGGCCCAGAAGACGCTCTTAGGACCATCGTCATACTGCCCCTTGTCCTCTTCCAGGAACTCAAAGATGCGTCCACGGCAATAGGGGTAACCGTGGCAGTCGATATAGCCGCCGGCAGCCCCGGCATATTCAAACATCTGCTTGCTGTCCTGTCGGTCATGCAGCAGTTTGGGCATCACGGCACCCACCTCGGGGTGGGTTTCCATATAGTCCAGCAGGGGATTGAGCCAACCCTGCGGTGTGCGAACGTCACTGTTGAGCAGCACCGTATAAGGGTACATCGTCTGTTCGATAGCGAGGTTGTAACCCAATGCAAAGCCGTAGTTAGTGTCAAACTTCAGTACTTTGACCTGCGGGAATTCCTGCTCAAGCACTTGCAGGCTGTCGTCGGTGCTCCCGTTGTCGGCAACAATGATATCGGCAATAGAATCGTCGGTGCCTGCAATCACTGTAGGCAGATAGCGGCGCAGCAGTTTGGCACCGTTCCAGTTCAATATGATAACAGCAACTTTTTTCATTGATACGTTAATCATCTTACTTGTTTCTAACCCAATGCCGAGTGATTTCAAATGGATTCGAGCAACTGCTTGAATTCTTCTTCTGTAGGCAAATACAATTTATAGCGTGACGTAAAAATCTGCTTGCCCTCGCTTAGTACAGAGTACTTCACAATCGCTTCACTCTTCTGCGAACAGAGTATAATGCCCAAAGTGGGATTATCATCCTCGTTGCGATAGAGTGCCTCAAACATGCGAATATAACTGTCCATCTGTCCAACATCTTCATGGGTTAACTTGCCCAATTTCAAGTCTATAAGCACATGGCATTTCAGTATGCTATGATAGAAAACCAGGTCAACATAGAAATCATCATCGCCATAGCGCATCAATTTCTGTCGTGCCACAAAGCAGAAACCACGCCCCAATTCAAGGAGAAACTGTTGCAAGTGGTCTATAAGTGCTTGTTCCAAGACACTCTCGTGCAATGACGGGTAATCTTTCAGATTCAAGAACTCCAGAACAAATGGGTCTCGGATGAATTGTTGTGGAGCCACCTGACTGATTTTCTCCTGGGCTTCACTGATAACTGTCTCCTTTTCCTTGCTTGCCAGCAGCCGTTCATAATAAAGGGTGGATATTTGTCGGTCCAGTTGCCGTGTACTCCAAACCCCATCTGCTGCCTCATTCATGTACCACCGCCGTGCCTGTTCATTTTCCACGCTGATGAGGCGGCGATAGTGGGACCACGTCAATTCGGGACGCAGTGTGTCCCGATTTCGGAATGTGAGGTAGAATTGGCGCATCTTGCGCAGTTCACGTTCGTCAAATCCTTTGCCGAAGTCTGAGGTTAGACGAGAAGCCACCTCCTTTAGGACGCCTTTACCATAAGCGGCGCGGGTCTCGCCACGTTGCTCATGCTCTACGATGGTCTGCCCAATCAACCAGTAGCTCTCTACCATCTTGAAGTTAATGGCATGATAGGTCTGCTTGCGGGCCGTCGCCAATATGACTCTGATATCGGCATAAAGAGCATCAATACTGATCGGTTTGTTTTCTATCTCGTTCATGTTGATTGGCGCCATTATGTTTTGGAGATTACCTGGGCATCGACGCTCAGATCATCATTCAGGGTCAATAGTTTCACGTTCACAATTTGGTTGGCGAGGCTCATGTCGGGTTCCACATTCACGCGGATGTAATTGTCGGTGAAGCCGTGCATCATCCCCTTGCCACGGCCATGCTCCATCAGCACGGGACGCACAGTGCCCAGGTAGTGGCGGGTGAAATCGGCTTGTTTCTTATCGCTCAGGGCAATCATCTGCGCGGCACGTTCTTGCTTGTCCTGCTGGGTGACGATATAGGGGATGCGCAGCGCCATCGTTCCGGGGCGTTCGCTATAGGGGAATACGTGCAGGTGCTGTACGTTGAGTCCAGCGATGAAGTTATAGCAGTCCTCAAACAGCTCGGGCGTCTCACCTCGTGTACCCACCATCACGTCCACACCGATGAAGCAGTCGGGCATCAGTTCGCGGCAACGCTCCACCTTGTCGGCAAACAGTTGTCGGTCATAGTGCCGGCGCATCAGTTTCAGCACGGGGTCACTGCCGCTTTGCAACGGGATGTGGAAATGAGGCATAAAGGCTCGGGAACCGGCACAAAAGTCGATGATATCGTTGGTCAGCAAGTCAGGCTCGATAGACGAAATGCGGTATCGCTCGATACCCTCGATGTCGTCAAGGGCTTTCAGCAGGTCGAGGAACTGCTCACCCGTATTCTTGCCGAAGTCGCCGATGTTCACGCCTGTAATGACGATTTCCTTGCCGCCCTCGGCAGCAACTTCGCGGGCTTGGGCCGTGAGTTGGGCGATGGTGCCGCTGCGGCTGCGTCCTCGGGCAGCGGGGATGGTACAATAGCTGCACCAGTAGTCACAGCCGTCCTGCACCTTGAGCCAGTAGCGGGTGCGGTCACCGCGGTCACATGAGGGTGAAAACGTATGGATGTCCAGCGAGGGTGTTACCTCCAGACGTTCTTGGCGATCCTCGAACCATCGGGTCACATACTGAGCGATGTCGGCCTTATGCTCGCTGCCCAGCACGATATCTACACCTGGAATCTCAGCGATTTCCTTTCCCTTGAGCTGGGCATAACAGCCCGTTACAACCATCAGGGCATCAGGATATTGGCGGATGAGGTGTCGGATGTGCTGTCGGCACTTGCTGTCGGCCAGGGCGGTCACACTACACGTGTTCACCACACACACGTCGGGAACCTCGCCTTTAGCAACAGGAACAAATCCCTGTTCGGCGAGTAACGACTGCATGGTGGCGGTCTCCGAGAAGTTGAGTTTGCAGCCCAGCGTCTCGAGTTTTACCTTATGTTGAACGAGTGGGTTCACTTGGTTTTTACTTGTCACAAAGATTAACAGCTAAGGGCTTATTCCTACCTCTTGCGTCCGCGAGGCTTGCCTGAACGGCTGGGTTTGCCTGCTCGGCCAGCCCTGCCTGCTTTAGCACCCCTTGCTTCTTTGGCTTGGCGTCGCGTGCTGTTGCCACGGGCGCCGCGTTGCTGACGGCGTGAGGCACTGCCGCCCTCGTATTGCATGCGCTGGCGCTCGTCACGTGAGAGACGGCCGCTCATGCTGCGGCTGTTCTGCTCGGTAATGGGCTCGCGGTCAATGCGGTGGCTGTTGGCGGGGTTCTCGTCGTCAACAATCACAAAGTCGAGTTGTTTCTTGATGAGGTCGGCTCGTGCCACCTGGATGGTAATGGGATCTCCTAGGCGATAGACACGGCCACGGCGGCGTCCGCGGATGCAGTAGTTCTTCTCGTCAAACTCATAGAAGTCGTCGTCCAGGCCACGGATGCCTACCAGACCCTCGCAGTGGGTTTCATCGATTTCCACATACAAGCCCCACTCGGTTACACCCGAGATGTGACCTGTGAACACGCCACCCAGACGCTGTCCCATGAACTCAACCTCCTTGTACTTGATGGAGGCACGCTCAGCATTGGCAGCGAGCTGTTCCTGGGCACTCATGTGCTTGCACTGGTCCTCGAGTTTAACGGGATCCACGCTCTTTTCTCCCTCGGCATACTTGTCGAGCAGGCGGTGTACCGTCAAGTCGGGATAGCGGCGGATGGGTGAGGTGAAATGGGTATAGTAGTCAAATGCCAGGCCGTAGTGGCCGATGTTGGTGGCGCTGTAAATGGCCTTGGCCATCGAGCGGATGGCCAGGATGGCGAGCATCTCTTCTTCGGGTTTACCCTTGGCCTGTTCCAGCATCTTGTTGATGGACTTGTTGATGTCGCGGCCGGAACCTTTGGTGCGAACCTTGTAGCCGAAGTGGGCAGCGATGTCGGCAAAGTTCTGCAACTTGTCCAGGTCGGGCTGGTCGTGGACACGATAGACAAAGGCTTTGGCGGTCTTGGTCTTGGGCACCTTGCCGATGTGTTCTGCCACCTTGCAGTTGGCCAGCAGCATGAACTCCTCGATGAGTTTGTTGGCATCCTGTGCCACATGGACGTGGACACCGGTGGGCTTGCCCTGTTCGTCGATGTCAAATTTGATTTCCTCACGGTTGAAGGATACCGAGCCACCTTCCTCAAAGCGGCGCTTTCTCAACTGTTTGGCCATCTCGTTGAGCACGGCGAGTTCCTCGGCGAGATCTCCCTTGCCTGTCTCCAGAATCTGCTGTGCCTCCTCATAGGAGAAGCGCCTGTTGCTGCGGGTAACGGTGTGGCAGATTTTGTATTTCTTTACCTTGGCTTCGGCATCCATTTCCATGATGACCGAGTGGGTGAGTTTATCCTCATCGGGGCGTAGTGAGCAGATGAAGTTGCACAGTTTCTCGGGCAACATGGGCACAGTGCGGTCCACCAGATAGACCGATGTGGCACGTTCATAGGCTTCCTTGTCGATAATGGAGCCGGGTGTTACATAGTGGCTCACATCGGCAATGTGAACACCGATTTCCCAGTTGCCGTTCTTGAGTTTTTCGATCGACAGGGCATCGTCAAAGTCCTTGGCGTCGGCGGGGTCGATGGTAAAGGTGGTCACTCCGCGCATGTCGCGACGTTTGGCGATTTCCTCAGGCGTGATACCGGGTTCAAGGGCCTCGGCAGCCTCGGTAACGTTCTCGGGATATTTGTAAGGCAGTCCAAACTCGGCAAGGATGGCGTGGATTTCGGCGTTGTTCTCGCCGGCTACGCCCAGCACATCAATGACTTCGCCGATGGGGGAGTTGGCGTCCTCGGGCCATTCGACAATCTTGACGACCACCTTGTCGCCCGTCTTGCCGCCCTTGAGTTTATCCAGCGGGATGAAGATGTCGGTGGCGAGGAACTTGCTGTCGGTAGCCAGTTGGGCAAAATATTTCAATACCTGCAAGGTTCCCACAAACACCTGTTCCTTACGTTCCAGGATTTTTACGACTTCGGCCTCGGGCTCCATGCCATGACGGGCTGCGCTGATGTGAACCAGCACGCGGTCGCCGTTCAGGGCGTGCATCGAGTTGCGCTCAGCGACCATGATGGGCAGTCCGTCGTCGCTGGCGGTGTCCACGCTGTTCTTGCCGTTGCTGCGGCGAATGAAGATGCCCTCGGCCACCGATGAACGGTTGGCTGCCTTATAGCTGCCGGCTGCCACTTGAACAAGGAAGCCGTCGGCGGCGAGTTGCTCGAGTATATCGACGATGAGCGTGCGGCGCTTGGGAGTGTTGGCTCCCACGGCTGCCGATACCTGCTTGTAATTGAACGGTGCCTCGCCCTGCTCATTGTAGAAGTTAATAACCCTGTCGTGGTATTCCCGACGTTCCTGTCTCAACGATTGTAATCCGCTTTTCTTTGCCATATCTTGATGTTGTTTATGCCTTTGGTCTGATTGATAAACCTACAAAGATAATGATTATTGTTGAAATTGAGGACGAAAAAGGCGCATTTTTGATTTTTTATGATAGTTAATCCTGTTTTTAATCCTCTTTGTATCAAGGTGGCTCCTGATTTATCGGCTGATAGAATCACATTGCAGAGATAGCCTTTTGGAGATCTTTACATAAAAAACTGAAAAGGGGATTTCCAAACTGAAAACTTTTTACTACCTTTGCAGCCACCTTTACTTTGAAAACAACGATAGCAATGAATTTTAAGATATTACGCAAGACGGCATTCTTCTCACTACTGATAACCCTCTTGTTCACGCTCATGCCCGTGGACGGATTTGCTATGCCCCAGCAGTCCGACATCAACAAGCCCACCCGCGAACGCGTGAAAAACAACACTGACAAGAAAAAACAGTCTACCGACAAGAATAAGAGTGACAACAAAGCAGATGCCGGCAAGAAAGATGACAAGTCGGCCGCTGCTGCCGCCGCTGTGACCAAAAAAGATACCAAACAGCAGACGACGACTGCCCCCAAATCGGGTGATACTAAGGATAACAAGACTGCTGTTCCTGCCGTTAAGCAGGATGACAAGCAGGGCAATAAGCAGGACGAAAAAGCCGCTCCCGAACAGCCCGCTAAGGTTCAAGCGCCCCCAGTTGTTGACAAGAACTATAACGGTATTGACGTCTCCAAGCATCAGGGCGTCATCAATTGGGACGTGGTGAAGAAGGACCCCAAGATTCAGTATGTCTATATCAAGGCGACCGAGGGCAGCGACCTGGTGGATGAGCGCTACAAGCAGAACCTGCACAATGCCCGCAAGGCAGGCTTTAAAGTAGGTAGCTACCATTACCTGACCAACAAGTCCAGCGTTGTCAACCAGTTCAAGAACTTTGCCAGCACGGCTATCCGTGAAGAGCAGGACCTCCTGCCCGTCATTGATGTGGAGGTGCGCAAGCAATGGACTGCCCAGCAGCTGCGCGATAGCCTCAAGGTCTTTGCCAAGATGGTTGAGGACTATTACGGCTGCAAGCCCATCATATACACCTATGAGAGCTTCTTCAGGAATAACCTGGGAAAGGCTTTTGCCGACTATCCCATCTTTATTGCCAAGTATAGCAGGACTGAAGACCAGCCGAACATCAACGGCGTGAAGTGGATTCTATGGCAGTACTCCGAGAGTGGACGTGTCAACGGTATCACCGGGAGAGTGGACCTGAGCCGCTTCAACAAAGGTCACTCTCTGAACGACATCCTCTACAGACCCAGCAAGAGCAAGCCTAAATTGAGCGTCAAGGATGCTGTGGACCGCAACAAGCCCAAGCCTACCACCGCCACGCTGATGGAGCAGCCCCAGACAAAGGAAGAAAAGGCTAGGGTCGAAAAGCAGAAAGAAGAGGATGCCAAGAAAGCAGCTAAGCAGAAGAAGGTCGAAGAGCGCCAGAAAAAGTTAGCCGAGGAAGAGGCTAAGGCCAAGGAGGAGAAAGCCAAGGCTGACAGGAAGAAGGCCGACCGAGCCAAAGCTGCCAAAGCCCGCGCTGAAAAAGAAAAGGCCGATAAAGCTAAGGCTGAAAAAGAGAAAGCCGAGAGAGCTGAAAAAGCCAGGGCCGAAAGACAGAAAGCCGAAAAGGCCAAGGCCGAAAAAGAAAAAGCGGCTGCCGAGGCTAAAGCCAAGCGTAAAGCCGAAGCCCAGAAGGCCCGCCAAGAGGCTGCCAAGAAATCCAACAAGACCAATAAATCCAACAAGGCAGCAAGCATGTCTTCCAAAATGACCCAGTCGCAACGCAATGACAGCATCCGTGCTGCCCAGCAGCGGGGTCGCAAGATCAACAAGAGTTCAGCCGACAATGACTGATAGAGGGCATATCCACTCAGCAATACCATGGCTGTGCTTCACTATGCTGGCGATGGTATTGATGCTGAGTGCGTGCCAGACTGACAGCAAAAGTGCCAGCAAGCGTACCGATGTGCCTGTCCGCAACCCGGATGCCAAGTATAACGGTATCGACATTTCCAGCTACCAGGGCTTCATTGATTGGGCCAAGGTGAGCAGTGACAAGGACATCAGTTTTGTTTATATCAAGGCTACCGAGGGCGCAACCTATCGGTCGCCTCATTATGCCCACAACATCACTCAGGCCCGCCGTTTCGGCCTGCTGGTGGGCAGTTATCACTACATTACTTCCACCTCTACCATCGATGAGCAGTTTGAGAACTTCTCCAAGTTTGCCTTGAAGTCGGTTCAAGACCTCATCCCCATGGTTGACGTGGAAGTGCGCGGCAACTGGTCGCGCAGCCAGCTGATTGACAGTGTGGGAAAGTTCTGCCAGCTTGTTGAGAAACACTATGGTGTGCAGCCCATGATTTACAGTACAATGGGCTTTTACAACAAGAATCTGGCTCCTCAATTCAACAAGCACCACCTCTATATCGGCAGGTATTCCAACGAAGAACCTGAAATCAACTGGGAGGGCGAGTACACCATCTGGCAATACAGCGAGACGGGCATCATTCCCGGCATCGACTCCTATGTGGACTTGTGCAGGTTCCATCAGGACGTCTGGTTGGACGAAATACTCCTCCCGACGGATGATTGATGTGCTTGCTGCCTTCCCTCGAAAAGACTCTAAACTTAAGCATATGACTATCATTGACGCCATTATCATCCTGATTGTATTGGGTGGCCTGGTATTGGGTTACCGCAAGGGGTTTATCGGGCAACTCTCGTCGCTCGTCTCCTGGGTTGTGGCCATCGTGCTGTGTTACAAGTGTGGAGACTTGGCCAAGGACATTTTTCTTGCCTTTGTCCCCAGTGCTGCCGACTGGCCCCTGTCGAGCATTACCGTCAAGACCGTTTCGCTGGCCTTTGCCTTCCTTATCGTGATGGTGATCATTAGGTTGGCGATGAAACTCTTCAAGGGTACGCTCGATTCTGTCCATCTGGGATTTGTCGATAAGGCGGGCGGCTCGTTGTTGTTCATGTTTAAATATGCCTTCCTCCTGAGTATCGCACTCAATCTGCTCTATGCCATCAATCCCGACATGGAAACCTTTGGCACTGAGCACATGCTCAAGAACAAGCCCTACGAGTTCACGCTCGACCTGATGCCGCGCATCCTGGGCAGCGAACAGATGCCCAGCGACTCCCTTAAACTCTACCGCGACCTCATCGAACCCGTCCCTGTGGATAATTCCGCTTTTAATTGATGAATATCCAGCTCACAGCACCGCAACGGGCAAGCGGGTCCATCGCATTGCCCACATCCAAGAGCATCAGCAATCGGGCGCTGCTCATTGCAGCCCTGTGTGGTGATGAGCCTCACGTGGCGCGTCCCGCATGGTGTGACGACACGGCGGTGATGGTTGACGCTCTTTCCCGTCGGGAGGGTGGAGACATTAACGTGGGAGCGGCTGGGACCGCTATGCGTTTTCTGACAGCCTATTTTGCAACGCGTGAGGGCGTTACCGTCACGCTTGACGGTACTGAGAGGATGCGTCAGCGTCCCATCGGGGTGCTGGTCGATGCCCTGCGCTCGTTAGGTGCCCGCATCGATTACCTGGGAGCGGAGGGATATCCCCCCTTGCGCATATCGGGCACGATCATGCATGGTGGCACCATTGAGATGTATGGCGGAGTGAGTTCACAGTTCATCTCGGCGGTGATGATGGTGCTGCCTACCATCGGTGGCGGCGCTATCCGTCTCGTGGGTGACATCGTCTCGCTGCCCTACATCCACATGACTGCTGCTGTGATGCGTGACATGGGTGCCCAAGTGGACATCACGGACAACGTGATTACCGTCGGCAATGGTTATACAGGCCAGGATTATATGGTCGAGGGCGACTGGAGTGCAGCAGCACCATGGTATGCCCTTGCCGCGCTGCTGCCCGAGTCGTCACTCAGCCTCGAAGGCCTGACCTCAGACAGTATTCAAGGTGATGCCCGACTGGTGGATTTGGGCAGGAAGCTGGGCATTGACACCAGGTTTAACACCCATGGAGTGACATTGGATTCAAGCCATTTCATCGGGTGTTGCTGCTCCTGCTTTGCCGACATGGCTGGCACGCCCGACCTGGTACTCTCGTGGGCGGTATTGCTGTGCCTGTTGGAACGGTCGTTCCGCATGACTGGTGTGCGCACGTTGCGTCTCAAGGAGAGCGACCGCATCGAGGCCCTGCGCGAGGAACTGTTGAAATTGGGTTATGTGTTGAAGATTGAGGGCGAGGATGCCATTTCGTGGTATGGCGAGCGTGTCGCTGTCGGTCAGAATCCCCTGGTTATCGATTCGCATGACGACCACCGCATGGCGATGGCCTTTGCCCCCGCCGCTGTGCGTTACCCGGGACTCATCATTGCCGATGCCGAGGTGGTTTCCAAGTCTTATCCATCCTATTGGGCTCATTTAGAACAAGTAGGGTTTGAATTAGTTAGGAGTTAGAAGTGAGAAGTTAGGAGTTAGAAGTGGAACACCTAAAGCCTAACGCCTAACGCCTAACGCCTAACAGCTAAAGCCTAAATAACAATTGGCACAATTTATGCAATCACAAGGGAAAATTATGAAAACAAAACTCATCATCATGTTATTGTCCACACTGTTTGCTCTGGATGCGATGGCCCGCATGGACCAGGAACGCATTGTTGTGATCAGCGACATTCATCTGCTGAGTCCTGAACTTGTGAGGCCCGGTACTGCCATTGACCGCGCCGATGCCGTTGAGAGTAAAATGATGGCGCAGAGCGATGCCATCATGAACTCCATCACCGACAGCATCATTGCGTTGAAACCCGCATTGGTACTGCTGACGGGTGACCTTACCTACAATGGTGAACGGTTGAGCCATGAACGCGTGGTGCAGTACCTTGACCGCATGGCCGCCCAAGGCATTCAACCCCTGGTCATTCCCGGCAACCACGATTGTAATAATCCATACGCCAAACGATATGCCGGCGACAAGACTTTGCCTGCCGCTACCGTCACGCGGGATGAATTTGCACAGATATACCACAACTATGGCTATGGCGAGAAGTCACGGCGTGATCCCGCCTCGTTGAGCTATTGCTGTGAACCCGTCAAGGGCGTGGTTGTCATCGGCATCGACAGCAATATGGATGAGATGAACCGGCTCACCAGCCGCGGCGACAGTGCTGATGTTTATTACAACGGCGGACGCATCAAGCCCGAGACCCTGCAATGGGTGATTGAGTGTGCCGAGCAGGCTCACCGTCAGGGCAAGCAGGTCATTGCGATGATGCACCATCATCTGGTGCAGCATTTTGACCAAGAAGACCGTCTGTTGGCCAACTATATCGTCAAGGACCACGACAATATCACCCGCCAGTTCATGCAGGCCGGTATCCACACTGTCTTTACGGGCCACCTGCATGTGACCGATGCTGTCGCCCAGTATAATGAGGAGCGCACCGACAGCCTTGTCGAGGTGGCAACGGGTTCGGCCATCTGTTACCCCTTTGCCTTGCGCACAGCAATGCTGGACCGCAAGCATCGCACGCTGGACATCGATACCCGATGGCTTACCGCCACCAACGATTGTCCTGACCTGCGTGAACAGGGGCGCCAGCGCATCATCAATTCCACGCCGGGTATGGCGGCGATGCTCTCAGGCAAAGCATGGGACAAATTGGGCGGTCGCATGAACCAGCTCAAGGCGATGCTCCAGATGGGCGGCGGCAAGGCCAATCTTCCTGAGAATGCCCAGCAGGCGACACAACTCGTCCTGCGCCACCTGAGCGAGGTGCTCTCCCGCGCAATGCTTGCTGTTGTCGAGGGCAACGAGCAGGAGCAGGATGTGGAAAGTATCATTGAAGAGGGCAAGCAGGGCATCCGTGCCATGATAGCCGAAGTCGTCCCCGACCAGGCCGATAACTTGTGGGAATTCTTCCTCAATGAGGTATATCCCAAACTGGACCCCCTGGTGCGTAGCCTCCTTGAGGACCGCAACGTCGTGGGCACCCCGGGAGAATCCCATATCAATGACCTGCGCCTAAAAGTGAGCCTGTAGGTCGACAACTTATTGCATATTCTTTACCGTATTGCCGTTGATTATCGGGGTAATGCGGTTTTTTATGGCCAGATATCATGAAAAACTATCATAAACGTCCATTTTACCGATTTTTTTATTATCTTTGCAGGATATTAACATTAGTAAATAAAACAATCAATTCAATTAATAACTAAAAAATCATCAATTTTTATGTGGTTAACTAATTCATCTGTAGGACGCAAGGTGCTGATGTCGGTAACTGGCCTCTTCCTTGTCCTATTCGTCACTTTCCACGCGCTGATGAATGCAGTGGCACTCATTTCCTTTGAGGCTTATGATGCCATTTGCGAGTTCCTCGGTGCTAATTGGTATGCCCTGCTGGGTACGTTGATCCTTGCAGGTGGCTTCGCAATTCACATCATTTTTGCGTTCATTCTCACGTTGCAGAACCGCAAGGCACGTGGCAATAACCGCTATGCTGTGACCACCAAGCCCAAAGATGTAGAGTGGGCTTCTCAGAACATGCTCGTCCTCGGTCTCATCGTTTGCTGCTTCCTGATTCTGCACCTCGTGCAGTTCTGGGCCAAGATGCAGTTGCCCGAGATGCTGGGTGACCATGTGATGAACGGAACGTTCTACCTGAAGGCTACCTTCAGCCAGTTGTGGGTGCTCCCCGTTTATCTGATCGGCTTCGCTGCCCTGTGGTTCCACATCAGCCACGGTTTCTGGAGCGCTTTCCAGACCCTGGGTACCGCCAACGACAATTGGATTCCCCGTTGGCAGTGCATCTCCAAGTGGTGGGCCACCATCGTGTTTATCCTGTTTGCTGTAGAGGCTTGCTACTTTACCTGGTTCTTTGCCCTCTAATCGCTGAGTATTAACCTTTTAAAATTTGTAACACAAATGGAAGAAACAAAAATCAACGCTCAGCCCATCGATTCCAAGATTCCCGAGGGACCCATCGCTGAGAAATGGACCAACTATAAGGCTCATCAGAAACTCGTCAACCCCGCCAACAAGCGTAAACTCGACATCATCGTCGTGGGTACCGGTCTGGCAGGTGCGTCGGCAGCCGCCACGCTGGGCGAGATGGGCTTCAATGTGCTGAACTTCTGCATCCAGGATTCTCCCCGCCGCGCTCACTCGATCGCTGCACAGGGTGGTATCAACGCAGCCAAGAACTATCAGAACGACGGTGACTCGGTTTACCGCTTGTTCTACGACACCGTCAAGGGTGGTGACTACCGTGCCCGCGAGGCCAACGTTTACCGTCTGGCAGAGGTGTCCAACAATATCATCGACCAGTGCGTGGCACAGGGTGTTCCCTTCGCTCGCGAGTATGGCGGTCTGCTCGCCAACCGTTCATTCGGTGGTGCCCAGGTAAGCCGTACGTTCTACGCCAAGGGTCAGACCGGTCAGCAGCTGTTGCTCGGTGCCTACTCGAGCCTCAACCGCATGATCCATGCCGGTAAGGTAAAGAGCTACAACCGCTATGAGATGCACGACGTGGTGATTATCGACGGCCGTGCCCGCGGTATCATTGCCAAGAACCTCGTGACCGGTAAGCTCGAGCGCTTCGCCGCTCACGCCGTGGTTATCGCCACCGGTGGTTACGGCAACACCTACTTCCTGAGCACCAACGCTATGGGTTGCAACTGCTCGGCTGCCATGGCTTGCTATCGCCACGGTGCTTACTTTGCTAACCCCGCTTACGTGCAGATTCACCCCACCTGTATCCCCGTTCACGGTGACAAGCAGTCCAAGCTGACGCTGATGAGTGAGTCGCTGCGTAACGACGGCCGCATCTGGGTGCCCAAGAACATCGAAGACGCCAAGAAGCTGCAGGCAGGTCAGATCAAGGGTAGTGACATCCCCGAGGAGGAGCGTGACTACTACCTGGAGCGCAGGTATCCCGCCTTCGGTAACCTCGTTCCCCGTGACGTTGCCAGCCGCGCTGCCAAGGAGCGTTGTGACAAGGGCTTCGGTGTAAACAACACCGGCAAGGCCGTGTTCCTCGACTTCAGCGAGGCCATCAACCGTCTGGGTATCGACGTGATCCGTCAGCGCTACGGTAACCTGTTTGACATGTATGAGGAGATCACCGACGTTAATCCCGGTGAGCTCGCCAACGAGATCAACGGCGTGAAGTACTACAACCCCATGATGATCTATCCCGCTATCCACTATACGATGGGCGGTATCTGGGTTGACTATGAGTTGCAGACCAGCATCAAGGGTCTGTTCGCCATCGGTGAGTGCAACTTCAGTGACCACGGTGCTAACCGCCTCGGTGCTTCGGCGCTGATGCAGGGTCTGGCCGACGGTTACTTCGTGCTGCCTTACACCATCCAGAACTACCTGAGCGACCAGATTACCGTGCCTCACTTCTCGACCGACAGCCCCGAGTTTGACGCTGCCGAGAAGAAGGTACAGGCCAACCTGGACAACCTGATGAGCATCAAGGGTAAACGTTCGGTTGACAGCATCCACAAGGAGCTGGGTAACGTGATGTGGGACTACGTGGGCATGGCCCGTACCAAGGAGAGCCTCGAGACCGCATTGAAGAAACTCAAAGACCTGCGCAAGGAATTTGAGACCAACCTCTTCATCCCCGGCACCCAAGAGGGTATGAACATTGAGCTTGACAAGGCATTCCGCCTGCGTGACTTTATCACCATGGGTGAGCTGATCGCCTATGATGCCTTGAACCGCCACGAGAGCTGCGGTGGCCACTTCCGCGAGGAGCATCAGACCGAGGAAGGCGAGGCCAAGCGCGACGACGAGAACTTCTTCTATGTCGCTTGCTGGAAGTACAACGGTAACGATGAGACCGCTCCCACGCTCATCAAGGAGCCGCTCCACTACGAGGCCATCAAGGTCCAGACGCGTAACTATAAGTCATAATCAACCAC
>CAMHMV010000008.1:0-64194 GCA_946186345.1 uncultured Prevotellaceae bacterium | reverse complement strand
CCGCTACAACGTGCACTATGCCAGCAAGATCTACGGCATGCAGCCCAAGGATGGCATCGGCCAGCTCAACCACACTGAGTATCGTCCCCTCGAGGGCTTTATCCTGGCTGTTACCCCGTTCAACTTCACTTCTATCGCCAGCAACCTGTGCATGACGCCCGTCCTCATGGGTAACGTGGCACTGTGGAAACCCTCCACCACCGCCCTGCTGAGCAACTACTACCTGATGCAGCTCTACAAGGAAGCCGGTCTGCCCGACGGCGTCATCAACTTCCTGCCCGGCAGCGGCGCCCTCATCGGCGAGGTAGCTACCAGCAGCAAGTACTTCAGCGGCATCCACTTCACCGGCAGCACCGCCACCTTCAAGAGCCTGTGGAAACAGGCCAGCCTGAACGTGGACAAGTACATCTCCTACCCCCGCCTCGTGGGCGAGACCGGTGGCAAGGACTTCATCTTCGTTCACCCCAGTGCCGATAAGAAGGCCGTGGCTACCGCTGCATTCTGCGGTGCCTTTGAGTTCCAAGGACAGAAGTGCTCGGCTGCTTCCCGCATGTACATCCCCAAGAGCCTGTGGCCCGACGTGCTCAAGGACATCAAGGCCATGTGCAAGGAGGTGAAGATGGGCGACGTCAAGGATCCCATGAACTTCATCAACGCTGTCATCGACGAGGCTTCGTTCGACAAGTGCAAGAGCTATATCGACTATGCCAAGGAGGCTGACGATGCCAAGATCGTCATCGGTGGCAAATGTGACAAGAAGAAAGGCTGGTTCGTTGAGCCCACCGTGATCGAGACCACCAATCCTCGCTTCAAGTCGATGGAAGAGGAAATCTTCGGCCCCGTGCTGACGGTTTACCCCTACGACGACGACAAGGTCAACGAGACCGCCCGCCTCTGTGACGAGACCTCGCCTTACGGTCTGACCGGCGCCGTTTGGGGCCGCGACCGCCTCGAGGTCGAGAAGCTCACCGACAAGCTCTGCTATGCTGCCGGTAACTTCTACATCAACGACAAGCCGACCGGTGCCGTTGTTGGTATGCAGCCCTTCGGCGGTGCTCGTGCCAGCGGTACCAACGACAAGGCCGGTGGTGAGTTCAACCTCATCCGCTGGATCATCCCGCGCGTCATCAAGGAGACCCTCGTGCCCCCCACTGACTACCGCTACACCTACATGAAGTAAGACTTTAGATTTGTAGAGACGCAAAATCTTGCGTCTCATCCGCATTGGAGGGTGAGTCAAATAGCTTTTTGGCTCACCCTCATTTAACAAAAAACACAATCGTTATGAATGCAATAGCCAAAACTCTAGTATTGTTAGTCCTGATCATGGCATCGGTTACTGCGTTGGCCCAGGGCTACCAGCAGGTCAATGACATCTCCTATACCGTCAAGACCGACGCCTACTCGATCGAACGGTTGAAACTGGACATCTACCACCCCGAGGGTGCGATCCAGCGCCCCGTCGTGGTCTGGTTCCATGGCGGAGGCCTGGAAGGCGGCAACAAGGAAATCCCTCCACAATTGCGGGAAAAGGACCTCGTCGTTGTCGGTGTCAACTACAGGCTCTTGCCACGAGTGACCGTCAGGGAAATCCTCGATGATGCCGCCGAGGCCGTGGCATGGGTGTTCAGACACATCGCTGAATATGGCGGCGACCCGCGCAAGATTGTAGTGACCGGCCACTCTGCTGGTGGCTACCTCTCGATGATGCTCTGCCTCGACAAAAAGTGGCTGGCAGCCTATGCCATCGATGCCGACGACGTGATGATGTATGCCCCCTTCAGCGGCCAGGCCATCACCCACTACAACGTGCGCAAGATGCAGGGCATACCGCCCCTGCAGCCCACCATCGACGAGTACGCGCCGCTGTATTGGGTGCGTGGCGACTGTCCCCCGCTGGTGCTCATTTGCGGTGACCGTGAACTGGAACTCTACGGCCGCTACGACGAGAACCAGTACCTCGCCCGCATGATGAAACTCGCCGGCCACCAGCAGACCTATATCTACGAGCTTGACGGCCACGGTCACGGCGGCATGGTCGCCCCCGGTTTCCACATCCTCGAGACCCACCTGCGCCAAATGCTCGGCCAGTCTGTCAATCCCTAAAGTCACCAGCGACAGGGGCGTCTTTGCCGCTGTGTCATAATTCCCTTTGCTGGAATTTTAATCGGCCTACGGCCGAGAAATTAAACAAATTTTGTATAAAAAAATTAAACATAAAATATATATTATAATTTTTATTAATAATTTTGTTTAATTTCTCCGTGCGTAGCACGGATATTAATTGATGTTTTATTTATGACCCGCCCCCCTTTATTTCTACCCATTTCTACCTCCACATGAAGGCAGATGCAATAAACTATTATCTATTAACTATTCACTATTCACTAAAAAATACTACCTTTGCAGGTTGAACAGCATTTAAACCATACGATCATGAGCAACGACAAGACTTTGCAGCCGATGGCTGGCATGACACTTGAGGACATGCAAGATGCGGTAACCGCATTGGGTATGCCACGTTTTGTGGCTAAACAGCTGGCACAGTGGATTTATCAGAAACGTGTCAACGACTTTGAGCAGATGCTCAACATCTCCAAGGCCAACCGCGAACTGCTGGCAAGCCGCTACTGCGTGGGCCTGTACCCGCCCAGCCAGGCAGCAGCCAGCAACGACGGCACAGTAAAATACCTCTTTGATGCCGGTGGCGGACACGCCGTCGAGGCAGTCTATATCCCCGAGGACGACCGTGCCACGCTCTGCATATCGTCACAGAAAGGATGCCGCATGAACTGCTACTTCTGCATGACCGGCAAGCAGGGTTTCCACGGTAACCTCACCTCCAACCAGATCATCAACCAGGTGCTGAGCATCCCCGACAGCGACAAGCTGACCAATGTCGTGTTCATGGGCATGGGCGAACCTCTTGACAACATCGAGGAGGTGCTGCGTGTCATCTCCATCCTCACCGAGCCTTGGGGCTTGGCATGGAGTCCCAAGCGCGTCACCGTCTCTACCGTCGGCAAGAAGCCGGAACTCAAGATCCTGTGCGAGCAGACCAGCGTCCACATCGCCGTGAGCGTCCACAATGCCGTTCAAGAGGAGCGTTCCTCAATGATGCCTATCGAGCGCCTTTACCCCATCGACCAAGTGATGGAAATGCTGGGCAACTATGACTTTGCCCACCAGCGCCGTCTGTCGGTGGAATACATCTGCTGGCAGTGGTTCAACGACGACATCCAGCACGCCGAGAAGCTGCGCGAGTTGTTGCCCAACGAGCACGTGCGCGTCAACCTCATCCGATTCCATCCGATTCCCGGCATCGAGAAACTGCGTACCAGCAGCGACGAGCGCATGACCTACTTCCGCGACTACCTCAACAGTAAGGGCGTGACCTGCACCATTCGTCGCAGCCGTGGCGAGGACATTGCCGCTGCCTGTGGCCAGCTCGCCGGACAAGTCCGCAACAAGAAGGACGACAAGGAGCCGCGTACCAAGAAGGACAAGAAATAAGCAACCACACGATTCATTAACCTTTACCGATATGTACAAGTCCACAAGAATCACCTTATTGCTGGCACTGGCCATCTTCGCCATCCAGTCGGCACTGGCAGATGCTCCTGTCAACTACTACAACAGTGCCTTGGGCAAGAGTGACGAGTCCTTGATGCTGGCCCTGAGGAACATCATCCGCAACCACCGTGAGGTATCCTATAGCAGCGGTCTGCTCAATGCCTTTGCTATCGCCGATGTTGACGACCAAGGCTACATCATCGACATCTACAGTAACTGCCGTTACAGGCCCAGCGACAACGGCTCTTCGGCCAAGACTCTCGGTCAAGGTTATAACCGCGAGCACAGTTTCCCCCGCAGTTGGTTTGGCGGAGCTGTCTCACCGATGAACACCGATGTCTTTCACGTTTACCCGACCGACATCCATGTGAACAGTCAGCGAGGCAACCACCCTTACGGCGTCTGCGCCAACGGCACGCGCTTGTCCAACGGCAGCTATGTCGCCAAGGGCAAGTTGGGCAAGAGCACTTACCCGGGATACAATGGCACTGTCTTTGAGCCCGACGACGAGTACAAGGGTGACCTTGCTCGCACTTACTTCTATATGGCCACTTGCTACAAGAACGAGCTGCCCAGCTGGCCCGGCAGTGAGCAACTCAACTACGGCGCCAACAAGTACAAGGCGTTCTCCACTTGGACCATCAACATGCTCATGGAATGGACCCGCCTAGACCCCGTCAGCGAGAAGGAAAAGAAGCGCAACGAGGCCATCTATGGCATCCAGGGCAACCGCAACCCCTTCATTGACCACCCCGAGCTGGCAGAGTTCATCTGGGGTAACATGCAGGGCAAGCCTTGGAGCGGCAGTGGACAAGAAGTTGCTGCCAACATCACAGCACCTGTGAACGGTTCGTTGATCGATCTCGGCGAGACCGTCGAGGGCAACCCCTTGGAATACACCATCACCGTCAAGGGCGAAGGTCTCACAAAGAATCTCGTCGTGTCGATGGAGGACAATGAATACTTCTATGTGGACAAGACCTACTTCACTCCTAGCGAGGTCAACAGCGGCACCTCGTTTGTCATTGGCTTCACGGCAGATGACCTGGGCACTTTCAGCGACATCATCACATTAAGCAACAGCGAGGTATCCGTAACCTTCACCGTCACAGCGACCGCCGTCAAGCAAGGCGATAACCCTGATCCTCCCGTAGTATTGGGTGACAGCATTATGGAGGACTGGGAAGGCTGCACGTCCGGTGGCTACTGGACTGAATGGGTTGAGGGACACCAGTGGATCTGGGACTTCATCGATGCCGGCATCTGGGGCGATACCAACAGGCATGGCGAACTCGTCTGCCGCTTTGGCAAGACCAACGCCAGCTCCATTACTATGGTCGAGGATGTAGCAGGTGGCACAACCGCCATCGGTCTTTGGGCAGCAAGCTATGGTAGCGATGCCAATGCCGGCTTGCGTGTAGATTTCAGCACCAACAAGGGCTCTTCTTGGACCGAGCTGGCCAGTTTCACCGTCACAAGAGGCGACTTGCAGCACTACACCATGGATATACCCTTGGAGGGCAATGTCCGCTTCCGCATCGTGCAGACCTCGGGCACACGCGTCAACATCGACGATATCACGATTTTTGGCCGCAAAGTTGAACCATCACCGCTGATTGGCGATGTCAACAATGACGGCGAGGTCAATATCGCCGACATGAACGCCGTCATCGATCTGATCCTCGGTGGTACGGCCGACGATGCTACCCTCAGCCGCGCTGACGTGAACATGGATGGTGAAATCACCATCGCTGACTTCAATTCCGTCGCCGACATCGTCCTCGCAAAATAACTCAGCCAATTTTTGACCTTACACAGAAGCAGTCTTTGAGAAAAATAAGAGAAAAATTTCCCAAGGACTGCTTCTTTTATACAACAGCATTCTACCATTAACAACTAATAACTACCATTCATGAAGAAATTCTTTTTGACCTTCTCTCTCTTGGTGCTTGCCTGTGTAGCAAACGCCAAGGATCCCAAGCCATGTCCGAGCGACTACTATGCCAATGCCCTGAACAAGAGCGATCAAGCGCTGCTCACGGCACTGTACAACATCATCACCAGCCACACCAACATCGGCTATGACGGCCTGTGGGACGCCTATGCGGACACCGATACCGATGAACGGGGCTACTACATCGACATGTACAGCACTTACGACAAGTACACTTACAGCAACAAATGCGGCAGCTACAGCGCCATCGGTGACTGCATCAACCGCGAGCACAGTGTCCCCAAGAGCTGGTGGGGAGGCGGCAAGTTGCCACAGTACAGCGACATCTTCAATATTGTACCCACCGACGGTTATGTCAATAACCAGCGCTCTAACTACCCCTACGGCGTGTGCGAGGGCGGTACCCGCCTGACCAACGGCCAGTATGTCGCCAAGGGGCGCAAGGGAACCAGCACTCACACTGGATATTCGGGTGTCGTTTTTGAGCCCGACGACGAGTACAAGGGCGATTTCGCTCGTGCCTATTTCTACATGGCGGCATGCTACAACAATGTCATCAGCGGCTGGACCAAATCCGGCGGCAGCACCTTCTTTGCAGGCAACAGCTATCCCGTGTTCACAACCTACGCCATCGGACTGCTGATGGAATGGCACCGACTGGACCCCGTGAGCGAGAAGGAGACGACACGCAACTGCTATGCCCACGCCTGGCAGGGCAACCGCAACCCCTTCATCGACCATCCTGAGCTGGCAGAGCACATCTGGGGCAACAGGCAGGGGCAGCCGTGGACCGGCGACGGTACGATAGTCACCACACCCGTCCTCACCCAGCCTGCCAACGGCGAGAACATCAATGTGGGCATCATCACCCTTGAGGATAACAGCGTGAGCAAGACCATCACGGTCAAGGGCGCCAACCTGAGTGCAAACATCAACGTGACCGTCAGCGGCGAGAACTTCAGCGTCACGCCCACTACCCTAACCGCCAACGCAGTCAACAATGGCACCACCATTACCGTGACCTATAGCGGAACTGCCGAGAGCGCCACGGGTACCCTCACCATCTCCAGCAGCGAGGTCAGCCGCACCTGCAACCTCACGGCAGGCAAGCAGCAGCCTGGCGAGGATCCCATCAACCCTGACCCTGACGACCCCATCACGCCGACTGGTGACAGTGTTGTCGAGGATTGGGAAGGCTGTGAGAGCGGCGGCTATTGGGTGAAAGAAGTGCAAGGTGCCGCCTTCAGGTGGTACTTCACCAATGCTGGCATTTTCGCACAGACCTACGACCACTGGAACGGCAGTATCGGCTGCCGATTCGGCAAGACATCATCTTCTTCTATTGAGATGATTCAGGACGTCACCGGCACATCAGGCATCTCGTTCTATGCTGCCACCTATGGCACAACCGAGGCCGATGCCACCATCCAAGTACTCTACAGCACCGATGCGGGCACCACCTGGACCCTGCTCACGGAATTGGCACTGACTCACACGCTCACGCAATACACCTACGGCCTCAACGTGACCGGCAACGTGCGCTTCAAGTTCCAGCAGACGGCTGGCGCTCGCGTAAACATCGACGACATCGCAGTCTATGCCGCGGCACCCGTTCAACACGACCCACATATCTACTTCAGCGGTGCTATTGAGAGCTTGACCGCTGAACTCGACAGTGAATCTTCCATCAGCGAAGTAACCGTCATCACCGAGGACAATGACCAGCCCGTGACGGTCACGGTGAACGAGAATTTCGAGTTAAGCCTGGACCAGCAAACGTGGGCAACGACGCTTACACTCGATGCCAGTGGCGAGACGTTCTACGTGCGCCTGGCTGACACTAGCGAGGATGGCTTTTATGAAGGCACTATCACTGCCACCACGGGCGTAGTGACCACCTATGCCGACGTGGAAGGCGAGGTAATGCCTCACGAAGTCCCGCCTTCAGTGCATCTCGGTGACGTGAACTGCGACGGTAAACTGAGCATTTCCGACGTGACAACCCTCATCAATTACCTGCTGGGCGGCAGCCCCGATCCTTTTGATGATGTGGCAGCCGATGTGAACGAGGACACCAAAATCAGTATTAGTGACGTGACGGCACTCATCAGCCTACTGCTCAACGGCAGTCCTGCCCAGATGATGTGGAACGCCCTGCCTGATGTGGACGCCATCAAGGTCATCAACCCGATGGGCGAAACGCTCGAAGTCTATGACCTCGACGCCAATCAGGTAGCAAAGGTATCAGCCTCTGCCTCCATCCCCTTGCCCAAGGGCACCTACATCGTCACGAGTGACTCCCGCTCCCGCAAAGTCATCATCAAGTAAAGTTAGCGCAACGAACTTAACGTGTTGATGCTCAATCCATCCGCTCTGTAGAGACGCAAAATTTTGCGTCTCCAGGGCTGCATCTTGGTAACTACAGCAAGCAGGGCTGACGCCAAACCGGCATCAGCCCTACTTGCTATAGCGGTTCACCCCCTCTAAGATCAAATGCGGCAAAAGCACGTTGATTTCCCAGTTCCCCCTCTAAGATTAGAGGGGGCTAGGGGGCGTTGATAATATCAATTTAAAAAACTGTAACTCAACCCATTAGCAGACACAATTCTTCATGCCTACTTGACGGGAATCTTGTCGATGCGGCGCTGGTGACGGCCTCCCTCATAAGGGGTCGTCAGGAAGGCCTCGACCATAGCGATAGCCTCCTCGTCAGTGACAAAGCGGCCAGGCATAGCCAGGACGTTGGCATCGTTGTGCTGACGGGCCAGACGTGCGACCGCCAGACGCCAGCACAGCGCCGAACGGATGCCCTGATGCTTGTTCAACGTGATATTGATACCCTCACCACTACCACACACGGCAATGCCGGGATAGCACTCGCCCTGCTCGACAGCCAGAGCGCAGGGATGGGCAAAATCAGGATAGTCACAGCTGTCCTCGTTGTAGGTACCGAAGTCCTTGCAGGCAATACCCTGCCCTTCAAGCCAACGCTTCACAGCCTCTTTCACGGGAAATCCCGCATGGTCACTGCACAGTGCCACAGGCACCCCAGGTTTCAAAATCATATTCTCCATATCTCTAAAAAACTCTCTAATCTCTAAACACTAATCAAAAATTGCGCCCCTAGTGGGACGCAATTTTTTACTTCTTCAATGCCTGGAGGGCTTGCTCCATCGTGGCGATCTTGCTCTCGGCATCGGCTTTTTTCTTACGCTCGTTGGCAACAACGGCCTCGGGGGCGTTGGCGACGAAGCGCTCGTTGCTCAGCTTCTTATCGACGCTGGCAAGGAAGCCGCGCGTATAGGCCAAGTCAGCCTCGAGTTTCTTGATCTCCTCCTCGACATCGATGCTGCCGGCAACAGGCACAGCAAACTCGGCGGTGCCCACCATAAAGGCGGCTGCCGTGGGATCCTTCTCGGTCACGGCCTCGATCTTCTCGAGTCCGGCGAGCTTGATGATGATGGCCTCCAGCGGGTTATTCAAGCCACCGACGGCCTGCAGCGTCAACTGCTCCTTGTTGGGCAGGTTCTTCTGCTTGCGGACGTTACGCACGCCACCCACGATCTCCTTGACATCGGCCATGGCCTTGAGCAGTGCCTGATCGGCCTGTTCGGGCTCGGGGATGCGGGCATACATGATGCTCTCGCCATCCTTACGCTCGTCGAGGTGCTGCCACAGCTCCTCGGTGATAAACGGCATGAACGGATGCAGCAGACGCAGCAACATGTCGAAGAACTCGAGCGTTGCCTTCATCGTGACACGATCCATCGGCTGACCGAAGGCAGGCTTCACGGCCTCGAGATACCAAGCCGAGAACTCTTCCCAGAACAGGCGATAGAGCACCATCATGGCATCGCTCAGGCGGAACTTCGAGAAGTGATCCTTGACGGTTGCCAAGGCATCGTTGAGCTGATGACGGAACCACTCTACAGCCTGACGGCTGGCCTCGGGCTGCTCGACATCGGCTACCTCCCAACCCTTGACGAGACGGAAGGCGTTCCAGATCTTGTTGTTGAAGTTACGGCCCTGCTCACACAGCGAGTCATCATACAGGATGTCGTTGCCGGCAGGAGCAGCCAGCATCAGACCCATGCGCACGCCGTCGGCACCGAAATGCTCGATGAGCTTCAACGGGTCGGGCGAGTTACCGAGCGACTTGGACATCTTGCGACCCAGCTTGTCGCGCACAACGCCAGTGAAATAAACGTTGCGGAAGGGCAGGTCTCCCATGTATTCATAACCCGCCATGATCATACGTGCTACCCAGAAGAAGATGATGTCCGGAGCGGTCACCAGGTCATTGGTGGGATAGTAGTACTTGATCTCCTCGTTGCCGGGATTGTTGATGCCGTCAAACAGCGAGATGGGCCACAGCCATGAACTGAACCACGTGTCGAGGGCGTCCTCGTCGTGGCGCAGCTGGCTGGCCTCGATATTCTCGTAGCCGGGGATCTTGCGGGCCTTCTCCAGGGCCTCTTCCTCGTTCATGGCAACAACATAGACCTCCTTGCCCTCCTCATCGGTCGGCAGGAAGTAGGCGGGAATGCGGTGTCCCCACCACAGCTGGCGTGAGATGCACCAGTCCTGAATACCCTCGAGCCATACCTTGTAGATATTTTTATACTTGGAGGGGTGGAACTTGAGTTCGTCGTTCATCACACAGGGCAGAGCGATTTCGGCAAAGTGCTTCATCTTCAGGAACCACTGCATACACAGGCGCGGTTCTACGGCGGTGTCGCTGTTGCGCTCACTGTAGCCCACCTTGTTGTCATAGTCCTCAATTTTCTCTACCAGACCGGCGTTCTTCAGGTCCTCAACAATCACCTTGCGGCACTCCATGCGGTCCATGCCGACGTACAGCGGCGACTGCTCGCTGATGGTGGCATCGGCATTGAAGATGTCGATGGTCTCCAGGTTATGCGTCTTACCCAGGACGTAGTCGTTGGGATCGTGGGCGGGAGTCACCTTCAGACAGCCTGTACCGAACTCGATCTCTACATAGCGGTCCTCAATCACGTTGATCACGCGGCCAACCAGGGGCACGATGACCTTGCGGCCCTTGAGCCACTGGTTCTTGGGATCCTTGGGGTTGATGCACATGGCGGTATCGCCCATGATGGTCTCGGGGCGGGTGGTGGCAACGACGGCATAGTAGCCCTTCTCATCCTTGTGGATGATGTTGCCCTCGGCACGCAGCTGCTCCTCGTTCTCAAGGGTCTGCAGACCGTCCACATAGTACTTGAGGTAATACAGGTGACTCTTCTCCTCCTTATAGATAACCTCCTCGTTGCTCAAGGCTGTCTGGGCCTTGGGATCCCAGTTCACCATGCGCAGTCCGCGGTAGATGTAACCCTTGTCATAGAGGTCCACAAACACCTTCAACACGCTCTTGCTGCGGGTTTCGTCCATCGTGAAGGCGGTGCGGCTCCAGTCACAGGAAGCACCCAGTTTGCGCAACTGCTGCAGGATGATGCCGCCGTGCTCGTGCGTCCAGTCCCAAGCATGCTTGAGGAACTCGTCGCGCGTGAGGTCACGCTTGCGGATGCCCTGTTCGGCAAGACGTTTTACCACCTTGGCCTCGGTAGCAATCGAGGCGTGGTCGGTTCCGGGCACCCACAGGGCATTCTTGCCCTCCATGCGCGCGCGGCGGATGAGGATGTCCTGGATAGTGTTGTTGAGCATGTGGCCCATGTGCAGCACACCCGTCACATTGGGGGGCGGAATAACGATGCAATAGGGTTCACGCTCATCGGGCACGCTCTTGAACAGGTCGTGCGATTCCCAATACTTATACCACTTGTCCTCGACCTCTTTAGGGTCGTATTTCGTAGCCAGTGTATTCTCTTTCTCGCTCATTGTTTTTGGTTATATTATTACAGTTTTAATCTCATTTAAATGGCAAAGGTACTAAAAAACCACCAAACGACAAAGCCGCCATGCAGTTTTTAGACTTCAGACTATAGCAGCAAGCCTCAGCAGAGGTCAAAAAGCAAATCACCCATCCTTAAGCCAATCTCCACAACCCATTGATTTTCAACGCGTAGCTCAATGCGCTACATTCCAAAAGCGTGGGGCGGAAATGTTAACAAAGACTTAAAAGCAATTTCATCTCCTTCGCCACAAAAATACTTCATGCCACCTCATCCCCCAAGCACAAAAAGCAATCTTGTTATGGGAGAAGCTGGTATGGAATAATTGTGCATGTTTGAGAAACACCCAGAGAGTGTCATTTAACCCGTAGTACCTGCCAACGGAACGAGCGAAACGAGTGAATTGGCAGGCACCACGGGTTAAGAAATCTATCTGTATAGTCGCTGGAGGCGCCCCCATGCAACACAGTCGTTCTGTTCAGTAACACAGCGGACAACACATATTTCCTTGGTGAAACAGCCTTCCTCAATATCGCTTAATGTGCCCAAAAGCAGAAATAACGCTAGGTTCATATGGCACATACTAGGGATGGCTTGGAGGATCGTCGTAAGAGAGTGGAAGGAATTGATAATTATTGTATACACCTACAATACCATAGAAATCGTGCGCTAAACCATCTGTAGGTAACTCAATGTTGAAGTAACCGTTATACAAATCACAAGCACCAGTATTGTCGTTCAACGAATCATAAGTACTTTGATTAGGATATATTACAGCCTGCTTGATCACCACATAATGAGCCCAGTAATCATTATTCAACTCTGAAACAGTAATCGTATCAGGCGAAAGATCCATTGATTCGCTTGAAGCTTTGAAACCAGCTAAATTAATCAATTCGGGTTTTCCCTTATATGTTGTCTTCTTGCCACTGTAACCCTTAGGAATCACGTCACCAATGTTGTAAGTTTGTCCAACATTACCATATACGAGACCATAGCCAGTCGCATCCTTGAGGTACAGGTAGTTACCACCTTGCCAGATAACGGTTGCGTCATATCCCATCATCACAGAAGTGTCATCGGCAATAGAAGACAGATTACCCAAGCCGACGATTTCGGTTTGGATTACAAATTCTGCGGACACCACACCGCTCGTCACACCATTTAGTACCGAAACAGCCTTCACTGTCGTATTGTGGTTCAGTGTAAAAGGAGCAGTGTAACGCGTAGAGCCAGTCGTGGGAGTGGTGCCATTGGTGGTATAATAAATATTGGCACCTTGAGTCGGGCAGGTGATAGTCACAGCTACAGGATTTATGAAGCCGCCACCTGCGGGCATAATTGCAGGTTCAGCAGGAGCCTCAGAGCCTGCAGATCCTACACCACCTACAGTCACAATAATCTTGGAAGCACGCAACTGATTGGGAGTTGCGGTGAACACAATTTCTTGAGCAGAGCCAATCCATGTACCAATATTCTCAGCAAAATTATAATCGCCCATATCAACCGTGAAGTTACCGGGACCATACTGGGCATCGCCTATCGCAGTGCACTCAAACATTATATTCGTAATCCTACCGACATTGCTACTGAACGTAACCGTCTGGCCCTTGTAAATGCGATAAGCAGTAATGCCGCTGGCAGTAGCGATTGTACCATTGGAAACACTCATCGTGATACCATCTTTCCAGACAGAGTATGCTCCAGCACTGCCACCGAATGTGCCAATATCGACAGTCGGGTCAAAAACAATCTTTGTTCCAGTACTTGGCCATTCACCACTTAAGAGATAATTAATTAGCGAGGAAACGTCAGCGATGCTCACCTTGCCGTCATTATTAGTGTCAGCTTTGGAAATATTGACAGCCGACTCATCACCACTAAACAAGTAATCAATGAGCGCAGACACATCATTGATTTTTACATAGCCATCACTGTTCACGTCACCTACTTCGGTATATACCGTAACAAAACAGGTATCGCCGACTGCGGCACCATCAACGGATCCGACAGAAATAGTCGTCTTGCCTTCTTTTATACCAACCACCTGTACTTTGTTATTAACCAACCTCACTGCAGCAACTGCGGGGTTACTGGAGGTCACTTTCAGGTCTGTCGCCTCAGGCGTCATTGTAGGTGTCAAAGATATGATATGGTTGGGCAAGACACTCACCTCATGCTCGTCAAGGGTGATATAGATGATTCTTTCAACTACGGTCACGTGACAAGTATCAGACAAGTCACCGCACCGTGCAATGACGTCACATTCACCAGGCGCAACAGCAGTTACTATACCATTATTGACTGTAGCAACAGCTCCATCAGTGGACAACCAACTAAAGAAAACATTAGTTGCATCCTCAGGTAGCACTGTTGCAGTCAAACTGATCTGGTCGCCCACCTCCATTGTTGCATTGTTCTGACTTAAGGTCAAAGACGTTGGCAGGACTTCTCTAACAGTGACGTGGCAAATCGCTTGCTTACCAACACAAGTAGCCACAATATCACATTCCCCCTTGCTAATACCCTTGACTTGTCCATTCTCTACCGTTGCTATCGCACTATTAGAAGAGTGCCATGAAAAGGTGTTAGGCGTAGCATCCGAAGGAGAGATTGAAGCATTAATTCTCTTTTGTCCATTAATACTCAAACTCAAACTATCTTGACTCATCGTTATAGACTGAGGTTCAACAGCATCACCAATGATATTGGCAAAATTGTACCAATAGTCCGCAATGAAATACCTAGCCACCGACTCCGAAGGGACATGCAACGTGCCATTATACCCCGTAAACGTCATCTCATCACAAATAGATGGATTTGTAGAATAACAATAAATTGTAATGGGATTTACATTCAAACCCTCTATCGAAGTCACACCACTGCTGATATACAATGTCTTAACTGTGCTTGGCAATGCGCCAGCCTGCCAATTTCCATTACCTGTTATGCAAACATTCTCTAAGCTACATGATTTGAAAGCATTACCTGCTATTGATGTAACTTCAACAGGAATTGTTAGGCTTTTTAACGAATTGCATCCCCAGAATGCATTTTCACCCATTGAAGTGACTCTATAGTTTATGCCCTCATTTGTAACTTCCTTAGGAATCACCACATCACCTCTATATGAATTATATCTTTTGTCACGAAAAGTCACACTCACCTCATTAGACTGAATTATAGAATAATAGATTCCATCAACAACAAAGTCATATTGTGGATTATCTGGTATATCTTCAATAAAAGGAAAATCTATGGTGATAAAGATACTCATACCGGTCATCAACGTACCGCTAAAGAAGAAGTTGTTCAGACCAGCCCATTCATATTCGCCACTAAAATTACCATTTTCATCAGGAATACCGTATTTTAGGTAAGCGAGTTCACCATAGCCCTCATCAGTTTGGTCATCACTGCAGATCAGAGCAGAGAAGTCATGAAGGCTCTCCATTCCCTCGTTGTTGTAGTCGTCAAGAACAATCAGGATTGCGTCATCAATAGTCGGAGTCACTTCGAGGCCATCCTCATCAAAGAGTGTGAAGAAAATCATACCATCGGCAGCATCGTTGGTCTGGGGTGTCACAGTAGCACGCCCCATAGCGATTAGCTCACCAGGCACTTCAGGAAGACTGACATACGTATCTGCATCGTATGAAGGAATTCCATCTGTCAGACGATAAACCTTACAGGTCATCTCAACGGGAGCATCAACAACCAGAAGAGCGGTCTCAACAACCACCTGCTTTAGCAGGTAAGGATAGGTCGGCTTCTCAAATGCTTGAGCAATACCGTCAATGGGCATACCGTTAGCACGATTACCACCGTTCTTACCGAACCACCAGCCACTCTCGTTGTCACCCCAAGGCTCAGCACCACTGTAATAGGTGGTCATATAGCGCTGGTCACCATTACGTCCACCAACGCAGAAAGTCTTACTGGAGACGAGCAGATCGACGCCTTCTTCATCCCAACCTTCAGCAAAAGTCGGATAGGCCTTGATAACGCCAGGATAAACGTCTTCAATAACAGGATTAAAATCAGTACCGCCCACCTTATAGCCACTCAACTGATATGAGAATACTTCATTATCACCATCAGTGACAGAAACTCGGGGGACATCATCAGACTCATACATGTACTGGACTTCAAGATTATTAGTACTAAACTCAAAGATAGTATCCTGATACCAGTTTTGTAATGTATCAACGAAAGACTTCTCATATCCCCAAACCAAAGTGTGGACATCGCTCATCCCGTCAATAACAGGCACAAAGGTATAAGGAGAATAAGGACTTAGCATCATGTAAGGATAATAGTAGCTTCCATAATATGAATTATCAATCACAGTCATTGAACCCACAAAAGCACCGGCGGGACGCTTGTAATAACCACTGATATTGGCAGCCCTTTTCGGAGTCCTAACGATGGGATGATTAGCATCAGCCTTGTGCATCTCCTTCATTAAAGCCTGAGACTTAAATGACATCTCCGATTTAGTAGAGAAGGTCTTTGCCTTTTGTTCTCCAGAATTCTTAAGTTGCGCATTGGCGGTCAACACCATCATAGCAACTATTGCAAATAGTAATATCTTTTTCATATACAGTTAGTTTTAATGATTGCTTCTAGTTAATATTCGTAAGGTAAAGCTCAGTATTCAGAATGAGTTCATGCTAATATTGCCACAAATATAATAAAAAAAAATTCTCACTTAACAAATATGCACTAGAAAATGCAAAAAAAATAACAGCGCTTACAAACCAGCAACCTATAACTCTTTCACGCATTTGCGCAAGCAACTAAGACAGCGGCGGAATTGCCTGAGGAACAAATCAGCCGCTTATGAGTTGAGGTGATGTTGCAGTGTTTTTTTTCGGTTGAAAACAGGATTTCTCTCACTGGCAGAATTATAGTGAAAAAACGAAAAATGGCCAGCATTTGATAGTTATATTTGTTGGTTAAATATTTGGTTTTCAACTATTCGAAAAAGAAAAAGGCCATTTGGGAGTCATTCGGATTTTAGCGCCAATTCTGAGAGGGCAAGAAGCGTCGATTTCATCACTCATGATATCAGGAAACAGCAAAACTGACAACTGAAAATTGACAACTGACAACTATTTAGTACCTTTGCAGTGTAATTACAAAACCTTCGATTATGGGAACAATCAACTTCACGCAGATTCTGAGTGCAACACTGGTATTGCTGAGTATTATCGACATCGTGGGCTCGATACCTATCATTCTGCAGTTGAGGGAAAAGGGACGGCACGTGGATGCCGTTAAAGCCACCCTCTACTCTACCCTGCTGATGGTGGGCTTCTACTATGGCGGCCACTGGTTGCTGCGCATCTTCAACTGCGATATCCACTCGTTTGCCACGGCAGGCGGTTTCCTGATGTTCCTGATGGCGCTGGAGATGATCCTTGACGTGGAAATCTTCAAAAACAACACGCCCAATAAGGGAGCGACGATGGTGCCCATGGTGTTCCCGCTGATTGCGGGCGCCGGTGTGCTGACGACGCTCATCTCGCTCAAGGCAATGTATGACGACGTGAACATCTTCATCGGCCTCGCCATCAACATGGTATGGGTGTTCCTGGTCATCAAGAGCACCGGCAAGATTCAGAAACTGTTAGGCGAGGGCGGCATGATGTTCTCGCGCAAGTTCTTCGGCATCATCCTGCTGGCCATGAGCGTGAAGATGATGACGGAGAACATTGCTCATTTGTTCTAGCAAATGAGCAATGTTGATTAAGGATTAGTGATTAGAGATTAGTGAACAATACATGGCGACAGCCGCCCCTGATGTGGGCGGCTGTCGCTTATACTAAATGTTGTCAATAATAGTCCTTCTAGTTGTCCCAGTTGTCTGAATGAGGTTATTTCCAGGCGGGGTCGCTCTCGTTCCAGCAGCGGTCGAGGGCGGTGACGGCATATTGCCACTTGCCTTTGCCACCGTCAGGCAGCACAAAGGTGGTCTCGCCAGTGATGGCGAGGATGTTATCGGCATTGTCGAGACTGCCTTTCTTGCCCTTGGGGAAGCGATAAACGACGTAGCGCACGGCCTGCTGCATCGGATCGTCGGTCTTATGTGCCCGCCAAACGAGGCATTTCTTGCCGCCCACCTTCTTGATATTGAGGTCCTGCACGCGGTGAGGCTTCTCGTTGTCCAACCAGGTATAGGCAGGAATGAGTGCAGGACGGCAAGTCTGCATGTTCTCCAACGAGTCGAGCACACCCTTGAAGTTGCTGGTAATACTATAGGCGGGCCACCAGGTCACACCATGCACGTCGTCCATGGCACGTTGCAGCCTCATCTTGTGGTCAAGCTGAGTGGGATTGGTGGGGTCGCCACCCTCATCGGCGATATCCTGATGGGACATCACATTATTGACAGCCTGACCGTAGTACATGTGACGGCCGTTGGCATGGTCGTTCCACCAGTGCATCAGCACGAGGTCACTAGCACGCTCATGCTCCAGTTCCCAATAGAGTTGAGGCACCATATAGTCCACCCAACCCTCGGCGGTCCACTTGGGGCAGTCGGCATAGAGCGCATCATAGCACTGCAGGCCGTTGGTCTCACTGCCGTCGGGGTCATTGGCCTTGTTACGCCAGATGCCGAAGGGGCTGATACCGAAGCGCACCCAGGGCTTCACCTCCTCGATGGTATTGTGCAACTGCTCGATAAGCAAATCGACATTATGGCGGCGCCAGTCATTCTTGTCCCACCCGATGCCATATTCGTTATAGGATGTCGTGTCGGGGAACTCTGCGCCCGTGACTGGATAGGGATAGAAATAGTCATCCATGTGCAGGGCGTCGATGTCATAGCGCGTGAGGATGTCCCTGACCACCGTATCGATAAAGTCACGGCTCTCGGGCAAACCCGGGTCAAAATACAGCTTGCCGTCGGCATACTTCAGGAACCATTCGGGGTGCTCATAATAGATGTGTCCCGGTGCGGGCTTGTCTTCCTCGCTGCTGGTCACGCGATAGGGGTTGATCCACGCATGGAGTTCCATACCGCGCTTGTGCGACTCATCAATCATGAACTGCAACGGGTCCCACACGGGATTGGGCGCTTTGCCCGGCTCACCCGTGAGCCAGCGGCTCCAGGGCTCGAGGTCGCTCTTGTAGGCGGCATCGGCCTGTGGACGGATTTGCCAGATGACGGCGTTACAGTTAGCCCGCTGCAGCAGGTCCAGCTGCTCAACGAGGTACTGACGGGTCTGCTCGGGCGTCATCTGGGCATACTGCTTCTGCCCGATGATATGCATCCACGCCCCACGAAACTCATGCTTGGGCATACGTGACCCAGCATTGTCCTGAGCCGTTACACAACTGGCCAGTCCCATAACCAGCATCACAAGAAATAACATCCTTTTCATATATACCTTCTTTTCAGTTATCATATAAAAACCTAATAGCCACTAGCTGGCAGCTAATGGCTAAAGGTAAAAAGTTAATCGTTATAAAATTCATTCCTCCTCATCATCTGGAACATAAGTCCAAACATAGGCGCCCAAGTCCACCGCGCCCTTGGCCAAACGGTCGTTGCCGTAGCGGTCATAACGGGCCTCGCTGGGACACAGATCCGGGTTACCCTTGCCGATGGCATCGCTCTCGTTACCCAAGCGGTAGTCAAACAGGTAGTCGTCGCGCACAGTCAGGAATTGCGGGTCGCCTTCCCAAACGCAATTGATGAAGTGAGCATCATTGTTGCCCGGGCTCTTGAACAGGCAATAGCGCATATAGACATTGAAATTGGCCAGATTGCCCTCATTGATTTCGGCAACATCACCAAGACCATACAGGATACAATTATCAAAGTAGGCCTTGATTTTGCCTATGGTGCCATTGGAATACTCTACATCAAA
This sequence comes from uncultured Prevotellaceae bacterium, assembly GCA_946186345.1. GTDB lineage: Bacteria > Bacteroidota > Bacteroidia > Bacteroidales > Muribaculaceae > Sodaliphilus. Next base: position 44,917 of record CAMHMV010000008.1, on the reverse strand, counting down.
GATATTGACGATGGGCGCCGAGGGCACGCCAAACAGATAGTAGTTGGCAAACGTACACTGGCTCGCCATTACCTTGCCGCCGGCAAAGTAGGTCACCTCTTCGGCTGCGTCACTGAACTCTGTGCCAATGGCCTCGACATAGCAGGTCGCCGTTGCCAAGCAGGTCGAGGACGAATTGGTCAGCACACAGTTCACGAGCTTGAGTGCACAGTTAACGGTATCGCCATAAGCGCTACAGTGCATACCGATGCTGCTGCCCTTCATGATGACGTGTTTCAGCACATTGCCCATCGTGGGCGGCGTGAAAATGACTCCACCCCACTGACCCGACATCATGTCAAAACTGTTCTCACCAACGATGTGGTCCAGACGGTCGCCACGGAAGGTGATGGGCTCCGAAGCCGTGCCGTTGGCGAGCATGCGTCCAGCGCAACGCATGGCTGCCTTATCATGGAACAGCAGCGTTGTTCCTTCGTCAAGCGTCAACGTCACACCCGGTGACACAAACATCGTGTCATAAATCAGATAAGGTTTATCTGCCGTGAAACGCATATCATTTGAGATGGTATCGCCCTTGATGCGGATCACATCCTGTCCCCAGGCACTAAGCAACACCTTCTGCGTCATTCCATTAGTCTCAAACACAAGGTAGTCCTCCAGCAGAGTAGGTGCGTCCTGCTCCATCTCGTCGAGCTTGGCCTCGATAAAGATGTAGATGGAGTCGTTGCCACGGATTTCCACATTCTGGAACTCGTCACCGCGTATGCCGTCAACATTGAGGTGGAAATGCCCCTTGGTGGCCTGTCCAGCCACCTTGATTGACGAGATGTTGATCTGCTTCTTGCTCTTGTTGTAGACCACCATCTGCTTGGTCGCTGTCCCTTGCAACGTGATTACCGTGTCAAATGCGATAGTGTCAGTATTAAACGCCAGCACGTCGGTTGACGCAGTGGTGAACCCGTCTTCAATACAAGATGAGAGCAGTGATGCCAGCGCCAACAAGGCACCCGTCATCAGTAATATAAATCTTGCTTTCGTCATTCTGCTTGATATTTTTAATCCTATAATATAAGAACGGGAAAGCGGGGCTTTTAGTGTGTTACCTCTCAAATACCGCTACCAACGGATAGTGGTCACTCTCGCCTTCTTTATCACGGCGGCAAGACAACACCTTCATGTCCCCTCTATAGAAAATGTGGTCAATCTTGACATACAAATGATGGGCATGAAAGGTGTACATGGGACCAAAACCCGTATCAGCCCACGCATCGCGCAGGTCCTCTCCACAAACCGTGCGATAGGTAAACGAACCCGGCGTGTCGTTCATGTCACCCATTATCAGCACGTCACCACTGGTCTCATCCAGCAATTGACGCACCGCCTTGGCTTGACGGGAATGGGAAATGAAGCCATTGCCCAACTTTTGGGCCACCGATTTAATGCGCCGCTTGCGGTCTGATGGCACATTCATCGACTCGATGACCTGGCTGTCATTGGCGGTGAACCGCAATGAACTCAGGTGCATATTCACAACACGCAATTCTCCACCAGGCGCCTCAACGTCCCATGCCTTGATGAAATAATTCAGCGTATCCTGTGACAATACCTCCGATTTCACCTCGGTAAACGGATATTTTGAGATAATGCCCACATCATAAAACTCCTTCTTGCGGTAGGGATATTTTTTATACAGTTCCTTGAGCATCGGCTTGACCGTGCTCAGGTTCTCAAACGAGAAATAGACCAGTCCTTCCTGAATGACCACGATATCGGCATCCTGGTCAAGGATATAACGCATGTTCTCGCTGGGTTCGTTTCCTTTTTGCCAGTTAAACTCCGTCACATTCATCGTCAAGACCTTCAACTGGGTCTTCTCAGAATCGGCTTTGGGTTGGCTGATATTGAACGGAGAAATCAGCCTTATCGTGGGCCAGGACAGCAGCAAGGCCCCCAGCAGGACGACGACAGCACGCCACTGCTTGAAGATTGCCAGCAAGACCATCGCCACAATGACAAAAAGCAACACGACCGGCAACGCCAGGGTCAGCATCGACGGCAAGGTCCACACGACTGGATCAACTCGACCGCCATAAGCCGACAACAGTAACACAAAAGCCAATACGATGGCCAACAGATGGATGATGTACTTCATGGGATGTTGATTAACGCAATTTCCAACCGGGATTAAAGAAGGGTTCCTGGGCAGTGAAACGTGGAGCCCAGATCTTGAGCAGCCAAATCAGCGGCAACTCAACCAACATAGTCACGACAAAAACAATCAGCGTCAGTTCCACGCCACTCTCCATGCCTTGACGCAGGAGCAGGAAACGGACAGGCTGCAATATCAGGGGATGGGTTCCTAAGATGATGAGCGAGTAGCGCCCGTAATAGCAAAACAATGGAATGTGAGGCAGCGGCTTGCATGCCCAGAACAACGCCAATATGGCGACAAACGGCAAGACATACAATTGCCAGTAGGACGGCAAAACCTGAAAATGCAGGTTCATGAAATCGCTCAGCCAGTAGATGGGCATCGCAATGGCTATCAGAGCCAGTATGCCCCAGCGGTCCCACTTCGTCGGAGCGACTGCCCCGATGCGCTTAACGCCCCACCCCAGCACAAAATAAGGCAATGCCACCAGCGAGGTATCCAGCATGAGCGGCAATTCAATCTTGTTGACACCCAACTCATAGCCCACGACCGACAACGCTACCGTCGCCAGCAAGATGCCCCACAACGGCTTAATCCACCGTTGCATGGCATAGAAGATGACATTGACCCAGAACAGGCTCAGCAGGAACCACAACGGAGTGGTGTTTTCCCAATAGCGCAGATAGAACGGCTCGACAAGTTGCGTGAGCCTCACCTCAATGGGCTCGGCACCCACCAACAGGCGGAAGCCATACTCCAGCAGGCGCACGGCAAAGGCGAACACCACGAAAAAAACAAACGGCACAAGGATATTATTCACCTTGCGCCGCGTGAAATCGGCATAACCGCTATAAAGCTTAAAGAAGATGCCCGAGATGAAATAGTACATCGGCAGGCGGAAAGCCTGCAAGGCATCATTCAGGTGTGGAGCCAGATAGTTGAAGAACTCATGGTCAATGTGGTACATCACGATGAGCATGATGCACAGACATTTCATGAAGTCGATATAAGCGATGCGCTGCTTCTCCACTTGTCACAACCGGATGCCTGATTCTGGTCCTACAGTTTCGACTTCAGCATGGCGACAACGCGCGAGAAGTCGGTCATCTCGGCAATCTCCTCGGGCTCCAGCTCAATGTCAAAATGCTCCTCCAGCTCGCTTGCCAACGTCAAGTGATGCAACGAGTCCCACTTGGAGCAGTTCTTCTGTGACACGTCAGTAGAAATCTCTTTAATTTCAAATGCCTGACGCATGATATCTAAAACAGTTTCTTCAAAACTCATAACACTCTAATATTATAATAGTTATGTATCTCATAGACGTGGTCCAAAGCCAAATCATATCGCTTGGTCCCATCAGTTTCGGTTACAATGCAAGTCATTCCCATGCGGTCATAGAAATCGGCCGTCTGGCCATTCTTGGCGGTAGGCAGGTAGGCGGCTGTCACATGGCGATAACCATCCAAACGCAGGAGATTGAGCACTGTCTTGACAAATGCCTCCTCAATACCCTTGCCCAAAATGCGGCAACTCAGCAGCAGCGTGTCGATATGAACGGTAGTGTCATCAACCGGCTCCAAAAAGATGGTTCCCGTGATGCCATTGTCACCGAAGCGGTCACTCACACTCATGCAATAAATATGCCATCCGTCCTCAAGACGCTGTTTCACCTCGACCTCGGTATAACGCTTGGTGGTAAGGTTGAACTGGTTGGTCTTCTGGGTCATCTGGGCTATGCGCGGCAGATTGTGCTCATCGGCGGGGATGATCTCCAACTGCATGTCGAGACTATAGAGGTAACTCTCCATATCGGCAAAACGTCCCATTTCGGCCTGGCGCATAGCATTGGCACGATACTGCTGGGTCTTGGCACGATCCTCCTCTGTCACCCGATAAATGCGGAAGTATCGCTCTACCAGTTGCTTAAAGAAGGGCATCAATTGATAGGGCTTATCGGGAAAATCGGGGACAGTGACCTCGGGCAACATCTGCTTGACCAGTTCGCGCTCCGACGGGTTGTCATCAAGAAAGACCATGCTGTCAAGACCGATATTCAATTCATCAGCCAATTCACGCAAGTTGGTCGCCTTGTCACGCCAATTGATGCGCAGGGCACTGAAGTGCTCACGCTTCAGCACCATGTGCGGATTCTTCTCCCACGCTTCAACCACATCAGCCTCGTTATTCTTGCTGCACACCGTCAGAATCACGCCATTACGGGACAATTGCAACAGTGACTGCTGCCAGTAGGAAAAAGCCTTTCCCGGATAGTCTCCGCCGAGCTTGATGCCGTCGATGCCGTCCTCACCGAGCACCCCACCCCACAAGGTGTTGTCCAAATCCAGCACCAGACACTTCTTGCGGGACAAAGCCATCTCTTCGTCAAGATGTTTCCACCAGCCTTGGAAATCGTTGGCCAACTTGGGATTCAACATCATCTGGGACATGAGATAGTACTTCCAGTTGACAAGTGTCGATGCATCATATCGTGATGTGAACTCGCTGAAGTCCACCCACTTGACATTGCTGCGCTCGATAGACAGCTGCATGGCATGGCGATTGAACGCGGCAACTGCATCGGCAACTGCCGTCTCATCACCCGTGAGCCTCAACGGGAACAGGTTAACGAGTGAGAAGATGACAAAAGGCTTACTGGCCTCGGCACGATTCAGCACCAGGTCAAGCTTGTCCGCAAAAGAGGACACCTCTTCCGACAACTGGACACTGTCGGCATTGACAGGCACTTGGTAGAACCAGATGTAGCGGTCCACATCATCGGGCACAAGACTAATGTCGTCATAACCCGAATAGGTCATGCCGTCACTTCCCAAGAAGGGCTCAATCGTCTGATTACGAAAGACAAACGTCTTCATCTTATTTCTTTTTCAGCTGATATACTTTACTCAACAACGACCACAGGCGTGGATGCATCATCAGGGTGTGGATAATCTTCCATTTCTTGCCGTAATAGTTGGCCTCAGCTCCCACGCACGGGAAAGGATACAATCCGGCTTGACGCATGTGCTGCAGCACCTCTTTGACACAACCGCTGGTCAAGGCTTTGGTCATGGCAAAAAACAGATAGACATTCCTCAAGCCTGCGACGCTTGCAAGACCGCGCTTGCCATATTGCGATTCTTGGCGATTCATGGCTGCATCAATTGTTGCGGCAGAATCGACCTGGCTAAACAAACGGCGGCGGATGTGGTCCAAATCAGGATTGTGCATGGCGCTGTCACTGCGGTTTACATAGCAATAGGCAGCCGTACCATCATGGGCTACTCGATTGGCAGCCAGCATGAAACGGGAAATCAACGCCCCGTCCTCACAGACGATCAGCGACGTATCAAACCGCCACCCCTTATCGTCACCCAAGTAGGCACAACCCTTCTCAAAAAAGTTGCGGTTAATGAGGTAACGCCACACATAGGGTGTCATCGCGTGCCCTGCCAGATAATCGACACCTGTCATCACTGGTGTCGAATCATATTGGTCACCTTGCTTTGACGCGGGAACAGGAACGCCAGCAACGTCCACGCTCCTGTAATTGAACAAGAGCACTTCAAGTTGCTCATCTATGGCGCGATGCAGGAGTTGCGACATGACGCCTTCCTCGAGATAGTCGTCGCTGTCAACAAACTGCACATAGCGTCCACGAGCCTCGTCCAACGCATGGTTGCGGGCAGCACTGACCCCTTGGTTCTGCTGACGAATCAGCCGCACCTGAGGATGAGCCGAAGCAAACGCCTCAACAGCTGCGGCACTGCCATCGCTTGAGCCGTCGTCCACTACCAGCACCTCGTATTCATCATCGCCAAGCCCTTGACTGACAATTGAACCAAGGCACTTCGACAAATAACGTTCGGTGTTATATACAGGAACGATGTATGTCAGCAGCAATTCACCCATCACATGGGGTTTTCTACCAATTCGATGAGGCCGGTATTCTTTTGATACAGGAAAGCAATCTGCTTGTCACCCATCGCACACGCGGGAACAGGACCGTTCACCAGCAGGAAACGCTGACCGCGCAGGGCTTCAATGGCAGCAGTGATGTCAGCCACCTCATAGCAGATATGATAAGGGCTCACTCCTGACGTGGAGAGTGTTCGCACCACAGGACTTTGTTCGTCGAGGGGTTCCAACAACTCCAGGCGAGGTGCCCCGTCCTTTTCCAGGAAGCAGACACGCACATGCTGGATGGGATCATCGGTGGCAGGACCTGCCTGATAACCCATCAAAGTGTAGAACTTTGAACTCTTCGAGATATCGCGGCAAGCGATACCGACGTGGTGAAAAGTGAGCAATGAGTCCATGTAAATCAATACTCAATGACGGGAGACACCTTGCAATCACGCATCTGCATCATTGCGACACCCCAACTCAGACCAGCTCCGAAAGCACTCAAGATGACATTGTGTGTGCCCTCAAGTTTTCCAGCCAACTCACTGGATATGGTCAGCGGCACCGAGGTGCTGCTCGTGTTACCGTACTTCTGGATGCAATGGGGAACGCGTGACGGATCGGCCTTCAACTTCTTGACAAAGAAGTCCATCATGAACAGGTTGGCTTGATGGAAAACCAGATAATCCACATCATCAATGGTCTGCTCTGTTGTTTTGAGCAACTGCTTGATGCTTTTGGGCACCTTGCTGATAGCAAAGTTGAACACATCCATGCCATCCATGAATACCTCAAGGTCGTTACGGATGTTGCCTTCTTCCTGTTCTCGTTCGATGAGGGATTCTGCGGTTATCGGATTACGCATTCCAGCGTGAATCTTGAGAGCCTCCAAGCCGCTGCCGTCAGTGTAAAGCATGAAGGTCGAGTCACCATAGTCACCCTTCTCAATGAGCGTTGCTGTACCAGCGTCACCATAGAGCGGCCAGTCCACCTTGTCACGGCGGTTGACAATCTTGGAGAACGTCTCGCCATCAAGCAAGAGAACTCGGTTCACACCCTCCATCGAGGCGTAGGCAAAAGCGGTACTCAGCGCATACAGGTAGCCCGAGCAGCCCAAGGAGATATCCATGCACATCGTCTCACGGGGCAACCCCAACCGATGTTGCAACAGACAAGAGGTAGCAGGAATCCTGTAATCGGGCGTCTGGCTCATAAACAGCAGCACATCGATACTTGCAGGATCGATGTCATTATCGGCCATCAGCTGGCACGCGGCCTTATAACACAAGTCACTGGCAGTGACATCATCGGCGGCAATGCGTCTCTCCACAACGCCGATATTATCAATAACCTTCTCTATTTCTTCCTCTGGGATAAGATACCCCAAGTCCTTGTTATAGACGACATCAGGGGGTACACAGGCGCTCATCGCCTTGATACCCACCCCATGAAATTTAATTGTTGCCATAAAGACAGACTTTAATTTGTGTTGGGATAAAATAAAACAAAGACAACCTGCCGACAGAACACTCTGGGCAGTATGTCATTGCATTAGACGGTCACTTCAATCCAACTCTTCTACTCTGGTCTCGACGATTTCATACAAATCCTCAACAGTATTACTGCCACGGATGTCATCGCCGCGGAATTCAACGTCATATTCCTCGTCAATCATTGCGATAACCGACAATGCGAGGAGCGAAGACCATTCCTCCAACTCTTTGAATCGAGTGCTGGCCTGTATAGTATCTGGATCTGTTTCATCAAACAGATCAGCAAAGTTCTCTATGAATTGATCAAGATTCATTACACTTATAACGTAAAAACACCTTAAATATTTTTACAGCCCGCAAAATTACATAAAAAAAACAAATCCTACACGCTATTTTAAAGGAATTTACGCCTTTCAATCCTTTTCGCTCAATTCATACACTCAAAAAGACCTCAAAAACAATGGGTCAATGTGTGTGTCAAAAATCAAATCGCTTGGCTTGAACACCAATATAAGTACTGTTGTCACGAGCTTGTGTCATCAGTACACTGTTGGCGCCCAATGTAACGCCATTGCCGATGGTCAATCCTTGCAGCACCACACTGGCAACGCCCAACAGATTACCGTTCCCGATGGTAATCCCTCCCGAAAGGTGCGCTCCAGGCATCAATCCGTTGTAATCACCGATGATGTTGTCATGCCCGATCACCACATGATCATTAATCAAGTTGAAACTACCGATCTTGACATCACACGATATCATACAGCCGTTCTGGATGATATTACCCTCACCTATGGTCACAGACTCCTTGTCAACATAGAAGGTGGATGGGTCTATGAGGTTGGGGAAAGAGATATGTTCATTGGTAATCTTCTCACGGATGCGGCGAACAGTCTTATTCTCATTGATGGCAAAGGCAACAGCCATGGGTTCATCGATCTGGAGAAGCATATCCATGCCTCCAAGCACCGTACCATAATGGGAAACAGCAGTGCCTGCCGGCTTGGTGTCATCCAAGAATCCGATCAGTTGCCAGTCGCCTCCATTGGCATTAATTCTCCTGATCAAGCAGGCAACTTCCTTTCCGAATCCTCCGGCACCGTAGATTATTATTTTCATTTAGTACTATCTTTTAGGTTTTTAAATCATTAGCGCTTGCAGCAAGAGATAATCTCATTGGCCACACGCTCAACGTCACTGTCACTCACACAGGGACCACTGGGAAGGCACAAGCCCATCGAGAACAGCTGCTCGCTGATACCGTTGACATAAGCAGGAGCACCTGCAAATACCGGTTGGGTGTGCATGGGTTTCCACAGCGGGCGAGACTCGATATCACATGACTCAAGATGCTGGCGCACCGTCTCGTAGTCCGTACCAGTCTTGGCGGGGTCAATCAGGATTGTATTGAGCCAGTAATTGCTGTCGTAGCGCTCATCGGGATTGAGATGAACGGTAATACCTTCTACATCAGCAAACAATTCAACATAACGGTCACACAGATGCCTGTGATGAGCCAGATGTTCATCAAGCACGGTCATCTGTCCACGGCCGATGCCGGCACAGATGTTGCTCATGCGGTAATTATAACCGATTTCCTTGTGCAGATAGTAAGGCATGGGCTCACGGGATTGGGTGGCATAGAACATGATTTTCTTTTTAGTCGCCTCATCCGAGCAGATTAAGCCACCGCCTCCGCTGGTGGTAATCATCTTGTTACCATTGAAACTCATGATACCGTAATCGCCAAACGTACCGCACAACTGGTCCCTGTAACGTGAACCGAACGCCTCGGCCGAATCCTCAATGATAGGGATTTCATAACGCTTGGCAATTTCCATGATTTCATCGATCATGCCCGGCATTCCGTACAGATAGACCGGGATAATAGCTTTAGGCTTTCGGCCGGTCTTGGCAATACGGTCTTTGATGGCCTCCTCGAGCAGATTGGGATCCATATTCCAGGAATCGGCCTCACTATCAACAAACACTGGCGTTGCTCCCTGATAAACTATAGGATTAGCGCTCGCCGAGAATGTCATAGATTGGCAAATCACCTCGTCGCCACGACCGACGCCCAGGTTGACAAGCGCCAAATGGATGGCAGCAGTGCCTGAGCTGAGGACCACGACATGCTTACCCTGCTCACACAATGCCTCTAAGTCCTTCTCAAATGCATTCACATTGGGGCCGAGGGGTACAACCCAATTGGTGTCAAACGCCTCCTGAATATACTTCATCTCTTGTCCGCTCATATGTGCAAGACAGAGCAAAACCTTATTATTAGCCATAATCTTCTATATTGTTTAGTTTTTTACAATTCTGGTGCATGACCTGGATACACATCACGATGCGAAATCAGGTCTTTTATAATCATCTCACTGGCAGCCGATTGGGCGCGGTTCGATAACGGGAAATTGGTTACAGTCTTTACCCCAGGGATAAAACTATCACCTGTGAAAACAGCATCCCCGATAACCCAAGTCACACACGACGGGCTGTGACCTGGAGTAAACACGGGTTCTGCCTGGATACCATCAAACAAGTCAATCCCCTGGCCATCCTCGACCAGCGTGATGTTTTCTGGCGATTGCAGGATAAAGGGGTCATTGATATACCTGGAAAAGTTTCTTTTATCATTCAGCAGTTCTACCTTACCGGCTTCGTTAGTGAGAATTGCCATTGACGGATACATCGTCAGCAGCACATTCAATCCATAGATGTGGTCATAATGCCCATGCGTGAGCATAACGCCGCGCAAGGTACTCTTCCCGATAAGATGGAGCAATGGTTCCACATCGCCACAATCCACCAACCATGCCTCGTCATCATGGGTGATGACATAGCTGCAGGACCTGTATAGCGAATTGACTACCTGACGGATTTCCACGCTCTCTTCCGTTATTCTTTTATTTACTGTTGGTTACACAATCCTCATTGCATGTGGAGATAGAAATGGGAGTCTCGGTCAAAGACCTTCTTATTGGTCTGTACCCTTGAACACTCTACCCGAGTAGCGCGCTCAACGACCTCATCCAAATAATCTCCAAACATGGGTCCAGACATAATCTGGGGTCCCTCGATAGCGGGCACAAGATTAAACTCAATAAACAAGGGCTCACCATCGGGGTCGATAGTCACATCCCACCCTACAAAATCAAAATAGGGCAAACGTTTATGCATCCTTTGCAAGGTGTCAATAACCTTCTGGTAGTTTGGTATGATAAGGCCCTCGGTCCCGGTTTCCTTCTTGAGGGACGAGACCTCCATGCTCTTGAAGCGGAACACCCTATCATCTACCCTACCGTCACGGTCTATCAGGCACGTTCCGCCACCCATGGATGTATTGTCCTTGACGGCACCCTTACCACCATACCGCAACATAGAGTAAGGATACAGAAACACGACCTCACCTTTAAGATTGCGATAGGTATATAGACGCATCGTATTCAACGATGTGGGATTAACCCGCTGGACATCCGCATGCTGGCGAGCCTTCTCTTGTACGATGAAATTGAAGTTATAACGAGCAAAGAGAGCCCGAAGAGAATTCTTGTCAAAATCAAGAATCTGTTCCACTCCGTCACCGTTGCAGGTCTCCACAGTAGGCTTGATCATCAGCTCTCCTCCTGTATCTGAAACTATGTCGACAGCTTGGTTAAGAGAGACTTCCTCTCCATTACTGTAGAAGTGTCCGTGCATATTCTTGACCACCGTCTTCGGTTGGCGAACATCAGGAAACAGTTCACTGTAGATATTCTTATCCAAATAAGGTGTGATAAAGTCATGACGATTAAGAGCCGGTATCACAAAGAAGTAATACACGTCCATTGACAAATACTTATCGCTGTGTACTCCATTTATCCGCGAATAGTAGTCATCAAACATCATCGACACCTTAAAGCCGTGTTGTTGGAAATAGGGAGAAAGCTCTTTCTTGTGCGCTTTATAGTTGAAGTCTGGCGCCATCACGTGATCCTTGAAGTACCAGTCACCCCAATAAAACTCCTTGTTGTTATTAATATATTTATCCATAATGATTTTATCGAACTAATAAATAACCATGTCACTGACCTTAACATCACTGGCATAAAACTCCATGCTTGCCCATGCAAGCCCCACTCCGAAGCCACACGCGATACAGTGGTTCTCAACGCTACCCGATAACTTCTCGCTGCACCGCGACACCATGGTCAAGGGAATGGATGCACTGGTGACATTGCCGTAGTCTTCAAGGCAATAGGGCGTCTTCTCGGCTGGTATCTTAATGGCCTTGCGTATCTTCTCGTCAATGAACTTATTGGCCTGATGCAGGAGCAGCAAGTCAACGGTTTCAATATCGATATTAAACGTGGCTATCAGTTCCTTTAGAGAACGGGGCGGTTGCTTGATGGCAAAACCAAACACGTCCATGCCGTTCACAATCATGTCAACTCCACGCCTGAAAACGCCGGGTGACACTTCTTTCTCCTCAAGCGCCTCAACGGTGACAGGATTGCGCATGCCGCCGTATGGTGCCCACACGGCATCAAAGCCACTACCGTCAACACCATACATGAAATTCATGGGATGACTACGCTCGGAATCATATTCCAGAGCCGTTGCTGTAGCGGCGTCACCAAACAAGGGGCGCACGGCAGTATCGCGTTGGTTGCGGTTCTGGGTATTGGTCTCGGCAGCCACCAGGATGGCACGTTTGAGGGTTCCGTGTGACATGAGCGATGAAACGATGCTCATGCCGTAAACCCACCCCGAGCAGCCGAACGGCAGGTCAAATACACAGCAGTCGCTACGCAACTTGAGACGGTCCTGCAAGACACATGCCGTCTGGGGAGCAATATAGTCCCTGGAGGTGCACACATAGGCGAAGATGTCCACGTCCTCAGGTTGCCATCCCATGTCTGAGAGCAACTTCTCGACGGCCTTGACAGTCAAATCCGAGGCGGTTGTACCCTTCTCGACCTTACGATGACGTTCTATGCCTGTCGAGGCGATCACTTTCAACGCATCGTTCTCGTCCTTGTAGATAGGCAGGGTGCGATTTTCCTCAACCGTTGCAGGAACACAGGCGCTCATACCCACAATGCGGACGTTATTGACAGTTAGCTGTGACATAGCTTTTATAATGTTGTATTGTTATTGCTTGAGTTTTAATCGTTGGATTTTGCCCGATTGGGTTCGGGGAATCTGGTCTATCCATTCCCACACCACGGGAATCTCATGGGGCGGCAACAGTTGAGCCAAGCGGTTCTTGATGTCGTCAATTTCTATAGGAGTGTCTCCTTTCACAAGGTAGGCTTTGGGCACCTCACCCAGCACACCGTTAGGGTCGCTAACGGCAACACAGGCACAATCCTTTACCCCCAACGAAAGAATAGCATCCTCAATGGCAGCGGGACTTACTTTCTCGCCGCCCACGTTGATGAGTTCCTTTTTGCGACCAGTCAGATAGAAGTCACCATTCTCATCATAATGTCCCCAATCCCCTGTACGGAACCAGTCGCCATAGAAAGCGTCATCATTATCTTTAGCCAGATAATAGGACCGGCAAACCATATTGCCGCGCACACAGATTTCGCCATCAACGCCAGCAGCAATCCGTTGACCGTCTTCACCCAGAACCTGGACTTCAACCTGGGAAGAAGCTGGTCGCCCAACGCTTTCAAGGTTGGAGGCATTGGCATGGAATTCACTGAACAGTGCACGCGATGCCTCAGTGAGACCATAGTGCATGCACAGTCGTGTCTTGGGGAAAAGCTCCATAAGCAGCCGTTTATCCTCTATCGGCATGGCGGCACTGCCTATTTCGATATACCGCAATTGATCAGCAAACTTCGCGATGCGTCTGCCACTGAGGCGCTTAATGTATTGCCACACGGCAGGCACCATTCCGAATCCCGTCACATGCTCTTGATCAAGAACTGTAAAGAATGACTTGAGATTGGCAAAATTGCTCACCAAGACAAGAGTAGCCCCTACCGACAGGACACAGCGCAACCGACCCAAGCCGAAAGAATGGCTCAGCGGCAACGCCAGTGCTTCCACATCGTCGGCACAGGTTCCAATAAAGCCATTGGTATTACTTGCCGAACCCGAGATATTGGCATGAGAGAGACAAACGCCCTTCGGCGCCCCTGTCGTGCCGGTAGTAAACATCACATCGGCAACATCTGTCGCTTCAAGGTGCGGCAATTCCAGGTGGACTTCGGCGGCATCATCAAGGGGAATAGCATCGAAGGGGATACTACGGCACCCGTCATCGCCTTTACTGTCGCCAAAGCAGACCGTGGGCTTGACAATGCTCAAAATATAGTCTAGCCGTTCACGGGGAGCCGATGAGTCCACCACCACATTGATCACACCCAGCAGATGGGCGGCGAAATAGATGTAGATGAATTCAGGCTCTTTGTGTGCAGACAACAGGATACGGTCTCCAGCACGCAATCCGAGCGATTGCATGAACGAGGCACATACCTCTATCCTTGACACCAACTGCGAGTAGGTAGTCTTAGCGTCACCCTCAACAAGCGCAATCTTGTCGGGGGTGGTGGTCGCATGATTGAAAATGTCACACAGCAGAGTGCTGTGGGGCGTTCTAAGCATGTAGGAGTTGGTTAACTTCTTTGACGATTGATTCGACAGAAGTCAGGTCAAAAAGGTCCTCAAGCGGGAACTCGACTTCAAGTTCCTGCTCAATGGTATTGATTATCGCAAGATTACCGACTGAGTCCCACTCAGGTATGTCACCCGAAGACAGGGAATCGGTAATTTTGGCAAGGTCCACATTCAAGACCCGGGCAATGATTTCCTTTACCCGTGATTCCATCACTTGTAGTGAAAATGTTATTTAAGCTTTTTCTTTTGTACAATCTCAAACAAATCCTGAATAGTCTCTGCTTTGAGAATATCATTTCCCTTGATAATGACATCGTACTCATCGTCAACCATTGCAATAATTGACAATGCTGTCAACGACGACCACTCATCAAGTTCCTTGAATTTCGTGTCCGATACGATGATTTCGGGGTCCGTCTCATCAAACTGAGCGGCAAAGTTTTCAATAAACTCTTCTATATTCATAGTCATTTTGAATTCCAATCGTTAGATTCCAACTTTTATCATTGTCAATAATGGCAGGCAAAAGTACACACAATTTTAAAAACAACCAAAAAAAGTTTTTAAAACTATATCGAGAAGCCGCCATCAATGACTAAGTCATGACCTGTAAGCCAGCTTGACGCATCACTGAGCAGATAGACGACACCACTTGCGATGTCTTCTGGACGGCCATATCGACCTAACGGATACTTCTTGGCATCCTCAGCAAGCTGCTCATCGGTTATAACGCCTCGATGAATCAATGGCGTATCAACCATGCCCGGACAGATGCTGTTGACACGCACCTTGCGGGCTGCATACTCGCGAGCCGCATACTTCATCACGCTGTTCAAGGCAGCCTTTGACGCACCATACACGCCGTTTCCAGGCATATAACTGTGGGTTCCGCCAATAGAGGCCATCAGTACCACCGATGCCCCCTTTTTGAGTATTTTCTTCTTGTACATGAGGCGCATCAACTCTACAGGAGAGAAGAAATTGACCTCAAACATGACGTCAAACCTGTCTCGTGTCCCGAATTGCAGCGGCAATGTAACTGAATTACCCGCACACAACACGGCTCCATCAAGGGCCGGCAACTCGCCCAACAAGCGATTCACGTCATCGTCACTAGTCAAGTCGGCAAGGAATTGACAATGGCCACCTTCTACGGGAGCCAACTCATCAAAGGTCTTCTGAAGCCGAGACTGGTTACGAGCGGTGATAACAACACGGGCTCCCATGCGGGAACAATATACAGCTGCAACCTGACCGATGCCTGACGAGGCACCTGTGACCAATATGGTTTTCCCCTCAAGGGAAAATGGATTAAAACTATTTGCTTCCATCTATCTTGAAATATTATTTAAAATCAAACTTTTTGGCCGGCACACCGATATAGGTACAACCTTCCTTCGGCTTTGTCATCAATACACTGCCGGCACCAAGCGTGACATTGTTTCCGATCTTAATCTGCTGCAATACGATGCTGTCCACACCGAAAAGGTTGCAATCCCCAATAGTCACGGCACCCGACAAATGCACGCTAGGCATCAATACATTAAAATCACCTATCACATCATCGTGACCAACGACATTGGATCCATTAAACACATTAAAATCACCTATTGTGACATCACATGTCACGCTGCAATTATCCTGAATGATATTCCCGCATCCAATCTTGAACGTTTCTGGATCAAGAACCCTGAACGAGGGAGCGATAATATTGGGATAACTGATATTGGGATTGGTGATACTATCACGGATAAGCTTTCGAGTCTTAGGGTCACCCACGGCAATAGCCAGCGCAAGCGGTTCTTCTATTGCATTCAAGGCTTCCTTTCCTCCTAATATCTTACCATAATGGGACACTTTAGTCCCCACGGGTATGTTGTCATCAAAGAATCCGAAGATTTCCCACTTTTGAGCATGCTCCTTATTGATACGGAGGATACCACCGGCAACCTCACGGCCAAATCCGCCAGCCCCAAAGATGGCGATTCTTTGTGCCTGTTGTATCGGATATTCTTTAGAATGCTGATCAATGATACCGTATGATACTTTAACCTTACATGGGTTGCCATACGCAACGACTCCATCAGGGATATCCTTAACGACAACACTGCCAGCACCAATGACACTCCAACGACCAATCTTCACACCTGGTATAACAACCGCACCAGCACCAATCCAAGCGCCTTCACCCACGCTTACATTCCCACACAGTGTTGCCTGTGGCGAAACATGAACAAAATCATCAATGAAGCATTCATGATCTATCGTAGCCCCCGTATTCAGAATACAATGTTGTCCAACATGCACACCACTCTGAATTATCACACCTTGCATAATAACCGAGCCCTTGCCAATCTTAGCAAAAGGAGATATCAATGCCGAAGGATGAACGGCTGTTGCAAACTCACAACTTAACCTCTCTGCAATCTGCTTGCGAGAGATATTATTACCAACACTCACCAAAATTGGGGATTCTCCATTCCAACAATGCTTTACTGGTATGGATTCCAAATCTTTGATTGATAAATCATCATCAAACAAAGCGTCTATTTTTACACCCGAAGTCCGCAATATGTCAATAATGACCTTTGCGTGTCCACTAGCTCCGTAAAGATACATTAGTTTTTTCCGTTATAAGCTTCAATTGTTGCTTGTCCTTCCTGAGTTATTCCATCTCGGGAAATCACATTTCTTATTGTAATTAAAATTACTATCATATCATTCTTGATGGTGCAGTGATCAACATACCACACATCAAGTTTGAATTTGTCTTGCCATGAGATGGCATTTCGGCCATGGCACTGTGCCCAACCAGTGATTCCGGGGCGCACCTCGTGACGACGAGCTTGCTCAGGACTGTACAAGGGCAAATACCTCACCAACAAAGGCCTAGGACCAATGAGGGCCATATCTCCTTTCAAAACATTGATCAGTTGTGGCAGTTCGTCAATACTTGTTGAACGGACGAATTTACCCACACGGGTGAGGCGGTCTTCATCAGGCAGCAAATTGCCCTCAGCATCACGCTCATCGGTCATCGTCTTGAATTTGATGATCTTGAAAATCTTGGCATCCTTCCCAGGACGTTCCTGGACGAAAAAGGCGCCTGCGCCCTTATTAGCAAAGTGCAGCCATATGGTCACCACAAGCAACAGAGGTGACAAACACACCAGTGCCACAAGTGATATGATAAAACCTAAAGCTCGTTTAAAATAATCCCTATACAAGTGTTTCATTGGCATTTGGATTTCGCTTTTCTATAGCTTAGCAACACAATTACTATCAAATTTTCATTACTGGACAATGTGCCCAATCAATCCGATCTTGGGCTTGGGCAATCGACAGGAACTCGCGCGAACTAATCAGTCGGCTCATCCTTGCAAATGCCGTTTTCTTGCCTATGTTTGATTTCATGTGTCGCTTGTAACGGTTTATCAAGGTACCAGGCTCTTTGAAGTATTCCTCGTACTCTTGCCTCGTCATCACCTTCTTACTTGAAGGAATCAGGTCACCAATATGGAAATAGCAAATGTTGTAGTCATTGCTGTTCATCTGCCGATTCACGAACCACAAGGGGAAGAAGCGGAAATATCCGCCACCCGAGAATGCAATATCCTTGCCCAGCAGATGAGCCATCACAATGGGAAATTCCTTGATGGTTCCACTTGAGGTCTCAATCAACGTCGGTTGCTGGTGTCCGAAATCGGGGAATCCACCAAAATCCCTCAGCGCAGGAAACACCGAAGCATCATTCTCAATACCGCATTGAGCCAATATGTCAAAACCCCACTTGTTATTATGCCCGATTGAGAATGCTGGAGCACGATAACTTTTCACCTTGCTACCAATGCAATCTTGTAATGCATCGACAGCCTGGCGAGTATCGTCAAGGGCTTCTTCGGGAGTCATCTTATTAAGCCAGGTATGGATATTGGAATGACAACCAATATCTTGCCCCCGCTGATGAATGCGCCTCACCACCTCGGGGAAGTCCTTTGCCATCTTGCCGACGATGAAAAAGGTCGCCTGCATCTGGCGCTCATCCAGCAAGTCAAGAATCTCACCGAGATAGCGGTCAAACACCTCATAGCGTTCCTTTCGACCGCCATTATAGACCTGTTCAATGAACCACTCCTCTATGTCAAAGGACAAAATATTCATGTGACGCGTATCAGTTGGCTTTCACTACCACAGCACCCCAAGAATAGCCGACACCGAAGCCACACAGCAAGACATTGCCTTTTAGGCGCTGTTCCTTCTGTGCCTCGACCAAGCAGACGGGAATACTGCTTGAAACCGTATTACCCACATTCTCCATGAACATGAAGAAACGCTCCTCGGGAATGCCCATTTTCTTCCTCAGGAAGTCGAGCATGTACTGGTTAGCCTGGTGCAGGACAAACAGATCAATGTCCTCTTTGCTCAAGTGATTCTTTTCAAGAACTTCATTGACAACCTTAGGAACATTCCTTTGGGTGAACACATAGATCTGAGCCCCGTTCATGTACAAGTGATCAGACGATACGGGGTTTCCGTTCTTGTCAAAAGTGACATCGTTCTGCTTCTCGGGCATCCTTGATGCGCCAGACTTGACAATCAAGTTGTTGGCGCCCTTGCCATTGGTGCCAAGTGCAAAATCGCCTATTTCGGCAAAACCTTCGGTTGATACCAATGTGGCAGATGCAGCATCTCCGAATATCGTGCGATTTCCCTTATCTTTGGGATGAAGGTACTTGTTGTACGTCTCTGATGTCAACAACAAGACGTTTTCAGCAATTCCGCCAGTTATCAAGCCTTTGGCAATAGCCAAGCCATAGACAAAACCTGAACAGCCAAGGTTGAAGTCAAAGGCTCCAATGCCTTCTCTCAAGCCCAGACGATCCTGTAGCAGGCATGCCGATGTCGGCAGGAAATAATCAGGGCTTTGGGTACACAGGATTATAAAATCAATGGAAGCCCTGTCTATGTTGTTCTCCTCGATTAACCGGTTGGCCGCTTTTTCAGCAAGGTCAGTTGCTGTCTCACCTTCGGCCGCTACATGGCGCTGCTTCACGCCGACTTTCTCGGTAATCTTTTCTACCGACCACTCGGGAAAGTCGCGGACAATCGCCTCATTAGTGACAACGCTCTCAGGCAAGCAATAAGCCACATGCTTAATATATGCTTTTTTCATCTGCTTCAAGCTCTTTGTCCAGTTCTATTCTCTGTAAAAAAACACGTATCAGAGCGATCAACGAAGAGACTTCACGTACTCAAACAGATCTTTCACCGTTTCAGTTTCGCTCATTTCTTCAACATCCACAATGACACCGTACTCTTCGTCAACCATCGAAACCAATAAAAGCACCATCACCGAATCCCACTCCTCGAGCTGGGAGTAAACAGTATCAGCGGTAATCGTGGCCGGATCAGTTTCTTCAAACAGATTTGCAAATTTGCTTATAAAATCGTTAAGTTCCATTCTCTAATAATACTCTTGGGAAAACAAATCAAATAACTCCTATGTTCTCTGCTATACCTCTTGATCACTCCACATTCAGGACAACACCTGCCCATGAGTAACCTACACCAAAGCCACACAACATGACCTTGCCTTTTACCCTATTCTCTTTCTTAGCCTCTATCAGGCTGATTGGAATAGTGTTGGATGCCGTGTTGCCCACGTTTTCCAGGTAGATACAGAAACGGTCTTCAGGAACGCCTAATTTCTTCCTCAGGAAATCAAGCATGAACCGGTTAGCCTGATGAAATACAAACAAATCAATATCTTCTTGATTAAGATTATTCTTGGCTAACACATCCTTGACCAACTTGGGAACAATGCGCTGAGTGAACACAAATATCTGTGCACCATTCATGTACATGTGGTCTGATGAAACGGGACTGCCGTTCTTGTCAAATGTAAGGTCATTCTGACGTTCAGGCATCCTTGATGCGCCTGACTTGACAATGAGGTTGTTTGCTCCCGCACCATCGGTACCAAGTACAAAGTCCATAATCTCGGCACTTCCCTCGGTCGAAACGATGGTCGCAGTTGCCGCATCACCGAAGAGGGTCTGGTTGCCCTTATCCTGTGGGTGGAGATAGCGCGTGACATTATCGGCTGTCAATAACAGCACATTGGTGGCCAAGCCTCCCAGGATAAGTCCTTTTGCTATTGCCAAGCCATAGACATATCCTGAGCACCCCAAGTCAATGTCAAAGGCGCCTATGTCCTTTCTCAAACCTAAGCGGTTTTGAAGAACGCAGGCTGTTGACGGCATGAAGTAGTCAGCACACTGCGTGCAGAGCACAACAAAGTCAATAGCCCCGCGATCAAAACCACTCTCTTCAAAAAGATTGTTTGCCGCTTTCAAAGCCATATCTGACGCAGTCTCACCCGGTGCCGTAAGATGACGTTGTTTTATACCTACGTTCTCCGAGATTTTCTCAACTGCCTTTTCGGAAAAGACCTTAACGATATCCTCGTTAGTCATAATCCTTTCCGGCAGATAATAGGCCATATGTTTGATATATGCCTTTTTCATCTTTTTCAAGTTCTTGAGCTGTTCCTATACACTTTTGCTTGAATATCTCAAATCCTCTTCAAAATCTATCAACGAAGGGACTTCACATACTCAAACAGATCTTTCACGGTCTCAGTTTCGCTCATTTCTTCCACGTCAACGATGACACCGTACTCCTCGTCAACCATCGAAACCAATAAGAGCACCATTACTGAATCCCATTCCTCAAGCTGGGAGTAAACAGTGTCGGGAGTAATACTTGCAGGATCGGTCTCTTCAAACAAATTTGCAAATTTGCTTACAAAATCATTAAGTTCCATTTTCAAAAATATTTTTAATTGTTAGTTATTGATATCTGTTTATGCTATCTCACATCAAATGACATGAGAGAAAAACTCCAATTTTCGGGATCTTCTATATCTTTGCCTTTACAGTTTTTATCATCCATGATGTAATAAACCAAGGGGAGCCTCTTTGGCACCATTTTGCGAGGAAGCCTGATAAGCAGGCTCTGCTTCATGTGCATGAAACCTATGTACAAGACAGCATCCACCGCTTCGTGTTTTTTGATATAGCGGCAAGCCCGCACCAGCGACTGAAAGGTCTTCACTCCATTGTCGCGGCAATCCATCAGGTAAGCAACAAGCTTGCCATCCTCATGATATACCCGGTAAGAAAACCGTGTATTTTCCAACTCTACCTTTTTATAGGCAGAGCTGCTGAAACGTTTATTAAATGACTCATCACTTACGTCGCAAGAGAAAAAACGCTTTTTTTCTTTGGTATTGAAAACCGAAGACACCAAGCCATTGAATGCAAGATGCACGCCTATTGCTCCTCGCCATAATGTATCAACAAAACCAGGCAGACGCTTTCCCAAAGTTTTAGATAATGTGATCGGCAGAACATAATAGGCCAAATCTCCGATCAATTTCTCCTTGTTGATCTTGAGTGCATACTTGACTGAATTATGGTTAGGCACCCCGACCTGAATGTCGAAGCCATCCTCTGCCACTCGCTTTCTCAATGCATTAAACATCAAGGCCATGAGCATCACATTTTTACGGAATCTCTTACGGACAAAGGTGCTTCCGCTGACAACGACATTCATGCCGTTATCATAACGCATGGGCGTGAATGTATTGAAGGCCATGAGTTCATCATTGGGGTCTAAAACCAAAGCATGATAAGCATACCCCCAAGGGTTAGACACATACCACCCGTTTCGCATGCCATCAACCGTCACCTGTGAATCAAATGACTCATTGAAGCCATCAACAATCTGTTGCCATAGCTCCTCGCTTATCTCGTGTGTGAGTTTGACGGAAATCGTTTGAGACATATTAATCTCGTTTTGAAGTGATGTCATTCAATAAATCAAGCATAAAGGCTTTAACCTTAGTATGCTCAAAATTCTCAAGAACAAATTGACGGCCTGCCTGACCGAAACGATAAGCTTTTTCCTTGTCCGCAAAAGTCATCACCGCTTCAGCGATAGATTCGGGGGTAATGTCACAGTAAACGCCAGTTTGATTCTCAATGATGGAATCAATACATCCCGTCGACCGCGATACAATGAGCGGTAGAGCCATAGCCGAGGCCTCCAACACTACAGTTGGGAAGCCTTCTCGATATGACGGCAGGACAAAAGCGTCCATGACGGTATAGTAATTCTGAATCTCGGAATAGTCAACTCGACCAGTAAAGATTACATCTTTTGACTCTTTCAGGAAATTGACTGTTTCGTCAGGAAGGGCATCTCGTTTCTCCAAATTTCCGATGACAAAAAGTTTCACAGGCAAGTCAGGATAACGTTCTTTCAACAGTTTTAAAGCGCCTGCCAACTCTGTCACGCCTTTGTCCCTGACAAGCCTACCGCAGAAGCCCACGACAAAGTCATCTTTTTTCAAGCCATACTTATCCCGAATGGATTCAGTGATTGAAGCCGGAACAATTTGCGGATTGAACTTATTCAATGCATCAACGCCATTGCAGGTGCCTTTGCCTAAAATGCGCTGTCTCTCAGGCTTGTCAATGCCGAGTTCTACCCTTCTTCTCATCACCGATGGGCTGACGCAAAGCACATGTGTGGCAAAAGAAGACATGATTTTGTTTTCGGTGGCAAAGATTTTCTGCTTCAAACCAGTCATTGTGTCCTCAAGTACGCCATGAGCCAGAACTACACGGTACTTTGCGCCACCTAGCTTACTAGGCAGCATACCATATAAGATGCCTTTAGATTGGTGGCCGATAACAACATCAATCTTATGTTTACGGACATACCTGAATATCCGCCACATGTTCTTGATATCTTGAAGTGGCTCTATCGTCCGAGGGATAACCATAGGATAATAAGCAGTCCCCTCTCGTTCAGCGAATTCATAAATACCATCGGCAGGAGTAGATATCAAATGCATCTCATAGCCCCCCTGTTCCTTGAAGTACGACAGCTGGTCGCCGATGAATTCCATCGCCGAATGTGCCAATGGCATGATTTCCAAAACCCTTATCATCAGGAATTCTCTTTTATCCGTTTGTTAAATTTCATCAATGAATTGTGCTTCACTTTGTGCCTAATCAGCAAGTAGAGTGCCAATCCACTGGGGATACACAACAATGTCAGCAGTTTCTCTGGACTCTCTTGTAGAAATCGCCAATTGCGGCAGATAATGCTGCTCGAGACATAATGGGTACAAACCATCAGTTTGCGCTTTAAACTGTGCGTCGTCTGCATCTCTGTAATCCGATAGAACGCAGAGCCCCGAGGATTGTTCCAATACTGCTTATACATATTAAAGCTGGAACCGTCCTGCTGGTATTCGACAATGACCAATGGTTCGTTCAGCGTTATCAGCTCATAATCCTGGTCAATCAGCATATATTTGTATGCAAGACCGACATAACGTTCTCCTTCGAACAAGGGATACTCGGGATAACGCTTGATGACTTCTGTGCGGTAAACCAGTTTCTTGTCACCACTTCCGCCAGCTTCATAAAAACCTTGAAGCGTAGTCTTTTCCATGCCTGGAGGAAACTTTGTACCAATCAGGCTGCCGTCTTCGGTCACGTCAAGGCCAACAAGACCCGACACTTTATCACTGCCATGCTGTTGCCAACAGTTCAGGATTTTCTCAACCGCATCATCGGGCATGTAATCGTCACTATCAATACAGGTATTCAAGGGTGTGTTGATATTGCGGTAGGCAGTATTGTGCGCACCATGCATCCCCTGATTCTGCTGATAGATGTAACGGATAGGAATCTTGCCCTCGACAATCCATCCCTCAACTAATTCACGCGTATTATCGGAGCTGCCGTCATCAACGACAAGCCACTCAAAATCTTTGCAGGTCTGCCGGCACAAGCTCTCATAAGTGCGCCCAATAGTATGCGCCCTGTTATATGCCGGTGTAAAAACTGTTAATGTAGCCATTTAAAAAATTAAGTTCTAGAAGATGTCTGCAGCCATGCCCTCAATCAAGAATCACTTTGACGATTTGTTTAACAATTTCTCGTATAATTCAAGATACTTGTCAGCAGTTACCGAGATATCATACTGACGGGCTTTTTCCTGGCATCGCTCTGCAACCTCACGATATTCATCTGGATGCTCACACAACCATTGTATCTTCTCAGCCAACTCCTTCTCATCTCCATGAGGGAACAATACTCCTGCGCCATTCACCATTTCACGTAAGCCATCTACATCGCTTGCGATAAATGGCCTTCCCGATGCCATGCCCTCAATGCTTGATAAAGATAGTCCCTCCCAATGTGACGACAAAACAACAACGTCACTCTGCTCCAGGATATTTGGGACATCCATACACAATCCCATGAAGTCAACACGATCATCAAGTTTCAACTCATGACATTTTGCTTTAACAGAGTCGGCTACTTCTCGGGGGCCACCACCCACAATGCGCAATCTATACTGATTTGGCAGCAGCTTAACAGCTTTGAGCAAGGTTTCATGGTCTTTTTCAACCCTCAATGCCGCAACCATGGTAATAATATAATTATCTTGCTGCGAAATATCTTTTATTGGATGTAAAAAACGTTTGACATCTACTCCATTATTGATAATTGCAATCGTATCTTGATGACCTATATACTCCTCCAAAATGATTTTACACTTATCAGCGATACACACAATTGCGTCATAACGACTATACATCCATTTATCAATCGGCTTGAACCACCACAGAGAACGTCTTCTGCTATTGGTGCTATGTTCCGTCGTTACCAACCTGCCCTTTTGGGACATGAACAAGCGAGATAGCGGGACATACAATTGTGTCGCGGTATTGTGAGTGTGAATGACATCATATTGTTCATTTCCGAAAAAACGACGCATCCTTGAAATAACACGAGGATGATAAACATCATTCGTATTCTGGAGAGCAAATATCTTTATTCCTTCATCCTCAAGTTTCTTCTTAAACGGTGTGTCAACCCCATTGATGAGCAACAAATCAACCTGATTCTGGCCTCCGTTTCTGAGCAATGGAAGCAAATCAACCATCAAGCGTTCTGCCCCACCCGTATAAAGAGAAGTAATCACATGAAGGATCCGCATAATTCTCTTATTTCTTTAGCATCAATTCCTTATACAATTGATCATACTTGTCAGCCATCACGCTGATATCATATTCTTTTGCTCGGCTCTGGCAGGCTTGAGCAACTTCTGTATAATAGGATGGATTCTCGCATAACTGTTGAATAGATTCAGCAAGTGCCTTATCATCTCCATGAGGGAATAACACCCCTGCCCCACTGACAACATCACGCAGTCCATCTACATCACTGGCAACAAACGGCCGTCCTGAGGCCATGCCCTCAATACTCGATAGAGATAGCCCTTCCCAATGTGATGACAATACTACAACATCACTTTTTTCCAAAACGTCAGGAACATCCATTCTTTTTCCAAGAAAAGCGACTCTATTCTCAACTCCAAGTTCTTTACTCAAAGACTTCATTTGAGGCTGTCGCGCACCATCTCCGACAAATTGCAAAAAGTAATTATCTGGCAAATGCTTAAAGGCTTTAATCACGGTTTCATGATCCTTCTCAAATCTAAATCCTGCCACCATCGTAACCAAATATTGGCTTTGATGAGAAATATCTTTTATTGGCCGAACGAATCGAGCTGTATCAACACCATTGTATATTACACACGCGTTGCAATCTGTTCCCAAATAACCCAATAAACCACTAAGAGTAGAATCCCCAATGCACACAATCTTTGCATACCGACGATACACCCATTTATCAAACGGACGCAACCACCGGATAGCTCTTCTACGGCTTGTAGAACTATGTTCCGTTGTGACCAGCTTTACTCTTGATCCTGACAGGCACTTTGCAATCGGAACAAATAACTGACATGCCGTGTTGTGAGTATGAATTATATCATATTTGCGTAAATATTTACGCAGTCTAAAAATATTCAGCGGATTATAAACGCCCGAAGCTCTACCTTTACGGGCACTGTGAAACAATTCATAAACAGAAACACCATGTTGCTCCAATTCTTTCCTAAATGGAGTCATTAAGCCATTAAACAGAAGCAACTCAACCTGGTTTCCCTTCTCGATGAGTTTTGGCAACAGATCAACCATCAAGCGTTCAGCTCCTCCAGTATCCAGCGATGTTATAACATGAAGAATCCGCATAGGCTATAAACCTAAATCACAACTAGAACCATCAATTTCATAAACTATTAAGTCCAATAATTCATCATACTTTAGAAAGCATATCAACTAAGAACTTAACAATTCTATATCGTGGTGTAAGAACTGTACTTTTTCTCAACCTACACGCGCAATTATACATACCTTCATAATCCTGTTTTATTAACAGATCAATACTTGTTGAGGGCTCATGATGAGCATAATACTCCTTTAATCTTGGCACAAGTCTACGATGTTCTATTTCAAATTTATAAAAATCCTCTATTTCTTTTCTATCTGCTTTTTTAAAATGGATTAGCTGTGCTGCATGATGATATAAAAAAGCAACATACTCTTCAAACAACGGTTCATAACCTTTTGTGTAATTAAACTCATCAAGCAAGTCTAATCGTATATCTGACAACTTAAATACTTGCGGAAAATTTCTATTGAAGCCAAACGTACCTCCTCCATGTCTATATATATACACAATTTTGTCTGTCCGATACATGGAACGCAAAAAGGGGAATAACTTCATGTTAAAATAAAGGTCTTCTCCCATCAATGACACTTCTTTTGAAAACAAACCTGTCTCCCGATATGCTTCATCTACAATACGTTTACGATATATCTTTGCTCCAATCATAACAGGAAATATTTTTCCTGTATGAAAAAAGGCAATGTAATACTTATCAAACAACTCCGGTTGGCAAATTCTCTTATTAACAGGAAAAGAACAAACTTTATCTTTATGAGAGGACACAAAACAGCCTACCTTATAACAATATGATCCCCAAAATAAATCAACATCATTTTCAAGAATGCCCTTCACCATAATCTCAATCGCATTCTGTGGCAGCATATCATCACTATCTAGAAATGAAATAAAATCTCCGGTAGCAGCAAGATAACCGTCTCGGCGAGCAAAAGCCGTCCCCTCATTCTCTTTGTCAATAACCTTGAAACGATGATCTCTTAAGGCCCAATCTCGTGCTATCAGAGGACTCCGATCCGATGAGCCATCATTTACAATAATAATCTCCAAATTCTGATAAGTCTGACGAGCAATTGAATTAAGACAGTCACGAAAATACCTTTCCTGATTATATAGTGGTATAATAATGCTAACTGTTGGTGTTGATAACACTTCTTTCTTGACTTCCACTTTCATAATCTCTTTCATTTTAACAACTTGACAAAACTAGTGAACAGCCTATATTTCCATGATCCGAACAAACTGTTGGAATAATCAAAAGCATATTGATACATTCCATCATAATCACGGTCCATCAACAAACACACGGTTTTAGGAATCGTTTCTTGATGGGAAAAATAATCCTCTAAACGAGGAACTAGTTCACGCTGCCCTATTTCCTGCACAAAAAAGTCAATAACACCCTTCTTATCCGCCTTTTTGAAATATATAAGTTGCGCCGCATGGTGATAGAAACAAGCTAAATACTCATCAAATAGTGGCTTATAACCCGCAGTATACTTGAACTTATCAAGCAACTGTAAACGTTTATCTGATATCTCAAACAATTGCGGAAAATTTTTATTGAACCCGAATGTACCACCACCGTACCTATACTTATAAACAGTTTCTCTGATACGATACATAGAATTCAAATACGGAAAAAGATTCACATTAAAAAACTGATCTTCTCCCATGAATGGAATATCATGTGAATACAATTCCGTCTCGTGATATGCCTTATCTATTACACTTTTGCGATAAAGCTTAGCCCATACATTTATCGGGAACACATCATTTCGAAAAAAACCCACATAATACTTATCAAACAACTCTGGTTGCCTAATTACCTGATTGAATGGGAATGAATAATTCTCACCCGACATACGCCGATTGATGAAACCGATATGTTTTTCATATGCCCCGACCACAAGATCAACATCTTCTTTCAAAGCACAAGCCAGCATCACGTCTATCGCTTTTGGGGCCAACATGTCATCACTATCCAAAAAAACGACATATTCACCACTGGCTGCAAGATACCCATCTCGACGAGCGAACGCAAGTCCTTCGTTCCGTTTATCAATGACTTTAACTCTACAATCATGCGCGGCCCAGTCCTTCGCCATTTGTGGGCTATTGTCTGTTGAGCCATCATTGATGATAATAATCTCAAGATTCTTATACGTTTGACGACGAACAGAGCGAATACAAGCCTTTAAATAGCGTTCTTGATTGTACAAGGGGATCAATACGCTGACTTTTGGTTGGGATTCTTCGTTCATAATTCTATAATTTATGACCAAAAAGACAAAACTTTAATCGCATAAGACCTGATTTTCATTTTGAGTGACCGTTTTCGTTGTTCCACAAGATCTAATGCGCAATTATACATGCCCTCATAATCACTGTTAAGCAATGATTGTACCTGTTGATTCTTTGTGTCTTTTTCCGTATAATATTCCACCAATCGAGGCATCAGTTCTCGATGATTAATTTCCTGTTTAAAGAAATCTATGACTCCGTCCTTATCAGCCACTTTACAGAAGATTAGTCTCGACGCATGATAATAAAGACATGCCACATACTCGTCAAACAAGTAGCCATATCCTTCATTGTAGTGATACTGGTCAAGCAGTTTCAAACGTTTATCTGACAAAGCAAACAGTTGAGTAAAGCGAGGATTAAAATATGTTGTTCCTCCACCAAACCGATAAATATAGACCGTTTTATCTATACGATACACGGAGTGCAAATAAGGAAACAATTTTACATTAAAGAATTGGTCCTCACCCATTAATGTGATTTCCTTGTCATACAAACTAGTCTCTTGCAAAGCATGGTCAATGACACTTTTTCGATACAAACGGGCGCACATCGACACAGGTAAAATATCGTTCTTAAAAAAGCCTAAATAGTACTTGTCAAACAATTCTGGCTGCGATACCACCTGATTGTAAGGAAATGAAAAACATCTATCGATGTGTCTCTTTTTGAAAAAGCCCAATTTCTTGGTTATTGAGCCTATGACAAGGTCCACATTTTTTTCTTCCATCTCATTTGCCAAAATAGAGATGGAATCTTCGGGCAACAAATCATCGCTATCTACAAATGCTACATAATCACCGTTGGCCAACCCAAAGCCATAAAGACGCGCTTTAGTAGCACCTTCATTACACTTGTCAACAACGCGAATACGTTGATCCTTCTTAATCCATTCTTTGGCCAGCGAAGAACTGTCATCAGTGGAGCCATCATTCACCACAATAACTTCAAGATTCTTATAAGACTGACGGCTAATAGAATGCAGACAAGCATCAAGATAGCGTTCTTGATTATACAATGGAACTATGATACTTACCAATGGATTCATTTTCACAGCTATGTCAATGACGTGCTATTTTAAAACCAGATTAGCAAAGATGCTCAATTAACTGCAACAACGTTTTCTTTGTCTTGAACTTAATCGAACCAAACATCTTGTTGCCCTCATTCGACGCATATTGATACATTCCTTCAAAGTCCCGTTCAAGAAAAAGTTGCAAAGGCTCATTTTCCGAATCCTGCTTACTGTAAAACGCCATCAGCCTTTGCGCCACTTCACGATGTTCTATTTCATGTTTGAAGAACTCAACCACTCCTTGTTTATCGGCGCGATTATCAAAAATCAATTGTGATGCATAAAAGTAAATGCAGGCGATGTACTCTTCAAACAATGGCTGATAACCTAGAGTATAATGGAACTTGTCAAGGAGCTCAAGACGCTTATCGGAAGAAGCAAACAACTGGGGAAAATAGGGGTTAAAACGTGTTGTTCCGCCACCAAAACGATATTCATAAACTGTTTCGTCAGTCCGGCACATGGAACGAAGGTAAGGGAACAGTTTCAGGTTAAAGAGCTGATCCTCTCCCATCCGGTCCACATCTTTATCAAATAATTCTGTTTCTCTAATAGCCTTATCAATAGCGGCTTTACGATAAAGACGCCCCCACATGGTGACTGGAAACACATCATTCCGATAAAACCCAACAAAATACTTATCAAATAATTCCGGCTGACTTATCTTTTGATGAACAGGAAAAGTATAAATATCATCCACATGGCGACGTTTGATAAAGCCCAGTTTTTTAACCACAGCACCAATAACCAGGTCAACATCAAACTCCACCATGTGTTTTACTAAAATTTCAACAGAATGTGGAGGCAGCAAATCATCACTATCCACAAAGGCGACATACTCTCCAGTTGCCTGCAGCAACCCATCACGTCGCGCCATTGTCACCCCCTCATTAGACTTATTTAGTAACTTGATTCTACGATCCTTTTTGACCCAAGATTCCGCAACAGAAAGACTCTGATCTGTAGAGCCATCATTCACAACAATCACCTCAAGGTTATGATAGGACTGATTACAGATGGAATGCAAGCAATGCTCAAAATAACGTTCCTGATTATATAATGGAACGATAATGCTTACTTTTATGCCTCTCTGAATCATACAGGTTCTCAATCAAGTACAATTGCTCTAAAAGATCATGAATAAACAGGTAAACCTTTAATCCTCCCTCCACCAAAATTGGTCAAAGCCTCTGAATCCTGTTGTTCCAAAGTAATAGACGAAGAACATGAAAAAGGTAAAACCAGTATATAAGAAAAATATAATCGATGTCTTACGATCTTGATCTTTCCACAAATTCATACGCATCAATGGATACGCCATTACAGCAGGATATATGAACCATGAAAGATAAGCAAACCTATTTGAAAAAGAGGCCCTAATCACAAGAATCCAAAAAGCATTACATAATAAATATGTATTTGCCAGTAGACTAAACTCACGACTGCTAAATTTACGGTACTGAGTCACATACCATATCATTATTACAGGGAATGAACTATACAAAAGAAAGTCCCAACGAAATCCCATACTAGAGAATCCAGCGGCTCTACCTTCACTATATTGTCCCATCTGATAAGCAGAAAAACGATCATCAAAACCTAGAGATGCAAAAAAACTCTCAAATAAAGGACCCGCTACCAATGATAACACAATAGAAGCATACCAAAACCTTAGAGCCAATTTCGTGTCCTTTATAAAATATAACGACACTAAAGCCATTAACGATGGCAACATAGTAGATCTATGAATACATAATGCCAATAACATGAGAATTGCACCAAGAATCACCTTTGTTTTATCAAAGGCACTAATTGCAACACCGACTAGCACAAAACTACAAGCCAATCCATTGCGAAGACCATTGGTGGAGTAAGTATATGTTTGGAATGCCGTAAAGAAAAACAGCATAACGAGCCATAGGTTATTCCGCATCAAAAGTGCAGCACAAATAAGCATACCACCAAAATACATTAGTGCCACGAGAACAAAAAACTCATGGGAATTCATTCCCAAAGTTGACTTACAGAAGAATCCAAGATTATGCCATAACCACTCCGTTTTAAGATTAATGGGCATATATTCAGTGGCATGATTATAATGGCCCCAATACCCCCAAGAATCACCAAAGTCCCTTGCCCAAGGCTGTCTCAAACCAATAAAAAAAGAAATCAAAATGGTAACTAAGACTGCTACTGGCTGTGACGCACTACCTTGAGAATGCAGTATCTTTTGCGTATTGGACCCAAGATAAAACAATGTAGTCATCCAACACAAAACCAAAAGAAAACAATAATAAGCGGTACTATAATAGTAATATGGAATAAATTCAATTGGTTGCATAAAAACAATTAGTTTTTGCTATTATAATTAAAGCAACTGATACTCTATACCTTTTTATCTCAAATATCTTGACAAACGGCACGTCAGCCAATAACTATGAGAAACAAGTAAAGCCAAAAGGCTCATTTTAAATGTAGAAAGCCTTGTCTTTCTAATTAAGAAGCCATCACGCCGCACTTCCTCTTGTAATAATCTCACACTATTATCATATTTATAGCCAGCCATGGCTCCAGATCTTAATATTTGAGCCATCTCACAGGCAAAACGCGCTCTAGCTATATCGCTGTATTGAGGCCATAATTCCTTCGTATCGCGAGAAATAAAGTCCCATGTTGTATATGCAGTAAATTTCTTGCCATTGAAGCTCTGATGAGACAAACTGTCATCATTCACTCGATAGTAATAAAGTACTTTGCCTAATACACTAACCTTATTAACCCGTTGCAAGACCTGCCAAACTAACAAAGCATCCTCGCCATAGCTTACAGTTTGATCAATACTCAGACCTTTGTATAAATCAGCTTTCACCAATTTGTCACACAATGAGCCACGAAAAACGTTATGCTCCAGAAACCTTTTGACAACCTCTTCCTTGTTATAGTGTTCATCACGTGGTTTTGGAGATGTCAACTGAAATGCGACTATATCATAGTCCTCCTTTTCCTGCTCTTGTAATAAGATTTCAATGGTGTTCGGCTCAATCCAGTCATCGCTATCAACAAAAAGGACAAAATCACCCCGAACTTTTTCAAGCAAGCGATTTCTTGTTGCAGCTACCCCACAATTGGGCTGACTATAAATCTCAATGCGTTTGTCTTGTCTTGCCAACTCCTGCATGATGTCCCATGAGCCATCGGTTGAACCATCATTAATGAGGACAATCTGCAAGTCAGTATAAGTCTGACCAGTGATTGACCCCACACACTTCTTCAGATAGGGAGCTGAATTATAAACCGGCACAAGTATCGATACCATAATCTTGGCTTTATTTACCGGGATGCTCTTCAAGCCAACGACGTTGAGCCGCCAACAAGTTGTTTAATAACGACTCTGCAGCAGCAGGACCGTTAAAGTGCGAACGAACGAATTCACACCCTGCTTTTGCAATCTTCTCAAGTTCTTCTTGATGCTCAGGTTGCTGGTAATAACTGATTTTAGCCTTTAGGTCATCCAGGGTTCCATCATAACCGATGTAGTGCACACCTTCTTTCATGCCATAGTCTTCATAGTAGCCAATAGTTTGACCTAAATAGGCACAACCACTAGCCATTCCCTCTACAAATCCAATACCTGGCAATCCTGTTATTTCCTCACCAACGACACACATCTTGTAATCGTTGAATTTCTCAACCATATCAAAAGAGTAATACTTCTTTTGGCGTCCCGTGAAAAACTTGTCATTCAATCGTTTAAAAATCCTGACCAATTTATTGTCACTGGCTGAAGCCTTGGATGTTTTATCATCCTCAAGATAATCACTGTTAAAACAGTCCACCCAAGGAGTCAATTCCTTTGCATGATCATAAACCTGCTTGCGAGCCGGTTGTAGGCAATCATGACCATAATACTTGACAAGGTAACCTGGATAAGTAATCGTTCCAACAGAAACGGCCTTGTTCTGTCGCTCAGCGAAGGGCTTCATCACCTTGAATCTATTAGCGAACACAAAAGGTATTACCATATACTCCTTGTGGAACCAGCCAAAGTATTCATTAAAGCCAACAAAACGCTTCTGCATATTACTCTCATTGAACATCAGATCAGGATCCAACCGTTCAACAGCAGGAGCGGTCCCAACTGTAAAATGAAGTTGACTGACAGCAATCATCGCATCAGGACGCTTGTCAAACTCAAATTGCGGACCTGATATCTGATACATAATGACGATATCATCATGACGTATATCTTCCTCTCTCTTCAAAACCTTTATTTTATCAAGAGGAATACCATTCTTTTTCATCGTGATGCGATGTTCCAAAAATCGGAACGATTGCAGAAAACGGTTACGAGTTGTGTATGAAAGAGATAAACCACGCTTATTGATAAAAGAGCATACCTCCACATCATCTCTCGAAAGCAAGTAATCAAGAAAATACTTATGCTTGATGGCAACCGACTGCTTGAAAATATACTTATTGAGCGTCTTTACAAGAAACTCGTTTCCGTGAAGATTAACAAATACAATTCTCATAAGATCAAGATAATTGACTATCGGAACACTCGTCCTTATTTAAAAACATCTTTTAAGATTTGCTCATACTCATCAGGGACTCCCGAGAAAATCACTTCATTACGCCCAATAACATGAATATGAATCTTATAAGACAATGCAATTAGATGATTGTACAGCGGTGCCACATAGAGCTCCATTTTTCCATTCATCGGATGCATTTGGTTTAATTCATAAGCCTTTTCAAACAAACTTGTACTGCCAAAGTAATACAAACCAGTTGAACAGTATTTCGATATTTCCTTTTTCTCGGCTGTCTCCACGACCAGCGTCGAGTTCTCTGACTCGGTGCGGGCATAAGACCAATTCTTTCCACTGCCCTCGAAAACCTCCAAGTAGCCATCCCATTGCTTAATCTGTTCAGGGAAAGTGTAGCCGGGCCTGAATGTGTCAATGTTGAAGATGAGTAACGGTTCATCAGGAGCGATCTGGGATCGCTTGATTCCCTCAAGAACGGTTTCTGCCTGGCCTTGAGTAGGTGCAGGCAAAATGACAACGTCAAAATCTTTTATTCCCATCTGTTCACACTCGCGAATAATGAAGGTCTTTGTGTCAAACACATCCCTTGCAACGAAGACGAACTTGCAACTATTAAAATAATTTTCAAAGCTTGATACAGCTATATTGAACATGCTCCGGTTCTTAACATACAGCATGTACTTAGGCAATACATAACCTGCTTTGGTGAATCGGGAACTTAATCCCGCCATAGGAATGATAATCGTCATTGTTCTTTAGATTTTAATGCGATATATAATCTTAACGCATTAGCCAGCATAGCCTTCTGTCGTTCCACATTATCACTGTGTAGTGGCAACATAGAGAGAAACAAGTGCACCAAGATTGGATACACGTTCAATTCCTCTATATTCCATCCGGCAAAAGTCATTTTTTGGAATGATTCCTGTGCGGCCTTAATGCCATCATTTATTTCAAATGTCAATTTGACGTCATAGGGTGCATTCTCAGAATATTCAAACAGCCCAGCTATGATAAAATCATAGAGACCTATAATCGAATGCGCCAATTTGCCAACATCGTATCTCAAGTCACCATAGATGGACAGGTTGCCATTATTATCAATGCCCCGAGGATCTATAACCTTAATGCTCTTCGACTTAAAGTCATATAGAATATTACTAAAGCAGAAATCCCCATGCATCAAGGTAACAAATTCTGTCTTATCACTGGCTATCATTGCGCCTGTCTCAATGGCAATTTCACGCAACGATGGAGTCAGTACCCCATTGATGCGCCAAGGCTCATCAAGCGAAACGCCCATCTTGTTTGCATACTGCTCAAGACGTTTAATCGTTTTGGGCAAGAACAGTTCATTATTGCTATTGGCTATCTGCCTGACAACGTTTTCATCAGAAGGACGATATCTTGCCACATCAGAAATGAATGCTTGACATGCGCCTAAAATGTCATTCAATACAAACTGTGGATGGCGACAAAATACAAATAAGTTAGCCAATGAGCTCAAGTAGTAATACTCCATCTCATAAAAGCCAACGCCTTCAACAACACCGCTATCCCATATGGCAGGAGCATAATGCCGCAAATCTTTTGGTAGAGACTGAATCCAATTTGACTCAGCTATCATCTTGTTTGCGTCAAGACTGGATTTTTTAATTGAAAAGCGATCAATATGCATCGAATTAAATGCACGCTGAGTAGTGAGATTTGAAATTGACCGATAATAGGTATTTACCAAGCCAAAATCCATCCAGCTATCACTCAAAACTCTTTGCAATTGCTTCTTTTCTCTATACAGATTAACCCCTGCAATGAAGTCATTGTTCTTTTCCGTAATAGACTTAATCAGCAACAAGGGGGATGAAAAAGCAAAGAATCCAGCATAGACAGTTTCTGTCATTTCATCAGCTTCAGCCCATGAATAGTTGTCTTCGGCTTTGGCAACAACATAACAATCAGGTTGCATCGCCAGATTGCCAAACAATGTGTCCCCATGCAAAATATATACATTTTCATCAAATCTCCCAATACTATTCAAGCTATAGACAATTGACTGTCCAAGTGATAGATTATCAGGCACTTTTACTACGTCAACATGATGAGCAGACAACAACTTGCTATCATGAGAAGAAATCTCATAGGAAGCAGGTAATGATATATAAACCGCTTCCCCTGATCCCTCAAAAAGTGATATTTGATGCAGGTAAAGCCTCCGATTTTGAACCGGAAGCATACACGGTGGCAATTTGCCCAACTCCGAAGCTAGACTCGGATTAATGTATGCTGCTGAGGTAATCAGTATCATACCAAAGAATGAGTGTATTCTTTTTCTTTCTTGAGCATCTCTTTGATTTCCTCGTAACTCATGTTGTGAAATTCCGAGGGGCGGATACTCTTATCGTCAATATAGAAACCCTCAAATCCACACCAAGGTTTTCCGACGATAACCTCATCAAAGGGCACATTATTGCTTTGAAGCCAATTAATAATATTTGGCAAAGTGTAGATATTGATTTTGCCCACGTTAGCCTCATAGGTTCGCATTTGACGACTTGAGTGAATTATTATCTGGAAACCATCTTCCTGATACTTCTTCAACAAGTCTATTGTCTTCTGAATCGGTTTACTGTGGACATAATCGCCATTCTCGGTCACTGATATGGTATCATCAAGATCCACAATCAGCTTCTTCACTTTATTCAAATCCATATCTTACAGTTAATCAACAAATTATTAATCAAAAGCACTCAACGAGAAAAGACAAACACTATTAGCATGCTTATAATCCAGACGGCATCTCGTATTCGTGCTTTATTATAAACTCCAAATCAAAGAACGATCAACACCGCCAACACAACGACAAGGGTCACCGAGTCTAGGGGAGACGGTGGACCTATGGAGAGCGGGCAAAGCTGGTGACACTATCACAGTAGTCATTTACAGCAAGTTACCTGTTGTATGTCTTGTTAATCGTTTCACTCATCGCGTGCACGCACGCATGTTGCGTAAACATTTAAATTGCAAAATTACTGCATTTTCTCGAGATACGCAAGTTTGCTGTCACCAAAAAGCCACGAATGTTCGCCTTGGGGAAACAGCAAACATAACACCCACCAAAAACAAATAGAAATACCGCAAAATCCAACAAGTAAAAATATACATATATTCAAAATATTAATCCCGATATCACTCACAAAGCATCCCACTACAGCCACAATCACCACATTACACAATTGATGATTTTGCCGTTACATCCTTAATCTCAATCCACCTATTCTTTAGAAAACTCAACTTATAAAATCATGCTCTCACAACAAAACAAAAAGATCATCTTAAGTTATAATATTTATTGTATACTACTGATATAGAATAGCTTAGAAAATTAAATAAACACATGCCAATGAAACAAAAACCAGAAAACCCTAGAACAAAAACACAAGTTCATTATCAACGTAAACCAACAAGGAGGCAGAACAAGCTTTTTACGT
The DNA here is from genome assembly GCA_946186345.1 of uncultured Prevotellaceae bacterium. Taxonomy (GTDB): domain Bacteria; phylum Bacteroidota; class Bacteroidia; order Bacteroidales; family Muribaculaceae; genus Sodaliphilus. The sequence continues at coordinate 7,161 of CAMHMV010000008.1, read as the reverse complement.
TTGGAGCAGCCATTGTCACCATGAATTCACGACACCAAGAGGCCCGGCACATCTCGTATATTTATAAAAGAGTCGCCAGCCATTAGCCAAGCCACTGACGCTGCCGCCAAAAACGCCCCCAACTGGTGGGCATCCTGTTTATTAAAGTTTCTGCTCCAGCTTGTGACATCAGGCAAACTCACACTGCGGCCTTCATTATAAGAGCGACAAAATCTGAAGTTCAAAACGCCCAGTCAACCAAAAACAGATAAAAACTCTACCAGTTATTATCACTCAGACAAAATTTTATAGTACTTTTGCATCTATTATTTGGATTAACAACCACAGAATAGACAAAATGAGCGAATATAATAAACGACTGAAAGTGGGAATCACCATCGGTGATACCAATGGAATTGGAATCGAAGTGGTCATGAAGGCCATTGGCATTCCCGAGATGATGGACCTATGCATTCCCATTATCTATGGCTCAAGCAAGGTGGTGAGCTATCACCGCAATGCTTGCAACCTGCCTGGGTTCCAAATCAACCATACCAAAAGCGCACAGAACATCAAGGACAACATGCCAAACCTTGTGGAGTGCATAGACCAGGATATTAAGATCGAACTGGGTCATCCCAGCCAACAGGCAGGATTGGCATCATTTCTGTCACTGGAAGCAGCCGTCAAGGACCTCAAATCCGGCCTGATTGACGTGCTCGTGACCGCGCCCATCAGCAAAGACAATATCCAAAGTGAACAATTTCACTTTACAGGACACACCGAGTACCTGCAAAGCGCTGTTGGGGATGGGAGCAAGGCATTAATGATTCTGTGCACAGCCAACCTGCGCATCGCCCTAGCAACCACACACTTGCCCTTGACAAAGGTATCTCCAGCCCTCACCATTGAAGGGATCCGCGAGAAGCTCCAACAGCTTGACGCATCGTTGAAACGTGACTTTAATATCAGTTGCCCGCGCATCGCAGTTTTGGCTTTGAACCCCCACGGAGGAGAGAACGGAATGCTCGGCAACGAAGAAAACGACATCATAATTCCCGCCATACAACAGGCGGTTGATGAAGACAAAATACAATGCTTCGGCCCATATGCTGCCGACGGATTCTTTGGCGCTCGACATTACCGCCGTTTTGATGGTGTGCTCGCCATGTATCATGACCAAGGTCTTGCTCCCTTCAAGACAATAGCCATGGACGAGGGTGTTAACTTTACAGCAGGATTGCCCATCGTCCGCACCAGTCCTGATCACGGAACAGGCTATGATATTGCTGGCCAAGGCATAGCAAACGAGTCCTCAATGCGCCATGCTATCTACATGGCCATCGATGTATATCGCCACCGCATAGCTTTTGACGAAGCACGTCAAAACCCGCTGCCCAAACTATTCCAGGATAGAGGCCGCGACAATGTGAAACTTGATTTGACCAAGGGCGAATAATTAAGCATCATCCGCTATGGAGATAAAAGGCATCATCTTTGATTACGGTGGCACCCTTGACAGCCGCGGCGTGCATTGGAGCGAAGTGCTGTGGAATGGCTACCAGCAGGCTGGCGTACCCATTGACAAAGAGACCTTCCGCAATGCCTATGTCGAGGGGGAACGTGCATTGGCTCGTGAGAGAATCATTCTTCCTCAGGACAATTTCCTCACCCTTTTGCGTAAAAAAGTCGAACTTGAAATCAGTTTCCTGCCCGAGCAACCAGACAACTCCACCCGATTGTCTTGGATAGATAGCATAGCCACCTACTGCGACAATGCCGCTCGGTCTTGCATCAACGAAGCAAAACCCGTTTTGGAAAAGTTGCATGAACGCTACCCAATGATGCTTGTCAGCAATTTTTACGGCAACATCGACGAAGTGTTGCGCGACTACGGTATCCGCCATTTGTTCAAGGGTATTATCGAGAGCGCCGTGGTAGGAGTACGCAAGCCCAACCCCACCCTATTCAGGCTTGGCGTTGACGCTTTAGAGTTGCGGCCTGACGAAGTCCTTGTCGTTGGAGACAGCCTGAACAAAGACATCCAACCCTCCGAAGCGCTTGGCTGTCATGTCCTTTGGCTGAAAGGAAAGGGATGGACCGAAAAAGAAGACCTACTGACTCACCCCAACACCATCACCCGCATTTCCCAGGTGCTTGATTATATTGAGGCATAACTATCCGATATAAGACGACATATCAACACATTATAATATAAGAAATCATGAACTATGCAATCATAGCCGCCGGTGAAGGATCACGACTGGCACAAGAAGGCGTTGCTAAGCCCAAGCCCCTCGTTGAACTTCAAGGCGAACCGATGATCGGGAGACTCATCAACATCATGCTACGCTGCAATGCCCAGAGCATTAGCATTATCGTTAACGAGCACATGACTGAGGTACGTGAGTATCTAGAAAGTCTTCAACTTCCTGTTCCGCTCAACCTCGTAGTAAAAACTACGCCAAGTTCCATGCACAGTTTTTGGCACCTGAGTCGAGTGATTCCCGACGGGAAATTCTGTCTGACTACGGTAGACACCATCTTCAGAGAACAGGACTTCAAGGGATACATCGATTCCTTTGAGGCCGACGAGAGCCATGACGGCATGTGGGCCGTTACACCGTTTGTAGATGACGAGAAGCCGCTGTGGGTCGACGTTGATGAAATGATGAACATCACGGCTTTCCGTGACAAAAGATGGGAAGGCGCCAAGTACGTCTCAGGCGGCGTATACGCCATGACCAATCAAGCATTCGATGTACTCGACCAATGCATCGAACAAGGAATCAGCAGAATGCGCAACTTCCAGAGAGCCCTTGTTGAAGCGGGATACAAACTCCAGGCTTACAGCATTGACAAAATTGTAGACGTTGATCATGCGGGAGACATCATCACCGCCGAGTCCTTCTTGAACGGATAACAAAAATCTCGCTTCCAGAATCTAAAAAAGTGTTGCGAGAGCCACAACCGTTCAAAACACAATCAAAAAACAGCATTTTTGACGTTTTATCGCCGCACGTAGCATTACGTTTTATTAACACTTTAGGGTGTAAAATTGGGTGATTTTTATCGTTTTTATATATTATGGCGAAATTTTAACGATTTGAAACTCAATTTTCATATTCTTTTAGATTTCAATTCAAAAAAAGGCAGTAATTTAGCGACGTTTTTCGCAAGAGGAAAATTGACTGGAATCAAAAAATAGCCTTTTAACGGCTATATTACACATTAATAAGTAATCAACATTAGAACATTAAACTGTAATAATTTATGGCAAAAGAAATCGCTAAGCCCGCTACCGGCAAGTTAGGTATCATGGTAGTAGGATTGGGTGCCGTGAGCACCACGTTCATGACTGGTGTTATGATGGCCCGTAAGGGTCTTGCAAAGCCTGTTGGCAGCATGACACAGTATGACAAGATTCGCATTGGAAAAGGCGAGGACAAGAAGTATTTGCACTATAACGAAATCGTGTCGATGCCCAGCCTAGACGACCTCGTGTTCGCCGCTTGGGACGTCTTCCCCGCTAACGCTTATGAGAGCGCTATCAATGCTGAGGTATTGAAGGAGAAGGACATTGAGCCCGTTAAGGACGAGTTGTTGAAGATCAAGCCCCTGAAGGCCGCCTTTGACAAGAACTATGCAAAGCGTCTGGACGGTGACAACGTGAAGCAGTGCAAGGATCGTTGGGACATGACCGAGCAGGTACGCGAAGACATCCGCAACTTCAAGAAGGAAACCGGTGTTGACCGCGTTGTTGTGCTTTGGGCAGCTTCGACCGAGATTTATGTCGAGCCCGACATGAAGTATCATGGCACCATGGCAGCCCTGGAGCAGGCCATGAAGGACAATGTCGTTGACAAAGTCGCTCCCTCAATGTGCTACGCTTATGCCGCTCTGGCAGAGGGTTGCCCCTTCATCATGGGTGCTCCCAACACCACCGTTGACATCCCCGCTATGTGGGAAATGGCAGAGAAGACCCAAATGCCCATCGCCGGAAAGGACTTCAAGACTGGCCAGACCCTGGTGAAGAGCGGTTTCGCTCCCATCATCGGCACCCGTATGCTGGGTCTGAGTGGTTGGTTCTCAACCAACATCCTTGGCAACCGCGACGGTCTCGTGCTCGATGAGCCCGCCAACTTCCGCACCAAGGAGGTCAGCAAGCTTTCAACCCTCGAGTCTATCCTCGTTGCTGATGATCAGCCCGACCTGTACAGCGAGTACTACCACAAGGTTCGCATCAACTACTATCCTCCCCGCAACGACAATAAGGAGGGTTGGGACAATATCGACATCTTCGGCTGGATGGGCTATCCCATGCAGATCAAGATCAACTTCCTGTGCCGCGACTCCATCCTGGCAGCTCCCCTGTGCCTCGACCTGTGTCTGCTCATCGACCTGGCACGCCGCGCCGGTCGCTTTGGCACTCAGCGCTTCCTGAGCTTCTTCCTCAAGAGCCCGATGCACGACTACACCAAGGATGAGATCCCCGTTAATCACCTCTTCCAGCAGTATGTTATGCTGAAGAACGCTGTCCGCGAAATGGGTGGTTATCCCGCCGACGAGGAGATTGATTAATTCCGATATCTCATTCAACTAACCATACAGGGTGACTGCAAGAATGCAGCCACCCTGTTATTTTAGGCACCAACAATCATTAAACATCGATATTAATAATTTTTATTGAAGTATCTTTTGTCATTTAAGCCGATTTGCACTAAATTTGCAGCGATTTATGCGCAAGGGGCATCACAGAGTGACGCACCTGGCCGTTATTCATTGTATAAGATAGAATAAATTTAGCTTATCATGCAACAAATAGCTCAAGAAGATCTGGTCGCAAAAGCGGCCGCATTAGAGAAAAAGAAAAAACGTGCACGCACTGGTGTAAAATGGGATCGCCTGTTCATGGCTTGCGCCTATAACTGGTATTGGTTCGTACTGTCAGTTCTGGTTTGCGGATGTATCGCTTACCTTTACGGCAAGACCATGCCACAGTTCTATGTCGCCCATTCTAAAATCCTTATCAGGTCTAAGGACAGTGCACAAGGAACACCATCCATGACATTCAGCGACTTGGGACTCAACACCGTGAATTACATTCCCAATGAGCCGTACAAACTCAAGTCATCACGCGTGATGGAAATTGTGGTGAACTCTCTTGGACTTAATGTTCAGTACTATGGCCACATGTTCTTGCGTGACGTAAACATTTACAAGAATACTCCTGTTACTGTCACTCCGTTAAAAGAAGTAACTAGCGGGTTCACTATCAACCTTATACCTAAGAGTGAAGAGGAATTTGAATTCCAAGTGAATGGCGGACAATGGAAGAAAGCCCATTTTGGCAGCAAGGTGAATACCGACTATGGTCCTGTTGCTTTTGCCAAAACGGAACATTTCAACGATTATCCCAATGACTTCAACCTCATCATCAACATCAGCAATCCCAACTCTACTGCAAGATCACTTTCAGGATCTCTCGTAGTTGAGAATGCCGATCAACACAGTGATGTCCTTAATCTTGCCATTCGTGGTGAGAATCCCCAGTTGTGTGCCGATATCTTGAATGCCTTGGTCATTGCTTACAACCAAGAGGGTATCAACGACATGAACCAGGTAGCTCGCAGCACCGAGGCTTTCATTGTTGAGCGTGTTGCCGAGCTGTCCAAGGACTTAGGTGATGTGGATAACGAAGTGGCAATTCTGACTGCCAACTCAGCAAACTCCATTATGCTGGGTAACTCAGCAAATGCCATGCGCCAAATTGATGAGACCGAGAACAACAACCTGGAGATTAATCTGGCCGCTCAAATCCGCAATTTCATTTCAAGCATGGGTCCTGGCGAACTCATCCCCGTCAATACCGGCATGAGCAACTCTGGTATAATTGATCAGATCTCAAAGTACAATGAGGCCATGCAGGACTACCAGAAGATTTCTGCGACTTCAAGCGCCGAGAACCCTGTCATGAAAGAGCTCAGCACTTCACTCGCTACACAGAAGAAGACCATTCTCGCCAGTTTGGACGGCTACATTGCCACCCTACGCACCAGACAGAGCCAGGCTCAAAGGCTCCAGAATCAGGCACAGAGCAACATGTTGGCCAATCCCTCACACGAGAAGGCTATCACCGAGGTTACTCGTCAGCAGAAGATCAAGGAGCAACTCTACCTCTATCTTCTCAACAAGCGTGAGGAGAATGCGCTCCAGATGGCTATCACCGAGCCCAATGCCAAGGTCATGGAACCGGCTATTCCCAATGGAGCACCCGTTTCAGCACCTCTGACGCGTATCGTACTAACTGGTATGATCATCGGTCTGTTACTGCCTGCTATCGTACTTTACGGTGTATTCTGGTACTTCTCACTTGACAAGACCATTCACACACGAAGGGAAATCGAGGAAGTTTGTGATATTCCCATCCTCGGAGAGCTACCGGCCAAGAAGTCCAATGTTACCGGCGAGATTGTGGTTAATGAGACATCCAATGACCGCATGAACGAGGCATTCCGAATAGTCAGAAACAACCTGGACTTCGTTACCAACCAGAACAAGCCGAATGGCGAAGCTACAGTTATCCAGTTCACCTCGACCATGTCTGGTGAAGGTAAGAGTTTCGTTGCTGTGAATTTGGCTCTCTCCTACACCTATGTCAATAAGAAGGTCATCGTAGTCGACCTTGACTTACGTAAAGGTAAGTTCTCTGAGTATGTTGGTGTACAGGATGGTAAGGGTGTATCCTCTTATCTCTCGGGAAAAGAGACCGACCTGAACAAGATCATCCATCGCGGTCCGTTGCACGAGGGATTTGACATCATCAGTGTTGGTGCCATTCCTCCCAACCCCACCGCACTGCTCTTGAGTGAGCACATGGAGAATATGATCGCACAGCTCAAAAAGGAGTATGACTTCGTCATCCTCGATACCGTGCCCTACAACCTGATTGCTGATGCTGCTGTTGTGAACCGTCATGCAGACCTCACCATCTATGTTGTACGTGATGGTCGAGTTGAACAGCAGTACATGTATGAATTGGAGCGTTTGGCCGAGGAGAACAAGATCAAGAACCTCACCATCCTGGTTAACGACATCAAGGTGAGCAAGACCCGCTACAACTACTCTTACGCTTACGGTTACGGTAAGGGTTACGGTTATGGCTATGGTTACGGCTACGGC
>CAMHMV010000007.1:0-70464 GCA_946186345.1 uncultured Prevotellaceae bacterium | reverse complement strand
ATTTCGTTGAATCGGTCGGCAATGCGGACACCATACTTGTCCTGCAGCTCGTCCGGTACAAGGTTTGTTGTGATGGCCGTGAACAGTTGGTGCTGGTAGCGGTATTCCAGCAAGTCAACCACGGGACTGAGCACATTGCCGAAGCTCAACACCTCGGCGGGCTCCTTGCCCAGGTCGTCAATGGCCAGCATTGACCGGGAGCGAAGATTACGGATTTTGTTGTAGTCCTTCGACATGATTGAAATCTCCATCGCATCAACAATCTCAATGCCGACATTGAAAGCCTCGCTCAGAAATGAGAAGTGTCCTCTAGCATTGAGGTAGTTCAACGCTTTCTGGAAAGCATACAACATCGTGGATTTGCCATTGCCGCATGTACCGCACAGCATAACCCCGAACTTTGGCGTAGGCTCAGTGATGTATTCGGCAAATTCTTTGATAGCCTCAGTCACATTTGCGTCATTGCGGAAAGTGCGTCTTCTGCTCTCCACAGTAATCCTGTAACATGCTGCAAGCAGGTCAAACGCCTTCTGTGGGGTCAGGTCGAACCGAAAACGGTCCACCGTAATCTGACGCTTTATGATCGCCGACATCAGTGCCTCGACGTCTTTTGAATTGATCTTCGGGTTGATTCCTTGGTTCTTGTTTTCTTCCGTTTCCATCTTTTTTGTTTACTCTTAAATGAATTCTTGCCCAATTGATGAAGTGCCTTCTGAATTTTCCAGGACTGTCATGAGATTCAAGTTTCACATTCACCTCGTCAACGAAAAGATCCAGCATCTTCAGGATTTGTTCCTTCTCACACTTTAAGATTCTCATCGCTTCTTCAATCTCATAATCATTGATCTTAAATTCTTCAGAAAACTTCAAATTGTTCTCGCGCAAAGATGATAAAGAAGTTGTGTTGTTTATTATATTATTATTTTTTACTTGTTTATTGGGTATCGGTTTCTGTACCGATAAGTGTTCGTTCTCTACGTCAAGAGCAGATAAAATCTTGCTCTTGATTGTCTCCAAATCACCTATCTTGTCAAAGTCTAAACTGTTCAATATCTCGGCAATTTTCCTTGCTTTTTGATACTTGTCATAGTTGACGATGGTGATGATGGTCTTGGTCTTGTCACTATCCACAGTGATCATGCCGTTCAGCACGAAAAGATCCAGAGTTTCGGTGACGGTCGTATTGTTGGCTCCCCATCGTCTCATCAGCCTCCTGATGCTCGTGACATACTGCCCGCGTTTGAGGTTGACGATGGCGCTGCCGAATCCAACCTGCTTATTCTCCCATGCTGCGAGCATAAGCAGATCAACCCATCTCTTGAACCTGTGCGGTGTGGTTTCCCAAATCCAATGGCCCCAGATGGCGCGGTATATTGCAATCCATCCACCCATATTCTAGTATGCGGCTCTCCAGAACCTGAGAATCTCTGCGCCGGTATAGAATCTCCTGGAGTTTCCCTTTCTTACACCGAAGCGCAGCTTCCCCTGGTTCGTGTACCTTAAAATGCTGTTTCGATGCACGCCCAGTAGGGTAGCGGTCTCCTCGACGGAGTATCTGCCGCCGAGTTTCACATTAGGCTCTACGTTGACCATGACACATTATATATTTATAGGGGGAAACAATGTTTCAACGTCGCAGCCCATGTGTTCGGCAATGAGGATCTGGGTGTTGATGTCGGGCCGGTTCCTACCCACGACCCAGTTCCTCACCGACATCTCGCTGCGGTGGGTGATCTCTCTGAGCTTCTTGATGAACTCTGCCGATGGCAGCGGTTGCTCTCTCAATGACTTGTAGTAGTCAACTAATGATAAATTCTTGTCAGTCACCATGTTACTTAAAATTTTGAAGTTAATAGATGATTATTAATCGTTAATTATCAAAAAATAATCGTTAATATGTTTGCTATAACTATTTTTTATATTATCTTTGCAGTCGGATAGCCAAACAAGTGCTATATATGCGACAATTCAAAGATTTGAATGCCTGCAAAGGTAACAAATAATATTTGAATATTCGCAAATAATTTATTAAATATTTTTTATAGATTATCAACAAAGGTTATACGCTATATGAAAAGGATTGATTTACTAAGGATTAGAAAGGAGTACAAAGTGACGCAGGTGAAGCTCGCCGAACTCACGAAGTACCCCCAGGGATTCATCTCGCAGATAGAGAATGGGCGAGTGGATGCGCCAGCCGCGTTTCTCGTGCGGCTGAAAGAGGCCTTGAACATCAAAGACCTTGATTCGTTCTATCTTCCCGATTCAGATGAACAGGCCGCAAGGGATGCACGTCAGTTGCTCGAGAACCGCATTGACGAACTGCAGGCCATGATCAAGCGATTGTTGGACATCATCGACAGGCGAGACGAGCGAATCCGTGAGCTCGAAGGTCAGTTGTCCCGCTACCAAGAAAAATTCTTGGATGCGACAAATTGACCAAAAATCAAAAATTGTTTTTCAGCGTATTATTTTGGGATTTTTAAAAAGCGACAAATAGGTTTGCACGTGGCTTGCACATGCCTATAGTGGATAATTAACTTATTATTAATCAGGTGGTTGTTGGCTCGATTATGTTTCTTCCCAAGCTGAGGGCCGCGGGTTCGAGCCCCGTCTACCGCTCAAAACAATGAAAAACCCGGATTGTGGAGTTCTCCATAACCCGGGTTTTTGTTTATTTTCTACGTTCGTAGCTGGAACATCTATTTGTTGATGAACTCCAAGACTTGCTGGGCGATAGACTTCATTCCTTTTACGGTGGGGTGGTTTTGTTTTTTGTCTATATCTTTGAGTTCAATAAATGGAATGTCGTAATGACGACAGATGACCTTAGTCGATTCCACAAGCTCTTTTTGCAGCTCACTATTGATGATGAAATAGATTTTGACATTGGGGTACCGCTCCTTGGATTGCTGGAGCAGGTAAGCCAATGCGGGACGATAGGTGTAGAAGTCGTCCCTGGTAAAATGATCATATTGATACTCACCCAATTTTGCCCCCGCCCAGTCGTCATTGGTGCCGCCAAAGATGAGAATTATATCAGGGCTGCCCAGGCGCGGCAATCGGGTGATAAACGACCTGGGGCTATAGTCCTCATTATTGTATCCGTGGTAGCTGACTGTGGCACCGCTGTAGGAGTCGTTCTTCTCGATGAGGCAACCCGCCTGATTGATGACTTGCCACCACCAGGTCTGGGTCACATTGTCAACATCAGTTCTTGAAGTGTCTACCGGGGTATAGTACCAGGCCTCGTTACCATCGGGTATATACCCTTGAAAAGTCGAGTAAGAGTCACCCAAAATGGAAATGCGTAGTCGATTCTGTGCACTGACCGACAGCGGGATCAGCAGCAGAAAAAGCAATATTTTTTTCATAAATAGGACTAATGATGAAGTAATGAATTGATGAACTCCTGATCTACTGTATTCTTCGTCCCAAATGATTACATGGAATAAAGGATACCGTTTTTTAATATCACTGCAAAGTTAGGCAATTCTCTCCATTACCTCGTCTTTTTCGCCAATTATTATCGCCTTCTTTTGCTATCGCAGGAAAATGGTTGTCACTACCTTTGACTATAGTGACATTTGATTGAATGGCCACATATGCATTGTGGACGCATGCAGTTGCATTGTTTTCTTACAAAAAACTGGCAACTACACCCTGCGGCATGGCAATTTGACAAGTAACCATCGCTCGCTTCCTGATTCTCAACATAAGATGAGGGCTGGGATTTTGGAGAATGGTCGTGCCTTGAAGAATGAATTGGACTTGCTTCTAGAAGCAGGCATGAAGAAAGAAGCAAGCATGAGCATAGGAGTGCGCAAACTGCTACTGCTAATGATTTGTGTATTCGTTGTAGAGGTTTCATAATTCTGATACTTTTTGTGAGGGTGCTTCATAATATGACACAGCCCCTGATTAAACAATTGGGTCTTCTTTGTCTATTAGACTCATCGTTTTGCTTATGTTGAACAAATATTCCGGCCAGGGTAGATAAACCCTGGATTATTCAAGACAAAACCAATAGTGGACTAGACTAAAACTGGTATATCAGATTAAACCCATCTTCAGAGCGCCTTTACTTTGACAATATTGTTTTTTTAGACTTTAATGATTCATCAAACCATGAAAAAAGACGATTGATTTACCGCAAAGATAAATCAACCGCGTATCCAGCGAAAAGACGGAATTTCTAAAACATTTGAATCATCTTATTATCCGCCCAAAGCGATACTGACGATAAAACCCAAAATAACAAAGAGACAGCATGCTATCAAAAAGCCCAAGAAGCAAGACTTTAAGATAATCATCTTTTTTCTCTCTTTTTTTACTTTTTCATTATCAGACATAACTTCAAGATAAATTAGTTTGCTGCTTACAAATGTAGCAAAAATCTTTCTTAAACACTCATTTTCTCTTCTTTTTCGATGCTTTGTTGTTAGGTGTTATTCGTCCCGACTCTTATCATTTTGGTATAAGTTCATCTACCGCTTATGCCTTGAAAAGACGGTGTGAGTGCTATTTGCGGGTGGCACGCACAGCACGGACGGGGATTCCTGTGTATCGGCTATCGTACCAGATCTCCTGTTTGCCAAACGAATTAAAGAACAAGATATAGGCTTCGCCCTGGTCTGCCGCTTCGATAGCCATTTTCTTGGCTGAACACAGCGTGCGTGACCAATAATAGGCGAATTGGCCATCATTGTAGATATCGATTGAGCACCCGCCTGCAGCTGGCAAGAAGATGGAGTTGCCATTACGGCCGGTTACAAGATAACCATTCACGCCGTTACGTCGAGTCCATTGCCATTCGCATTTTGCCACAAGCTCTTGCAACTGTTCCATCGTCGGTGTGCGCCAATTGGAGCCCCATTTCACGTATGCAGCATCGTCTTCGGGATCGAGCTCCATCTTGCCATCACCCCCAGTGACATAACCATCTCCTGTCCATTTCATGTAATAGTACTTATACCACGTCTCTTCCAAAACGCGATAAAAATGATCACTGATGGTGTCATATTCCCAATGCGCCCACTTGTAGTTGCGCCATTCATAGGTATCTTTGGTAGCGGTCTCGCCCCAGGCGAAGTAATCGCCATATTCCTCAGGGCTGTCGGCGCCGATATTACACGTCGCCCACAGCGTGCCGCTGGGCAGTCCCAGGTCAACATGCTCGTGAGTATCGGGAGTCACGGGCTCATCTTTATCGTCACCGCAAGAAATAAAAACCAGAGGCAATGCTATAGCCAATAACAAATAAAACTTATTCATGATGATATCCAATTTAAAGTTTGTGACAGTTTGATCTTTCATCTTTAATACATTCAAGTTATTTAACGTGAGCATGATGAAAATAAAGTGCTGATACTCAATTCGTCCGCTATGTAGAGACGCAAAATCTTGCGTCTCCAGGGCAGCATTGATGTAATGCCTAACATGGGAGACGCAAAATTTTGCGTCTCTACAAGCCTCAGTAGGCTAACTAGTTATATTATCAACGAACTCACGTTATTCATCATAATAACGATTATAATCAGGAATTATTATAAAAACTATCTTAACGTGAGTTCGACAAAAATATCTTCAGCAAATGAATCACGCTTCGCCGAGCTAAAGGTTCTCGGCCGCTAGGCCGATTAAAAACCAGAGGCTACACAAAGTCTCTCTCGTTTATAGCGACTTGATGTCTCCAGAGCTTTCGGGCATCAGGTAACGGGTACCGGTGTCCTTGCTGATCTGTTCGCGGAACTGCTGGTCATAGCCGGGTGTTGTATAGCGCCCCGGAACAACGACACCATTCTCTGAAGGCTTCATGATTTGGTCATTATGCTTCACGGCGATGAGACGGAAGAGCTTGTCCCAACGCTGCATCATCTGGGCGGTGTAGGCAGCACTCTTGCTGGTGAGGTAGCTGACGCGCTCACGCTTGGTGAGAGGCTCGACGTCTTTCAATACCTGTGCCTGATCGGCAGCGTAGAAGTCCTCCAACTCCTGCTGAGCCTCACGCAGGTCGCCTATCATGGCGCTATAGCGCGGATAAATCATGTTGGCCACTAGATTATTCATCCAGAAAGCGCTGTGTTCGCTGAACTCGCTGCTCACGTTGTTCTCACGGCGGAAGGCTTCAGGCACATCATTCACGCAGCAATATACGGGCACGTAGGCAATCATGTTGGCATCGTCGCAGTTGAAGTACATGATGCCTCCCACCTCGTCGGGGAGCCAGCTTCGCAGCTGTGATACCAGCGTGAAGCCCGACTGCGGGGTGCCGATGGCACGCTCGCGGAAATAGTTCTTTCCATCGACTTCCCAGTTCATGGGCAGCGGACGGTAAGGTGAACTCCAGGGGCCTGCACTCATGTCGGCTGTCATGTCAAGCGGCGTGCCCTCGTAATGGTCGCGCATGTCATTCATGATATCACGCACCGACAACTTTCTGTCGGGCTTGATGTAGAGCGGCAGGTGGTCGCAAACGTCATGCTGGCCGTTGATGTAGGGCAGATACTTGTCCATCTCGGCATGGTCGTAGTGATGGCGGAAGAAACTCCACACGCGGGCATCGGCATAGCGCACCGAGGAGAAGGAGATAGGGCAATAGGCATCGCGGAAACTGAATTCCTCATCCTTGCCACTGAAATAACCTTTCTCACGTGCAAAGGAAATCACGTCCTTGGAATACAGGCAGTTCTTGGGGTCCTTCAAGGGGAACTGGCGTATGCGGGAGAGATTGGCGTGAGCGCAGATGCAGTCGTCAGGAATGCGGACGGCTACCCACACGGCACCTTTCACACCAGGGCCCTTGCCCACGATTTCGAGAATCCAAGCCTCGTTCTTGTCACACACGGTGATCGTCTCGCCCGTGCTGCTGTAACCATACTTCTGCACCAGGTCAGTCATGATGATGATAGCCTCACGAGCCGTGGCGGCACGTTCCAGCCCCAGATGCATCATGGAGAAATAGTCGAGCCATCCTTCAGGGTTCTGCAACTCCAGGCGGCCATCGAAGGTGGTTTCCACGATGCTCACCTGCTTCTCATTGATAAAGCCGATGACGTCATAGGTGTATTCCACTTGAGGAATATAGCCTCGCACGGGACCTCGGCCCCACTCACGGATGGCAATCTTCTCGTCTTTCTCATGCTTGCCGCCAGGGGTGCGCGACAGGGAGCCCGCAAAGCCATAGCCATCACAGTTATACGTGCAAATCACCGAGCCGTCTGCCGAGGCTGCTTTCCCAACGATAAGGTTGGTACATGCCCAAGACTGAGTGACTGCCAGTGCCAACATCGCCACGAGGAGTGAGAGAAATCGTTTCGTTTTCATATTAAACATCCTATTTTGTCGTTTTTTCTATAGGGTACAAAGATAGCGATTTTTTCCTTAAACTCTTCATTTTCTTTCAGATTTGGATGATTAGTGTCTGCCCTTAAATTTTGAATTCCAATGTAATTCTTTGAAAATAAGACAAATATGGATATCTTTCAAATCGGGAGATTACTTTGGTAACTGTTGAACACGCACAGCTCGAACGCATAGACCGCCGTAGCGGTAAAAGATGCCCCAAGATCTGTTTCCCGAACCAAAGGATAAGCCCCCTGCGCATTCGGGCATTAAAGGGGACTCGCTTGACCAGTAGTAGCCGCCCTGTTCGGTCTCGTTTTGTGCTACCTCGCTTCGGACGCCTGATTCTGGCAGAATCAAAGTCGCTCCATTAGGACCTGTAACCCTGCAACAATCTACACCGTTGATCTCAATCGTTGTCCATTTACACCGTGTAATCAACTCCTGCATTTGTGCTTCGGTGGGCATGCGCCACGCTGCACCCCAATTCACGGTGGCGGCATCGTCTTCGGGCAGCAGTAGAGTCCTATTATCAACTTCTCCATAGTCTTTGTCAGAGCAGTATTTCGTCAACGTGTTTTCACTTCCGTTGCACCAGATATAGGTGCTCCAGTCATAGGCATCCTTGGTAGAAGTCTCGCCCCAGGCAAAGTAATAACCACAGTCTTCGGGACTGCTGGCGCCCACGTTCATTGTTGCCCACAGTGTGCCACTGGGCAGCCCTAAGTCCACCCATTCGTGGGGATTTTTCACATCGTCATTGTTGGCCGGCTGAGCTTTCACACACAGTGCCATCATTGCCATAATCATAATCAACATCAAATTCTTCATTTTTCCTGATACTTTTAGTGGGTTAATAATCACATATATATTAACGATCAACAAACACTCAAGTTGTATTGAAAGCTATTGATTTAAGAATTATTTAATTTTGATAGGTTCAATTTCAAGATCATCTCGTCCGCTTTTTGTGAAATTTGCCATAATAGTATGCTGATGCCAATTAGTTTAATTCGTGTAATTCGTACTTTTTACTTTCTCAGTGCCGTACGAAAAAAATCAGGTCATGGAAATTACCACGACCTGATGATTGTGTTTATTAGCAAAATGGTTTACTGTGCCTCGGCGATGAGTTCGATTTCAACAAGGGCAGCCTTGGGAAGGTCCTTTACTGCAAAGGCGCAGCGTGCGGGGAAGGGTGCCGTGAAGAACTCGGCATAGACCTCGTTCATGGGACCGAAGTTGGCGATTTCACTGAGGAAAACAGTGGTCTTGACAACGTTGTTGAGGTCAAGTCCCTCGCTCTGGAGGATGGCGCGTGCGTTGAGCAGGCTCTGGCGGGTCTGTTCCTTGATGCCTCCCTCGGGGAATGCACCGGTCTCAGGGATGATGGGCAGCTGGCCCGAAACGAATACGAGATTGCCGGTGCGGATAGCCTGGCTGTAGGGACCAATGGCAGCAGGTGCCTTATCGGTGTTTAATACTTTCATTGTTTGTTGATAAGATGAATAATGTTGTTGTTAATAATGTGAGTTAATCAGATACTGCAAAGGTAGTGATAATTATTGATTCAACTGCATGAAAGGGCAAGAAAAAACGACCTGCGGTCATCTGACTGCAGGTCGTGATCATGTAAAAAGATGAAGTCTTGATTACTTCTTGATACCCATCTTCTTGGCGATCTTGGCGGGGATGGCATCCTTGTGAACGAGGATGTTCAAGGTCTTGGCGCGGAAGAAGGCCTCACTGCAATAGAAGTAGCCCTCATAGAGCTGGTTGGTGTCCCAGCTGTTCTGCACCTTGAAGTAGCGGTTGCCTTCCTGGTCAACAGCCTTACCCATGATGACCATACCATGGTCGTCGGTGGTCTCCTTGTTGTCAAACATCATCTGACGCTCCTCGGGGGTTACCCACTGCTCCTTAACCGGACCCTTGATGTCCCACAACTCGGCCTCGCGATCCCTGTCGCTCAGCTGAGCCCAGCGTGCCATGTCGGTACCTGCAGCATCGGGAACCTCTTTCTTGACGGGCAGGATAGCATAACCATTGCGCCACTTGAAGCCTTTCTCGCTCACGTCAGAACCCCAAGCGATGCTGTAGCCGTTGTCGATAGCATAGTTGGCAATCTCCAGCAGCTCGTCGATGGGCACGTTCTGATAGCTTGACCACAACCAGTTGTCGGCCACCTCAAGGACGAAGGGCTGATAATAGGGGTGGTGGGTGAATGATGCAATGGGTACATAGTCATCCATGTTGATGCCGAGGCTGGCAGCCCAGGTCTGCGGGGTATAGGTCTTGCCCTCATAGACGAAGGTCTCGGGCATCTTGCCCATGTAACCGTCGAGGATGCCTTTCAGGCCGTCCATCCACGCGGGAGAGAGTTTACCACGGCTGTTCTTGTTGATGGTGCCAACATAGCCCTTCAACAGAGCGGTCAGCTCACTGGTGTCAAACTTCTTGTCGCCGTAGGTCATGCCGGTATAGACCTCGTTGGGAACCATACCGTACTTGCGCCATACGTAGGGTACGTCCTCGGCGGCGCCGCCTTCAGCGAAGTTGATGGTGCCATCCATGCGGATGTACTTGATAGCCTTGTCATAGTAGCAGTGGTTAACGACAAAGCCCTCGCTCAGGTGAACCTCCTTGCCGGTGACGCGCAGGATCTCGTTCTCAAAGAAGGAGTTGGTGGAGTAGCACCAGCACGTTCCGGACTTGTTCTGGTCCTTAACGGGAGTGTGGCGGATGACCTTGGTGTCGGTAAACTTGAAACCGGTGCTGTCAGGGATGACAACCTTGCTATCGGCCAAAACGTTGATGGATACAGCCGATGCAAGCAATAAGAATAAAAACTTCTTCATAAAATACAGTTAGTTATTAATGTTAGGTTAATAGAATTTCATTGGTTATAACTTGCAAATGTACTCATTATTTTTGAATAACAACCGTTTTTGGGACATAAAATGATAAAAACGCCTCGTTGCAGGCCTTGTAGGACCTGAACGAGGCATAGTTTTTCCTTGAGATCAGATAAATAAGATTTGATTGATGATGCCGCAAAGATACAAAGTTTTCGTTGATTGAGGAAAAAAGTGTAATTTTGTGCGATGATTTATCCCTCAAATTTTGAAACCAAGATCGGTTTTGATGCCGTGAGGCGTGAGTTGGAGCGACATTGCGTGAGTGCGTTGGGAACTGCCAACGTGCCTCGCCTGCGTTTCTCGACCCATCGCGACGAGGTGATTCGCTGGTTGGAAGAAACCAACGAATTCTTGTCTATTATCCAGACGGGTAAGGAGTTTCCATTGAGTTACTACTTCGATTTGCGCGTGGTGCTCAAGGAAGTGGCGACACCCGGCACCTTCTTGTCGGCAGAGCGACTGTTTGATTTGCAGCGCCTGTTGGTGACAGTCTCACAGGTGGTGCGTTTCTTTTCTCTCGATGGTGACGGCAAGACATCTTATCCGCGACTGCGCGAGCTGACCGGCGGCATGCAGTCGTTTCCCGAGTTGAGCGCCGCTATCGGGCACATTCTCGACAAGGCCGGCAATATCAAGGACACCGCGTCACCGCGTTTGCAGGAGTTGCGCACGGCAATAGCCCGCGTGACCAGCAGCATCAACGGTACCCTCAGGCGCATCATCGCCCAGGGAAAGCAGGACGGTATTCTTGAGGCCGATGTGCAGCCTTCGTTGCGCGACGGCCGTCTGGTGCTGCCCGTCAATGCGATGAACAAGCGCAAACTCCATGGCATCGTCCACGACGAGAGCGCCACAGGAAAGACCGTGTTCATTGAGCCTGACGCCATTGTCGAGGCCAATAACCGCATCCGCGAGACAGAAGCCGAAATCGCCCGTGAGATTATCCGCATCCTCACCGAGGTGACCGACCTGATACGTCCGCATCTTGACGAGTTGGCCAGTGTGCTGGAGACATTGGGATTGTTGGACTTCATCCGCGCCAAGGCACTGTTTGCTCAGGACGTGGGCGCTCAGATGTGCCATGTGGACCGCAAACCCGTCATCGAGTGGTATGGTGCCATCCATCCCGCCTTGATGCTCTCGTTGCGCAACCAGGGCAAGGAGGTCGTTCCCTTGAACATTACCCTCAACAAGCAAGCCCGCATCCTGGTCATTTCGGGTCCTAACGCCGGTGGCAAGTCGGTGTGCCTCAAGACCGTGGGAGTGGTGCAATACATGGTGCAATGTGGCCTGTTACCCACTTTGCGGGACAATTCGCATATCGGCATCTTCCGCGATATTTTCATTGACATCGGTGACCAGCAGAGCATCGAGAATGACCTGAGTACCTATAGCAGCCACTTGCAGAACATGAAGCTTTTCTTGTTCAAGGGTGGCAAGGAGACGCTCATCCTCATCGATGAGATGGGCAGTGGTACCGAGCCGCAAATCGGCGGTGCCATCGCACAGTCTATCCTGGAGCAGCTCAACGAGCACCAGGTGATGGGCGTGGTAACTACCCACTATCAGAACCTGAAGCATTTTGCCGACGAGGCCGAAGGCGTCATCAATGGAGCGATGCTCTATGACAGGCAGCGCATGCAGCCGCTTTTCCAGTTGTCGATAGGTTATCCGGGCAGCTCGTTTGCCATCGAGATTGCCCGCAAGACGGGCCTGCCGCAACAGGTCATTGACAAGGCAAGCGAGATTGTCGGCAGCGACTACATCAATATGGACAAGTACCTGCTGGACATTGTGCGTGACCGCCGCTATTGGGAGAACAAACGTCAGGAAGTGCGTGCCAAGGAGAAACGTCTTGACCAGCTGATAGGTGACTATGACGAGCGTTTGGATAACATCCGTGCCGAACATCGCCAGATTATCCACGATGCCCGTGCCGAAGCCGAGGAAATCCTGCGTGGCAGCAATGCACAGATTGAACGTACAATCAAGGAAATTCGCCAGCAGCAGGCCGAGAAGGAACGTACCAGGGAATTGCGCCGGCAACTTGACGAATTCAAGCAGCGCATCAATGCCGAGGATCCTCAAGAGCCCACGCGACTGAAGGAACTTACCCCCAAGGACAAGCCGCATCGCAAACAGCCCAAGCGCAAGGTCCCACAGCCACTTCCCAAGGATCGTCCCTTGCAGGCAGGCGACAACGTGGTGCTGAAGGGCACGACCACCGTGGGAACGCTGATCAGCATCGACGAGAAATATGCACTTGTGGCATTCGGCAACATCAAGACCCGTATCGAGGCCGATAAGGTGGAGCGCACGATGCGCAAGGAGAAGACTGCTAAGGTAGAGTCGTTGGGACGCTCTACTAGCGATGAGATACGCACCCGCCAGCTCAATTTCAAGCCCGACATTGACGTGCGTGGTATGCGTGCCGATGAGGCTTTGCAGGCGATTACCTATTTCATCGACGATGCCATCCAGTTCAATGCTCAACGCGTGCGCATCCTGCATGGCACGGGAACCGGTGCCTTGAAGGTCGCCATCCGTGAGTACTTGCACACGGTCAACGGTGTGAAATCCTACCGCGATGAGCATGTGCAGTTCGGCGGTGCCGGCATAACTGTCGTGGAACTGGAGTAAAAATCGATTGAATCTTATTTAGTATTGACATTAACGTGATTTTGGTGCAGCACATGACAGTAAATAAGCATATTATAATACCCCCTCTAAGATTAGAGGGGGCAAGGGGGCGTTGATGTTACCTGAGATTCTGTATTGCTGCCAGGTGCATTGACGTTACCAGAGAATATGTGTGAATAACGCATCAAACACTTTTTCATCATCATGATAGAGAACAATATTTTTTATAGTCCGTTCAGGACAACGGGTGGGGCGGTGCCCTTTGACCGCATCACCACGGCCGACTACGAGCCCGCTATCCGTCAAGGCATCAAGGAACATGATGCCGAGGTCCAGGCGATTACCGAGAACGAGGATGAGGCCACCTTTGAAAACACGATTGTCGCACTTGACCGTGCCGGTAGTATGCTCAACCGCGTGCTGGGGGTGTTCTATCCCATGCTTTCGGCCAATGCCGATGACGAGTTGATGGCTGTGAGTGAGCGCATGGCACCCGTGCTGAGTGAGCACTTCAACAGCATCACCCTCAACGAGCAGCTGTGGCAGCGTGTGAAATATGTCCATGACCATTTCGACGAGCAGAGGCATGATGTGGAGGACCGCATGCTGATGCGCGAGACCTATGACGGCTTTGTGCGCAGCGGTGCCAACCTGCAAGGCGAGGACCGCAAGCGCTATCGCCAATTGACCAAACGCTTGACCGAGTTGACCTTGAAATTTGACCAGAATGCGCTCAAGGAAACGCCACGCTATGAACTGTGGCTCACCGAGAACGACCTGGAAGGTCTGCCCGAAAGCGCCCTTGATGCCGCTCGTCAAGCCGCTAAGGGCAAGGGCCGCGAGGATGCCTGGTTGGTAACGTTGGATGCCCCCAGCTACATCCCGTTCATGAAATACAGTTCCCGCCGCGACCTGCGCGAGAAATTATATAAGATGTATAACCGCCAGTGTACAGTCGGTGACTACTGCAACCTGGACGTGCTGCGGGACATCGCCAATACGCGGTTGGAAATTGCCCGCCTGATGGGCTTCAAGACATTTGCCGACTACAAGCTGCAGCACACGATGGCGCAGAAGCCTGCCAATGTTTACGATATGCTGAACAAGTTGCGCGATGCCTATCTCCCCGTGGAACGTAGCGAGATGGAGCGTCTGTCACGTTTCGCCAGTCAGCAGGAAGGCAAGCCCGTGGAAATCATGCCGTGGGACTACAGTTACTACAGCAACAAGGAGAAGGACTCGATGTTTGAGATCAATGACGAGTTGCTGAGGCCTTATTTCGAGTTGGGTAGGGTAACACAAGGCGTCTTCGGCTTTGCCAAGCACATGTATGGCTTGCGTTTCACGCCTAATCATGATGCCCAGGTCTTCCATCCCGAGGTGGAGGTCTATGACGTGACCGACGAGGACGGCAAGGCTGTCGGGATGCTCTACCTTGACTTCTTCCCCCGTGCCACCAAGCAGAGTGGGGCATGGATGACAAGTTTTCGTGAGCAGTATATTGACGATGACGGCAATGACGTGCGTCCCTTGGTGACCTTGACGATGAATTTCACGCGTCCCACCGACTCCAAGCCCTCGTTGCTCACCGTGCGCGAGGTCGAGACCTTCATGCACGAGTTCGGTCACGCTCTGCACCAGTTGTTGAGCCGCTGCAAGTACCAGTCGCTCTCGGGCACCAACGTCTATCGCGACTTTGTCGAGGTACCGTCGCAGTTCAATGAGAACTATGTTTATGAGCGCGAGTTCCTCGATAGCTTTGCCTGCCATTACCAGACTGGTGAGCCAGTGCCGCAGGAGTTGATAGACAAACTGATAGCCTCGTCGCAATATGGCGCTGCCTACGCCTGCGTGCGCCAGTTGGGCTTTGGCTACATTGATATGGCATGGCACAGCATCACCGCCCCCTACGAGGGCGATGATTACCGCTTTGAGTACGATGCGGTCAAGGACGTGAAGGCATTTGAGCCGGTCGATGGCTGCATCATGTCGCCTCAGTTCACCCACATCTTTTCGGGTGGCTATGCGGCAGGTTATTATGGCTACAAGTGGGCCGAAATGATTGAGTGTGACGCCTTTGACAAATTCCGTCAGGACGGCATCTTTAACCGTGACACTGCCCGCTCGTGGGTCGAGAATGTGCTTTCCCGTGGCGGTACCGAGGCCCCGATGATGCTCTACAAGCGATTCCGCGGCTCGGAACCCGGCATCGACGCCATGATGCGTCGTGACGGCATCAAGCCTCAACAATAGACGGATTTTTCATCAATAATTTTACAGATAAGGGCTCCAAGTGGGCCCTTATCGTCATTTTATTGTCAAATAATTTTACACTTTTACGTTTTTTTCAGGGAAAATCGTAATTTTATTTCAAAAAAGTTTGTCAGATAATTTCAGTGCCCATAATTTTGTAGCAAGAGATAGCATCGTTCTCCTGCAAGATGATATAAGTTGTTTGCCACTGGCAGACGTTTATAATTGAAAACTGTTAGGAAATGGCAATGAGTTGATGCATTGAAAAAGTATTATAATAATATTAAATTTTTTGAGTCATGAAAAGAACATTTTTTAGTTTGTTTGTGTTGTCGCTGATGCTGACTTCGTTTTCTGCTGCGGCCGACGTTGACTATCAGCGCGGTGATGTGAGTCATGATGGTCGAGTAAGTATTGACGATGTGACTTGCCTGATTAATTATCTGTTATATGGTACATGGCCCGATGACCCCGTGGCTCCCGATAATCACGAGTATGTTGACCTGGGTCTGCCCAGTGGTACACTGTGGGCAACCTGCAACGTCGGCGCCGATAGTCCCGAGGATTACGGTGACTACTTCGCCTGGGGCGAGACCGAATCTAAAGAGGTGTACAATTGGAGTACCTACAAGTGGTGCAACGGCAGCAGGTATTCGCTGACGAAGTACAATACCACCACCAACTATGGCATCGTTGATAATAAGACCGAATTGGATCCTGAGGATGATGCCGCCTATGTGAACTGGGGTCCATCGTGGCGTACACCGACTGATGAACAGATAAAAGAGCTGTACGACAAGTGTACATGGATTCGGTCAAATATGAATGGTGTGAAAGGTTTTAAGCTCAGAGGTCCCAATGGAAACATGATCTTTTTGCCTGCTGCGGGTTATGGCAGCGACGGTTCGATCGTCAAGCCTGAGATTCAGGGTTCTTATTGGTCGAAGTCGTGCTCTACCAACAATGGTATTTCCACTAGTGCCTTCAGTGCTACTCTAATTGACTTCAATTGGGATGAATGGACAACATCCTACAACGGAGCATTTAGCGATCGCTACTACGGCCACAGTGTCCGTGCGGTGCATGTGCCTCTGCCTGACACCAGGGACCTCTATATCCAGCAGGAGAGCCTCAACTTGGGTGATGTGCCCATTGATGAGACGAAAACGGGCGAGCTGACTATTTTCAATAACACCGTCGGGGACAAGGTGTTGACGGTTACTGCCGATGCTCCTTTCATGCTGAAACAGAATGAAGGTAGTGCTTCAAGCATTAATGTTGTAGTACCAGGCAATTCCAGCAGCACTGTGATTGTGATGTTCACGGCAACCACTCCTGGCGAATTCAGTGGCAATGTGACTTTCCAGAACCCTGCTCTCGAGGGTGGTCAGACTGTTGTACCGGTCCAAGTTCGTGCTTATCGTGAAGGCGCCCCGCAGTACGTTGACCTAGGCCTGCCCAGCGGCACGCTGTGGGCTACGATGAACGTAGGTGCCACCAACCCTGAGGACTACGGCGATTACTTCGCTTGGGGCGAGACTGAACCTAAGAATTATTATGATTGGTACTCCTACGAGTGGTGCAACGGTACCAATAAAACGTTGACAAAGTATTGCGACAAGAGTTCTTACGGTACGGTGGATTACAAGACGGAACTTGATACCGAGGACGATGCCGCTTACGTGAACTGGGGAGAGATGTGGCGTATGCCGACCGAGGTGCAAATGGAAGAACTGATGGTAAAATGTACCTGGACATGGACGACAAGGGACGGCGTGAAGGGCAATCTGGTAACTGGTCCCAATGGTAACACCATCTTCTTGCCGGCAGCGGGTCTCCGTTCTAATGGTTCGCTTACCGGCGTAGGTGCCTACGGTTACTACTGGACACGCACGCTCATCACGGGTGACCCCTACAGTGGTCCCGATGGCGCTTGTGGTCTGAGCTCCGATTCGGGAGATCCTGCCTGGAGCTATACCTACAGGCTCCGCTACTATGGACAGAGTGTCCGCCCTGTACGTGCCTCCAAGATTTAATACCCATTCCCTTATAAAGTGAACCCCAAAAGTTGGACAAAAAACTTTTGGGGTTCATTTTATGGCCTATTGTACAATTCGGGGCTTTTCTCTATCTTTGCGGCATGAAAAGGATGATTAGAAAGGCTTTGATGGACGATGTGCCGGTAATTTTGCGGCTCATTGACGAGGCGCGTGCCATTATGCGTTCGTGCGGTAACATGAACCAGTGGATTGACGGCTATCCCAGCCGCGATACCATCGAGGCTGATATCAATAATGGCCATTGCTATGTGTGTGAGGATCAGGGTGGGGAAGTGATTGCCTCGTTTGCATTCATCCCCGGCCCGGAACCGACCTACAAGGAAATCTATGAGGGCGAGTGGCTGGATGACGAACCCTACTATGTTGTGCATCGCTTGGCAAGCACGGCAGCCAGTCATGGCGTTTTCAATGACGTGATGGATTATTGCATGGATGTGGCAGGCAACCTGCGTATCGATACCCACCGTGACAATGTCATCATGCATCATGTCATCGACCGCTACGGTTTCACCTATTGCGGCATCATCTACCTGCTCAACGGTGATGAGCGTCTGGCCTACCAATTAAATCACAGGGATAGATAACTAACTGTTGCCACCCAGTCGCAGGGTTCTCTGTGCCGTGACTCTGTCACGGCCATCGATAGATAAAACAATCAGGGCCGGCCCATGTGGGTCAGCCCTGATTTGTTATAAAGGATTAATCTTGTTTTCTAGATTACTTCTTCAGCTCGTCAGCTACCTTCTGAGCAGCGTCAGCAGCCTTGTCCTTAGCAGCGTCAACGGCGTTGCCAGCAGCATCCTTAGCAGCGTCTACAGTCTCACCAGCCTTGTCCTTGGCAGCGTCTACAGCAGCACCAGCAGCATCGGTAGCAGCGTCAACAGCCTCGTTAACCTTCTCCTTAGCGGCGTTGGCTACGAACTCAGTGAAACCAGCCTTCAGGTTCTCGGGAACCTCGATGTAGTTGGTCATCTTCTCAGCCAGGGTCGGGATCTTAGCCAGGATGGCGTCCTTGTTATTCTCCCAAACGGTCTTCAGGATGTTGATGATGTTGAAGTAACCAGCCTGGTCACCACCATTCAGCAACTCCTCAGCCTTAGCCTTCAGGCCATCGAGCAGGGTAACAGCTTGTGCCTCGTCGGCGCAGTTCAACAGGTCAGCGGTAACGCTCTCAACAGTGGGAGCTACCTCTTCGGTCTGTGCTTCAACGGCCTCCTCAGCGGGCTTGGTCTCGGTCTTGCAACCTACAAATGCGATAGCAGCAACAGCTGCAAACATCAATAAAAACTTCTTCATAATAAAACAACTTTAATTTAAAAAATTAATAATAAAACGAAAATTCAACGCCGCAAATGTAACGGCTATTTTTGAATTGACAAATTTTTTGGTCTAAATTTTCATTTTTTAATACTTTTATTTGGCTTTTAGGCCATTTTGCGGTCAAAAAACTATAACTTTGCGGTGCAGAATCTTGACCGTCAGGTTGTGTTGCAACTTCCGTGCCAAGATTATCGCTATGTACAATTTTTTTTGTTCGACAGTTTAATTTTGCAAATTACTAACAACTAAATATTTAATGTGATATGACTGGATTAGGATATCTTGTATTTGGTGGAATCTTCATTCTGAGTATGATTGTTCAGAATTCTCTCAAGTCGAAGTTTGCCAAGTACAGTAGAATACCATTGGGTGTTCCCATGGCAGGTCGTGACGTCGCTAACGCGATGTTGCAGCAGAATGGTTGTGGCGACGTGCAGGTGACGAGTGTGAGCGGTCAGTTGACCGACCATTTCAATCCGGCTAACAGGACGGTGAACCTGAGTGAACCGGTTTATGGCACCAACAGCATTGCCGCTGCTGCGGTTGCCGCTCATGAGTGTGGCCATGCTATTCAGCACAAGGTGGGCTATAGCATGTTGCAGTTGCGCACCAAAATGGTACCTATCGTTTCATTTGCTTCCAGGACTGTTCAATGGCTGCTGCTTGCCGGTATCGTTATTTTTACAGTTACGCCGATACCATTTTATATCGCTCTTGCCATGTTTGGGGCAACGGTGTTGTTCAGTTTTGTGACTCTGCCTGTCGAGGTCGATGCCAGCCGTCGTGCCATCCAGTGGCTTGAAGGCTCCGGCATTGCAAGTGGTGAGCAACTGGCTTGCGCCAAGGATGCCCTTCGTGGTGCTGCCTATACCTATGTGGTATCAGCCATAGGCTCATTGGCAACCTTATTATATTACGCCTCCCTTGTCCTTGGTGGTCGCAGGAGGTAACACCGATTAATCATTCATTAAAAAATACAAGAAAAACAGATAATGGCACAAAAACCATCCATCCCTAAGGGGACTCGCGACTTCTCACCTATTGAGATGGCGCGCCGCAACTATATCTTTAACACGATTAAAGACGTTTTCCTGCTCTATGGATTCCAGCAGATTGAGACACCTGCCGTAGAAAACCTTTCAACTTTGATGGGCAAATATGGCGAGGAAGGAGATAAATTGCTGTTCAAGATCCTGAACAGTGGTGACTACCTCAAGGACGCTCCCGATGATTTGCTCACGGCACATGATTCCTTGCACCTGACGACCAAGATCAGTGAGAAGGGACTGCGCTATGACTTGACGGTGCCCTTTGCACGCTACGTCGTGCAGCACCGCAACGACTTGCAGATGCCGTTCAAGCGCTATCAGGTGCAGCCTGTGTGGCGTGCCGACCGTCCCCAGAAGGGCCGTTACCGCGAGTTCTATCAGTGTGACGCCGATATCGTGGGCAGTGACTCGCTCTTGAATGAGGTGGAACTGGTGACGATGATTGATGAGGTGTTCAACCGTTTCAATATCAATGTCGCCATCAAACTGAACAACCGCAAGATTCTGAGTGGCATTGCCGAGGTCATCGGTGCCGCCGACAAAATCGTCGATATCACCGTCGCCATCGACAAACTCGATAAGATTGGTCTTGACAATGTTAATGCCGAGTTGAAGGAGAAAGGTCTGAGCGACGAGGCCATCGCTACGCTGCAGCCGCTCTTGGCGCTTGACGGTACCAACGAGGAGCGCCTGACTGCCCTGGCAGGTATGCTGGCCAGCAGCGAGGTGGGCATGAAGGGTATTGAGGAGATGCGCTATGTGCTCGATCATGTGGCAGCATTAGGCACCCGTGCCCAGGTTGAACTTGACGTATCGCTGGCTCGTGGTCTAAACTACTATACTGGTACCATCCTTGAGGTCAAGGCTCTGGATGTCGCCATCGGCAGCATTACCGGTGGTGGCCGCTATGATAACCTGACGGGCGTATTCGGTATGCCGGGCTTGTCGGGCGTGGGCATCAGCTTTGGTGCCGACCGCATCTATGACGTGTTGAACGCTCTTGACCTGTATCCTGCCGATACTATGGCAACGGCTCGGGTGATGTTTGTCAACTTTGGCGAGCAGGAGGCTTCAACCTCATTGAGCCACATCATGGCATTGCGCCGAGCAGGCATCAGCGCTGAGCTGTACCCTGACAGTGCCAAGATGAAGAAGCAGATGAACTATGCCAACGACCGCCAGATTCCTTTTGTCGCCATTGTCGGTGCCGACGAGGTGCAGAATGGCACAATCGCCCTTAAGAATATGGTGACTGGTGAGCAGCAGTCCTTGACCGTAGAACAGGTGATTGCGGCTTTGGCCAAATAACAAGTTGATACGTCAGGTCATGAACAGCATGTACCAACAGTTGATGCAACTGCCGCTTTTCCAGGGCGTGAGTACCGAGAAGATTACGGCGCTCGTTGAGAAACTGCCGTTCCATTTCTTGAAATTCCGCAATGGGGAGCAAGTCTTTGCCGCTGGAGATCCCTGCACGCACATCAAATTTATTGTGTCGGGGCAGGTAAGGCTGGAAACACCGTTTCCCAAGCTGCGCATCACCATGCACCAGACGGTCTCCAATCCTCATGTTCTGGCTGCCGAATACTTGTTCGGCCGGGATACGGCTTACCCCTATACCGCCATCAGCGACGGTGCATGTGGCATCCTGCAATTGCGCAAGAGTGACTACATCAAGATGATCACCTCCGACAAGGTGTTCCTGTTCAATATCTTGAACTATCTTTCGTCAGGAAGCCAGCGCAGCCTACAGATGCCGCTGACCGTGAAAGACGGCTCTGTGGCAGAGCGCCTGGCGATGATTGTTGACAACTTATCCATCTCTGGTGCCACAAATATTGGTTTCCGGTATAAGCAGAAGGATTTGTGCACCCTGCTGGGCACTCAGCGCACGACATTGGTTTCCATGCTTGACAGGTTGAGCGATCAGGGCATAGTGGATTATGACAGCAATGAATTGAAGATTCTGGATCTGCAGGGCCTGATCAATGTGAACAATGACTAACGGATTAATGAAATGAAATACACTTATTATACTCAAGGCACCTGTTCTTCACAGATTGATATGGAAGTTGATGACCAGGGCATCTTGCGCGATGTGACTTTCTATGGCGGTTGTCATGGAAATCTGCAAGGCATCTCTGTCTTGGTGCGCGGCATGAAGGCCAGTGACGTGATCAGCAAGTTGCAGGGCATACGTTGTGGTTACAAGAACACCTCGTGTCCCGACCAACTGGCAACGGCATTGCGTCAGGCTCTGGCTCATGAGAACAATGATTGAGAAACAAACATTAAACAATTTAATACATTACAAATGAAGAAGTTTTTTTTGATGATGACAGCGGCTCTGGCTCTGTCACTGGTGAGCTGCAATGGCAACAAGGATTACAAGGCCGAAGGTCAAGAGTTATCTAAGCAACTTGACGAGGTTGTCGAGAAGAATGACACTGCAGCTGCCCTTACTACCGATGAGAGTATTCGCGAAATGGAGCAGGAGATTGTCGCTCTGGGTGACTCTGCAGCCCTCGCCGATTTCCGTGCAGCAATGAAGGATTCCCGCATCCGCAATGCCGCCTTTGTTACCGTTGGCAAGATTCGCAACGGAATGGATAAGAACGAGGCGCTCAATGAACTGGTCCAGGATGCTCTGGACGAGGATATCGATGTCAATGCCATCACGGCTGCTGTCAATGCGATTTTGGCAGCCGAGATGAAGCAGAATACCAAAAAAGCAGAGAAGTAATTCACTCGCATGATGCTATTCCCTCAACTTCCTGCCACTCGTCCTGCACATGTCATTGCCAGCATGGTGCTGTGCCTACTTGTGTCGGCGTGTGGAACAGGAATTGAGGTAACCGAGCATGTCACCGACAAGGACGTGCGTCGGGTCATGGGACAGATTGACACACGCCAACCTGTCGTGACACTAGAAGCCTACGTTGACTCGCTTCAGGCATGGAAAATCGGTAAACGCTTCTGGGTCGCCGATGACAAGGTGACGGAGATGCTTGCTGATACCGAAGGCTATGACAAGGATACCCTTCACCTGACCGGACATATCCTTACTTATAGGGGGTATTCCAAGAGTGGATTACTCCTCGATGGTGATAACCGCAGGATATATATCGATTTTGATGATGAGCAGACAGGCTTGAGTCTTCATTACCGCATAAAGAGCCGTGATGAAAATCATGACATTTCTTCTCTGCCGATGCTGATTGATATGGACATGGTGAACCATGTCGATCGTCAGTTGGTCAGTAAGGAGTTTTATATCCGCACGCCCATCTGGTATGACCGTAAGACCGAGCATATGATGGATGGTCGCCGTTTCATCAAGGTCTTGATTGATAGCGTACTGCCTGGAAATGAGGTACTGCCGTTGAGGGTGTTGTTCACCGCCGTTGATTCTGGCGAACGTGCCATGGTGTGGATGAGCGACAATGTCTCGACGATGCATGGACGTGATTTTGACGCCTTGTTTGTCGCCAATGATCCTCACTTGTCATATCCTGCCATCAGCGACGAGAACTGGCGGCTGATTACGTGCGGTCAAATCGTAGTAGGCATGACCAAGGAAGAGTGCTTGCTCTCGTTAGGAACCCCCAAGCACATTGCTGAACGCCCTGACCAGGGTGGCTTGAAGGAATACTGGTATTATGACGGGGGCTCTTATCTGTATTTTGTAGATGGCTTGTTGAGCCAATTCAGGAAATGATATGAAACCTACAACCCTTGAAATAGAATTTCTTGGAACAGGCACATCAACTGGTGTGCCTATGCTGCGTTGCCATTGTCCCGTGTGCCTGAGTAGCGACCCGCGTGACAAGCGGTTGCGCACTTCGGCTATCGTGCGCTATCAGGGTGCGAGACTGCTCATTGACTGTGGTCCCGATTTCCGCACCCAAATGCTGCGTGCCAGCGATGACAACCTGGATGCTGTGCTGCTGACGCACATCCATTTTGACCATGTGGCAGGGCTTGACGATCTGCGGGCTTATTGCTTTGAGCGTCCAATGCCGATCTATGCCAGGGCCGATGTGATGCGGGACCTGCATCAGCGCATTCCCTATTGTTTTTCGGACAATCCCTATCCTGGCGTGGCACAGTTTGAGGAACATGTGATTGGCGATGAGCCGTTTCTTGTTGAGGGCGTCAGGGTGGAGCCGATACCCGTGATGCACTACAAGTTGCCTATTGTGGGTTTCCGTATCGGTCCGCTGGCCTATATCACTGATGCCAAGACGATTGCCCCCGAGGTCGTAGAGCGGCTCAAGGGTGTTCCGCTGCTGGTCATCAACTCATTAAGAGTAGCTGATGAGCATTTGTCCCACATGTGCCTTGCCGAAACGCTAGATGTCGTGAGACGCGTCAATCCGGGGCACACTTACCTGATTCACATGAGCGACCGCATGGGTTTGCACGCCGATTCCCATGCGCTCCTGCCTGATGGTGTTGAACTGGCCTACGATGGCATGATCGTGAAAGTATAGTCATGGACGAAATCAAGATATCAGAGGTCAAGAGCGAGGAGGAGAAGTCTTCTGGTCTGCAGTTCTTTGAGGGACGTGTACAGGCTGGTTTTCCCAGTCCGGCACAAGGTGAATATGCCGATACCATTGACCTGAACCGTGCCCTGATAACTAATCCCGAGGCGACATTCTGTGCCCGTGTGATTGGCA
This sequence comes from uncultured Prevotellaceae bacterium, assembly GCA_946186345.1. Lineage (GTDB taxonomy): Bacteria > Bacteroidota > Bacteroidia > Bacteroidales > Muribaculaceae > Sodaliphilus. Next base: position 46,198 of record CAMHMV010000007.1, on the reverse strand, counting down.
ATTCTATGGTCGATGCCGGGATTAACGAGGGCGACTTGTTGATTATCGACCGTTCAATCACCCCCCAAAACGGCCATATAGCCGTTTGTTTTGTTGATGGGGACTTCACCGTCAAGCGCCTGAGTGTGCGCGATGATGGCATTTATCTGACACCAGCAAATTCTGCTTTTCCCGAACTCAAGGTTCAGGAAGACAGTAGTTTCCAGGTTTGGGGCGTGGTGTCTCATATCATCAAGAAAGTATAGTCTTTATTCTATAGCGTGAAGGTGGCGTCAAGACATATCGAGAGATACGGCATGGTATTTTTCATCCTGTGTGCCGCAATGGTGGCTTGGCAATGCTTTGTCGTCGCGCTCGATACCCATCTGGGCGGTATGTCCCGCATGCTGCATGAGTGTCATGTTGTAGCCATCTCCATAGCCAATGCCTTGTTGCTGCTCTCGCCCTACTGGCTGTTGAAGCGCCGTTGGCGTTGGCTGGTGTGGATCCCCTTGACCCTGATGACCGTTTGGTGCCTGATGCAACTGTGCTACTGCAGGGCCTATGATGACCTGATGCCGTGGCGCAGCCTGATGATGACCGATAATGTTAATTCCACGCTTGCTGCCAGCACGATTTCGTTGCTGCGCTGGCTGGATTTGTTGGTTGTGCTGCCTCTCTTGGCGCTGATTGCCATCTGTCTGCTGGGCAGACGTGTGAAGGATGATAACTGCCAGTATAAACAGTTTATTTACACGTTGATAGCGGCTCTGATCACAGGTGCTTTCGGCTATATCAATGGCACCGAAAACTATGAGAAACGCTTCTTTCACAAGTTCAGCAATCGCGACTATTACGCCCAGAATGGCTTTTTGCCTTACTGCACCTTCACGTTATACCAATCTGTGATAAAAGGTCATGCCGTGAGTGATGAGGAACGTGCCCAGGTGAAACGTTTCATTGCTGAGGTATGTCCTCACTATTACGATAATACCTATTGCTCGGTCCCGAACCGCAACCTGGTGCTCATCATCGTCGAGTCTTTGCACACGTGGCCCATCGGCATGGAAGTGGACGGCCGTGAGGTGACGCCTGTGCTCAACCGTCTTGTGGCGGGTGACAGCGTTATCTATGCGCCCCATGTCTTGTTCCAGACGAGCCACGGCCATTCCAGTGATGCCCACTTCATCTACAATACGGGCCTGGCTCCCTTGCTCGATGGCGTCGTGGCTGTGGATTGGGGCGATGGCAACTATCCCACGCTGGCTGCCGCGCTCGACGGTTATGACTGCCGTGAAATTATCTGTACTCCTGGTGTGAACTGGAACCAGAACGTGACAGCCCGCACCTATGGCTTTGACACCCTTTACACGCGTGACGACTTGACTGCCGCTGGTGCTTTGGCACGTCACAACAATATCGATGATGCCGCATTGACCGATTTTGCCGGTCAGTTGCTGCCCAGCCTGCGACAGCCGTTCTTCCTGGAGATGGTGACCATGACGATGCATGTGCCTTACACCAATGGCAAGTCACGTCCCTCATGGATAACTGCTAGCGACACGCTCACTGCCGAGGCGCGTGATTACCTCAACTGTGTCAACATCACCGACAGTTGCATCGGTGCCTTCATTGATGACCTGCACCGCCAGGGCTTGCATCATAATACCGTGGTGGCCATTGTGAGCGACCACACCCAGATTTATCTGAACCGTGTCAAGGGCTTGTCCGATTATGAATGGACCGACGATGACTGGGGAATTCCCTTGATTATCGCTGGCTGTGACACGACCATGCGCTATGACCCGGTCATCGGGCAGATGGATGTCTTCCCGACCTTGCTTGATGTCATGGGTGCCAATCACTATCCGTGGAAAGGATTGGGATACAGCATTCTGCGATATCCTGTCACGAGTGCCATCCAGCCGCGCAACATGTCGGTGATTGGCGACAGTTCGTCTCTGACACCCCATCAGCGGCAGATATGGGACATCAGCCGTCTCATCATCGTTGATGGGAAAGGTTTGCCTAAAATAGAAGATTAAACAAAAACAACATAATTCGTTCAATATGAAAGATACTAAATCACGCCTGTTCTCCAGCGAAAGCCGCCTGAGTGACCTGATTACTGCCCATCCGGCACTGCTCTCAATGCTAACCAGGTTAGGCATCTCGTTGGGCTTTGGTGACCGTTCAATTGCCGACGTGTGTAAGGAGAGTGGTGTGGACACCGACTTTTTCCTGCTGATCTGCAACGTCTATACGTTCAACAACTATGTGCCCTCGACGGCGGCAATCCTCGGCACCGATATGGAGGGGCTGGTGCCCTATCTGGAGAAATCCCACAAGTATTATGTCGATAAGCGCTTGCCTCACATCGAGCGCCATCTCGATGCTATTGCCCAGAAATTGGGCGGTCGCATTGGCCAGGTGTTCATCAGCTTCTTCAAGGAGTACAAGCAGGACGTGGAGGAACATTTCAAGCACGAGGAGAGCATGGTGTTCCCGCACATCCGCGCTTTGATGGCTGGTGAGCGTGACACGACCTATAAGATGGCCGACTTCCTTCATAGCCACAGCGACATTGAGGGAAAACTCAATGACCTGTTGAACATCGTCTTCAAGTACATTCCGCCTCAAGTCGATGACGATAACGTGCTGGATGTGGTGTACGATATCCTGCGCCTGAGCGAGGACCTCAAGAAGCACACCTTCATTGAGGAGAAAATCATGGTTCCGCTGGTTAAACATCTCGAAAACGCCATCCTGAAGAAATGAAACAGCGATTATTGATAGTTGAGCCCGCTGAAGTCATTATTGAGGGCTTGAAAGCTATTCTGGAAGGACAGATTCGGTTCAAGGTGCTGGAGCCGGAGATGGATGTCGCACGACTGGAGGAGCGCATTGTGGCTGCTCGCCCCGACATCCTGCTCATCAATCCCACGCTGGTCGATGACGTTGCCCGCTTGCGCGGTGAGCATCCCATGGCGGTGGTGGCATTGGTCTATCAGTATGTGGAGCGCGATGTGCTCAAGAACTATGACGCTGTCGTCGAGATACGCGACAGTCGTGCCACCATCATCGAGACCCTGGCACAGACGTCACCTGGCGAGACCGACACCAGCAAGGGTAATTACGAGCTGACCAAGCGAGAGACTGCTGTCCTCGTTCAGTTGGCACAGGGCAAGACCAACAAGGAGATTGCCGATGCCCTCAACGTCAGCGTCCACACCGTCATCAGCCACCGCAAGAACATCACCCACAAGACAGGCATCAAGAGCGTCGCAGGTCTCACCGTCTATGCCATGCTCAACAACCTCATCGACGAGAGTGCCTTACTCTAGGCAATAATAGTGACTGTTTTCTTCTGATGGCATGGGCCTAATGACCAAAAACTAAGGACTAACGGGCAAAGGCTGAAAACTTTTTACTATCTTTGCAGGTTGAAACAAAAAGAGACGAGATATGTTATTGACTAAAATGCTGGATAAGTTTGGAGACTACTGCATGTTCATGTGGAGGGTAATTGCCATCCCTGACAAGTGGAAGGTTTTCTTCAAACGTTATCTCAACGAGATTTATAAACTCGGTATCGACTCGATACCGCTTATCATCATCGTGTCGCTGTTCATCGGCTCGCTGTGTACTATCCTCATCAAGCTGAACATCTCCAACCCGTTGCTGCCCCGCTACACGGTGGGTTTGACAACCCGTGAGATTATCCTGCTGGAGTTCTCATCGACCATCCTGTGCCTGATTCTGTCGGGTAAGATCGGTTCAAACATCGCCAGCGAAATCGGCACGATGCGTGCCACCGAGCAGATCGACGCCCTCGACATCATGGGTATCAACAGTGCCAACTTCCTGGCAGCCCCCAAGATATTGGCACTGATCTCCATTCTGCCCTTCCTGGTTGTCATCTGTATGGCCACCAGTCTGTTTGGCGGTTGGCTCATCTGTATCATTACCAGTATTGTCGATCCTGACACCTACATCTTCGGTATTCAGTCGCTATTTATCCCGTGGTATGTTTGGTTTGCCCTTATCAAGTCGCTGTTTTTTGCTTTCTTGATGTCAACCATCGCCTGCTACTATGGCTACACGGTGCAGGGCGGCTCAGTCGAGGTGGGTCAAGCCAGTACCGACACCGTGGTGATGAGCAACATCATGATTCTTGTTGCCGACGTCATATTAACCCTGCTGTTGCTTTAAATTTGCCAACTGCCAACTAAAAAACTGAGAATATGATCGAAGTTAAGCACGTATCCAAATCGTTTAAGGAAGAAGGTGGCACTCGTCAAGTCCTTTTTGACGTGAGTTGCAAGTTGTATGACGGTAAGACCAACCTCATCATCGGCCAGTCGGGTTCCGGTAAGACGGTGCTCATCAAGAACATTGTCGGCCTGTTTGACCCCGATGAGGGCGAAATCCTGTACGATGGCCGTGATATCACCAAGATGGACCGCAAGCAACGCAAGGGACTGCGCAAGGAAATCGGTATGCTATTCCAGGGTTCGGCACTGTTTGACAGCGAGACCGTGATGGGCAATGTGATGTTCCCCCTGGTCATGTTCGGTGGTATGTCCAATAGCGAGATACGCGACCGAGCCCAGTTCTGTATCGACCGCGTGAACCTCACGGGCAGTGAGAACAAGTTCCCCAGCGAATTGTCAGGCGGTATGCAGAAACGCTGTGCCATCGCCCGCGCCATCGCCTTGAACCCCAAGTACCTCTTCTGTGACGAGCCCAACTCGGGCCTTGACCCCAAGACGTCGATTGTCATCGATGAACTCCTGAGCGACATTACCCATGAGTTTGGCATCACCACCATCATCAACACCCACGACATGAACTCGGTAATGGGAATTGGCGAGAATATCGTCTTTATCAACAAGGGCCATGTGGGCTGGAACGGCACCAAGGACGAGGTCTATAACGTGGACAACGACGACCTGAACAACTTCGTCTATGCCACCGACCTGTTCCGTGACGTGCGCAAGTACCGCCGTGAACACGGCTACAAGCCGACAAGGCTGGTAAAGGGTTAACCCCGTTCCATCCGTCTTATCCCATTTATTCCGTCCGTCTTTTCCGTTCGTCCGTGTGTCCACGGCAATGGTCTGGACGATTAATCTCAAGATACAGCAATGAAAACAAGTGATATGAATTGTAAGCAAGAAATCCTCGAGCTGTTGCGTTCCACCGGGCGCGAGGGCATCGAGGACGTGATAGGTGATCTGGAGGCTTGGGGCTTTTTCACCGCTCCTGCCTCGGCTGGCCACCACCTGAATACCGAGGGCGGACTGGCACTGCACTCCCTCAATACCTGCAAGGCGGCGCTTGCCGTGTGGGAAGCGATGAAGGCTATCGAGCCCAGTCTAGAGCATGAGGTGAAGCGTGAAAGCATCATCCTTGCCAGCCTGTTGCACGACGTGTGCAAGTGTGATATCTATAAACGCACCGTCAAGAAGCGCAAGAATGCACTGGGCATCTGGGAAGATGCCGAGGGCTACAAAATCACTTACAAGGGCTTCCCGATGGGCCATGGCGAGAAATCGCTGACCCTGCTGCTGTGTAGCGGTCTGCCGCTGAATGACGATGAGATGCTCGCCATCCGTTGGCACATGGGGGCTTGGGGCGTGAACCAGAACAGCTATGAGGATGTGCGCAACTATGACGCTGCCCGCAAACTCTATCCCCTTGTTACCATCATCCAGACAGCTGATGGCTTGGCTGCCAGCATCATGGAACGCACGGGAGAGGAAATCGACGAGTTATGACACGTATCAACATCCTGTTGTGCGATACCTTCCCGGGTCGCTTGCCGGTTTTCATCCCCAACTATGAATCCTTGTTCATGGATTTGTTCGCTGGTAACGGTGAACAGGTAACCTACAGGATTTATCAGACTTGGCAAGGGGAACTGCCCCAGAAAATCAATAGGGATGAAATCTATCTGGTTCCGGGTAGCCTCGACTCTGCCTATAGTGACAAGCCCTGGATTGTCGCGCTGCTGAAATGGATTGAGAAGGCCTATACTCACGGTGCTAAATTGATGGGCGTTTGTTTCGGCCACCAGGCGATAGCGATAGCGCTGGGCGGAAGGGTCCGTCAGTATGAGGGCGGCTTCGGTGCCGGAGTGCGTGCCTCTCGCGTGATTGATGAGAAGATGCAGCCCTATTTCCCCCAGCAGGTGATGCGCCTGCTCTACAGCCACCACGACCAGGTGGAGGCCTTGCCTGCCGATGCCGTGTGGTGTGCAACGAGCGCGTTTTGCCGCTATGAGTCCTTCAGGATTGGCAATCAGGTAATTACGTTCCAGGGACATCCCGAGTTCACGGTAGCCTATAGCCGCCACTTGCTCGTTAATTGCTGCGATGACGTGGATCTGTCCGTCAGGGTAGATGCGCTGAAGAGTCTTGAACGCTTGCAGCCTCAAGGGCCGATTGCTGCCCGCTTCGCGTTGGATCTCTTGCTTGACAGGTGATTACACCTGCCTGATGACCTCTAGCTGAGATATTTTTACTAATTTTGCAGTCCTGAACGCAAAACATTGGATATTATGTCAAGAACCGATCAAGAATTGGAAGGCGTGACGCTGCTGGGTAACCAGGGCACACAATATGAGTTCGACTATCGTCCCGACGTGCTGGAGACCTTCGAGAACAAGCACCCTGAGAATGAATATGTGGTGACGCTCGATTGTCCCGAGTTCACGTCGTTGTGCCCCAAGACGGGTCAGCCCGACTTCGGTCACATCATCATCAACTATATCCCTCGCCAGCGCATGGTCGAGAGCAAGAGCCTGAAGCTGTACCTGTTCAGCTTCCGAAACCATGGCGATTTCCACGAGGATTGTGTCAACATCATCATGAAGGACCTGGTCAAGCTGATGGACCCCAAGTATCTCGAGGTCATCGGCCTGTTCAACCCGCGTGGCGGCATCAGCATCAAGCCATTTGCCAACTATGGCGACAGCGAGCATCAGGACATGGTGCGCGCACGCCTCATCAGCAATTTCCATAACGATTGATATGAAAGACGCAGTAATCATTACTTCGGGCGGCATGGACTCGACAACCATGCTCTATGAATACAAGGATCAGATTGCCATGGCCATCACCTTTGACTATGGCAGCACCCAGAACGGCCGTGAGCGCCAGTGTGCCATCTTGCACTGCAAGCGGTTGGGCATCAAGCACCTGATTATTCCCTTGGATTTCATGCACAAGTATTTCAAGAGCGCCCTGCTCGAGAGTCCCGACGCCATCCCCGATGGTAACTACAACGACGAGAACATGAAATCGACGGTGGTGCCGTTCCGCAATGGCATCATGCTCGCCATCGCCTGCGGTATCGCCGAGAGCAACGGCCTCAAGCGCGTGATGATTGCCAACCATGCCGGCGACCATAGCATCTATCCCGACTGTCGCTCACCCTTTATCGAAGCCATGAGTACGGCAATGATGACAGGTACCTATGAGAACATCAAGGTCTTTGCTCCTTATACCGACCTGAGTAAGGCCGATATCGCCCGCCATGGCGCAGCCTTGGGTCTTGACTACAGCGAGACCTATTCCTGCTACAAGGGCGGCGAGAAGCATTGTGGTACCTGTGGTACTTGCACCGAGCGCCGTCAAGCTCTCAAGGAAGCCGGTATCGACGATCCTACCGAATACTTGGCATAGTAGTACATAGAGGCTGATAGTTAGGAGTTTAAAGGCTGCCTGAATAGGGTAAACAAAAAATCTTTAAACTCTAAACACTAAACTCTAAACTTTTTTATCTACCTTTGCAGCCGCATTTGCAGAAAAATAGCTGTAATCAACATTAATTATAAATAAGAATAGACAATGAAAGCATTCGTATTCCCCGGTCAGGGTGCACAGTTTGTGGGTATGGGCAAGGACCTGTATGACAACAATCCCCAGGCCAAAGAATTGTTTGAAAAAGCCAATGAGGTGCTCGGTTTCCGCATTACCGACCTCATGTTTGAAGGCACCGAGGACGACCTGAAGCAAACCAAGGTCACTCAGCCTGCCGTATTCCTGCACTCCGTAATTCTCGCGCTCACCATGGGTGACGAGTTCAAGCCCGATATGGTTGCCGGTCACTCACTCGGTGAGTTCTCGGCACTGGTAGCCGCTGGCGCACTGCCCTTTGAGCAGGGTCTGAAGCTGGTCGAGGCACGTGCTCTCGCCATGCAGAAGGCTTGTGAGGCTGCCCCTTCGACGATGGCTGCCATCATCGGCCTGCCCGACGAGAAGGTAGAGGAAATCTGTGCCACCATCGATGGCATCTGTGTTCCCGCCAACTATAACTGCCCCGGTCAGGTGGTCATCTCGGGTGAGATTGCTGCTATCGAGGCTGCTTGTGAGAAATTCAAGGAGGTTGGCGCACGCCGTGCGTTGCCCCTCAAGGTGGGTGGCGCTTTCCACTCGCCCCTGATGGAGCCCGCTCGTGCCGAGTTGGCCGAGGCTATCGAGGCTGCCGACTTCTCGGCTCCCGTTTGCCCCATCTATCAGGACGTGGACGCCAAGCCGCACACCGATCCTGCCGAAATCAAGGCTAACCTGCTGCAACAGCTCACCGCTCCCGTGCGTTGGAGCCACATCGTTGCCAACATGGTCGCCGACGGCATGACCGAGGCCGAGGAACTTGGCCCGGGCAAGGTGCTGCAAGGCCTCATCGGCAAGACCAGCCGCGACGTCGCCGTGTCTGGCCGCCAGTAATTGCTCGCAGATTAGAGATTAATAAAGCGTCCACATTCCAATATTAGGAATGTGGACGCATGTTTTACCCTAAAAAACATTGAATGTATTTCTCCGTTATATCCGTTATATCCGTTTCATCCGTTCCCTCCGTTTCCTCCGTGGGCGGGCGGGCTTGAAAACTACTGGATGCCCAGGATGCGGTGAGTCTGCAGTGAGAGGCGCCACTGGGGATTGTCGAGCACGGCTTGGACTGTGGCATGCATGTTGAGGCGACGTTGTTGCTGGTCTTCTACCCAACAGGGCTGCAGGTAGCGGTGGTCGGTTTCTATGCCGTCATATTGCGACAAGTCTTGGCCCAGATAAACCACCTTCAACTCGTTGCAATGGGTAAGCACCACGGGAAGGTCTCCACTCTCGCCGAGGCCCGTCTTGGGCGATAGGGTCACCCAGTCGATGCCGTGGGGCAGGGGACGGGTGCCATTAGTCTCGATGGCGATGCGTTTGCCCGTCATCTGCTTGAGTCCCATCACGAAATCCTCATCTATCCACAACGAAGGCTCCCCGCCCGTGAGCACGATGAGCGGAGCCTTGGGGTACTGCATCACCTGCTCGACGATCTCGGGCAGCGACATCATCGTGCCCTCCTCGTGTCGTGTGTCGCAGAAGGCACAATGCAGGTTGCAACCGCTCAGCCTGATAAACACGCTGGCGGTCCCTGTGTTATAGCCCTCGCCCTGCAGCGAATAGAAGATCTCGTTAACTTTGTACATAGACTTTAGACCTTAGATACTAGATATTAGACCTTAGACATTAGACCTTAGAAAGCGGATGCCAACTCCTAACTCCTAACTCCTAACTTCTAACTCCTAACTCCTAACTCTATTCGTCCTTGATATAGGTAGCCAGGTTGTTGGCGCTCTCACGCACGTCGGCGCGGTAGCAGTTGGGCACGGTATCCACAATCCAGCGGGCGATGTTCTCGGCGGTGGGGTTGAAATCCAGCACCTCGTTCAGGTATTTGTGGTCCAGCTTGCCATGCACCATCTCCTTGATGATGGTGAAGTCGGTTACCATACCGTTGTCATCCAGCTCCTTGGCCTTGCAATACACGTTTACAATCCAGTTGTGGCCGTGCAGGTTCTCGCACTTGCTGTTGTGGTCAAGATACAGCATGTGGGCCGATGAGATTTCCAGTGTCTTTTGTACGTAATACATATTTTTAAGTTTTTAGTTGTCAGAATGTGGATTCAATTTCTATTTCCTCTTTTTCTTGTCCTGAGGTACCGACTCGTTGAAGTGCATGTAGTAAATCAGGTCGATAACGCCCTTGTCATAGCCCAATGTTAAAGCCGTCAAGTAATCGCTGCAGAAGATGCCGTCCCTGGCAAGCACAAAGCCCTTGGTGCCCAGGCGGCTCTCCACTTTATTGACTATGGCCTCTTCGGTCGAGGCGGGGCAATGGTTGACATTCAGCGAGATGATGACGCATTTCACATGAGCGTCATAGTTGAAGCTTGCTGCTGTGCTGTCGGCATTTACCGTAGCGATCTCGCGGTCAAACACATACTGGATGAAATAGGGACCTTGCGGCAGGATCAGCGTGTTGTTGCCGGCATAGGCGCGTGCGTCGGTCCCCACCATGTTGTTCATGTCCATCAGGGTGGTTGACGCACTGGCACCACAGGCATTGGCCTCGTCAAACAGCATCATCATTGATGCGGCTGCCAGATCAGTATCGATAAAGCCTCGTGTGGCAAAGGGGTTGTCCTCGCTCATGTGGGCATTCTGGAATTTGACCTTGCCAACGGGCTGTCCCGTGCGGTCAATGATGTGGTAGATGTTACCGTCAACGGCAATCAGGCGCTCGCCGTTGATATCTATGAGGTTGTCATGCTTGATGGGAATCAGCACCTGGTTGTTCTTGTCCACCATACCTGCTTTTCCCTCCTTAAAGACGATGTAATCGCCCGACGGGGTGCGGGAATAGTCAGTATAACCGCCTTTTTCAACCTTCTCCTGGTCGGCGATGGGATTGGCGACTTCCTTGCCGTCCTTGTTGAGGCAAACCACGCTGTCGCCCTTCAGCACGGGCAGCACACCGTTAATGTAGTAGGGCTGTACGGGCTGGTAGTCGCTCGTGCTTGCGGTGAACATCACCTTGCCGTCATGGTCAATGATGGTGAAGATGGCGGCACTGTCACCATCGGTTTGGTTACCGTCAACGACCATTGAATAGTCGTCATACAGGAACAGGTTGGCGCTGCTGTAGATGGCCGATACCACGGTGTCGCCGCTGGCGTTGATATATCCCCACAGGCCATTGTCATTCTGGAAGGCGGCAAGGCCGCGGGCAAACATCGAGACTTGTGACACCTCTTTGGGCAGTTCCTTGATGACGGCGCCCTTGCGGTCGATAACGCACAACGGACCGCCAACGCGGCTGCACACGGCGACTCCATCGTCACTGAACGATGTCACGCTGCCGAAGTGCCCTGCCACGGGAGTCGTGGGAGCGCTCACGTCATAATAGTCATAGCTGCCCTCGTCGTTCATGACATAGAACATGCCGTCCACCACTGGCGATGGGGCGCGGTTAAAGGCGTCTTGGGCAATCACCTCTCCGCTGTTTACGTCGAGAATGCTCCACTTTTCGCTGCCTTCAAGTTGGACGGGCAGATATTGAGTCTTGTACTGATAGGTAGTGCTGTCATTGCTGCAGGCAATCATCAGCAGGGCCGCAACGGCGGCAAGTGCAATTCTTGAAATAATCTTCATTATCTTTAATGTGTAGTTTTGCGGGTGCAAACTTACTCATTTTTTCCCGTTTCAGCCAATATAACTGGAGCGTGTAACATTTTTTGTGCTTTTTTGTCCTTCTGTCACACACCCACCTGCCTATCATCAGGGCATTACAAGGGCTCCGTGAGTGGAGAGGTCATGTGTTTTTATTCCCAGGCTGTCGCACTCGTTCATCAACCGTTCTTTCTCTTGCATGGCACCAGAGATGATGAGTCGGTCAAAGCGGTAAAGCTCTTTGAGTTTGGCAGCTGTGCCGTGGTAGCGCTTGGTGATGATGATATCATCAACCCTGAGAGGATGCTGCGTTGTGGCACGTTTCCATGGACCGCTGCCCACCGCCAGGATGCGACGGCCCATCAGGTGGGCGTGGGGTGGACGTATCATCGCTCCGTCAAGTGCGATGGTGTCGCTCGTGGTGATGAATTGTAATTCCTGGATTTCATGCCGTGCGAGAAATCCGGCATAGTAGCGGGCAAACGAGATGGAGTCGGTATCTTCTTCATCGGGCGTCCAAACGTAGCCCTTGCCGTGATCATAATACAGTACTGGAGTCGAGGAGAACGAGTTGAAGATGACCAGGCCCTGCCTCGGTGTTGTGTAGTCTTGCCACAATGAGTGGGCCAACATCAGCACCAGTACACATCCCGCCGCCAGCAGAAACCTGAAGTTGCGACGGTAAATCCACAGGACGACAAGGGCAACCGTCACAAAATAGGCAACAACCCCAACGCTACTCACATACACGCCGCTGACGTGTGACCCCGGGATGGCATTGACCGTCATGGTGACCCCGTGGATATAGCGGTAGATACCGTCAATTAGCCAGTTCAAAATGTTCCAACTCAGCCCGGCTGATGTAACTAGAAGAAACAGTGCCCCCAGCACCATGAACACGGGTAATACAGTAAGAATCAACAGGTTGGAAATCACCGACATCAGCGAAATGGTGTGGAAATAATGTGCACACAATGCCACTGTGGCAAGCATCGCCACAAGGGAGGTGATGACAGTGGATGTGATATAGTTGACCCAGTTGTGGCGGCTCTTGAAGCTTTCGGGCAGGCTGGCGAACAGCAGCACCGCCCCAACGGTGATGAAACTCAGCTGGAACCCAACACTATACAGTGACGATGGGGAGAACACAAGAATAATCAATGCCGCCAGTGCCAACGCATTGAGTGAAACTGACCGCCTGTAAAGGATATAGGAGGCGAACACCATGCCGATCATCACCGTCGATCGGACAACACTGGGAGAAAGGCCGGTAAATACGGCAAAGGCGATGATGGCAATCAGCGTAATAGCAAGGCGCACCTTCTTCATGCGCAGGAAGTCGAGCGTGAAAAGCAGCCACCAGATGATAAGTGCGATAAATCCCACATGCAGACCGCTCAACGCCAGCACATGAGCGACTCCGGCTGCCGAGAATTCCTGCCTCGTGGCCTTGTCGATGATGCCGCTGTTTCCGAGCAGTAGGGCACAGACAAATTGTTGTGCTGCAGGTGACAGGCGTGAATTGAACACCTTGAGTTGCAGATTGCGCCTGACGTTTGCCATGCGTGTGGTCAGGGTGGGGGACTGCCCGATGCGTTTTAGCTGACCTAAGGCCAGGTGTTGCTGGTAACGGATGCCTTCGCTGTGCAGGAGAAAAGCGGCATAGTCCATCTCATCGGGGTTGCCCAGGTTACCCGTCTCGTCAAGTGCCGCCTGCCATGCGACAAGGTCACCCGCCTGCATCCTATAGTCACATCCGCGGGTCGATATCAGCACTTTACAGGGCGGTAATTGGCGGTCGAGCAGGTCAACCTTCATCTGCATCGAGAAGTCTGTATAATCCAGATTGGCAATTCTCCCAGTGAGGATTCTCCCTGTACGCTGAGCTTCGGTCAACTGTGGCGGGCAATGGATAATGGATCCCAGCCATCCCAGTCCCATAGACGCCACTGCGATAGGCAAGATGAAATAAGGTCGCCAGTGCAGTCGCCCCTGTGGGGACCTGGAATTGATGATAAGCCACCGATAAGCAATGATGGCAATGACAATCAATATGGCAGGCATCCACCAGCAATGCCCCATGTGGTGTGCAAGAATGCCCATCACAAACGGCACTAGGATACGCAAAACGGGGATGCGTGACAAGGGTCAGTAAATGATTAATGATGTGTAAAAGATTTGCTATCTGGTTACTCCCTTGTCCAGATATCGTAGGAGTCAAAGGCCTGCAGCAACAACATCTCGATACCGTTCTTGGTGGCGGCACCATAGCGGGCCGAGTTTTTCATGAACAGCGTTTCCTCGGGGTTGTAGATCAGATCGTAGCACAGGTGGTCCTTGGTCAGGAACCGATAGGGGAAGTCAGGACACTGGTCGTCGTCGGGGTATTTGCCCAGGGGGGTGGCATTGACGATGAGCGTGTGCTGTGCCACCATGGCACGTGTGATTTCTTCATACACCATCGTGTGTTCTGACTTGCGACGCGATACCAGCTGGACTTCTACGCCATGGCGGCGCAGGGCAGCGCAAACGGCCTTGGAAGCTCCACCGGTACCCAGCACCATCGCACGCTTGCGCTCTGGTGTCAACACGTCGCTCAGCGTATTGTCAAATCCTGCTACATCGCTGTTATAGCCTCTCAACTCCTTGAGCCTGCCGGTCTTCTTGTCACGGATGAAACGGATCACGTTGACGGCTCCCACCTCGCGGGCATCGTCATCCATAGAGTCCAGATAAGCGATAACGGCTTCTTTGTATGGGGCAGTGACATTGAGCCCGTTCAAGTTGGGGTACTCGGCGATGATTTCCCACAACAGACCCAGGTCCTCGATCTCAAAGTTGATATATTGGGCGTCGATATCCTCGGTGGCGAACTTTTGGTTAAAGAAGTCCATCGAGAAAGAATGGACCAGCGGATAGCCGATCAAGCCATACAGATTTTTGTATTCGAGTGGAGATTTCATAACGTTTCAGTTTTTTAGCTTTTGGCAATAATCAGTTTTGCGATACAGCAACTGCTAATAGCTGAGGATGCAAAATTACTCACAAATCTTGTAATAATCACCGAAAAAAGTGATTTTTTGACACAAAATCGTCATTTTTCTCTCTGATATTGTTTTCTGTAAGGCCTTTTGGGTCTTAAATAAGTTGAAAAATGAAAAAAACCACCATTATTAGAGAACATTTTAGTAATTTTGCCGTTTATAAAGCGTATTATACAACAAAACAGGATATGAAGTTTTTGAACAAGAACGTCAAGATTGCGCTCACAGTGATTGTGGGCCTTGCGCTGCTCTATTGGGGCATCAATTATCTTAAGGGTGTTAATCTGTTGACACCGGCCAATTCGTTTTATACCGAAGTAGAGAGTACCGAGGGCTTGCTGACAGGTGCTCCCATCACGGTCAATGGCTTCCAGGTAGGACAAGTAAGAGACATTAACTATGACTATGACAAACATAAAATCTCGGTCATGCTCTCCATGAACAAGGAGATGAAGATTCCCGAGGGCAGTACTGTGACGATGGTTTCAGGACTCCTGGGAGGAACGTCACTTGTGCTCAACCTGGGCAAAGGCCCTGCCATGAATCCTGGCTCCGTCATCCCTACCTTTAAGGAAGCGGGATTGATGGACAACGTGACCGATAACATTATGCCCATGGTGACCAATGTCATGCCCAAGGTTGACTCCATCATGACCAACATCAATGGCCTGACCGGTGACCCCGCGCTGGCAGCTGCCTTAGCAAGGCTCGACGGCATTACACGACAGCTCCAAATCAGTGCCCAGCAACTCACCGTGTTGATGAACAACCTCAACCGTAGCGTGCCCGGTCTGATGAACAATGTCAATGGCATCACCACCAATTTGACTGGCGCAACGGGTAACCTGACCGACCTCTCGGCTTCTCTCAAGGAAATGCCCATCGACGAGACCATGACCAAGCTCAACAATACGCTTGCCAACCTCGAGGCCCTGAGCCAGCAGCTCAATGACAAGAACTCGACGCTGGGTAAGGTCGTGAACGATCGCGAGCTCTATGATAACACCAATCATGCCATTGCCAGCCTTGACTCCCTGCTGACCGATATCAAGGCTAATCCCAAGCGTTACATCAATATAAAAGTATTCTGATCATGGTAACATCTTCTATTCCAGTCAAGCAAACCGGAAGGGTCCGGAATTTGACCTGAATAGACTGCATAAAAATCTTATTTGGACTCGGTCTAAATAAGATTTTTTTTAAAAATTACTGTTTTCGGGATTTACATTTTCAAACCCTTGAATTAACAGCGGTTTGCGAGTGTGATAACGTAAACACGAAAACAATAAGAGTAGTTTAATGTGTTGATAATCAAAGGATTTATAATAATTGCATATCGTGAAAGACTGACTTTTTATCGCTGAATTGTAACCCTTTGTTTTTCAACATTATTACAGTTCAAACGAAATTTCCAAATTTTTTGGGCATTTTTTTATAAGAAAATATTGACCGAAATTTGTACTGCTAAAAAGCGCTATACAAACAACCATTACTAATAGAAAATATAGAAAATGTTTAACGTTGCACAACAGTGGAACCGTTGCCTTGACGTCATCAAGGCAAACCTCCCGGCCGAGCAATTCAATGCTTGGTTCGCTCCCATTGTTGCCGTTGACTATGACCAGGAAAACAATCGTGTGACGCTCAAAGCTCCATCGCAGTTCTATGTAGAGAAGCTTGAGGACCGATATTTCAACATCCTTAAATTGGCGCTTAAGAAAGAGTTCGGCGAAAACGTCAAGCTCACCTATAATTATAATGTGGTGCGTGGCGACAATGCCAGTTTGGTAGAGCAGAACGAGGACAACTCGAGTGCTCGTCTCAAGCAAGAACTCAAGATTCGCAAGCCCAATGTCGGTAATCCCTTTGAACGTCAAGACATGCTCGACGAGATTGATCCGCAACTCAACCCGAGATACACCTTTGAGAATTACTGCGCCAGCATGAGCAACAAGCTCGCTGTCAGCGTGGCTGACGCCATCGCATCGCATCCCGAGGTGAAGACCTACAATCCGTTCTTCGTCTTCGGTACGACTGGTGTGGGCAAGACCCACCTGCTGCAGGCCATCGGTATCAAGCTCAAGGAGGACAATCCGCGCATGAGGGTGCTCTATGTCACTGCCAGAGTTTTTGAGAATCAGTACACGACTGCAGTTTTGCAGAAGAAAGTCAACGACTTCATCAATTTTTATCAGAGCATTGACGTGCTCTTGCTTGACGACATCCAGGAATTTGCAGGTAAGGAGAAGACCCAGAACACGTTCTTCCACATCTTCAACCATCTGCACCAGCATCAGCGTCAGCTCGTCTTGTCCAGCGATTGCCGCCCGAGTGACCTCGACGGTATGGTACCCAGGCTCATTTCCCGCTTCAAGTGGGGCATGACCGTGGAGCTGGAAAAACCTGACTATGACCTGCGCCGCAAGTTCCTTGCCATGAAGGCTGCTCAGGACGGACTCACCATCAGTGACGACGTGCTGGACTTCATCGCCACAAACGTGACCGAAAACGTTCGCGAGCTCGAGGGTGTTATGGTAGCCCTGCTTGCCCACGCCACCATGCTGGAGCAGGATATCACCATCGACCTGGCACGCAGCGTCATCGGGAATACCGTCAAGGTGAGCCAGCGTCAATTGACCTTTGAGATGATTGCCGAGACGGTAGCCAAGTATTATAACTTGTCAACCGACCTGATCTATGGCAAGTCGCGCAAGCGTGAAATCAGCGATGCCCGTCAGCTGGTGATGTATCTGGCCAAGAACGAGGCACAGATGTCTTCGCCCAGCATTGGAGCAAAGCTTGACCGTACCCATGCCACCGTGCTCCATGCCTGCATCCAGATCAAGCAGCGCATGGACATCGAGAAGGATTTCTCACGCGAGGTACAGGACATCACAGCCAGGCTCACACAGTAGGCCGTGGCTGGTGAATAAAAGGAATTGGTAACCAAGGGGGGGTGAACCTGCAATTGATGCAATGGTTCACCCCCTTCGGTTATGATAGCCCCCATTTTTCAGGGAATCAAGAACTATAATTAGCGTTCGTTATTGAGGCTGAAAGCCTTGACTTGAGACAGTCCCGAGACGCACTGACCTCCGGCCGGTGCGCTCTAGGAATGAAAAAAATGAGCGGTGAGGTCGTTCCACACCGCTCTTCGTTAATTGTTATTCAATCTTGTTTACTTCACACCCATGATCTCAAACTTGTACAGGATGTCGTCAAGCACGTTCTTGGCCTTCTTGTCATCGGGGTTGGTGTTCAGGTCGATGGCCTTCTGCAAGAACGGGATAGCCTCGTCATAGATGGGCTTGATCTTGGGGAGCAGTTCCTTGTTGGTGGCGTTGGGATTATCGTCGATAATCTTCTGTGCCTGCAGGTAGAGGCAGCGACCAACATCAAAGAATGCGTTGGCATAGTCGGGAGCAACCTCAGCAGCCTTGCGGTAGTAGGGAAGAGCAGCATCCACGCCACTTACCAGCTCGGTAGTGAAGCCCTTGATGTCATGCAGGGTACCGTTCATGGGGTCATCCTTCAAGGCGTTGTCGATAAAGCTGTTGGCCTTGTCATACTCGTTCTTGTCAAGCATGCCCTGAATCATGTTGGCCAGAGCAGAGGTCTGGAAGTCAACGATGTTGTTGTCGGTGTAACCCAGCTTGCGGGCTTTCTCGAGGCTGTGATAAGCATTCTCAAAGTCCTGAATCTGGTACTGTGAGTAGCCCTGATAGAAACGAACCTCGCCCAGGATGTCATTGGCGGGAGTTATGCCCTGTGCCACAGCAAAGGGTGAAGTTGACAGGTCGGCATAGTTGCCAAAGGCAGCAGCAGCGTTTGCCCAGTCATTTGCCTGCAGGAAGATGTTACCCACGTTGGCGATGTCATTCAGGTGAGTAGCGAGGGCACCGATGATTTCCTTGCTATATTTGGTCTTCACCTTCTTGCTGCCATCCTTGTTGAGCTTGGGGGCACCGTTCTTGTCCACCTCAACAACACTGTCCAGAGGCAGAGCCTTCTGATAGTATTGATAAGCGAGGGTCAAGGCCTCGGCCATATCCTTGTCTTCAACAGGCTGCTTCATCAGCTTAGCCTCATACAGCTTGTCATAGAGACCAAAGGCGGCCTTACCGGCGGTGTACCAAGTCAGCACGTCGTTGGCACTCTCAGCATTGGTGAGGGCGGGCTCAATCTGCTCAAGAACGGTAATCAAGTCCATAGGATTGGCTGATGCAGCCTTCTTGGCCAGATCTTTCACGAGGCTCATCTGAGCCGATGCGCCGAACGCCATCATGATGGCTGCGGCAAAAAGAATCATTTTTTTCATTTTTCTTAACAATTAAATCAGTTTATAATGTTTATTCGTTCTCGTTTTGTTGGTTCTCAGAATTCTCAGTGTTCTCGGTGTTCTCAGAGTTTTCAGGAAGCTCAGAGTTTTCCGGGATATTCTCGTTGAATGCGTCGCGTACGCTCTCCTCGTCGGTCGTCTCGGGCTCGGTATCTACCTTGCAAACGCTTGCTATTTCGTCGTTTTTCTTCTCAAGGTTGATGAGTCTTACGCCCTGGGTGGCGCGTCCTACGACACGCAGTGAGCTAACGCGTAGCCTGATGGCGATGCCGCTCTTGTTGATGATGACAAGGTCGTTATCGTCGTTCACATTCTTAATTGCAATTAGCTTGCCAGTCTTGGGCGTAATGTTAATTGTTTTAACACCTTTACCGCCGCGGTTGGTCACGCGGTAGTCATCAAGGGCGCTGCGTTTGCCCATACCTTGCTCCGAAACGACGAGGACGTCGTCGCGGGTGTTGGCGCGCATGCAGATCATGCCGATGACCTCATCGCCCTCGCTTAGGGTCATACCCTTAACACCGGTAGCAGTGCGGCCCATGGCGCGTACCTTGGTCTCCGGGAAGCGGATGGCGTAGCCCTTGCTGTTGGCCAGGATTACCTCGCTGTTGCCCTCGGTGAGGATGGCGCCAACGAGCTGGTCGTCTTCGGCAATGTTCAGGGCACGCACACCGTTGGCACGGGGACGAGAGTAGGCACTCAGGCTTGTGCGCTTTACGATACCGTTCTTGGTGGCAAATACTATATAATGTGACTGGTTATATTCGGGATCGGTCAGTGCTGTAGCACGGACGAAGGCCATGATGCGGTTCTCGGCATCCAGATTCAGCAGATTCTGGATAGCGCGGCCCTTGCTGTTCTTGGTACCCTCGGGAATCTCAAATACGCGCAGCCAGAAGCAGCGACCCGTGGCGGTGAAGAACAGCATGTAATTGTGGTTGGTGGCTTCATAGACATACTCGATGAAGTCCTCATCGCGTGTGTCACTGCCCTTGGCGCCCACGCCGCCACGTGCCTGGGCACGGTATTCCTTCAGCGGGGTGCGCTTGATATAACCGAAGTGGGAGATGGTGATGATCATGGGATCGTCGCTGTAGAAGTCTTCAGCGTTCATCTCCTCACTGGAATAAACGATTTGGGTGCGGCGCTCGTCGCCAAATTTTTCCTTCACCTCGAGCAATTCCTCCTCGATGACCTTGCGGCACTCGGCGGGATCGTCAAGGATGGCCTGCAGGTGCTCGATGGTCTTGCGCACCTCGGCCAACTCGTTGTGCAGCTTCTCCTGCTCCAATCCGGTGAGCTGGCGCAGACGCATCTCGACAATGGCGCGGGCCTGCACCTCGGTGAGGCTGAAGCGTTCACACAGGCGCTGGATAGCGTGCTCGGTCGAGTCGCTGCTCTTGATGATGGCGATAACCTCGTCGATATTGTCGCTGGCGATGATCAGGCCTTCCAGGATGTGGGCACGCTCCTTGGCCTTCTTGAGGTCATACTTGGTACGACGGATTACCACATCGTGGCGGTGCTCCAGGAAGTAGTGCAACAGTTCCTTGAGGTTGAGCAGCATGGGACGGCCGTTGACCAGGCACACGTTGTTCACACTGAAGGATGACTGCAGCTCGGTCATCTTGTAGAGCTTGTTCAGCAATACGTTGGGATTGAAGTCCTTCTTCACGTCGATGACGATGCGCATACCGTGGCGGTCGCTCTCGTCGTTGATGTCGGCAATACCTTCGATCTTCTTCTCCTCGACCAGGCGGGCGATATTCTCGATCAGGTCCTTCTTGTTGACGTTGTAAGGAATCTCGTTGACCACGATGCGCTCGTGGTTGTGCTCTGTCTCAATCTCGGCTTTGGCACGAACGACAATACGGCCGCGACCGGTCTCAAAGGCGTCTCTCACGCCCTGATAACCGTAGATGATACCGCCGGTGGGGAAGTCGGGAGCCTTGATGTAGTTCATCAGGTCGCTCACTTCCATCTCGGGATCCTCGAGCAGGGCCAGGCAGCCGTCGATACACTCGCCCAGGTTGTGCGGTGCCATGTTGGTTGCCATACCGACTGCAATACCCGTTGCTCCGTTCACCAGCAGGTTGGGGATGCGGGTGGGCAGTACTGAGGGCTCCTCAAGGGTGTTGTCAAAGTTGGGCACGAAGTCCACGGTGTCCTTGTCCATGTCCTCCATCATGCTCTCACCCATCTTGTCGAGGCGTACCTCAGTATAACGCATGGCAGCAGGGCTGTCACCATCTACCGAGCCGAAGTTACCCTGGCCGTCAACCAGCGGGTAACGCATAGCCCATTCCTGAGCCAGGCGGACCATGGCAAAGTAAACCGACGAATCGCCGTGGGGATGGTACTTACCAAGCACGTCACCCACGATACGGGCCGATTTCTTGTAGGGGGCATTGGAGTAGTTGCGCAACTTGTCCATGCCATAGAGTACCCTGCGGTGCACCGGCTTGAAGCCGTCGCGCACATCGGGTAGCGCACGCGAAACGATGACCGACATCGAATAATCGATGTAACTGGACTTCATTTCGTTTTCAATGTTGATCTCTAAAATTCGATCGTTCTCCATTTGTATTTTTACTTTTTAAATCTGTTACGGGCACCGCACCGCAGGCTAATCTTTGCCCCAGGCTAGCACGAGTGCCACGATTTTAGGTTTAATTTACAAAAATACGCATAATTTCTTACATGGCAATCCGTTTTGCGCACTTTTTGACTGAATTGTCGATAAAACGTTTAATTGACCTCTCATTAAACTGATTAAATGGCAAAAAAACGGCACAAACAACATTTTACATGCTTCTGTTGTTTGTGCCGTTGTTTGTTCGGCAAGTTGTATGAATCAGTCAGGCAACTGCTTATTTGAGTCGGTAAAAATAACCCAGCGTCACGGTGACGCTCATGGAGTTGGACCCCGAGAAGATGTCTGTCTTGTGATTGGGGAACACGTCGGTCAGGCCATAGTAGAACCGTCCCTCGAGCAGCAGCGAGTGCTTGGCGTTGAGCCCGACTTCCATGCCAGCACCCACACAGATGCCATAGTCCAGCTTGTTGTTGATCTCCATTGCCAACTGTTCGATGTGCCGTGAATCCTCGAGGAAGTAATCCAGGTTGGCAGCCTCCTGATAGGCGAAGTTGGACTTGATACTGTTGCCCAGCATCACGTTCAGCTCGGGACCCAGGTTGAAGAATCCCTTCACATGCTGGTTGCCAAAGTAGATGTGGGTCATGATGGGCAGCTCGAGGTAGGTGAATTTGCGGCTGTATTTGTAGTCGATATCATCATACGTTTCTTTCCAGCCGCGTTGCGTCATGTTGAGCTCAGCGATGAGGCCGAAGTTCTTCTCCTCGATATAGCGGAACGCCACGCCCGCAGTCACTCCCGGCTCCATCGTCTGCTGTACCGAGGGATTGAAATTGACCTTAGAGAACGATGCACCGGCCTTGCCGCCCACGGCGATAGTCCCCTTGTAGTGGGTCTGTGCCGTGGCAGCGATTGCCAGCAATGCAATGGTCAGGATGACAGCGAGACGCTTCATCATTTCACGTTGACGGTGATTTGATGGTCAGGAGAGAAGTGAACTACCTCGATGGCCTGGTTGGTGTAGCCGCGCCAGTTGTCGCCGCGCTCCCAGCGGAAACTCGTTTGGATACCCTTGTACATTGGTGTATCCTCATTGATGATACCGTCAACACCCAGAGAGTGGAGCAGGTAAAGACCCGTGTCGAAGCCATAGATGGCCATGTTGGGAACGGCCTGCAACGGCTCTCCGCCGAAGTTGGTCTTGTAGGCGGCCTCCAGGTCGCGGGTGCGGAACCCCTTGGCATTGAAGAAGCGGGTGAACATCCAGGAATCCACGTCCTGCAAATCGGTCTGGTAGTCCTTGAGGTAGAGTACATACTCGGGATAGGCGATCAGCGACAGGTCGCAGTCAAAGCGGTCGCTCTTGACTTGCTTCAGGGCCTTGATGTACTTCTTGACCAGGTTCTTGTCTCCAGATGAGGGAATGAATACATATTTCGTTCCCGGGTTCATCTTGTTGGAGATGTCGTTATAGGTGAGGTCACCGTTCACGTTGATGGTTTCGGTGGAGTATTTCTTATGGCTGATGTGTTTGCGTATGTGCTCAAACATCTCCTTGCCGCTATCGCTTGCATCGTTGAGGTAGATGACGCTATAGCCGTTGAACTGTTCGTCAAACCAACGCATCACGTCGTGCATCATCTCACCAGTCGGCGTGTTCACCTGATAGACGTAGGGGTTGTCAAGGTAGTCGTCGTTCTTGGTGGTGAAGCAGTTGAGCACGGGAACGCCGTTTGCTTTGCCGAAAGCGTTGATTTTTGCCAACTGCTGCGGCTCGCTGGGGGCGATAATGATGTTCATCGTCTTCATCTCGGGCAGCGACAGCAGGCTGTCGGTGACGTTCAGGTTGTGCTGCGTGTCATAGACCTTGAGGTTGATGTGCTTGTCAGACACCTTAGTGGTGCTGTCCAGAGCCAGTAGGAAACCTTTGTAGAAATCGGTGTAGAGGTAGGCCTGTTTGGGTGGCGCGCTCTTGTGCAGCTGGAAGGGGAGCACCAGGGCGATATTCACCTCGTTCTCAAGGCGTTTGGCAACCAGGTTGTCATACAGGTCATTGATGCGCGGCAAATAGTAATCCCTCAACTCGTCAATGGGGATGGTTGCCATCTCACCGGTCACACGCTCATTGAAGGGCTTGGGCAGGGTGATGACTTTACCTTTCTTCACTTTCTTCAGGTCGGGGTTGGCGGCTTTCAGCTCGTTCTCGGTGATACCGTTATCGGCGGCAATCGATGCATAGGTCTCGCCACGCTTAACCTCATACTTGTAGTTGCGTCGTCCAGTGCGTTCGTAGATGAAGGGCAGGGCAGTGTTGGGCACGACCTTCACCTTGGCACCAGTGGTATATTCGTCGGGCTTCAGGCCGGGATTGGCACTGATGATACCTTCGATGGTGGCGTTATACTGTTTGGCGATAGAGCAGATGTCCTCTCCAGCCTGCAAGGTGTGGAAGATGGGGTCTGAGCCTTGTGGAACAGACACTTGCATCGTCGTGTTGCGGCCAAAGGCTTCCATCACCTGCTGGTTGGCGTTGACCGTGGTGCCGGCAGTTGTCCCTTTGCCGGGAATGGTGAGCACTTGACCTGTCTTGATGCCTTTATCCGATCCGGGGTTGGCAGCGATGATTTCCTCGACGGTCGTTCCGTAATGTTTGGCCAGGCCATAGAGCGTTTCGCCTTGCTCAACGGTGTGGCGTTGGCCGGTTGCCACTGTCGCTGCAGGCACGTTGCTGTCCTGCTTATCGACAGGGAAATACAGCTTCATTCCGTTCTCTACGCCATCGGCAGCATCGGGATTGTTCTTGATGATCTCGTCCTTGGTGACGCCAATCTTGGCGGCGATGTCATAGATGCTCTCGCTGGTATTCACCTCATAATAATAGAATTGATGCCCTCCAACTGTGGTTTTAGGCAGATTGGACTGGCCATGTAAGGTCATGGCAACGCAGACCAAGGAGGCTGATAAAAAGATATGCTTGATGTTCATAATCAATAAACTGTATTTTGTTGCTTAAAGTAATGGTTTATGGTTTTGGGCATAAAATGACCAAAATATCAGGCAAATTTACTAATTATTGACCATAAATCATGCAATTCGGTCTAAAAAAATATGTGTCAGTTGGGATTGACCACGCGGTCACCGATGACGGCGGCAAGTTCATGGCGCACGCTGTAGAGTTTCTGCAGGTGTTCCATGAGCTGTGGCAGTTCTTCGGCGCTGGCATGGGAAATACGTTCCTTGATGACGTTGATTGCCTGGACGAGAAGTGCGTTTTTCCAGTTGTACAGTCGGTCTGGAACCAGACTGAGTAACTTGTCCCGCTCTTCAAGTATTACTGCAAACTGCGTGTGTATCTTGCTGAGCTGTGGTAAGTTGTCTGTTGCGAGATCACAAGCAAGCTGCCGCACGTCATCGTCATCAATCGAGCACAGGGCCTTCATCAGATAGCTGCTGCTGAATTCCGTCTCGGCTTGCTTGGCTCTGACATTGGCGCGTGACAGCACTTCTTTTTCCTTGCGCTCTTGGGCGCTGATGAGTGCAGCACTGTCAAGGGCATCGGGGGCTACTTCATCTTGAGTAGCCATTTCTTGTGAGATGTATTCGTTGGTGCTTTCTTTTAGTTGCTTCTTGAACTCTTCCAGGTCCTTGTAGTACTGAGGAACATATTGCAGTGCCAGCTCAAAGGTGCGCTTGTACAACGGGTCACTGAACTCCATGTTCTCCAGGAAGATCTCATTGTTGATGTGTTCGAGCACGGTGGTCGGCCGCACTGAACCGTCATCATACTCGGTATCAGTTAAGTAGCACATGCCGTAATTGACGATGAGTCTAATGACCTCGCGCTCCTGAACCACAATGCCGTCGTTGACATTGGGGGCGTGATGCGTTGTCGGCGGCGTGTCAGCGGGTCCGGTTTCCGGGAATAGGTCATCGGGCATGGGGGCGGGAGGCATGTCATCGGGCGGTGCTGGCTGTGTTGCTGTGTTGTCGCCTGATGCCTGGTTCATGCGTGCTTCGCGGGCTTGCTGTTGTTCTCGTTCCTTGCGCCACTGTTCGAGGTACTTGCCACGGTATTGCTTGATCTGTCGCAGGATGGTCTGTTCATCAAAGCCGAATAGCGTGCTGCACTCCTTGGCATACACCATTCGGGCAATCTCGTCAGGGATGAGGGCGATGGACTTGACCACATCGGTAATAGCGGCTGTGCGCTTGATGGGGTCGTTCTTGGCGTCCTTCAGTACTATGTTTGACTTGAAATGGATGAAATCGGCCTCGTTCTGGCTGATGTATTCTTCAACCTCGGTGTGGCTATGGGCGCGGACAAAGGTATCGGGGTCATCCTCGGGCGGTAGCGGCAACACCTTGATGCTGATGCCTTCCTTGAGCAGCATGTCAACACCGCGAATGGCTGCTTTGATACCGGCAGCGTCACCGTCAAACATCTCGGTGACATTGCTGGTAAAGCGGCGGATGGCGTGGATATGTCCCTCGGTCAATGCCGTGCCCGACGAGGCGATGACGTTCTTGAATCCAGCCTGATGCATCGAGATGACGTCGGCATAGCCCTCGACGATAAAGCACTTGTCCTCCTTGCTGATCTCGCGCTTGGCTTGATATAAGCCATAGATCACGTTGCGCTTGGAATAGATGACGGACTCGGGGGAGTTGACATATTTGGCGATGTTTTTGTCCTTCTTGAGCGTCCTGCCGCCAAAGGCGATAACCTTGCCGGCAATGTTCATGATGGGAAACATCACGCGCCCACGGAAACGGTCGCGGCCTCCGTCTCGCTCAGCAATGCACAGTCCTGTGTCAAACAGCAGTTTAGGGTTAAATCCTTGGGCGACAGCGGCCTTGTAGAAGTTGTCATAGCCCTCACTGGAATAACCCAGGCGGAACTCCTTGATGGTGGCATCGTTGAATCCGCGTTCGCGGAAGTAGGAGAGGCCGATCTCTTGCCCCGCCTGTGTATCGTGCAGTTGTTTCTCAAAGTAGGAGCATGCCCACTCATTGAGCATGAGCATCGCTTCACGCTCGGTCTGAGCCTGTTTTTCTTCGTCAGTGAGCTCTTTTTCCTGTATCTCGATGTGATATTTACGGGCCAGATAGCGCAGGGCCTCGGGATAGCTCAACTGCTCGTGCTTCATGATGAAGTTGACGGCGCTGCCTCCCTCGCCACAAGCAAAGCACTTGCAGATGCCCTTGCTGCGTGACACATAGAATGACGGGCGCCTGTCATTGTGGAACGGGCATAAGCCTATCCAGTTGGCACCGCGTTTCTTCAGTGTCACAAAATCGCTCACCACGTCAACGATGTCGGCGGTGTCAAGGATCTGCTGTACTGTGTTGTGGTCTATCATCTCGAGTTATTCTGTTAATTGTCCGCAGACGGCATCAGGTATTAACGCCTGGTCAACGGCCGAAACGCCGTGAAGCCTTAACTCCATCGCGTCGCCCTTGAAGGCGGCACGGAACTTGGCGGTGTCACCACCCATGCCTTGCAGGGACTTGCGGTAGGTCTCAATGGCTTCCTGCATATTGCCTTGGCACAGCAACACATGGCCTCGGTTGAGCAGGTCTTGGGGAGACGGGGTGTCGTCCCTGGCTATGCGGTCATAGTAGTCGATAGCGCGCTCATAGTCGCTCAGCAGGAAGGAGCACCATGCGATGGGACGCCATGCGCGATGTTTGGCACCCTCCATCAGGTCGGCTTTGTAGTATTGCTGCAGTGCCTCACTGGTGTGGTTCTGTTCCAGCAGCACGTGGCCGATGGTTAGTGTCAATGACACGTTGTTGGGAGTCATTGCCTCGGCACGTCGGTAGTAGTCCAGAGCCTGATCATACATGCCCTGGGCTCGGTAGCAGGCGGCAATGTGCCGCATGTTCCAGGCATCATCCTCATGGATGAGTTCATATCTTTTATAATAGGTGAGGGCCTTGTCTATATTGCCGGCATTTTGGTAAGCAAATCCGATTTTCTGATAGATGTGGGCATCGGTAGCATCGTCCATGCCTTCAAGACGAGTGAAACACTTGATGGCGTCGTTATAGAATGCATTCTTGAAATACAATGCACCCAGCAGTTCCAGCACGTGGGCGTCGCGGGTGACCTGGGCAAGCGGCAGGCAGTCGGTCATGTCCAGACCGGGATCATCCATTACGGCGATGAACTCGCGGCGACGGGTGAACAGCTTGAAGAAGCGGTACAGGTCCTGTACAAAGGCGGTAATGATGGCCATGCGACGGCGACGCTCGTCGGGCAATTCGGTCTGACGGGCCTCGTTGAGCGCGGCGTTCTGTTCCTCCAACTGTGCTGACATCAGGCTGCGCTGCGACTCGGGCAAGGCACCCAGTGACAGGCAGAAGGAATACTTGTCGCTGTTACACAGGTAAGGAGCGTGCTGTACCACATCGGCAAGTGCCAACTTGCTGGCACCCAGGTTCTCCAGGATAGCCGAGTGGGCAGGGTAGAAGGGGAGGAACCAGTTGCTCAGGGTCTTGAAGAAGGGGAAGGTCTTCAGGTGGGCAAACGTGGCGATAAACACGTCGCTGCCCTCAATCTGCATGGAGTTGAATTCCTCGATTTTGCGTGTGATGCCGCTCTGGTCCAGCCATTCCTGCCAATCAGGATTGGCCTCGATTTCGCTCAGGTCAATAATCTGTGATTCCTTGTCCTTGAGTTTGTCGATGATGTCAGGGCGCATCTTCATGATGTTGGGAATAAGGTCGTTGCGCACACGTTGTTTCACGTTCTCGGTGTTGCGGGAACGTGCCAGCTGCAGCTGTATGCCCCACACGTCGCGGTCAAAGTCGGGCGTGTCGAGCAGTGCGGCAAGGCGCGTCTGTATGCTCTTGGACGATGACGTGCGCTTCCTGTGCGCCAGCATCGCCAGCATGGCACAGGTCAAGGCACGCAGCTGTACCTCGGGCTCGTCGCTCAAGGAGTAGGCTTCCAGCAGGATGAGCAGTTTGCTCTCGTCATAGAACTTCATCAGTCCCAGCATCAGTGCTGTCACAATCAGGCATCGGGTGTGAACGGGCAGAATGTCACCGCTGATGCACAGTTTTAATGAGCCAGCATCATCGGTCGTGATGGGGAAAGACGACCACACGCGGTTGAACAGTTTGGTCTCAAGGCCCTCGGCATGGTGCAGACGTGACAATATGACATGATTGTCTTCATCCTTCTGAGGAACTGACTTTACTAACGACAGCTCTTTTATCGCCGAGCGATACTCTTCTACAATGCCGACAAGTGAAGTATTGCCCAGTTCGCGACGGCGCGTGTAGAACACCTCGGGGCTGATGGGCTCCATCAGACCGATAAAGCATTGGTCATTAAGCATATAGAGCGATTGACGTATGCTTGTCAGGATTTCGTCGCGCTGGGGATCCATTACGCCTTGAGCAAGATACTTGAGCATGAACGTATAGGACATGCGCAAGCGTTCCAGCTCGTCGTTCATGTCGCCTCGCCCAAGCTCATCGGTCAACTGCTTGATGTGCACAAAGGCATCATTCACCTCGGCATTGTCAATACACTGGTTGGCGCTCAAGTGGATCTTCTGTATTTCTTGTATCGTCATTGGTTGTCAGTTTTTGCTTGCTGATACAGCAAATACTATGCAAAAGTAACAATTATTGCCCTATTCAGCGAATTTTCTCCAGGAATTATTATGATTATAGAAATATTTCCGTAATTTTGCCGTCAAATTTAGTGATTAAAATTTACACATTATGGTTATACAACGCATTCAATCGGTTTATCTTCTCATTGCTGTCATTTTGATGGTAGTGTTTGCATTCTTTCCTGCATTGACATTTGAACTCGGTGGCAGGCAGTTTGTCTATGGTGCTCTTGAGGCTGGCAAGGTGGGTGTTACCCATATCGACCCCCTGATGCTGATGCTCGTGGTTTTGATCTCTCTGCTTGCATTGATTGACATCTTCCTGTTCAAGAACCTGCAGCGTCAGATGACCGTATGCTTTGTGGATATTATTATCGGTTTGGCCATGCTCGTGGCCATCGGCATCCAGGCTTTCTATGTCAATGGCAAGGATGGTGTCACCTTGACATGGCAGTGGTATCTTCTTCTGCCCATTTTGTCCATTGTCTTCCTGATGCTGGCCCACAAGGCGATGTCGCGTGACAAGAAGATGCTGTGTGATTCCGACCGTCTCAGGTAATACAAGAGAAACCGTTACTTTATTCTATATACTACTATTGACTAACGACTAGAACGTCATGATTACTGCAATGATAGTCATCTTTGTGATCGGTTATGTGCTGATCACTTTGGAGCATACTCTCCACATGAATAAGGCGACATTTGCCTTGCTCACCTGTGGTGTGCTTTGGACTATTTACGCCCTGTTAGGAAATGACCCGCACATGCACGAGGCGATAGTCAATCAGCTGGGTGATGCCTGCGAGATTGTGGTCTTCCTGATCGGCGCCATGACCATTGTGGAGATCATTGACCGTTATGGTGGCTTCTCGTTTATCACCGAGAACATCAACGCCAAGAGCAAGCGGCACTTGTTATGGATCATGTGTTCGCTGTCGTTTGTCATGTCGGCTGTTCTTGATAACATGACGACGACCATCATCATGGTGATGATGTTGCGACGCTTGCTCAGTGACCAGAAGGACCGTTGGCTGTTTGCCGGACTCATTGTCATTGCTGCCAATGCCGGCGGTGCCTTTTCTCCCATCGGTGACGTGACCACCATCATGCTGTGGATGGACGAGAAAGTGTCGTCAATGGGTCTGATTATCAACCTGCTGATTCCCAGTGTTGTCGCTATGGTGGTACCGGTATTGATTGCTCAGTACTCTCTCAAGGAGGGAAAGATGCAGACGGTGACTCGCATGGCCGACAAGAACCCTGGCTTGCATGACCGTCATCCCCACTTGAGCAAGGCGATGCTCATTATCGGTATTTCGGGACTGTTGTTTGTGCCTCTATTCAAGACTTTGACTGGCCTGCCCCCCTTCATGGGTATCATGATTTCACTGGGTGTGATTTGGGGTGTGACCGAGTTCTGGGTGAAGCATTTCAAGATTGACTCCAAGATGGGCGGCCGAGTTTCCTCGGCATTGCACACCATTGATATGCCCACCATCCTTTTCTTCCTGGGCATCCTGATGGCTGTGTCGGCACTCTCCGAGGTAGGTGTCCTCAATACGCTTGCCGATGAGATGAACACCAATATCCACGAACCCGTTACGATGACTTCTATCATCGGTGTCTTGTCATCGATTGTCGATAACGTCCCGCTGGTATCGGCATGTATCAAGATGTTTGAGAACATGGCGCCTGCTGGTACGACCGATCCCTATCTGCTCACCTTTGTGGAGGATGGCCTGTTCTGGCATCTGCTGACCTTCTGTGCTGGTGTGGGTGGTTCGCTGCTCATCATCGGTTCGGCTGCAGGTGTGGTTGCAATGGGTATCGAGAAGATTCCGTTCTTCTGGTATTTCAAGCGTATCTCATGGCTTGCTCTGGCAGGTTATGTGGCAGGTATTCTCATTATTTGGCTTGAGAGCTTCTGCCCATTCTTCCTAAGTTAGCTAGGCAAAACTGAAATAAAGAATAATAGCCACCGTAGGACATTGAGTCTACGGTGGCTTCTTTTACTATTTAGTAACGTGAGTTCGATGAAAAAAGGAGCTGAATCCCAATTCATCCGCTATGTAGAGACGCAAAATTTTGCGTCTCTAGGGCAGCATTTTGGTAAGGCCTAACGATTGGAGACGCAAAATTTTGCGTCTCTACAGGACTCAGTAGGCTAACCAGTTCAAGAGCATACTTTCATCTAACTCTCGTCAAAAATAAAGACTTGGCGGCTTGGCGTGAGGTCACCGGTAGATCATGCCGGTATAGAAGTGGAGAGTTTGGCTTTTGGTGTTGAAATGGTTCTGATTGGGTGACCATTCGCCGCGTTGCAGACCTGGCGCCAACTTGACGGAACGGTTGCCATACATGTTATTGATGCCGTCGATGCTGGTCATCAGGCGGCGCAGTTTTCCATGATCATCGGGGTCAAACACGTTAAGTTGGATGCCTCCTCCATGCTGGATGTCGAGTGCCATGACGCCTGCCTTGCGGTAGGTAAAGCCATCGCGCCAGATGTTGTTGAAGGCATTGAGTGCCTGGCGCGCAATGGTCATCGTGTCGTTTGTCGGCGTGTCAAGTTGCAGTTGGCACGAGTTGGAGTAAAATGGCAGGTCTTCACG
Organism: uncultured Prevotellaceae bacterium; assembly: GCA_946186345.1. Classification (GTDB taxonomy): domain Bacteria; phylum Bacteroidota; class Bacteroidia; order Bacteroidales; family Muribaculaceae; genus Sodaliphilus. The sequence goes on along the minus strand of CAMHMV010000007.1, from coordinate 14,493 downwards.
GAAACGGTCGCCGCGCACGTAGGTCATCACGCTGCCTGCCACGCTGCCCTCGTCACGCAGTTGGCGTGCAGTGCGTTCGGCAAAACTGACGATAGCGTCGGCAATCTCGTCGCGGTTGGTCAGCACCTTGCCAAAGGTACGTGACGTCATGATGGTCTTGTGGGCAATATCCACGGGGTTGGCTATCTGGCAGTCATGGCCCATGAGTTCGCGCTGGGTGCGCTCCAGTGTCACCGAGTATAGCGACCTCACTAAGGATGGCGGCATCTTTACAAAGTCGGCTGCTGTCTTGATGCCACGGCTTTGCAGCGATGCCGACAAACGTCTCCCGATGCCCCACACATCCTCGATGGGCGTGCGCCGCAGGATAATGTCTATGGCCTCGGGGCGCACCAGCCAATAGACACCATCGGTGATGCGACGGTCTTTTTTGGCGATATGGTTGGCAATTTTGGCAAGGGTGCGTGATGGGGCGAACCCCACGCTGACGGGGATGCCGACGTATTGTTTGACCTTTTTAACCACCTCGGCCATCACGCGATGGCTTGTCTCCACGTCCTCGTGCGGCAATAGGAAAAAAGCCTCATCGACCGAATACTGTTGCAGGTTCTCGACTTCTTTGCCTAGCAGATGCATCACGCGGTCCGACAAGTCGCGGTACAGGATATGGCGTGCCGACAGTTGGATGACTTGCCGTGGGTCAGTGTATTCCTTGATTTTAAAGGCGGGACATCCCATGGGAATTCCCGCCGCTTTGGCCTCATTGCTGCGGGCGATGACACAACCGTCGTTATTGGACAACACAACGACGGTTTTCCCGTTGAGCCGAGGGTCAAACACCCGCTCACAGGAGACAAAAAAGTTGTTGCAGTCAATCAGCCCGTACATGTTTTATCAGATAATAGATGATTGAGGATTTCACCCTATAATTCCTCACTTCTAACTCCTCACTCCTAACTCTCAGAGAGTTCCAGCCAGCGCATCTCTTTCTCGTCGAGCAGATCCTTGACCTCCTGGTAACGAGCTGCCTTGGCGGCAACGTCATCAAGAGTTTCTCCGCTGGCGAAGAGGGCGTCCAACTCGGCCTTTTCTTTGTTGAGGGCTTCGATGTCGATGTTGAGTTGTTCCAGTTCGCGTTGTTCTTTGTAACTGAGGCGCTTTTGGTCACTGCGGTTGGCCCAGGTGTTCTCCTTGGGTTTAGCGGTTTCCTGTTCTTTAGCGGCCTGTGCGGCTTCCTGCTCGTGGCGTTGTTTCCAGGCACGATACTCGCTATAGTTGCCAGGGAAGTCTTTGACATGACCGTTTCCTGTGAATACAAAGGTATGGTCCACGGTGCGGTCCATAAAGAAGCGGTCATGGCTTACGATGATGACGCAACCGTTGAACTGCGACAGGTATTCCTCCAGGATTTCGAGGGTGGAGATGTCAAGGTCGTTGGTCGGCTCATCGAGGATGAGGAAATTGGGCTTGGTCATCAATACCATAGCCAGGTAGAGCCTGCGGCGCTCGCCACCACTCAGTTTGGCCATGAACTTCTGCTGGTCTTGGGGCGTGAACAGGAAGTGGCTGAGCCATGCCATGGCTGTGTAGTGGTGCTTCTCGTCAAAGTAGATATACTCAGCTACGTCGCGCACGGCATCAATCACACGTTTTCCCTCGTCAAAGAGCATCCCTTCTTGGCTATAGTGGGCAAATTTCACCGTTTCGCCAATCTCAAAGTATCCGCTGTCGGGCTTGACAATGTCGAGCAGCAGTTTGATGAATGTGGTCTTGCCCACGCCGTTGTCGCCCACGATACCCAGTTTCTCGTAACGGGCGAATGTGTAGTTGAAATCGTCAAGTATCACCTTGTCGCCGAAGCGCTTATTGACATGGTGGGCGGTAAAGATCTTTTTACCGATATAGGCGCTCTTGACGTTCAACTCCACTTCGCCATCGTCACGTCTTTGCTGTGCACGCTCTTGCAGGTCATAGAAGGCATCGATGCGGTACTGTGCCTTATGGGCTCGGGCCTGCGGCTGGCGGCGCATCCAGTCCAGTTCGGTACGCAACAGGTTGCGTGCTCGCTCCACCTGGACGTTTTGCGCTTCGATGCGCTCGGCACGTTTCTCCAGGTAGTAATTGTAGTTGCCGCTATAGGAGAAGATGCTGTGCTGGTCCATCTCCAGGATGCGGTTGCAGATGTTGTCCAGGAAGTAGCGGTCGTGGGTCACCATCAGCAGGGTCACTCGGCTGCGCTGCAGGTAATTCTCCAGCCACTCGATCATGTCGATGTCGAGGTGGTTGGTCGGCTCGTCGAGAATAAGCATCTGCGGCTCGTCAATCAGGAGACGCGCTAGGGCGACGCGCTTCACCTGACCACCGCTCAACTCTTTGACCGGCTGGTTATAGTCTGTGATCTTGAGCTGGGTAAGAATCTGCTTGAAGCGTTCCTCATAGTCCCATGCCGTGTTGGCGTCCATCGCCTGGATAGCCGCTGTCATGGCATCGCTATCACCGGTACGAAGGGCTTCCTCATAGTCATGGATGGCAGCCGACCGGGGGTCATCGCCATGCAGACAGGCATCAAGCACGGTATGGGCTCCGCCCAGGCTCGGCAGCTGCGGCAAGTATCCCACACGCAGGTTGTTACGGTAGATGACCGTGCCGCTGTCCTGTGAGGCAATGCCGGCAAGGATATCGAGTAGGGTGGACTTGCCGGTTCCGTTCTTGGCAATAAGACCGATTTTCTCACCCTCGGCGATACCGAAGGTCAGATCCTCAAAGAGCACATCGACGCCGAACGCCTTGCTCAACCCCTCTACCTGCAAATAACTTACCATCGCTTGTCCTGTTCTGTGGATGTTCAGTGGACCGTGGCTCTGCCACGGTAGTTTCTCAACTGAAGAACTGTTTCATCACCTTGATCATGTTCACGTGGTCGTCACAGGAGCCGGTCTCGCGTACAGAGTGCATAGCCAGCACGGGATTTCCCACGTCAACACCCTCAATATCAAGTTGCCCCGTCAGGATGTTGCCAAGCGTTGAACCGCCGGCCACATCGCTATGGTTTACAAAGTACTGGAACGGTGCTTCGGCCTTCTCGCACAGGCTCTTGAAGATGGCTGCCGAGTGGGCATCGCTCATGTACTTGCAGTTGGCATTGACCTTGATGCACGGACCGCCACCCAATGAGGGATGGTTGGTCGGGTCATATTTCTCGGGATAGTTGGGGTGGAAGGCATGAGCGTTGTCGGCCGATACCATAAAGGTGCGGTGCACGGCGCGGCCAAAGTCCTCAAAGTCGCCTCCCAATGCCATGACAAGGCGCAGCAACATGTTGCCCAACACGGGCGAGTGGGCACCCTGCTTGGTGCCACTGCCTGTCTCCTCGTTGTCAAAGATGGCGGCTACGAGGGTCGAATCCTGGTCCTTGGCTTCGGTGATGGCAGTGATGGCTGCGTGAACCATGCTCAGGTCGTCAAGGCGGCCAGCTGAGATGAACTCGTTGTTGAGGCCGAACAGGCTTGCCTTGCTCACGTCATAGAGCATCAGGTCAAAGTCGAGAATGTCTGCTGCATCGACCTGCAACTCGTCGGCAACAAGGTTGACGAGGGTGTTTCTCCATTCAAAGTCGCTGTTGATTTTGGCAAGGATGGGCAACATGTCCTTCTGCTTGGACAGGCAGTTGCCCTCATTGACGGCGCGGTTGAAATGGATGGCGAGGTGCGAGATGCACATCAGCGGACGGTCGATCTTCAGCAGCTTGGTCACGGGATGCAGCGCATCTTTGCCCTTGAGCAACACGCGTCCTGCCAATGACAGGGGACGGTCAAACCAGGTATAGAGAATAGGGCCGCCATAGACCTCGGTGTTCAGGCGCAGGATACCACCGTCGCTGGGTATCTCGCTGGCAGGCTTAATCCTGAAGCAGGGCGAGTCGCTGTGTGCAGCGATGATCTTGAAACCAGTGTCAGCAGGCTTTTTCTTGCCTACCTGTACGGCAAAGATGGCGCTGTCATTCTTGGTGAAGAAGAACTTCTCACCAGCCTTAGCGGTCATCTTGTCATCAATCTTTTTCTCCTTGAATCCGTTAGTGGTCAGGATTTTCTTCACCGTGTCCACAGCCAGGAAGTTGCAGGGACTGTTATCGAGGAACTCCAGCAGCGAGTTCACATATTGTTCGCTTGTATTCTTCATAACTATAAATTGATTATCTGATATCTAAAGCCTATTGTCTAAAATCTAATATCTAAAGTCTAAAGTCTAATATCAACTATAAAACGCATTGTTCAGGGCCCTCAACACATTGCACAGCGTCTGTCCCCAGTAGTTGATGAAGTTGATTTTGCATTGGCACAGCATCTCGTGTTGCGTCTCGGTCAGCGCATCCTGAATTGAATGAATCAGGTTGAAGAACTCCTGATACAGGTCGGCAAGATTCTCCGAAATGGAGGCTGAGATGGGCGTGTCACTGTATTTCATGTCTTCCAGGAACACTTCCAGATAGATGTCCTCCTCGGCCATAATCTGTGCCACGCGGTCTCTTATCAGGTCATACACATCTTCCTCCAGTGCCGAATCGATAAACTCCTCACTGTAAGCATCATCGTCAATGTCGCTGATGGTGATGTACAGTCGCGGAATCAGTTTAAGCATCTGTGCCACAAACTGGTCAAGCGTTTCACACTCGTTGGCATGCTCCAGCGCATGGCAGTATTCGTTGGCAAGGGCGATAAACGCCAGCTCGTTAGGTGTCAGTTTATCCATTATTTAATACTCGTTTGATATATGTAGGGCCTCGCCTTGGCGTGGTCGTCAGTCTTCATTGTTTCTATCGGTGTAGAGGTTGTGTCGTTCAATAAATCCCAGCACCTCGTCAGGTACTGAGTAGCGTACGCTCAGCCCTTTGGCAAGACGTTCGCGTATCTCGGTCGATGACAATTCGATAATCGGTGCGTCAAGCAGAGTCACGCGGTCTTTCAACTCGTCAGGGATAACCACCTCATAGCCTAGACGAGGATAGATAAGCAGATGATATTTGGCAAGGATTTCCTCGCAGTTGCGCCATTTGTCAAATATCTGCCAGTTGTCCCCACCAGTGACCAGATAGAACTCATCATCGGGAAACTTGGCCTGTAACGCGTTGAGGGTATCGATGGTGTAGGATGGACGAGGCATCGAGAATTCAAATGCCGACGTCTCTACGCCCTCCATGGGACGTGACACCATCTCAACCATCCGCAACCGATCGGTATCGGATACGTGCCTATCCTTGCCAACCTTCAACGGATTCAAGGGCGATACCATGAACCACAACCGGTCCACCACACCACTATTGATAATGTGCTGTGCAATAATAGCATGCCCAATATGTATCGGGTCAAACGACCCCCCAAATATCCCAATCCTCATAGGTTAGCCAGGTTATAAGATGCTATGGTTTAACGTTCTTCCTCTTGCGGCGTTGTGATGAAGTCGCTGATGAGGTCGTGGACTTGGGCGACAGCGGTGTCGAGGTCGTCGTTGATGACGGTGTGGTCAAACTGCGGGCCAATCGAGATTTCAAACTCGGCCTTATCCACGCGAGCCTTGATGTCCTCCATGCTGTCGGTGCCGCGGTTGATGAGTCGTTGGCGCAACACTTCCACGCTGGGCGGCTGGATGAAGATGGCAAGGGCACGGTCGCCGTACATCTTCTTGACATTCACACCACCCAGCACGTCGAGGTCAAGTACCACGTTCTTGCCCATGCCGGTGATGCGCTCCACCTCGCTCTTGGGTGTGCCATAGTAGCGTCCTTCATAGACCTCCTGATATTCCACCAGTTCGTCGTTTTCAATCATCTGCTTGAACTCGTCGATGGTCTTATAGTAGTAGTCCACGCCATGAACCTCCTGGCCGCGGCGGGGGCGGGTAGTGGCCGACACCGAGAATGCCAGCTTCAACGACTCATCCTGCATGATGCGTCCGATGATGGTGGATTTGCCCGACCCTGATGGCGCCGAGATGATAATGAGTTTACCTTGTTCCATTAATTCTGGTCGCTTAGAAGGTATACTTCAAGCCCAGCACAGTCGCCGACTGGTTGAAGTTCTTTATGATCTGAAAGCGCTCCTCGCTGAAGAAGTACAGCTTTTCATGAACGCGGTACTGGCATCCCACGCCTATATTGGCACCACAATGGTCCTCGGAATGATCGAGCAGGGTATTGTTATAATGACCAAAAGTGAAGCCGACGAGCGGATAGAGTGCAAATGTACTGCTTGTATTGATGACATAATGCAAGTTCAGATTAGCATTAATGGCGGTTCTGTGCTTGTTCTCGAAAAAGTAGATAAATTCAGGAGCGAAGCGGAAATTTCTAATAGGCTCGTACTGAACTTGTGCACCAAGACCTGCCATGGAATACTTGGAAGCGTAAACAAACTGAGCTGCAGCCGAAACATCACCCTGTTCAGCATGTGCATTAACGATAGCGGCAAGGGCCACGATGGTCATTAAGATGTACTTTTTCATATCTCTCTATATTAATTTGTTGAAAATATCCTAATTATCTAACGTCTAATATCTAAAGTCTAACGTCTAAAGTTTAACGTCTAAAGTCTAACGTCTAATATCTAACGTCTAAAATCTAAAGTCTTACAACACATTCAGCACCTGCTCCTTGATCTGCTCCAGGTGGTCCTTCATGCGAACCACCAGATTCTGCAAGTCGGCCTGATTGGCCTTGGAGCCCATGGTGTTCACCTCACGACCGATTTCCTGGCTGATGAAACCTAACTTCTTGCCTTGGCCCGGCTCCTCGCTGTTCATCGTCTCAAGAAAGTACTTCAGGTGGTTCTGCAGACGGATTTTCTCCTCGGTGATATCAAGTTTCTCGATATAATAGATGAGCTCTTGCTCAAAGCGGTTCTTGTCATAGTCCACTTCTTTGATCTTGGCAAGGGCATCCAGGATACGGCCTTTAATTTTCAGGATGCGCGGCTCTTCATAGCGCGGCACCTCGTTGAGCAGGGCTTGAATGGCAGCGATTTTCTCCTCAAAGAATGTAGCCAGTCTTGCACCTTCCTGACGACGGAACTCAATCAACTGTTGGGTGGCTTGGGCGACGATTTCTTTCACGACCTTCAGCTCCTCTTCGTCGGCCTCAGTCGATTTGGAGTCGGTTTTCAGGGCATCGGGCATGCGCAGCAATGTCGAATACCAGTCTGCGGGCTCTGGAAGCTGCAGCTCCTTTGCCATCTCTTCGATTTGGGCTTTGTATTGTTTCAGCATCGGCACATTGATGGTGCCTGATGTCGCTCCCTCGATGGGCTCACAATAGACAAACAGATCAATTTTTCCGCGCATCAGGGCCTTGGACACACTGTTGCGCAATTCCATCTCAATCTCACGGTGATTTTGGGGCGTGCGGACTCCAAAATCGAGTTGTTTGCTGTTCAGTGATTTGACTTCGGCAGTGATTTTCTTGTTGTTATACACCTTGGACGCCTTGCCAAATCCGGTCATTGATAGTATCATTGTCAATCAGATTATTTTACTATATCCTGCAAAATTACAAAATTTATGAAAACCGAGCACCATAATGCCGGTTTAAATGGTTGTGTTGCCACCAATTTTTTCAAAAAAATATCAATCGTTGCTTCCGCTGCAGTTGCAATGTGTCAATAATCCGTTTTCGGCTTGCTCATTCCATCAAAAAAAAGTAATTTTGCAGGTTAGTCATGTTTGTGACGACAGTGAGATAAAGATGGAAACCTCGACATTGGCAATCATAGTTCCTTGTTACAACGAGGAAACGGTCTTGCCGCAGACCAATCAGCAGTTGCTTGGCCTGTTGGGAGACATGATGCGTGATCGGCTGGTGGGAGAGAACAGTTATATTCTCTACGTCGATGACGGATCGGGGGATCAAACCTGGCCAATGATTGCTGGTTTTGGTCAAGTTGATGCCCATGTGAGAGGACTGAAGTTGGCTGTCAACGTGGGGCATCAGAATGCCCTCATGGCGGGTCTCGAAACTGCACTGGAGGATGCCGACGTGACGATATCGATAGATGCTGATCTTCAGGACGATATCCATGTCATCCCCGAGATGGTGAGGAAGTTTGACAATGGTTGTGACATCGTTTACGGGGTGCGTCGCAGCAGGGAAACCGACTCTTGGTTCAAGCGCACAACGGCTCAAGGCTTCTATCGGTTCATGCGCCTGATGGGTGTGAAAACGGTTTATAATCATGCCGACTTCAGATTGATGAGCCGTCGGGCTGTCACGGCGTTGAAGGGTTATGAAGAACGCAACCTCTTCCTGCGTGGGCTCGTGCCACAGTTGGGCTATCGGTCCGATCAAGTGTTTTATGACCGGTTGCAACGGCAAGGCGACGAGAGCAAATATCCCTTCGGCAAGATGCTGTCTTTTGCCGTCGATGGGGTTACATCGTTCAGCGTTAGACCGTTGCGTCTCATCTTTGACTTGGGCGTCTTCTTCCTGCTCATCAGTTTGGCGATTCTGGCCTATGTGATTGTCGCGCTGGTTGATGGTAGGGGAGTTCAGGGCTGGGCTTCCATCATGTTGTCGATTTGGTTCGTTGGTGGTTGCCTGCTCATCTGTCTGAGCGTCATTGCTGCCTATATCGGACGCATCTACACCGAGGGTAAACACCGCCCTCGTTACAATATTGAGAAATACATTAAATGATATTTTGTGATGTCTGAAATACATTCGATAGATAATGACCGGCGCGAAGGTGTGCCCTCAGTCAACGACATCCGTCTTTTATTGACCGATGTTGACGGGACACTCACCGACGGTGGCATGTACTATGGCACCGATGGCACCGAGTTCAAGAAATTCAACACCCGTGACGGTATGGGCCTGCAGATGTTGCAGCGCGCCGGAGTCAAGGTAGGCATCGTCACCAGCGAGAATGTTGCGATCAACGAGAACCGGGCACGCAAATTGGGCCTTGACTACCTCAAGCAGGGGGCACGGGACGGAGGCAAGTTGGCAGCCGCCCGCGAAATCTGTGATGAGATGGGCATCTCCATGCAGCAAGTGGCCTACATCGGTGACGACGTGAACTGCTACGACCTGCTCTCGGCAGTAGGGTGGGCTGCTTGTCCTGCCGATGCCTGTGAAAAAGTAAAGCATATCCCCGGTATCCACATTCTGCAACGCATCGGCGGCGACGCCTGCGTGCGCGAGTGGATTGACATGATTTTGGCAAGGCAATGAACAACGAGGGTATTGATAGTCAGAACCTGAAAGAGAAGACTGCTCAAGGCTTGTTCTGGGCGTTCCTCAGCAGCGGTGGCATACAGCTGCTTAACCTGATTATCGGTATCTTTTTGGCGCGCCTGCTCTCGCCTGGCGAATATGGCATCGTGGGCATGCTCGCCATCTTCACGCTTCTTGCCAACAACCTGCAGGAGAGTGGATTTGGTGTGGCGCTTGTCAACATCAAGGACATCAAGCACAACGACTACAACTCGGTATTTTGGTTCAATGTCGGGACGAGCATTCTGCTCTATGTGATTTTGTTCTTTTGTGCCCCGTTGATAGCCAAGTTTTTCCACCAACCGTGTCTCGTTCCCTTATCGCGGTTTGTGTTCCTGGGCTTTATCATCGCCTCGTTGTGTATCTCGCCCAACGCGATGCTCGTCAGGGCTTTGAAGATGAAGGAAAAGGCGATTACCTCGCTCATGGCGCTGGTCATCTCGGGCACAGTAGGCGTGATCATGGCTTTTAAGGGCTTTTCCTATTGGAGCTTGGCAACGCAGCAAGTACTATATAATGTAGTCATTTGTTTCGGCCGTTATTATTTCACGCGTTGGTGTCCCACCTTCAAGGTGGATTTCACCCCTGTCAAGCAGATGTTCACTTTCAGCTACAAGGTGCTGATTACAGCGGTATTGACCACCATCAACAACAATATGTTGACTGTCATCTTCGGCCGCTTGTTCCCAGCCCAGGCGGTGGGTAACTTTACCCAGGCCAATAAGTGGAACACGATGGCCAACCAATTGGTTACCAATACCGTGGCACAGGTGGCGCAACCCGTACTCACTCGTGTCAACGACGAGAAGGAACGCCAACGTAGGGTGTTCGGCAAGATGTTGCGTTTCACGGCTTTCCTGTCATTCCCTGCCATGTTTGGCTTGGCGCTTGTGGCTCCGCAACTCATTCTGGTCGCTATCGGTGACAAGTGGATTGACAGTATTCCGCTGTTGCAGATTCTCTGCGTCAGTGGCGCATTCATCCCTATCTATACGGTTTATCAGAACCTGTTCTTGAGCAGGGGCAAGTCCGATACCTACATGTGGCTCAGCATCGGCCAGATTGCCATTATGTTGGCGGCTGTGCTGGCTTGTCACGGCTGGGGCTTCACGGCGATGGTTGCTGCGTTTGCCTGCGTCAACATCCTGTGGCTGTTGGCATGGCAGGTGTTTGCTTCGCGGCTCATCGGGTATGACATCATGAGCATGCTGCGTGATCTGTTGCCGTTCATGGTCATTGCCTTGGCTGTGATGGTCGTTACTTATTTCGTCACACTTCCCATCAGCAATATCTACCTTCTGCTCGTGGTTCGCATCATCGTTGCTGCATTGCTTTATGCACTGATCATGAAGTTGCTGAAGGCAAAAATCTTTGAGGAGTGTATTGAGTTTATCCGTTCCAGGAAATTGAATCATCAACATAATCAACATAATACGTTAAAAGACAATGAAAGGTAAAATTTTAGTGACAGGTGGTACCGGTTTCATCGGTTCCCACACGACAGTAGAATTACAACAGGCTGGCTATGAGGTAGTCATCATCGACAACCTGAGCAACAGCAATGTAGAGGTGCTCGACGGTATAGAGCGTATCACGGGCATCCGTCCCGTGTTCGTTGAGGGCGATTGCACCGACCGCGTTGTGGTGCGCAAGCTGTTTGAGGACAATCCCGGCATCAGCGGCATCATCAATTTTGCTGCCAGCAAGGCAGTGGGCGAGAGCATTGAGAAGCCCATCATGTATTATCGCAACAACATCAATATCCTGCTCAACCTGTTGGAACTCATGCCCGAGTTCGGCGTGAAAGGCTTTGTCTTCTCTTCGTCCTGTACTGTCTATGGCGAGCCCGACAAGAACCCCATCACCGAGGACGCCCCGACCAAAAAGGCCACCTCGCCCTATGGCGCCACCAAGCAGATCTGCGAGGACATCATTACCGACGTCATCCGCAGCGGCAGCCCCATCAAGGCGATTCTGTTGCGTTACTTCAATCCCATCGGTGCCCATCCCAGTGCCGAAATCGGTGAGTTGCCCAACGGAGTGCCCCAGAACCTGGTGCCTTATCTGACGCAGACTGCTATTGGCGTACGCAAGGAGTTGAGCATCTTTGGTGACGACTATCCCACGCGCGACGGCTCCTGCATCCGTGACTTTATCAACGTCGTTGACCTGGCTAAGGCTCACGTTAAGGCTCTTGAGCGTATGCTTGAGGACAAGGGCGACGAGGCACTCGAAGTTTTCAACATCGGTACCGGTAACGGTGCTTCGGTGCTCGAACTGCTCCACTCCTTTGAGCGTGCTACGGGCGTAAAGGTGCCTCACAAGATTGCTCCTCGCCGTCCCGGTGACATCGTCCAAATCTGGGCCGACCCCAAGCGTGCCAACGAAGTCCTCGGCTGGCATGCCGAAATCTCCCTCGACGACACCATGCTCAGCGCCTGGAACTGGCAAAAACGCCTCCGCGACCGCGGCATCATGTAATAACCCTACAATAAAAATGAAATGCGGTTTCCTGATATGGGAAAACCGCATTTCATTATTTATGTATATTCGTTATTAATTAATCATGTTAAGGAATTGCTCGGCGCACCATAGCTGCCACTTCTGATTTCCAGTGAGTTGGTCCATCGGGATGTCCTGGCGGAACTCAGGACGTTTGGGACCTTCCCAATCCTTGAAAATCATGTCAACGGGGCGTGGCATGGGAATCTTGTCGGGAATTGGGATCTCAGGATATTTCATCGCATACAGGGCACGGATGAGGTACTTGGGCTCGCCGTTACGCACGCGTTTCAAGTCAAGCGGTTCTTTCATGATGAGTTGTGCGTAGGGGTCATAGTAGGGCATCACTGCCGTTTCAAATGCATTGAGATAGGAACTTGAACTCTCGATCGCAAAGACATCGTCCATGAATGTCATGAAGTCGATTTTGTCACCGTCTAGACGGTATTTCTCAAACAGTTCACTCATGTCAATGGGTTGAGTGAGAACCAGTTGAGGGTCAAGAAAAGTATAGCGCTTCACAAACTCGTCAAATTGCCAATCCTTGGCCAGCAGTTTGTCCATGCCACCAAAAATCAAGTCACTGCTCTCGCCAACAATCATGAGGTCAACGCCATCGGCTCTTGCCATCATGGCTGCTTTATAGATTTGTGGTTCAATGGAGTGAACCGGTGCACACTTGTTCTCCATGACTATCGGTGTAAGTTCCTTGTAGTCTTCAAACGAGATGTCCACAAAATGGTGCTTCAAACCGTATTTTTTGCAATAATGTGCGGCACGTTCTTCATCCGCATTGAAAACTGATGTTCCTGATGCCGTGAAAGTGTAGGCATGACTGCCTGGCTTGAGATAGGAAGCCAAAATTGCGCTGTCCATGCCTCCCGACAGCAGAATGCCGATGTTCTTGTAATTCCGGTAAAGCTCGTCAAACTGCTTTTGGATTTCACGATCAATGCCATCGGCTGTCACCACGGGGATACGTTCATTGATGTCAAGAGGTTTAATCAGGTCATGTTCCATCCCCTCGGCAAATTCCATGTCATCTTTCCAGATGTAGCGGAAAGCGATGTAAGAACTCAAACAGAAATCTTTGTCTACCATTTTGATTATGTTTTTTGATTATTTGACGTCTTGCAGGTCATGGCCGCGCACAGCATTCAGGGCCTTGGTAATCTGGGTTGAAGAGATGCCCTTGGTATAGGGGAAATAAACAATCTGAATGCCAGCCTCGGCAAATTGGCGTTCATATTCTTGCCATTTCTCGGTACCGTACCAATCGTCTCCTACGAAAAGGAACTTGGCGCCCAGCTTCTTGCAGGCTTCCAACTTGTTCATATCATATTGAGGCACTGCGGCATCAACATACTTGATGCTACGTACAATCTCGATACGATCCTCAAAGGGGATCATTGCCTTCTTGCCCTTATAGGCTACCAGCTCATCTACCGTAACACCTACTATGAGCCTGTCACACATGCCTTTGGCATTCTTGAGCAGGTTGAGGTGCCCAATGTGGAAAAGGTCATAAACACCTGTTGTATATCCTATTATCATTGTAGTAAAGTGTTTTGTTTACTGCAAAGTTACGTTTTTTTTATTATTCTTCGTCAATGTTGTAGAAAATTTATCTTCAGTGTGTTACAAACGGTGTTTTTTCAGTAATTTTGTAGCAGATAAAAAAGTGATGATTATGGCAAAATTTGATGCCGAGGCATTAAAGGCAAGGTTTAATCCCGAAGGCTCACCGTTGCGACGCCAGCAGATGGTGATGCTTGAGATGGTCAAGGAAGTTGATAGGGTTTGTAGGAAGTATGATATTCCATATTTCCTCTATGGTGGCACGCTGTTGGGTGCTATCCGTCACAATGGCTTTATCCCTTGGGACGATGACCTTGATGTGGGTTTGATGCGCAAGGACTATCAGCGTCTGTTGAAGGTTTTGCCTGGAGAACTGCCTGAGCACATGGTCCTGCAGACCAACGACACCGACCCCAATTACTTTTACTTTTTTGCCAAACTGCGTGACACGCGCTCGTTTCTTGACGAAGGCGCCTATGATCGGGCCTTCAAGTATCGTGGGATTTTCATTGACCTTTTCCCGTTTGACAAGGTGTCACTGCCTTTGCAACGTATCAAGCTGCAAAGCTATGCCTATACGCTTTATCGTAATGGAAAAGGCAGTGATAGCGCTTTGCGCAAGATCAGGGCTTTAACCTGGTTCAACCGCCATGTCTCTTTTCCTGTCTTGCGAGCTGTCAGCCGTTTGACAGGTGGCAAGACGCTGACTTACGACTTTGGCATCCCTTTCCACATTGTCTATGATGAAAAAGACATCTTCCCTTTGACGACTCACGACTTTGAGGGCTTGGTGTTGTCCGTTCCAGGTAATAGCCATCACATGTTGCAATCGCAGTTTGGCGACTTTATGCAGTTACCTAACCTGGATCACGTCGAGCATCACGTCGAACGTCTGGAATTCTACGATTAATCGCTTCTTGACAATAATAAAAAAACAAGCTCCCAACCGGATGGTTGAGAGCCTGTTTGGTTTTAAAAAGAACGGGGTTCTTCTTATGCCTCAGCGGCGGGAGCCTCTTCAGCGGGAGCCTCAGCGGCGGGTGCTTCCTCAGCGGCAGCAGCCTCCTGAGCGGCCTTGGCAGCCTCAGCCTCGGCAGCAGCCTTAGCGGCAGCGATCTCGGCTTTCTTCTTGGCTACGGCCTCAGCCTTTGCCT
>CAMHMV010000006.1:0-115520 GCA_946186345.1 uncultured Prevotellaceae bacterium | reverse complement strand
GCGACCTGGACAATTATTATGTGGCTGCCGCTGCTGCTCAGGGCAGGTATATCTACTTTGACGACGACAACTCCGACGGCTGGTTTTACCGTTCCGACCATTACAATTTCGTGAAAAAGGGAGTCCGTGCTGTGGTATTGGAGAACGGCCAGCATCCTGTTGATGTGACCAAGCCCAATAAATATCCTATGCCGGTGTGGTATCACAAACCATGTGACGAATATCGTGAGGATTGGGATGTTAGCGGCACATTGTCCAACGTGAACTTGATCTTCAGCGTAGGCCTGTCCTTGTCAAACAATTCCCGATAAGGCATTTCGTGCTCTGATTGAAGGCGTTATCCGTATCTTTGACTTTAATTGGCTTAGATGTATCTTATCTCTCGTTCCCGCCATTATTGCATAGTGCTACCGACCGGGAGTAAAGAGGATGGGAGCACCGATCTGTTAAAGTCATGTTAAAATCGTCATTTTCTCTTGACTCGTCCCTAAGGGCACACATTAACTTTGCTTTCACTTAGCAATTGCTTCATAACATCGCGTGATATGAGTAAGAAAACAAGGTTAAAAATCGGAGAGTTCTCCCAGTTGATGCAAGTCACTGTAAAAACTTTGCGTCATTATGAGCAGAAGGGTCTGCTGTTGCCTGACGAGGTGGACGAGTGGACAGGCTACCGCTATTACAGCATCGACCAGATGCAGAAGTTGCAAGCCATCCGCGACCTGCAGTGCCTTGGATTCTCGTTGGATGAGATCAAGGACTTGTTCGAGGACAACTCGCATATCCCAAGCAGCCAGCAACTGACCGAGAAAATCAAGGAAACTGAAGCGCAGCTGAATAAGCTGATAACCCGCCGCAACCGACTGCTCGACTGGAGGAACACTCGCAAAGAGATGAAGACAATGGAAAAATTCAGCATTCAGTCACTGCCCGAAATCATCGTGGCAAGTCATCGTGAAGTCCTTCCCGACTACGCCGCCATCAGCTCCATGTGTGTAGAGATAATCGCTCCCGAGATGCAGCGTCTCGGCTGCAAGTGCCCACCGCCTGGCTACTGCTTTACTGTTGAGCATGACAGTGAGTACAAGCCGACGGACGTGGACATTGAGTATTGCGAACAGGTAGAGGAGATGGGAGAGGACAGTGCCATCATCCAGTTCAAGCGTCTGCCCGCAGTGCCCAAGGCGCTCTGCATGAAGCACGTCGGCCCGTATGAAAGATTCTACGAATCGTACATAGAAGCTTTCCGTTACATAGAGGAGCATGGTTACAAGCCTGTTGGTCTGTTCCGCACATGCTACGTTGATGGAGTCTGGAACCAGGAGGACCCCGAAAAATGGCTTTCAATCATTCAGATACCGATAGAATAGCCGTTTAACCTAACCGCCCCCCAAAAAAACGATGGGGTGTCTTGGAAACCGGAGGCTATTGATTATTCAATAGTCTCCATTATTCTTTTTATTCCCTACCCCGCTTAAACCCCATCATATAGCAATCAGGACTCAGAGCCTTCTTTAAAGTGCCGAGGTGGACGTCCATGACCTGTAGGCCTTAGCTATTGGACTGCACATCAGTTGGAATCGGTCAAAAATCGGTTTATTCGTTGAATCGTTTTCCGTCCCATTTCAATATCTTCTGCTGGATGGTGCCATCGTCATTCCATCGAGTGGTGATGATATCCTTGCCCTTGCGTGGCAGTTCATAGTTGCAACCGTAATCAACTTCGAACCCGGGAGCATCACAAGCCTCCATGCGTTTTGTGGCATTGTTGTAACGGTAGAAATCAATGCCACTCATTTCGGCCATGCATGGCCTGCCTTCCATATAGCTTGCCATATTGTTGAACGCAATGAGTTTATGCTTACCGTCCGACTCATTCCAGTAACACACTTCCAACCTGAAAATATAATCTCCGTATTCTTCGTCTACAAGTTCATAAACGATGTATCCGTTTTTTGAGTCGATGGTTAACGTCACGCCTTCCTCTTGTGGAAGGCCTTTGCTGTGACGCGTCATGGCATTCTCCAATGCCCTCCATGGGCGGTCGCCGCTTTCATCCTCGTCTTCAAAGTTCAATGAAGGAAATGCTGCCCATGCAAAATCTGTAACGGTGGGCGCGGAGCCTTTAAAGTTCACTTTTATACCATCCTGTGCCATCATCGACAGCGTGAGGCAAGAAAGGATAATTACCGATGTGATTCTTTTCATATCTGTGAGATTAATGCATATACTAAAATCTATCTTTCTGTCACTGCTGCAAAGGTAGCGATTTTCTCGCGAAATACACTTTATGATGTGATTTCACCCATTTGCTATCAAGTGGGTGATTTTGCTTACTTGATGATGCATTTCTTGCCTGAGTTGATGTAGATGCCGGGGGCAGTGGGCTTGGAGTTGTAGGTGCGGCCGGTGATATCGAACCACAGGTTGCTGTCAACGGCTGGCTCTTCGCTCTTGATACTGTTGACGGCAGTTGTCCTCTTGATGTATTCAATGCCGGCTGCAGCGTCGATCTTGCCATAGCCCCACTTGATGGGGCTGGCGGCTGTGAACTCATCGTTGCGCGAAGTCGCAGCTAGCACTTCTTTGATGTCATCTAATGTGAGGGTGGGATCGGCTTGCAGCCACAGGGCGATGATGCCGCTCACCGTGGGACACGACATCGAGGTGCCACTCATGCCGTTATAGGGATACCCCTGCCACTGCATTGACTCGGCAATCTCCTTGTCACAGGTATAGTGGCTGATAGACGACACGACGTTGTTGCCTGGAGCGGCAACAGTTGGTTGTGCCACGCCGTTGAGCGAAACGCCGTAGCTTGATTTGTAACTGATGTCGTCGAGCGTGTAAAGGTCGCTCTCATCAATAACAGAGCCAGTGTAAAGTCGTGAGGTGGTGTTTGCCACATAATTGCCCACGCTGATGACATTTGGTGTGGAGGTCCAATCGCCACACGAAAACTCACTATCGCCAAGGGTGTAACCTTCCATGTTGATTGCTTCAAATTCGTCTATCGTTTCCCACAAGTCCATCTCAATGTGTGAAGATGACGAGAGCGAAATGAAGAAAGGCAGTCGTTTAATGCGAACCCCTTGCACAGCAGCCAGCAGTTCAATCTTGCCATCAACGACTCTGCCGGATATTCCCACGAAGCCACCCTGCATAAATTGGCTGAGTATCTCGTCGTCGTCGCTAAATATTTCAATATAGCCATCCTGAGACGGAGAGATAGTGAGAGGCTCTGTTTGCCAAACGGCCTCGCCACTACTGAGTCTCAGCAAGCCAATCTGGACACTCAATGTATCGTCCTCGCCCAAGGTGTTGCGTGAATAGCCACATACTACCGAGCCCATCATTTTTTTAGTGTTGTCATCTTCGCCAATGATGGGAGTAGCCCGGGCAAGAAACGCCTTCATGCTGCTGTTCTCTTCATCAAATGCCTTGTAGATGTGAAGGTGTTTGTTACCTTCATTTCCCACACTCAACACTGGGATGACATAATGAGACAACTCATCAATCAGTTCAGGCATCATGCCTGTGCCATTGTGGGGGCCATGGTGTGAGTTCATGCTGGCGCTAAGCACTACGGGAGCCTCGATTTGCTGGGCGTAATGTGCTACGAACTGGAAGGCTATCTCGTTTACATTTTCCTCAGCCTCAGTCGACACAAGCACGATGTCGGCATCGGGCGCCATGCCCCCAAACCCCAGCGGCGATCGTGTGCCAGCGGCAATGCCAGCGGTGTGTGTGCCATGTGAGTCCATATCGGTATCGGTGGTGAGGGTGGCAATGAGTTCGGGCGTGTCGAACACCGAGCCGGGATACGCTATTGTCCCGGCCTCGTCATCCTCGACGATGAACTTGTGGCCGCTATCGTTACCCGGGAGATAGACGCAACGCAGGCGGGTGTTGCCGTCGGCATCCTTGAATGCCGGATGCTGGAAGTCGAATCCCATATCGACAAGGCAGATGGTGACGCCCTTGCCAGTGTAAACCTCTTCAAGGCCAGGAACGGTGCCGTCAATCAGGCTCACCCCAGTCTCCACGAGTGAGACATCGGTTTTCAACTGCCCTTTACTGGTCGCATCCACCCTTTTCACACCCTCGATGGCAACAAGGTCATCGACGTTATCGGCAGGGATGCTGATTACAGTCTGATGCCCGAGTTTTGACAACACGGTAGCGCCTGCCTCACGGATTTGAGCAAACGTGCCCGCTGCACCTTTGGCATCAACCTCCACCACAAGCGTGATGACTGGGTCGGCATCCAGTGCTTGCAGTTTCTTGCCGTTTGAGTCATATCGTGCTGTCTGTTTTTGCAGTAACGACAATTGCGCGTTAGGGGTGAGTTTGTTGTGTGCACTCGACATGAGAGCGCACGAGCAAGCCATAACGGCAAATAATATGATTTGTAATAGCCTATTCTTCACGATTATTTTGTTTTTTTCTCTTTTTTATCCTCTGTTTGAGCGCTTGAAATTTCATTTTCAAGAATTGGAATACACTTTGTTTATTTTTTTCTCTAAAGTCATATGTTTTTTTGCTGATAAACATACCAACAAGAAGGGGGAGCGCCCAATAAGGTATCGACTGCACTATTGCCTTGTATTCGTTAACATGAGGTTTGTGTATTGTCGTCAGCACTTCGGCAATTGACATTGCCATAACTGCTAAGAAGAAACCGCTTCCCATCATAAGAACCACTCTCCAAAAGTTCCCCCAGAAGTCATAGCCAAACAACTGCCTGTAGACATAAAAATAGCATAAAGGAAGCAGCACATAGAAATAGTCACCGAAGAAGTCGGCTAGGTCATCCACAATGAGCATTTGAATGGCCATGAACACCATGATGAAAAAACCTTGCGGCAATGTGTGCTTGGTGTTGCGTGGCGCATAACGGAAGAGACACCATGTGGGGATGGTGAAAAATAATGTCATGACCAATGATCCCCATCCCGGGCTATCCTTTATCCAGGCAAAGAACTGATTGACCTGTAACGAGTCGTCTTTTTGTGTCAAGACGTCGTTGATGCCGAATAAATTATCAATGAGAACACTGAGCACTCCCATGACTACCAGCATTTTCACTGGCGGGAACGACACTTGCCGCTTGCCGTTAATGTAATCGCTGATGAAATATCCGGGACGCCAAATCAGCTGCCACAGGGAGTATAGCAACGAACGGTTGCCCATGCCCCACACCTCGGCAGTGCTTTGAAGCACACTCTTCCACGATATCTTTTTCAAACCGGCCTTCTGCGAACAATGCGGACAAAACTTGCCGGCGAAGTCATTCCCGCAATTCACGCAATGATGGCGCTCGTTCTCGTCATAACTCCAATCGAAGGGATCAAGCTGCCATGCCTTGAACCGTTTATATCTCTCTTTTAAAGTCATCCCCCAGAAAATCTTTTTGCAAAGATAATGGTTTTTCTTTAAAGGTAATATTCATTCAATGACTTTCTCAATCGGAGCCTCTGTCATACTCACTTTCCTAATTCATTCCGTCCGCTTCGTCCAAGCGTACACAAGGTCTGTTGTCTCGGACCCTGCGGGGCTGATGCGAATTCCGCTAATTAATCTAATTGTTGCTGAGTCTTTTGAATGGCAGAGCTAAAAGTTCGTATAATTTGTTAGGAGTGAATCATCGCAATAACTGGGCGCGTTTATCGTTATGATAGTATAAACGAGATAATTTTTTAGCAACTCAATCCAGATAGATGATGGTAAATCTTTAACCCCTAAAAATTGTGAGCCAGTCAATGACTCACGGAACTTAAGTATCATTCTAATTTTTTCAAGACATGTTAAAGAAACTATTCATTACCATGCTCGTGGGCATGATGACCCTGGGGGCTATGGCCCAAGGGGGCAAATTCACTGTGAAAGGAACGTTCGAGGGCCGCAAAGACTCGGTGACCCTCAAAGTGGTGGACCTAAACAATTGGGAAACTATTGCCGAACAGACGTATGCCATCACGGGTGAGATGCATGAACTCACCTGTGACCTGAATGATGCGGCATTGCTCTATGTCACCGATGTGAACGAACTTACCACGGTATTTCCTGCCATCCCGGGGGAGATGCTCCAGTTTTATCAAAATGAGCACAAAGTCACTCATCTGGGAGGCTCACAATTCTATGTGGACTATGATGAAGCGCAGCATTACGTTGGACCGCTCTTGTTAGGCATCAATGAGTGCAATAGACGCTTTAGCGGCAAATATGGGCCATTGTATCAAGACGAGTTGAATCTATACAGCGATTTGTACTTTATCCTGAATGATCGTTTGACTGATTATGTACACCTCTACGTTAAGTCTTATCCTGATCGAGACGCTGCCGCTGCGCTGATATTTTTCGCTTTTGATACCAAAGAGATTGAGAAAGCCGCGGCCATGCTGACCGAACGGGCCCGCAATAGCGTGGCGGCAAACCTCTATAAGGCCGTCAACCGGGAGACAGTCGTCCGCAACGTCGAGAGCCCTGCAGACTGAAACACCACCAATTAAAACAAATCCGAGCGCACCTTTTTGGGGGTGCGCTCGGTCTTAAAAATACGCGGTGTCTAAAGTTAACGTGAGTTCGACGAAAATAAGTTGCTGATACTCAACTCCTCCCTTAAGATAGGGGAGGTGCCCGTTAGGGCGGAGGAGTATGATTTACCCTCGAAACACTTCTTCTTGGGACATCAACGCCCCCTAGCCCCATCTAATCTTAGAGGGGGAGTTGCTAACGCACTGATTGACAACCAATAATTTCATCGAACTCACGTTAAAGTTAACAGTTGAGGGGCTCCTGCAGGATGAAGTAGAGCTCCTCGTTGCTCTTACTTGATGAAGATCTTCTTGCCGTTAACGATATAGAAGCCCTTAAGATCCGATGTGCTGCTCACGCGGCGACCGTCGATAGTGAAGATGCCGCTTTGAGTGGCCGTCTCGTCACTTTGCACACTGACGATTCCACTGTCGTTGTCATCAACAATACGGATGTTGTCGAAGAACACAGCATCGCCCCACATCGTGATGGTGCCGCTCATCCAGTCTTCGGTCGACGGATTAACGAACGTTGCCGTAAAGGCCAGTCTCGAGTAGCGGGCATCCTTGATGTCGTTGAGCGGTATCGTTATAGTGTTCCACTCGTTGCTGAGCGTCACTTCCTGCAACAGGACGGGTTCGCCAGCAAGTGTGGCGCCCTTGATCTGAAGCGTTTCAACACCATTACCCTTCACGTCGACATAGAGCACAGGATTGGAAGCGTCCTGCAGTGCCAGCTTGCCTGATGTCAGCGTGAAGTCTCCCGTAAACCATGTTGTGGTCATGGCCAATCCGAAACCGTCACCGTCAGAATCCTGGTCCACTACATACAGGGCAGCATTGCTGTCCTTTTCCCACAAGTAGGTAACATCTCCATTGGCAAAGTTCTCTTCGAAGGGCAGAGTGTAGGGCGCACCTGTGAGCATGGTCACACTGACGGGATAGCCCTCACCAGCCTCGTTGACAGGCTTGACGCCCCAGGTGGTGAACTGCTGCTCGCCTTCGTCGGTGTTGTACTCAAGGGTATAGTGGTCGGCACCTGTCACGCTGCCAAGGACATCGGTGAAGTCATAGCTCCAACCATTGAACTCGGTAGCCAGAATCTGATACTCCACATCATCGGGATTCAGATAGTAGCCGTTGGCACCCTCGGTGACCATTGGCCAACTGAACTCGACGCTGGTACCGTTGTCTGCAGCCTGCACGCCGTAGAAGCTGCCGGGTGCGTCTTGTCCAATCCACACCTTTACCTTGTCGCTCGGGAGACCTATGCCAGAGGCATTGTAAGCTATCACTTGATAGGTGTAGTAGTTGGGGGTCTCGACCGTAGCGGTAATCTCAACCGCAGCACCGGGCTCGACATCCTCCCTGGTTTCTACGACTACGCCGTTGCACAGCAGTTCAATCTTCGTCAGATTCTCGGTTAAAGCCGTTCCGTTGATGGCCTCAGACGGTGCAGTAAATGTCACAACGGCCAGCTTGGCGCCCAGTTCGCCCGGAGCCACTGCCAGGTCGCTGACAGCAGCAGGAGCGGTAGGCTCTGCACCCTTCTCAATGACCAGCTTGTCAGCAAACAAGTCATAAGAGTACATATCGCTGATGCAATGGATAGCGACAAAATACAGTCCGCTTTCATCGGCTGTGAAGCTGCCTTCAAAGTCAGTGGCTTCGTCTGCTTGGAACGCCGTTGCGGGTATGACGGTCATGGTGAGGGCATCAGGAGTGCCCTGACGGCCAGCCAGCACCTCAAAGCGTTCGGCTGCATATACGGTGTGAGCCGTAAACGTCACTTTATAGTTGTTGCCAGCTTCAGCCCTGACGGGCATCACGACCAGATAGTCGTCGGCATCGTCATTGTAGCCGGGAGGATATATCAATCCGTTCTCGTAGTCATTCCATTCCCAGGTGTTGCCGTCACCATTGGCATCAATGACGTTAAGCACGTTGAGCACGCTCGGGTCAGCAAAGACAACGGTATAGGGAATATCCTGAGCCTCGAAGAAGAACACGGTGAGCATCGTTGACTTCTGTCCTTTTCCGTTCTCGTTGTAGGCAATGGCGGTGTAGGTGTGATTACCGATGGTCATGCCTTCATCCTCAAATTGCACGGCGGCTCCAGGAGCGATATTCTCCAGTGTCTTCACCACCACACCATCGCGCAGCACCTCAATCTTCGTCAGGTTAGTTGTCAGTGCGGAGCCGTCGAAGGCATTGGTCGGAGCTGTGAAGCTGACGGTGGCCTTCAAGGCGTCGGCATCCTGAACCACCTGCATGTCTGTAATGGCAGCAGGGGCATTGTCGGCAGCGCCTTCCTCAATGACGAAGTTGTCAACATACAACGAATAGCCTCCAGCCACACTGATGTCGTGGATGCCGAAGTAATAGTAGCCAGTCTCGTCAACAGTCAGTCTGTCGTTCTCCAACGTGACGGCACCCAAGGACTCGACTTCGACTGCAGCAATGGCATCCTGCGTCAACGCCTCAGGAGAGGGACTCATACCCATTTTGAGCTCAATGGTCTTATCGGCATAGTCGGCACCCCTCCATGTGTCAAATGCCACATAGTAGTTCTTGCCGGCCTCCAGCTTGATGGCGGGCGAGATCAACCAGTCATCGGCATCATAGTCATAGCTGCCGAAGTGTGAGAACTTCCCGTCGAATGGATACCATGTGCTGTTGTCTTCATTACCATCGACAATGGTGAATGACTTCTGGTCGCCCATCGTTGTGAAGTCGTTGACATAGGGCAGCACATCTACCTGTGTGACGATGTTAATCGGCTTGTAGACCGTCAAAGCGTCGCCAAAGATGGCATATTCATTGTTGTCACTCCAGAACAGGCCGATAAAGTAGTTTTCGGCCCCCGCCTTGAACTCTGTCGTGCCTTCCAGCGTCAGGCTGCCATCGTCGCCGATGGTGAAGGTGAAGCCGTCGGCATAACTGTCGGCAGGCTCAATGGTGCCGTCACCAATGCCGTGAGCCCAACGCAGATTGATGGAGGCATTGTACTGCTCGGAATAAGACACGGGCTGATTGGCAGCGACTTTAATCTCGTTGCCGACCTTTGTGCCCTTCACCCAATAGCCTCGCTGATAGCCGTAGATGAGGTCTTTGAAGTACACTGTACCGTCACTGCACTCCACCACCTCAATCGTGCCGTCCTGAGCCTCATAGTACAGGAGCATGCCGTCACCGTAATCTTCACCAAGCATTCCCTGACCAGTACGCTCGTAAATCGTCAACTCACCCTCGGCAGGCTGAGTGATGATACCATGTTCGTCAACCACCTCGCCAGCAGCGTCGCGGCTGGGACTCTGCAGGTTGTTCACTGTTGTCGGGGACAAACGCAAAGTGCTCAATTGAGCATACGTTGCCCGACCCTTCTGCGGCCCACTCGACAGGTCGCTACCTTGTGGAGTTTGTGCCATTGCGGGCAATGACAGCACTAGCGCAGCCAGCACTCCACACCATAGAATTCGTAAGCCTTTTGTCATAGCAAATCATTAAAAATTGAAAGTAAAACCCATTGGAAATATGGCACAAAAATACAAATATTTTCAAAAAACCGCAAAAAATAAATTTCGAATTTGATTCATGAAAGAAAAAGTATCACCAAAAACAAAACTTGGCGCCCCCATCAATGGGGGCACCAATGACAGCACCATCGGCGTCGTCTTAATGCTCGACGCTGTGATGGATTAGCGACATGAGATTTCTTTCATGCAAGATGGGCGGTAAGCGGTTCTCAATGGTTTGCTGGTGAGAAAGGGCACCGCCGCCCGATGCACTGGTTGTTCTTACTTGAATAGCGGCAGATGACCTCGGGCCGTTCCATCTCAACACCGAAATGTTCCTTGACGAAATCGACGGCAGCAAGGATGGAGAGAAACGAGTCGCGCTTGCAGCACCGCGGACCACCGATGTGGCCTATCTCACCGAGAGATCTGGCCGTCATCAGGTGCGACAGGGCAAAAGGCTCGTTGGCGAGCGGCGTGGACTTGGAGATGATTGACACAAACATCCCCGTGCTGATGCCTGCACCGCAGGCACCCCAGAAACCGCATGCTCCGCCTGGCACGCTCTTTCCCCTGGACATCATCTCGTCCAGGGCCTTGGGCAGGTTGAGTTCGCCCCCAGCGTTCTTGTAGGCCGTGAGCAAGGCAGCCCCCACCATCACATGATGTTCGGGACCATGCATGTGGCAGAAGGGCTGTGCCATCATCTTCTCGATGATTTCAACAGGGTTTCGGCATGTCTCAGCGAGGCAAAGCCCGATGATGGTATCTAGCCCTGCAGTGTGGCAGTCGTTGCACACATAGTGCCCATGGATGCAGCGGGTCTTGCTGCTCTCCTTCTTATGACAGATGGCGCACTCCATGAGTTCATCATTCTCGAGATACTCCAGCGGAGCCTTACAGATCAGACATTCTTCTTTCATCAGCTTAATGGATTTGTCACTGCAAATGTAGTCATTTCCTGATAATCAAGCAAGGATATGCCTTGGACATTGACTTACCCAAGATTTAGGATAATAACTCAGATGAAAGAATGTATGCCTCACCCAATCATGGAGGTGTATCATAATTCGCTTCAAGATTTTTGATCGGCCTCACGGCCGAAAAATTAAACAAAAAGTTGTCTTGTTTAATTTTTATACAAATTTTAGTTTAATTTCTCCGTGCAAAGCACGGACATTAGTACAAGCATGGATTTATGACACATCTCCATGGGCAGGGTGAACGGCATGATCAAAACTCCAGCGGGATAGCGAGTTTGAAGATGATGTTGCGTCCCATATTCAGCACACCCTGGCGTCCGGTAACGGGATTCACGTCGGCATACTTGAGGCGGCTCAAGTGGCTTTGGTAAGCCTCGTTGGTGAGGTTGGTCCCCATAATGCTCACACAAGCCACACGACGTCCCTTGCACATGATGTCGGTGCCGATGGCGGCATTAAGCAGGGTGTAGGCCGGAGTGGCGGTCTCGGTGTCATCGGCGCGGTAATAATGGTTCTGCTTGAAGTTGTGATCCACACCCAACGAGACGAAGACGTTGTTCAGCACACGACCGTCATGCAGGATTTCCCACTTGATGTCGGACTGCCATCGCGGAGCCGGGGTGAACGGCAGGTACTTGGAATCCTCGGGCTGGTGCAGTTGCACGGCATTGACCAGGGAGAAACTGGTGCCCAGGTGCAGGAAGTGCCAGGGGTGGATATCCACGGCAAACTCACCGCCCAGCAACTGGGCATCACCGCTATCGTAGCGATAGGTCATGAACTCATCGTCGATGACCTCGCCGGTGCGATGGATGAAGATGTAATTGTCGATGCGATTGCTGAACACCGACAGTTGAGCGTCCATCCATGAAGTGGTGAGTTCCGCGCCGAGGTCGAACTGCAGACTGAACTCGGGCTTGAGGTCACGATTGCCCACCTCGTAGCGCAGCGAGCCCTCGTGAACGCCGTTGCTGGCCAACTCGCTGATATTGGGTGCACGGAATCCACGGGCGGCATTGACCCTTAAATCCAGCTGTTCGGTGGCATGCCACACGGCACCAATGCTGGCGGTAAAGCCACCGAAGTTGCGCTTGAACGCCTGGAAGCGTAAATCGCCGTCGTCCATCAACTCATGGCTGTTGAGATGACGGTTGTCGAAACGCATTCCGCCGTTCAGGGCCCAATTGCCGATGTTGGCTGTCGTTGTGATAAAGGCACCGAAGTCGAACAGGCTATAGTCGGGAATCAGGAACTCATCGCCCTCGTTGAGCGAGCGTTGCCACATGCCGCTAACGCCGCTGGTGATGCGCCAGTCGCCCAAGCGCCTGGTCACGTAGTGGATGTTATAGTTGACCGTGTGCAGCTTGAGGTAAAGACCGTACTGGTCGGGCTCCTCAAACTCCTGGCGGCGGTTCTGCTGGTAAGCCAGCACGGCATTGAAGCGGCCGTCTGCCAGATAGAACGAATTGTCAAGCACGGCCTTGTAATGATACACCTGCTGATAAGGCAGGCCGTGGTGATAGGTCTTGGCGTCGGTGTAGGGTTGATCGAGTTTGCCCGTCAACGGGTCGCGGTCGCCCTCGGCGATGCTGGGCGTGAGATGGAAATAGGAACCCGTCAGGCGCGAGTGGCCCCATGCCTTGTTGATGCCCAGCATACCCGACAGGGCACGTTCGCGGAACTGCGTGTTGGGTACATAGCCGTCGATGGGGGTCTTGTAGGCATGGGCAAACTTGTCTCCATAGCGGATGTTCCAGGATAAGCCCTGCTTGTTGCCGCCAAAGTTGAACGAGTAGTTCACAAGGCCGCTGTTGGTATGGTACTCGGAGTTCACGTTCAGACGCATCTTGCCCAGCGGCACCACAGGGTCGGTGTTGAGTTTGAGGACTCCCGCCAGAGCATCCGAACCGTAGAGCAGGCTCGCAGGTCCCTTGAGCACCTCGACCGAACTCACGGCGTTGCCGTCAATCTCCACGCCGTGTTCATCGCCCCATTGCTGCCCCTCCTGGCGCACGCCGTCGGCAACAACGACCACGCGGTTATATCCCAATCCGCGGATGACGGGCTTGGAGATGCCGCTGCCGGTGCTCACCTGTGACACGCCAGGCAGCTTGGCCACGGCATCGACAATGTTGGTGGCGGGCGTCATGCGCAGCCTGTTGCGGTCAACGATACCTGCAGGCATCGACATGTCCTGCATCTTCACGGCACCAGTCGGGCCGGTAACTACCACTTGTTTGAGTTCTATGTGGCGAAAGAACACGTCGGTCGAGTCGAGCACGGCCGTTTCTTGAGCCGCCATCGTGCATGCGCACGCCAGCAGCAGAATCGATAAGTATGATTTCATTCTGTGATTATTTTAATGATGATGTAAGTGAAAAACTACACAATAGCGCATGAGCCGGATAATCCTAATATAACAGGACTATCTGGCTGGCACAGAGTAATCACAGAATGCACGGAGGGGCCCGCAGCGACGGATGGGCCACCATTGCCGTAGCAAGCTCGGCGGCCTGGGGAAACTCTATCTTGCTGACGGTCTGTTTGATGATACAGCAGACCGACATTTCCGGGCTTTCTACCTGTGTGGTCAGGAATCGGCAAGACAGACACTCGCCATGATGATGGGGGCTGGCCATGATGTGCCCAGAATGGTGCACATCCGTCTGGCATTCGTAGCAGTCCACCACCTTGGAGTATTCCTGCAGTGAGTGCACATGAAGCGAAGCAAGCAGCACCATCGGCACATAGACCGACAGCATTATCCAGGCAAACAACCGTTGCCTGCTGGAGATGCCGTTATGTAAATGCTCGCTTCTCATGCGCCGCAAAGGTAGTGCAAGCCATGAGAAATGCCAAATTAATTTGACGATTTCTCTCGGGCGCCAACTTTTCGGTGGCTTCGGTGGCAGTTATTGCCTTTCTCAGCAGGTACAGAACACGTGACTACCGTAGCACACCCCAGCGTTGGACACAGGGATGGTTTCAACCGAGTTGAATGTCAGCGACGCCTCAGCATAGTCAAGCGAGCTTGCCTCTGCATTCGGCTTGCTTGACATTTCTACTGAATTAAAATTTTACTCCATTATCTTACGGTTTTAGTTTCCGCAAAATTATGGAGTCTGTTCTGTTGTCCAAAAGACAGAGAATTTTATGGCTTTCTTCGGTGTGACAACACCCACTCGATCCTTTCGGGTGTGTATGCGGCAGATGTTGCTTCGTGATGGTCCAACCCTTCCAGCAGCTGGAAGACGGCATTGCCTCCTAACAGGTTGATGTCATCTATCAATTGCTTCACTTGTTCGGATCTCGTTTCTAACGTACCTCGTGTACACATTATGGGAGTACGAGCCAATTGAGTGGTATTATATCCCCGATATCCTCCCGAAGCCACCATGGCGGCGGCAAAATAGTCCGGATAGTCGGCAAGCAGATACCAAACGCCTTGACCGCCCATCGACGAGCCGAAAACGTAGATGCGCGTCGAATCGACACCAAACTCTCTAACATAGTAATCGGCCAAAGCCTTGACATACTTGTTGTAGGCTTCGCACTTTTGTGGCTCATGAGGGCGACGCTCACCAGGCGATGGGCGACCGCCACGATTGCGCTGTCGTGGCGCATCTCCATTCCATGAAGCGTTGTTCGGACATTGCGGCACGAGGTAATATGCTTTGATGTTGTTCCCGTTCAGGTAATCATAAATCTTTCCCACGGCAGGCGACATCATCTGTTTCTTATTGTCACTTCCGCCGCCGCTACCGCCATGCAGGTAAATGACCAAGATGGGTTGAGCGGTGTCTTGAGGAGCGGTTAGCACTTCGCGATACCTTAACTTCTTGCCCTGTAATTTCAAAGCCTTGTCGCCAAAAACTCCGAGTAAGTCTGACTCTGTTTGAGCGTTGGCCTCAAACAACACAGCGGTGAATACCACCATTATTGTAAGCGAAATGATTTTTTTCATGTTGCAAATATAGGTGATTTTTATGAGAATCAAGCATTTTTCCAGCGGTTTACACTTGGCTATTGTCCAGGATCATGCACGGTGGTGGCTCCTTCTCGCTGGGAGCACAGCGACTCAGCAGGTACAGAACACCTGATTACCGTAGCACACCCCAGCGTTGGACACAGGGATGGTTTCAACCGAGTTGAATGTCAGCGGCGCCTCTGCATAGTCAAGCGAGCTTGCCTCTGCGTTCGGCTGGCTTGACATTTCTACTGAATTAAAATTTTACTCCATAATCTTGCGGTTTGAGTTTAGTGAAAAATATATCACAAAGGTAGATTTCCTATGTGAAATGCTAAAAGACAAAAGATTTGCGCCACCAAAGACTCTCTTTAAAATAATTAGGTTTATATTTGCAGTCACGATAATTACTGAATAAACAATGGATATAATGAAATCATTAAGAACTATGTCATCCAAACCGCTTTGCGGAATAATGATTCTTATTGCTGCAACAGTCTGTGCTCTGTCACTTTCTTGCAACAGTGCCGTAAACTCTAAAGGCAGCAAAGTACAAAAAGATGCTGTGTCTCAAATTGGTTTTTATGAAACATACTCTTGGTATGAAATTGCCGAAGCATTTATAAACCTGAATAATGAGGTTAAAAAGCAAAACCTCAAGCCTGGTGAATTTACGCTTGAGCAGTTACTAAATACAAGAAGTCATACGGAGGACTGGAGCAGACCGGAATATAACAACCCAACACCTGTAATCGGTCATACTCTTGTTGAAGATACAGCAAGAGTAAACAGCATAATAGCTCAGTATGGAGCTAATTTCCTGCCTCAAGACTTGAAACTTGCGTGGTCTATCAAGCCCTACAAGCCCTTCCATGATTTTCAAGGGCCCGAGTGCTATGAGCTTATTGCGCTCAAAGTTCTTGATAGCAAGCCTTATATGACAGGAGACGTAATAATCAGTGCGAAGAAAGAGACCACGCCTGATGGTCAGTATTGTATGTCATTCAGATTTGACGATAACGGCACACAACAGTTTTCCCGATTAACAGCACAAAACATCAATCGCTACTTAGCAACTGTGATAAAAGGGAAGGTATATTCTTATCCTATGGTGATGTGTCAAGTGGAAAATGGAAATGTTCAAGTTGCAGGTAATTTCACTGAAGAAGAAATTAACGACCTTATCGGTTTCATATATGGGAAGTAACAATTGATTACTGGATCGTTTGCAAGAAATAAAGAGGCTGTGTCATAATTCAAACTTATATATTAATGTCCGTGCTTCGCACGGAGAAATTAAGCAAAAATTTGTATAAAAATTAAACAAAATAATTTTTATTATAATTTTATTAATAATTTTGTTTAATTTCTCGGCCGTTAGGCCGATTAATAACCATGAGGCGAATTATGACACAGCCCCGCGGTTTCGTAATCGATGCACTCGCTCAACTCCTTGAGTTCACTAATCTGATCACTCTATCTCGATAATGATGGCGGAATAATTGTCGGATGCTTTGTCCTGGCAAAGGGTCATATATTTCTCGGCTACTTGTTGCACGTCCCTGGCGCATTGCAGCGTGTGGAGCAAGGTCTCGTCATCGATGGTATTATACAAGCCATCGGTGCACAGCAAGATGCGGTCAAGAGGCTCAAGGGTAACGGTTTTGACTTCCGGCTGGATGGATTGGGCGTTTCCTGTAAAGAACGCATTAGTGATCAATCCACGCTCTACATGGTCTATTGTCCTGTACTTCACATTCCCCTTGATGTCAATGACATAACAGCGGCTATCTCCGGCATGAGCCACCAGGGCACGATCGTCCTCGATGGATACCAGCACCATCGTCGTCCCCATTTCACTGATGCCTGATTGCTCATCAATCTGTCGGCTCGCTACGTTGGCAGCCTCACCCACCTTCTCGGCAGTATCGGCTTCGTTAACATGCGACTGCCAGTAGGCGGCGAAGGCGTCGCACACTACCCTACTGGCGACCTCACCATGGGCATGGCCGCCCATGCCATCACAGACGACAAACAGGGTCCGCTTGCCGGGAATCTCCACTGCGCTGCAACAGTCCTCGTTGTTGGCACGGGGTCCCTTTTCTGAGAATTGAATGTGTTTCATCGCAGCGTCCAACCCTTTTTGTTGAGATAATTCCTGCAAGAATCGCAGAAGGATTGCGTATGGGCAAATTTGTTTCCGTGCTCGGCATCCACCATGATGCAGCGCTCATCCTTGCAGTGAGACAGGCCGAAGGCATGCCCCAACTCATGCAGCATCAGTTCCTGCATTTCATCATCACTGAGCGGCTTAAGGGTCTTGGGCCTCAATGATGAGATTACCGAGACGCTGTCGCCCTGATAGCTGATGCCAAAAATGCCGAAGGTAGGCGAAATCTCATTTTCATCATAGATGATTTTGTTGGTCATGCCGAGCACAAAACAGCCATTGCGCAACTTCATCAGGTCATCAAGCAGACCAGTGCCCCGATATCTGTCACGGGGCTTATAATAGCACGCCTTGGGTAGCTCAATAGCCTCGTCGGCTAAGGATACCGATGGATAGACCTTCTCGAGCTCTGCCTTTAACTGTTTCGCTTTAGCCACAGGGAAGTTTCCATAACGATAGATGTGTATGCTCGGCAACTGTTGTGGCTCGACATGAGAGGCAGGCTGTGTAGCGCTTGACTCCCGTGCCGTTTCCCTGGTATGGTTCCCATTGCCACAAGCAATCAGTATCAGGCTCAAGGCAAGAGCGATGATGATTGTATAATACTTCATAATTGATGCTTTAAATCTGCCATTTCAAATATCGGACGCATGCTGTTGCAGTTTCCGGTCGTGCAAAGTTATCTTTTTTCCACGATTACGGCACCACCAGGTTCAAATTTTCGCCAGCCCTATCATCCAAATCAACAGGGTGTTCAGGAAAGATATTCAACATCGTCATTATCCACTATAGATGAATTGAATAAGCCTTTCTGCTGTATCGTGGGCTTGGCTTTCCTCGTAGAGGCAGGTCGGGTCGAAGACTCGACTTTTATGGAAAACACCATGCAAGCTCATCTTCGATGAGCGCAGCTTGGTGCTGATGACAGCAAATGATAAGTGCGTCGTAGACGAACTTCTACAGCCGCCAAAAGCCTGTTAATCACAAAGTTCCTCTTCGAGGCACTTGCAATGTTCGGCTCATGGACCAAGCTGCGAACCTCTTCGAGGTTCTTGCATGGTCTTTCTCATTGAAATCGGTTCTTCGAACCGCTAACATCTTCGATGTTTCCTTCGGACAAACTAATGAATCCGAATGATGCCTATATACAAAGACGAGAGTCAAACTTCATTGACTCTCGCCTTCGTTTTAACTGATACAACTGATTAGAATTTCCATAATGACCAGTGTACGCCGATTCCTGCGTATGGTACCACTTTTCCGTCAGTTGATACACCCACACCGATTTCAGGACCTACGCCGAAATGTTTTGATTTCTTCTGCACTTTGTCAGGAACCGTAAATCCTGTAAACTCATCAAACTTGACGTATGGGTTCTTAGATTTGATATATACTTTATTATCCTTATCGGTGACAACCGTATAATCAAATCTAGTAACATCTTTGGTAATCGCCATTGAGAGCTGCTCATCGGCATAATTCACGTTTCCTTCAAGGTCACGCCATTCATCATTGAATGCAAAATTATGATTGAACCCATTTTTAATGGTATCATGCTGAACGATAAAGGTAGTATCATGCTTTACATTGACAATTTCGCCACTGAATTGTGTCGCATTGGTTATGTTTTTGAGCTTCAACAGGTTCTTAAGGTCCTGAACTTCATCATATAATTGCTTATTCAATTGACGCAATTCATCGATGTCCTCAATCTCAAAAACAGTTTTTTTCACGACTGTCTCACCTGATTTACTCTTTAAGTACTTGATACTGTCGGTCAATGCTTCTATGTTGTTTTCATACCGGCTCTTGTTGTCTTTGCATGAACGCACTGCCGACGCCAGAGCACCCAGCATCGCTAATATGACAACAATATAAACGACATCACGCAGCTTTAATTTCTTCAAGCCTGATACGCATTTATCCAATATTTGTTTCGCGTTTACTTTCATAATTCTATCGTTTAATGTTATTGTACACTTGCTTTTGCAAAATTACATGGTTTAATTCAATTTTGCAATGAAAATCATCATAAACCTCAACGAGCAACAAAAAAATGTGATGCCACCTGCATATTTTAATTCTCCCCCACCCCTCAAAAAATGAGCTGCACCCCAAAAGCGTTGTGCTTGGAGTGCAACTCATTTAATATTGATACAGCGTTGTGAGAGGATTATGGAAACGCAACGCGTACGGCAGGTCAATTACCATTCAGCAAGATGCTGATCAGTGCGGTCACGTCACTGATGTTGACGATGCCATCGGTATTGACATCGGCTACTGCTGGAGCACCTGTGTTACCGAACAGCAGGCTGATCAGATAGGTCACGTCGGTGATGTTGACATAGCCATCGCTATTCACATCGCCAATGAGGGACGCTGTAATCTCAGTCCAGTTCGTGCCATCGTGTCTGTAAGGCAACCAATTCTTGGCGCGGGCATTGGTGGCGTGGGTGTTGTCAAACACGTTATTCTCTCCGGTCGAGTACTGCACGCGCAGGTTTCCTGGAGTAGTCGTGCTACGGTCGGGAAGATTGCTGATGAGTGCCGTCATGCCTTGCTCGGAGAAATAATTGTCGTAACAGTACAGTTGCTGCAACTGTGGGCATGAAGAGATGTCAAGCGATGCCAAGTGGTTGGAGTAGCAGTTGAGCTTTTGTAGCTTTGTGCAGCCCGTGAGGTTAATTACGGTCAGTGAATTTTGTTGACAAATGAGTGCCGTCATCTGGGCGTTATTCGACACGTTCAATGACGTCAACTTCGACAGACCGGTCAGTGTGATGGATGTGAAATTGTTGTTTCCACACTCCAGGACCTGCAGGCTCTGTGGCGGAATGAACGCGGTGAGGGCGTTGTTATTGCAGTACACGCTTCGCAGCTGCACACAGTCCGACAGGTAGAGCGATGTCAGCGAGTTGGAACGGCAATCAAGGCCCTGTAGAGCACTACAGCCGCCCACGCTGAGTTGAGTCAACGCATTGCTGTTGCAGTAGAGCCAATTCAGGGAATAGTTGTCATTGAGATACAGGGTCTTGAGTTTCTCTTTGCCTGTTATCGAAAAGATGGTCATCTGGCTGCCGGTGCAGTATATCTCTTCAATTTGGTGGCAATGATCCAGGTCAAGTTCTGACAGGTGGTTATTATAGCTGGAAAACTTCTTTAACTTCGTGCAGTCGGTTAGATCGAGTCTTCCCAAATAATTATAGCTGCAGTCCAGTTCCTGTAGCTGGTTGCAGCCACTCAGGTAGAGGGATGACAGACTATTGTTGTTACACAAGAGTTTGGTCAGCGATGCGTTGTTCTTTACATCCAGGGTGGTCAGCTGCGGCAAGTTGGTGATATCGAGTGACGTGAAGGCGTTGTTTCTGCAATACAGCGACAGCAACTTGGTGCATGCCGACACGTTGAGCGAGGTGAGATTGTTGTCCGAGCAATTCAACGCCTCCACTCCGGTAAGGCGCTCGATACCCTTGAGGTTGGAGATGTTGCGGCCGTTCACGTAGACCCCGGTGCAACCGTTGACATCGCTTGTGGTCATGTAGCCCAAGGGATAGTTCATGAGCATGTAGGAACGGAAGTTGGCATCGGGGAAAGTGTTGGAATTAATCAGTACCGCATAATTGTCGGTAATGTGGATGCTTTGACCATAAATCAGGCTGCCGTCTTTGATAATGCCCTTGTAGGGATTACTGTAGTAGGCATCCGATGGCGATGCGACGGCCTCGTTGCCATTAAGGGTCATAGCGGCAATATTAGAAGCGACAGGGTAGCTGCTGTTACTCGTTGCCAAGAGAACGATGTGGCTACCCGCATTCACTGTCACGCGAGCCCAGTCATACAGAGCGCCCTTCTTGCCCGATGCCTCGACATTGACATTGGTAAAGGTCAATGTGCTCGAGCTGCTGGTGCCCTTGCCCTCAAAGCCGTACTTGTCGCTGGTGGACTTCACAATCAGTTTTCCGGGGCCAGATACGGTAACTGCGACGTTGTTGCTATACACACCGCCCTCGCTGCCACCGGTGACGGTCGTGGTGCCGCTGGCGACGACGATTGAGCCTGGCTGGTTGAAGCGGATGACTGACGCCGAGGAGGCGCTCAGGTTATTGGTACCCACGAGCTTAACAATCAGTCCCGAGCGGTCGCTCTGGATGGCGCGGTTGTCGGTGCCCGTGCGCGTGATGGTGACATTGGTCAATGTCAACGTGTTGTTACTCGGGGTGAAAACCGCTGTGCCGCCAGTGATGTTGCTGCCCGTGATGTTGCTGCAGTTGTCACTCGTGACCTTCACGCCACCCACATAGAAATTGTAATCGGTTGCCGCTTGTGCGACCAATGTCGCCACCAGCATCAAGAGAAATAATACATTTTTTTTCATAATCAAGCTATTTAGATAACCCCATTGACGGAGGCAAAGGTGAATAATAAACAACCTAAAATCCATGCATCCCTCTGATTTCCAAGAATTTATTGACAACAAATGCAATAAAATCAAATCACTGGATGCACAACTTGTAGGCAAATTTCGTAAAAATCCTCGACTTATGCAAGAGAATCACACCAAACTCTCCCCAGAAAAAAAGGACAAATTATTTTTGACAACAAGAAACAGTCGATCAAGTTAGAGTCAACCAGACTGTAAATCATTTCAAGGCAGCCCCGCTTAACCCTGCACTATCACAATGCCCCCCATCTTTCCGCCGGAAAAGGTGATAGCGACAAGACAATATCAACATTTTGTTTCATCAATGCGGCTTCACAGTATCATGACTCTCCCGTCAAGCAGAGGGCCGTGCATAAAGAAAAAAATAGTGGACGGTCACGCCCACTATACCTTGAAAGCAAGGAACTGCCTCACGGCAGTTTCCATGCAGAAAAAGCCCCAGAACCGCCACCGGCGTTTCTGAGACTTGCGAATTCAATTATTCTGTGTGATTAACTATCGGCCTCCAAAAAAAATGCGATGAAAACAACTGAAAAAACTCGAAATATAATGTTTTCAAACTGTAAGAGTGCCTTCTTAATCTTTTTGAGCTATGTGCTGAAAGTTTTGAGTGGCCCATTCCATCAAACCGATGACATGTGGCATAAGACTTTTCCCCAGTCCTGTAATGGAGTATTCAACCCGTGGAGGAACCTCAGGATAGACTTGACGTGAGACAAGACCTATTTGCTCCAGGCGCTTCAGGGTTTGTGACAGCATTTTCTGCGAGCAGTCTGACATGTCACGCCCCAGATCGTTGAAACGCATGGTGCCGCGCTCATTGAGGTGATATAGCACCAGTAGCGACCACTTGTCACCAAACTTTTCAATTACATTGCGTATGGGACACGCTTTGTATTTCTCGTCTATTGGTCGATTTATCTTACGCATTTGTCATTCTATGTTATAACCCGAGTGCAAAAGTACAAAACTTTCCGAAAGTAAGCAAATTTCCGAAGTAGTAAAATGCACATAGACAATAATTTTAACCTTTAACATTTTTTAAAATCAAGGGAACTGCCTGCATTTTAGCAATTCTAACAAAAAAGTAAGTAAGCCACTTTTTGGTGTCTTCTTGCAGCGGTTACCGAAAGTTAGTAGCTTTGCACCGTCAAAACAAAAGTATTAACAATCAAAACAAGAAGAATTATGGCAAAGAATGTAGTTCTAATCGGTGCAACGGGGTTCGTAGGCAATGCTATTCTGAACGAGTTGGTTTCCAGGGGTTACAATGTTACGGCTATCGTTCGCAACATGGACAGTGTGAAGGTGAAGAATGACCTGATAGAGTATGTGGTGGCCGATGCTACCAATCCTGCCGAACTGGCTGCTTTGGCTAAAGGCAAGGATGCTGTCATCAGTGCCTACAATCCCGGCTGGGCGAATCCACGCCAGTATGAGGAAACGCTGGAGAACTATCCGAAGATTGTCGAGGGTGCAAAACAGGCCGGTGTGCGCCGACTGCTGATTGTCGGTGGGGCTGGTACGCTGTTCGTAAAGCCCGGAGTACGCCTTGTTGACACGGGTACACTGCCCGAGTCGTGGCTGCCTGGCGTGAAGAGCCTTGGCGAGTTCTACCTGAATACGCTCATGAAGGAGCAGGATATAGACTGGATATTCTTCTCGCCCGCCGGAAACCTCGGCAACCTGCAGCCCGGCACTCGCACCGGCAAATACCGTCTCGGCAAGGATGACTTGCTTGTTGATGAGAAGGGCGAGAGTTTCATCTCTGTGGAGGACTATGCCGTAGCAATGGTTGACGAACTGGAGCAGGAGAACCACCACAAGGAGCGTTTCACGGCTGCATATTAAGCGTATGTTACAGACAGCACTCAGATTCCTGGACGGGCATAAGGAGATTACCCTTGCTACGTGTGAGGGTAATCTGCCAAAGCTTCGTGTCTTCCAGGTGATGAAGCGTGAGGGCAATATGCTCTACTTCGCCACTTCTCCCGAAAAGGCTGTATGGCGCGAACTTCAGCAGAACCCTAATGTGGAGCTGCTGGCATACGCGGACAATGTTTCCGTCCGTTGCAGTGGTATGGTAAACTTCGACGTGGAGGATGACGTGAGACAATGGATCTATGAAAATAATCCCGTGTTGCCCCGTCTCTACACCAGTTGGGAAAGTCTGGCTTACTTCTGTCTGCCGATTGCCGAGATGGACTACTTCGACCTGACACCTACACCGCCTCTATTCAAGCATTTCGACCTGATGACGGGTGAAGTCAGTAACGGCTTTGTCGGTGAGCGGTTTGGCAAAAAGTGAATTTTAATTTAACGGCAATGGACAGGCTGGAGAATCTGAGGGACATCATCATGTATCTGATGGCTGATGCGCATGTCAGTCATCAGATTCCCCCTACATTTGAACAACGGCAACGGATGATGCGGGCATTGATGAATGTTTGGGAGCCTCGCCCGATGGCAGAAGACTTCCTGCAAATGCAGGATGCCGAGTTGCTGATGCAACGAGAGGACAAAGGTGTGGCAGAAGTCAGCGACGAAGGATTGACCATCTGGCAAGGCGACATCACCCGCCTGAAGGTGGATGCCATCGTCAACGCCGCCAACGCACAGGCACTGGGCTGCTGGGCACCGCTTCACAACTGCATTGACAACTGCATCCACTCAGCCGCAGGAATCCAACTGCGCAAGGAGTGTAACGACATCATGCAGGGACGGCTCTTGGCTACAGGCGATGCCTTCATCACACGGGGTTATAACCTGCCAGCCCGACATGTCATACACACCGTGGGACCGATAATACCCGACGGTGTCCCTACCAAGGAACAAGAAGAGCAGTTGGCACAGTGCTACCGTTCCTGCCTTGACCTGGCAGAGAAGAACGGACTTGAGAGCATCGCCTTCTGCTGTATCTCAACAGGCGTGTTCCACTTCCCCAATCAACGAGCCGCAGAGATTGCCGTTGAGACCGTCAAATCATATCCACGACAGACACTTAAAACGATTGTATTCAATGTTTTCCTCGACAAAGACCGTGACATCTACCAGCAGCTTCTCGGAGCGTGTTGAGTGGCTTAAAGAGCAGATCACCAATGCTGACCGTATCCTGATTGGCGCAGGAGCCGGACTGACTACTGCCGCTGGCATCGACTATGCCGGTGAGGACTTCCGCAGGGAGTTCCGTGTGTGGATAGACCGTTACGGATTCACCGACCTCTATAGTGCAGGTTTCTATCCCTTCGAGACCGATGAGGAACGCTGGGCATATTGGGCGAAGCATATATGGTTTGGCCGTTACCGGACGGGGGCCTTGCCGCTATACAAGGAACTGCTGAGATGGGTGGCAGACAAAGACTACTTCGTTATCACCACCAATGTTGACGGTCAGTTTGAGATGGCAGGATTTGACCCACAGCGTATCTTTGCCACTCAGGGCGACTACTGCTATTTTCAGCCTGCAACGGGTTCGCCCAGGGAACTTTATCACAACCACGAATGGGTAGAACGGGCTTTGCCAGCCATCAAGGACTGCCGCATACCCACAGAACTGATACCGCGTACTCCCGACGGTCAGCCCGTCAGCATGAACCTGCGTTGTGACGATACCTTTGTTGAAGACAATCACTGGCATCAGCAAGCCCAGCGATACAGTGACTTCGTTAGCGTGGCATCCGATAAGCGACTTCTGCTTTTGGAGTTCGGTGTGGGTTTTAACACGCCTGTCATTATCCGTTTCCCCTTCGAGCAGATGGCAGCGCAGTTTCCTGATACAACACTCGTCCGCTTTAACCGGGACTATCCACA
The DNA here is from genome assembly GCA_946186345.1 of uncultured Prevotellaceae bacterium. Classification (GTDB taxonomy): domain Bacteria; phylum Bacteroidota; class Bacteroidia; order Bacteroidales; family Muribaculaceae; genus Sodaliphilus. The sequence continues at coordinate 90,098 of CAMHMV010000006.1, read as the reverse complement.
ACTATCCACCCAACATGTGGATAGATACGTGGCATTTACAGAAGACGTGAGCCAGATGTATTAAGTCAGTACTGCGTTGCTGCCTGGATGGAGCCTTTGGTCCTATTTCTTTTCGTTAATGACAACTTCAGTCTCAAGCAGTTTCTCAAATCTCAATCGTTCAATCTTCTTGGCTGGGTTCTCCACAAGAATCCAGCCTGGAAGGACTGGCCAAATTTTATGCGCAGCGTCAAAAAGCGTGCAAGCCGAGAGCAGAACCAAACGAGTTTGGTTTCTGCCAAGGCGCAGCCGATTTTATTAAAATTTTGTGGATTATTTTGAGTCAACTGTGCATGGCCTTGACGGGCAGCGGCCCGTACTAACTTTGCATCGGAAAAATGTTATACATGAGCGACGGCGGCAAGGGCAACTTTGCGAGTAAGCGAGCGCAACGGGGAACTCGTTTCCCATTGCCGAGCGGGAGCAAATTCGCCGAAGGCAATGATGACATTTTGAATAACTTTGGCTGCGCCTCAGCCATTAGAGCCAGCTCTATGGCATTCGACTTGCACAAACTTTATTTCATCAATGCGGCTTCACGGTATCATGACTCTCCCGTCAAGCAGAGGGCAGTGCATAAAGACAGCAAAGGAGGGATCGCCCATCACGGGCGTTTCCCTCCTTGCTTCTTATGTAATAAAAAAAACTATTAATACGATTGTTTCATCATAAGAAGATAGCTATATCTTTCGATTATTTTTTTTATTCTATTGAATTCTCTATTACTATTTGTGTTTATAAGAATCGCTTGTAGACTTTCACAATCTTGGAAAGCATCATGGGAGATGGTTTTTACAGTACTTGGTAATTCTATGATTTCGAGACTATGGCAATCAGCAAAAACTGACATACCAATATTTTGAACACCATGAGGAATCTTTATTGACACAATGCGTTCACATCCAGAAAATGCAAGAAACTCTATTTTTCTGACTGTTTCTGGAATTCTGATATATTGAAGATTTTCACACCCCCAAAAGGAACCTTCATCTATTAATGTAAGACCCTCAGGCAATTCAATATATTTCAGGCTTCGACAAAAACTAAATGTCTCTTTTTCAATAATCTTTATTCTGTCAGGAATACTGATATATTCAATATATCTATTTGATGAAAATGCTTTTTTACCTATTCTACAGATTCCATCAGGAATAATTACACTGCTATGTCGCCCAAAGTAGGAAATTAGCACGCCTTGCTCTTTAGAATATAAAATATCATTCTTAGTTTCATAATGATTTGAATAGTTCTCAATCTCACATATGCCACTTGAATTGAATGGATTAACGCCAATTTTAGTTACTGATTCTGGAATTTTTATTGACTTCAAGCATTTGCAACCACTAAATACTTCATCATCGATGCTTGTTATTGTATCTGGAATTATTACGGCATGTAAATTATTACAACCAGAAAAAGTATTATTATAGATATGCTTAATTGAATCAGGTATCTCAACAAATGATAATGTACTGCAGTTATGAAATGCCTCTCTACCTATAAATGAAACAGAGTCTGGAATTTTAATTGATTGAAGGCTAAAACAATATTCAAATGCATTATGTCCTATTCTTGTGACGGAATCAGGTATTTCAACAAATTTGAGACTAGTGCAACTATTAAACGCACAATTACCTATGCGTCTAACTGTATTTGGGATGTTGAAATAATTTGGGTTCCCAAAAACAGAAATCAAAATGCTTCTGTCCTGATCATATAAGGCATTATCATCTACAATAAAGTGATCTGAGTGATTATTAATCGTGCTGATATCAGTATCATAAAACGGATTACTACCAATGTCAATAACCGATTTAGGAATTTCAATAGATGTTAGTTGTCGACAACCGGCAAAAGCCTCATCACCAATATTGACAACAGTATCAGGAATATCAACTGAAACTAAGCAGGAACAATATTTAAATGCCTCGTTACATATTGTTTTTGTCCCAGATTTAATTCTATATTGTGAACAAGAAACAGGACCTCTCAGTAACCGTCTTCTGTCTTTGCTATAAATAGCTCCTTCAGTATCTCTATAACCTTCTGACAGTTCGTTTTCAAAAACAATTGTTGATATACGCATACTTATCTAGTTTAATGTTGTTGATAAACGTTTAATTAACTCCGCAAAGAAACTATTATCTCGAATGTTCTACAATAAGTGAGCTATTTTTGTAGAAGATTTTCCTTGACGAAGGTGGCCACGTACTGTTCCAGTTCGGGGGCTTACAGGATCTTGATGTGGTTGGCGAGGCCCAGGTAGAACCTGCCGATGCCTTCCATCTGATAGACCTCGGTGTCGAAGTACCATAGAAAAAAGGGACGGTTCCTTTAATGTAAATATTATATCTCGGAGAGGTCGGGGGTGACTTTGAAGGTCACGATGCCGACGAGATTCAGGAACCTCTCGTAGTTCGGATCCTGCCGTATTCTTCAATATATTCCTAACGAGATCGAATTTGCATTCCACCACGTCGTAAAAGCCTTCACCACCCACGTCTTCGATGTTCGTTGCGAGCATTTATCTCTCGAATCGCTCGAGCTTGAGGCCATCCTTGGTCAAAGGGCCAATCTGTGGAACGGCCGCCGTGAAGTGTGGGGTGTTGGAGTGTTTTTGCAGGCACTCATCATTTTCCCACGACTCACAGAACATAAACACTTGTGGCGACGTTGTGCTCTGGAACAGGCCGTAGCCTTTGCAGCCTTCGTCTTGCAGTGATTTCTCGACGAGCTCGTTGGTAATGGCCGTCAGTTGCTCTACACTCACACCGTCTTTCAATTCGAAAAATGCATTTAATCTTATCATAGTTCTACCGTTATCTTAGTGTTATATAATATGTCGGTTTCTGAATCACGAAATTGTTAGAGATTGATTACATGGCAAAGTTACAAACAATATCGGAATTTCCGGAACAAATCCGATTACTTTATTCTTGCATGTTGTCGTTGACGAAAGTGGTCACGTACTGTTCCAGTTCGGGGGCAGGATCTTGATGTGGTTGGCATGACCCGGGTAGAATTGGCCAATGCCTTCCACCAGATAGACTTCGGCGCAACAACATACTGTATTCCTATCACACTTCAATAACCTTCCCACGGTTGAAGGTGAGGTGTTCGTTGTGGGAGACGTAGCCGAATTGGTTGCAGAGGCAACGGGTTGTGCCGATGGTTTTGTCGATGTTGCGGTGGGAGTGACCGTAGATCCAGTAGTCGATTCCGCTGTCGGCGATGTAGTCGGCCAGCTCGACGGTGAATGCGCCGTTGATGCGGCTGCCCCGGAACTCCGGGGCAACCAGTTGATAGGATGGGACGTGGTGAGTGACCACGACCTTGTGCTTGGCTTGGCTGGCACTGACGGACTTCTTGATGAAGTCGAGGCAGCGCTGGTGCTCGCTGTTGAAATCGGAATACCTCAGCAGGTTCTCACCATAGACGATACGGTAGAAGTCGGCCACGCCTCGTTCGGTGACAAAGGCGTTGTCCGTGTCGATATGCGCCCACAGGGTGGAAATGATGAAGTCCACGTCCTGGATCGTGACGACCTTGTTATAGTAGTAGTGTACGTTGGGGCGGATTTCGCCCACCAGTCCGTCCTGCATTGTCTTCAGGTCGTAGTATTTATAAAACTCGTGGTTGCCCAGTGCGACCAGCACTTGCTCGAAGTTCTCAGATGCCCAGTTCCAGAACGGGTGCACGCTGTACATGTCGTCCCCCAGGTACCCCGTGTCACCCGCCAAGACCAGGATATCGCCCTTCACGTCCATAGGGCCGTTGTCCCTTAGATACCGCCAGTTATCGCGGAACTCCAAGTGCAAATCAGATGCAAACTGTATTTTCAAAGCCTATTCTGTTCTATCTTGTTGTGAAATCAGCTGTTGAAATAGTCAAAGCCGGTGATTGTGTCGACGAAGCGATGGACATAGTTGCGGTTGGTGGAAGGCCACTGGAAGCCATAGCGGTAGAGCACCTGCGTGGTGTAGTAGTTGTCCGATTCTATCCAGCGCATCTGGTGGGTGTTGCTCAGGTTGTAGGCCATCAACGGGCGCAACAGCGTGACGAGGTCGGGATTATCCATCATTCGATCCAGAGCTTTCTGGAATTCCTCCTTCTCCACACGCTTCAACGTGATGCCGGAGTCGGCAAAGCCATTCAGGATATCGGCTAAGTACGGGCGGTGGATGTTATAGGGATGGAATACGGTGCACTCCTTGGGCGCTGTAGCCAGCAGCATGATGGCATGAGCCACATCGTCAACGGGCGAGAACTCGAAGACCTCGCTTAGCGCCTCATAGGGCACCATACCGATGATGACGTAGGCTCGGAGCAACGCCAGGAAGTTGTTGGTGCTGAAGTTGATTTGGAACTCACCGTCCTTTTGACGGGCCGAGAGATTGCCCACACGCATGATCTTGGCATTGAGGCCGTGATGGGAAATGGCATCAAGCACCAGTTCTTCGGCCTTGAACTTGGAATAGACATACTTGTTGGCGTCGATATTCTGGCCAAGCCACAAATCCTGCTCAGTGAGCTTGACGTCGGGTCCAGGCACACCATCGACACTCAGACCCGCAATGCTGATCGTCGAGATATGGATAAGACGCGATCCAGTGCGCAGACAGAATGCGATGAGATGGCGCACGCTCTCAATGTTGACCAGTTCAATGTCGTTGCCTGCAGAGAAGTGCTTCACGTTGGCCACGCAGTTGACAACAGTGAGGCCCTGGCAGTCGAGGGCGTCGAGGGTGCCAGGCTTGGTAATCTCGGCGACTAATGCCGTGACTCGCTTGTCAAAGCATTCAAATGCCTCGGTATCTCCGAAATAATAGAAGAACATGGTCTTGAGACGGCGCATCGGGTCTTCGCCACCACTGGCGCGCAGCGGACAGTAGATGTGGCAGTCGCTTGTCGTCAGCAACTCGTTGAGAATGTGTATGCCCAGGTAGCCCGTGGCTCCCGTGAGCAAGACGTCGCCGACGGGCTGACGCTCACCGTCAAGGAAGGCCTGCAGGTTGTTACCCTTGAGTTGGGCGTTGAGGGCCGAGAGTTTGGGGTCGGCTGCAGCCGCTTCATCGACCTTCAAGGGGGGAGCGACGCTCTTAGCCTTCAACTCTTCGCCTTCTTCATCCTTCTCTTCCACAAAGGCTGCCAATTTCCTTGGCGTCGTGTTATTGAAGAGGTCGTTGAAGACAATCTGCACACCGTGTTTGCTGGCTTCCACGATGACCTTGATGGCATTGAGGCTGGTACCGCCAATCTCAAAGAAATCATCGAGGGCACCTACCTGCTCAATGCCCAAGACGTCGGAGAAGATCTGGGCAAAGAGTTGCTCGGTTTCGCCTTCGGGAGCCACATAGTCGATGCTGCGACTCAGTTCGGGCATGGGCAGCACCTTGCGGTTGATTTTCCCGTTGGGCGTCATCGGCATGGCATCGAGGCGCATATAGGTGTCGGGCACCATGTATTCGGCCAACGATGATGCGGCAAGAGCGGCGCGCAGGGCTTCATCGTCGATGTCGGAACCTTCGACCACAGTATAGTAGAGCACCAGATGCTCGTTGCCCATCACCTTGCGCACTTCGGCAGCAGCCTGACGGATGCCTTCGATGTTGAGGGCTTTGCTTTCGATCTCACCCAGCTCGATGCGGAAGCCGCGCAGCTTCACCTGCGTGTCGATGCGTCCCATGTACTCGATCTGTCCGTCCTCGTTCCAGCGGCAGAGGTCACCGGTGTGATACATGCGGACAGGACGTCCCCAGCGGTCTTGCCGTACGAACGGACAATCGACGAACGATTTAGCCGTGCGCTCGGGCAGCCGCCAATAGCCGCGTCCCACCTGGATGCCGGCAAAGCACAACTCACCTGCCACACCCTGAGGCACCAGGTTGCCAGCCGTATCGACAATGAAGTTCCAGTTGTTTGCCACGCTCTCGCCGATGGGGATATTCTCAATGCGCTTGCCAGGCGGGATGCTGTAGTAGGACGTGTCGTCGGTGCACTCGGTGGGACCATAGACGTTGATGATCTCGATGTGGTCGCTGAAGACGCCATCCATCTTCTCGCCGCCACCCGTGGTGAAGCGGATGGGCAGGTCATCGAAGGTGTTGAGCAGCAGGCAGGTCATGGCGGTCGAGTAACCGCCACCTGTAATCTGATGGTCAAAGAGGAACTGGCGAATGGAATTCAGGTCTTTGCGTATCTCGGTCGGCATGATGTGGAACGAGCCACCCAGCGTGAGCACGGGATACATGTCCTCGATGTGGGCATCAAAGGAGAATGAGCGGTGTCCGCTGATGCGGTCAGCGGCAGTCAGTTTCTCCATGTCGATGACCACGGCGATGAAGTTGCGCAGGCCTGCCTGATGGAGCATGGCGCCTTTAGGCTTGCCCGTAGAGCCCGAGGTGTAAATCATGTAGGCCAAGCCGTCGGGGCGGGAAAGGTCAATAGCACCCATCGGAGAGGCGTCAGCCACCGATGCCATGAAGTCGTCGATAAAGAACGTGCGGGCCATGGCAGTATCGAAGTTCCCTTCGGCCTGTTTGGCGGCAAGCACTTCATGCGAAGTGATGAGCACCTTAGACTCGGAGTTATCGAGCATATAGCTCAGTCGCTCGTTAGGATATTCAAAGTCAAGGGGGGTATAGGCGGCACCAGCCTTGTGGATAGCCAGTACCGACAGCGGGAATTCCTTGGTTCGGTCGAGCATGACGCAGACAAAGTCGTCGGGCCGCACGCCGAATTCAATGAGTCGGTGGGCAAGCATATTGGAGTAACGGTCCATCTCGCCGTAGGTCAACTGGCTGTCTTTATCCACCACGGCGGGGGCATCGGGCGTGCGCTTGGCCTGCTCGGTAAAGAGATTGGCGAACGTCTTGCTCAGGTCAACATCAATATCCTTGCCTGTTCCGATCTTGATGATGCGCTCGGCCTCGACGTCGCTGACGATGCTGATGCTGTTGATGGAGTCGTCCAGGCGAGCCATCATCTGCTCCATGGTGGCCTTGATGGCATCGGCCATCATGCGCATGGTCTTGCGGCTGTTCATGGCCAGACTCGACTCCATGCGGATATCGTAGTATTCTTCGCCCGATGAAGCGTCGCCTGCCACATCAGCGCCCACGATGAAGATGTGTGCCAGCAAGTCATAGAACACGTCACCACGGTCTTGCTGCACAAACGGACAGTGCTTGTCACCGAAGTGGTATTCCTCCTCCCATCCAGGCAGGGCGGTAAAATTGAACGAGATGCCCGGCTGCACGCCGATGTCGCGGCAGAAGTGCGAGAACGGATAAGCCAGCTGCGAGAGCGTGGCCTTCATCTCGTCATGGACCGAGGCGATATACTCGCGCACGGTCTGCTGCTGCCCTATTTCCATCATAAACGGGATGGTGCGAACAAACATACCGTAGTCCTCACGCACGCGCGGGTCGCGGCGGCCGTGATAGATGGTGGTATAGGCCACCTTGTCCTCACGCAGGATTCTGGCGAGCACATAGCTGAACGCCGCCTGGAAAATCTGATACGGAGCAAAACCCTGAGCCTTGCACCAGGCATCCACCATCGGCCTGCTGATGTAAGCAGACTCCTGCCCCATCTCGCCTACCGGATTCTCGGGGCGACTCGAGAGCGATGCCAAATCCATGCCGGCATATTTCTCCTTCATCACGCTCATGGCCCGCTGGTATTCATCATCACCCAGGCGGGAATACTCGTCGGCGGCAGCCTCAAGCATGCCGTACTCCGGCATGGGCAGGGGCTTTCCCTCGTAGGCCAGCGGCAAGTCGCGCTGCGGGAACAAGACCAGATAACTGGTGCCATCGGTCACCATGTGGTGGATGTCCGCCAGCAGGTAGTTCCTCTCGGGGGTCGTCACCAATTCGGTCCTGATCAGCGGCTCGTCACCCATGATGTCGAAGGGGCGGCAGAAACCGTGGTGGGCATACTCCTGGAAGTCGGCTTCGGACATCTCGCGACGCACGACGTTCAGTGTCTTATTGTCATCGACATACTGTCGAGGCTCGCCGTTATCGTCAATGACGAAGCGTATTTTCAGTTCCTTTCTTGCTGCGAAAATGGTTTTCAGGGCAGCCTCGACACGATCCAGATCAATGTCGTCGGTCAGGGGCACGATACACGGGATGTTGTACTGCATCACTTTAGGATACTTCATGCAGTCATAGAAAACGCCCAGTTGGGACTGAAGCAGTGGGTAAAGTTCCATATCTCTTTAGGTTTAAACGTTATTATCTATTACATAAGGCTATACGAACTATTCACGGCGAGCCCGAGGTTCCGCATTCCAGACCGTTGTCGGCTTTACCACAGGTTCTGTTGACGGGCACGCGGTCCGAATAAATGACAAAAATACGTTTTACTTCGCTAATCTTAAAAACGATGTGTGTTATACTTTGTTAAAGCAAACGATATAGAAGTGAGCACCAACAGCCGTTTCATTAGCATCAGCCCTGCAAGCTCGTGGCTGGCAGCGATATCATTGCATCATAAAAAAGCCACCCCGAAGGATGGCTTTTTATGATAATCCAGATGGGGTTGATCTCTTACGGTCTGAGCGTCTTTTTTCCGTCTTGGATGATGATGCCGCGTGTTTCGCTTGTGGCGGGAAGACCGGTGATGGTGTAAGCCCTAGAGGTGCCGACGGGGGCGATGACCTCTTTCACCTTGCTGGGACCCTCGGTCTTCTCCCTGAATTCCTGCTGGGCCTTTGCCAACTGGTCGCGGAAACGTTCGTTGCCCTGCAATTTAGCATAAAGCACCGATGCGCCCAGGCGACCTGCATCCACGTCGCTCTGCCAGTGATATCCGGCAATGACACGGCTCTGGCCATACTCATAGCCACGAGCCAGCAGTGCGTCGGCAACAGCGGGGTTAATGTCCGACATCAACAGAGCCATCGTCCAGCCGAGAACGGTGTGTCCCGAGGGGTAAGAGCCATTGGTGATATGCTCCTCTTCCTGCTCAGGCACGAGGGTCGGCTGATTGTAGTATACGAAGGGGCGAGTGCGCATATACTTCTCCTTCGCGCGGTTACTGATACTGTCGCAAGTGGCTCCTACGTCCTGCAAGAGGGTGTACAACTCGGGCGTACCTTCCTTAGTGATTTCGAGGCCCAGAATGGGGCAGAACTCCTGAATGATGGTTTGCATTCCATAAACGGCATCACGGATGGCCATTTCAGCGCGCTCCTGGTTCTGACGCATACGGATTCCCCAGAGGTACTGCGTCTGGTCGGCAGCAAAGCGGGATGACTCAAATTCGGGAGGAGGCGGCAGGAAATTCACCATGTTGGGCAACTCAGCCTGGGTGAAATAGGCATTACCGTTTTACTCGTCTTGACCTGCAAATACCGTCATTGCGCCAGATACAACAAAGAGGGTGGCAATGATAAACTTGTTGAATTTGTTCATAATAATAAAGATTAGTTAATGTTTTATAAAAAATAAACCGAAATTAATCAGCTGACTCTGTTTGGTTTACGCTGTAACAATCAGATGCTGACACCGTAGCATCACAATTGACAACTTATCTAATTCCCGCTGCAAATGAAGTAAATTCCTATGAAATATAAGTAAAACCACCACCATTGTTTTCAACACCAGGCCGCTGGATGGCAATTTTCTTCCCGCCTCTAGTCCCGAAGCAGGGATGGTCATTACCCTTCTTTCAGGTTCTGTTGACGGTACTCGGTCGGGGACATGCCCAAGTGCTCCCTGACGAACTTGCCGAAAAAAGAGAGGTTGGGAAAGTCGAGGTCGTCATCAATTTTGAGATGTATTCCGTCTTTATGAGCTATGGTGCCGGCGTGAAGATTCTATCGCCACAGGTAGCCGTTACCTTCATGCACAACCAACTTAGCCAAGCTGCCGCCAACTACAACATCCCTGAATAGTCATCGGGCCAGTTCGATGGCTTGTTTGCCGGAGAGGTGGTCGATGTCGAGGCGGAGGATCAGGACGTGGTCCAGGGATTTGTCAATCTCGTGTTGGAGGCCGGGCTCGTCACCAGGTGAGTATCGGCGGCCCAGGAGGCGCAAGGCTTGCACCTTCTCGTCGGCAGTCTCCAGGATGTGGATGCGACCGAAGGCGATGACGCTCCTGAAGTAGGTTGTGAACTCGGCAGGCTTGATTTCGTCCTGCTCGATGACACAGAATGAGCAGCGGTTGTCTCGCTTGATGGCATCAACCTTGTGCCCCTCCACTGCCGAATGGAAAATGATCGCTCCATCGACATAGACATAGCTGAGCGGCACGGCGTAAGGATAGCCGCCGTCGCCCGCCAGCGCAAGCACACCCGAGGTGCAACGGCCGAGGATGCGTTCACATTCTTCTCTGGATAACTGCTGCCTATTGCGGCGCATGGGTCTGAATTCTGTCATATTGAAATGAGTTTATTTTGATAACGCCTTGCGGTTGGAGGGTGTTGCAAGACTTCATTTGACGCAATTTTAATCGGCCTATCGGCCGAGAACCTTTAGCTCGGCGAAGCCAAATTAAACAAAATTTGTATAAAAATTCAACAAAATAAATTTTATTATAATTTTATTTATAATTTTGCTTAATTTCTCGCGCGTAGCGCGATTATTATTTGAGGCATTAGTTTTGCAACAGCGTCTCTACAAGTTAGAGGTTATTTCATGCGTTTCTCGAACACGAACAAGCCGTCGCTGGGATCGAACTGCTCAGGCATGTTCGGGTCGCGATGGTAGGCGTTGAAAAACTCGATGGCATGGAAGCCGCAGCAGTTGATATAGAAGTGGATGTTGCGGCGGTCGAAATAGGGGGTGCAGGTCTCCCACACCTCAACCTCGGGATGCATCGCCTCAATGGTCCTCCAGATGGCTTGGCCGATGCCCTTGCCCTGCGCGCCGACCTTCACATAGAGGAACGACAATTCTCCATGATGGTTAGCGCAGTCGATGTTGATGATGGCACCGCCCACGCGCTCGCCGTCGCCATCGACAGCCTCGTAGGCTTCGGCGCCCCCAGCCTGCAAAGCCTGGTAGAAGTCCCCATCGGGCAACACCTGCCATTGGTTTTCGTCATCTTCTTTAACATGGCCCTGGAAGCCATACTCGAATGCCTCCTGCATTTCCTCCTTAAAGGAGATGGTTCGCTCCTCAGTGAGCCTGATAAGTCTGATTCCTGTTTCCATTGTATTTATTTTAAGTCACTGATTAATCTTCTTGATCAACGACAGGTCACCACTGGACAAGGCCTCAAAATTGGCCTCAATCTTCTCGATGTCCCAATCCCACCATTTCAGCTGCAGCAGATAGGCGATGAATTCGTCGTCAAAACGCATCCTGACCACACGGCAAGGATTACCCACGGCGACAGCGTATGGAGGAATATCCGAAGCCACCACCGAGCTAGCACCGATAATGGCTCCGTCGCCAATGTGCACGCCAGGCATGATGGTGACATGCTGCCCAATCCACACGTCATTGCCTACAACGGTATCTCCCTTCAGCGGCAATTCATCTTTCACGGGAGCAATGGCACTGCCCCAATCTCTACCGATGACATAGAACGGATAAGTGGTCACACCGTTCATCCTGTGATTGGCACCATTCATGACAAACTCCACACCCTTAGCAATGGCGCAGAATTTGCCGATAATCAGCCGGTCACCGATGAAGTCGTAAAAATGGGTGACATGCTTCTCAAACTGGTCGGCACCATCCACGTCATCGTAATAGGTATAGTCGCCGATGATGATACGCGGGTTCTTCACCACGTTCTTGATGAAGCAAAGGCTTGGGATGTTAGGATTCGGGAAAGCCTCTTTCGGATTAGGCCTGTTCTTGATTTCCATAAATACAAATTTATTACAATGGGCAAAGTTAGCAATTTCTCGCGAAACATCTGCAATCATTCAAGACGATATCATTGCAACTGAAGCATTTTGAACGGGAATTGCCACATCGTGTATCAAAAAAAGTTTTATGCCTCTTTAATGATTCCAAAACACTAATAATTCTCTCCCGATTGTTGTAGTTCACAAAGAAATAGTATATATTTGCAAGTTCAACACGTTTCACCATCAAATCTCATAGCTAATCATTATGAAAAGAAAACTACCATCAAGACTATTCCTGTTGGTGATCATGGGGATTTTTTTGTCTATCCAGACTGTTCAAGCCAACCCGATTACTCGTCAACAGGCCCTTCAGAACGCCAATGAGTTCCTCCAGAAACGAGGTATCAATGTGAAGAATGTCACAATGAGGCAAGTTCCGGCGTTTAAGGGAAGTGACGCATCGAATGAGGTTCCTTACTATGTGTTCAACATCGGGGATGACAACGGATTTGTGATCGCATCGGGAGACGACTGTGCCTATGAAATTCTCGGCTACTGCAAAGAGGGCCATTTCGACACGGAAAACATTCCTGACGGAATGAAGTACATGCTAGATTTCTATGCCGAACAGATAGACTACGGTTCAAAGCGTCCCAAAGCTGGGCAGCCAAAGTCAAGCCCCTCCTACCCCGCCGTGGAACCCATGTTGACGACGACATGGAGCCAAAATGAACCCTATAACGACAACTGTCCACTATACCAGTCCACTGATCAAAGATGCGTCACAGGATGCGTTGCCACCGCCATGGCCCAGGTGATGTATTACCACCGCAATCACTCCACCAGGGAAGTCGTAAAAGCCATTCCTGCCTACTATTTGCCTGGAGGAGAAAGAGTAGAAGGCATTCCTAAAGGTTCTCCCATCGATTGGGACAATATGCTAGATAGCTATCACAACTTTGGCAGCCAAGCCACCGATGTCCAAAGACAGGCTGTGGCCAACTTGATGCTCTATTGCGGCGTATCGGTAGAAATGGAATATGCCCTCGCTTCAGGAGCTTCTGATAATGATGTAATTCCAGCATTGGTCAACTATTTTGATTATGCCGATGACATGAGACTGGAAGAACGGTATGACTATACCAATGCGGAATGGGAGACGTTGATCTATGAAGACCTCGGGAAAGGGCTCCCTATTCTCTATTTCGGCGGATCACATGCCTATGTCGTTGACGGGCATGACGGGAATGGATATGTTCACATCAATTGGGGATGGAACGGAACAAACAACGGTAATTTCAAGCTCACGGCCACCTATGCTGGCGAGCGTACCATGGGTGGGTATTCCGCAGGGCAGACAGCTATTCTGGGCATCGTACCCAACGGATCCTTCCCGCGCCTGACCACTTCTACATTGTCGCTGACGAGCAGCGACCTCGTTGACGGTCTCTCTTCCCTCACGACGATTCCCGTCTCATTTGAGATGACGGTGACCAACCTCACCGAGGAAACCGGCACTTTTGAGCAGGCCGTAGGTCTATATAAATTGGGAAAGCTGCAGGCTGTTGTTTCGCCTGTCAGCACCTTCAGCGAACTGGCACCTGGAGCGTCCAGAGGCCTGAGCGTGTCGATGGCATTGGAATCCACGTTGACTCCGGGGGCTTACACCCTGGTGCCGATAAGCAGACCTTCAGGATCCGATAAATGGCGAATCAACGGCAACCCTGACAAGTTTGTCACGATATCGATTTACGCCGATGCTGCCCATTTGACCGAGGGTGTGCCCGAACAAGAGGGAGACATTATCACCTTTGCCTGTGATGAAGTCCGTGAATTGTGCGCCCAGCGCTGGGACGTGAACGGCGATGGCGCCTTGAGCAAGCAGGAGGCAGCCGCCGTGACAAGTCTGGACGGACTTTTCAAATACAATCATAGCATCACATCGTTTGAAGAACTGCAGTATTTCACGGGATTGACATCGTTAAATAGCAGTGAATTTATATTTTGTCAGGGGCTTGAGTTTATCACTCTTCCCACTAGCCTCCAGTCTATCGGGACCCGTGCATTTTATGGTTGCCACAGTCTGCAACATGTCACTATACCCAAAAGCGTGACATCCATCGGGAACGAGGTGTTTTATAGCAACGATCAGCTGAAAGACGTGAGTGTGGAAAGCGGAAATCCAGTCTATGATTCCAGAAACGACTGCCATGCGCTGATCGAGACGGCAACCAACAAGCTGATTGCCGGAGGAAGCCGCAGTGTCATTCCCGACGGTGTTGTTACCATTGCTACGTATGCTTTTTGGTCTTGCATAGGATTGGAGTCCATTCAGATTCCCGGATCGGTAACCTGCATCGAGAAATATGCATTCGCACACTGTTCCAATGTGACTTCCATCATGATTTCAGAGGGTGTTACAGAGATTGGCGAAAGAGCGTTTTGCGACTGTAGTGCTGTTACCGCAGTCACAGTTCCGTCCAGTGTGACAAGCATGGGGAATGGTGTCTTTGCCGATTGTACCGGATTGACATCGGTCAATTTTTTGGCAAACATGACAAGCGTTAGTAATGGAACTTTCAGCGGCTGTTCAGGATTGACTTCTTTCACCATCCCATCCAGAGTCACCAGCATCGGGAGCACGGCTTTCAGCGGTACAGGCTTGACTACTATAACAATTCCGTCAAGTGTGACCCACATCGGCTCTGCTGCATTCGCGAGCTGCACTGGTTTGACTTCAATTACGATACCCAACTCGGTCTCGTCCATTGATGGAAATCCTTTTTACGATTGTCCTAACCTGCAAAGTATTGTCGTGGAGGCCGGAAACAATTATTACGAGTCCGATGGCTACAACACTGCCATTATTGAAACGGCGACCAACACATTGGTTACCGGAAGTGCCGGTACAGTGATTCCTGATGGTATAAAGGCCATTGGCGATTATGCATTCTATAATTGTACAGGATTGACCTCTATTCACATTCCCGAGGGGGTGACCACCATCGGCAACTCTGCTTTCTATAAATGCAGCGGTGTGACTACCATTTCCCTGCCCAATAGCTTGACAAGTATTGCCAATAACGCATTCCGCGAGTGTAAGAGTTTGACAGCCGTAACGATTCCGCCCAGTGTGACCAGTATTGGTAATGCGGCTTTTCTTGAATGTTCAAAATTGGAAACTGTCAACATTCCTTCGGGTGTGACCATAATCAATAATAACACATTTTATAAGTGTGAGAAATTGGCCTCCATCACCATTTCCAACGGAGTGACTACGATAGGTGTTGACGCATTCGCTGGTTGCAAAAGCTTGACCTCCGTCAGTCTTCCTTCCAGCCTTACCAGTATCGCTAATTATGCATTTCAGAGTTGCACAGGGCTGACTTCCATCAAATCCTATATTACCAACGTATTCACGACAGGAAAGAATCCTTTCTACAATTGCTCCAAGGCCACACTATATGTTCCTGCGGGGTTGGTGGAAGTTTATCAGTCAACACCCGACTGGAACAAAATCAATTTCATCGAGGAAATGCCAATCATCCATGATGTCAATGGCGATGGCACCACTAATATTGCCGACGTTTCACGTCTCATCGAGAAAATATTAGGCTCATCAAGCAACGAGAGCTATTCTTATGACATCAATAATGATGGACAGATCAATATATCGGATGTTGTAACTCTCATCAGCATCATCTTAACGATGTAAAGATGGTGCAGCACATGATTTGACACATCCCCAGCTGGCCACAGGTTAGTTGGGGATGTGCTTCCAATTCAATCAATTGATGCC
The DNA here is from genome assembly GCA_946186345.1 of uncultured Prevotellaceae bacterium. GTDB lineage: Bacteria > Bacteroidota > Bacteroidia > Bacteroidales > Muribaculaceae > Sodaliphilus. The sequence goes on along the minus strand of CAMHMV010000006.1, from coordinate 74,443 downwards.
CATCGGGGCAATTCTGTGCCTTAACGTGTTGGTTTCTTGCCTATGTAATCCAAGAGGTTGATTGTGCCGGTGACGGTATCGACATCAAGAGCGGGGACTGACTCCACCATACGCGTATTGCCGCTTGCTTTATCGACATAGAAGTTGACAATGGCGCCCGTGTAACTGCGGAATATCACCTTGTATTCAGATTCTGCAGAATCCCCCATCGTGACATACATCATCGAAGGGTTTTCTTCGGCGACACTCCAGTCATATTGGCTATGGCAATAGTTGTTGACCCCCTCGTAGGCCATCGCTGCCGTTACGTCAGCATGTTGCGTCAAGTCGGTTTTGTTCCTATTGCATGAGCACAGGAGCAAGACGATTAACGCGGATGAAATGACAAAATACTTCATGATTCTCGATTTATCTTTCTCAATGGGGCAAAGATAGCGATTTTTCGCTTAGCGACCAATTTCATGAGAAATTATGCTGTTTTTTAGCATTTATTGGATTAATTTGTCTAACCTTGTGGCAACAATCATAGCGGCGCCGTTGTCATGGGCTGCCATACAACAGCCTCTATCTTATTGGTTTTCAATTCATTTAATCATATCAACTCACACCAATTCATTTAGATTATGAAAAAGACATTGTTTACCTTGATGCTGATGCTTGTGTCAGCGTTCGTGATGAATGCCCAGAGCCTGACTGCCCATCAATGGGGTACAAAACTTGCCGATGACGACGGCAAAGACGTGCTCGTGGCTTTGGCCTTTGATAAAAACGGAACCTGTGAACTCCTCGTCGGTGCCGAGCATCAGATGAAAGAGGATGGTGTGCCCATCACCATCACGGGCAGTGTGAGCGTTCCCGGAACCTACACCCTGAATGACAAAGACCTGACAATAGACCTTAACAAAGGCCAGGCCGAGGTGGATTTTGACTATGAAATCAAGGGCATGGACGCTAAGACCAAGGCCAAGATGGACAAGCAAATCAGGAACGAACTCAATGGTTTGAAAGGCGAATTCAAAAATACAATGCTTAACGGCATGCCCAAGATGCACAAAATGAAGATCGTCAAGCTCACCAACAAGGAACTCACCCTCCAGATTGATAATGGAAAAGAAATGCCATTCTACGCATTATAACGATTAGCCCATCATCACCACATCACGAAGGGGGGAGCAGACTGCCACAGTCCTGCTCCCCCCTCCGTTTTTTCATGACCAGATAGAGAGAACTTATTCCCTGCATAGCACGGACATGATTACGGGATGATTAATTCAATGTGACGGAATTATAACCGCCCGTTGGGCGGGAACCTTTAGCTCGGCGAAGCCAAATTAACCAAATAAATTATAAAATTTTAATTTATAATTTTGCTTAATTTCTCGCGCGTAGCGCGATTATCTTTTGGGGCATTAGTTTTGCAACAGTCGGTCATATTAACGAATGGCAATTATGAAACAGCCTTAAGTATTATTTCTAGGGATTATACTTGAGGGCATCCGACGGCCAACCGGTGACATTCCTGCCTGTATCGAGACGACGTATCTCACGTAGGTCACCCTCGGTCAGCATAAAGTCAAAGAGGTCAATATTCTCTATCATCCGCTCCTTGTGGGTAGTCTTGGGGATAATGATGACGCCGTTCTGGACCAAGAACTTCAAGGCAATCTGGGCGGCGGTCTTTCCATATTTCTCGCCGATGCTCCTGAGAACCGGATTCTTGAAAATGCCATGCTTACCCTCGGCCAACGGACTCCAGGCTTCCAGGGCTACGTTGTAGGGCTGCAAGTATTCCATCATTCCCCGCTGCTGATAGAGCACATGCGTCTCGCACTGGTTCACAACAGGCATGGCTCGGGCACCCTTCACAATCATCGGGAAGGTGTTGGGATAGAAATTCGATACACCGATCGCTTTGAACATGCCTTGCCCATAGAGTTCCTCAAGCGTGTGCCACATGACAGCAGGCTTCCCCACAGGCCAGTGAATCAGCATCAGGTCCACATAGTCCAGGCCAAGCTGCCGCATGGAATGATCTACCGAGCGCAGCGTTTCATCCCTGGTATAGCAGGAATCGCATATCTTCGTTGTGATAAACAGCTCCTCACGGGGCACAGCACAAGCCCGCACAGCATCCCCCACCCCTCTCTCGTTGTAGTACATGGCTGCCGTGTCGATACTCCTGTAGCCAACAGATATGGCGTCTTCCACAACCCGCTGTGTTTCCCTCTCAGGGATATCATAGACACCGAGGCCCACCATCGGCATCTGCAATCCATTGTTCAAGGTCTTATATTCCATATGATTAGAAACGTTCAAAAAACTCCGTCACAAAGATAGTTCAAATCAGGCAAAAAGAGTTATCGAGGTGGGCGAAAAATCGTCCACCTCGATAACTCTTTAGCCAAACGACTGCCGGCTTGTCTTACCAGTTGAGGGGCTCCTGCAGGATGATGCCGTCGGTCATTGGGCTGTCGGCCTCGGTGAACGGAGTGGCCTTGTGCTCCTTGAGTAGGGTGTTCAATGTTATTGACATATTCTATCGATTATGGTTTGTGGTAAATGTGTGTTTGTGTCGTGAGATGAAAAAAGACAACAAATATCCTGAAAAATGAGCTCCAGATTGGGGCGTGTTAATTATTAATTGTATTTTTGTGGCTTGAATCCATTATGAAGGAAAAGTTTAGGATATGGGCATTTTGTATGATGATGGCATTGCTGGGTGTCACAGGCATTGCCACCACCCATCAAGATGCCTCTTCCGGTCCTGAACTGACGAGGGGTGAGTTGAAATCCAATGATGAGCCCACGCCGTTTTCACATGACGGCTACCAGATGTTGAGTGCCCCCGCTCAACTTCCAGCAATAGTGCCATCACAGAGTTCCCGCCTGGTAACCACTGCCAAGTACCGCACAACATTGATGCGCACAAATATCATGCGCCGTTCAGCCAACCGATTGTGCGACAACATTTATACACCGCTTGCCCTGTCAGGGCTATTCGTCGTTGAGCGGGTCTCGTCACCCGTGCGCAAATCCAGAGCCGTTAATTACTATGTAATAACGCTCTGCCGACTATTGTGTTAGACAGCATCTGTTATTGATTTCTCTTTCCGCATTCAAGCCGTGAGCCTTTCACGATCTTTTTGCCGTATGGGTCATGCCCATGCGACACCATTCAATGTATAACATAATAGAAATAATCATATCATGGCAAATTTCAATAATTTACAAATGGCCAATGCCTTATTGGCTCATGAAAAACTGAGTGTTAAATCCATCTTGTTCGGTCTCAAGAAGCGACTTGTTTATATCCCCACCGGGTCTCCGGTCAAGGTCATCAGGGACAATTATCACGCTGATACCGTCGATCAGTTGCAACGTATCATCGAAAGTGACGACAAGGGTCTTGCAGCAGCGGTGAAGTCATTCCGCGCCAAGAAACAGCCTATCGGCAATGTCGAGTTGGACATCTGCCTGTCTGAGGACAAGAATTTTGTGGCCCTGCAACTGCTGCGGTTTGGTGACGAGTATGCCTACCATCCCATTACCGAGCCCGCTTTCTTTGAAGGTGAGCAAGCGCAACTGGTAAGTTCAATCCTGTAATCATAACTGTTGACTCTTTCTTGAATATGTTGACGATAGCGATTGTAGCAGCATTTGTCGTTGGGTATGTGTGCATTGCGCTTGAAAGCGTGACAAAGGTGAACAAGGCTGCTGTAGCACTGTTTATGTTTGTAGCCTGTTGGACACTTGTCATGTTATCGCCAGGATTGTATTTTCCTGATGTGGAAAATGCGATTGCAGCGGCTGGCGGAGCCCTGGAAAACGACTTGGGAGAAACCTCAACCACATTGTTTTTCTTGATGGGAGCCATGACGATTGTCGAGGTCGTCGATCAAAATGGGGGCTTTAATTTTGTTCGTGACGCACTCGGCACGACAAGCAAGCGCCGCCTGTTGTGGCGAATTGCTGTCTTGACCTTTTTCTTGAGTGCTGTCCTGGACAACCTCACGACAAGCATCGTGCTCATCATGGTGCTGCGCAAACTGGTTACTGAGAGGCAGGAACGGCTCATCTATGATGCCGCCATTATAATAGCAGCCAATTCTGGCGGTGCATTCTCGCCCATCGGTGACGTTACCACTATCATGTTATGGAATGGTGGCATGATCACTGCGGCTGGCGCTGTACTGCATTTGCTGCTGCCTTCGCTGTTGTCAATGATTGTACCGGCCTTCTTGCTCCAATTTGCACTCAAAGGCGAGTTACGAACAACTGGGCAGAAAAGCCATGATCAACAATCCGGCGAGAATGAGTTGACCGCATGGGAGCGAAAGATGGTGTTTGTGCTTGGGGTGGGAGGACTGATGTTTGTCCCAGTGTTCAGGTATCTGACCGATCTGCCTCCTTTTGTCGGCATCCTGTTTGTGCTTGCCTTGTTATGGATCACGACCGAGGTGTTCTACGCCCATTTGAAAGCCGATGAGACTGCATCTCACAGGGTGGCACAGCTCTTGTCACACATCGACATGGCAACCATCCTGTTTTTCCTCGGCATCTTGATGGCTGTGAGTGCCTTGAAGGAAATCGGAGTGCTCACGGCATTGGGGCTATGGCTCGACACGGCCAGCGGCGGCAACCACTATATGGTGACGGGCATCATCGGTGTCATCTCAAGCATTGTGGACAATGTGCCCCTCGTGGCTGGATGTATGGGAATGTATCCGCTGGCCGAGGCTGGCGACATGGCGGTGGATGGCATTTTCTGGCAGCTGCTGGCCTACTGCGCCGGCACCGGAGGTTCCATCCTCATCATCGGTTCGGCTGCCGGTGTCGTTGTGATGGGGCTCGAGAAGGTCTCATTTGGCTGGTACGCCAAGCACATCACTCCCATTGCCATTATTGGCTATCTTGCCGGTATGCTCGGTTACTGGCTCATGCATCTTTGACACATTTCAAGTAACTGCAGTTGGCACACATCTGTACTATTATTTTACTCGCATGGACTATTTGTTTTTAGCACTTGGATTAGGTCTATTACTACTGGCGGCCGACCTCCTGGTCGATTCGTCGGTAGCGATAGCCCAGCGTGCCCACGTTTCTAACTTTATCATCGGACTGACCATCGTGGGCATGGGGACTTCCTCGCCCGAGTTGTTTGTGAGCATCTCCTCGGCACTTAGCGGCAGCGGCGACGTTGCCATGGGTAATGTGGTCGGCAGCAATATCGCCAATATATTGCTCATCCTGGGCGTGTCGGCGGTTATACTGCCTTTTGCCATCGAACGAGGGACGCAGCGCCGTGACATACCTTTCGGCATTTTCGCCACCGTGTTGTTGCTGTTGCTCTCCAACGACAAGTTTGTTTTTGGAAGTAACGGGAACACGCTATCACGCATAGACGGAATCATATTTCTGATGCTGTTTGTCAGTTACATGATATATGTGGTATTTGGCAACGGAAGGTGTGCCCAAGAGGCGCAACAAGAAACCGATGAAGCAGCCAAGAGCAAATTCACGGGAAGGAATCCCGTCTTGCTGTGGGCGATAGCCATCGCGTCACTGGCTGGATTGATTTTTGGTGGCAACCTCTTCCTGGAATCGGCCAAGAACTTGGCAAGGGCATGGGGCATGAGCGAGGCGGTAATTGCTATCACCATCGTGGCGGTGGGCACATCGTTGCCTGAACTTATTACTTCCATTGTTGCGGCATGTAAGAACAACCCTCAGCTGGCTTTGGGCAATGTATTGGGCAGCAACGTGTTCAACATCTTGTTTGTATTGGGCCTGTCCGCAACCATCAAGCCCATAACCGTAGTTGACATCAACATGGTTGATTACCTGGTGATGCTGGGTGCTGGCGTTATGACCTATATGGTTGTATTCACCTTCGGGAAACATCGCTTTGACCGCATCGAGGGCATCATTTTTCTGCTATGTTATGTAGGCTACACCGCCTATCTGTTTTCACGTTAACGTGAGGGGTGTGTTACTGACGAAGTTTTGTGAGGTGGACGATTATTCGCCCACCTCACTAACTCCTTAGCCGAATGCCTGCAAGTGTAGCTTACCAGTTGAGGGGCTCTTGCAGGATGATGCCGTCGGTCATGGGGCTGTCGGCCTCGGTGAACGGGGTGGCCTTGTACTGTATGCAGAGCATCGTCAGGTCCTCACTACCCGTGTTCTTCAACGCGCGCTTGCCATTGGGAGACACGCGGATCACGCTACCCTCGCTGACGGGGAAAATCTCACCATCGACCTGGTACTGGCCCTCACCACGCAGGATGAAGTAGAGCTCCTCGTGCGTCTTGTGGGTGTGGAGGAAACCACTGTCCTGTCCAGGAACAAGCGTCTGGAAAGAGAACTCGCTGGCAGCGGCACCAACAGCCTGACCGCCGAAGACCTTGCCCTGAATCGTAAAGTCCGGGCCCATGGGCAACTCATGTTCAATAATCTCGCTGATGCGGCCAACGTTGATGGCGGCATAATTTGCACCCTGTGCAATCTTTTCAATCTGTTTCATTGTGTAATAAAGATGATAATTAATGTTTTTTATTGGATGAATAATTCTTACGGTCATTCATAATGTCGGCCAGGTTAGCCAGTGCCCACTCTATCAAGTTGTTGATGTGCGGCATGAGTGATTTGCCACGCTGCGTGATGCTGTACTCCACCCGAGGCGGAATCTCGGCATAGGCCTGCCTCAACACCAGCCCGTCGGCTTCCAGGTTGCGCAGCGCCACGGTGAGCATCTTCTGCGAGATGTCGGGGATGGCTGCGAGGATGTCGGAATACCGCATCGCCGTGTCCTTGCCGTCAAGCGTGTACAGTATCAGCATCGACCAGCGGTCGCTGATGCGCGACAAGATATTGCGTATCGGGCAATCAGGAAAATAAGGATCAACTATAATGTCTCGTAACATATTTTGTTCTGATTATCAGTTTTACTAACTTTTCTATTGTTGCGGTTGCAAAGTTACTACCATTAGTTGACATGACAATGAACCGCCCGAAATGTTCGCTACGCACTTTGATGTTAGAAATGGGCAAATCAGCCGATTAAAAAACTCACTTTTATATTTTGTTAAGACTTAAACGCATCATTCACTACCCGCTTAGCACCCTCTTTCACAAAACAAGGAGGGAATGCTGTGAACATTTCCCTCCTTAACTATAGATGATATTTTTGTGAAATTCGTCAGTCACCAGGGCTCAGCTCGAGTGTTGCAAAGCGCAAGTGGGTAATACCCTTGAATCCCGTCATGAAGATACGCATAAAACGGATGTTGGAGAAGTCCTGGATAGAACCGACCTTCTTCTGATATTGATTCAAGGGGATGGTGAACTGGTACCACGTTGCCTTCTGAGTCATCCCATTGCGCGTGCGAACATTGGCCACTCGTTTGTCGGAGATATAGTTCCTACCCACCTGCATGGAATCAGGATGGATAGCAACGCGGTACTGGAAGAAACGCTCAGCCTCGTTGAGGGTGTTATCATTGTTGATATCCTCAACATCGGGATTTGAACGACCCTGCTGGTACTGTGCATCGGTAGTATGGCCCTGAAGGAGAGAGTTTCCGTCACAGTTGTTGTAGCGCTTGTAACGGCCGATAATCGGTACTTGCTGATTATCGTAGTAGGTATGGCGATAGTAGGCGTAATTATCTCTTGCCGGGTCATTGAAGGGAGAGAACGGGTCCTCCAGCATGGCAGCATAGGTGGATGCAGACACGGCAGCGCGCAACTCATTCAGGTAATTGGCATAAGTGGGATGGGTGAACTCTTCCTGATTGATGAGGCCGTCAAGACCGACATCCTGCAGGTGGCGTATGGCATCGGTGCTATAATTCAGCAGCTCATCCTGAGCGTGGACTTTTCCCCAAACTGTTAGGATTGCATCAGCATCATCACCATTGAGCGGCAATCCTTGCTCATAACTCTTGAGACCATCCTTGAGGACATCCTCACTCACCTCACCCAGGTTGAAGTACAGATAGCCACCATCCTCGTTGCCCAATTCGGGGTCCATAAACGGGTCAAGCAGCCAGAACTGGATATACTTGATGCCAGTCTGCTCAAAGTTGGTATTGACTATGTCAATCGGGCGCATGATACCACCCCAACGGCGCTCGGGGTAGAGCAGGTAGCCGTTCTCATCAACGTTTTTGCCATCGAGGTTGTACGGACCACGCTCGCGAGGATAGAACGAGAGGTTCAATGTCTGGATGACGGGGGACTGACCATTGTTCAACTCCTGTTCAGGAAATACCTCACTGATTGCCACTTCACGGACATAGGGATAGGACAAGCCATCCAAGTCATTCTTGATGTAGCCGGGGGCATCGTGTGAATTGCGTTGAGTGAACAAGCGATCGATGGTATACCACGCCAGCAGCGCGCGGTTATTACCATAGGCCACGTCGTTCATCAACGACGCCTCGGGAAACAGATCGGCAGGAGTCGAGGCCAGCGTCCAAGCAGACGGATTGCCGAGATCGATAGTAGTCGTCTGGCTGATTTCGGGATCATCAATGATGGAGTTATCCGAATCAGAGCAACTTGCCATTACAACAAATAACGCCAAGGCTAAAAGGATATTTATTATTCTATTCATAACTCAAAATTTATAATGAATGTTTTAAATTAAAAAAATCAGGTAATGACCTGATACTTAATGTCCCAAACAAAATTTAGCGTTAAACGTAATTGTGTCCCACAAAGGGTGACCATTCTCAAAAAACAGTCCCTTTACCTTAAAAAACGGAATAAAACAAAAAATATTATAACCCAATCCCAGTGTTTAACGGAAAAATAGGGCTGTCATCGGGATGACATTTTCAGTAATTGTTGGGAATTATTTTCGGTCATTCTTGAGGGTGGTGGGACGGTAATTTGGAAAATAGTAGTAATTTTGTCGCGGTTTTTGGAAATTTGTATTTGGGAATGACGGTTAGGAGGGTCATCATGGTGCTGGGAATGGCTGTGGGCTTATTGCAGGCTAGCGGTCAGGTCAGTAGCGTCGCTACCACCGATGTGGACACCACGTCGGTGAGGCAGTATGTGGACTCTATTCCTATGCAGTCGATCGGGGAGGTCACGGTGACCACGCGGCGGCCCGGTATGAGCCGCGTCGCCGGGGCCGAGAACACGATGCGCATCAACAAGGCGGAACTGTTCAAGGCCGCTTGCTGCAATCTGGGCGAAAGTTTCACTACAAACCCGTCGGTGGACGTCAACTACAGCGACGCTGCCACGGGAGCCAAGCAAATCAAACTGCTGGGACTGAGCGGCACCTATGTGCAGATGCTTGCCGAGAATCTGCCCGACTGGCGGGGCGCTGCCCTACCCTTCGCCCTAAGCTATGTGCCTGGACCGTGGATGAAGAGCATCCAGGTGTCCAAAGGCGCCTCGTCGGTGCGTAACGGCTATGAGGGCATCACGGGACAGATTGATGTGGAATACCTCAAGCCTGAGGATGAGCAGGGCGTGACGCTCAACCTGTACGGCAACAGCGACGGCCGCATCGAGGCCAATGCCGACGGCAATCTGCACTTGACGCCTCGCCTGAATGCCAACGTGCTCGCCCACTACGAGGACAATCTGGTCGATATGGACCACAACCATGACCACTTCCTGGACCAGCCCAATGTGCGTCAGGTCAACCTGCAGAGCCGCTGGGACTGGCTAGGTGACCGCTACATCTTCCACGGTGGCGTGGCAATGATCAACGAGAAGCGCCACAGCGGACAGACTATGGCGCATCACGAGGGCGCGGTGCCCTTTGCCATCGACTTGAAGACGCGCCGCTATCAAGGGTACATGAAACACGCCTTCGTGCTCAACGCTGAGCGCGGCACCAATATAGCCTTGATGGCCTCGGTCGCCAATCACGACATGGACGGTGCTTACGGCTACAAGCGATACAACGTCAACGAGACCAATGCCTATGGGCAACTCATGTTCGAGACCCGTTTGACCGACCCGCACACCCTGTCATTGGGCCTGAGCCTCAACCATGACCACCTGTCACAGGACTACCGCCTGGAGCACTTTGCCGAAGGACCCCTGACCCATCTGGTGGAAAAGGAGACCGTCACAGGAGCCTACGGCCAATATACCTTCACACCCGCCAGCGATGTGATGACCCTGATGGCGGGCGTGCGTATTGACCACAGCAGCCTGTACGGCACATTTGTCACCCCACGCCTGCACCTGCGCCTGCACCCGGCACAGTTCCTCACCGTGCGCCTGTCGGCAGGCAAAGGCTACCGCACGGCATACGCCCTGGCCGAGAACCACTACATGCTTGCCAGCGGACGTAGGTTGGTTTTCTACGGTCTGAATCAAGAGAGTGCCTGGAATTACGGCATCACCACGGCTTGGGATATTCCATTGTGGGGCAAGCAGTTGAAGATCAATGCCGAGTACCATTACACCCACTTCAATAATCAGATGGTCATTGACTTGGACAGCGACCCATTGATTGTCAGTATCCACGACCTGGACGGCAAGTCCCGTTCCCACACATGGCAGGTGGATGTTTCCTATCCCGTCTTCGAGGGGCTGGGACTGACCGTCGCCTATCGCTACAACGACGTCAAGGCGACCTATGGCGGCATACTGCGCGAGAAGCCTCTCACGCCACGCTACAAGGGTCTGGTAGCGGCATCCTACAAGACTCCGCTTGGACTTTGGGAATTTGACGTGACGCTGCAGCTCAACGGCAGCGGCCGCATGCCTGATCCCTATTATATCGACGATCCCGACCAGTTGTCATGGTCCGCCCGTTTCCCCGCCCATTGCCAGCTCAATGCCCAAGTCACCCGCTGGTTCAGGCATTTTTCCATCTACCTGGGTGGCGAGAACTTGACCAACTACCGCCAGCCTCATCCCATCATCGCTGCCGACCAACCCTGGAGCCAACTGTTCGAGCCCACATTGATATGGGGACCCGTGAGCGGCGCGATGGCTTATTTGGGCATCCGTATCAACCTGTTCCGATAAATTAAAATAACTAGATAATCAAACGACAATGAAAAAGATTCTTTTACTGCTCATCGCTGCAATCACCATGAGCATGGCCAGCGCCAAGGACATCAAGACCGTCGTGCTCACCACCGACCCGCAGATGCACTGCGAGAGCTGCGAGAAGCGCATTAAGGAAAACATCCGCTTTGAGAAGGGCATCAAGAAGATCGTCACCGACGTCGAGCACCAGACGGTCACCATCACCTATGACGCCGACAAGACCACCGTCGAGAACATTATCAAGGGCTTTGAGAAAATCAAGTACAATGCCCGCGAGGTCAAGGAGGGCGAGCAGGTCGTCACCGACGAGAAAGAGGAATGCCCCAACATGTAAAGTCAAGATGTGCCATCATTCAAAGCCAGTAATCATGTCCCCTACGCAGGGCGATTAAGAATACTGAGTTGCAATGATGACACAGCCCTCTAAACACTAAACTTTAAACTGCAAGCACAGCGAGCATCCAGAGCTTCATCACAACTCGATGTAGAGGAGGATGATGTCCTCGTAGTGGCCATCCTTCATGAGGAAGCCCTGAGGGATGCGGCCCAGTTGTGTAAAGCCCAGGCGCTGATAGAGATGCAGGGCATGGACGTTGGCAGCCACGACCGCATTGAATTGCATGAGGCGGAAGCCCAATCGGGCACCCATAGCCAGTGAGTCTTTCACAAGTTGCTCGCCGATATGCAGCCCGCGTTTGTCCGACCTGACGGCGTAGCTGGTGTTGGCGATGTGACCGCATCGGCCCACGTTGTTGGGATGCAGGATGTAGAGACCGACAAGCTCGCCCGTCTCACTATCCTCAGCGACGCCGGTATAGGACTGGCTGCTGAAGAAACCGTCAGCCTCCTGCTCGGTCAATTCTTCGACCTGAGGGAACGCCACGCCTTCACGCACCACCTCGTTCCAAATGCCCATGGCCTCGGCCATGTCCTGCTGCTGATATTCCCTGACAGTAATCATGCCGCTCAATCAGGGTTTAGCGTTCATACAACTCTAGGGGCAAGCCATCGGGGTCGGGGAAAAACATGAAACGGCGATTGGTGGTTTTGTCAATCCTGATGGGTTCATGCTCAATGCCAAGACGTTCCAGCTCTTTTGCCTCGGCCAGTATATCGTCGACCTCAAAAGCCAAATGGCGAAGACCCGCAGCCTCGGGATTGGTGGGCCGCGCGGGCGGAGACGGGAAAGAGAATAACTCTATCACATATTCGTTACCAAGGGCCAGATCAGTCTTGTACGACTTGCTGTCCTCACGGTAATTCTCGGCCAGGACGGTAAACCCCAGCACTTTTTTGTAGAATTCAAGACTCCGCTCATAGTCCGAGCAGATGATGGCAATGTGGTGTACTTTGTTGACGTGTATCATAATCTAACTGTAGGTCTTGTTCAATAGGTCCTAAACGCTTGAAGTTTGTCTTCTCTTTTTCTCCCGCAAAGTTAGCGTTTTTTTGCTAAATGCCCAATCCCCACAAGATTTTGGTCACCTGTTTTTCAGCACAGATTGCTCGCCTAGTGGTCATCCTATCGCCATCCAAGGCGTCACAATATCCAAAAATCAGTAAAAATGGTTGTATAGCAAGTAAATCGTTTAACACGATTTATGAGTAATCTTTGTAACTTTGCCACTGAAACTGAAACTTAACTAAAAAGACAATATGAAAGAGACAAAGATTGCATTAGGCACTTGGGCTTGGGGTGCAGGTGCATTTGGTGGTGACATGGTGTTTGGTTCGACGACCGACGAGGTGAATCTGAAGCCTGTGTTTTACGCAGCCATGAAGGCTGGCTTGAACTTGTGGGACACAGCGACAGTTTATGGCATGGGCGAGTCGGAACGCATCCTCGGCACGTTGATAAAATCGGTAAACCGCGACGATGTGCTGATTTCCACCAAGTTCACACCGCAGCTTGCTGAAATGTACGAGAACTCTGTCGAGAAGATGGCCGATGCATCCATTGAGCGCATGGGTTGCGACTTTATCGACATTTATTGGATTCACAATCCCATGGATGTGGAGCAGTGGACACCCGGCCTGATTCCTTTGCTCAAGAGTGGCAAGGTGAAACGCGTCGGTGTGAGCAACCACAACATCAAGGAGATTCAGCGTGCCAATGAGATATTGGGTGAAGCAGGCTTCAAAGTGAGCGCTGTGCAGAACCATTTCTCGCTGCTCTATCGCTCGAGTGAAAAGGGAGGCGTGCTGGATTACTGCAAGCAGCATGGCATTGAGTTCTGGGCCTATATGGTGCTGGAGCAGGGCGCCCTCTCAGGAAAATACAACAAGGAAAACCCCCTGCCTGCCGAGAGCGACCGTGGCAAGAAATACAACGCGGTACTTCCGCAACTGGAGGCACTGACCAACGAAATGACTGCCATTGGCAAGAAGTATGGCGTGTCGTGCTCACAAGTGGGCATCGCCTGGGCTATCGCCAAAGGCACTCTGCCCCTCATCGGAGCGACCAAAGAGCGCCACGTCATCGAGGCTGCCGAGGCCGCAAAGATCCAGCTGACGGCTGAAGAGGTAACCCGTCTCGAACAGTTTGCCGACGCTACGGGTATCGACACCCGAGGCGACTGGGAACATACAATGGAATAAATCATGAGAATAAGGACTGCGATTTTTGCAATCATGGTTGCAGCCAGCGCTATCGCTCAGGATGTGATCGATGTGCACAGCCACATCATCACACCTGAGTTTTTGTCAGCATTGAAGGCTGAAGGCCGCTTGATGGAAGAGGGATTTCCCGTGCCTGCCTACGATGCCGAGAAACAGTTGCAGTGGATGGACGAGGCGGGCGTCAAGACTTCGGTATTGACCCTCGCCGCACCACAACCCTCATCGGCAGCAACTATCAGGCAGACCAACGAATCAGCCTCACAACTCAAGCGGCAGTATCCCGGCCGTTTCCTGTTTTGCGCCGCCCTGCCGCTGCCCGATGTGGATGCCGCTATCCGCGAGACCGTCTATGCGCTCGACACGCTCAAGGCCGACGGCATTAAATTGGCGACCAACATTCAAGGTCAATACCTGGGCTCGCCCGAACTCGACACGCTCTTCTCGGTGCTCAACGAGCGCCGGGCAGTCATCATCCTGCATCCGCACTGCCCTACTCCAGTCAACCGCGAGGTGATGGCACAGACGCCGCTCGCCATGCAGGAATACCTGTCGGAGACGACCCGTGCCGTGAGCAACATGATCAGCCGCAACGTGCTGGCCCGCTACCCTAACGTGAAGGTCGTGGTGCCTCATTGCGGAGCCTATCTGCCGCTGGCCATCCCGCGCATGAAGTCGCTCACGCCCGTCATGCAAGCCAACAAGATGGTGGGCGACATTGATTGGGAGGCCAACCTGGCTACGCTCTACTATGACCTGGCAGGCGCCCATTCGCCCGAGACCATCCGCATGATGCTCACCATCACCACACCCGACCATCTGCTATACGGCTCCGACTACCCCTATGTGGCTCCGCAGGTGCTCACACAGGGCCTCAAGAGGATGAAGCAGTACCTCACCGATGAGCCCGACCTCGCCCCCTATCGCGACATGATTCTCTTCAAGAATGCCGAGTACTTATTCGGCTTAACCAGCGAAAAGCCATCCATCAGTCCCATACCAAATCAAATGATTGTCCGCATTGCCGAAATCGAGGTTTATCCTGAGTATCTGTCGGAATATCTGATATTTGCTAACGAGGTGGACCGTTTATCGGTGGAGCGTGAGCCGGGTGTCATCTGCCTCTACCCGATGCATAGCGCCGAAGACTCCACACAGATCCGCATCCTCGAAATCTACGCTTCGGATGCAGCCTACCAGCAGCACCTGAAGACCGACCACTTCCAGAAATACAAGCAGGGCACATTGCACATGGTCAAGAGCCTGAAACTGCCCACGATGAAACCCCTTGACCCTGAAACGATGCAACTGATCTTTAAGAAACAACGATAATATGGAATACGTAAAACTGGGAAATTCTGACCTGCGCGTATCGCGCATCTGCCTGGGTTGCATGGGCTTCGGTGACCCGACCATCGGCCAGCACTCATGGACCATCGGCGAGGAACCGACACGTGAGATCATCCGCCGCAGCCTCGACCTGGGCGTGAACTTCTTTGACACCGCCATCGCCTACCAATTGGGCACGTCCGAGCAGTATGTAGGACGGGCTTTGCGCGATATGGCGCGGCGCGATGACGTGGTCGTTGCCACCAAATTCCTGCCGCGCACCGATGAAGAAATCGCTACTGGCATCGATGGCCGCCAGCACGTGCTGAACAATATCGACAGCAGCCTGCAGCACCTGGGCATGGACTATGTGGACCTGTACATCTACCATATCTGGGACTACAAGACGCCTGCCGAGGAAATCCTCGAGGGCATGAACGAGGCTGTCCGTACGGGCAAAGCCCGCTACATTGGCATCGCCAACGCCTATGCCTACCAGTTGGCCAAGATGAACGCACTGGCCGAGAAGAACGGTTGGACGAAGTTCATCAGCGTGCAGAACCACTACAACCTGATTATGCGCGAGGAGGAGCGCGAGATGCAGCCGCTGTGCCGCGAGGACAACATCGCACAGACGCCTTACAGCGCCCTGGCGTCAGGCAAACTGGCAAAACGTCCCGGCGAGACCTCGCTGCGTCAGGAAAAAGACGCCTTCATGCATTTCAAGTATGACGCCACCGCCGAGCAAGACAACCGCATCGTGGAGCGCGTCGTGGAACTCGCCGACCGTTACGGCGTGGAGATGACGCAGATTTCGCTGGCCTGGCTGCTGACCAAGGTAGAGTCGCCCATCGTGGGAGCCACAAAACTTCACCACATTGAGGGTGCCGTCCGCTCGCTTGACATCCAACTGACAGCCGACGACATTCACTACCTCGAAGAGCCCTACGTGCCGCACAACCTCTCGGGCGTGATGGCCGTCAACAAGCCAGTCATGGATGCCGAACCCGTCTGGGTCTCAGCCGCAAAAAACAAATGAGCCACTAAAACCTGATAGAATTATGAAACATTTCATGCGCATTTTAATTATTTCACTCTTGTGTATCATTGGGCTAAGTGCTTGCGACAGCCCAGTGCTTGACCTCGACAAGTACCACCGCAATGCCAAGCAGGCCGTTGAAGCGCTCTTCAACGAGTTGCCCAACAAAAGTGACAAAAAGTTCCTTAAGGAGGCTGTGAAATTCAAAGAAAACGACAAGTTGAGCGATTATCAAAAGAACGAATTCTTCAAACAGCTCACCGAAAAGAAATTCAAGGTTACTGCCAAGAAAGCAAAGATTCGTGACGGCTACACCGAAGTGGTCTGTGACATCACACTGAGTGATGGCTCGGTCAAGAAGAAAAAATTCCGCCTTTACAAGGAAGATAACGTGTGGAAAACGCAGATTGGCTTTGCAGAACTGCGAGACGCCATCTACAAGTGAGTCCGCTCATGCTATCGTGACCGACTGACCCTCTCCCTCCAATCTTAGGGGGCATTAACACGCTGATTGACAATCAACAATTTGGCTTCGCCGAGCTAAAGGTTCGTCGAAATCACATTATTTAAGGTTAAAGAGTCATCCGCACTCCTGTCAAACGGAGTGCGGATGACTCTCTAAACACTAAACACTAAACTCTAAACTGCGAGCGCAGCGAGCATTTACAGCTTCATAACGCGTTTCATCTCCAGGTTCTCGTAGCCCTCGGGGCAATGGGTGGAGAGATAAACGGTGGGATTCTGCTGGATGAATTCGCGCACGCGGTCAAGCGTCTCGCGGGCTGCTGCCTGGTCCTCGAAGATGATCGAGAGTTTGTTGGCCTTCAACGCAGCGTCGCAGTAGGTCACGTCGCCGTGGAACATATAGAACAAGCCGTCGTGCTCCAGTACGGCGATGCTGTTGCCGTTGGTGTGCCCCCTTGCCTCAATAAACCAGAGGCCGTCGACCACCTGCATCGCGTTGGGGAAGTTGTGATAGGCCTGGCCATAGGCGGCACGGACGATGTTCTCGCCCTCCAGCTTCATCGCATCGGCATCCTCGGGAGCGATATAAATCTTGGCATTGGGGAACGCGCCGATGCAGTCGCTGTGGTCGGGATGCTTGTGGGTAATGAGAATCTTAGTCACCTGCTCGGGTTGATAGCCGAGAGCGCCAAACGCCGTCATAAAGTCAGCTACCAGCTCGCCCATATAGAGCGGAGCACCCAGCTTTTTGGCAGGGGCATTAAAGTCGGCCTTGAAGCCTGTGTCAATCAGTATCACCTCGTCGCCCGTGTCGATGAGGAAGTTCTGCAGACTGCTGCGGTAGATGATTTGGTCGTCGAAGGCTTCCCTACCCTCCTCGCCTCCGAAGGCGAACGGCTGGTTCATGAAGCCGCCGTCAAACATGCGGATTGCTTTGATTTCCATAATAGTCTTGAATGATAATGTCTTTTACAGTTTGCTTACCAGGTCTTGGATCTTCTGCTTGGTGGCGTCGGTCTTCTGCTCTTCAACATTGGCGGTCACGATGCCGGTATCCTCTACCTTCCAGTAGTTGCAGATGTCGCGGTACTCAGCCATAGCACCGTCATACACGCCGGGCGAATAGGAGGACATGAGCAGCGCCATCTTCTTCACCTTGGCGGGGCTGTTCACACAGTACATGCGCTGGATGGGCGCCTGAATCTGGGCAGCCAGCGTGAAGTAATAGATGGGGGCAGCCAGCACCAGCACGTCGGCATCGGCCATCAGCGGATAGAGCTCCTGCATGTCGTCCTGCTGGATGCAGGCACCGTTGCCCTTGCCGTGGCAGTACTCACAAGCCAAACAGCCCGCAATTTTCTTCTTCGACACGTTGACCAGTGTCACGTCATGACCTGCTGCCAGGGCAGCGTTCTTGTACTCTTCGGCCATCCATGCGGTGTTGCCGTTCGCTCTGGGCGAGCCTTGTAAAATCAGGATGTTCATAGTGGTTGTAGTTTAATGTGAATAGTATTGATCATGTTGATTCATTCGTTGATGACAGTTCATTCAGGTAAAGGGTGAAGGTCATTCATGATTCACGCCTTCTCGCCTACAAAGTTAATGATTTTTTCGCAAAAACCGCATCTTTTTTCCTGTTTTAGCAAAACAGGCGCTTCATTTTATTGCATTTTGAAGGGTTATTGGGATTTTCTTTTGGGAAATTCTTGGGTGTTCTGTATCTTTGCAGGACATAACAACCAAAGTTTCGGAGTATGAAGAAGTACATCATTTTTGCCATTATGTTGACAATGTTATCAGTGCAAGACGTTCTAGCCCAGTCCCTTGAGGGCTACAAGGAGATTAACCTGAAAGAGGAGTTTACCGATAATGCGTTCACGTTCTTTTCCCGGGCACCTATCCTGCTGTCCGGTGACAAGACAGCCCACAACGCCATGACCATCGGCTGGGGTAGCCTGGGCAATTACCTGGGTTACAACCGTCTGACCGTGAGCGTCTATGTGGCTCCGGCACGTTACACCTATGAGTTCATGGAGCGCTACCCAAGGTTCACCATCATGGAGTTTGACGACGAGGAGGTAGCAAGTTACATGGGCAGTCACAGCGGCCGTGACGGAGACAAAGCGGCGGCACTGGGCCTGCATGTGGCCTATACGCCCAACGGGACGCCCTATTACACCGAGGCCAAGACGGTGATTGAGTGTGAAATCATCACAGCCTTCCATCAAGAGGCCAAGGACTTCCGCAACGACACCCCGCGCAATTTCTACGACAGGTTCAGTGCAGGTATCCACGCCGTCTATATCGGCGAAATCATCGGTGCCTGGAAAAAGTAAATATCTGATACTCCCCTTCCCTCAACACTTCGTGGAAGGTGTGCCATAACACCCACCCAGTAGTTTATCCGTGCTGACGCACAGGCGGTGATAGTTCCATCAGATTGAATGATAAAATGGACCCCAAAAGTTTTTTGTCCAACTTTTGGGGTCCATTATGTATAAGCACCATTCTGTAGGTTACAAACGGTTGTTGTTAGGGACGGCTGTTTTTCACGATGCCGTTGATCCACTCAAAGAGTTCGTCGAGGGCGTAGTCGCCGCTGTGAGGACGGTTCCATGCCAGCAGGAAATTGACGTCCTTGCCAGCATTCTGGAGTTTGAGGGCGAGGTTGATGGGTACGGGGAATGATGTATCGCGGTCACGGGCTCCGTGACGGATATACCAATGTGGCGCCACGTCGGTAACGCCGTCGCCGATGAAGTTCATCGGATTCAACAGGCGCACGTTTTCGCGGATTTCATCGGTCAAGACCGCACCGGTTTTGGCGGCGCTGTAATCGGTAAAGTTGACGCTACTGCCGCTCTTGTCGCCAAACTCCTCGTTTTCGCCCGAGGCTCGTCCGCCAGCAACTCCCTGTGTGTCAAAGGCAGGAGCAGTTTTCAGCGGCTGCGTGGAAACGACATAGTTGAGGTAGGTCGGCATATCCAGGTCGATGATGTAGTCACCTGGCTTGCCACCACGGCCGCCGCGTTGCATCATAGGCGGCATCTGTCCGCCACCTTGACGCATGCCGCCATTGAGGGGAGGCATTCCGCCCATGTCCTCCTTGCTGAACGTGAAGCCGAGGCTGTCGGGGATGTCGGCGCCGGCATTCTTGGCAAGCTGTGCTGCGCGGATGAGTTCACGCTTGATGTAATCCAGGTAATTGTCGGCATTGAGCAGTGTGCCGTCGGGCGTGTGCAGGTTCAGACTTGCGAGATAGGCAGGGAACTGTGCCTTGAGTTCGTTGCTCACGGCGAGCACGTCGGCATCGCCCTGCTGACGGCTCTCGGTGCCGTTATAAAGCCACTCATAAGCCATGTCGGCATGGTCCAAGTCGATAATCGGGCAATAGCACACCGAGGCAAACACGTCGTCGCGCTGCTGGGCGGCACCCATCTCACGCAGTAACGGCTCATAGGCTGGGTTGTTGCCCGTGGCGCCCATCAGACTCGACATCGCTCCACCGGCACTTGTACCGTCGGTGATGATCTTCTCGGCATCGCCAAGCATCACGTCATCAAACTGACGCAGGTAACGGATGGCGGCCTTCAGGTCCAGGATGGCAGCGGGAGCGCGGCCCGTATAGATGGTCTGCCCCTTCTTGATGCCAGCCTTTTTATTTGTTTTGATGGCAACTACTGTCGAGTTGCGGCCACGGCTGCCGGGGATGGCGACCACATAGCCCTCCTTCAATGCCCTTCCCGTGGCATCGCTGGCCTTGGGTTGCTGGGCGGGGGCTGCCATATAGCCGCCCACATAGGTGCGCAGCAGAATCGGCGTCTGCTGCGTCGCCTCATTAGGCACATACACGTTGATGGTCTGATAGGCGGAGTCTTCCACGTTGGTCACGAAGAACATGCCCTCATAGGCTGTGTAGTTCACCTCCTCGCCATTGGGCATCATCAAGGTTCTCGTCTCGCCGATGGACGGGTCAAACGTCAGTTGCGGCTGCGTTTTCACCGCCTTAGTCTTAGCACCAGCACCAGCCACCACGGCAAGCGCCAGCATCCATGTCAATATCCTTTTCATGTCACATTACTTTTGGTTATTTGCTCCAAAAGTAATCAAAAAAACAACATAGGCGGTTCACAAAAACTCACTTTTTTTCATTTCACCGCCAAGGTGTATCCCCTTATCTTGAGAGGAAATCATTATACGCCTGCCATGCGTCCTGAACGTCCTGGGCACTGAACCCGCCGTCGAAGGCTTCCACTTGACAGTCTTTGATAAAGGGAGCCCAGTTGCCACTGATGATGCCGTCCAGCGCAATAATGGGCTTGAAGATGCCGCTATTGTTATGGGCCAGATGCCTGTGCTCGTCACGGAGTACAATATCGCGGCTCTTGTAGCTGATGAGGTATTCGTCATAAGGGGGTATCAGCAGGAAGCGGCCCTGCCTGAAGCCTCGTGTGCGGCAATGGTCCGTCAAGTAGAAGTTCCTTCCCTTCCATTTCACCAGTTGCAGGGCGTCGCCCAAGAGTGCAACCCCCTTGCGGCACTCGCCGATGTTCAGTCCTGACCACCACACGAAGTCCTCCATTGTCGCGGGCTGGCGGCTCTGAAAATACTTCAGTGTCATTCGCATCAAGGCTTCATCACGGTCAACCTTGACCTTGGGCCCTACTTTGTTGGCAGTGAGTGCATAGGTTGCCTTCATGGGTAGCAGGTCTCCGCTGCACAGGGTGCCCGACAGTTCTGCCATGCGGATGTGGTAAGACAGGCGATGGTCATCCATACGCACATCTTTCTCGGCAAGCGCTGTGACAAAATCCTCCTTCGTCACACTGCCCCTGTCGGCTGCCGTTTGGGCAAGGAGATCCCTGACGCGCATCAGTTCCTCGTCCGGAATTGTAATCCTATTGCTGTTCATCCACCCGCGTGTAACAGCGATGGCCTTGGGCGCACACAGTTCAACCATTGGCCAGTAGTCATCGGCCGAAACCAGTTGCCAGGTGCCTCGCATCAGATGCAGACGGATGATTTCACCGCTGTCAAAGGCTCTCTTGAAAGCCTTGGCCGAGGGCTTGCGTGTCCGCATCCCCACCGCCCACCGCATCATGCGGTATTCCTGTGCCTGGATGGCGCCCATGTGGCTGACCACCTCGGCAGGACGGTTGAACTGAGGGGCAACAAGCTGCTGGTTGAGAAGTCGTATGGAGATCGGTTGCATTCCTGGATTCTTTAACTATGGTTTTGAAAAAACAAAAATCCCTCCACGACGCAAGGGCCAAGGAGGGATGATTTCACATGTAGAACCCTAATTATTACTCAGGGTCATTGTTGACCACGTAGATGACCTTGGAGGCCTCGGCTACGGTCTCGATAGGCGAGCCCGCAGGGATGATGCTCTCGGTAGAGGCCATGTCGGGGTTGGCATACTGGTCAATGATGTTGCCGTCTTCGTCATAGACAGACACCTGCACGATGTTGAACTTGTTCCATTCGTCGGTGAACTTGTAGAGTGTCAGCTTATAGGCCACGGGCTTGTCATAGCCACGGTCTTTGCTGTAGGCGGCACGAGACTCGGGCGTCTCATAGAAGTTGCGCACCCAGACAAGGTAGCTGGTACCTTTGTCGCTGGTCGAAATTTCGGGATTCACAGCAAGCGTCTCGTCACCGTCGGACCACACGCTAAACCAGTCAGTAGCATGAGCTGCAGGAGCAGCAATCATCATCGCGATCATCGCGAAAAGTGTCAAAAAGAATTTCTTCATTGTCTATCGTAATATTAATCTGTTTTTCTGCCGCGGCAAAGTTATAAATAAAACATTAGATAATGGTAACAAAAAGAAAACTTTTCAGACTGCAGCCCACCAAAAAGGCTTAAATCATCAATCAATATCGGTGATTTTGCCATCAAAAGGTTAAAAAAAACACAAAAAATTTGCACATTCCGACCAACGTTATTACTTTTGCAGCAATATGATACTTTTTTCCTAACAAGGCAGCTTCGTCGTGAGACGAGGCCCTTTTTTTATCCTCCTTTTATTTTGATAATCAGTTTATTTATACTACTTTTGCCGAGGATAACTCTCAAATCGCAACTGTTATGAATTTCAATCATGTATTCACTGCACTGCTCATCGCTCTCCTGATGGCCAGCTGCACCACAACATCACAACAAAACGACGACAACATGGAACAGAAACCCGTAGCCGGCGTTGACGGCAACAAGTATGTCCCCTATGACCAACGCACCGGCGACGAAGCAGTGGTCTATTTCACCCGCAACCTGAGTGCCGAGGGACTGATTATGGCCTATGAGCAGGTCAACAAGATGATCGAGGGCCGCGTGGCAGTGAAGCTGCACACGGGCGAGCAACATGGACCCAACATCATCCCGAGAGAGTGGGTAAAGGCCCTGATTGAAAAGGACTTGAAGGGTGCTCACATCATCGAGACCAACACCTACTACGAGGGCGACCGCTACACGACCGAGCTGCACCGCAAGACCCTGGAGGTGAACGGCTGGACCTTCTGCCCCGTGGACATCCTGGACGAGGAGGACACCGTGACGCTGCCCGTTGTGGGCGGCAAGTGGTTTGACAAGATGTCGATGGGCAGCCACATCAAGAATTACGACTCTATGGTGGCGCTGACACACTTCAAGGGCCACACCCAGGGCGGCTTTGGCGGCTCTAACAAGAACATCGGCATCGGCTGTGCCGACGGCCGTATCGGCAAGGCATGGATTCACACCACCCCGGGCCAGGACGACCAGTGGGACATCAAGGAGGAGGAATTCATGGAACGCATGACCGAATCGACCAAGGCAAGTATCGACTACTTCGGGCAGCACGTGACCTATGTCAACGTGATGCGTAACATGTCGGTGTCCTGTGACTGCGAGGGTCTGGAAGCCGAACCAGTAGTCACGCCCAACGTCGGCATCCTGTCCTCGACCGACCTGCTCGCCATCGATCAGGCCTGCATCGATATCATCTACGCCATGACCGAAGAGGAACACCACGACATGCTGGAGCGCATCGAGAGCCGCCACGGCCTGCGCCAGCTGTCTTACATGAAGGAGCTGGGCATGGGCCACGACCGCTATATCCTCATCGACTTGGACAACGGCGGCAAGCGCATCACCGCCAAGGAAGCGGCTAAAGGACTGAAACCCTTCGTGCAAGAGAAGTAACGAACAACACATCTATTTACACAATAAAAACCCACTTTTTGCAAAAAGTGGGTTTTTATTTGCGCGATTGGAGATTTTGCACTAACTTTGTCAGTTTGAAGAGAAAAACAACCAACAACAATAACCTAATAAACCGAACCAAGTATGTTTGACGAAAAATTATTACAGGAAGTGACAGCAAAGGCCAAGACGTGGCTCAGTGACAGTTATGACGAGCAGACCCGTGCCCAAGTGCAGGCTATGCTTGACAACGAGGACAAGACCGAGCTTGTAGAATCATTCTACAAGATTCTTGAGTTTGGCACCGGTGGATTGCGCGGCATCATGGGTCCTGGTTGCAACCGCATGAACATCTACACCGTGGGCAGCGCCACACAGGGTCTTGCCAACTACCTGAAGGAGGTTTTCAAGGACCTGCCTCAGATTTCGGTAGTCGTTGGCCATGACGTGCGCAACAACAGCCGCCTGTTTGCCGAGACGGTCGCCAACATCTTCAGCGCCAATGGCATCAAGGTCTATCTGTTTGAGGGTCCCCGTCCCACTCCGGAAGTCAGCTATGCCATCCGCCGTCTGGGTTGCCAGAGCGGTGTGAACATCACGGCGTCTCACAACCCCAAGATTTACAACGGCTACAAAGCCTATTGGGACGACGGTGCACAGGTGATCTCCCCGCACGACGTGAATATCATCAACCACGTTAATGCCATCGAGGACGTGCGCGACATCAAGTTTGAGGGCAACCCCGACCTGATCCAGATCATCGGCGAAGACGTTGACGGTCCCTACATCGAGGACATCTACACCCTCTCGCTCAGCCCCGAGATCAACAAGAAATACCACGACCTGAAGATCGTCTATACCCCCATCCATGGCGTGGGACGCTATATCATTCCTCGTTCTATCGAGCGCTGGGGATTTGACAACATCATCCACATTCCCGAGCAGGACGTGATGAGCGGCGACTTCCCCACTGTCGACTCACCCAACCCCGAGATGCCCAGCGCAATGGAGATGGCAGTTGCCAAGGCCGAAGAAGTTCAGGCCGACCTGGCCCTTGCCAGCGACCCCGATGCCGACCGCATCAGCTTGGTCATCAAGAACACCAAGGGCAAATATGAGCTGGTGAACGGTAACCAGATCCAGATTCTGTTCCACTACTACCTGATAGAGCGCAGCCGCGAACTGGGTCTGCTCAAGGGCGACGAGTACATCGTCAAGACCATCGTGACCAGCGAGACCATCGCACGCATCGCCAAGAAGCAGAACATCAAGATGTTTGACTGCTACACCGGCTTCAAGTGGATTGCCACTGTGATGCGCGAGATGGAAGCAGCAGGCAAGGGACGCTACCTGGGTGGTGGCGAGGAGAGCTACGGCTTCCTGCCCGAGACCTTCGCCCGCGACAAGGATGCCGTATCGTCCATCCCCCTGATGTGCGAGATTGCAGCATGGGCCAAGGACAAGGGCATGACGCTCAACGACCTGTTCATCAACTGCTATGTCAACTACGGCTACAGCAAGGAGCGCGGCATCAGCGTCGTACGCCCCGGCAAGAGCGGTGCCGACGAGATTGCCCAGATGATGGTGAACTTCCGCGAGAACCCGCAGAAGGAAATCGACGGCTCGCCCGTAACCATCGTGAAGGACTACCAGAAGCTCGAGCAGCGCAACATGCTCACCGGCGAGGTCACCAAGCTCGACATGCCCACGACCAGCAACGTGCTGCAGTACTTCACCGAGGACGGCACCAAGGTATCTATCCGTCCCTCAGGCACCGAGCCCAAAATCAAGTTCTATATGGAGGTGCATGACAAGCTCGACAAACCCGAGAACTATGACGCCAAGAACGAGTGGGCCGATGCTAAGATGGACCGCATCTGCGAGTCACTGGGCATCGCGTGATTTAGGCGTTAGGCATTAGGTTTTAGGCATTAGGTGGCATCCGCTTCCCTATGCTCTGGTCCAAAGCCTATTCAACGGAACCATTAATTAATAAACCAAATAACAAACAATTTTAAAAACAGAATTAATTTTATGTCAGAAAAGATTCAGACTTTAAGAGACTCTGCAGGAATGCGCTGGACGGCGCTGCTCTTACTCGCTTTGGGTATGTTCTGCAGTTACATTTTCATGGATATCCTGTCGCCCATCAAGGACTTGATGGAAACAACTCGCGGATGGGATTCCACTTCTTTCGGTAGAATGCAAGGCAGTGAGGTATTCCTCAATGTATGGGTATTCTTCCTGATTTTTGCAGGTATCATCCTCGACAAGATGGGTGTGCGCTTCACGGCAGTTCTTTCGGGTGCTGTAATGCTCATCGGTGCCATCATCAAGTGGTATGCCGTTAGTGATGCGTTCATCGGAACCGGTTTGGAGACCTGGTTCACCGAGCACCTGAACTGGAAGCCCATCGCCCCCTGGTTCGACATTCTGCCGTTCGCCGACGGGATGCCCGCATCGGCTAAATTGGCAGCTTGCGGCTTCATGATCTTCGGTTGCGGTGTTGAGATGGCAGGTATCACGGTAAGCCGTGGTATCGTGAAGTGGTTCAAGGGCCGCGAGATGGCACTGGCCATGGGTAGCGAGATGGCACTGGCCCGTCTGGGTGTTGCCACCTGTATGATCTTCTCGCCCTTCTTCGCACGCTTGGGCGGTCAGGTTAGCGTTTCGCGCTCGGTTGCCTTCGGTGTTGTTCTGATGTGCATCGCCTTGATCATGTTCATCGTTTACTTCTTCATGGACAGTAAGCTTGACAAGCAGACCGGCGAGGCCGAGGAGAAGGACGACCCGTTCAAGGTGAGCGACATTGGCAAGATTTTGACCAACAAGGGTTTCTGGATTGTATCGTTGCTGTGCGTACTCTATTACAGCGCCATCTTCCCCTTCCAGAAATATGCCGTTAACATGTTGCAGTGCAACCTTACGTTCACCGAGGTTGACCCCAACTCGTTCTGGGCCAATGAGAGTCTGACTATCTATCAGTATATCGTGATGCTCATCGTAGCAGCCACCGCCTTCATGAGCAACTTCATGAAGAACAAGAGTGCCAAGTACGGCCTGCTTATCGTTTCGATAGCCGCCCTTATCTGCTACTGCTACATGGGTTACATGCGCCAGAGCGCCGAGAGCGTCTTCGCTGTATTCCCCTTGCTGGCTGTGGGTATCACCCCCATCCTGGGCAACTATGTTGACCACAAGGGTAAAGCTGCCTCGATGCTCGTGCTCGGCTCGCTGCTGCTCATCATCTGCCACTTGACCTTCGCTTACGTTCTGCCGCTGTTCAAGGGTAGCACGGCTGCTGGCTTCATCATGGCTTACATCACCATTCTGGTGCTGGGTTCGTCGTTCTCGCTCGTTCCCGCTGCCTTGTGGCCCAGCGTTCCCAAGCTGGTGGATGCCAAAATCATCGGTAGCGCTTACGCACTGATTTTCTGGATCCAGAACATCGGTCTGTGGCTCTTCCCGATGCTCATCGGTATGGTTCTCGACAACTCCAACCCCGGTGTTACCGACCCGACGAAGTATGACTACACTTGGCCCATGGTAATCTTTGCCAGCCTCGGTATTCTTGCTCTGCTGTTCGGTCTGTACCTCAAGGTGGTTGACAAGAAGAAGCACCTCGGCCTCGAGGAGCCCAACATCAAGCCTGAGGCTTAATCAGTCGTCAGCTATTAGAAATTAATAAGGACTTTAGGGACCTTAAGGACATTACAGACTTTAAGGTCCCTATTTATTTAAACTGAAACACATGAGAGACGAGATAAGAAACACGATTGCGACCAAGGCGTGGGCACGGTGGACCGTGCTGGCGATAGTGTCGTTCACGATGATGGCGGGCTATGTTGTCGCCAAGGAGATGTCCCCGCTGCAATTCATGCTCGAGAAGGCCACCCAGGACGGTGGTGTGGGCTGGACCAGCGGCGAGTTCGGTATCTTTGCCGGGTCGCGCGGCTTCTTCAACGTGTTCCTGCTGATGCTGTTTGTGGGCGGAATCATCCTCGACAAGATGGGTGTGCGCTTCACGGGCATCCTCTCGTGTGTACTGATGCTGGGCGGTGCAGCCGCTGTCTATGGTGTCATCACCTATACATCGCCTGACCCCATGTGGAATGTGCCCCTGCTGGGTATCATCAAGCGCCAAGTGGCGTTGGCTGCATTGGGATTTGCCTTCTTCGGCATCGGCTATGAGATGTGCGGTATCACGGTATCCAAGGTCGTCGTGCGTTGGTTCTCGGGCAAGGAGATGGCGCTCGCTATGGGCCTGCAGGTTTCGATGGCACGCCTGGGCACAGCGTTGGCGCTCAACTTCAGCCTGCCCATCGCCTTGAACTGGGGTTTGCCCCGTCCGTTACTCATCGGTCTGTTCTGCGTGGGCGTAGGTCTCATCGCCTACATCTACTACTGCACGATGGACCGCCGCCTCGATGCCGAGACGCAAAAACTCGCCGCTCAAAATACCGAAAGCGACAATGTAGAGACGCAAAATCTTGCGTCTCAAGATGACGAGAAGTTCCACTTCTCGGACATGAAAATCACTATCAAAAATCCAGGCTTCTGGCTCATCACACTGTTGTGCATGTTCTACTACTCGGCACTCTACCCCTTCTTGGACTTCGCCACCAAACTCATGATTTCCAAGTATGGTGTCGAGGCCGAATTGGCAGGTGCCATCCCCTCTATCCTCCCCTACACCAGCATCGTGCTGACGCCGTTGTTCGGTGCATGGTTTGACAACAAGGGCCGCGGTGCCACGATGATGGTCATCGGCAGCGTGCTGCTCACGATCACCCTGTTTGTGTTTGCCATGCCGCTCAATTCCAGCTGGATTGCCGTGACGCTGATGTGCGTGCTGGGCATCGCCTTCTCGCTGCTGCCCGCCGCCCTGTGGCCCGCCGTGCCCAAGATTGTACCGATGAAGCAGCTGGGAACCTCCTACTCCATCATCTATTACATCCAGAACATCGGCCTGATGCTCATCCCCGTGCTCATCGGCAAGGTGCTGGAGCGTAACACCATCGGTGAACAGGTGGACTACACCCAATCACTGCTCATCTTCGGCGTGATTGGCGTGGGTGCCATCGCCACCTCTTCCTTACTGCTGTGGCTCGATCGCAAGCGCCACTACGGCCTCGAGAGCCCCAACATCGCATAACGGTTATTTGTTAACAGAGAAAAAGATAATAGTTGGTTTTCAGCGACGCTGTCAACCAACTATTATCTTTTCTCTATACTCTATTACAGGATGATTACTCGCGGTGGATTACGCTACCGCTGGCCTGGTGGGTAGCGAGGACGAGCAGTTCAGCGACCTGAACATGAGGCGGGGCACTCACGGCGAAAGCGACGCACTCGGCGATGTCATTGCCCGTGAGGGGTTGGATGCCCTTATAAACCTTATCGGCACGCTCCTTGTCGCCATGGAAACGGATGACCGAGAAGTTGGTTTCTACCAGGCCGGGCTTGATGTTGGTCACGCGCACGCTGGTATGGGCCACGTCGATGCGCAGACCGTCACTCAGCGCCTTGACAGCCGACTTGGTGGCACAATACACGTTACCGCCAGCATAGGCAGCATCACCGGCCACACTACCGATGTTCACCACATGACCGCGGTCACGCTCTACCATTCCGGGCACGATGAGACGAGTCATCGTCAACAGACCCTTGATGTTGGTGTCAATCATGGTGTCCCAATCCTCGTAGTTACCTTCATACTCGGGTTCCAGGCCCCATGCACCACCGGCATTGTTGACCAGGACATCAATCTCTTGCCACTCCTCGGGCAGGCTCTTGATGGCAGCAGTAGCCGCTTCACGGTCCCTGACGTCAAACTCAAGTGTAATCACCCCGACGCCCAGAGCAGACAACTCTCTGGCAAGTGCATCCAGGCGATCGGCCTTGCGGCCTGCAATAATCATGTTGTAGCCGATGAGGGCCAATTTGCGCGCGCAGGCCTCTCCGATGCCACTTGTCGCGCCAGTCACTAAAGCAATCTTGTTCATTTTTCTTTTTACAGTATTAAGTTCATTAGATTTTGACACAGCAAATGTACAACAATCCTCACAATCCAGCAACGGGGAGGGGTTTAAAACTGAAAAAACGGCTGCGGCATCGGCCGTTAGACCGAATTATAAAACAGAAGTCAATGACGGCACATCCTCATGCCTTTATAGTGCGACGAGCACCTTGGGCAGGTCGGGGACGGTAATCATATCGGCGATACTGGGACACAAAGGGGGCTGATAGGCCTCGCCCAAGGTCCTGGTCTTCATGACATAGACCTGGGGCCGCATCGACCGGTATTGGGGCATACATCTGCCGATGGGCGCTCCGACATAGGACGGATCGCAGATGAGGTAGAACTCTCCGTCAAGGTAATAACCGTTACCATAGGTGTGGCAGTCGGTGAAACGGACTGCCGTACACTCGTGCCCCGGATATTGGACAATCTGCACGTCAAGATCCAGCAGCGACCGCACAAGAAAAGCGTAGAGGATAGAGCGGTCCTCGCAATCATTCTTGTCATAGTAGAAGTTCTCCTCTACAAAATAGACCTTCTCGTGACCATGCAAATCCTTGTCATTCTCATAGTCAAACACATACTGCACGAAGTGCAACAGGGCGTTGGCCGCCTCACACTGGCTCAAATCCTCAAGTTGCGGTCTTATCTGCCCCAGGATTGTGTCCTGGAACTGGGGCATGACCACCGAGGTCACATAGCACCTGAGGTCCATCATCGGATAGTTGCGCAACATCTCCATGACGCCCTCATTGACCGTGCAGGCAAGATGCAGATTGCCGTCGTCATATTCGCAATACCTGTCACTGCCCGAGCGCAACTTCAAGGGCTCGCCGTCAAACAGCAGGCTCAGCGTATGGCCCTTGCCCAGGTCCTTTTTAGAGGGGTCACACGGGTAAAGCACTGACTGCTCATCCAGATTGGCATCCAAATCGTCATAGTACAAATAATAATCCTTGCCCTCGACTTTCACAAAGTCCTGTTCATACACCTCCTGTTCAAAGGGCACCAGCAGCACCAGCTGACGCTCGGTGCGCGCCAGCCTCACATCATATCCCATACACGTCAGCAGGTAATGTTCCAGCACCATGCGATCCATCGGCGTACTGTTATCCAAGAGGGCATCGACATAGTTCCTGACCAACTGGAAGACAAACCAGTCGTTCAGGCCCAAACTGGTTGACCATGAGCGCAGTGACTCCAATACTGGAGCGACGTCACGCTTCTTGTATTTGTTCCAAGCCGTCGAAACATCAGCGTTGAACACCGATTTCACCTCAACAGATTTAACCTTATCGATGCTCAAAGTTTGGCCATAAAAAGTGATGTCAACGGCATCGCCATGGGGAGCAGGAGCGACGTCCCCTGCCCGCACTGAAACAGCCGCCATCCAAATGATGAAAGCCGACAATATTGGCCGTAAAACTCGTAAAGATTTCATATTAATTAGGTATTTAAACGTATCCGCCGCAAATATAAAGAATAATCCGAATAAAAACAAACGCATCGTGGAATATTTTTTATATTTCGCAATATATATAATAAAACTGATAGTCGAAAACCGACAACTGAAAACTTTTTTGTACCTTTGCTGCCAAATTCAAACAAGGCAATATGCAAAACATCCGCAACGTGGCCATCATCGCACACGTCGATCATGGCAAAACAACTCTGGTAGATAAGATGTTAGCGGCAGGCAACCTGTTCCGCGACAACCAAAACATGGGTACCCAGATCCTTGACAGCAACGATCTGGAACGCGAGCGTGGCATCACCATCCTGTCCAAAAACGTATCCATTTCCTACAAGGGATACAAGATCAACATCATCGACACCCCGGGGCACAGCGACTTCGGCGGCGAGGTAGAGCGCGTGCTCAACATGGCTGACGGCTGTCTGCTGCTGGTGGACGCCTTTGAGGGTCCGATGCCCCAGACGCGATTTGTATTGCAGAAGGCCCTGCAGCTCGGCCTCAAGCCCATCGTTGTCATCAACAAGGTCGATAAGCCCAACTGCCGCCCCGACGAGGTACAGGAGATGGTCTTTGACCTGATGTGCAACCTCGACGCCAACGAGGACCAGCTCGACTTCCCCACCATCTTCGGTTCGGCCAAGGAAGGCTGGATGAGCGAGGACTGGCAGCAGCCCACCGACAACATCACCGCCGTGCTCGACGCCATCATCAAGTACATCCCCGAGCCCGAAATGATCGAGGGCGATGCCCAGATGCTCATCACGTCGCTGGATTACAGCAGCTACGTGGGACGTATCGCCGTGGGACGCGTGCACCGTGGCACCCTCAAGGACGGCATGGAAGTCGCCCTGTGCAAGAAGGATGGTGAGGTTTCCAAGCAGAAAATCAAGGAGCTGCGCACCTTTGAGGGCATGGGACAACAGCATGTCGAGAGCGTCAGCAGCGGCGACATCTGCGCCATCATCGGTCTGGAAGGCTTTGAGATTGGCGATACCGTCACGCTGCCCACCAACCCTGAGGCACTGCCCCGCATTGCCATTGACGAGCCCACGATGTCGATGCGTTTCTGCATCAACGACTCGCCTTTCTTCGGCAAGGACGGCAAGTATGTGACCTCACGCCACATCTGGGACCGCCTGCAGCGCGAGTTGGACAAGAACCTGGCCCTGCGTGTCGAGCGCACCGAGAATGAGGACGCATGGAACGTCTTCGGACGCGGCGTGCTGCACCTGTCAGTACTCATCGAGGAGATGCGCCGCGAGGGCTACGAGCTCCAGGTGGGTCAGCCCCAGGTCATCATCAAGACCATCGACGGCGTGAAGTGCGAACCCATTGAGGAACTGAGCATCAACGTCCCCGAGGAGTATTCCAGCAAGATGATCGACATGGTCACCCGCCGCAAGGGTGAGATGACCATGATGGAGACCCAGAATGACCGCATCCACCTGCAGTTCAAGATTCCGTCACGCGGTATCATCGGCCTGCGCACCAATGTGCTCACCGCCAGTGCCGGCGAGGCCATCATGTCACACCGCTTCCTTGATTACGAACCCTGGAAGGGCGAAATCGCCCGCCGCACCAACGGTTCGCTTGTCGCCATGGAAGGCGGTACGGCCTATGCCTACGCCATCGACAAGCTGCAGGACCGTGGCCGCTTCTTCATCTTCCCGCAGGAGGAGGTCTATGGCGGACAGGTCGTCGGCGAGCACACCAAGGAGAAAGACCTGGTCATCAACGTCACCAAGTCCAAGAAACTCACCAACATGCGTGCCAGTGGTGCCGACGATAAGGTGAAGATCGTTCCGCCCATCGTCTTCAGTCTTGAGGAGGCCCTCGAGTACATCAAGGCCGATGAGTATGTGGAAATCACACCCAACCACATCCGCATGCGCAAAATCATCCTTGACGAGCTTGAGCGCAAACGCATCGCCAAGCAGAACGGTCAGGACGAGGATTAATCCATTACATTAAACATCGCCCTCCAGTCGATTGAAGTTCAACCGATTGGAGGGCGTTGCTTTTGCATTAAGTCTAAAGTGATAGTTTAATGTAGATCGGATATCCAGTTCACAAGAACAGTAGAGACGCAAAATCTTGCGTTTCCAATCGCTAGGCGCAATATAAAGCCTTCACAGGAAACGCAAATAAAGCCTTTCCGGGAGACGCAACAAAAAGCCTTCACGGGAGACGCAAAATTTTGCGTCTCTACATTTATTAGAAAAATGCTCTATTTACCTGTCGTGGCTTTACATGCCGATGGCCTTGATGCGGGCTTCGAAGGTGTCTCGGTCGCCGATGGCACCGTTTTTAATCTTGGCGCGATAGTTATAGATGGTGTTGACCGAATAGTGCAGGAACTCGGCAATGCGGCTGCTGTCCTCAATGCCCAAGCGGATGAGGGCAAAGATGCGGATATCGGTATTCAGCGTCGATGGATTAGGCAACGTGACGCGGCATTCGGGCCGCAACAGCGCATTGAAGTCATCCACAAAGTTGGGGAAAAGGTTCAGGAAGGTGCTGTCAAACATTTCATAGAGCTCCTTGAGGTTCTTGTCCCTCAACTCACTATCCCCTGTGAACTGATGCAACGCATTGAGGTCCTTGCTCTTAGCCATCTTGTTGACACGCTTGCGCAACTCGTCAAGACGGTCGATATAGAAGGAGCACAGGTGGATAAAACGGCCCACATACTCGTCCTTGACGCGGTTGGACTCGTTGAGTTTGAGGTTAGTCTCGCGCATCTGGCTATTCAGGTCAGACAACTGTGCATTCAGTTGCGCCAACTGTTTATTGCTGTCGCTCAGATCATTACGCGCTCGCGCCAATTTCTTGCGCTGGCTGTTGCTGTAGAAGAGGATGACCGAGAATAAGGCCGCCAGCAGGGTCGCCACCACGAAAAGAATAAGCAACAGACGGTTGGCCTTCTGGAGCGTTGCCTCATAGTTGTTGCTAATGGTGGTCATCACGGGCGAAATCTGGTTGCTGCGTTTCAAAGTGTTGAACTTGTTGGCGCACTGCCATGCAAAACGTATGTACCTGTAAGCCCGATCCATATCTCCGTCAACCATCAGCAGGTTAGCCAGTTCCCACAAGGCGCCCTGGTCCATAACGGCGTTTTCCACATCGCTCAATGCCGACTGCGACACCCAATAACGCGCCTGCACCGAGTCGCCCTGCAAACTATAGTCCAGATAACGGTAAAAGGCCACAATGGCATACTCGTGGGAACCCTTTTTCACCCGCTTCAAGCGCTGGTCGTTATAGGCGAGTGCACCTTTGGCATCCTGAGCTGCAAAGCACTCTAACTCCTTGAGCTGCAAGTCCTCATCGCTGGCACCTCCAGCCACGCCAACCATTACGTCAACCATTTGGTTATACTTGCTGCGCATGGCATGGTATTCCTGCTGCAATGCCGGCACCTTACTATAATAGGCCATCTCGCCATAGAGATGGGAAAATGTGCCGTAATAGCGCTTCTTGTCGCTGTCGTTCAGGCGATTGACGTCAATATCCTGCAGGATGTCCATCGATTCATGGTACATGCCCGCATCAGTACACTGGAAAGCCAGCTCCAGGTTACACTCGTCAAGACGTACGTTGTCACCCATCTCCCTTGCCAACGAGATGCAACGGCTCAGGTAGAAAATGGCAGAGTCGTTGACATAGGAATGGTACTCCTCAAACAGGTGGTGGCACAAGTCATATTGTGCGTTGGTTGCCGTCGTCACCTCCAAGGCCGTCTTGAGCTTGGAAATGCGGTCTTCGCGCATCTGCACATATTGGTCCGAACGGCTGATGGCCTCATCCAACTGCCGGTAGGCTCGCGTCAGGTCAATCTCTTCGGCGCCGATCGTGTGCCACGACAACAACAGCAACATGAAGGTCCCGAATAACGATATAGGTTGTTTCATGATGAATAATCTAGTTTCTAAGTGTCGCAAAAGTAACCTTAATCTCCAAATCCTGCAAAAATAAGCCCCCAAAAACGAATAAACTGCTATTTTCGGTACAAAGAAACACTACATTTTAACCACTTTTTAACGATTATGGGTTTTATATAAAATTCTAAAATTCAACGATTTGCTTTTTTTGAGTGGATAAAACCATCCACTTTTTGGTTATCGGCTTGCTTCATACGTTCATTATTTATATATTTTTGCATCGCAACACTCGCTTACAAGCAACAAAACACTTGCAACAGCATAACCTAAGAACAGCAAAACTGCACAATATCATCACAACCAAATAATCAATTTTTATAAATCAATAAATTATGTGACATGAAAGAGAAAAAGTTACTTTCACTGTTGTTGACACTGATGTTGTCAATAGCGGCATTTGCACAGAACCAGACCTTCACGGGTACCGTCGTTGATCCCAACGGCGAGCCGGTGATTGGTGCTACAGTTGTGCAAAAGGGCACGTCGAACACCACCGCAACGGACTTCGACGGCAATTTTTCCATCACCTGCCCTGCAGGAGCTGAGTTGGAAATCACTTATGTAGGTTACGGCAAGCAGACCGTGCAAGCCGGTAACAACATGTACATCACCATCACCGAGGACTCCGAGTTGCTCAACGAGGTCGTAGTCATCGGTTACGGTGTACAGAAGAAGAGCGTCGTGACGGCTTCGATTGCCAAGGTCAGCTCTGATGACCTGGCTGGCAAGACCCGCCTGCGTGCTGAGGATGCCCTGAAGGGTATGGCCGCCGGTGTCAACGTCACCTCTTCATCGGGTCAGCCCGGTTCGCAGTCCATGGTCCGCGTCCGTGGTATCGGTACCATCAACAACTCCAATCCTCTTTACATCATTGACGGCATGCCCACCGACCAGTACGGTATGGAGAGCGTCAACCCCAATGATATCGAGAGCATCGAGGTGTTGAAGGATGCCGCTTCGGGCGCCATCTACGGTGCTCGTGCTGCCAACGGTGTTATCCTCGTGACCACCAAGAAGGGTAAGCTCGGCAAAGCCAACGTGAACTACACCTTCTCCTATGGCTGGCAGAGTGCATGGAAAAAGCGCAGTGTGACTAACGCTACCGACTATGCCATCCTGCAAAATGAGCGTCGCGTACAGAACGGCCTGTCACCGCTTTATCCCGATCCCTACAACCTGACTGACGCCAACGGCGATAAGATTGAGGGCTTCGGTACCGACTGGCAGAAGCTGCTCTTCAACGACAATGCTCCCATCATGCAGCATGACGTCAGTGTGAGCGGTGCCAGCGAGAAAGTGAACTACTACCTGTCATTGGGTTACTTCAAGCAGGACGGTATCGTGGGCGGTAACTATGGCCAGTCAAACTATGACCGTCTGACCATCCGCGCCAACAATATGTTCAACATCATCGACGCCACCAAGGAGCGCAACTTCCTGAACAAGGTGGATCTGGGCGCTAACCTTTCTTATATGCGCGTGCATAGCACTGGCATCGAGGCCAACTCAACGTGGGGCTCTCCCCTGGGTTCAGCCCTGTACCTGGCTCCCACCCTGCCCGTGACCTTGAGAGGCGCCATCGCCGAGGAGATGATTAAGCGCTACAGCGCCTATGACCTTTTCTACGATGATAACGACAATCCCTATACGATTCCCGGTTTCATCGGCAGCTATCAGGAGCAGAACAACCCCATTGCCATGATGCAAGGCAATCCCAACAAGAACTGGAGCCACAAGTTCATGCCCAAGTTCTCGGTTGACCTGCAGTTGTGGGATGCACTGAAGTATCACTTCACTTACAGCGCCGAGCTCTCCTTCTGGGGCTACAACGGCGCTACCCTGCAGCACTATTACCTCTCGGGTAACAACAATGCCGACCACACCTCGGCTGTTGCCTTCAAGGGCAACAACACTACCTGGCAGGTCGAGAACACTGTAACCTATGACAAGACCTTCGGCAAGCACACCATCGGTGTCGTGCTCGGCCAGAGTGCCTTGAAGTTCAAGGGTGACGAGCTGGGTGGTTCTCACTGGTATCTCGTGAACCCCGATAAGCCCAGCATCAACTACACCACCGGTGGCGATCTGGAAATTTCCACCGATGCTGACGGCAAGATGACGGGTGCCACGAGCCTCGTTGGTGTTTGGGGTGGTCCCTACACCGAGCACAGGCTGTCTTCAATGTTCGCCCGTTTGAGCTACAACTTCGACGAGCGCTACATGTTCCAGGCTACCGTCCGCCGCGACGGTTCAAGCCGCTTCGGTTCAAACCACAAGTATGGTATCTTCCCCTCATTCTCGGCTGGTTGGAACATCATGAACGAGAAGTTCATGGAGAGCAGCCGCGACTGGTTGAACAACTTGAAACTCCGCGTCAGCTGGGGTAAGAACGGTAACGATAATATCGGCGACTTTGCTTACACCACCCTGACAACTATCGGTAACACCAGCAACTACTACTTCGGACAGACTGCAGCCATGGTCTATGGTTCCAAGGCCAACCGTCTCGCCAACGAAGACCTCAAGTGGGAGGAGAGCGAACAGACCGACCTCGGTATCGACCTCGGTTTCTGGAACAACAAGCTGACCTTCAGCTTTGACTACTACATCAAGAAGACCAACGGCATGATCATCGAGATGCCTATCCCCAGCTATGTGGGTGAGGCTCGTCCGCTGGCCAACGTCGGTGACATGGAGAACAGCGGTGTTGAGTTTGAGCTCGGTTACCGTTGGAACATTTCTGACGTACACTTCGCTGTAAAGGGTAACGCTTCTTACCTGAAGAACAAACTGAAGAACCTGGGTAATGACACCGGCTTCCTGAACTACGGCATCAGCCAGTTCAGCGACGGTGGCACTCGCGCCGAGAACGGCCAGCCCTTCCCCTTCTTCTATGGCTACAAGACCGACGGCACCTGCAGACTCAGAACGAAGCCGACGCCTATAACGCCAAGTATGGTACCAACTCTAAGCCTGGTGACTTCCGCTTCCTGGACACCAACGCCGACAACGTGATCAACAGCGACGACCGTACCAACATCGGTAACGGTGTGCCCGACTGGACCTTCGGTCTGACCTTCAATGTTGACTGGAGAGGCTTTGACTTCGGCGTATTCTTCCAGGGCGTTCATGGTGCCGACATCTTTGATGCCACCTACCGTCAGGACATCGCATCGGGTAACTATCCCACTTGGGTCCTCCAGCGTTGGACCGGTGAGGGCACCAGCGACAAGGTTCCCACCCTCGGTGACTCCAAGAACTGGGTTTGCAGCGACATGTATATCCAGGACGGCAGCTACCTGCGTCTGAAGAACATCACCCTCGGTTACACCTTGAATCCGCGTCTGACCAGCAAGATTGGCATCAGCCGTCTGCGCCTCTTCGGTCGTGCCGAGAACCTCTTCACCTGGACCAAGTACTGGGGCTTCGATCCTGAGATCGGTTCCGGTGCCACCAGCCTCGGTGTTGACTATGGTGTTTATCCCCAGGCCCGCACCTTCACTGTCGGATTTAACCTCTCACTCTAACAATCCAATAAAGAATTATCAATATGAAAAAGCATATTTCAATCATAGCAGGTCTGTGTGCAGCATTCTTTGCACTGACTTCCTGCAGCGACGATTTTCTTGAGGTGAAGAACCCGACGGGTGAACCCCTTGAGGAATATTACACCGACGAGGAGACCCTTAACGAGGCACTCACTGCTGCCTACGCTCCTCTGCACTGGCCCGACTGGGACGGCTCGGCCTACAACGACCTGACCGTTGACGGTGAGATCATGGGCGACGACTTCTATCCCGGTGGTGCCGACAATACCGACAACCAGCACTGGCACCGTCTGTTCAACTTTGAAGCCGATGGCAACAACACCCTCGCTACCCTGTGGGGAGACTTCTACAGCGGTATCAAGCGTTGCAACGATGCTGTCAAGTATGCATCGTGGGAAACCGAAGCCAGCGAGAGTTTCCGTCGTTCGATGGAGATGCAGGCCCGCCTGTTGCGCGTGTACTATTATAATATCCTGTGGCACTACTACGGCAATGTGCCCTTCTATCTGGAGAACCTCACTCAGCCCTATACTGCTCCGCAGATCACTGCTGACGAGATTTACAACAAGCTCCTCCCCGAGCTCGAGGAAATCATTGCCTCCAACGTGCTTCCCATGCGTTGGCCCAATGCCGAGGCAGGTCGCGTGAGCCAGGCTTTCGCCTATATGCTCTACGCCGAGATGGTCATGTACCAGAACGACAACAGCCGTTATGCAACTGCTCTGGGCTACATGAAGCAGATCATCGGTGACAGCAGCTACAAGCTCAACCCGAGTTTCAAAGACTTGTGGCAGGAGAGTGGCGAGTGGTGCTCCGAGAGCATCTTCGAGATCAACTACAACGACGACCAGGCTCAGCGTGACTGGGGTACTCCCCTGGCTGCCGGTGGTACGGTATTCCCCACCCTGTGCTCCCCCAATGGTTGGGGTGGCGGCGAAGGCTGGGACAGCGGTAACGACGGTTGGGGCTTCCTGCCCATGCGTCTCGAAACCTACAACATGTATGCCGATAATGACTTGCGTCGTGACGTTACCTGCTGGGACCTGCGTGGCTACAGCTACACCGAGCGCTATCAGGACACCCACATCTGGCACGGCAAGTATCGTCCCCAGACTGCCAACAATCAGGACTGCCCGACGTCCAAGAACCTGAACTATAACAACAACAAGCGCATCTATCGCTATGCCGAGACCTTGCTCAACGCAGCCGAGCTGCTGCTCCAGACTGGTGGCAGTGCAGCCGAGGCCGCAGGCTATGTGAATGAGGTTCGCGCTCGTGCCGGTCTTCCCGCATTGACCACCGTGACCATGGATGACATCTTCAACGAGCGTCACCTGGAATTCTGCGGCGAGGGCAAGCGCTACTTCGACCTCGTGCGTGCTGAGGGCATTCCTGGTATCACCCAGAAAGCCTCTAACGTACTCGTGCCTGACAACTACGGCTATCGTACCAACACATGGACACCCAGCAAGAAGCACATCCCCCTGTCACAGAGCGAGCTCGATGCTGATCCCACGCTGGTTCAGAACAACTATTAATCATCCGTAACTTAGAGATCAAATATTATGTTTACCAAGATAAATAAAACATTAGCAATCATCAGTTATTGCTTGTTGGCTATTGGCTTCACCGCCTGCTCGCCCGAAGAATTTGAAGGCGCAGATCCCAACGGTCTTCCCACGGTGAGCGGTATCGACTTCAGCGTCTCTGTTGACCAAGAGACCAACCAGATGATCGCCA
Source organism: uncultured Prevotellaceae bacterium (assembly GCA_946186345.1). Classification (GTDB taxonomy): domain Bacteria; phylum Bacteroidota; class Bacteroidia; order Bacteroidales; family Muribaculaceae; genus Sodaliphilus. Next base: position 34,055 of record CAMHMV010000006.1, on the reverse strand, counting down.
AGTATACCCCGCAGCCTGGCACCTATCCCGTCTGGATTCTTGATGGTACGTCCTACTCCACCCTGCAAGAGGTGGGTTACAAGAACAGCGAGGCCGGTACTCACACTATCGAGCTGCGTCTGGGTAACCGCAACGGCATCAGCCAGACCGGTATCAAGAAGGAATATACCTTCAACGAGTCCAAGATTGACTACACCAACGACTTCCGCCGCATCTGTGAGAAGGATTGGCGCCTCGATCACAAGGAAGTGGCACACTTGGCTTGCGGTCCCGCTGGAGCCGATGGTACCGGATGGTGGTCGGCTCAGCCCGATGAGAAGAAGGCCTTCGGTCTGTATGACGACCGCATCTATTTCACCGCCGAGACCCGTAAGGGAGGTAAATTCCTCTACAATTGCGGTGAGGATGGACTGACCTATGTGAACAAGGGCACTACCAAGTGGGGTCCCACAACAAACGATGACTGGGATGCCACCATCGGTGACCAAACCTCCAGCTGGAGCTTTGAGGAGTATGACTGGGAGGATGTTAACGGCAACGTGACCAAGCAGACCTTTATCCAGCTTGCCCCCAACACCTTGTTCCCCTACATGAGTTCTGATGAGCAGTACGAGAACCCGCGTTTCCGTATCGAAATGCTGACTGCCAAGAAGATGGTGCTTATTTATGAGCCGAAGAACCGCAGCATCGCCTGGCGCTTCATCTTCACCAGCGATCCCGAGGAGAAGGAATTTGACGGTTTCGATCCCTACAGCGAATTCAATATGTGGAAGGACGCTGATTTCAGTATGTTCTTCTGGTACGCTCCCGGCTGGAGTCAGATTGCTGATCCCGAATTTGAGGACAACGGTATTGACTATACCGTATTCCTGCCCGAGGCTACTACCGACCAGTGGCAGGCTCAGATGGCCTTCAAGACCACCAACATCTCAACCTCGGCCGACAAGCACTATGACTTCTCCTGCATCCTTACCAGCGACAAGGACCTGAATGGTGTTACCGTGAAGCTCGTGATGGATGGCGATGACAACGTCTTCTACTTTGCTGACCGCATCGACCTGAAGGCTGGAGAGGACTACATCTTCTGGAAGAGCGACATGCCCGGTATCGATATGGAACGTGTTAACCTGTTCTTCGACTTCGGCGGCTGTCAGGCTGGTACCACGGTCAACATCGCTAACATCGTGCTCAAGGACCATGCCAACGATGACGGCACCGTGCTGCCCGTCATTCCCGATGAGCCCACAGTAGAATGGGTAGATGTGAACTCGCCCGACAACCTGGGTGCAGGCTTCAATACCGCAGGCACAATGGGCTTCTGGTGGGCTGACGCCGGCTGGCAACAGATTGCCGATCCCGGCTTCTCCTTCGCCAATGGTGTCTATACCATCACAGCCAACAATGCTACCTCAGCCGAGTGGCAAGCCCAGTGCTCAATCACTGGTGTGCCCCTCCATATTGAGAAAGGCCAGGGCTATGACGTGCGCGTCACCATCACCACCAATATGGAGCTGGCTCGTGCCACCGTCAAGGTCAATAAGGATCCCGACGTGACCAATGACCCCAACACGCTTTGCTACAATGGCAAGTTTGCGCTTGAGGATGGCGAGAACGTACTCCAGTTCGTTAACGTCGTTGCCAAGAATGGTGAGGATAATATTGAGTTCGATCAGGGTAAGATGATCTTCGACTTCGGTGGATGTCCTGCCGGATTTGAGGCCAAGATCAGCAACATCATCATCCAAAAGCACAAATAAATGTCAAGTGTCAGTTATCAGTTTTCAGTTTTTCAGTTGTTAGCGGTATCCGCCTTCAACCGAGAACTGAAAACTGAGAACTGAGAGCTGAAAACCCAACAAAATGAAAAGGTTAATGATTCATACGCTACTGTTCGCTTTTGCCGTGGCCCTCTTTGGGGGCTGCGGTGGGAGCGGAGATGAGCCCAAGCCTGCAGTGACCATTACTGTCTCGCAGGAAAGCATCAATGTGCCTGCCAGCGGTGGTGAATACACCGTCAACGTCACTATCACAGGTCAGGAGTGGGGAGCCTATACCAATAATCAGGACTTCATCACCTTCGACACCAAGAACACGTTGTCACAGTCGGGTTCAGTAACGATTACAGTTGCCGCTAACCCGTTAACCGAGGTCCGCAAGGGTGAGGTCACCATCGCGTCGGGTGCCGCCCGCAAAACCATCTCTATCACCCAAGAGGCAGCCGAGGAGTCTCCCTATTACGCACCTGAGGGCTACACCCTCGTCTGGCACGATGAGTTCGACAAGGGCTCTGAGCTGAACGGCGATGATTGGAGGCACGAGGTGCAAAACGCCGGATGGGTGAACCACGAGTTGCAGAACTACGTGAACCACAAGACGCCCGGTGGCAGGCTTGTTACCGAAGTAAAGAACGGCAAGCTGTCCATCACAGCGCTCAAGGAGAACGGCAAGATTTACTCTGGCCGGGTCTATGCCAAGAGCAACACGGGCTGGAAGTATGGCTACATCGAGGCCAGCATCAAGCTGCCTAAGGGCAAGGGTACCTGGCCCGCCTTCTGGATGATGCCCGTTAACTTCCATTCATGGCCTGCCGACGGCGAGATCGACATCATGGAAGAGGTGGGTTACCACCCCGACTATGTGTCGTCGAGCCTGCATGCCAATGCGCACGTTCACTCCAACGGCACTCAGGTCACCCACGAGATGTACTGCAAGGGTGCCGAGGGCGAGTTCCACACCTATGCCATCGAATGGACGGCCCAGAACATCACCACCTATGTTGACGGTAAGGTGCAGCTGAGCTACAACAACCGCGGACTGGGTCGTGACGACTGGCCCTATGACGATCCCTTCTATGTCATTCTCAACCTCGCTTGGGGCGGTGACTGGGGTGGCGCTCAAGGCGTTGACGAGAGCGCACTTCCTGTGACAATGGAAGTGGACTACGTGCGCGTGTTCCAAAAGAAATAACCATCTTTAACCCAAATGACAGTATGAGAGGTTTCTTGTTATTAACACTCTCTCTTGTTCTTACCTTGGGGCTTCATGCTAAGCCCCAAGATAAATTTGTCCGCGTTGAAGGGCCCAACCTGGTGCAGCCTAACGGCGAGAAGCTCTATATCCAAGGTACCAACCTTGGCAACTGGCTCAACCCCGAGGGCTACATGTTCGGCTTCAGCAAGACCAACTCGCCGTGGATGATCGACCTGATGATCAAGCAGGCGGTGGGTCCCGACTTTGCTGCCGATTTCTGGCGCCAGTTCAAGGACAACTACATCACCCGTGCCGACATCAACTTCATCGCACGGCAGGGTGCCAACACCATCCGTCTGCCGTTCAACTACAGGCTCTTCACCGATGAGGACTATATGGGAAAGTCCAAGGACCAGGACGGATTTGCACGCATCGACTCGGTCGTGAATTGGTGCCGTGCCGCAGGTCTGTATCTCATTCTCGACATGCACGATTGTCCTGGTGGACAGACTGGCGACAACATCGATGACGGTCATGGCTATCCCTGGCTCTTTGAGAGCGAATCAAGTCAGCAGCTGTTCTGCGACATCTGGCAGCGCATCGCTTTCCGCTACAAGGATGAGCCTGTAATTCTCGGCTACGAGCTGATGAACGAGCCCATTGCCCACTTCTTTGAGAACAAGGAAGAACTGAACAAGCGATTGGAGCCGCTTTATCAGCAGACCGTCAAAGCCATCCGCCAAGTGGATCCCAACCACGTGATCCTGCTGGGTGGAGCCCGCTGGAACTCCGATTTCTTCATGTTCAACGACTGGAAATTTGATGACAACATCATGTACACCTGCCACCGCTATGGCGGCGAGGCCACTGCCGAGGCCATCAAGGACTATATCGACTTCCGTGACAAGACGGGGCTGCCCATGTATATGGGCGAGACGGGCCACAACACCAACGAGTGGCAGGCACAGTTGGTCGACGTGATGAAACAGGCCAACATCGGCTACACCTTCTGGCCCTATAAGAAGATTGACGGCTCGTGCATGATGGGCATCACCAGGCCCGAGTTGTGGGACAGCATCGTGGTGAAGTATTCCGAGGCTTCCCGCGCCACCTATAAGGAATGGCGCGAGGCTCGCCCCGACCAGGAGACCTTCCGCAAGCTGTTGATGCAGTATGTAGAGAATAGTCGCTACGAAAACTGCACGCCCCAGAACGACTACATCAAGTCTCTCGGCATGACAGCGAGTGCCCCCATGTATCTTGACGAGACTCTGCCCATCGAGGTGCGTGTCGAGGATGCCTTGTCGCGCATGACGCTCGATGAGAAGATCGCCGTCATCCACGCCCAGAGCAAGTTCTCGTCACCGGGCGTGAAGCGACTGGGATTTCCTGACTTCTGGACCGACGATGGACCTCACGGTGTGCGCCCCGACGTCCTCTGGGACGAGTGGGTACAGGCTGGACAGACCAACGACTCTTGTGTCGCATTCCCTGCCTTGACTTGCCTCGCTGCCTCGTGGAACCCTGTGCTGGCCGAACTCTACGGCCGCAGTCTGGGTGAGGAAGCACGCTATCGTGGCAAGGACATGATCCTGGGTCCTGGCGTGAACATCAACCGCACACCGCTCAATGGCCGCAACTTTGAGTATATGGGCGAGGATCCCCTGTTGGCCTCGCGCATGGTAGTCCCCTACGTCAAGGGTCTGCAAAGCACCGGCACGGCTGCCTGTGTGAAGCACTTCTGCCTCAACAACGATGAGGAATACCGCCATCAGGTCAACGTCATCGTCAGCGACCGCGCCCTGCGCGAAATCTACCTGCCTGCATTCGAGGCCGCCGTCAAGGAAGGCCACACCTGGGGCATCATGGGCTCCTACAACCTCTACAAGAACCAGCACTGTTGCCAGAACCAGTACACCCTCAATGAGATTCTCAAGGGCGATTGGAAGTACGATGGCGTGGTGGTCAGCGACTGGGGTGGTACCCATGACACCGAGATGGCTGTGAAAAACGGCCTGGATATGGAGTTTGGCAGCTGGACCGACGGTCTGGCTTGGGGCGCCAGCAACGCCTATGACGCCTACTACATGGCCATGCCCTACAAGAAGATGATTGAGGAAAGCAAGTTCACTACCCATGAGCTTGACGACAAGGTGAGCCGCGTGCTGCGCCTGTTCTTCCGCACGACGATGTCCAACAACCGTGCTCGCGGTTTCCTCTGCAGCGAGGCACACTATGACGCCGCACTCAAGATTGCTCAAGACGGTATCGTCCTGCTGCAGAACAAGGGTGGTATCCTGCCCATTAACGTGGACAAGACCAAGCGCATCCTCGTTGTCGGCGAGAACGCCATCAAGATGATGACCGTCGGCGGCGGCAGCAGCTCGCTCAAGGTACAGCACGAGATTCTGCCTCTTGAAGGACTGAAAGCACGTCTGGCAGGCACCGGTATCGAGGTGGACTATGCCCGCGGCTACGTGGGTGACACCACTGGCGAATACAACGGTGTTGTTGCCAAGCAATCACTGTCCGAAAACCGCTCCGCCAGCGAACTCATCGCCGAGGCAGTCGCCAAAGCCAAGACAGCCGACTATGTCATCATCTTCGGCGGTCTGAACAAGAGCGACTATCAGGATTCCGAGGGACATGACCGCAAGCACATGGACATGCCCTACGGTCAGGATGCACTGGTCGAGGCTCTCGCCAAGGCCAATAAGAACGTAGTGTTTGTCAACATTTCGGGTGATGCCATAGCCATGCCGTGGCGCGACAAGGTTGCCGCTATCGTGCAGGGCTGGTTCATCGGCAGCGAGACCGGCAAGGCTTTTGCCAGCATCCTCGTGGGCGACGTGAATCCCTCGGGAAAACTGCCCTTCACCTGGTATCAGAAGTTGAACGATGTCGGTGCCCATGCTCTCGGTTCTTACCCTGGCACCTGGCGCGATGGCCATAAGATCATCGACGAGGAGTACAAGGAAGACATTTACGTGGGCTACCGCTGGGCCGACAAGCAGAAGAAGAAACCGATGTTTGCCTTTGGCCACGGACTCAGTTACACGACCTTTGCCGTGAGCAACCTGCGCATCGACAAGCGTGAGGTCGCCCCCGACGGCACTGTCACTGCAACTGTGACCGTCAAGAACACCGGCAACCGTGAGGGCGCCGAGGTCATCCAGCTGTATGTCAGCGACCTCAACACGAGCGTTGAAATGCCCGTCAAGGAGCTGCGCGGTTTCCAGAAGGTCACCCTGCAGCCCGGCGAGAGCCGCGACGTCAGCATCACCATCGGCGGCCGCGCCTTCCAGTACTGGGACGAGACTCGTGGCGACTGGACCACCTCTATGGGCAAGCGCACGCTGCTCATCGGCACAGCCAGCGACAACCTCCCCCTCAAGGCCGACTTCACCGTCCGCTGATACCTCTACCCCACCATCATTTAAAGGCAGGAAACCGTTGCGGCTTCCTGCCTTTAACTATATCCCACCAGAGGTCACCCAACTGATGACCAGTAGAGACGCAAAATTTTGCGTCTCCAATCGTTAGACATTACCAAATGCTGTCCTGGAGACGCAAAATTTTGCGTCTCTACATAGTGAGCTAATTGAGTATCAGCGCTTTATTTCCGTTAAACTCACCTTATTTATTGTCCCGTGGCCTGGCGGTACTCAAGTAGTTTGTTCTGATAATCGGCGAAGGCATCGGTTTTCTTGTCGCAAGATTGCTGATAGAGCAGTTGCGCTTCAAGCAGGTCGCTCATCCTTGAGAGGCCGGCATTGTAATAATCGCGGTTCAAGCGCAGGTTCTCCTCGGCCTGTTCAATGCTTCGATGGGCAAGCAGCAGTTGCTGATAGGATTCCTCCACGCTGTTCCACGCACTCTGCATCTTGATTTTCAACAGTTCGGCATTGTCGGCGAGTTGCTCCTGTGCCTTCTGCTGCTCAAGTTTCTTGCGTTTAATCGTGTGAGAGCCGCCCCACCAGTCCGAGATGGGCACGCTGACGGTGGCAAAAACCATTCCGAAGGGGTGATCCTTTTCCAATAGGTTGTGATAATTAAAACCAGCACCCACGGCTACAGACGGGAGATTCTGACCGATAGCGATTTTCTTCTGAAGGCCAGCCGCCTCAACCTGTTTCCCCAGCAACCGGTATTCAGGGGTTCCCAGCAAGGCCTGTTGATGGTCTTGCTTTAAGCCGATGGGAGAAACAGCATCTGTCTGATATGAGATGACGAACGACGTGTCGCGAAGGCCGCAGTATTGGGAAATCAACATACGCATCAGAGAAAGACCGTTGACGATCTTGAGTTTCTGGCTGGCGATGTCATTCTGGCGCAGTTGCACTTGCAGCAAGTCGTTGCGCATGGCGACTCCCGCACGGACGGCCACATCCACGTCTTTACAGATGTCGTTGAGCAGTGCCTCGGCAGCCTCGACGGTCTTCATCTTCTCCTGCAAGGACGCCATTTGCCAGAAATACTGCTCGGCTGTTTTCTCCACCTCGTTTTCCGAGAGTTGCATCTGCAGCCTGCTCACATCTTCGCCCACCTTGGCCAACTTGTTGCCATTGACAATCTGACCGCCCACAAAAACGGGCTGCACGGCCTGCACGCCAGCGATGACTCCATTTTTCATCATCGAGATGCTGATGGGATCAGCAAGGGCGGCAAGGGCTTCTGATGGTAAAAACTGAGCCAGAGGAGCCAAAGAGGTGCCCAATTCAGGAGGCATCATCTCAGAGAGGTTAACGGTGGTCTCCGCCATGCCTTTATTGGCATTAAACCACAATCCCGTACCGCTGACGTTGGGGAAATACTTGGTAAAGGCCTCCTTGCGCTGCTGGCTGGCAGCCTCGACGTCATATCGTGCAGAACGGATGGTGACGTTGTTGTGCAGGGCAGAATCCTTCAGCTGTTCCAAGGTGTAGGTTTGGGCTGACGCAAAGCCACAGCACAGGGAACACAGCACTATAGCAAATATCTTTTTCATCATCATATTCGGGTATGTAATAGCAAATCAAATCACTTGAGGCTTACTTTCCAATAAATCACGGGCAGCATGGTTACCACCATGATGAGCGAACCGATACCACCGGCAAAAATGGTGACGCCCACAGGCATCCAGAACGAACTCTGAGCGATGATCATCGGTACCACACCGACGGCTGTGGTGGCTGTCGTGAGGAAGATGGGCACCATGCGTCGCTTGCCGGCATCATAGGCGGCCTGCTTCACGGCGTTGTTATAGCCCTCGCGGTCAACAGTCCAGTCTCCATGTTCTTCCACATATTTCTTAATCAGGTCGATGGCATGCTCAAAAATCAAAATCTCGTTGCGCATGATCATTCCCATCAACGTGATCAGGCCAAAGATGGAGGTGAGTCCCAGGGAACGGTTCATCAGTCCCAATCCGATCAGTGAGCCCGGTATCATCAGCGCAAGGGCTACCATGCAAATCGTCGTGATGCCAAACTTCTTGAAGTTGAACAACAGGAAGAAGAACACAATGATCAAGGCGATGACGATACCTCCGAATATCTGTGGCAAGGCCTCGTTTCCATACTCTATCTCGCCGCCCACCTCAGACCGCACGCCTTGAGGTATCTCAATTTCCTGCTGCATGATGCGGCTAATCTCCTTTTCAACGGGAGCCGTATAAACGCCCTGTGCGAAATGACCTGTCACCGTGATGCAACGCTCACCGCCACGGTGAATGATGCGGCTCTCGCTCCACTGGGGTGACACTTTCGCTATCTGCCTAAGGGGAACGGTGCTGTTGCTTTGATTGATACCCGACGACACGATAGACATCGGAGATGCGATACCCAGGTTAGCAACATCCGAGAATGTCATGTCTGCATCGTCTTTCACGACAATGGGCAACTCATAATCGCCTTCCCACAACTGACCCACACGCAGGTCGCTCGAGTTGGCACTCAACGCCAACTGTGCCGTGGTGCGCGTCACGCCCAACTGTGCCGAGGCGACAGGATCAAGTTCGACATTGATGATGGGTTGAGGCTGAAAATGATCGGTATGCACCCATTCCACTTCTGGCATCTGGCGCATACGCTCCATCAGCCTTTCTGCCACCACATGGAGGGAATCAAGGTTGTCACCATAGAAACGATACTCCAATTCAGTGACTTCCAGATAGTCCAGTCGTTTAAACTTCACGTAGGCATTGGGGAAGGCTTCTCCCAGTTGAGGCTGATATTTCGCCAACAGGTCGAGCGTCGCCTTGTCTGATTGTGTGTTCACAATCAATTGGGCATAGTTCTTCCCTGCCATCTGTGGCGCATAGGCATCCATGAAACGTGGAGAGGAACAGCCGATGAAGCTGGTGATGCCCGTGACGCGCTCGTCCCTGGCCAACGCATGACGGACCGAATCAGCCAATTCAGTGGTCTCTGCCAGGCCCTTGCCATCGGGCAGGAAGATTTCCACGGCAAACTGGTCGCGGTCGGCATAGGGGAAAAGTCGTATCTTCAACGTCGGGACAATTATCGTGGACAACAAGATGACAACGATGCCGCCCCCGATGGTCACCCACGGCCTCCGGAAAGTAAAGTCAAGCACCTTGTCATAGGTCTTCTGCACCCATTTGGTGATGGCATTTCCGTCGGTTTTCACGTTCTCGGGCTTGATGAGCCTGACTTCCAAGAATGGTATCACTGTCACAGCCAGTAAAAGCGATACCATCAGGTTGATGGTGACAGTAATCGGGAAATCCTTCAGACAGTCGTGGAAGATGCCCTTCATGGTAATCAGGAAAGGATAGAAGATGGCACAGATGCAAACGGTCGCCAACATCATGGGCATGAAATACTGCTTGGCAGAATCTATCGCCGCGCGCTTCGGTTCAAACCCCTTTCCGAGGTATTCCAGATAGCCGTCTATCACCACAATGGAGTTATCGACCACCATACCCAGCACCACAATCAGCGCAGCCAGCGTCACGATGTTCAGTTCTATGTCCAACATATACATGAAGGCCACCGAGACAAACGTGCTCAACGGAATGGTGATGGAAGCCACGATGGCCGAGCGCAGCGGGAAGAGCACCATCATCACCAGGATGATGACGAGCATCGCTATCAGCAGGTCGCGCAGGAAATCGGTGATACTGGTATGCACCACCTTTGGCTTGTCGGCAATGCGTGTGACCTTTACATCATCAGGAAGCACGTTCTCACGGAAATCGTCGAGCACCTTGTCCACCTCACCGCCATACTGCACCACATTGTTGCCGGGATTCATCTCCATCGACAGCAGCACACAGGGGTGGCCGTCCTGCTCTATGCGGCTCGACATCGGTTCGTATTCCCTGACCACACGCGCCACATCCCTCACGCGGGCCACTTTGCCCGTTATGGGGTCTGAAATGATAATCTGATTGGCAATCTCCTCCTCGCTATTCTCCTGAGCCGCCACGTGGATAGGTATCTGCTGATCGTCATCATCAATACTGCCACTCATCGTGGTGATACCCTGGGCTTGCAGACGTGAAAAGAGCATCTGCTGTCCGATTCCATAAGCCTGCAGCCGCTGGCGGTCAACATAGAGCGATATCTGCTCCTTTTGTTCGCCAAACAGTTTCACGTTGGCTACCGAGGGTATCCTGCGCAGACGATCGCTCAGTTCATCACTGTATGCCTTCAACTCGCGATAACTGCGCTGGTCGCTCTCGATGGCGATGAGCAGTGCCGAGGTGTTGCCGAAGTCATCGTTCACCACAACCGCCAACACGCCAGAGGGCAACTGCGACTTGAAACCGTTCAGGCCATGCTTGATTTTGCTCCACACCTCATCCTTGTTGTTCACGTCATCGTTGAGTCTCACCATCACGATGCACATGCCATTCTGTGAAGTCGTGGTGGTCTTCACACGATTGACCTCTCCATAGGTAAAGAGATACCGTTCCAGCGGACGCGCCACCTGCAGTTCCACCTCCTCGGTCGTCGCACCCGGATAAACTGCCACCACCACGCCCTGGCGGATAATAGCATGGGGAAACTCATCCTTGGGCATGTCATACATGCCAAAGATGCCCAGCACAAAGAAGATGCCGATGATGAGCAGCGTTATCGGATAATGTTCCAATGGCCACTTCAGCCATTTCATCTTGCGTCCCATACTAATACACTACTTTTGTTCCTTCACTCAGTTTCTGGTATCCCTCAGTCACGATGACCTGGCCATTGCCCAGTCCATCAACAACCGTCACATAGTTGCCATGCGACTCGCCAATCGACACCTTGGTGCGGTGGGCAGTATTGTTCTTGTCCACGGTCCAAACGAACAGCGTGCCGTCAGATTTCTTCTGCACCGATGTCACGGGAATCGACATGCGTCCGATACCCTGAGCACCATTTGGGGCGAAACTGACGTTTGCCACCATGCCCGGCAACAGTTTAAAGTCGCGATTTACGATATTGATACGGATATCATAGGTATGCGTGAGGGCATCAGCCTGCACACCCTTCTCTATCCTGCCGCCCCGATAACTGCGCCCGATGGCATCCACCTTGATGGTGGTTGGCGTGTTGGCATTGATGCTGCCAATCTCTGATTCGGGCACAGCCACCTTCACTTTCACGGTCGAGATGTCGAGGATGTTCACCACTGCCTGTGAAGGCAACGCCGTCTCTCCTGCCACCAATTGCTTCTTTCCGATGACACCACTGACCGGGGCATAGAGGCGGGTGTCGGCAAGCCCCTTACGGGCAATCTTCTCGGTCGCGGTGGCCGAAATCACACCCGAACGGGCTGTATTGAGAGCCGATGTGGCCTGAGCGAGACGGGTCTCTGCCTCAATCCATTTCACCTCTGGTAGCGAACCATTGTCGTGCAGCAGTTTCATGCGGTCATAAGCATCCTTGGCTTGGTTGTAGGTCGCCTCGGCCTGCTTCACCATGTCTTTGGCTTGGTCAACCGAGGCATGCGCCATCTCAACGCTGTTGCTCGAAGTGCTCGGATCAATTTCCGCCAACAACTGACCACGTCTCACCATCTGGCCTTCCTTGACCAAGATCCGCTTCAGCACACCCATACTGGTGAAACTCACCGCGGTAGCCTCACGCTCCTCAACGATGCCCACATAGGACTGCGCATTGTCGGTCATGCCAGGCGACACCACCAGTGTCTCCACTCTTATCGGAGCCTTCTGCTCCGCCGTCTTTTTCTCGCTACAACCAGTTACAGCCAACGCAATCAATAATAGAAATACATATTTTTTCATAAGCCTGTTCTCATTTCTTTTGCAAAAGTAAGTATTTCTTCTTTAAAACCGACACCCAATCCAGTCATACATATTGTAGTTTTTAGTTTTTTTGACAAAATCAACTATATTCTATCCTCAATCGCCATCATCTCACCTAGTGAAAATACATGAATAAGGAAGTAATGTGGACGGGGAGTGCGTTTTTCGATTTTTATCATTACCTTTGCCATCAATAGTAACCCAATGACATGATATCACCCGTATGAAAACAATTCGACTGAACAATGGTGTGGAGATGCCCGCACTGGGATTTGGCGTATTCAGACTCTCACCAGCCGATTGCGAGCGCTGCGTGCTAGACGCCATCGAGGTCGGCTACCGCAGCATCGACACGGCCCAAGACTATAAGAATGAAGAAGGCGTAGGCGCTGCCATCAAGAAGTGCGGCATCCCGCGCGACCAACTGTTCATCACCACCAAGGTGTGGATCAGCAACGCCGGCGAGGAACGTGCGGCACTAAGCATCGATGAGTCTCTGCGCAAACTGCAGACCGACTATGTTGACCTGCTGCTGGTACATGAGCCCTATGGTGACTGCTATGGCACCTATCGAGCCATGGAAAAAGCTTATCAGGCTGGCAAAGCAAGGGCCATCGGACTGAGCAACTTCTATAACGTGCGTTTTATCGACATCGCCGAGCACATGGACGTCAAGCCCGCTGTGCTACAGCTCGAGACGCATGTATTTGCCCAGCAAAAAGCCATGCGTGCACTCATGAAAGACTATGGCACCCGGCTCATGGCATGGGGGCCGTTGGCACAAGGCCGACACGGCTTCTTTGAAAACGAGACACTCAAGGCCATAGGAGCAAAATATGGCAAAACCAACGCCCAAGTGGCCCTCAACTGGTTAGTGTCGCAAGACATCATGCCAGTGCCCAAGACATCGCACAAGGAGCGCATGGCAAGCAATCTGGACATCTTTGACTTTGAACTCTCCAGCGAGGACATGGAGGCCATTGGCCGTTTAGATCAGGGCGAAAAGCTCATCAACGACTTCAACAACGACACCGACCTGGCACAAATGTTCCTGGGCCTCAAGCCATGGAGCTAGAGGGACACCTGGCAACAAGAAAATCCCTCACACCTTGGACGGGCGTGAGGGATTTGTCATAGATTTGCAGGAGAATTAATTCGACTTGTCACGTTTCAGCAGATAGTCGATCAGGGCCGTCACGTCATCGATGTTCACACGGCCGTCGTCGTCCACATCACCCTTGACACCCACGGGCAGGAGAGTCACCGTACAAGTAGTGCTCAGATTACTGCCATCGGTGGTTATGGCTGTGATGGTGGCGGTGCCCACGCTGTGTGTTGTTACCAAGCCGTTACTGTCAACGGTAGCGACACTCGGATTATTCGATGCCCAAATCACGGTTTTAATATCACATTCCTCGGGCAGAATAGTCGCTGTCAGTTGCAGGGTCGAGCCCTCATTTAAACCCGCAGTCGTCACATTCAACTGTATGGACTCAGCTTGCACATGCAAAACTGTTACATTGCAAGAAGCGCTCAGGTCAGAGCCGTCGGTCGTTGTTGCGGTAATAACGGCATTACCGGGTGCCACGGCGCTGACCAAACCACTCTGACTTACCGTGGCCACGCTCTCATCGCTGGACGTCCACATCAATGCCTGGCTGGCTTCGGCTGGCAGAACGGTGGCTGTCAATTGCTGGCTTTGGTTGCCATGCAGTGTGAGCGACGTCTTGTCAAGCGAGAGCTGCTCGGCGAGCATCAGGCTCTGAAAATTGCTGAAACGGCCCCAGTTCTCGTCATACCTGTATGCCTTCAGGGAAGCTTCAGGGACACACAAGGTCCCATAGGTATAGGCTTGGTCACTGAAACTGTAATAGCCATACATCGCCGGAGGCTCGGGTGCCAGACATGTTACTTTCCTCACCGCTGGGCAATCATAGAAAGCCTTGTTTGCCAGATATGTCACTGATGAACCGATCACCACGTCAGTCAACTGATAGCAATACTGGAAACAATACTCTTCAATAACGCGAACAGAATTACCTATCACTACCGATTTCAAGTTAGCACACGAGTTGAAAGCGCATGGGTACAAGGTGACGACAGAATTGGGAATAACGACACTCTGCAATCTCTCGCAACCACTGAAAGCGTGAGAGCTAATGCTGTCAATCGAATTGGGAATCTCGATGCTGGTCAAATTATAGCAACGGCAGAAAGCTTTATAACCAATGGCCGTAACGGGATACTCCACACCATTGTGGACTACGGTCTCGGGAATTACAACGTCGCCACTGTAGCCGCCCACATTTTCGACCTCAAAGGTCACCGCAGCTTCATTGCCGTTCACATTATAGAATAAGCCGCCTTCCTTAAAGTCGTAGGCCGACATGCTGGCTGGCAGCATTACCGCCATTGCCACGAATAACATTAAAACCTTTTTCATCTCTTCATTCATTTATTGGTTAATATGGTAATATTTAATTCATTTTAATCTATGTGTGGATGATTGGTATCATTCAACGGTTTAGGATGGCTACTGAATTACCACATCGCAAAAATACAGTTTTCCCTCTTTACCACCAAAGAATTCTTTTGGAAAAACGGTATTGACATCAACATCAATTCTAACTGCACGCTATCAGACTGACATCATATAATACGCATTGGAACACCGAACAGGTTCGACTAATTCCTCAAGATCATATTGATATATAAATGATTATTGAGATTTTAATATCAGTATTGGCTTCAGGCAACAAGTCTCATCCAGTAGGACGTTGGAACGCAATAAAAACATGCGACAACATCGGGGGTACTGCCAGCAATATCCGTTTCAGGAACACGCTTAGCCCTAAATAAGTCACCAAAAAGTCGCCCAAAATTTAAGAATCAGCCTCTTAGTGATTTTTATAAAAATTTGATTTTCAGTGTGTTAATTGATAATATTAAATAATAATCGTGAACCCGTGGGGAGTCGAACCCCAATCGAAGGAACCGGAATCCTTTATTCTATCCATTGAACTACGGGTCCAAGAGAGTCGTTTTTCATGAATCGGGTGCAAAGTTACGGCATATTTTTGTAATTTTGCAACAAGAAAGACAAAAAATCTGGATTATGAATGTACGCATTGAACCGTCGTGGAACCGTGTCCTCGCCAGCGAATGGGAGGCGCCTTATTTCAAACTGTTGACCGACTTTGTCCGTCAGGAATATCGTGCCCATCAGGTATTTCCGCCTGGACGGCAGATCTTTGCGGCGTTTGACGCGGCACCGTTCGAGCAGGTGAAGGTGGTGATTCTGGGGCAGGATCCTTATCACGGTGTGGGGCAGGCCAACGGGCTGTGCTTCAGCGTGAACGAGGGTGTGCCGATGCCGCCGTCGCTGCTGAACATTTTCAAGGAGGTGCATGATGATGTGGGGTCTCCGATTCCTGCCAGTGGCGACTTGTCTCGCTGGGCGCGCCAAGGGGTGCTGCTGCTGAACGCAACGCTGACGGTACAAGCCCACCAGCCGCTGTCGCATCAGGGCCGTGGCTGGGAGGAGTTCACCGACCATGTCATTGCCCACCTGGCCAATGAACGCGAACACCTGGTGTTCATGCTGTGGGGGGCTCACGCCAAGCGCAAGGGTGCCTTCATCGACCGTTCGCGTCACTTGGTGCTCACGGCAGCCCATCCGTCACCGCTGTCGGCAAACCGGGGCGGATTCTTTGGCTGCCACCATTTTTCGCGGGCCAATGACTACCTGATTCAGTACGGGCAAACGCCCATCACATGGTAAACTGTCAATAATTTTTTTTCAAAAAAATACTATCTTATATTGCAGATTTTAAGAAAAGATTGTATTTTTGCGGTTGCTTATAACAACCATTTCCCGTAAGGAAATCGCGTTATCAAGTACTAATTAACAGATTAGCAGCAACATAGCTACTACTTTTTAAATTTTTATTCATATTTTTTATTAACCATTTTAATTGATTCAGTTTTATGAAGAAATTATTTGTACTTTTGGTTGCTACTGCAGTCGCTGTTGGCGCTTCTGCAGGAGTTAGCTTCAAGAGCAATCACTCTGTGAAGCACAACAAGATCATCAACACCGAGATGACCAAGCTCAATGCCAAGGAGATGAAGGCTAAGGCTAGCCTCCGTGTTATCACTGACCAGCCCGAGGGCGAGCTCAAGACCTACAACCGTGCTGGTAATGCAGTTTACGTTTCTGGTGGTTACCTGACCGCTGGTGAACAGTCTGGCCGCATGAATATCGTCTATGCCGAGGACGGTAAGGTTTACCTGAACAACATCCTCATGGGCTGCGGCGATTACTTTGGCAACAGCTGGGTAGAGGGTTACATCGATGGCAACGAACTCAGGGTGCCCCTGGGCCAGTCCATCTACTGGAGCGATGACTATCAGGCAGACGTTGTGCTCGCCATGGGTACTACCTATGTTGAGGGCACGAGTCTGTACTTTACCGTTGACGATCGCGCAACTGAGGCTGTTTATGTAATCGATGGCGAGACCATCAGCCTGCAGGGCACCTATGCAGCTCCCTCTGGCAGCGAGTATCCCGACTATGAGGGCTATGGCCTGGGTTGCTACTGGACCGACGATAACAGCTTCGGTGGCTTCAACGAGTGGAACACCGTTCTGACCGAACGTGAACCCGTCGTTACTCCCGAGGTTATCACCGAGATCCCCGCAACCTGCGAGATTGAGACCTACTATCGCAGCAGCTACTACATCGCCAGCAGCTTCTTCGGCATTAGCCAGGGCAGCACCGATGGTAAGATCAATGTTGCCTTCGACCAGGAGAGCAATGATGTTTACGTTCAGAATCCCGTTTGGTACTATGACTACAACAATGTTTGGGTAAAGGGTACCCTCGACAGGGAGACCGGCATCATCAGCATCCCCACCGGCCAGTACCTGAACTGGTCTGACGAGGATGAGTATGGTATCCAGCTCGTTTGGGGTTACACCTACGTTTACGAGGATGGTGTTGACGAGGAGACTGGCGAGCCCAACTACTACCTGGGCACTGCTATTGACGAGCGCACCACCGAGATCCAGCTCCAGCTTAACGAGGATGCTAGCACCTTCACCCTGCTGGGTAGCCAGGGTGACATCAATGCCGAGTTCCCCTTCAGCTATGAGGCTACCGGTATGATGACCGTTTGGAGCGATGACCAGAGCTTCACCTCTCTTGAGTTCACCGCTGAGGGCGAGCCCATGGGTTACATTGTTAACCTGGTTCCCGCTGTTCCCGCTGATCCCACCGCTGACGAGTGGTATGACTGTGGCGACGAGAGCGGCTTCTCGAAGTTCTACTTCACCCTGCCCAACCAGGATGTTGACGGCAACATGCTCGATCCCGAGTACCTGAGCTACAGCGTCTATGTTGACAACGGCAATGGTCCCGAGCTCTTCCACTTCACTGGTGACGTTTACACCTATGACCTGCAGCCTGGCGACGACATCACCGAGGTTGACTATGCACTCTACAGCAGCGCTGTTGACTTCCGCGACTACTACGTTTACATGTATCGCACCAACGCTGAGGGTTACGAGCCTCTGTTCACCGAGAACATCGGTATCCAGGTATTCTACACCGTTAACGGTGAGAAGAACGCCAGCAGCATTGTATGGCTGTATCCTGGTGAGGACACCAAGGTTAACGAGATGAACGCTGGCAAGACCGTTGCTAACGTACGCTACTTCAACATCGCCGGTCAGGAGATGGCTCAGCCCGAGGGCATGACCATCAAGGTTACCACCTACACCGATGGTACCACCAGCGCTGTTAAGGTTGTGAAGTAAGTTTCTAGCCTTTAAGATTTAGCTATTAGGCTTCACCTTTAGCTAAACAATGAAATCGAGTGGAGATGCAGATTTTTGCATCTCCACTTGTTTATTAGCCCCAAAAGCACTACTTTTGTGCTATGGACAAGAACGAAACCTACCGATTACTCGCCAAGCAGGTCGAGAGCCTGATAGAGGGCGAAGACAACCCCACCGGACAGCTCGCCAATGCGGCAGCATTGCTGCACGAGACCATGGGCTGGTGGTGGACCGGATTTTACTTGGTCAAGGATGACAGGTTGCAACTCGGCCCCTTCCAGGGTCCCATTGCCTGCTATAGCATCAAGCGCGGCAAGGGTGTGTGCGGCACCGCTTGGCAAGAGGGGCGCACCATCGTCGTCCCCGACGTGGAATCGTTTCCCGGGCACATTGCCTGCAGCAGCCTCTCGCGCAGCGAGATTGTCGTGCCCCTGCACGACAGCGAGGGCAATGTCATCGGCGTGCTAGACATCGACAGCAAGGACCTCGCCACCTTTGACGATGTGGATGCCCACTGGCTTGAGGAAATTGCCCGCATCATCACCCGATGTGTAAAACTATAGTCACTATAGACACTATAGTCACTATAAATACTATAGAATAGAATAAAAACGCTTTAAAACCATGACCTACGAGCCTCTTGCTGAACGATTGCGCCCCCGCTCACTCGATGATTACATCGGGCAGCGGCACCTGGTGGGACCAGGCGCCGTCATCCGTCGCATGATCGAGAGCGGCAATATCTCCTCCTTCATCCTTTGGGGACCTCCGGGTGTGGGCAAGACCACGCTGGCGCGCATCATTGCCGAGACGACGCAAGTGCCCTTCTACACCTTGAGTGCCGTCACATCGGGCGTGAAAGACGTGCGTGAAGTCCTGGACCGATGCAAAGCCGATGCCCGCAGTGTCTTCACCAAGGGGCGACCCATCCTGTTCATCGACGAGATACACCGATTCAACAAGTCACAGCAGGACTCCTTGCTGGGAGCCGTGGAACGCGGTACGGTAACCCTCATCGGTGCTACGACCGAGAATCCCTCGTTTGAGGTCATCCGTCCCCTACTCTCCCGCGCCCAGGTCTACGTCCTCAACCCGCTGGACCGCGATGACTTGCTGCAACTGCTGGACCACGCCATCAAGACCGACAAGATGTTCCAGGGCCGCGAGGTGCGCATCGAGCAGACCGAGGCTCTGCTCCGCTTTGCAGGAGGCGATGCCCGCAAGCTGCTCAACATCCTGGACCTGATTATGCAGTCGTTACAAGAGGGCGAACCGTTTGTCGTCACCGACGATATCGTTACCGACCGCCTGCAGCAGAATCCGCTCGCCTTTGACAAGGGTGGCGAGATGCACTACGACATCATCTCGGCGTTCATCAAGAGCATCCGCGGCAGTGACCCCGACGCAGCGGTCTATTGGCTGGCACGGCTCATTGCCGGCGGCGAGGATCCGAAGTTCATCGCCCGCCGCTTGTGTATCCTTGCTGCCGAGGACATCGGCCTGGCCAATCCCAATGCCCTGCTGTTGGCCAACGCCACATTCGACATCATCAACAAGATTGGCTGGCCCGAGGGGCGCATCCCCTTGAGCGAATGTGCCATCTATCTGGCCACCAGCGCCAAGAGCAACAGCGCCTATCTCGCCATTGACGATGCGCTGGCACTCGTCAACGAGACGGGCAATGCGCCCGTGCCGTTGCACCTGCGCAACGCGCCCACGGGACTGATGAAGCAACTGGGCTACGGCAAGGATTACCGCTACGCCCACGACTACCCAGGCCACTTTGTCAAGCAGCAATATATGCCCGAGGAACTCAACCACCCCGAGATCTGGCATCCACAGGACAATCCAGCCGAGAACCAGATGACCGCCCGGCAGCAGTCACGTTGGGGAAAGAAGGGGGATTAGACATTAGGCGTTAGACATTAGACGTTAGATATTTATTGGGATGGCGTGGCACAATCAGATAGGCAGAGAGGGTGAACAGGCAGCCTATGAATTCCTCATCAGTAAGGGTTATACCGTGCGCGAAACCAACTGGCGCATGGGGCACCTCGAGATCGACATCGTTGCCCACGAGCCCGCCCTAAACCGGCTGCATATCGTTGAAGTCAAGACCCGTAGCCGTGCCGACACACACTACGACCCCATGCAGTCCATCACATCTAAGAAAATCAATAACCTGGTAAATGCCGCCAACGGCTACATCCGGTTCTACCGCCTGCCCATGACCGTCCAGTATGACGTCATGATCGTCATCGGCAAGGCCCCCGACTTTGATATCCACTACATCCCCAACGCCTTTAAACCACCCCTGCGCCGCATCCGCTAATTTTCGTACACGGGGACGGTTCTTTTGTACGAAAAACTGAGTATTTTCGTACAAAAGAACCGTCCCCGTGTACGAAAGGCCGCATTCTCACCGTTTTTTTTCAATCATATATTTTGCACGGCGCACGTCATTGAAATCCACATTTGCCAAGCGAGACAATTGACGCATCCCAATTCCATACAGCAATGCGGCAGACAAGAAACTTATTCGATCCTTTACAGGCAATAGTTTTATGCCATCTATGGTCATGCTATTCTTGCATAACTCATTCAATTTTTTTGTAGCAGCTGTATCTGTCAAACGTTTTTCACTCAAACCAATTCTTGTCTGAGTATAAGCTTCATTTACTTTTCTCACCAACTTCTTCAATTCCTGAGAAGACATGCCAGAGAAAGGCACCGACATTGAACAAATATAATGAGGAAGGACGACATCGCTGGCATATTCATGCCAACTGCTCCATCGATAGTCACCCGGAAACTCCACCAAAGCTGCCTCCACAGGATTCTGGTGGATATAACGTAAAAGAGTCACAAAGTACCCCACATCGCCAACAGGCTCGCTTTTAAATCGGTCTTCAAACAAGGGACCTGAACGATCATAATGCTTATTATAATAGCTGACATAGGCTATTCCTATGCGCTTCATCACAGTACCGATTTCATCGCTCAACTCTTCTATTAGCAGATGGACATGATTCGGCATAAGACAATATGCATGAAGTTTGCAGCAGGCGGTTGACGTGTCGTCTTCCTCGACGGGCGTTACCATTAATTTCAAAATTTTCTCAAATTTGAGAAAATCACTTTCATCATGGAATATTCTTTCCCTGTTTATTCCTCTCAACATCACATGATATACTCCTGTGACACTCTTTTCTCTGCTCTTGCGTGACATAACTCAAAAATTTTATAGGAGGTTTCAATCACACAAAAATACGCCTTTTTATCAATATGAACAAATAATCAGCTACATTTCGTACAGGGGGACGGTTCTTTTGTACGAAAACGGAGCATTTTCGTACAAAAGAACCGTCCCTCTGTACGAAATTACTTGTTGCGGGCTTGGCTGGGAGTCATGCCATAGTACTGGCGGAATACCCTCGAGAAATAGGCGACATCAAGGAAGCCGCACTGCTCGGCAATGGTGCTGATGAGCGTTTCGGGCGAGCTTTCCTGCAGCAGGCGCATCGCCTTTTCCATGCGCAGCTGGATAATGTAGGCCGACACATTCTTGCCTGTAAGGGTCTGTATCTTGCGTTTGAGTTGGCTTTCTCCCATCTTGAAGGACAATGCAATCTTGTCCATGTCGATCTTTCCTCCCGTGACGAACTGCTTGTCCACCTCGCGTGCAAATTCCAACAGGAATGATGCGTTATCCTCCAAGGGTTGAACAGACTCATTCACCTGTTGTTCAATGCCAGCATGCGACTGCGCAAAAGCCATGCGCAACATTTGTCGGTTACTGATCAGATGATCCACCCATGCCTTCAGTTCCTCGCTGACAAAAGGTTTCACCAGATAGGCGTCAGCACCAGCCTCAATGCCTCTCACACGGTCAAGATCGGCATTGCGGGCACTGAGCATGATCACAGGGATATGGCACAACTGGCGCGACTGCCGCAACTGGCGGCACATTTCGACACCGTCCATGAGGGGCATCTTGACATCGGTGATAATGAGATCAGGCACACATTCGCCTGCCATCGTCAGTCCTTGCTTGCCGTCGGTAGCATAACGCACGTCGTAATGCTCACCGAGCACAAGCCCCACGAGACGCGCCACGTCGATGTGGTCCTCGACAACGAGCACAACGGGCAAATCCTCTGTACATGAATTAGGCTCAATGCTTCCTTGCCTGTATCGCTGTTGCTTCCTTACCTTTTTAATTAAGAGCTCGATGGCATCATCAAAGCGTTGCAGCACGCCCTTGCCTTGCTTGCACGGCAACTCCACGGTGAATACCGAGCCGTGCCCCTTCTTGCTGTCGGCTGCTACGATGCCGCCCATAGCCATGGCCATATCCCGCACCACCGTCAATCCGATACCTACTCCTTCAACCAGTGGCTCGGCATCGGCACTGCGGTAGAATGGCTCAAAGACGTGGGGCAGGTCCTTCTTGTCGATACCCATGCCGTTGTCTGCCACACGGATGATGAACATTCCGCCTTCGACCTGCGAGGTGACGGTGATTTTGCAGAAGTCACGGCTATAGTTGATAGCGTTCTCGATGAGGTTGGCGACAATGGTGACCAGATAACGGGGAACAGAATCGATTTCAACCGATTTCTCGCGCGAGGCGTAGGTCAACTCGATGTGGCGTTCCAGACAACGCTCGCGGAAACTCTCTACAATCATGTGCATGAATATCACCGCATCACCTGTTTGCCAGTCAAGGTCGGCAATGGCACTGCGCACACCACCTACCTCAAGGATGCGGTCCACAAGCGTCAGCAGGTTCTTTCCCTGACGCTCAATGATTTCGCTGCTATCCTGCAACCTGGCTGAATTGGAGTCGTTCTTGTCGGTGGCTCTGGCTTCGGCCATTATGCTGTCAACAGCGCCCATGATGGCCGTCAGAGGCGTTCTCAGCTGGTGAACAACGTTGGTAAAGAACAACGACCTCGTTTCCTCGACCTGCCGCATCAGCCTTTGGGTCCTGACACGCACTCGCATGGCATAAACCAGCGCGGCAATGATGGCACCCGCCATGAGCAGCAGCAGTGTCATGAAGAGCGTCTGCTTGTTGCGGTTGCGCTTCAGCTGGTGGATATCACGGTTGAGCGAGTTCATCTCACCTGACTTTCTTCCGTTCTGGTAGGCTATGCGCTGAGCACGCATCTCGTCGGTCTTTTTCAAGCCTAAGATGCTGTCATACAACTCTATTCCATTAGTATAGTGCTGTAACGCCTCCTGGGAATTCCCTTGCAACAAGGACAATTCATAGTGCGCCATATAGGCCTCAGCCTGTATCAACTTGCAGCCTATGCGACTAGCCTCGGACTCGCACTCTTCCAGAAAATGGTGAGCCTTCTCGGCATCGCCCATGAGGATATACACCCTTGCCAATGCCAAGCAGGGTTTGAGCCACTGCCCGGAGTCGCCGGTCTTTTTCAACCCTTCATAGGCTATCGTATATTCCTTGATGGCATGGAAGAAGTTGCTCTCGAATTCATACATCTCGCCATAGTGAAAGTGGCACTTGGCCTGTCCCTTCTCAGAGCCCGAGAGCTGATGACACTCCATCGATTTGCGGAAAAAGAACCATGCCGAGTCCATTTCGTTAAGGGCTTGTTTGACTTGTCCCAAGTCGCAATAGTTAACAGCGATGCCCTTATTGTGCCCCAGTTGCTGCTCCAGCGCCAGCGACTCGTGCAGGACACTGTCGGCAGCGTTCAGGTTTAATAAGTCTTTCTCTATATTGCCGATACCGTTGAATACCATAGCCTTGGCCCTAACGGTCTCCCTGCTTTTCTGGTCATGGAACATATTGCACAGTTCCAAGGCATCATAGTAGCATCCGTTGGCTTTACTGAATTCGCTCTGGCAGTAGTTCACATCGCCCATGACGATCAGGCCCATGATTTCGCCGATGGTATCATGGAGCTTTTTAGCAACTTTAATCCCTTGATTGAGAGCGACCAAGGCCTCGTCATATCGCGCATGACGGCGCAGGCAACGGCCCTTGTACAAGAGAGCGATCATTTCGCCCTCGGCATCGCCCTGCTTGTGATATTGATCAGCCATTGCTGTCAACGAGTCCACGTCATTGATTCTCATCATCAGGGTGTCGAGCGATGAGCAACGTGATGATCCTTGATTGCTTGCCGCTTTATGGCCACACGAGAGTGACAACGATGCCAGCACAACCAGCACAGCTATCATCCTAATCCAGCCTATTGCCCCATGACGGGAAAAACGGTTTTTCATATCAGGCAAGCAATTCAAGCAATAATAAACATGAATAATCGCACAAAAATAGAACAATAATTCGGATTTTTCAAACAATCCTTTGATTAATTGCACATTTGACGCTATTTGTTACCTATAATCGGTAAAATGCCCAAATGAAAAATGGAATTCAATGCTCGCTCCCAATCAGCAAAATTTAGAAACCTGTTAAAGAAAAAAGTGCCTTTCTGGCGATAATTTCAATTAAAATGCCTAATTTTGCAGTTTATATGGAAACAAAGAAAAGCATCTTTCAGCGGGCGAGCGAATGGGGTGTGCCATTCGGTCTGTATCTGACATGCGGTGCCGTGGCGTTCATCTTTGCCGATTGGTTTGCGCCATTGGGACTCATTTTCATCGTCTTGTTCTTTGCGACGCCCATTGTAGTCTATTATTTCCAGCGGCGCAAGTTCATTGAGGATGACGGATTTACCGATTTTTCCGCATTGTGGATGCTGGGAATCATGCTGTTCATTCTGGGCACGGTGCTGGCCAGCTTCATTGTTTATCTGGTGTTACAGTTTGGCCGTCCCAACTTCATGTATGACCAAGCCGCCCAGGTGATTAAGGCCTACAGCGAGATGCCCGACATGAAGGACAGCGAACTCTTGGTCATCCTGCAACGCATGGTTGACCAGCGACGCCTGCCGTCACCCATCGAGGTGGTGTTCAACGCCTTCTGGTTCATCACTTTTGGCGGTTCGGTGACAAGTGCCATTACTGCACTTATTGCCAAACGCAAGTTGAAGAAGTATCGCAGACAATAACATTATTATAATATAAATTCACTCAAGATAGATATATGGACATTTCAGTAGTAGTACCCTTGTATAACGAGGCCGAGTCACTGCCCGAGCTGGCGCAGTGGATCGAGCGCGTCATGGACGAGAACGGCTTCTCCTACGAGGTGCTGTTCATCAACGACGGCAGCACCGACAACTCGTGGGAGGTCATCAGGGGGCTGCACGACAAGAACCCGAGGATGAAGGGCATCTCCTTCCGCCGCAACTATGGCAAGTCCCCGGCTTTGAACACCGGTTTTGCCAATGCCCGCGGCAACGTCATCATCACGATGGATGCCGACCTGCAGGACAGTCCCGACGAGATCCCCGAGCTCTACCGCATGATCACCAAGGACGGTTATGACCTCGTCAGCGGCTGGAAGAAAAAACGCTACGACCCGCTCAGCAAGACCATCCCCACTAAGCTCTTCAACGCCACGGCACGACGCGTCAGCGGCATCCACAACCTGCACGATTTCAACTGCGGCCTCAAGGCCTATCGCAGCGAGGTGGTCAAGCACATCGAGGTCTATGGCGACATGCACCGCTATGTCCCCTATCTGGCCAAGATTGCTGGTTTCACCCGCATCGGCGAGAAGGAGGTCAAGCACCAGGCGCGCAAGTATGGCACGACCAAGTTCGGACTCGACCGCTTTGTCAACGGTTACCTTGACCTGCTCACCCTTTGGTTCCAGGCGAAGTTTGGTGTCAAGCCGATGCACTTCTTCGGTCTGCTCGGCAGTCTGATGTTCCTGCTCGGTTTCATTGCCGTCATCGTGGTGGGCGCCCTCAAGCTCTACCACATGCACAGTGGGCACAGCTACACGCTGGTCACCAACTCCCCCTACTTCTACCTTGCCTTGACGTCCATGCTGCTGGGTACCCAGCTCTTCCTCGCAGGTTTCCTGGGAGAGCTCATCATCCGTCACAGCAACGACCGCAACCACTACGAGATCGGCGACGTCATCATCGATGACGAGACCATCAGCGACGTGGCTGCCCTTGGCACACGCCAGCGCGTCAACGAGTTGCCTGCCGCCCATCAGGTGAGAAAAGAAGTCCCTATTCAGGCCCAATAAGATGAAATGGCTCTCCCATATCACCGCCATCATCGTGATGCTGGCAGCCCTTGGGGCAGGCATCACCGCATGCAGCGACGACAGCTGTTATGACAACGGCAGCAGTCTGCCGCTGGCGACCTTCTATCTGGGAGAAAAACAACAGGCCATCAACGCATTGACCATCAAGGGAATCGGCGTGCCCGGCGATAGCCTGCTTGCCGACTCCACCTCGTTGTCCGAGGTGTACCTCCCCTTGCGCGCTACGGTCAACAGTACAGCCTTTGCCCTGTCCCGATGGGTCACCATCGGATCAGAGCGTCACTGTATCTACGATACCCTCACGATCAACTATCAGCCCATCGAGTTTTTCCACTCGGTCGAGTGCGGTGCCATGTATAACTTCAAAGTCGAGAAGATAACTAACACCACCCATGGCATTGACTCTGTAGTCCTGATCAATAGTCTGATCACCAGCAAAATAACGCCATCGATACGCATCTATTTCACCGAATGAGAATGCCGCTGAATACCATAGTACGGACTCTGTTGCCGATGCTTTTTATAGCATGGGCAATGGTTGCTGTAGCACAGGAGCCCGACAAGCGGCACGTCACCCCGGTGAAACCCGAGACCAACCGCGTGCAACCGCCCCCCAAGGGCACCGACGAGAAGGTAATTCAGCAGTACCTGACAGGCGACAGCGCGGCTGCCGTTGCCGAGGCACGACGCGACTCGCTGCGCCGCATCTATAAGCATTACCCGCTCGTGACCGACCTCTCGATCGGCGTCAATCTGGTGGAACCGATTTTTATGGTTTTCGGTCAAAGTTATGC
Source organism: uncultured Prevotellaceae bacterium (assembly GCA_946186345.1). Classification (GTDB taxonomy): domain Bacteria; phylum Bacteroidota; class Bacteroidia; order Bacteroidales; family Muribaculaceae; genus Sodaliphilus. The sequence goes on along the minus strand of CAMHMV010000006.1, from coordinate 7,030 downwards.
CAGTGCCGACGTGAATGCGACACTCAATATGTGGAACCGACTCCAGCCCACCCTGGAACTGGGTCTGGGTTGGGCCAAGTCCACCCCTGACGGCATGAACTTCACCTATCACGCCAAGCCTTCTCCCTACTTCAAACTGGGAGCCAATTACAACTTCCTGTTCAAGAACAGCCCCGACTATCAGGCAGTAATCGGTATCAGGCTGGGATACAGCACTTTCAGCTACGATATTACCGATGTTTTCTACCATGGCGGCTACTGGCAGGAAGACATTTCCTATCAACTGAAAGGCGAACACTCACACGCCTTGTGGGGCGAGGCAGGGGTAGGCATCAAGGTCAAGCTGTTTGACCGTCTGTCGATGGGGTGGATGATACGCTATCACGGCATCTTCAACTATGGCAAGAATGAGCATTCAAAACCCTGGTTTATACCTGGTTATGGTCCTCGCAGCAGTAGTCTGGGACTGTCCTTGGGTCTCTACTTCACCCTACCCTTCCACAGCAAGTCTAAGGGTGAATTGCCGACTCCCGAAAAACAATAGAAAACAATATGATTAAAAAGCCCATTGGAATACAGCGTCCTGGCGGAAGGGCGCCCCGGTTGACACCCCCTGCCCCTCCGGGCTGGTACAAACACTTCCGCCGCCTGGCAACCATCGCCGGTAAACAGTTCAAGGTCAAGCCATGAGCAACCCGATGCGTCATCTGCCGCCCTTAGCACTCGCAGCGATCCTGCTGTGTGCGCTATCCTGTGGCACCGATGAGCCTCGAGGCCGTGAAAACGGCACGACTCCTGTGCCTCATGACACGACCCACCGCAACGATACAACCCCTACCGACACCACTCACCACAACACCACCCCTAACGATACCACTGGAAACACCAATCCCGCCGATACCACCCACCACGGCAACAACGACACCACAACCACCTTTTCCATCACCCTCAACGCACCCCGCAGCTATGGCTACATGGGGCAAACGCTGCAGCTCAACGCCGTGACCTCGGCTGTCGCCACTGTGTCCTGGCACTCCTCAAACAGCGCGGTTGCCACCGTTGACGCCTCAGGTCTGATCTACTTCAATAACATTGCCGGCGACGGCACCACCGTCATCACAGCGACGGCATCGGGCGTGAGCGACCAAATGACGTTGACCAACCGTTGTTGGACCGTGGCAGCATGGAACGGTACGGGATGGGATGCACCGTCCTATTTCACTGCCCATCCTGGAGACACCATCGCCCTCACCATCGTGGACAGTCAGTCCCACCTGATTAACGACAGCGGCTTCAACGCTGCCGCCTGCCAGTGGACCGTCACCAGCCGCAATGCCGACGTCGCAAGCATCGTCAAGACCATCGCCGCCCCCACGGGAGCCAGCAACTGGCAATACCGCCTCGCCATCTCCCACGAGGCATCCGCTGGAGCCATCATGATCGTGACGGCACAACACGGCGACGCCGCTTCGGCACTGTCTTGTGTCATCAATCCGTAACCCGACACACTGGGGACGAGCCATCAATCTGACGCCACAATTAACAAATGGAAAGCGGCTTCATACGGATGCCGTATATTTTCAATATACACACCATGGCAGCAAGGGCACAAAAGGAATTTGTTTTTGTAAATTTTTTGCCGATTTTTTAAAAAAATTTTGTCAGTTCAAAAAAAGTTCGTAATATTGTACTCTGAAAAGCGGGAAAAATGTTGCAATTACTGTGCAGTTTTCTCATTTTCAGCGATTTGTGGTATATTATATCCATTATCGACACGCGTTGTTGAATAACGATAAACCCAATCAATTAGAAACAGAAAAAACAAAAAATATTAATTAACATTATTACTAACAATTTAACGCAATTATCTATGAAGATTAAAAATTTACTTCTCTTTGCAGCCGCTGCATCTCTGAGCCTCTCAGCTTTCGCTCAGGATCTCGAGACCGGTGAATGGGCAGTCCTGGAGGACGGTTCGCCCGCTAAGATTGGTCAGACCACTAACGACCACGTGTTCGTTCGTAACGCTTACGACGATGTTAACCCGGGTACTGTTTATGACAACAAGGTATCCTTCAAGGGTGGTACTCCCCAAACCGTTTGGTTCTGGCTCGATGACGATGAGATTTATCTGAATGAGAAGGTTCAGGCTCTGCCCAAGACCCTCATCAAGGACGGTGGTGCTCCCTATAACGAGATTACCTATAACTCATTCCAGTGCAACATTTACCTGCCCATGAGCATCGCTATCATCAAGTCTGAGAACGAGGATGGCGACGAGATCAGCTTCAAGCAGGGTGACCGTATGCCCAACTCAGCTAACTTCAAGTTCGCTGTTGCTTCCGAGACCAAGGTGATTGATGGTATTACCTATCAGCCCTACACCGTTATCATCTCCAACCAGGAGAACAATGGTACTCACTTCTCTGCTAAGAACGCTACTCGTTACACCAACAATGGTGCTCTGAAGAAAGACGACGCTGCTCTGTTCGCTCTCTTCATGCAGAACAACAACCAGGACGAGCTCGAAGGCCATCTGCCCGACATGATCATCGCCAACCAGGAGTTTGGTATGCGCGAGCCCTTCATCGTTGAGCCCAAGTGGGAGCCCAATGACTACCGCTTCATCTATGGTGAGGGTGGTAACAACGAGACCCAGCGCTTCCAGTACTACAACCGCGTTGCTCTGTACGGCAGCGTAAGCGTAGTTGAGGACATGGCCAAGAAGACCATCAACAACGTGAAGTACATCAACATCGCCGGTATGGAGAGTGTTGAGCCTTTCGAGGGTGTTAACATCAAGGTGACCACCTACAACGATGGTACCACCAGCACCTGCAAGGTGATCAAGTAATCTACTTCACTTGACTCAATAAATAAAGCCGCGGGCAGTTAGCTCGCGGCTTATTTATTTGTACATATCCAGCAACTAAACGAGACCTATCAACGTGCCGGGCGACCGATCCAACTTGCTGGGTGGCAGGAAATCCTCGGGCCGGGCGTGCTTGCCGCACTTCAACCTCGTGTCCTGCATCACCAGCAGGCCGATGGCACGGGTCATCAGGATGTCATCATGCTTGCCCGGACTTGCCGCATAGGTGCCATTGCGTTCCTGATAATCGCGCATCTCGTTCACCGCATCCATATCACGCTCGATATACTCTCCGTCACGCACTGCACGCAGCAATTCGGTGATGGCCTTGCGCTTGGTTTTGACGTTGGTGTGGAAACCCAGTTGATTGCCCTCGCGCTGGTACAGTTTGCCATATAAGCGCTTCAGCGTCTGCAGGATATACTCGCTCTCGCCGGCACGAGCCGCCTCGTTGATGAGCGTGTTGCACTCGATAACGAGCAACGCCTTGTGATAGAACAAAGCCAGCTGCATGGATTTGATGGCCAACTGGTCATGGTAGATGTGGCCTCGCCACTGGGCAACGATAGCCTTCGGGCACGACCTGTCCTCACTGTAACGCCACACGGCAATCACCGAGTAGTCGCTCGACTCGCTGCGGCCACCCACATCGACGACCACCATGTAACGCACATCGGTGGGAGGACCAGGCTGGGGCATTTCCCACACCTTGAGCAGGCCGCCCGATTCAGCGACCAGATGAACATTCTCCTTGGCCAACAGTCCGCTCGTGGCGGCACCCTGGATGTCGCCCACCAGGATCGGGGGCTTGGAACAGCCCTTCTCCAGTTCGTCAAGATGCTCGCGCTTGAAGGGATTGTTGCCGCTTGTACTGAAGGCCTCACTGGCGGTACCCGGGTACTCTGCCATCATCAGTTCGTGGGTGCGGTACTCCTTGCGCTTGGCGTGATACCAGTTGATCTGCTCCAGTGTGCGCCCGTCATCCCACAAATCCCGCTCATACTCATCCATCGAGTCCCACAGTGCCACCGGATCATCGACGGCGCGGGCATAACCGTCTATCTCATACCATGGCACAAACACCGGCGCCTTGTCGCTTCGCCCCAACTCAGCACGCAGCCACTCGTCGTGAAAATAGTCACCCACTCCGTCGGCGGTAGACTCCAGCACAACGACGGTCTCGGGCTTCAACGCCACACTGCCACACACGCTGCGCACCACATCATCGGGCGAGTGCATCGCACTTTCCTTCCAGAACGCCACCTCGCTCAAGTGGGCCATGGAGATGTCATAGCCACGCGCGGCATCCTCGCTGCGAGAACTAGCGGTCAATACCAGACAGTCCCGTGCCTCCAGTTGCTGCACGTTGGGCTGCCCCTCCAGTTTAGAGAACTGCAGCCTACACCCACCATCAAGCATCTCGCGCGGATAATGCCTGAGCAACAAGTTATACATCCGCTTGATGCATTTGCTCGTCATGTGCAAGTGCCCACAAATCAGGCTGTTCCAACCCGTATGGCGCACCAGCTGCATCCATGCCAGATACATCTGCACCAGCGTTGAGCCGCCCCACTGGCGGGCCTTGAGCAGGATGACACGCACGGGCAGACCTGCCACGCGTTGCCCTTCCATGACGCCCAGCAGCCGTCGCTGTGGACGGTTGAGCACCAGCGGCACGTTCTTGCTATTATGTTTGTCCTTGATGGTCACGCAACGGGCACACCAGAACTCAAAGTCTTCTTGGATGCGCGCCTTGTCCTGCTCGGTGGGTGGCAACGACGCGTAGTCAGGATGGCGGTCCAGCACCGAGCGCGGCACCATCCGCCCCGCCACTTCCACCCTATTGCCCCAGCAGCCGATGCCTACCAGCGGGTCATAGGGGTTGTTTTCGAGCAATGCCCGCCGCCGCGCGTTTTCCTTAAGAATCGCATCAATATGATTAGATAATGTATTTTTCATGGTCTAGTTATTATACGACGTTAAAGACCTTAAAGACCCTAAAGACCCTAAAGACCCTAAAGACTTTAGAGGGAATAGATAAGGGTGGGCAGCAGCAGGGTGCCGCTGCGTGCCATGCCTTCAAGTGACAGACGCAGGGTGCGGCACGGTACCGTCACCGTCGGGGTCGCCAACGGCTGCTGCACGCTACCCGTCACGGTGACAACACTCACATCGCCCTCCATCGCCATGATGCCGCGCTGCCCCGTCACCCGCAACGTCAAGTCCAGTTCATCGCCGCTCAAGTGCCACACCACGCGATGCACCCGCTCCCCCATCAGGGGATGCAGTGCCACGGGATGACTGCGCCACACTACGGGCATCGCCACATCGGTCTCACACTCCAGATCAAGCACACTTCCGGTATCGGTCACCGCTACGGCATGGCGCGGGTCGCAATAGAGTTGGGCGGCAGCAACGGTGCGCACGCTCATGCGACCGCTCGGCAACAACACCACAGGGTAAGACGAGTCGCGCAGCAGCCACAACTCCTCGTGGGCTCCACTCCATGCCAGACCGACACAATCCACGTCACGGCAGCACACCGTTAACCGCGAGCCGTCCAGGCGGCACAAGTGCCCATGACGGGATACTAGCCAGATGCTGCCTCCGCCCTCAACGGGAGACACGCCTGCCGCAATGACCGTGCGATCCACCAGACGCGCCTCGCCCAATGTCCCTTGTGCACCCTGCGGGATGGCATAGATGCCGTCATCGGTAAACACATAAACGGGATATCGCCCGAAGCCACTCGAATACAACGGTCGCGTCACCACTGCCATCGACAACGGCACGGCACCCACCACACGACGACGATAGGCCTCAGCAAGGGCGTTGCCGGTAGCACTCGACACCACATCGCCGTCATGCGTGCAGCAGTACAGGCGTCCGCCCGCCAGTGTAGAGCACACCACGCCCTCAAGCGATGGCAACCGTCCGATGGTGCTGCATTGGCCATTGGTCAGCGTCAACGGCTCGGCAGGCGCACCGAAGTCGCTGCCCGTCACGTGAGCGGCAACAGCGGCGGTAGCGACAAGATGCCACGGCGAGGCAGCAAGTTCACGCGAGATGGCAGCGGCACTGCGCCGCGTAAAACCCATCTCCAGCACATATTCACGACCTCCAGTCGTCCGTGTCACACAGCGGTAGTCCAGCGAACGGACCGAGGTGAGCAGTTGGGCCTCGTCGGTGGCAAACACATCAATCGAGGCCACTAAGGGCAGCCATTCGGCGGCGATATCCCGCGTCACGTTGATATTCAAGCCATAGTGCGTCAATCTCAACGATGTCGCCTCGATGCCGGTGAAACTGCTGCCCGAGGTCACCACATCGGCTGCCAGGCGGTTGGCATTGGCAAGCGTTGTATCTCCCACACGCACGGGCTCACTCATCCACAAGTAACTCCCGTCATGCAGCCGCACCGCCCAGCGTACCAGCATCGGAGCGAGATAGCGCCCCTCGGCATGCACGTCGGCGGTCAGTGAAGACCATGCCGACTGCAATCGGGCCTTCAGGGCGGCACAGTCGGCATCGGCAAGCGGGGCCTGCCATTGCCGATAAGGCTCAGCAAAGGTATAGGCATCAATCGCGGTGCTCACGATGGCTTCATCGGTGCCGATGCTCAGTTGCGGCACGGCATCGGCGGGATTGAGCACACGCCATGCGCCCTCGTGTTGCTTCAGGTAGGTCAGTCCGGTGTCAGCAACAATTACGATAAGGTCACCCAGGGCATGAGCCCCGACGATGTTGCCCCCAACGGTCACGACGGGCACACCGTCAAGTTTCACACTCCTGCCGCGGCAGGTCACCGTGTGCCCGTCGGCAAGCAGCAGCAACCGTTCCCCAACGGCAATCGTTCCCGTCACAGCCGGCTGTCCTGTCACTTGCAACGACGACTCCTGCTCGCGCACGTTCTGCGCCAACAGGGCCTCGCCGCATTGTGCCGCTTCACCATTGGCAAGCGGCACCATTCCCCGGGCGATGACCCGGAGCTCTCTCATTTTCTCTTTTTTCTTCATGGTATTCTTCTTTAATGATTTTACACAGTACACCGCGCAAAATTACTGCAACACCATTCCACCCCACCAGCACAAAAAGCAGGGCATAATCGAGTAGGTCGGGGAGCGAGAGTTTTGGCTTTCGCTCCCTTTCCTCTCACAC